>CAIYLG010000030.1 GCA_903927025.1 uncultured Armatimonadota bacterium
ACAGCCTCGTCTGCCCAGAAACGGCTTAAATTGACACCTTAAAGCAATTATGCGGACGCGAATAGAGCCGATCCGCGACTTCCTATCTACTTACTTGCGTGCGACCATAACAAACTCCCCCCTTTTTCCGAGACCTGCTAGAAATCCATGAACTCAATGACAGCGGGTTGATGCGCTTTGATGCTAAACGCCTTTCTAAGAATATTTGCTTCTTCACTAGTTCTCTTAACTGCAGGTTGCGAACCGCCTTGACCATAAACATTGGAAAAATGGGCGGCAACGAAGGTGAAGGCACACAAGGCTGAAATGTATATGCACAAATCCTTGATCCAAGCGGGGCAATTTCTTAACCTCATTCTATCAGTCCTCGATACTTGACGTGCCCATCACCGAATAAGAAGTTAAGGGATGGCGTGTACCCGTAGGGGTTCTCATAAGGAGAATGCCAACTTGCAACCGAGTCATGTGCCAGTGTCAATGAACTCTGATCGTCCTTGGATGCACTTCTTCCATAGTAATTATTGGAATTGAACCAATAGCTACTCCCGTTGAAGTCAAACACGGATGGCCATGTGCCATACGGGCCAATACCCTCAGATAGTAAGCTGAACGGGGCTACGTCTGAGGGGCACCTAAATATCCTCCTCTCATTGCCTGAAAAAGGAATGAGAGCATCTGAGATCATTGGAATATCATTAAGGGCCGGATGAGGTTCGGGAATGTTTTCGGGGTTTTCTTTTGCGAATTCGTCAACAGCAATCGGATACGTGTCGTCATAGTCTGCAACATACAAATGAAAAGTAGTTCCAATTGACTTCAAGTTCGATTGACATGACTGACGGATGGAGCTCCGCTTCGCTTCAGCAAGGGCTGGCTGAAGGAACGCTGCCAGCAACGCAATTATTGAGATTGCAGCCAGCAATTCAACCATTGAGAATGCCCTGAAGCGGCAATTATAGCTTTTTCGACTTTTGCTGTTCATCCAACACTTTCCGGGTAATTATCGCAAGCTCTGGATTCTTTGATGCTAACAGCGCATTGATCGTCGGCCGGTTATCGGGGTGCGCGGCCCACTGGGAGATCGTAAAACTCCAATCTTCATGAAGCTTTGCGTTAATAGCACGGCCCACCATAAAATCCACAATTGCGATTTGTTGACGAACGTCTCTGAGCGCACCCAAGTTAAGAACCACTCCAATTTTGGCCGCTTCACTTCCAGAAGATAATGTCTCCTTCACGAACTCCAAATCGTGGGAGTCAAGAGTGCCCTTGCTGTACTCATGGGCAAGATACTTGCGGCGCTCTTCGCCAGATCGAACTGCATCATCGGCAGAAAAAAAACCAGCTGCCTTAGCCGCTGCCTCAGACGGTCTGTGTACTTCCTGAGGCAGCGGCCGTTGGTTGTGCCATAAAAGGTAGGCAGTAAGTGTGCCAGCTAATATGGTAACAACAATCAAGAGGCGTTCCTTATGCTTTGTTCGTACGAGTTGACTCATCTTCGCGGGACTAACAGAATTGCTTAAGGCTGGTTGTGACTGCTTGGACCATTAATTGGATTTTGCGCAGTGAACGTTCGTATTTTGACGGGTCTATGAAGATTTGTGTGGGTTCGCGCAGTCTTATTGCGCGCGCGACGTCGATTTCTTCACCTCTCTCTTGGGCCTGACTTCTTCTTGGTCGGTGTCTTCTGTGGATCTTAGCGAGGAGTCTCGAACGGTTGAGATTCATGTTGAGCATGTCGGTGTTCTGAACCGGCCGGTTTGTGGAGGAGTCTGCAGCCTCTACGATCATTCCTCCGAGCGTCGCTGGCGGGACCTGGACACGATGGGCTTCGCAACGTTCGTTGTTGCCCGGGTACCTGGTTCGAACTACAGGGATCACGGGGTGAAGCAGCTTGGTGTTCCCTGGGCAAGCCCGAACTCCCATATGACCCACGGTCTTGAGGACTGGACGATTCGCGTCCTTGAGCTTACGAAGAGTCAGATCCGCACGGCTCGTCTTCTTCGGCTGAGCGCTCAGCAGGTTCACGACGTGATGCACCGGGCAGTGGTCCGCGGTCTTGCCAGGCGTCGGCTCTGTGAGATCTCCCACGTGAGCGTGGACGAGAAGGGCTTCCAGCGCGGTCGAAAGTTCGCGACGGTGGTGTGCGACACCGGTGGGAAGAGGGTGCTGGAAGTAGAGCTGGGCCGCGATGAGAAGACGGCGATCGCGGCATTTCCCAGCATCCCTGAACCGGAGAAGGTCAAGACGGTGAGTCTGGACATGGCGGAATCCTTCCGCAATGCGGCAATGGCCCAGTTTCCGAACGCCGACATCGTTCATGACCGATTCCACGTCGCAGCGATGCTTGGAGAGGCTGTGGACGATACGCGCAGAGCAGAGGTCAAGAAGCATCCGGAACTCAGGGAGTCGAGATTCATATGGCTCAAGAACCCAGAGAATCTGACCGCGAACCAGAAGGCCGCCTTTGACGCCCTCGTTGGGACAGAGCTCAAAACAGCGGAGGCGTACGCATTCAAGCAGACCTTCAGAGCGTTCTTTGAACAGGACGATGTGCCGGCGGGAACAGAGTTCTTCGAGAACTGGACAGCTGAGCTGGAAGGACACGATCTGCCAAAAATGCACAAGGTCACCAGAACTCTTGAGAAGAACATACAGGGCCTGCTCAACTACCTCAAGTGGAGAATCACCAACGCCTATGGAGAATCACCAACGCCTATGGAGAAGCCGCCAATGCGCTCATTCAGGAAATCAAGACTGTCGCAAGAGGATTTAGAAAGTTTGAAAATTTCAGAACAGCAATCCTATTCTTCCTGGGCAAACTTGAACTCCATCCACACAAAACCTCATAAAGCCAGAGAAAAGCCAATTGGCTCAGACGCGTCGAGAGAATTTTATTCCCTAATTGGGTCTATCTCGGATTCTGACTGGGATTCCCTGCTGGACCACCAGGTTTCACGGTGCGATCAACTTGCCATCACATCCAATCTCATTCGTTACCTAAAGAGCGATAGTTCGATTCGACTGAATTCTTCAAAAGTCTTAGATGATTGGCATTTGCTGGCGCTAGAAAACTGCCCCGAAGTTCCAGATGAGGTGTCGAAGGTCGAAGTGATTCCCACATTGACCCGAGTAGTTAAGAATTACCCAGTTGGCAGGCCAATTCCAGATGGCTGGGATCCGTTCCCAGCCATTGGGACCTATTTGTGTCCGCGAGCTGCTGTCATGCAGGATGACGATGGGAAATTGGTTCTTATTCTCAATCGCGAGAAAGCTGAGGCGCGGATGAACCGCGAGATGTTCTGGTTAGGGAATCGCGTCGATTACGATGTTAGGCTTTACCTATCGCCGGGCATCTTGATTGAGCAAACCATCTCTGGGTCAGTTGTAGCCGACAAGGCGAGTTTTCGGTACACAGATCTCACCGCTGCTGAACGCGATGAGGCTTGGATTGAGGGACAAAGGCAGGCATTTGACTGGGCTAAGAGTCATCCGCCCGTGGACATGACGGCGCCTAAACAGCAAAGCGAAAGCGCGGGTGGCATTCCTCCATTCGCCATGCGATAGTCTCCAGATGCTGTACCTTGGTCAGGGCCCGAGCCGTATGTCAGGCGGGTCCGACGAAGTGGGACTGATTGCTCAATATTGGTGAGAGAATTCTGTACCGCGGCTAAAGCCATGGCTGAGGGGCAGACGAAGAATCTGCTCTTCAATCGACTCGCATTCTGATCTGAGTCCAACCAAAATAGGTCCATGGATCGCCTGATCGTAAGCACCCAGAATCCACACCTTCTCGCAACCGAGGGAGGTGACCCCCTGCTCATTATCGGCGACACCGCTTGGGAGCTGTTCCACCGGCTGACTCTGCCAGAAATTGAGCTCTACCTAGCGACGCGAGCCCGGCAGGGCTTCAACATGATCTGGGCAAACATCCTGCCCGAATTCAACGGCCTCACCGAGCCCAATCGGAATGGCGACCTTCCCTTTGAGGATCTCGACCCACTTAAGCCGGTTGAGTCGTACTTTGAATTCATCGACGAGGTCGTCGCCATGGCCGCTTCCAAAGAGATCCATGTCGGCCTTTTGCCGACATGGGGGGACAAGCTCACCGCCCCCTGGGGTGCGGGTCCGGTGCTGTTTCACCTGGACAACCTAGAAGTCTCTCGAAGCTATGCCCGGTGGCTTGGAACTCGGTATGCGAGCCAGCCGAACGTCATTTGGGTCCTCGGTGGAGACCGTCCGCCGCGGCTGTTCGGCCCTGCCGATCAATTTCCGAAACGCAATGCTGTCGAAGCAGGCCTGGATGCTGAGACGGATTGGACTCCTATCTGGCGAGAATTCGCATCAGGCCTCCGTGAGGGAGGTGCAACGCAGCTCATCGGCTACCATCCGCAAGGCGGACCTCATTCGACGTCCGAATTTCTTCATGGCGAGCCATGGCTGGACTTCAACGCAATCCAGTCTGGGCACGGCGGCGGTCATGACGTGCCGATCTGGAATTGGATCGAACGTGACTACAACTTATCGCCCCTGAAGCCGACGATGGACGCCGAGCCCAACTACGAGGATCATCCCGTCAACCCTTGGCCGGTTTGGGATCCGAAGAACGGATTCTTTGAGGACTACGACGTTCGCAAACAGGTCTACCGATCGATCTTCGCGGGCGGCTGCGGAGTCATCTATGGCAACCACTGCGTCTGGCAGTTTGCCAGTGAACTCTATGGTCCCGTGCTCGAGGTTCGGATGCCCTGGCAACAAGCAATCCTACAGCCTGGTGCGGAGCAAATGCGTCACCTGAGAGACCTTATCGAATCGATCGGCTTCGGCAGCATCCGTCCAGATCAAAGCCTCATCGTCAACCATCTTGAATCCGGCCAAGGGCTCGTCCGCGTCGCCAGAACCGATGACTGCATCCTCGTGTACAGCGCAGCTCCTGCAAAGCTCCAGGTCCACCTGCCATGGTCGGGAGAAGACCGCGTCGTAGTCTCCATATTTGAGACAAAGACAGGTGAAGTAGTCCCGTTGTACACCACTACCGGCGCTAGCACCCCGATCTGTGACGCGTTTGGACTTAGGCAAGACCACCTGACGATTTACCGACGAGAGCAAGATCAGGCCAAATGGATCGAGCCGCATGCTTGGCGAAATAACCAGCAGGTGTGAGCCTTCTGGATTCTCCCGAGTGCAAACTATCCGAACCAGCCCGAAAGATCGGTGGGCTCAGGCTGAATCACGACGAATGCGCCAGGTTCCATATCTCTCAGCGCGACGAGGACGCTCGAAGCCAGTGGTCTAATATGTGTCCAGGTGATCCGTCTTGCACTAGGGATGAGGATGCTGACCCATGAACGCAGATAAAGTGAGGGTGCCCATCTATTATTTGAGGTTCTTAGGGTCAACTGACCGAATCCATAAGAGCTAGACGTGCCCTTCACTGAAATTTGCCATGCCCTTCGCAATCGTGATCCTCGCCGCCGGTGGCTCCAGTCGTCTCGGTCAACCGAAGCAGCTCGTCAGGTTTGGTGGCAAGACGCTGGTCAGGCGCGCCGCAGAAATCGCCATCCAATCCGGTGCAGAAGAGGTCATCGTCATCCTCGGGGCGCAGGCTGATGCCGTAAGGGCAGAACTTGGTGATCTCCCAGTCAAGTGCGTCATAAACCCAAACTGGGAGCAGGGCATGGGAGGCTCGATTGCCGTTGGTGTGAAGGCGATGGAGCCCATGACCGCCGTCTGCACCGTGATGCTGTGCGATCAGCCGAGCCTCACTGGTGACCACCTTGGCCGCCTTGTCCAGCACCAAGCAGAGAGCGGTGCCCCTATCGTCGCCTCAACCTACCAAGGCGTAAAGGGTGTCCCATGCGCCTTCGACAAGCTGGTCTTTCTGGACCTCATCGGCCTTAATGGGGATGAAGGCGCCCGCGATATTATCCGCTCCGGACGCTATCGAGTCGAAACCGTTCCCTTCGAGGGAGGACTGATCGACATCGACACCCAAGCTGATCTCGATCAGCTCAACCTCGAGTAACCGTCAGTCGCGAAGATCTCGCTTGTCATGCTCTTGCTTGTCGACAAGCTCTAGAATCGGGTTGCCGGCCTGGTCTACCCACTGACCGCACTTAGATCCTCCTGGGTTTGCTTCCAGGCCGACTCGATTTCCCTCAAAGTCGATCGCCTTGTAAAACGTTCCGAGCTTCTGGGCATCGCCGGTTGCGTAATGAGCAATCAGCGAGCGACGGAACCGATCTTTACTGACGTTGGGGCCCGAGCCATGAATCATCGAGCCATTGAAGAAGAGAACATCACCCGGCTCCATTACAACTGGAACCGCCCGCATCTCGGAGGAGAGAGGCACCGTCACGTCCGTAAAGCTCTGGGTGGTGTCGGACTTGATCGTGCATAGAATCGGCAGATTCTGGCTCCCTGGCACCACAGACATGCAGCCGTTCTCCTCATCAATCGGTTCCAGCGCCAGCCAGGCCGCGATACATGTGCCTGGTTCAACTTTGAGATAGAACTGATCCTGATGAAGCGCCTGCCCCCTCGCCCCCGCAGGTTTGTAGTAGATCATGGTCTGAACCGCGTACGGCTCGCTGCCTGCCATGTCCATGAGGATCTTTTTCAGTCGCTGGTCAAGCAGGAACTTCATGCTGACCTCGTCCCACTCGTGCATGTTGATCATGCGGGGGTACTGAGTCAGGGGATCGTTCGAGGTGGCGGCAGTTTCATAGGCAAGATCTCCGCCGCGTGGCTGCTTGCGAAGCTCCATGTAATGCTCCAAGAAGAATTTAGCCTCATCTTTGGAAAACAGTCCCTTTACGAGACAGTAGCCCTCTGTTTGATACGAGGTGATCGGGTCGGCTGAAGCAACAATGGTAGCCATGACAGTACTCTCTATTCTGCTGCACCATTTGGTACAGGCGAATAGCCTAGACAGCTAAGAACCTATAATATTCTGCTATGGAGAGCGTACCGACTGAGAGGAGCCCCAAGCTTCTAAACCTGATCACGGGGCATTTTCAAGAGGACGGTTCCTATCGGTCAGTGCGGCCGAAAGGGTCGGATAGCTGGCTGCTCATCTACACCGCAGACGGAAGCGGCAAGGTCGGAGACTGGAAGACGATTCCCGGAGATTGGACTCTCATCCGCCCCAATATAAAACAAGACTACGGGACCGCAGGCGAGTACTGGGAACTCATATGGTGCCACTTTCACCCTCGACCTCATTGGCTGCCATGGCTGAGCAGGATTGATGAAGCTGACGGATTGATGAACGACTCGTTTCCAGATCATCCGGAGTTGAAGGCACTCATGGAATCCTGCCATTCTCTGTCTCAAAGCGGGGACCTTTACGCCGATGCCTTTGCAATGAATCGGCTTGAAGAACTGCTGCTCCGCTTAAGTCAACTGAGGCGGGCATCTCATGCAGATCTCGACATTCGAATTGAGGAATCCATCAGGCTGATTTCCGCAGACCTGTCGATACATCGATCCATTTCCGAGCTAGCCGAATGTGCCGGATTGTCCCCTTCGCGATACAGTCACCTATTTAGAGACCAAATTGGGCTCTCACCCGGTGAGTTCATTGAGCGTACGCGGATGGATCGTGCCGGTGGGCTGCTTCGGCTAACGGAACTTCCGATCCAGAGTATCGCGAGTCAGGTTGGATTTGAGAACCCGTTCTACTTCACGCTTCGCTTTAAGAAGCACACGGGCGTAAGCCCTTCCAGCTATCGTCATTCCCGAGATTCCAAAGACATTGGAAGTCAGTAGCCGTTAAGTTTTTAAATTATGAACATTTACGCTTACCATCAACGTCATCACTGATAATGGTTACTGCCGGTTTTTTGGCACTTCTGCTTCAGGTGAGTTCTGGGCCCAACCTCTTGCCGCTCCCCGGTGTCCAGACCACCAATTGTAAGTGGAGTCCATGGGACGGACATTCCACATCAATTGCTGGAGAATATGTAGTTGACGGTTCTCCATACCCAGAAACAGGAACGGTCGAGGGATTCAACCTAATCAACCCACCGGTTGAAACCCACCTTATTCTCAGCGTAAAGGTGAGGGGGAACAAGGCAAAACAGCACTTCAACATGACCGCAGTGGGATACAACACACGCTTGCCAAAGGGCGAGGGTTGGACCGCCTGGTGGGAAAAATCGTACGTGATTGATGCTGGAAAATGGACTACGCTCGAAAGAGATATCTGCCTGCCAAAAGGCTCAGATCGACTGAGAGTCATCATCGGCAACCCTAACTCAGACTCCGTACGGATCTCAGATCTGAAGCTGGTCGCTGGCGTGCCCGGCTCACCGGACCCGGTAGCCATCGCCACCGCAAAAGAGAACATCGAAATCGTTAAGCACCTTGCTGACAAGCAACCCGACACTGTCCTCCAACGAACAGCCGATGCGGACGCTCGCTCGGCTGGAGTTGTGATCAATCACGTCCATATTCGTGGCCCAATTCGCACCGGTAATCAAGGCGAAGTGGGAACGGCGACCTTCCCCGTTCCCGCAATGGATCCCGGCCAGATTCCGATCGCCTTCAAGATCACGTGCGATAAGCCGGGTCAAGTGCTTTCAGCCAAGTGGACCAAGCGCCCTGATGGAAGAAATACAGTCTGCAAGGTTCAGTTGAAGCCTGGCTCGAAGGGCGTTTGGGTGCAGTACGATGCTCTCGTGCTTTCTCCATCCGGGCACACGAGAGATCTCACGCCTCCGACGTGGTTAGCGGCAACCAATCGGCAGCGTTGGACGCGAGGAACCGCCTGTGTTCAGACTTTTGATTCTGAGATTCAGGCAATGGCGAAGAAGCTGTCTGCTCCAAACGACTCCTCGGAATCGTACGCCCGAAAGGTGTTCGCGTTTGTGAGAGACTATCGCGGCAAAGGGGCCCCGTTTAAAACTTTGGATGCTGTCGCCTGTGTTCAATCGGAGGGAAGCTGTACGAACAAGGCCAATCTCACCGCCGCACTTTTGCGTGTTCATGGAATTCCAGCACGCACGGTCTCTCACATGCCCACTTGGGCGCCGGAAGCCATCTATGAGCATTGGCTCACCGAATTCTGGCAACCAGACAAGGGATGGGTTGCAATCGACCCTGAACTCGGGCGATGGGATCCGGATCGGCGGACGCGCATCGTGCTTGCGACTTCAAGCGAGGAGGATGAAGATCTCGCATTCGAGAAGCTCCACACTCGATTCGTGATGCCCGGCGCGCCTTATGCCTCGTCGCTGGAGATCTCTTCAACGCTGTATCCCGCTGATATCGAGGGCTCTGAAACCGACGCCATCAACACATCCAACCGAGTCAGCCGGTATATCGTCGACGCTGGCAGCGAGCTTCGACTCCTGGCTGCGGCCAATCATGCATACCTCTGGATGATGGCGGATCTGACAGTAGGGAAGGCAACTGCCTTCAAATACGATCGCGTGAATGCTGCCGTATCGTCTGGCAGTGCGGCAACTCTGGAACGTGTCCTCCGCACGCCATAGAGGTCAGAGTAGGATAGGTTGCCAGAATTCTGAACTCCCTGATAAGTCTTTAGCCCCTTATGGCAACCGGGACTTTTGGACTCGCCTACAATGGGCTGTGGTTCGCTCAAACAATGTCGTCGGCAAAACTATGCGGTGGGGTCTATCTTCAGCTGCCATGCTGATCGCCTCCCTGGCATCCGCTCAAACGTTCAACGTATACGAAGGATACGGCACGCTGGAAAACGGATGGGCAGATTGGTCCTGGTGTACGCGCAATTTCAACAGCAGCGATTACAAGTTCAATAGCCGTCCGAGCATCCAAGTTCAGTACACGGGCGGCTGGCAAGGTTTGGCGCTCAACTTCTCGAACACCTTTCCTGCTCAGTACTTCAACGCCGTAAGCTTCGAAATCAATGGCGGTGCCACGTCCGGGCGGTCCATCAACGTCATCCTGACCGTCAATGGATCCTACACGTCAGCGGTCAATCTCAATAGCTACGTGCACGGCGGCACCGTCGCTGCGAACGCCTGGAACCTTGTTCAGATTCCACTCTCCGCTTTCGGTGTGAAATCGACGGACAAGATTAGCCAAGTCCTTCTCCAGGAATCTTCTGGAAACGCGCAGCCTTCTTTTTACGTGAGCCAATTAGGCTGGGTCCCCAATCCTCCACCCAGCACGGTTTCTATCAACGTCAACGCCGCAAGTGCCGTCCACACCGTTGATCGAAAGATGTTTGCGGTTAACACGGCTGTCTGGGATAACGGCTTTACCACCCCAACCTGTAAGAGCCTTGTTCTCAACGGAGGATTCAAGGCCTTTCGTTTCCCAGGTGGATCACTCTCTGACGGCTACCATTGGAAGACAAACACAACTGACAGCAACGCCTGGAGTTGGGCAACCAGCTTTGATGACTTTGCTTCGGTTGCCGCAAAGCAGTCTCAGGGCCACAGCTTTATCACTGTCAACTACGGAACAGGAACCCCCGCAGAAGCCGCTTCTTGGGTCAAGTATTCCAACGTGACCAAGCATTACGGCTTCAAATACTGGGAAGTGGGCAACGAGGTTTACGGCAACTGGGAAGAAGATGGGCATACCCTGAAGAACGACCCGGTGACCTACGCCCAGCAGTTTGCACTCTATTACAAACAAATGAAGGCGGTCGATCCCACCATCCAGGTTGGCGCAGTGGTGATCAACGGCGAGGACAACTACGCGAACTATTCAAGCGAGGTCGTTACCAACCCCCGCACCCATGCCAAGCACAGCGGTTGGACGCCTGTGCTCCTAGCCAAGCTCGCAAGTCTGCACGTCACGCCGGACTACATCATCTATCACCGGTATCCACAGTACGCCGTGGACTGCGACTTCGCTCTTCTGACCGGCAACGGAGGGTGGTCCACCGATATCGCGGACATGCGACAGCAGCTGACCGATTACTTGGGGTCAGCCGCCACGAAGACACAGATCATGTGTACCGAGAACAATGCCGATGCGGGAACGCCAGGGAAGCAACTATGTAGCCTTGTGAATGCGCTGTATCTGGCGGACTCATTTGGTTCTGTTCTCCAAACCGAAGCCAACTCATACGTGTGGTGGGATCTCATCAACGGACAGGGAACCAATTCAAACGACGGTCCCTGGCTGTACGGGTGGCGTCAGTATGGGGATGAGGGAATGTTCTCGCCCGATTTCACACAGGTCTACCCGATCTACTACGCCGAGCAGATTCTGAACGACTTTGCGGCAGCCGGTGACACAGTTGTTCATACAACTAGTAGCTATGGTTTGCTGACCGCGTACGCGGCAAAGCGCGCTAACGGCACTCTGCGTTTGATGGTGATCAACAAGAACTCGACAGCGGCGTCCTCGGCAAAGATCTCAATTACCGGATTCACCCCTGTCAAGGCCGCCACCCAGTACTTCTATGGCATTCCCCAAGACACCGCCGCTTCTCAAGGCAAATCCCAGTCGATCCAAACCACAGGCATCACGAACGCCTCTGCTTCCATGTCGATGACGTTCCCGCCCTACTCCATCACGGTGATTCAGCTCTCGAATAAGTAGTGCCCTCAGAATCCGAAGATGCATGAATTCGCCTCCACTTAGGTCCAAATCGCCCGGAAGTTAGCCGCCTCCGGAATCCCAAAGGAATTCCCTATGCGCAGCCCTAGGTTGGAGCGAAGCTCCTACCCAGGACTCTTGTGCTTGCGAACGAGATGGGCTTCGGCCCACTGCTCCCAAACCTTATCAACCCTACCGGAATGCCATCACGCCGTTACGAAAAGCGAATGCTCCAGCTGGCATACCAACTGGAGCATTCGCTTTTCAACCTATCCTGCGAGGCATTGTAGGGGAATATTCCCCTTCAATGCGAATCCCTTACCCTAGCGGAAGCTGATCAGCTTGCCGGACTTCGCATCAACTTCGAGAGTCGACGCACCGTTCGGAGCGATATTCTTTCCAGTTCCATCATAGATGGCTGAGAACTGGCCAGACAGCTCAGACCTTCCCAGACCTGGTGTCGGCGGACCATGGCGAAGGACTCGCCCTGGTGCCACAAAGTCCACCGCACCCGTCGAGCCATCGAGTGAAACAATCGCTGTAGGTACTGCGGTTAGGGTCAGGGAGGTGTGGGACCCATTGTATACGTTCCCGAAAATGATGTTCGTGATGGCATCGGCTTTCAGGGTGAGCATGATTGGTCCAGAAGGTGTCGAGGCGACCGGAGGTGTGATTGAAGCTGTGCTGGGTGTTGTTGCCGTCATCGTCACCATGCTGCCGAACTGACTTCCAACCTGTGCCAAAACAAAGCCGGACACCGGAGTGGCAGAATAGCTGCCTCCAGGTCCAACGAATTTCTGATTCTCAAGAAATGGGGACCAGCTAATGTTCACCACTCCTCCTGTCGCACCAGAGGCGTCTGGATCTGGAATCACGAGGCGTGGGTTGGTGCCAACAAAGTCCTCAATGTAGATTCCTGGGATTGCACCTCCCGCGTTGGTGCGATAAAAGGCAATCTTCTCGTTGTCAGGTGAGAACGTCGGAGCGACGTCGGAAAAGCCGGTAGGAGTAAGCAGATTGCTGTAGCCACCAACCACACTCAGCGTCAGCAAGCTCCAATTGGTTGCGCCGTTGGCGTTGTACATACATACAAGGGTCTGTCCGTCCGGAGACCATCCCGAGACCTGGGTATTCCCATTGTTGGAATAGTTGCTTGGAGTCACATTTGTTGGCGTTCCTCCGGTCACTGGAAGTGTCCAAACCTGACCCGTAACGGTAGAAGTTGAAACCGTGGAAAAGGCGATCTGGGAATTATTCGGAGACCAAACTGGAAGTCCACCTGCGTTGCCACCCGAATAAATCTTGGTAGGGGTGCCTCCATTAACTGAGATCGTGTACAGATTCCCGAGGGAGTCAATATAGGCCACGACGCCCCCGTTGGGCGAAATCGCCGGGACTCCTGCAACACCGGAAATCACGGTTTTGATTTGAGTACCGTCACTCTGCACAGTCTTGATCGCGTAGGTGCCGCCCGTTTGAGTGAGGTAGGCCATCGTGCCGAACTGGCTGACGGAAACGTAGCCGTTGTTGCTTTGATGTAGCAACAGATTGGGCTGCCACCCTGAACTGGCAGAAGCGGTATAGATCTGATCACCAGACAGGTTTAAGCTCCGGGTAAACGCTAGGAAAGTTGAATTTAGGTTCGGGGTCGGGTTAACCGCCAGTGTGCTAAACGAGGCTCCGGCCTGCCCAACGTATCCTACTGGACCCGTAGCTCCATTGATCATCGCTTTCGGCTGCCCAGAGAATGTGAACGATGCGTTGCCCACCTGTGTGGAGGTCGGCTTACCAGACGAACCTGTGCCAGCTAGGTTTCCAGAAACCCCCGCACCGCCGCAGCCTGTGGCGAAAAGTGCTACTAAAGGGACTGCACGAAGCAGCGACGATGCGGGCCATTTGCCATTGATGTTGGTCATAACTCTCCTTTCCCAAACGGTGGCGACAAACTCTTCGCCCGAAATGTTTTGAGGAACGGCTAGTTATTCGTTACGGGCGTGACAATACGGTGACAAAACCGTCATTCGGCCCCGATAGGGAATTAGGGCCTATTTTTGCAAGTCGATTTGGCCCCAAGAGAGAAGAGTCGGTCGTCGTTTTCAGCGAGCCCCGGGGCCCTGAAGATAGAGCCCAAAGTCGTACAGAAGGGGACTGGCTGGCGACTTATCCACGTGGATTCGAACCTTTCGAGTCGTAACCGGACGGTCGAGCCTCAAGATGCGGCAGTTCCCGATCGTGGTCGCATGGGCGATTTCTGACCACTCTCCATTCAGCAAGGCATCGACCCCAAATGATTCGACGCGCTGCCCGAGCGCAATGGGTTCTCGCACACGGATTAGGTCGAAACTCTTTGGCTCGCCCAGATCCAATTCTGCAGAAGCTGAGGTCACGGCATCATCCGTAGCCCAAAATCTAGATGGCTGGGTGGACAAGAGCTGAGTCCCGCTGTACGCTCGACTTCCGCCTCGCACATTTGACGCAATCACCTTTGCGCCAGATGCCAAATTGGTTCGAAATGTCTCTTGCACCGCCTTGCCGAAGGTGCGGAGCGATGCCACGTCTGGCACATCAATCTGCCCCTTACGGTTCGGCGGCACATTGAGCAAGAAAGAGGCTCCGCGTCCAACCGACTTGCAGTACAGGTCGAAGAGCTGTTCTGATGTCTTCACACGACCGTTTTCTGCCTCATGCCAGAACCAGCCTGGACGGATCGAGACATCGCACTCTGCAGGGAGCCATTGGGTGCCGTGCGGCGTGCCTTCAGGCGACAGATTGGACTTCAGATATCCTGGCGCTGGCTGATCATCCTTTTCACCAATCGGGTCATATGTCGCCCAAGAGGTTTCGCCTGCATAGCCTTCTTCGTTTCCAACCCATCGAAGGTCTGGGCCAATATCGCTGAACACGTTGGCGCCGGGCTGGAGGTCTCGGACCATCTTCCAAGTCGTCGGCCAGCCGTAATAGGTTCTTCGGTCGATGGATCGATCTTCTCTTGCACCGCCATAGTAGCCAGTTCCGCCATTTGCACCATCGTGCCAAATCTCGAACAGAGGGCCGTACTGGGTCATCAGCTCTTTCAATTGGTGCCGATAAATATCGACATATTCAGGCTTCCCGTAGGCTGGGTTGTTACGGTCCCATGGAGACAGATAGACGCCAAATAGAAGGCCATGGCGGTGACAGGCTTCCGAAATTGCCTTGACGACATCCCCATTTCCTCCCATCCATCCACTCCTCGAAACGTTGTGCTTGGTCGTAGCGGTGGGCCAAAGGCAGAAGCCGTCGTGGTGCTTGGCGGTAAGAATCGCCCCTTTCATGCCGGCTGACTTAAGGGCGAGCACAATCTGGTCTGGGTCGAAGTCCGTGGGATGGAACACGGTTTCATGCTCGTCTCCGTTGCCCCACTCGCGATCGGTAAAAGTGTTCGTTGTGAAGTGCAGAAAAGCGTAAGTCTCCAGCTTTGCGTGGTCCAACTGACGTCTGCTCGGAAGTGCGCCGTACGGTGCAGGGGGTGCGACTTTAGCGGACGGAGTCGTCATCGCGATCGGTGCCAGCGCGGTCAAGGTGAGGAGCAACGAGTACAGCATTGTGTCTCTGCGAGTATAAACGATGCTCGCCGTTCATATATGTGGTGAAACCCTCACGAGCCGAAGCTTAGGCACGGCACAAGGATGGGACCTTTTCGCGTGCAACTGAACCATGCGAAAATCTGAGCGTCTTCCAAGCCAGCACCATGAAACCTGCGGAAAAAACTAAGTCGGCTAATCCTTCGGCCTCGCCCATGACGTGCTCACCGGTTCGAACCGCCGCAAGCATTGCCCTTGCCATTGCATTTGGGCTGCTCACCGTCCAATCTGCTTCCGCATTCATGTCGATCGCTTCAGATTCGGCGACCCCAAACTCGGACCGGCAGAGCAAGTCTACAGAAGACCAAAAGATCCTGCACGTGCTCAACCGAATTGGCTATGGCCCTCGGCCCGAAGATGTGGCCAAAGTAAAAAGAATTGGTTTGTCCGCCTATATTGACGACCAGCTTCACCCAGATCGAATCACTGATACCGCCGTCGATCAAAAGCTGCAGGCGTTTACGGAACTTCAGCTGTCGGACGAAGACATCGCGGCGAAATACAAAGACTTCATTACTAGCGACCAGGAAGCGGCAAAGCTTAGGCAGAAAATGCGAAAGGAGATGGCTGCCAAAACGGGTGAAACCGCTTCCGTCGCAGCAGGTGGTGTGGCTGCCGGCAAAGCCGGACAATCCGCCCAGGAAATGATGGCCACGGATCCGGACCTGATGAAGCAAATTCAGGACACTCGCGAGCACCTCGCGAAAGCTGCCGAGCCCATTGCCCTTCTTCACGAAGAGTTTGTTGCGTCCAAGTTGATAAGAGCAGTGGAGTCTCAGCGCCAGCTGCAGGAAGTGTTAGTCGATTTCTGGAGCAACCACTTCAACATCGACATCCGCAAGGCACCATGCGGTGTGCTCAAGGTCATCGATGAGCGAGATGTGATCCGACCGCACATCTTCGGTAAGTTCCGAGATCTCCTCGAAGCTAGCGCCAAGAGTCCCGCGATGCTGGTGTATCTGGACAATTTTCAATCCGTAGCGGATCAGCTCCCACCAGCGCCGCGCACGCGCCGGGGAAGGCGACAAGTCACTGAGATCCAGAACGGATCCCAAACGATCTATTTCAATCCAGCGAACAAAATGCTGCCGAGCACAACTCCACCAGCAACGGTGGCTCCGGCACAAACTGGCAAGCGGAAGGTCGGTCTCAACGAGAACTACGCTCGGGAGATCATGGAGCTCCATACGCTTGGCGTTAATGGCGGCTACACCCAGCAGGACGTTAGGGAGGTCGCAAGGTGCCTTACTGGCTGGAGCATTGCTGCATCGGATGGGTTGAAGCCACGAATCAATCGATATGGAGAGGCGGGTGTGTTCCAATTCTTTCCTAGACTGCACGACGACGGCGAAAAGAATGTGCTTGGACATCGGATTCCGGCCGGGGGCGGAGAAAAGGACGGTGAGATCGTCCTTGACCTGCTTTCAAAGGACCCTGCCACGCGCAAACACATTTCCTACCAACTCTGTCAGCGCCTAGTGTCTGACGATCCACCCGTGCAACTTGTGAACCGGTGTGTGGAGACTTGGCAGCACACAGATGGTGACTTGCGCGAGGTTGTTCGCACCATTCTGACTTCACCTGAATTTTATTCAGCGGACTCGATGAGAAAGAAGATCAAGTCTCCGTTTGAGTATGCCGTCTCGTCGGTAAGAGCTTTGGATGGCCACATGGACGTCGACGCGATGGTCTCTCGAAATCAGTTGCCTCGAGAGGCTAACTTGATGGTCCGTCCTCCGCAGGGCGGAGGCTACATGGATGTGAACACAACATCCCTCGTAGGGCAGGTGGCGACGATGGGACAGCCGCTCTATCAATACCAGGCACCGACCGGGTTCCCAGAGGATTCGAGGAAGTGGGTTTCCTCAGGAGCCTTGATCGCCCGACTAAATTTCTCGCTCTCCCTCACCCAAGGGAAGGTTAAGGACGTGTTGCTGGCCGACCCAAGCGAAGATGCCGGTGGGGCGATGGACTCCCGCAAACTCATCGACAGGATGTCCGCCCAGATCCTTCATGGCGAGGTGTCGCCATCCACACGGGCGACCCTGCTAAGAGAAGCGGGGCAGTCCGATTCTATGCGGAAGGATAGTGCCCTACCGCCTGCTACCATTGCTGCCCTCTTGCTAGGATCTCCAGAGTTCCAGCGCCGCTGATTGTAAGGATTTCACCATGAGCATCTCAAGAAGACTCTTCCTCAAGAACGGAGCATTTGCCCTCGCGTCCATCGGAGTGGGACCGATGTTCGGGCCGACTTTCCTGCGGAGCACCGCATTCGGCGAAACCACCGCGCAAAAGCGAAAGAAGACCCTCATCTGCATCTTCCAGCGAGGTGCTGCCGATGGACTCAACATCGTGGTACCGCATGGCGACCCGAACCTGTACACCCATCGCGGCGGCTTCGCCGTCGCACGACCTTCTAAGTCCGACGCGCAGTCGGCCCTAGACCTGGATGGCTTCTTTGGCCTTCACCCTGCCCTCGCGTCATTCATGCCGATTTTTAAGGATGGACACCTGGCAGCGATACAGGCATGTGGCTCGCCCGACGGCACCCGCTCCCACTTTGACGCGCAGGATTACATGGAGGCAGGAACTCCAGGCGACAAGCGCGCTCCCGGCGGCTGGCTTTCACGCGCAGTTTTGGCGTGTCCAGAAGATCGCGCAAAGCTTGCATCCGGCGGCCCATTTCGAGCGGTAGCGATGGGGTGCGACAACGGCTTGCCCCTGAGCCTTCAGGGAGATCTTGGTGCTCTCGCCATCCCCGACCTCGCCTCGTTCGGTATTGGAATCAAGAACCTCAAAGGGAAGGGCCTCAATGTTGGGGGTGCAAATGGCGTGGTAGATGGTTTTGAATCCATCTATGACAGTGCCGTTGGAGACGTGCTTCATGGCCCGGGCAAGGAGAGCTTTGAAGCAATCGCGGCGCTTAACAAGCTATCGCCAGGCTCATACACCGCCGCAAACGGCGCCGTCTATCCAAATGGCCGATTTGGTCAATCGATGAAGCAGATCGCGCAGTTGGTCAAAGCGGATGTTGGCGTGGAGGTTGCCTTCGCCGAGATGGGAGGATGGGACACACACACCACCCAGGCAAACCGCCTGACCCAGCAGCTCCGAGATTTTGGCCAAGGCATCTCAGCCCTGTACCGCGATCTGGGAGACCGTATGAGCGACGTCGTCATCCTGACGATGAGTGAGTTTGGAAGAACGGTTCGTCCAAACGGAACGAACGGAACGGATCATGGCCACGCCACCTGCTTCTTCGCACTCGGCGGAGACGTTCAGGGCGGCAAAGTCCTCGGCCACTGGCCCGGTCTCGCGCCTGAGCAACTTTACGAGAACCGAGATTTAGCCCTCACCACCGACTTCAGAGCTGTCTTTGGCGAGATCGCGGTGAAGCACCTTGGGGCCCAAGGACTCGACAAAATCTTCCCCGGATACACAGGTACCGCCTCGGACTTCCGCGGCGTGATGCGGTCGGCCTAGTCTGAATACGGGCTAAGCGAGTAGGGCCGTCCTGCCGGCGGCACCACCGCTTTTGTTGGCTCATGGCTCATTGTGAAGGCGAGGGAGCCACCGTCTGCCACTTCTTGGTGACTGATGGAGAGGCGCTCAAGGTCGGCACCGTTGAGCTTTACACCTGCCACAAAAACGCAGTCCTCCGATTCGTCAGAGGCAGTCACGACAAAAGTCTTGCCGTCGCCGAGGTTGACCTCAGCCCTCTTGACGGCGGGAGAACCCAGCGTCCACGAAGGATGGCCCGGAGTCAGCGGGAAAATTCCGATTGCGGAAAGCACGTACCAAGCAGACATCTCTCCGTTGTCCTCGTCTCCCGGCTGAATATCTGCGCTGTACAGCTCTCGTAGGACACGCCGGACTTCCGCTTGGGTTCGCCAGGGTCGACCCGCCGAATTGTAGAAGTACAGCACGTGGTGAACCGGCTGGTTGGAATGGGCGTACTGTCCGAAATCGGCCATTGCCATTTCCGTCATCTCATGGATCTCCATGCCGTAAGCACCAGTGGTGAAGTACGGCGGTGTCGTCAGCATCTGGTCAAGCTTCGCCACAAACGCCTCTTCTCCACCCATTAGGTGGATGAGCCCCGCCGCGTCATGCTGAACCGCCCAGCTTGCCTGCCAAGGGCCACCCTCAACGTAAGGATTTCCCCAGTGGAATTCCTCCCAAGGTTCAAGCCACGTACCATCGCTGTTGCGTGCTCGCATAAATCCAACGGCAGGATCAAACAGGTTCTTGTAGGTGGATAGGTCAACAGGCTGAGTTGAAGGCGACCCAAGCGTTTCGCCAACCTGCTCAATACACCAGTCATCGTAAGCGTAGTCCAGGGACCTCGCAACCGACTCATGGTGGTCCGTGGTGACATAACCCAGTCGCGTGTAGTCTTCGATGCCGATGCGGCCCCAAGCTCCTGATGGATCTCCAATTTCCGAGGCGTGTTTGCGCATTCCTTCGAGCGCGGTCTTTGCGTCGAAATTAGTTATTCCACGGACAATGCCGTCCGCCATCACGGCGTCAATGTGGGTGCCAACCATGCAGGCTCGGTAGCCTGGTGAGGCCCACTGAGGAAACCAGCCTCCCTCTTTATAGGCATTTGTCCAGCCTTCGAGAATTTCGGCCAGTCTGTCCTTTTGGATGAGTGAAAAGAGTGGATAGACGGTGCGGTACGTATCCCAGAATCCATTGTCAGTATAGAGCGGCCCTGGGTGAATATCGCCGCTGTAAGGGCTACGGTGAACGGTCTGCCCCGCTGAGTCCAACTCGTGCCAGATTCTGGGAAAGAGCTGAGTTCGATAGAGGCACGTGTAGAAGGTTTCCATCTTCTGCGTGTCGTCACTTTCAACAACAATCTTTGAGAGTGTCTCCTCCCAAATTTGCTCGGTCGCCGCAAGCGTATCCTCAAAGGTGGAGCTCAGCTCGCGCTGAAGGTTCAGTTCTGCCTGAGAAATCGAGATGAACGAAGTGGCAATTCGCATCTCAACGTCTTTATCAAACTCTGCAAAGAATCCGACACGGTCACCCATGAAGTCATGGATGGGCTCGTTGCCCTGGAACGCAGTGGTGCTGGTGGGAGTGAGGCTGAACTGAGCCGCAAAGTAGTGGGCAAAGCCTTGAGGCACGCTCCCGGAATTTCCGCTAACCCAGCCAGTGACTAACCCGTCGGGATGGAACTCGACGCTGGATTCTCCTTTGATGGGCTCAAGAAGAACTCTGCCGCCGCCATCCGGAAATTTGAATCGAAAGTGGGCGCCCCTTTCCGTCGGCGTCATTTCGATTCGAGTTCCGTCGTTCAGCAGGTCTACGGCGACAAAATGTGGGTGGAAGGTCCCCTTGTACGACCTGGCTCTTCGTCCGGCGGATAGGTGGACGTGGCGGCCGCTGTTTGCCATAACTGCAAAGTGGCCGTAGTCACCGATCCATGGTGAGGGCTGATGCGTGCAGCGGATTCCTTGCGTTTTGTGCGAGCGGGGCGAAAAGAACCACCCGCTGCTTTCTTCGGTCTGCACGCTCCAGTGATTCATTCCGAACGGACGAGCGGTAAAGGGAAGAGTATTTCCTTTGGAAAACCCGTAGTGGGAATCCGTTCCTTGAAGAGGGTTGACGAGCGTAAGCAGACCAGATGGGACGAACACTGGCACTGATTATGGTCGATCAATTTGAAAGAGAATCTAGGAGATTCTCGAGCTCTGCAAGTCGAATGGGTTTGGCGAGGACACCGGACATTCCAGCATCCAGGCAAGCTTTCACCTCTTCCTGCATCGTGCTTGCCGTAAGGCCAATGATCGGGCAGGCGTCTGGGTGGTGCTGGAGAATCATTCGTGAGGCGGCGATGCCGTCCAGCTTCGGCATGTGCCAATCCATAAACACGACGTCGAAGTCCCCGGCCTCAAACGCAGTTACAGCTGCCTCACCGTCCGACACCATCACAACCTCGTGTTGGAGGGTTTCCAACAGTCGCTGGGAAAGCATCTGGCTGATAAGGTCGTCTTCCGCGACTAAAACTTTCAGATGCTTCTTAATGTGAGCTTCCGGAATCGCCATCACCTTTGCGGTTGGATGAACCAATGAGGAAAGAATGTCGCCGAGTGCGCTCCGCCTCATCGGCTTCAAGTGAACGGCACTAAACAGCCCGGGCAGCTGATCTTGTTGGAGACTGCTCGCCGAAACCGAACTGAGCAAAACGAGCTGTACCTCCGGCCTTAGGTCCCGCATCGTTTTTGCCAGTTGAAGACCATTGATGCCAGGCATGTCAAAGTCAAGGATGGCAATTGAGATTCCTTTCTCACGCTGGAACATTTCCAGCGCGTCACCTGCACTTGCTGCAATCTTTGGGACGGCCCCAAGGCTATGGAGATGCTGGGCAAGAATTGTCCGGTTGACCTCATTGTCATCCACCGCGAGGACTTCCACACCCCCGAGGCGTGCTCCCGCTGAGTCGTCGGATATTGAGCCATCCGCAGGCAGGGGAAGAACGACCAAGAAGCTGGAGCCCTCTCCAGGGCGGCTCGAGACGGAGATTCTGCCATCCATCCGCTCCACAAGCCGTTTGCAGATGGAGAGCCCTAGCCCGGTTCCGCCGAAACGTCGCGTAGTGGAAGCGTCGGCCTGGGAGTACACCTCGAAAATACGGTCTTGAGCTTCCGGCGACATCCCAATGCCAGTGTCTGAGACTTCGAATCGAAGCTCATCGGGGCGCGTCGAGGACTCGAGCGTGCACCACAGCCGGATCTGACCTGTCGAGGTGAACTTCACGGCGTTGCTCAACAGATTGCTGAGAACTTGGCGAACACGAGTTGGGTCACCGATAACTTTGGATTGGACACCAATATCGACCCCTCCAACGATCTCAATCCCCTTAAGGTGAGCCTGAGGCTCAAATAGGGTCAGAAGCTCTTCGACCAACTCTCGAATATCGAATGGAATACTTTCCAATTCGATCGTCGCCTGCTCCAACTTGGACAGGTCCAAGATATCGTTGAGAACGGTGAGGAGCGACTGTGCTGAGGAGTCGACGATCTTGGCATAGCCTCGCTGGGTCTCGGTGAGTTCCGTCATCATGATCAGGGAATTCATCCCCATGATTCCGTTCATCGGAGTCCGAATTTCGTGACTCATGTTTGCCAGAAACTCCGCTTTGGATCTGGCGATGAACTGCGCCTCTTCCCTCAAGCGGGCTTCGGTGGCAGAATGCTTCCGCACCAGTCCTATCGCGGGTCGCAAAATGAGGAACCACTCAGCTGCCAGCACCAAAAGTGCAAGCAGTCCAAGTCCTTCTTCCAAAAACCGCTGCGAGTTCATTCTCTTCTCGGCATCAAATTGGTATTTGGTGACGATGGAGTCCATCCGAGTCAAGAATTCGGCTTCGTTGGCAAGGACCTCGTCCGGTGCCGTGGGGTCGTTTGTGACCATGCGCTCGGATCCTTGAACGATATGCCGGAAGAACGGCGTGATCTGGATAATATCGTGTGAGATCGCGGAAGACTGAATGTCTTTTTGCGTGGAGACGAATTTCGCGATCGTGTCTCGGGCCTCATCAATCGCCTTAGCTTTTTCGGCAGGTTTTCCCAGCTTGATCCACAAGGCGTCCTTCGAGAGTCGCTGACTCCTCATGCGCTGGCGGCCAGCATCATTGATGAGCGCCGCATCTCCCGCCTGTTGGGCCATGTGAAACTGTAGGACAGCCTGGGAGACCAAGATGACTCCAGCGATGAGGAGCACGGAGACCAATAGCCTAACCCGTAGAGCGTCCGCTGCAAGATGGGAATTCAGCGGTGTTTTATCAGTCATGCGGAGTATTGGCCCAACCTTCAAACTGTTTCTTGTAATACGAGAACAGCTAATGGTAGTGTGCGCTGCCTGGCCATAAAACTTTAGGATCAAAAACCTGTCAAAGTTGCCTCTTTTTAGGCTGTTGCCAACTCATGGCGGACATTATTGGGAGCATCCCTCGTCATGAGACTTCAGGCAATTTCACTTTTTTGCTGCGAGGTAATCTGAATAGGCATGGGAAGTAACTCTGGAGAATCCTTCCGGAAAGATCCCAGGTATCGAATAGCGGTTGGATTGCTGGTGCTTGTGATGGCGTCCGCAATTGGGATCGTGATTCTGGCGTGTCTTGCCCAGACCGACGGCAAATTTACCTACGCACTTGACGACCCCTATATTCACCTTGGGATCGCAAAGAATTTTGCCCTCCATGGAATTTGGGGTGTCACCCAGTACGGAAACACTTCTGCATCTTCCTCTCCGCTGTGGACAGGGCTCCTCGCCGTATTTATTCGCGTGGGGGGAGATCATCAACTATGGCCCCTCATCCTAGGGGTCCTTTTCTCCGCCATTGCTGGCCTCTTTTTGCTGGATCGATTTGTGGCGTTCGGCATGAACCCGTGGATCAGTCTTGCGGCAAGTTCACTTATTTTCCTTGCCGGACCACTTCATGTTCTTCCCGTTTCCGGCATGGAGCATAGCCTTCAGATCCTCCTTGACTTGCTGTTTTTGTTCTGGCTTGTCGACGTTTTGGATCGAGAGACTTCGCGTAAAGATCTCATCATTGGGGTGTTGCTTCCAGCGCTGATGTGTCTGGACCGTTACGAAAGCTTCTTTCTTGTCATGGTTCCCGTGGCGGTTTGCCTGTTTAAGCGGCGGTGGAATCTTGCAGCAATGCTCGCCCTTGGTCCCGTCCTGGGTGTTGGGGGATTCGCAGCGTTTTCGCACCTCCTGGGGATGCCGAGCATTCCGAACTCCATCATGATCAAGGGCAATCTGCCCAAAACGGGAGCGGCGGACTTTGTCGGAAACATCCTGTGGCGAATTAAAGCTCTTGTGCAGTCCGAGACCCTGACTCTATCGGATCTGCTCATCCTCGCAGTCTTCTCCGCTTGGGTCCTGCGTCTCAAAGCGATCCGGTCTGAAACCACTGCAGTAAGAACGGCGATTTGGACGGCCGTCGGTGCCTGTGTCGTTCATGCGAGTCTCGCCTCTTTTGGATGGTTCTTCCGCTACGAAGCCTATCTTGTAGTGCTGCTGGCGACCGTCAATGTGTTGGCGTGGTGGAAGATGCTTGCCTTTCGTGGAGCGATCGAGGAGCGGATCGTTTCGAAGGCAATTTGGATGTCGGTGGTGTTTGGAGTTTGTGCGGTGATGGTCATCCTTTCGAGGTTCATGACCTTTTTGCAGATCCACGAAAACCTCATCAAGGTTGTGGTCTTCTTTGGGTTTGCTGCCCTCGCTGCATTAGACCGGGGTACGAACTCCGCAGGCAGGCTTGCTCGTACCGTATTGATTTGGATGATGCCGCTCTCCTTCGTGCTAATCGTTCAGGATCGGCACCTGCTGGCCCTCGACCAAGCGCCCAAGGCCTGCAGCGACATCTACCTTCAGCAATTCCAGATGTCACGGTTTGTGCGGCGCTTCTATCCGCAGGGAAGAGTTGCAGTCAACGACATCGGCGCAGTCACCTACTTCTCACACGCCCACCTCCTAGATCTGTACGGCCTCGCTACCGATGAAATCTGTCGCCAAAAGCTTAAGCGTGAATTCGGCACTCCGTCAATCAAGCGTCTGATGGACGGGTTCAAGCCAGAGCTCATCATGGCCTACCCAAATTGGTTCACGGGCGGCCAAAAGCTTCCACCCGACCTCATTCCTGTCGCCACATGGACGATTCCACCGATCACATCCGCTGGTGGAGCGGTCGTCGAGTTTTACGCCTACACCCCCCCTGATGCGGTTCGAATCGCTCGACAGCTTCATGAGTTTCAATCTTCCCTGCCAAAGAGGGTGACTGTCGAATATTTAAAGCCGGGCACAAAGGTTTAGGCGATCCCCAAATGGGGCCCCTTGAAATGAGAAAAGCCGCCTCCGAAGAAGCGGCCATCTCACCTTTACTCAATCAACGAAATCCAACTCACCGAATGCGGTGAAGCTTTCCTCCGCCTCCTGAAGCGTTGACTTCGGTTGCGGTGAGGGTCGTGCCGGAGTAAGTTCCTCGGACGTCCACGGTAGCCCCAGTAGCCAGGGTCGCCATGGTGACTCCATTGAATGTGGTCGAGGAATTCGTGACCACGTTGACAGTGCTGCCTTTCGTGAGAAGAACGTTCTCAAACTCGCTTGCGGTAATCGTGAATGCCGCATTGGCGACGTCAACGGAAGCCACTGGGCCCTGAAGCTGCACTCGCTGCTGTCCGTCTCCTTGTCCGTCCTGGTGAATGCTCACCGTGGTGGCAGTGATTGTGTTGGAAGGTTGGTCGTAGGTGCCTTGGGCGTCAATTCTTGTTCCCGTCGCTGCCGCGGTGAAGAATTGCGCTTCAGTGACGCTGAGACCATTTCCATCCAAGTACGTGGTGGTTGTGGTCAGATTCACGTTAACCGTCGTCGAGGTGGGAAGAGCGCCATCACAGTTCGTCACATTCAGCACGAGGCTGTTTCCGGCAGAATTGGTGCTGGCAACCGTTCCTCGAACATCGTTGCTGGACTGGGTGTTTCCGATCTCAATCTTGATGCTCGTTGCATCGAGAGCGTTGGTGGTTGTATCAATCGTGCCTACAACATGAATGCGCGAGTTGTTGGCGAGGACGGGATTTGCAGTACCGTCTGAGTTCGCAATCACAGTAGACGCACTGGTGACCACGTGAATAGTCGTTCCGTCGGACGTGATGTCAAAGGCAAGGGTTGGCGGGGTGCCGCTTAGGTTGGCAACAGAGCCGCCAAAGTCCTGCGGTTCCTGTGTTGTGCTGCCGACCTGGGATCCATCGTCTTCTTGAGCCGTTGCCGTCACCTGGCCAGCAGCTAGGGTCCACTTAGAAAGGTCGAACTTTGCGACCAGGTTGCCCGCGCCAGTGAACGTGGAGGGGAAACTGATTATCTTCGTTGTGCCTGTCGAGCCAGTAAAGCTTGCCTGGGAGCCTTGGCTTGCGCCCTGGTTGATCACGGTTGCGGTGCTGTCTACGACGATTTGGACCTTGTTGTACTTGGAGCTGGGAACTGAAGCTACGCCGAGCGGTGCAAATAGCTTTTGGCCGCCTGCACTCAAGGTCGCAAGATCAATCGCCTTTCCTGTCGAACTCTTAAAGAGGGGTATCGATCCCGCTGGGCCAACAAGGTTGGCCTGTTTGACGTTGACCCAAACGTGAGAATAAGGTCCCTGGGCAGAGGTAACGTAAAACCCAACTTTGGGAGCCGCAGGGGTGACTGCAGAACCGCCCGCGCCGCCTCCACCACAGCCAATCGCCGCCACAAGTGCGATGGCCAAAATGCTTGTCTTCGTGAACGTGTTCATCACGCAGACAAAGAGTTTAAGCAGGCGATGTCTGATACATCCAAGTTACCATCCCAGCATCTTTCCCAGTCATAAAGGGCCCATTTCGAAGCATGTTCAAGCAGATTCGGAGAGGTGCGAAAAGGCCCATAAAGCGCGCAGGTAGGCTGATTCGGTTGATGCGCGCACTTCTACAGCAACCGCAGCTGTCTCAGCTGTTGGAGCGATGCCGCAGGCAAGATTCGCGAGCCTGGGCGCAGTTGGTGGATCAGTATCGAATGTTGGTCTACTCAGTAGCTCGACGTCACGGTCTAAACTCCGAAGACGCCGAGGATGTGTTCGTAAGCACTTTTGAGATACTCCTCAAATCTTTGGACCGGATCGAAACTCCAGAGGCCCTACCTAAGTGGCTGGCAGTCACCGCTGGACGAGAAAGCCTTCGGCTGAGGCGGCTCTCCCAACGGTATCCAGAAATCGATTCCTCCACTCTGCCGCTCGAGGAGATCATCGAGAACGAAGAACAGCGTGCAGATGCGATTGCAATCTCAGCCCTGAGGTCGAAGCAGGTCCGAAGTGCGTTGGAGCGAATCGACCCTCGATGTCGAGAACTCTTGCGCAAACTCTATTTCGAAGAGTCAACCTCTTACTCGGATATCAGCGCAGAACTTGGAATGCCGGTAGGCGCAATCGGTCCGACTCGCGCCCGGTGTCTGGAAAAGCTGCGATCCAATCTTGCCAGAGAAGATTTTTTTGAAGAATAGGTATCAGGCCCCGCCGGACTCCGCTCCATTAAGAAAGCCATGAATTTGCCGTGCAGACAGATAAGAGCCAAGATTGCTGACTCCTTGGACAGCTCCATGGATCCAGTCGTGTTGGAGCACACTCAGGTTTGTGCAGGGTGCCGTAAGATCCTTAAGCAAACGGCTCAGTTGCTGGACGCTGCCAATGGTGCTTGGGAAGCACCTTCTGTGAGAATTGTCAGCCGAGTCCTTGGCCTTATGCCGGAATCGCGCAGGATCCTAGTTGGCAAAAGAATTCAGATTGGGGGACTGTTGCCCGCCCGCGGCCCAGTTGAGGAATTCCAGATTGTTATCGGTAGTGAGGATGTATCGGTGCGACTTCTGGCCACGCCGGAACGACAAGGCTGGGTGATCAGGGGCCGTCTTCCGTCACCGGATTGGCTGGCAGAGGCTGAGTTTCCGATCACGATCTCCGAAGATAGATTTGAGATGTTTGTCCCCAGCCTAGAGGAGTCGAGCTTTGAACTGGTCGGACCGGCCGAAGTTCTTCGAATTCCAGCGCTGTCAGAAGTGATTGCGGATGAGTCCTAGCGAACTGGTTGGGCAGGCTATCGAAAAACCATCAGAGGCGGCTTTCCTTCTCGCAACGGCTCCCTCACGTGCTGGTATCAGCCAGGCGTTTTTTGAGGTTGTATACGACCTGTATTCTCAAGACCACGCAAAACTTCGCGATCTGGAAGGGATGACCGCAGCTGTCCTGAAGTATGGCGACGACCGAGCATTAGGATATCGCTGTAAAGGGATCGTTGAGCGATCTGCGGGCCGTTGGCAAACAAGTGCCGCCGCCTTTCTTCGGGCAGGGTCTCTTGCCTTGAATCCCACCTCCCAGCTGAGCTTCAAAATTGGAGCAATCGATAGTCTCGCCCGCGCTGGGAAAGTGTCCGATGCCGTGAAGCTGGGGCACGAACTTGCTGATCGCCTCGGTGAGCTTGGGGAGACGGGACTTGCGCTGCGAGCACGCCTCAACATCGGCTATGCGTTGATGGAGCAGGATCGTTTTCAAGAAGCCGCCCAGGAACTACAAGGACTGCCCGACCAGCTGCAGGCAAACGACTACCTCGTGGATGCAGCTTCATCTAGCCTTGCACTCTCTACCTGCTTGCTCTTCAGCGGGGAAACCAAGGCCGCACGGGATATGGCCGCTTGGGCGGAGGCACAGGCGAGAGAGCAGGGAAGCCATTTGCTTGCGGCGATCGCCGAGGCAAACCTCGCCTATACGGACATTCTCTTCGGTAATCCCGATTTAGCGGTTGCCAGACTCATCGAACTGAAAACAAAGCACGCTGAAGAGCCGGTTGAACTCGCGCGGGTGCTTGAGTATCTTGGAGATGCCTATGGAGCAATGGGGCTCTTCCGTGAAGCAATCGATGCTTACAAGGAAGCGGAATCAGTAAACGAAGGGGTCTCACAGCTTCATCGAGCACACATTAAAATGGGCCTTGGCCTAGCCGAGGCCGGCCAGGGAAAGCTTGAGGTGGCTCGCGAGTGCTTTCAATTCGCTGTTGAAGGCTACAAGCGCCTGTCCAACCTGCCATGGCTCGCAGCTGCGGAAGGCGAAAGCGTCGCCATAGACTTAGAATTGGGCAATCCTGGTGCAAAACGCCGTCTGCTGGGCGTTTTGCAGAGAGCGAGGCTGCGTGCTTATCCAGTCCACCTCTGCCGAATACTGATCGAATCTGCCGAGCATGGTGGTTCGGATTCGGAATTGAAAGAAGCCGAAGCGCTCGCAAAACGTTGGCATCTGCCCAGCCTTGGATGGCGGATCCATGCAGAAAGGGCTCGACGCGTGCAGGGAGCGGCAAGACTTCGCGAGTACCGCAAAATGTTTCGAATGATGGAGGCTGACCACTTGAGGGTCTCCTCATTTGCCGCGCGCCAGACTTTTTTCACTGGAAAGCAGGTGCCGCTCCGGGATTATGTGGAGGAGCTGCTCGCCCATCCTTCCAAGCGACGTCTGAGCGAAGCGCTCAATGTCCTCGCACGGTCTCGTGGCATTGCCCTCCTCGATGAGGTGCTGTCTGCCCGAAAAGCTTCTGTTTCCGATTCGGTTAGGCAGAGCCTTGTCGAACTGCGCGAGCACTTAAGTGCAACTCCTCAGACTCCATCAGGAAATGGAACGAGGAAGCTATCACCCTATGTCAAGGATCTTGATCACTGGCAGCGTAGATGGATTGAGGAGACGTTCGAGATGGAGGCATCCAGCGAGAGTGCAACGGCGACGATTGCCGTTCCAGAAGACTCCTTCCTGTACGTTCAGAGCCGCAAGCAAATTCGGATTGCAAGCAATTCAGGAGTCTTGAACGTCCCGTTGCCTGACCAAAGTCTGCAAAAACGACTCAGTTGGATGCAATACGACCTTTTGGCTCCTCAGGCTGATCCAGGAGCGAGCCCAGCTCAGGCAATGAAACAGCTGAAAGAATTGGGTGAATTGGTGCTCGGGCCCATCGTCTCGAGTGGGAAAACCCTTGGAATCTGCCCCGAGGGCGCCCTCTGGAACATTCCCTGGATCGCATGTCTGGACGCGATGGGGGCGACCAATGATTTGGAGCTGCGCCTGCACCCTGGCCTGCGCGGCACGACCGCTCCGGTTGAGGGCAGACCCGCAATGCTGTGGATTGCAAGTCACTCCGATCTGCCTCAGGCGCAGCGTGAAGCCGAACAGTTCCTTGAGATTCATCCCGACGCGCTTATTTGTCGCTCCGCTGCAGAAGTTCGAAGGGTTATGCGAACCACCAAGGTCGGACTCCTTCACGTGGTGTCCCACTCACGACATCGCTCAACTCACCCCATGTTCAGCACCCTAGACTTTACCGATGGCCCAGTGTTTGCCGCAGAGGTCGCTCGATCCGGCCTTCGTGCCAGCTTAGTGACGCTGTCGGGTTGTGACACCGGCCGGATGTCGGGTGAAAACTCACTGGAGCCAGATGGACTGGTTAGAGCCTTCTTGGCATGCGGAGCAGGTTACGTGGTCGGCAGTGCGTGGCCACTTGACGATGAATCCGCGATGCGGTTCTACTCAAGGTTTTTTAAATCATACGGTTCAGCAGCAAATATTCACGAGTCCCTGCGCGAGGCGCGTGAAGCTGTAAGACAATGGAGAGACCACCCATATTATTGGGCCTTTCCTCTTCTGTTTTCGGGTTATCAATCATGAAGAGAGCCATCAGTCGTCTTTCAATTCTCCTGTTGCTGGCGGCAGCGGGATCTGCCAATGCGCAGAATCTCATTTGCCGGCTAGCGCCTGGCGTAACGGCCCAAAGCCTGGCCGTAAAGTACGGCATCAACCTCATTGACTTCACCCCAGGTGCGCCATTCGCTATCTTCGAGGGAAGTTCTGACGCTGTATCCAACGAACTGCAGAATGACCCTGGCGTTGTCTGGCTGGAGGATGACGAGGCAGTCGGTTCTCCAGAAGATCAGTCCAAAGGAAAACCAACGAAAGGAGGTGGACTGCCGGCAGTCGGAACTCGCAGCGGGCTGCAGAAGATTAACAAGAACATTCTCCGTCAGATCGGATGGAGCGCAAACATTGCCGCATCCACTGGACGGACGGTTCATGTGGCCATTCTCGACACAGGTCTGGGCCCCAAGCAGACTGCATTGTGGGCAAAAGTTGATGCAAGCATGAACACGGTAGAGCCTGGCTCTCCTGCCTACGATATTCCGCATGGCACCGATTCAAACGGAAACGGTATTCCTGACGAGGCAGTTGGCCACGGCACAATGATCGCAGGAATCATCGACCAGATCGCACCAAATGTTCGCCTAAATGTAGCCCGCATTACCGACTCAGATGGAATTGCGACGGGATGGAGCGTCATTAAGGGGCTCGCATTTGCCGTTTCGTCTAAGTCCGAGATTGCGAACGTCTCGCTCGGCTCCCTAACCAATGTTCCCGCCCTCAGCGACGTGATGGAATGGTGCCTCGCAAATAATCTCCTCATCGTCGCGCCAATCGGCAATAACGATCTTCAGGTGATCTGCTACCCCGCGAAGATTGAAGGGGCCCTTTGTGTCGGAGGCGTGGATGCTATTAACCAGAAGGCTTCCTTCAGCAACTGGAACAGCAACTGCGCCGTGTCTGCTCCATCGGTGGGCTTTGCAAGCCAGTTCTGGGATGGGTCACTCGCGATCTGGTCGGGAACCTCCTTCGCAGCACCTGTTGTGGCGGCTACGATTGCAGAAGCCCTTCGTCACTCGAAGGCGAGTGATCCACAGTCAATGATCCAGGCTACCAAGTCCACGGGGAACCAGCTCATTCACATGAATCCGGCATACAAGAATAGGATGGGGGTTCTCGTGAACTTCACGCGATTGGTCAACTACTTCAACAAGCCATAGTCCACCGTGTGAACTCTGGCTTATTGAGTGGCCGGCCTTCGGTACCAGGCCGCAAGAAGCCCGCCGATGGTCATCAGGAACAGTCCGATCCAAATGAGGATCGTCATAGGCTTGTAGAACATCTGGATAGGGAAGAGGATATGCGTGTAGGGCATTTGAAGCCGGATGGAATGATCTGCGGCATCCATCCCATCTAAAGTTGCCCTCAGCGATGGCGATACCTGGGGGGTATCGGCACCGCTATCCAGTGACAACTTAGGCTCGCCGAAATATTCGACGCCATCCTCAACAACCTTCAACTTGGCGCCGAACGAGGTCCCCGCTGCTCCCGGCTGGCCGTGCTGAACCAATCCAATGTAAGTGATCGAAACCCCTGATCCCTCTTTGGTCTCGCCCACAGCGAAGGTTTGCGGCTGATCCCACAGGTTCGTTTGAGGTGTTTCTAAGGCCAGGTAGACATCGTGCGTTAGCGTATGCTCGATTGCAGGTGTGGTGAACGAATCCACCTTATTTCCTTCGCCTGGCGTGAGATAGTAGGCAGGCTGCGCTTCAAATGCCCGCTCTGAGGAAGTGCCTGACCCTGGGGTGACTTCAAAGATCGCCCGGTTGTGGTTATCTTTGGCTGGATCTCCAGTCATTCGCTTGAAGGCGATTGAATAGCCCAGTCCCTTCCCCGAAGTTCCTTCCATCACCAAGATCTGTTGCTTCTGCTCCAGCCCTCGGGAGACGATAAGGCCGCCAAGAGTCACCGCAACTCCGATGTGAGCAACGAATCCGCCAATCCCCATTTTGGAGCGCTTATAAAGTTCCGCTACCCTCCAAGCGTTTGCGGCGACGGCAACGCAAGTCAGAAAACAAAGCAGGACCACAAGAGGCGCGCGTGGAACGGACACACCGAATGGCATTGTCAATGACGAGGGTGCATCCCCTTCGCGGTGCCAGTTTGAAAGATGGAGCCCGAACATCACCAGGCTTTGCAGGAGCACAGCGATGCCGATGATCCCCCAGAACTTTTGCCCGATGCCCTTAGATTCTGACTTTCGCCAGGAAAGAAACGGCACGATGCTCATAAAGAGCATGATGGGAATGAAGAACCAGACCACTACCTGGTGATACAAGGGTTCATCCACCACCTTCGCATCCTTGCCTAAAAGGCCGTACAGAAACGGCACGCTCATCCCAAGTCCCACTGAAACTGCCAGTACAGATAGGAGGATCACGCCTCCTGTGAACCCAGTTTCACGTGGAGAACTGTTGGTCTCCTCTGATACCAACACCTTCCGAGTTGCTGACCGTCCTTTTGTCCACCAAAGTCCAAGGAAGCCGCTCATGGCAAACACCAGGAAGCTCAGCAGAAACCACAGAGCCGTTCGATTCATCTGGGCAAAGCTGTGAACGCTGAATTTGTCCAAATAGCCTGAGCGGGTTAAAAATGTCCCGTAAACAAAGAGGAGAAATGGAGCGCCGGCCAGGAGCAAGTTCCCGGAGTGCCACTTCTTTCGAGTGACCTGAACCATGAGCCCATGAATCAATGCGGCTCCCATGAGCCATGGAACGAAGCTGACATTCTCAACCGGGTCCCACGCCCAAAATCCTCCCCATCCCTGAGTTTCGTAAGCCCAAAGCCCGCCCATGACGAGGCCAAGGCCCAGGATGGTGAGTGAGAGAAGCGCCCAGGGGCGAACTTTTGGGACCCATCCTTCCACATCTCCAGTGACCATCGCTGCCACCGCATACGCGAACATGACGGTGAGGGACCCAAACCCCAGGAAGATCGTAGGGGGATGGATCACAACCCAGTAATTCTGAAGCGATGGAACGAGACCGAGTCCGTTCAGTGGGATATAGACGGTGCCGCCCTGCACCATCTTCGGGAGAATCCCAAAGGGCGTCTCGAAGGTGAGAATCGAGGAAAGGCAAAGCAGAAACGCCGAAAAGACATTGACAAGAGTGCGGCGGTATTGTGCGGCGCCTCGAATAGTCAGGAGTCCAAATAGGGCAGAGCAACAGGCCCAAAGCAGGAAGCTCCCTTGCTGTCCAGCCCAAATTGCGGCGAGTTTGTATGGAAGTGAGGTTTCTCGCCAGGAATGCCCAGCAACGTATTCGTACTGGAACTGATCAAACGCGAACAGTGTGCCGAGATTGATGAAGGCGGAAAAGAGACCGGCGCAGCCTCCCCAGAAACTCCATCGAGTCCAACGTTCGGCAGCAGGTTTTAGGAGTCCAAATCCAAGGCATGCCCCAAAGCAGAGAACTGACAGAATGATAGAGCCGCGGCCCACCACGCCGACCGCTGTTGACCACAGCGGTGCGGCGTGAAAGCCTGCGGCAGCAAGCGCACGTTCATCCATTCCTTATCATGGCGATTTGGTGGCCTGCTTCATCAGGAAGTCGACAATTGCCAGGTATTGATCGTCCGGTTTTCCAAACGATGGCATCTGCGTTCCCGGGCTAAATCCTTGAGGGTCCTTAAGGAACCTAAAGATCCAGTCTTTCTTCAGTCGTGCCGGCGCCATGCCGAGGTCGGGTCCGAGCTTCTTCGAATCTCCACCCGCAACGCCCTGCTTACCAGCCAGAGGGTGGCAGCTTTGGCACTTCAGGTCAGAGAAGTACTTAGCACCCAGCTGAGCCAGAGGGAACACCTTCTGGTCAGGCGGTGTGTACTCATAAGGAGCCGGCTGATTCGACAGAGACATGAAGTACTCAGTGAGAGTCGTTGCCTCTTGGTCCGTGAGGTGATAGTTAGGCATTCTTGCATCTGCCCACCATCGGATTCGGATTGGCTGCTTGAGGAATTCAAACATCCACCCTGGGCGCACCATTTCCCCTTCTCGTGTGAGCTCGGGGCCAACTTTGCCGCCGACACCGGAAATGCGGTGACACGCTGCGCAATCGTGCTGTGCAAAGATACGGCGTCCTGCTAGAAGCGGCGAATTCTGCTCCTGGAGGTCCTTGGTGTACTCCGGAGGGAGTTCCTGACCTGACAGAGACATCAGATAGACGGCAATCGTCTTTGCGTCGCTCTTTTCAAGACCGAACTTCGGCATCTTGCCCTTGAACTTGTCAGTGTCAAACGAGCGGGGATCGGTGATCTTTGTGAGCATGTAGCTGTAAAGATCGCGCTTTACGCCCTTTGCATTTCCAAACTCGAGAACGTCCGCAGTCTTGTCGCCGACATGAGTCAGCTCAGGTGCAGAGATTCTGTCGAAGCCCTTCATGTCATGGCATCCTGCGCACCCTCTTTCCGCGATGAGCTTCTGACCGAGGTCTTTGGCTCGCGCGTCTTGGAGGTTTGGCATGAAGTCATGTGGGTTTTTCGACCCTGTCTTCACGGACAGAAGATAGTCTCCGATAAGAACCGATTGGTCCTTCGTGAGGTTGAACACCGGCATTCGGCTGTTCGGGAAGTACTGCTTCGGATTGGCAATCCAGCCATACAGCCATTCAGGATTCACTTTCCCGCCAAGGTTGGTGAGTTCTGGGCCGATCGAGGAACCTTCTCCCCGAATCGTGTGGCATCCAAAGCATCCGAGATTTTCGACGAGTCGTCGTCCCTGTGCTAGCCGTTGCTCGTTCATGGATGGGGGCGCGCTCGATCCTGCGGCAGTTCCACCCCGTTGCGTCAATAGGAAAGTCGCGATGGCTCCTGCCTGGTCCTTAGAGAGACCAAGGTTAGGCATTCTCGCATCAAGAGAGTGAGATTGAGGGTTCTGTAGCCAGCCCGTGAGCCAGTCTGGATGGACCTTTTCACCGACTCGGTCCAAGTCTGGTCCGGCCTTGGTCGGTGCGCCCTGAATGACTCGCTGAGCGGCACTTGCAGTGGCGGCAGGCTGAGTGGGCTCAACCTTGTGGCAACCCAGACAACCGCTGGTCTTGAATAGCTCTGCACCGGCGAGATAGGTTGCCTCGCCTGACAGCTGCCTAGTTTCGCCGTGGCACTTACCGCAGGAGGACTGGATCTGCTCCCCAATGAGAAGCGGATGTCCCTTGCCGATATCTTCGCCATGGGCCTCTGCCTTGTTCAGAGCATTGCCGTAGCCGCCGTGGCAGCTCACACAACCGAATTTCTCAATTGGGTGATTCTTCAGAACTTCAGCGGAGTGAGTTCGAAATGGCTCAGCCTGCTTTTCAAAACCAGGCTGCTCTACTGCCTTGTGACAGGTTGTGCAGCGGTCGATGGACCCTAGGCGATCAGCATAGTTCTGCTCAACAGCGGCACCGTTGGTTTGGTTTCGTGAGAGTCGTCCCTGCACGAGTCGCAGATCTTTTTGGAGAGAGGCGACGTGTGCCTTTAGGTTCGTGTCCGAGTCCTTCAGCTGCTTGATTCGATCAGCGGGCTGAGCCTCTAGTTGCTTCCTTGAAACAAGCTCGTTGAGCGCCTGACCATCAGCCGCCCACTTCGCCACCTGGGCCGCAGTCTTAACCACGCTCTTGGCTTCTTCAAGGTCGACACTGGTTTTAGCGACTTCAAGCGACTGCTGCGCTTCCGTCCACTTGCCCTGAGAGATGTCTCGCTTCAGCGTGGCATCTTCAGGAAGGCCAATCTTTTCCTTGTTGAAGGTTCGCTCCGCAGTGATGAGGTCTCGTTGTGCGGCTTCCAAGCGTGCCTGAGCCGCGGGGACATCAACTTTAAAGTCCGCTTCCTCAAATGTCAGCGTATCTTCTGGCTTGGCTGCCGTTGCAGCGGTTGCCGCACCCTGGGAGCCACTGGCCTTTGCCGTGCCGGTGTCCTTGAACTCTTTGTCAAGGTCCGCCATTTCTGAACTCTCGCCTTTGGCGGGAGCTGTCGTCTGCTTTCCAGAGGCTGGCGCAGGTGTGGCCGGTGCCGGTTTGGAAGAGGAGCTGCTAAATTCCTTGTCAAGGTCGTCTAGCTCGTTCTTGGAGGCAGAGGCGGGAGCTGGAGAAGCCTTGCCCGGCTTAGCGGGTGCCGATCCTGGGGCCGGCTTAGACTTATCTCCGCTGGCAAACTCTTTATCCAAGTCATCCAGCTCTTTGCCTGAGGCTTTCGCTGGTGCTGCCGCCGGGGCTACCTTTGCCGGAGGGGTCGAACCTGACTTTGCAGATCCGCCGGCAAACTCTTTGTCAAGGTCATCCATCTCAGACTTGCTTGAAGTTGGAGCGCCGCCCTTCGCAGGAGCTGCGGCTGGCGTGGCGGGAGCAGGAGCTGAACCGCCTTCTTCGTCTTTGCCTGCGTTGAGGCGGACTTCTTTCTCTTCCAGATCGGCTTCAGTGCCTTCCAGAGCGGAAGTGGCGGCGTCAGACTTTGCTTTAGAAGCCAAGTAGGCCGCCTTCGCCTTCTTATAGTCCTCAAGGTAAGTCGGGTGGTTGATTTGGCGGAGCAGGTCTTCCTGCTTAGCCAGAAGAACTGACCTTTCGAGAGAAGTGAATTTCTCCTGATAGACAAGCCATTCTGGGTGGGTGTCTTTCCACATGGAAACGCCCATCACGAGCAAGACCACGACGCTCATCACGAAGAACAGAATGTTCATGTGAAGTCCTGTGCGGACTTCTTTACGATGCCGAGTTACTGCCACGGCCATACCCACCTCCACTCCGGTCCACGGAAGAACTGGCCGATCATGACCAGAATAAACAAGATGCCGACAAACGTGAGAAAGAGCTTGTTCCGCAGCTTCTCAACCTTTGCTTCATCATCGAACGCCGAGCTAAGAACGAATTTCCCGAGTACCAGTGCGCTGATCACCAGCATCACCATCGTGGGGAAGCCATAACTTCGCGTTGCATCAGCGAAGGAAGGAGCAACGGCATGAATGCCCGCCCAGATGATTCCGTCTGTTAGGGGCACAAGGATCAGTGCCAACAGAAACATGATGGGGAACAGCACAAACCGGCCGCGCCAGTAGGGCACCGTGCACATCACGATGACGATCAATCCTGGGATCACGACGCCTGAGATAAACGGAGGCGCGTAGTGAAGCATTTCCTGTAAGGACAGGAAGTACCAGGGAGCTTTAGCCGGGTTCGGCGTCTTTCCTGGGTTAGCCAACTCCTCAAGCGGAGCGTCAAACAGGAAGGAGAAGACGAGAAGTGCCGCTAACATAAGCCCAAAGGCTAGAAACTCGCGAGCAACGAGGTGAGGGTAGCTGGATACGCGATCGGCATCTGGGTCTGGAAGGTTCTTGGGATGTCCTTCGATAAACCCAAGAAGCCCAAACTCTTTGTCGCCGGTACCCTTAGAAGGGATATCCGCCATTACTTGCCTCCTGAGAAGCCGTCTTTACGCACTCGCCAGAAGTGATAGACCATGAACAGGGAGATCACTAGAGGAAGCACCACCACGTGGAGCACGAAGAATCGTATGAGAGTCGCCTGATCCACGTTGGGACCACCCAGAAGGATGTAGCGAACCTTGGAGCCGATGAACGGGATCGAACCCGCCATGTTGGTTCCAACCGTGACTGCCCAAAGCGCTAGCTGGTCCCAAGGAAGCAGGTAGCCAGTGAAGCTGAGCCCCATGGTGAGGCAGAGGAGAATGACTCCTACAACCCAGTTGAGCTGCCGCGGTGCCTTGTACCCCTTCTGGAGGAAGACACGAAGCATGTGCATTGAGACAACGACGACCATCGCGTGGGCAGACCAGCGGTGCATGTTGCGCAGGATCTTTCCAAGCGAGACCACATGCTGCAGGTCGACCATGTCTTTGTAGGCGTGGTCGGTTGCCGGAACGTAGTAGAACATCTCCATGATGCCGGTAACGGCAAGAACCATAAAGAGTCCGCACGCCAACCCGCCGAGCCCGTAGGTGACACCAAATTTGAGGGTCTCACGGCGAATGAAAGCAGGATGGATGTGTAGCCAAAAGCTAGAAATCGCAATCTCAGAGTTGTCTTTGGGAGTCTGAGGGTAGGGTCCGGCAAAAACAGATTTCCAAGGTGTGGAGCGCACAATATCCTTTCGGAGCGCTTCACGAAATCCCTTGGACATCATCGACGGTCGGGCTTCCGAGTCCGTCGAATTCAAATATTTGGAAGCATTTGTCGTGCGAAAAGCCTGACCAATTCGCTTCCATAAGCCTCTTTCGATCGGTTCGTCGCTCATATTCTGTACTTGTCCTTGGGAGAGATGAGCGTCCTCTTGTCGACGATCAGTTCGCCCGAGTTGCCCATCGAAATCTCGTAGGCTTCGAGGGGTTTGGGGGCCGGACCGGCATAGTTCGTGCCATCTGGCTTAAAGCGACTTCCGTGACATGGGCAGAAGAAACCCGGCTTGTCCGGATCGGTGCGAACTGCGCATCCAAGATGGGTGCAAACAGCAGATAGCGCCATGAAGGTGTCGCCATCTCGAACGATAAACACCTGTTGCTCTGGCAGATAGGTTGCCTGCTTATCGGGAAAGTCCTTCGGCGAGCCGATCTTGAACCTTTGGTTCTTTCCGTAAAGCACATTGGGAACCACAAATCGAAACGCGCCAAGCGCAATCAGTCCGATTGACGTCAAAAACGCAAAAATTCCACCCAAGAAGAAACGCCTCGAGTGGAGTTCCTCCTGACCTGGTTCAGACTGCGACATATCCTTCCTCCTCGTATTTGCCCATCCACATAGCACCAACTGGGCAACGTTCGACGCACAGGGCGCAGCGAGTACATTTCTCCTCGTCCTTCAGCATCGCAAACCATTTATTTCCGGTCTCAGTCTCGGAGCTGCTCATGTCGGACACGGTGACTCCGTGTCTCGCTTCGGCAAGCTCGCCAACTTTGGCCTCACCTTCAAGCCTGTCGACCGGGACGATCTTCAGACAGCCGTATGGGCAGACGTCAACACATCCTCCGCACAAAACGCACTTGTCCCAGTCCACCATCGGGACTCGGTTGCACTTGAGGCATCTCGATGCCTCGGTCATGGCCTCTTCGCGGGTGTAGCCGAGTTCCACCTCGGTCACGCCCGTTCTTCTGTCGATGGACAGGGTAGGCACTTCGAGCCGCTCGATCCGGTCGTACTCGGCGGGCATCTTGTGCATGGGAAGCATCGTCAGCCGAGGTCGCTCAGCGTCCTGATCAACGCCGGTACCCGAGAGGAATCGATGAATGGCCACGGCGGCACGCCTTGCATCGGCGATTCCTTCGATTGCAGTTCGAGCTCCGAAGGCAACGTCTCCGCCGACATAAACGCCTGGCAGATTGGTGGACATTGTTTTGCCGTCCGCCTTTACAAAGCCAGAGGGTGTTCGATCCAAAGCATTTTCTTCACCAAGGAACGATAGGTCGGGCATTTGTCCGATTGCGAGCAGAATCGTGTCGCACTCGATGACCTCTTCTGAGTTCGGTTCGAACTTAGGCGAGAACCGACGATTCTCGTCGAAAACTGAAATGCAGTTGACGGTCTGCAGTCCAGCGCACTTCCCATCCTTTGCAACGACCTTTGTTGGACCTCGAGAGTTGTGAAGCGTGATGCCCTCTCGCAGGGTCTCTTCAAGTTCTTCGTCGTGAGCCGGCATTTCTTGGAACGACTCCAAGCAGACAAGGTGAACTTCACCCGCCCCAAGGCGCATGGCTGACCGAGCAATATCGATCGAAGCTTCGTATCGATGATCCTCATCTGGAACCAGGATGCCGGCTTCTCGCGCTGCAGTTCGAGCCACGTCGACTGCGACGTTGCCACCGCCGACCACCACGACTCGATTGCCCAGTGGAACCTTGTATCCAAGGCTGACATTCAGCAGGAAGTCGATTCCATTAATGACGCCGTCAGTCTCAACGCCTTCGATCCTCAGATCGCGTCCTTTTTGAGCGCCGACTGCAAGGAAGATTGCCTTGTAGTCTCGACGAATGTCGCTGAAGGAGATATCTTTGCCAACCTTCGTGTTCATCCGAACCTCGACGCCGACATTGAGAAGGCCCTCGATCTCGGATTGAATGACCTGGCGGGGTAGCCGATACTCTGGCACGCCGTGGTACAGCATTCCACCAAGCTGGTTGGAGCCCTCGAACAGCGTGACGTCGTATCCGTAAAGTGTGAGGTCGTGTGCGGCAGTGACGCCTGCGGGACCTGCGCCGATCACGGCGACTTTCTTGTTCTGTTTCGATCTTTTGGGTATTCCGCCGCCCTGTCGCATCGCGCCGCTCGATAGGTCAACTGCGGCACGCTTCAGAGCACGGATGGAAAGCGGTAGATCGTGAACTCCGCGTCGACACGCCGTTTCGCACGGGTGACCGCAGATTCTTGAACAGACGTTTACAAAAGGGTTCGGCCTACGAGCAAGCTCGTAGGCCGTATCAAAATCCCCCAGCGATATCGCTTCGATGTAGCCCTGCGCATTGGTATGCACTGGGCATGCGGCGCGGCAGCTGACGTTTTTGCGCAGCCAGTCCGCATCGACAACCTTTGCTTTGAACTTGGGTAGAAGCGACATCTTTTCTCCAGGGATTAGAACGCGAAGTTGAACAGCATGCCCAGCAGGTTCTGCTTGGCGCCGGAAACGTCGCGGGTGTATTCCAGACCAGCCCAGAAGTTGGTTCGGAAGTAGTAGGTGTAGTTGGCCGTCAGCGCGTTGGTAATCGTCGGCTGAAGGTTGGCAATGTTGTTGCTCTCAACCTTGTCGTAGCGAAGGAAGCACATGCTCTTCGGGCTGACGCAGTAGTTAAGCTCGGCATAGTAGCCCTTGAACGAAGCGCGAAGGCCGTCGTTGTTGGGGTTGTCAACCTGGCCGGTGAGATATCCGCCAAGAAGGTTGAATGGCTTAGCCTTGAGACCCTGGGTCTTTTCAAACGGCTTGCCGAAGTAGTAGCTGAAGTCAGGTCCGATCTCTCGATACCGATTGGTGACGCCAGATCCAACTGACATCAGGCCACTGTAGGCCGCGATACCTATGAATGAGTCTCCGCCAAAGTAGGCGTTGACGCGGGCCGTATAGTCTGAGGGATTTGGACTGAATTGGCTCGTGCTGAGGTTGAGACTGTTGTAGACGCCAACCTCCCACAGATAGCCAGTGAGCTTGTCCATCGGGTCGATGGTTTCAGACTCTTCCATGTCCTTATCTTTTTGACCCTTCTGCATTCGCATCGGGCGGACTGGATCCTCTCCCTTGGCTTTCTCTTCTGCGGGTTGCTTATCATCTCCGCCTGCAAACTTGCCGTGGATGAGGTCGGGGCTAACCGACGCTCCGATGAGTCCATAAACCTTAACACCCATATTGGTGTTGCTGAGGAACCAAGGATTTGGAGTGACTCCGCCGGAAGCAAGGCCGAGATCTTGAATGCCGTAGCCGTTGCGACCGTACAGGTCGTGCTCGGTGACGCCGTGCTCTACTGGATCCAGGTTGCCTACCTGAAGGAACAGGTTGCGGTTGCCAAGGTGGCTGAAGATTGCCGACACCTTGCCGATGTCAGTCACTCCGCCTGAAGTAGCCAATTCGCCGAAGAAACTCATGTCCTGGGCGAAGCTGTCTGCGGCAAATATATGGAAAACAGTTGGGCTAGAGATGCCGTTGGAAGCCTGGCTTCCTGCTGCCTTATCTAGCTGGAGCTGATTCTCGATGAGGAATGCAACCGGAAGCTGCTCAGGCAGGGTCAGGTTCTTGTCTTCAGGGTATTCAAGCTTTCCGACGCTCTTGTCGCCAGGTTGCTGATATCCGTGAAGCTGGAAATTCTTGCCGAAAGTGTTGAGCTTAGGAACGGCAAGGTGGCATCGCGAACACGTTGTTTTGTACTTGCGAGCGAAATAGGGAATGGCTGATGACTTGGACGGAATCGCCGTGACCAGCAGAACGAAGAGAGTCGGCACGATGAGTGCCGATTTCTTAAATGGAGTCATTTTGGACCTCGGTTTCCGCGAGGCCAATCGATTTGGAACCAGTCACCCAACCGGTTGACCTCACGATTTCGGTTACTGTGTGACCTTAAAAATCGCCTTGGCACGTCCACCGGCGGTGACCGTTACTGACTGCGTCGTCGATGAGCCTTTATCCGACCAAATCTTCAAGGTGTACGTTCCGGCAGGAACATCACCGATCTGGAATTGACCCTTTGCGTTGGAAACGGCAAAGTAGGGGTTAGGCAGAACCACGATGTACGCCTTCATGTTGGCGTGGATGTGGCATCGAATCGGAATCAGCCCCGTCTTATCGAAGGTGAGCTCTGAGACGTCTCCCTTCTTTTCTTGGCTGACGTTGAACATCTTGATCCGTGAGCTGGAGAAGACGTTGTGGAAGAACGGATCTGAGTTATTGAACTTAACTTTGGATCCCTTGAGAATCGCGAGAACGTGCGGAATAAACTGCTTGTCCTTCTGGTCCATCATGACCCCGGCTGAAGGCGGAGAGTAGTTGCCGGGTGCTTCAGAAATGCTGATGACAGCATCTTCCACACGGGTGGACCCCATTTCGACGATGCCGATGATTTCACCGTTAGCTTTAACAGGCACACTTGCGGGTGATGCTCCCCCCGCGAGGGCCATAACCACGGCCATTGCACCAACTCCTAGTGTCTTTCGAGCGATGTTTGACTTCATGTGAGCCTCCTTTAACGATTGGGAGTCGCGAAGCTGCGGTTCTCTCTTCCGCTGCTTGCGACCCCAAACGTAAGAACAAGTTGGACTAAATGAAGAATTCATGAAAGTCATCTATTCAACGTCATGAGTTTCAATGACATCAATAGTGCTACTCCTGATGGCAATTAGCACCTTTCGAGCACAATTTGTCAATGCTTGCCCGATTTATGATGTGGACTCTCGCGATGTCCGTCCACAGCGCGACCGGTCCACCGGCGTGTCCCACAGCGGCCAAAGCTCAAAAAGCGGTCAATGTGTTCACCGCGGGTGAGGGCGGATTTGCCGTGATCAGAATTCCTTCCCTCATCGCAGATCGGTCAGGAAAGCTGTTTGCTCTTGCGGAAGGAAGGGCTGGGGGTGATTCGGATCAAGCCGCCAACCAGATCATCCTCAAGGTGAGTGAGAATCAGGGGAAGTCTTGGGGACCGCTTTCCGTGGTTGCGAGCGATGGCAATAACTCTCTCAACAACCCTTGCACGGTCGTCGATCAATCGACTGGCCGACTGTTCCTGATGTATCAGCGCGTGCCAAGTGGACTTAACGAAGGAAGCTCAAAGATTGAAGATGGCTTTGACTCTCCGAACGCCTATCGCTCGCTGCTAACCTGGACGGATAACGGTGGAAAGTCTTGGCAGGCACCAATGGACATCACCCGATTCGTCAAGCGTGCGCAAGGCGTCAAGACAATTTGCAGTGGACCTGGGATCGGAATTCAGCTCACCCGCGGCAAGCATCGGGGCCGGCTAATCGTTCCCTTCAACGAGGGTCCTTATGGACATTGGAACAACTACGCAGTGTTCAGTGATGATCACGGAAAGCACTGGCGGATGGGAAACAATGTGCCTGGAGCTCATATCACAGACAATAAGGGACGCACTCACAGCCAAGTGAATGAAGTTCAGATGGCAGAGACTTCGGATGGGTCGGTCATTTTGAGCAGCCGTCAGTTTGCGGGAGCTCACGTTCGAAAGCAATCCATCAGTAGGGACGGTGGCGAAACCTGGAGCGCCGTCTCCGATGCACCCGAAATCCAAGACCCCAGCTGTATGGGCAGCCTGCTTCGCTACAACTTCAGCAAACATGGAATGGGTCTGCTTCTGTACAGCTGACTAGTCCCCGGATTCTGACCCACCTAGAGTGTTAGTGCCTCTGCCTCCATTTTAGTCTTTAGATTTGCCTTATAGGTCGCGGGAGAGAGCCCTCCGAGTGCCGAGTGAGGACGACGGTTGTTGTAGAACTCCGAGAAGTCGTCCAGGTGAGATTGAAGATCT
>CAIYLG010000031.1 GCA_903927025.1 uncultured Armatimonadota bacterium
CCGATCTGGGCGAGCCCAGTGCTAGTGACCAAAATGGTTCCCGCAGGCCGACAGAAAATTCTGTCGGTAATCACGAGTGGCCGCCAAATTTCACCGTGAGGCACCCATATTGCTACTGAATTAAAACTGATCGGTCATGAAGTCTCTACCTTGAAATGCCAGGTTCAAAGGCAAACGCCGGGTTCCAACTTCCCCCTCCGCACCCCACAGAGACCCGTCAGACCCTCTCCAATATCCCCGTTTTTTACCCCGCACGCACCAGAGATTCCGCCTTACAATTCGGGGCGTCAAATCCTATCCAGCCGTCATGAATAACTACTACCCGGCATAAATGGGCCAGAAAACTAACATTTAAAGTTGAACGGAGGCTGTCATGACAGTTCGGATAGTGAGTTACTTGCGTGTTCTTGACAGCCTAAAATACCAAACCGCCCAACCCGCACAGGCCCCTAGAATCACCGCGATGAAGTCTACTAGGACCATCCGCGGTGAGTCTGCGGCAGTTAACGGATCAGAGCTTGGAAACAAAGCCGGCCAAATGGTCTGTTCAACACAAAGCGACACCAGCGCACCGACCACTGAAAAAACTATCGGTGCTAGAGCCGACTCCCACACAGCATCTGAGCAGCGTCTCAAAAAATGAAAGAACGATCTCACTTGCTGCTGCAGTAATTCCACGACGGCGCCGGTTGCGGCCACATCCAACTGGGTGGGGTTGGGCGCTTCTGGTAATTCGTCGGATCACATTCAGGCAGATTCGGGAACGGTTTGACTCCGCCAGGTAGAGGATAGTAGCTTTGGCAACCTCTCTGGCACGCGCCGAACGAAGACTCGGGCGGACGGACCACAATGCCGAGGCCATCAAGGCACCCATTGTATCGCCCCTGCATAATCTGAATTTGCGTACTGCCTACCCCTATTCCGCCTCTCAAGTTTTGTAAAAACTGATTGGATAGGGCGCAATCATCTCCAGCAAGTTGGCTTAACACACAACAGGCCATACAGTGTGCATATCCGTGATCTTGTGTGTGCGCTGGCGAACCGTACCACGAGGCCAATATTGCACTCGCACAATTGCCGCATGGGCTGTAGGTGGGATATTTTGTTGGGCTAATCGGGGAGTTGCCACTCGGATCAGTATAAGTCGTCGGATTGTTGAACGCGTATGCGTACGGATGCTCACCCGCAAGCATCTGCTCCATCCGAACCTGGGTGATGAACCTAGCTTCGCCGGTCGCATAGGCCCTTCTTCCAGGCGTGTGGTTCTTCATTCGCTCAAATTGCTCCATTTGTCTCCTCCTGTTCTGTTCGTTAATCTCCATAATCCTTGATGCGGCTCCGTGCGGATGGGTTGGGTCGGGAAGCCGAAAGGGCAACGCGACCGGCTCCGTCCAAGATACGCCGTCTGTTGAAAACTGAACGCCGGCTCCGCTTATCGAATTGAGTAGTTGAACTTTGGCCATGCCACCAAGGCCCGAGCGGGCCATGGCTTTCCCAACTTCACATTTTTGCTGCGGTGTCAGTTCGCTGAGCCATCCTGGCCATTTGTCGCGCCAAGCAATAGCAGGCGGTCTTTCGATGAGGTCCTTTTCCAAGTCAAGATGCTCACCTGCAAAAGTAAAGCTCAAAACAAGGGCCCTGTCGATGCACCGCTTGGCGGAATCCGCCGACGTTCTGGGTTCGCTCCTCACGATCTCCGTCAAGTCTTCCGCCAACGCCCACTCCTCCGGCAATTTCTCGCGGATAGTCCCGAAAACACCCGCATGGTTTACCAAAGCGTTAGAAGTTTCGACGAACACTTCGGCAAGAAGCATCGCCATGACGACTGACTCCCATCGAGATGGCGGTTCGTAACCTTTGGCGGCGGCAACCGATAGCTGTTCAAGCGACTTGATACGGTCGTTTTCCAACTCGAATGTGTCGAAGCCTCTTGACCGGATAAGGTCGTTTACCCGGAAGTCCAGCACAAAGGACTGAATGCGTTGAACTTGTCCGTACCGAACAGAATCCGACAGGTCTTCCAGCACCCGGTAATCCTCAATCCCCTCAACCAACTCAATCCACACGTGTGCGAGTTCATGAGCGAACGCCGCTTCGTGTATTCGGGCAGCGTCGAAGAACAAGAGAATACGGTTGGGATCGCTACCGGAATCGACTGAGTGGCTGAACGGCATTGCCTGATCGGGCCGCAAGTGCGGCACCGTATCGAGCGGCACAAAGTCTTTCGGCGTGCAGGCGTGCAGTTCCTGAAGCATGTCTTGCAAGCCTTGGCTCAAGTTTTGCGGAATCGACACCGGATAGAGGTCCCTTGGATCACTGTCGGTCTTGGTCCTGCCCAGGGTCATGACGCTTGGAGCATACGTGTGTCCATCGACAACCCACTCAATCCCGTGAGCGTTCGTAAGCGTCGCTCCGATGGGAGGCAGACCTTGGCTTACGGCGATGCGGTTGTTCTGTTCCTTGAGACAAGCCAAGTCGAGGTCAACGGCGGCAAGTTCGATCAGTTTGCCCGTAGTCATAGCTTCGACCTCGTTAGGCGTCCGCTTTGGTAGGAATCGTATTGATATTGCCCATCGGACGGCTCTGGATCTATCCGGCCAACCAAAGATATCCCATCGTAGAGGTAGGTCACAATTCGGTCGCAGGACACGTACAGGCCGACCTCCCTCGGAAGGTCCTCTCTCAAAACTCCTTCGGAGCAGACGTAGCCTGGAAGAAGGTGTTCACTGCCTTGATTGAGGGTTCGGAAAGCGGTCGGAGGACTTTGGAATCTTGCGCGGAACGCCTTCGCAAATGCTTCCCTCGACTGGTAGTTGGCCGCTAGCGCCACCGCCGCCACACTTTGATTGCCAACGATGAGATGTCCCGCCGCGCGCTCCAGCCGGATTCGGTGAATGAAATCGCCTAGCGATTCATTCATCGCCGCGCAGAAAACGCGCCGAATGTGAGTGACCGAATAGCCGACGTCGTTTGCCAGCCGCCTTTCCGTGAGGCACTCGTCCCCTTGA
>CAIYLG010000032.1 GCA_903927025.1 uncultured Armatimonadota bacterium
TCAAGGGGACGAGTGCCTCACGGAAAGGCGGCTGGCAAACGACGTCGGCTATTCGGTCACTCACATTCGGCGCGTTTTCTGCGCGGCGATGAATGAATCGCTAGGCGATTTCATTCACCGAATCCGGCTGGAGCGCGCGGCAGGCCATCTCATCATTGGCAATCAAAGTGTGGCGGCGGTGACGTTAGCGGCCAACTACCAGTCGGGGGAAGCGTTTGCAAAAGCGTTCCGCGCTAGATTCCAAAGCCCTCCGACCGAATTCCGAGCCCTTAATCAAGCCAGTGAACGCCTCCTTCCCGGCTACGTCTGCTCCGAAGGAGTCTCGAAAGAGGACCTTCCGAAGGAGGTCGGCCTGTACGTATCCTGCGACCGAATTGTGACGTACCTCTACGATGGGATATCTTTGGTTGGTCGGATAGATCCAAACCCAGCCGGAGAGGAGCATCAGTCCAAGGAAAGCGGACGTCGAGCAAGGTCGAAGCCATGGACGAACGTAGTCTGATCGAACTGGCCTCCGTTGACCTCGATTTGGCATGCCTGAAAGAACAGAACAATCGCATCGCCATAAGCCAGGGTTTGCCTCCCATCGGCGCAACGCTTACGAACGCTCACGGGATCGAGTGGGTTGTCGATGGACACACGTATGCTCCAAGCGTCATGACCCTGGGCAGGACTAAGACCGACAGTGATCCAAGGGACCTCTATCCGGTGTCGATTCCGCAAAACTTGAGCCAAGGCTTGCAAGACATGCTTCAAGAACTGCACGCCTGCACGCCGAAGGACTTCGTTCCGCTAGATACGGTGCCGCATTTAAGGCCCGATCAGGCAATGCCTTTCAGCCACTCTGTCGACTCTGGCAGCGATCCTAACCGCATACTTCTGTTCTTCGATGCTGCTCGAATACACGAGGCGGCTTTCGCACACGAATTAGCGCATGTGTGGGTTGAGTTGGTTGACGGGATTGAGGACTACCGCGTGCTGGAAGACCTGTCGGATTCCGTTCGGTATGGACAAGTTCAACGCATTCAGTCCTTTGTGCTTGACTTCCGGGTAAACGACCTTATCCGGTCGAGAGGCTTCGACACATTCGAGTTGGAAAACGACCGTATCAAGTCGCTTGAACAGCTATCGGTTGCCGCCGCCAAAGGTTACGAACCGCCATCTCAGTGGGAGTCGGTCGTCATGGCGATGCTTCTTGCCGAAGTATTCATCGAAACTTCAAACGCTTTGGCAAGCCAATCAGATGTTTTCCAAATCATCCGCGAGAAACTGCCAGAGGAGTGGGCGTTAGCCGAAGACTTGACGGAGATCGTGAGGAGCGAACCCAGAACGTCGGCAGATTCCGCCAAGCGGTGCATCGACAAGACCCTTGTTTTGAGCTTTACCTTTGCAGGCGAGCATCTCGACTTGGAGAAGGACCTCATCGAAAAACCGCCTTCTATCGCATGGCGCGATAAATGGCCCGGATGGCTAAGGGAACTGACACCCCAGCAAAAATGCGAAGTCGGAAAGGCGATGGCTCGCTCTGGGTTGGGAGGCATGGCGAAGGTTCAGCTTCTGAACTCCATGAACGGTGCGGGCGTTCAGTTCTCCACGGATGGAGTATCGTGGACCGATCCCGTCGCCCTACCGTTCCGGCTACCAGACCCAACTCGGCCACATGAGTCGCTATCAAGAATCATGGAGATTAACGAACAGAACAGGAGGAGACAAATGGAGCAATTTGAGCGAAGGAAGAACCACACGCCCGGAAGACGGGCCTATGCGACCGGTGAAGCTAGGTTTATCACCCAGGTCCGCATGGAGCAGATGCTTGCTGGGGAGCACGCATACGCCTATGCGTTCAATAACCCCGTAACTTACGTTGATCCAAATGGTCTCTCACCTCAAAGAACCATGATCTCCGGCAAGGGCACAGGCAGTTGCAGCGTCAAAGTATGTTCGGAGTATGGATTCAACAACATCATCGTTACTCACCAATATGTCTGTTCAACTACTTCCGGCGGAAAAACTTGCTCCGGCGGTTTATATCCGGCTTCTAAAGGATCTAGCGCGGGTGGCGAAGTGCGTGACTGGGACCAGAAGTGCCAATCTTCGAACCGTCGGTTTCCAATCGTATGCCAAACGGTATCTACTGATTGTCATCTGGCAGTCGCCGTATGCGTTTGCATTAGTAGTCTGCGAGCAGATCCGCCGACTTATGGGGCCGTTGGTGGACATGTGTGCTATGGATTCAAGTACGACGTTCAAAATTGCGTCGCAGATCTTCTCGGAGGAATCTGGAACTTATGGGACATAGGCAGCGGCGACTTCAGGTTTCCAATTGCAGTCGCATAGGGCCTTTTCAAGCAGCATCATGTGTGATTCAGATAGTGGTCGTCACCGTGGGCATGTCTTTTCCATCCCACGTTGCATCCAAACAGTTGCAGGATTGATAGCCGTGGCGGCTATCTGCTTCTTTAGCGGTATCGTTGTAGGTAATGTGGCAGCCAACAGAGCTAGGTGCCGCGAGATCGCATTATCCGTCGCGGGTGCGCTATATGGTGGCAGCCTCTCACCAGATTCTTCTTCACACAGCTTTTTGTCTCCTGAGGCCTCCTCTTGGTTCTCTCGCAGGAAGTCAAAGTTAGGTGCCCCCTCTGAATACAGAATCATAGATATTCAGCAGGGACCGTTTGGATTGCCAACCATAGTTTTCGTCAAGGTGACGAGGAGGCAAAAGGCTTATGTTGAGGAAATGACGATGCAGGGAGTCGGATTTGTTGACGCAATTGACGGCGTCGGATGACATCACAGAGATTCGGTGCAGGTTTGGTTTCTTCGGCGGCGTGATAGTTTTGCGGTCAGAATTGATGGTGATCGCACCCGTTTCAAGGCTATCCGGCACTCTTCGGCCCAAAAAGCCTGAGCGCTCTCGTCGTGACCTGTTAGCGGATATAAGACATGTTCGGCCTATCAAGCTAGATGTGGAAGTTCTAGTCGTGTGTGTTTCGGAGTACCATGCCGACTGTCTCTGGCTCGTACGGGCTGAAAAACGGGGATATTGCAGAGGGGCTTCTGTGGGGGAAGTTTGAATCAGACGTCTGCCTTTGAACCTAGTGTCTTGTGCCTGGGACTTCATGACCGACCAGTTCTGATTTAGACATGTCCATTTTGGACATGTCTAAATCAGCTGATGAACCTCGTTGGGGGTCATATTTGACGAATCGGTTTGGCACCCAAATATTCCTCCTCAGGGACCTGATTCAGCCAATCGACGTTCTTGCGGTCAATCTTCTCGCAACCGCGATGAGGCTCATGGCGGTTGTGGATGTCGCACCGTGCCAGTGCTTCTCGCCCGGACCAAATCAAATGATGTTTCCGGGACGAATCTCTTCGACTGGGCCGCCTTCGCGCTGAGCCCAGCCAAGACCTGAGACCACTAAGAGGGTCTGACCAAGAGGATGCGTGTGCCACGCAGTGCGGGCCCCTGGGTCAAATGTCACCATCGCTCCGCCTACTCTAGCTGGCTCCGGCGACTGGAAGGGTGCGTCGATCCGAACTGTTCCCGTGAACCAATCCGCTGGCCCCTTTTCCGATGCCACAGACCCGACGCGCTTAATTTCCATCAGTAGCGATCTCCAACCACAGCGATCTGTGAGAGCGCTTGGTCGATCTGCAACAGGTCGCTGGCCGTCAGTTCGACCGATGCTGCGCCCAGGTTCTCGTCCAGCCTTTCCAACTTCCGGCTGCCAGGGATTGGGACGATCCACGGTTTCTGAGCTAGGAGCCAGGCAAGAGCAATCTGGGCCGGCGTACCACTCTTCTCCCTCGCAATCCGCTCAAGGAGGTCGATCACGGCCCGGTTCGCCTTGATGGCTTCGGGCGTGAAGCGCGGGTTCTTACTCCGGATGTCCGAGCTATCAAACGTCGTGCTCTCGTCGACTTTTCCTGTTAGGTAGCCCCGACCTAGAGGACTATAGGGCACGAACCCGATGCCAAGCTCCGCACACGTGGGAAGCACGTCGGCCTCGACGTTCCTCCACCAGAGGGAGTATTCGCTCTGGACAGCGGCCACGGGCTGCACTGCGTGCGCGCGGCGGATTGTGGCCGCGTCGGATTCAGAGAGGCCGAAGTGCTTGACTTTGCCCTCCTTTATGAGTTCCTTCACCGCACCGGCCACATCCTCGACCGGCACCATAGGGTCTGGTCTGTGCTGGTAGAAGAGGTCTATAGCTTCAACACGTAAGCGCTTGAGCGATTCTTCGGCGACCTGCTTGATCCTCTCTGGGCGGCTGTTGGTCTTACCTGGGCGGAGATTGCCTTCGTCGTCAGGGTCAAATCCGAACTTCGTGGCGATCACGACCTTACCTTTGAAGGGTTCGAGCGCCTCACCTAACAGGAGTTCGTTAGTAAACGGGCCGTATACTTCAGCAGTGTCGAAGAAAGTGACCCCACGTTCAACTGATGAGTGTAGGAAGGACACCATCTGCTGGTGAGTACCAATGGGCGCGTCACCGAAAGTCATTCGCATACAGCCGAGGCCAATAGCCGAGACTTCTAAGCCGCTCTCTCCAAGTTTACGTTTGTTCATTTTAATCTCTTGTCTAGTCAATGTTCGATGTTGCGTGTGCTGAGTAGCTTCACCATTGCGGGATCACGGTGATCGAAAAAGAGGCTCGCCGCTGAGTCGAGCATGCGGATCGCGTCCATCTCCGCGGGTTGCAAAATAAAGTCGAAGACGTCGAGGTTCTCCGCCATCCGCTCCTTGCGAACCGATTTGGGAATGGCTACAACGCCACGCTGAGTTAGCCAGCGAAGGATAACCTGTGCAACGCTTTTTCCGTGCGACTCTGCAATAGCGCTGAGCACAGGGTTCTTGAAAATGTCGTTCCTGCCTTCGGCAAACGGCCCCCAGGATTCGATTTGGATTCCGTTTTCTTGAAGAAAGGCATGCGTTTCGATCTGTTGGTGAAACGGATGGGTTTCGATCTGGTTGACGGCCGGCACGACCTCCTGATGCACGATGAAGTCCATGACGCGGTCGGTGTGAAAGTTGCTGACGCCAATAGCACGTATCTTTCCGGCTCGATGAAGCTCCTCCATTGCCCTCCACGCTCCGTAAACGTCGCCGTACGGTTGGTGAATGAGGTACAAGTCGAGATAGTCGAGGTGTAGCTTGGCGAGTGACCGCTTGAAAGCCTCTTTGGCTCCTTCATAGGAAGCGTCTTGAATCCAGAGCTTGGTAGTCACGAAGAGTTCTTCTCTTGGTACGCCGGCCTGCCGTATCGCCCTTCCGACCGCCGCCTCATTTTCGTAGGAGGCCGCAGTGTCGATCAGTCGGTAGCCAGTTTCAATCGCATCGAGGACACTTCGCTCACACTCGGCTTGGTCTCTTATCTGGAAGACGCCGAACCCAAGGAGAGGCATCTGCACCCCGTTGTTCAAATTTACATAGTTCATGCTTATCTGCCTAAGATGCCGGTTGCTCCAAGTCCCCGAACCAGTAAGCGGCAGTGACGCCACCATCCATTAGGAAGTCGCTACCAGTGATGAACCCACCGTCCGGCCCCATGAGGAGGGCGGCGACATTCCCCACCTCGTCGGGCGTCGCCGCTCGACCAGCGACCGAATCTACGATCATCTTGCGGTAGCTTTCGCCGCGCGGACCAGAAAGCTCGTCGTTCGCGAGCGGGGTCATGACGATTCCCGGACTGATCGTATTGAGTCGCGCACCGCGCTTTCCCCATCGTAGGGCTTCAGCCATCACCCGCAGAGAGTTCCCGCGCTTGGCGAGTTGATACGCGTTCAACGACCCCGTCAACTTGTCTGGCTGAAGGAACGGAAGACTAAGCAAATCCTCGGCAGGCGTGGTCGCAAGGGCCTTGTTCTGATCGGGTGAAAGCGGCGGCAGTCGATGGCCCGATTGGGATGCGATGACGACGCCAGAGCCACCGGTGCTGATAACGCTCCCGAACTCCTCTAGTACGAGCGCCGTGCCATAAAGGTCAACTTTGAGGATCGTGGCTGGTGAAGCCTGCGACGGTGAGACGCCGGCGGCGTGTATGAGCCCGGTAAGTTCTCCTAGACTTGCCGCCTGCTGAGCGAGAGCGTGAACCTCCTTCCTAGACGATACATCGACCGTCGCAACGGTCGTCTCGTATCCAGCATTTGCCAGCACCTTTGCCGCCGCATTTGCATTCTCTTCATTCTGGTCGGCCAGCAGGATGTTCTTGCCAACGCCGATGCGCCGAGAGATGGCCATACCGATTTGCCCTGCCCCAATGAGTACGACGACTTGCTTCATTCTACTAACCTCAATCTATTCCTGCCAACTGAGCTATAAACACTGAAATGAACCTCTAGACTCCGCGCATGCCTGAAGAGTGCCGCGGCGCTTGATTTGTACGTATTCTATGCCCATCTTGGAGTTATGGTCTTGAACATTCCTCCAGGAATCTTGTAGGATTCTGCATATCGGCGAGCAAGTGCAATAGGGTGTTTAGCGCAAGGTCCAAGATTGAGAACATGAAAGGTCGGGCACTTGACCGCGATAAGGAGAACCGCCTCGAGCTAGCCGAGTTGATCGCCGAGGTAGTTGGGACTGACGGAGTAGTCGAACCCGTGGCCGGACTGCGGATGACCCGCGCGTCCGAGCCCACTGATCGTATTCACGCCGTCTCCCTGCCCTCGCTCTGCGTCATAGCTCAGGGAGTGAAGGAGGTCTACCTCGGAGAGCGCTTGTACCGTTATGACTCTGAGCACTACCTTTTGGCGACCATTGAGGTCCCGCTCACTGGTCGAGTCGTTGAGGCGACCCCGTCACGGCCCTATCTCGCCCTTCGACTCGACATCGACCCAATGCTCGTCGGCTCCGTTATGGTTGATGCTAGCGTTCTGTCGACGAATGGTCTTGGCGACGTAAAAGCCATCGTAGTCAGTGAACTCCACTCCGGCCTCCTTGACTCTGTCGTCCGCCTAGCAAGAGTGCTTCAGTCATCGTCGGAGGCAGGGGTGCTCCTGCCCCTAATAAAGCGCGAAATTGTGTTTCGACTACTGACTGGCGAACAAGGCTCACGGCTTAGGCACCTCCCGCTCCAAGGTGGGCATTCAGATCGAATCGCTCAGGCTGTGAAGAGACTTCGGAAGGAATATGACAGGCCGCTTCGAGTCGAGGCCCTTGCGAGAGAGTTGGGAATGAGCCCTTCAGGGTTTCATCACCACTTCAAGGCGGTGACTGATATGAGCCCGCTCCAATATCAGAAGCAGATCAGGCTGCAAGAGGCACGACAACTGATGCTCGGCGAGAACCTAGATGCCTCAAGCGCTGGATACCGGGTCGGCTATGAAGACCCGTCGCATTTCAGCCGTGACTACAAACGGCTGTTTGGTACCGCGCCCGCGCGAGACGCCGAGCGACTGCGCTCCCTTGTTGCCGCTGACTAAAATCGAACGCCTGACGGTATCGGAGTTCGAATCAACGGGGTCAAAAACGGAGTCTTTGCGCGGGGAATTGCGGGGCACAATGGGGCTCAGAGGGGAAGAATTGAATCTTGGACCTCTTCGTTGAACCTAGATTTGCCACCTCGCGCGTTCATGACCGACCAGTTTTGATGGCACTTCCCTTCACGGCGCTGAACGCCAGCTTCTTGTTGCCAATGAGGTCAAGTCCTTTGGACGACCGACCAGATGAGGTTCACGATATCGTCTTTGAAGATGTCGTCATGACCACCGCCGGTAGCGGCGGACCCGCGAAATACGATCCGGCTCGCGTCGAGGTTTAAGAAGCGGTTGGGGTGCAGAGTTACCTCTTTTGGTGGTTCTGCGAGCATCGCAAATTCGCCGCCTTTACCGAGTTCAGCCGGAGGGATCGGTGTCTTGCAGCTTCCAACATATCCAGCACCTAGCCGACCGTTGTTGGCAAACGGATACCAAAAGCCGTTCGCGGTGTCGTACTTGGAATAGATGGTTGCGTAACTCGTTAGTTTGTCCGCCCATTCCTGCTCGCCGCGAAGCCAATCGCTCGACATCGCGCCTTGTAAAAGAACGACGTTCGTCACTCGGTTTTGAATGTCCAGGGTCTTTTCTTCGCCAACGTCAAAAAGAGCACGAAGCGCACGGAGTTTCTTGTTCCGTTTTGGCGCTGGTATTCCAACTCCCCCCTTAAAGGCACAGAACATTCGACGCGCCGCATTGAGCACGACGAGCCCACCAAAACTGTGTCCTATAAAGTGGATCCTCGCATTCCTGACATCCGGGCATTCGCTGGCCAACAGATTCATAAAGCGGCCGAAGTCGTCGCCAGCATCCACACCCTTTCGCTGCAGTTCAAAGAAGGCGAGCTGATTCTGGATTAATCCGGCGAGTTCGTAAACCGCACTATCAGGGCCAACCGAACCGCGGACCATATTGATTGGCCACCGCGCAAATCCTGCCCAGTAGTCGCGGAAGGTCCACGGCTCGTCCCCTGCCCTGCGAAGCCGTTCACCAAAGACACCGTGAATCGAACGACCGGAAAAGTATTTTGCATAGGCTGAGATCAGGCTGATCAATACGACTGCCCCCACAGTTCCCCATGACCACTCTGGACTAAGCGTCTGCTGGTATGCCAAATAGCCCAGTGGAATCGCAAAAAGAACATATGCTGTGCGAAAAATCCAGGAAGCAAGCAGAAGGAAAAGAACCGGCAGGGTGTGAATGATCTGAACGGGAAGCCAAGCAACAACTAACCCCACCGGCCAACCTTTTGATGCCTTGGCCCGACCATCGTTCTTGGCTACATTCCACGCATAGTAGCTTGCGAGAACAACGATGGCGACGACGTAGACCAACAGAATAATAGCGGTGACGAATACTTCTGGCGTGGCCCAAAAGCTGTGTTTTCCCCTAGTTAGTTGAACAGGTTCTGCCCAATGTTGATAGTTGGTAAGCGATCGATCATAGGCATCTGCGAAAAGCGTGCGAGCTGGTTTTGAAAGCGCCGCAATCAAACTACCTATCGGTAAGCCTAGGCTCATGGCAAACCCAGCAATGGTACGTATGACGCTCCATGGCGAGCCAACCGGCCGCGCGCGCTCCGATTGATCGACCAGCACCTGAAGCTTGGCGGTCTCGTTGAAGCAACCCCAGAGTGTTGTCAGAATCGCGGCAGAATCGACGTCTCCACCTGCCGGACCTTGCCAATCTCTCAACTGGGCGACATCAAGTAAATCCGCGGTCGCCTTCAAGGCCTCTCTATCGGCATTAACGCTGACCGCTTTCACATCGGGTGCCGAGATCGTGCTCATGAATGCAAATGCCCCTTCAAGAGCGTTTATGAGCTGAGCACGTGACTTCTTCGGTTTTGGTTCAAACGCGGCCAAACAACGTTGAATAAAATCGCTCTTCTCGCGGCGTCCGCCCGGATCAACCCAAGCATCTTCGCCGGGGTCGGAATGCCAGTGACAAGCAATGTAGATGGATCCTGGAATAGGTTCGATCCGATTCCGACCCACTAGACCGAAGAATTTTGCCAGCAACCGGTCGTACGCGGCCACGCCTGCATAGAAGTTCCGGTGCCAGCCGTGACTCATGAGGAATACGTCTGTCAAGGGCCTCCCCTGCTCTCTAAGGTGGGAGCAGACCAGCTGAATCTCTTCTCTAAGGAGTTGATGCTCTCCCGCACAAGCTTGTTCTAACAGTGGTACGAGGAAATAGGCGCGCTGATGCCGCAAGTCAGGGGCCACGCCGGGCAGAACAGGAGGAATCATCCAAAGGCGTGCCCAGGCGGGATCGCGCATGGCTGAGCGAGCCATCTCCATCGTGATCGACGCAGGATAATGGATTCCGGCGGGCATACGCAATTCCCAATACCGCTTCCAAAGATTCCGTTCCCACTCGGGAAGCTCGTGTAGTGGGATCGATGGATTACTTTGATCTAGCAATAAACCTTCTCCTTTCTCCTTATTTCCCTAAATGGGCCGAGGGGAAGTGATCTAACAAATGAATAGTATAACCAGTCGCGATATTACTGCGACAAGTTATTTGTCTTCGCGCCAGACTGGGTAAGAAAGGTCTTTGGGAAGTGTGCGGACGGGCTCCATAGGGTGAAGCACTGGCTATATTCAGGCTGCAACAGTGACGTCGCCGCTTCAAATGGAACACTGAGCTGAAATCCACAGCAACATGAAATCAACATGATATCAGCACGATGGAGGACTCATGGCTAACTTGACCAATTCTCACAGGCTCACCGAGTTTCAGAGGAACGCTAAGGAGTTTATCGACACGATGAACCAAAGCAGAGAGCCGGTGCTAATCACCGTCGATGGAAAGGTTCAGGCGGTGCTCGTTGATCCCGTCAGCTATCAATAAATGGAAGCGAAGGTCGAGCGTGGGCGCTTCCTTGAGGCACTCCGAGAAGGTCTGCTCGATATAGACGAAGGCAGGACACGCCCAGATGAAGAGGTGTTTGCCGAGCTTCGTGCAAAGCATGGGTTTTAAGGTCGAACTCGCTGAACGAGCACGGCTCGATATTGACGAGGCAGCAGCCCATATCCGCGTGGACTTGCCTCAGCACGCCCAAAAGTGATTCGATGAACTGTTAGACGCGCTAAGAAGCCGATCGGAGTTTCCAGAGGGCAATGCGCCAACCCCAGAATCGCGAGTGCTCAAGCGAACTCTTCGGTCTATTCACCACTACTCAAACCGAGTGATATACGAAGGTCAAGCGGATCGAAATGTCGTCTATATCGTTCGTGTCTTCCACGGCGCAAGAATGCCCCTCAATAGAAAGCAAATCCAGTGAGCTTCCAAACCGCCAAGAACGGGAGCGAGTCGCAAGCTAAATGAGGCCACCAAACGATCGCCTTATATCGAAGGTTTCCGATAATCAATTTCTGCAAATGCCATAAAAATCAAGTATAGAGCACCGAAAAGTTAAGGTATCACCTGAATTGAACCGTGTGACCGACCAGTTCTGAGTTAGGCTGGAACAATGGAAGCACCCCTTGATGCCAAGACCTGGCCAGATGGCCGAAGAATCAAGTTTGCACGGGTACTCAAGCCGCAGGCTTCCTCTGGCGACGAATTCTGCAGTCTCGAGCAACCGCGCACTCGGACGTATGAGTTCGCACGAACGCCAAGCAGTGAAAGGTTGATGGTTGGAATCCCTGAGCAAGGCACAGATTTGGTCCGACTTCTCGCAAAGCGGATGGGTGGTCCATTTCGCATTCTCTATGTCCTGATGGTGGGCCGAATTGGGTCGCCCGAAGGGCGGTACGAGCTGCTCGGCGAACTCGATGAAGCTACCCTTGATGTGTGGCTAGACTGGTTCAAAGAGGCACTTGATCACGATGGTCGCCACACACTATGGGTCAAGTGTGTCGGCGATGGGCTCATCGTTTACGACCGCCATGAGCTCTTGTTCATTTATGGAGATGTGACCGCCGTTAGGTCGGAACTAGCCGACCTTGGCTATACCGAAGGTGAAGTTCGCACCGACTTCGAGCATCAGCACAGCTACTGGCCAGATTACGACGCGTTGGAACGCTACATCGCAAGCTCAGTGGATTTTCGATACTATCCGCTCGTCGTCGGATCGGATTTATAGAAGGTCATGGCCTCGCGCGCGAGGTTGATCATGTGGGCGCGCTAGAAAGAGGTCTCAACCCCGTTGTGGCAGGCTCCCGCAGTTTGGGCGCTGAGCCCCTTTGGGGCCGATCAAGGGATCGTATAGCCCCATCCAAGCCACCTGGACTTGCCTAACTCTTTGGAAGGCGAAAATGCCCGGTGATCTTCCACGACCTCAGCACATCCTCTTCTTGCGCCCCGGCACCGATGTTGTGGATCACCAACGGAAACCATTCTGGGTCTAGGCGATCCGTCAAGACTCCTGTGTGGTCCAGCCCTGAAGAGAGACGCCATTCCACGATGTCGCCAGGAGACCAGTTTTTGGGATCATTCGTGCCCATCGCCAAGCTCACCCCAAAGCGGCGAAAGAAGACGCGCTGGTTGGGGACCCGACGCTGATCGATGTTCGAGTCCGGACGTGGGTTGTGGGCGTATCGGTGATAAACCCCCCAGTGGCTAGAGATATCTTTGTGGATAAGCTGCTGCAGGTCGTATCCCGCATTGCGCAGAGAGCGGATCACAACATCCGTGCACACTCCCTTCTTCCTGTCCACATCCCCATTGGGATAGGAGATTTTCTGGTAGCTCGGATCATATCGGGTGCCCCAAGAGAGCTGATTCCGTGCCCCTTCCACGATGAGTCGCTGAGTTTTCTTGAGCCTTGGTTGTGATGCTGCAGCGGAGCGGGACAGATGAGGGGCGGAGTTGCAGGCAGACGTCGTCAGAAAGACGATTGCTAAACCGGCCCACCTGACGCTCATATACTCACAAACGCCAAATCTTCGACGATCATTCCCACGCTCTTGACTTCATCGTCGATCTGGGAATCTCCTCATAAACCGCACTGCCGATGACATCTTTAGAACGGTGCGGCATCACGCCTTGGAGTTCTGAAGCCTTGAGTTGCGGAACCATAACCATAGAAACATTGGCTGTGTAAGAAGGCACCTACTCACGCTTACCCAAAAGGGCCTAAGCCCGAATGTATTGGCAATTGCGAATGGAGCCACGAAAAATAGAAGACAAGCAATCGTCATGAATCCGAACAGTCTGATCAGTGATTTCCCCGGTTCGGTAGAGCATCTCGTCGCGGGTTGGGCAACTACGATGGCCGTCACCATGACCGGAACCGAAACGAACAGCACGGGATAAAAGACCCAATCCGCAAAGGTCAGTTTCACGACTGGCGCGTATTCGAAATGGGGACCAAGCTGATAAGCCCAAATCGGCACGAGTATGCTCGCGATCACACTGATCCCGCACCAGATTAGGCGCTTCACGGAAAGAGTATACGACGATTCCCAGTAGGTAAGCGAGGATCTATGACTCGAATTTCCATTGTCTCAGTGAGGAATGCATCTATCCAGCTTCTGGTCAAGCCTGCAGGTTGGCCTGGTTTGCCCGACTGCTGTTGAGCCGGGTTAGGAGATTGTGGTCTGGCCCCTCTCCTGCCATACCATGTCGTGCCTGCATACAACGCTTGGCAGGAGAAGGAGCCCCTGCCGACAGCTTCGATGCTTGACCCAAATTGTAAGGTGGACTGAATGCCCCGTCCCGAAAATTGGATGGTATGAGGTCAAAATATCCGTGCAGACCGCCCCACTTCATTCCTAAGCGCATCTGCGCATCCCTTTGTAAACCGAGCCGCCTATGGCGTTCTTAGAAGCGAGTCGCCGACTTTTGCCCCCCTTTGGACATCTGGGTGAATTCAAAATACGTTTACAAGTCGAAACAGGATTTCAAGGTGGATCCGTTCTTCAATCGCGTCCAGTAGCGGGGACCTAAAGGGATCGCCTGACTTTGTGCTTTCGAATCGATCGATGCCTTGATCACCCACCTTGAATTCTCTCGCTTCAGTTAGAATGCGATCACTTTGCAAAAAGCATCCTTCGTCACTCTCACGCTCGCGAGATTCGATACCCTCCGGGAAGTTGGCTCTTTGACCGACGACGGCCATAAACAGCTGTTTTCCGTCGTTGCTCCAGACACTCGCGCCGCCGGAACCGCGGGTAAGTCCAAGTCCGCCTACAAGTTCTGCGCGGTTGCGCTTCACCGGGACAAAGAGTCTGCAGCGGCCTATTACGAAGATCGGGCCAGCATCTTCAACTGGCTAGGCGATGCCAAAGAGGTTTGGAGTGCGCTTCTTCGACCGGTACGCCATGTTGGTGAAGTCAACTATCTAGACCGAGAGCATCCGGGACTCATTTACGATTGCCCTGCCGAGGCAGTGCCAGCGGGGCCGCTTGTTGTCCTAACTACTGCAGGTTTCAATCAGGAAGGGGACTGGTTGGAGCGAGCCACCGCGTTCAGCGTTGGCGTCACCGCCGTGAGAGTGGGCATGACGGGAATGCCTGGGCTCCACTCCCAGCAGAGTTTCTTGATGGATGGACCGGATGGCCTCACCGTCACTTTGTGGAAAGACTTCGCTTCGGTACGTGATTTCGCATACGGCCCCGGCGTCCACAAAGACCACCTCGTGCGCCAGAAGGCGGGCGAGTTTGCCGATCGCACGTCTTTCACCCGCTGTGTGGTCGAACGAAGCGAAGGCGTCTGGCACGGCTCGATACCGTTTGCCTAGTGGCAAGCTGGAAGATGCTGCTTGTCGCCGTAAGCCGCGACCTGTACATCGGTGTGGATGAAGTCGTTACCCTTGAACAGTAAAGGTTCTGCAAACGCCTTCGCAAGGGCGTAGCTGAAGCAGTCGCCGAAGTTCAACCCTGCATGATGACCTGAACCCTTTCCGAAATCACGGTAGGCCTCACGGGCGATGTGTGCCTGATGTGGGGTTACTGGCTCGACTTGGATGCCCAAGGCATTGAGCAGCTCATCGACGCGCCTGCTCGCAATCGGATCCCTGGCCTGGTCGATCTCGGCGCCGATCTCAACGTAGCTCGCAGTGGACATCAGGAGGGACGTTCGGGATGCCTTCATCGCCAAAACGAAATCCTTTGCATCTGGTTCCGCCCGAAGAATGGCGATGATGACAGAAGTGTCAACGATCACCTCGGCAATCCATCTGCACCAAACAGAAGAGTGCCATGATCTTCTCCCTTGAGAGATTCTGGGAGTCGAGAAGAGCAGTCTCGTCCGATTTCCAAAATATGCTCGATCTGCCCATCTACAGATTGGAGGCGGGCGAGTTTTTCATCTACTGCCTGCTTAATCGCCTCAGTTAGGCTTAAGCCCGTAATGGCCGCAAGTTTGGCGACTGCCATGCTTGTTTCTTCGTTCTTTATACTTAGCGCCATGGGATATTTCTATCACGTAGTTATAGCAATATAGAATTCATAATTTGATACGGTCGGCAATCTTATATTTCCTGAGCAAAAGACTCCCCGGTGGCATCACCATCCCCGAAAACTTAAGCCGTGGAGGAGATGGTGTCCGCTTTGGCGATGGACGCGGATTGAATTCCGACAAGACCAAGCCAGCGACTTATAATGAGCAGATGGTGACCCCATCCAAGCAGGCAATTTCTGAGCTGTGGGGCATGCACGCCGTGAATCTTGCTATCTGCGGAGTGCTTTCTTGCTTTCTGCTGCTGGTAAGCAGGTTTGACGCGCATCCTTTGTCATTCTTGGTATTGCCTCTCGGAATGGCTTTCGGTGCGCTCAATTCTCTTGAAAGGGGACTCGAGGTTGGACGAAAGCGCTTGCCCTGGATCGTCCTTAAAGGGATCCTGTTGGTGGCGTTACCGGTCGTCGGGCACCGCCAATTTGGCCCAACTTGGACAGTTCTCTTTCTTGTGAGCTTCTTGGCGATCACATTTCATGAATTGCGACGGCTCAACAAAGCGTCACCGCTTCGGCTTTGATGCCTTCAGCCGTTTCAGTTCCTCCTGGAACATCTTGAGCGCTTCCTTGTTTCCCTGGGTCTTTGTCGTCGCGATCATTTCCTTCGTCATTTCCACGTCGTCCTTCCAGCGTTACAAGGGCGTGCGTACGTCCCTCTGACCGAACAGCGTTCGCCTAAAGCGGCTTGGTGAAAATGAGTTTGTCCTCACCAGGAGCATAGAAATCCTTGATGCTTGCTTCGTGGACATAGCCGAGCTTTCTGTAGAAGGTTCTCGCCTGCTCGTACTGCTCCAGGCTAGAGGTCTCCACAAGGATCAGCCTGGCTTCGCGCAACCGCAGCTGCGCTTCTAGCTCAGACACAAGTTGGGCTCCACGTCCAGAATTCTGATAGTCGGGATGAACCGCAATCATCAGCATGTTCCAGGTGCCTTCCGCCATCATTTCGGGCACGCAGTACACCGCACCAATTGGTCCAGGATCGCAGAGGGTCAACCAAATCGAACCATCGCTACCTTCGCTGAAAAATGGATTGATAATGGGCTCAAACATCTCGGTGGGAAACAGCCCAGTCGCCTCAATAACACCCTTGATTCCTTCTATGTCGCTCTCGACTGTGTTTCGCACCATGGCTTGGCTAATGTACATCCTTCTTGGCTGATTGCACCACCGTGAGTTGAACCCGTCACTGGAAAACTACGTATTCGTTCTGAATGCCGAAAGTTCAGGTTCGCGGCTCGGGTACGACCTTTGGACCGCCGCCTGGATGGGTGTTCAACCCCATGGAAAACCCCCTAAAATGTTTTTGCTGCCCGTAATCTTTTTCACCATGCAGACTCAAGCCGTCCAGCAACGCTATTCATGCGAATACATCACTTCAGACAGCAAGAGAGCGATTCTCGGCCGGCGAATCATCAGTGGGACAGTTAATACCGCGGGACACAAGCAAACTTGGAGCGCAGTCACGATGGACCAGCCTCCGGCGCCCAGTGCTCCGCTTTCGTACATGGAAGGATTCAGCTACGATCCCACCAAGAAGGATGTCTTAACGGATGCGCAAACCTTCAAAGAGTTTCCATCCTCAGCCGTGGAGGCGAAGGATATCGTTTCCGACATGCTGGAATTTGCGGGATACGCAGGCTGGGTGGGCAAGATCAAGCCGGGAGTGGAGACGGTTGTTCCACCGAGCAAAGATCACCCGGAAAGTCGAGTCACCCTTTCTGGGTTAGGTGAAGCAACCTATCACGGCCACGCCTGCACGATCCTCAAGTACGAGTCGTTCTTCAATAAGCTTGAGTTCAGCGCACCGGGAGCTAAGTTCGCGGGTCATAGCCATCGATGGGGAGAAGTCTGGGTCAATCAACGCTCAGGCACCATCGTTCGGGCCACGCTGAAGGAGGACCTGCTGGGCGAAGTCACGATGCAGGACGCCAAGGAGGCGATGACCATGAACATCCTCCGGAAGGGAAACCTGGAGATGAACTAGAGTCTCCAGCACACCGTGAGGAAAGGCTAGGCGTCCGTCAGGGTGCAGATAGAGCGGTCAAAGCAACAGGGTCTTCGCTTTCCGGACCGCATTTTCGAGCAACCGACCTCGATCCGCTTCTTGCGAGTCGCTTCCACGCGCGTCGAGGTGATCCACCGGATCCAGTCCCACCGAGCGGCAGGGGTGATGTCAACCCAAACTGCGTGGGCGACGGGATCCGCTTGCAGTGCCGCTTCGATGTCTGAGGGCACGTTTGGTTCTGGCCAATCTTTAGTGGGCTCAATAGTGAGCGAGACGGTCTCACCCGGATTGCCGACGGCTTCTCCCAAAAGGCGGTCAACGCGGAACCAGTGGCTACCTTTTCCGTCCGGTTCAAGCGCGGCCTGAAATTCGTGGCCGTTGATCGTCCCGTTCACCATCACCATGCCCCGAGATGGAAGCTGCTCGCTCGCATCCATCGGAAGGCTAAGCAGAATTCCCTGGCCCACTCGGTCAGTCGCCTCTGGCTCATACAGCTTTGTCTCTATGTGAATTGCCATCGCATTCGCCCCACACCAATTCTTACCCGGTGAAATATTCCGTGAGTAGAAAAGGATATCGAATTTTCGAATCAGAGAAGCAGGGAAGGCATTTACCGTCTCTTAGTCATGCAAAGAATCTCAACAGCGTAAAACCAAACAGGATGGTAACCTCGCACCCTTTGGAGGTTCATAGATGAGTCTTTCTTCTCACAAAAGGGTTTTAATTGCCGTATTGGTCGCTAGCTTCTCGGTTACATCGTCGTTTGCACAGCATAAAGCCAAGCACCTAACCACAGGGGCAAAATTGAGGGAACTAGACGATGCATGGTCTCATGCTGCAGCGTCGCACAAGTTGGACGCAACGGTTGCCTTCTACTCGGAAGATGCGGTGATGCTGGCCCCCAACGAGCCGATCCACACTACCCGGAAGGCGATCCGAGCGGCCTGGGTTCCTTTCTGTGATCCCAGCACCTCCATCGCTTGGAAGGCAACCAAAGTGGAGGTCGCAAAGTCTGGAGACGTCGCCTACATGTACGGAACCTACAAGCTCATGGTGAAGGAAGGTGGCAAATTCATCTCCGATAAGGGCAAGTTCGTGGAGATCTGGAAGTACCAAAAGGAGGGCTCCTGGAAGTGTGCCGTCGACATGTTCAATTCCGATCTCCCTGCCGCTGGGTAGCCTTGCCTTAAAGACCCAGGAAGGCAACAAGCTCCAGATACCGGATTGGCTCTGCAAGGCAGCAGTCTGGCTGGGGCCCCTCTTCGGACCAAAACGCCATGTTGATGGGCTAGTCGACCAACATGGCAATCTTTGTGGTCAGGTTGTCGCCTCGACCTCTAAAGGCCTCAATCTTGGGCCACATCCGCCCAACCAAGGCGTAAACGTGCTCTGGAATTGGATCGTTTAATCCTTCGCAAGCATAATAAACGCATGGGCGTCGCCAAGACCCTGCGATCAATTGACTTTGTTTCCGCGCTTCGAGGCTGTGCTGCTGCTCGACAGGAGTACGAGTCACGGGGCCTAGAGATTGGCAAGTGGGTGGAGCGATCGAATTCAAACGGTCTGCTTGAGTCGCGTTTGACGAATGCGGGCGCGATTCCAGAAGCCATCCAAGACTTCATTCGATCGGAAAACGATGGTGAAGCCATCAAACGCTTAACCGCCCTTTGTGCCCAAGGGCGCGAACTTGGCTCGGAGGCGGCACTTGCCGATCTGGCAGCCAGACGCCGGGCCTTCCGAACTTTGGAAGCCAGTCTCCCACTCTTCGTCGAGAACCGTCCGCGCATCCGCGAGTACCACCGCTGGCTAGATGCACTTCCAGCATTTGACCTTCGACCCCTCATGGCCGGACTAGCGAAAGAGTTCACCGCATTCCCGAAGTCTCTTAACCCGCTTTCGAAGATTCCGGAATGCAGAGCATTTGAAGCGTGGGTCGCCATCTACGACGTCACCAATGGTTTCACCAGACCAGCGCACGCGATTTCGGAAGCGATCACTTCCGCCGCAAACGAGCCAGGACTGAGCCATAGTCTCGTCTCCCACCACATGCCGGCGCTCTCCGAAATGGTAGGTCGGTTTCAATCTGCCGAGGACCATCGCGATGCTTTGTCGACGCTTCTCGACATCATGGACCTTCATGCAGGAACCGGCAGTTGGCCTGCGGTTCGGGAAGGGAAGGTGACAGTGGTTAAGGGTGAGGTTGAAGTAAGTCTCACCGTTCGATAGGCATCTCTGAGCAAATGTTTATTCGTGTTTAATAGCGTTTACCCTCTTCGCGATCGTGAAAGGGAATTATGAGTAAAGTGATCAAAACTTCAGGAGAAGGTACCGAGCAATTCCTTAATCCGAAGCCACTGGGACCTCATTGCCTGTTTCCTCATCTTCAAGTAAAATAGAGACCTATTTATGTCTGATTTGAAAGGAATTGCAAATAACCTGGTGGTGCTCTCAGGCGATCATAACGGTGTCGCGCTGAAAGAGATCGTAAAGGCCGAACTGAATAAGCTAGGTCGCCACTGCATCGACATCGGACCCTACTCTCCGGATATCAAAGTCGACTACGTGGACTATGCGACCACCCTCGGAAAGATTGTCGACTCCGGTGACTGTGCATGGGGAGTTCTCATCTGCGGAACAGGTATCGGAGTGAGCATTGCCGCCAACCGATTCCAAAACGTTCGAGCCTCCGTGGTTCATGACCTGAACGTAGCCGTGAAAACACGCGAGCACAACGACTCCAACGTTATCTGCTTGGGCAGCTGGGTGAATACAGACGAAGTAAACATTGAAATCCTCCGCGCCTGGGCCGGCGAGCCATTTGGCGAGGGACGTCATGTCAAGCGCGTCGAAAAGACCAAGCGGCAGGATAAGGATAAGGTGGTCTTCACCAACGGCATCTTCGACCTCCTCCACGCAGGTCACATCAATCTTCTTAATTTCTCCAAATCCCTTGGTGGCAAGCTGGTGGTTGGCATCAACTCAGATAGAGCGACAAAGCTCCTGAAGGGTAACGACCGTCCCATCAACAACGAGCAGGACCGCAAGGCAATTCTAGAGACGCTCACCTGCGTCGACGAGGTCATCATCTTCGATGACGTCACTCCCACCGAACTGGTGAACTCGCTCCACCCGGACATCCTCGTCAAGGGTGCTGAATGGACAAGCGACGAAGTGCGTCAGCGAGACAACGTCCCAGACGACATCGAGATCAAGGTTTTCCCCCTCCTCTACAAGGGTGGAAGCAACGCGAAGTATTCAACGACGTCGTTGGTGGAAAAGGCCCGCGTAGGCAACGACTCGGCAAGCTGATGAAACAGGATTCGAATACGCCCGCCAGCGTAGGGGTACCTCTACGCTCAGAAGACTGTCTCAGCAAGTCTGAGGCTAAGCAGATGATCGAGGGCTTTGCGTCCAGCAAAGTTCTCATGATCGGCGACATCATCCTCGACGAGTATCGCTGGGGAACGGCGCTTGGCCTGTCTGCAGAGACTCCCACCATCGTAGCAAAAGATGACAAAACCACCGTGTCCATTGGTGGTGCAGGCCTCTACTGTAGAAATATGCTCGCCTTAGGCGGCCAGGTGAAATTCATCTCCCTGATTGGCGGAGACGAATTCCGTCGCTTCGCCAAAAGCTTCCGACACAAGAACCTCTCAAAGGCATTCTTCGAGGACAAGACCCGAAAGACGACAGTCAAAAGCCGGTTCTGGGTCAGCGGCTACAAGCTGCTCCAGTGGGACCAACTCGACAACAGATTTATTTCAGAAGAGTTGGAATCTCAGATTCTCGCGATGATCGAGAAGGACCTGCCTGAGTACGACAAGCTGGTGGTTTCCGATTATCGTCACGGTCTCATCAGCGAGGGTATGGCTGCAAAGCTGGTCCAAGTTGCCAAGAAGCATGGCAAGCCGATCTACGTGGATTCTCAAGTCTCGCAGCGTGCAGGCAACCACCGATGGTACGTGGGGGCGGACTTCTTCTGCGTCAATGAGCGGGAAGCGTTAACGGTGGATGCCGATTTTCTCAACCGGTCCATTCCTGATTCGCTCGCAGCCATCACCGCTGAACTCAAGGCGGGCACCGTCTTGGTCAAGCTCGGTGAGCGCGGCTGCTCCGTGATGATCGATTCCAAAATCGTTTCCGTCCTTCCTCCACCCACTGAGGTGCGGGACACTTCCGGAGCGGGAGACGCCTTTTTCTCCGTGCTTTCACTGGCCAAGGGCGACCTCACCGAAAAGCATCTTGCGATGGCCAACCGTTGGGCTTCGCTCTCAACAACCATCAAGGGAGCACAGCCTCCAACCCTGTCGATGCTATTCGATAGCTTCCCTAAGCGCTGAAATCCACCATGAACATGCACCATTACGGCCTCGAAGTTGACAAGCTCCAGTCGCTCATCGCAACGCCAACTCACCACGACACCGCTTACGGAACGCATGGCGTAGTCGCAGAAGCAGACGACTATCGCCTCGAACGATGGTTTGTGAAGAGCGGAGAGACTCTGAGCCTCACCATTGAAGCAGGCCGAGAGCTCACACTTTTTGTCGAAGACGGGCTCGTTGGCGTAGGTGATGAGGAAGTTGCGAAGCACAAGCAGATCACTCTCGCACCAGGAACCACGATAGAATTCTTGGCCAAGTCAGATTCCGCTCTATATGGATTCAGCGGTCTGATTGACGAATCAAGTCTGACCAGTGGCTACAGAATTGCCTCGCCAGATGACTACCGAGACAAGTATTGGGGAAGCATCCAAACGATGGTCAACGCCATCTACACGGGAAAGCGCCTCTTCTTTGGCAAGGGCCAGCACAGCAGCCTCCACTTTCACTGCAACAAGCTGGAGCATTACTACATCCACACCGGCAAGCTCCTGGTCCGTTTGCGAGCAGGCCGTGGTGAAGATCGTCTGTTCACCCTGAACCAGGGAGATACGCTGCTGATTCCGCCCGGTCTCATGCACCAGGATGGTGGTTTGGAAGACACCGTCATTATCGAAGTTTCGACGCACGATGTGGACAGCGACTCATTCATCGTGGAAGACGGCGCGACGATGGAAATGCCTGGATTCGGGTCATGAGCAAGAAGGTCGTTTTTGACCTAGATGGAACGCTGTGCACGTCCTCGGCGCCAGACTACGAAAATGCTCAGGCCATTCCCGAGGCAGTGGAAGTGGTCAATCGACTTTATGATGAGGGCTTCACCATCCTCGTCTACACCGCAAGGTTTATGGGCCGCAACGGCTCAGACATACACAAGACCTACCACGAAGGCTACGACTTTACAAAGAAGCAGCTTGAGAAGTGGGGAATCAAGCATCACCGACTGATGATGGGCAAGCCGCCCGCAGATGTTGTGATCGACGACCTGGCTGTGTTCTTTCAGCCAGATTGGAAGGAAATCGAAAAACGAATTCGAGAGAAGGTTGGGGACTCTAAATGAAGCTATACGTTGACACCGCAAATTTGGTCGATATCGAGCAGGCGCTCGATCTCGGCATCGTCGAAGGCATTACGACCAATCCATCGCTCTTTGCAAAAGAGCCAAAGTCGGACTACATCGCCCATCTGCAGAAGATTGTCGATCTGGCCCACAAGTACGGCGGAACTCAGTCCCTCAGCGTGGAAGTTTTCAGCGCTGACCCTAAGGAGATGATTGTCCAGGGCGAGCAGTTCGTTAAGGAACTCAACTACCCACACCTCCGCGTTAAGGTTCAGGTCAGCTACAAAGGGACCAGCTACCTCAACGTCGTTCGTGAATTCTCACAGCGCGGAATCCCAGTCAACTGCACCGCACTGATGACGCCTGTTCAGGCAACGATGGCCGCCGCAGCGGGCGCCAAATACGTCAGCCTTTTCTACAACCGAATCAAGGATGGCCTCAACGGGTTTGAAGAGGAGCGAGCAGCCCTCCTCGGTGCTGGAGTCGTCGATATGACTGACTTCGACCCCAATAACGTGGTTCGCGAAACACGAGATCTCATTGAGAACTATCCCAATGCAGAAATCATTGCGGGAAGCATCCGAAATGTTCTAGACGTCAAGTACGCAGGCTTGGCCGGTGCACACATCGTTACCGTCGGACCCAAGATCCTGAACCAGGCGATGGGGCACTACAAGACCGATGAAGCGGTTGGCCAATTCCTTACGGACTTTGCCAAGTGGCTGTCCACGGAATAGTCGGGCTGATCTAAGAACAGCTTAAACGATGTCAGGCAAACAGAGAATCCTGGTGCACAGCATCGGCAGCTTAGGTGACACTATTGTCACCATTCCTGCCCTGCGAGTGGTTCGGCGGCGATACGGCAGCGATGCCGAGATCACGCTCCTCAGCGACGTCACACAGCCTGACATCGTGAAGGCAAAAGATGTGCTTGAAGGCACTGGTCTGGTCGACAAGTACCTGGAGTACAAGATTGCCGGCGGTGCCAAGGCAATGCTTCCCTCCGTGTTCAAGCTGTGGAAGATGCTTGTCGGCGGAAAATTCGATGCAGTCGTCTATCTGATGACCAGCGAGAGGTCCGCAAAAGCCGTCCAGCGAGATGAACTCTTTTTCAAACTAGCAGGCATTAAGAAGCGCTATGGCTTTGAGCCCTTTAGCGATGAGTACCTCTACCCCCGTGACGAACGGGGCCGGCCCAAACAGGTGCCCCACGAGGCGGTAAGGCGCGGTGAGCGGCTTGAAAAGTACGGATTTGGCAAGCTTCAGCACGATGACCTTTACGAGGCATTTCTCATCCCGCCGGATGCCGCCAGCGAAAAGGCGATCAGTTGGCTGAACGAGCGTCGACAGTTCCCGGACAAGGTTCTGGTTGGCTTCTGCCCTGGAACCAAAATGCCGTCCAAGCGATGGCCACTGGATCGATTTGAGGAGATCGGCCGGCGCCTCATCGCAGATGGCAGATTCGAAATCGTGGTTGGCGGCGGGCCGAATGATGCTGCCGACGCAAAGACGCTCATTGCGGCTTGGGGACAGGGCCTGAATGCTGCCGGCGAGTTCTCGGTAATGGGTTCCGCCGCCCTCCTGCATCAATGCTCATTCATCGTCTCTGTCGACAGCGGCCCGATGCACTTAGCTGGTGTTGGTGGCGTGCCCTGTGTCTCCATCTTCAGCTCCATCGACTTTCCGGGGCGGTTTAGCCCGCTTGGCAAGGGGCATATCCTCCTCCGCTACGATGACGTGGACTGCTCCGCGTGCCGGAACCCTAACTGCCCAGTGAAGGGGCATCCGTGCATGACAGCCGTCACCGTTGAGCAGGTTTGGGATGCTGTGAAGAAGGTCTCTGGCGAAATCGGCCACCCGCTCTGAAACCCCTCACCGTAGAATTCGGTGGGGAAGCGTTCCACGCACACTCCCGGATGACGACCATGATCGTGTGCTTTCGCTGTCCATAATGTCAACACGCCATGGCTGACGATCGACCCACCATCCAGATGCTTTCGGCGTTTCTGCGTCAGCTGACGCGACCAGAAGTGCCCGTCCTACAGGAAGGCCTTGAGATTTGGGTCGGCTGGGGCGTGTTGGCGATTGTCGCTTCAATCCTCCACCATGATGTCGGTGGGCTGATTGCCATCGCCGCGGGCTGGGGAAGTTACTATTTTTTGCGGCGTCGACGGGAAACCCAGATGGCATCGCTCACCCCTGGGCAACGGCTCGCTTACGAACGATGGCGCAGAGTCCATCGCGTCCAGAAATTGCTGAAGGATGGATACATCAAGCGGTCTATCCCCTTGCCGGTGATGGTGCGGCTAGAAAGCGCAGCTCGCAACTGGCATGACGCACGAGAGGGACTCCACAACTGGCTAGATGCCGACCCTGCCGCTGTCGCCGAACTCGCCGCCACCATCGACAGCCTCATGATCGCCGCTGTCGCCGTCGCCGAGCCGGTGATCAAGCAAAAAGATCAACGGAACAAAGATGTCCGACTCATGGAAGAGGATGCTGACTTGATGAACCGAATCTGCGCCAAGATCGAAGCCGAAGAGGCCCGCCTCCTCGCCTGGAAGATTGAGCCAGTAGGAACCACCTCAATCTCCCCCGACTCTCTGCGCGCCCGGCTCGAGAACATCAAAGCAGAGCGACTAGCCGCCGAAGCCGAACTCGACTCGCTCATTTGAGCAGGGGAGCGTTTCCTTTAGGTGCCACCCATCCGGGGGCTGCGGGTTTGAACACGCTTGCGGCCTTGACTTCTAGTCAAGGTACTAATCCCATGAACACTCTGCCTTCGCGACCAACCCCCGGGTTGAAACCCGGGCTGCAGGAGTGCTGAAGGCCGCACTCCTGCAGCGGCGAGTCCGCCTCAGGGCTTCACAAGACGAACCAATCCCACATCAACACCCTGCCCGCCCGTTGTCTGGTGACAATGGACGGTGAGCACGATGTGCGCTCCGGGCTTGAGCTGGGCCCTTGCTGCCGCAGAGATTTCGAGCGGCTCGTAGGAGTTTTGATAGCCGGCTTCCTTGGTGGCGAGTACGCCATTCACGTAGACCTCAACATCCTCGTCGTGATACACCTGCATAAACAGGTCACCCTTGAAGTCGGGCATTGTGAATTCGCGTCGAAGCCAGATATCGTCAGAAGTCCACTGGGTCTTTGGAGCGATCCCCGGAGTACCGTCGGACCCGAAAGGTCCAACGCCGTCCTTCCAGGCACTTGCATCAAAGGACGAACTCGTCCAGCTTTCGGCCGGCTGACTCAGCGAATACTTCCAGCGAACCTCAGCATCCTTTGAACTGGGGACAACCGAAACCATCTTAGGCATCTTCGGGAGCGGTGCCCAAGGGCCTACGTTAACCTTGTCATCAAACTGAACCCACTTCTTCCACGTCGCGCGGTCGGAAAGCATCTTGATGAAAATGCCACCCACCACTGATCGGGCGTGCATGCCGTCGCTCTTGATGTCATCGGTGATGTAGGAGTCGGCAAGCGGCGAGTGCGCGCTGGTCGTGTTCAGATAGTTGTAGATCGGATTGATCAGCGTCTCGAAGGAGTCCAGATCAGTCGCCATCGTGGCACTCCAAATCGACCAGTCCGTTTTGGTGAGGTGCGTTCGAGAGTCGAGCGGCACGCCGTACGGAAGCATGACCTTCTTGTAGTATTCGATTTCCTTGCGGGCGACTGACGTCGGGAACACATTGAGGTTCAGAAGCCGATCCCAAACGAGGTTGTACTTCTGGCTCCATGTGTTCGGCTTGTCGAAGGCAAGGAGGGAGTGGTCACCTGCATCCGCAACTTCGACCCAGTGCTTCGCATCGACTTTGGCGATCTTGTCGTACTTGCGAGCGTTGACCTGGTCGCCATTGATTCGGCAGAGGTCGCCATATGCGGCTAAGCCGAGAATCGCCTTGATCGAGAGGTTGGCGTTGTGCGCCAAATGCCCCATAAAGTCGTCGGTGCAAAGCTGGTCTTCCGGATCAAGACCGTACTTTTCCAGATACTCCGCCCACTGAGTGAGCTTGGGCCACCAGGGCTTGAGCCAGCCAACATTCCCTTCAGACTGCGCGATCGCATCGCACATGATGAGCATGTTGCCGCTTTCTTCAACTGGCATCCCTTCGCCGCCATCGTCGGTGCCCTTTGCAATTGGATAGGTCCCGAGATCGTGGGGGGCATTGGGGAATTTCCAGTGGTCCGAGGCCGCATAGCTGAGAATCGGTACCAGAGAGGCTTTTGCGAGCGGAGGATTCAGCACTGCCCAAATTGGGAACATCGGAAACATGACGTCAACCGTAGCGATGTCGCCGTTGCTGGTGTTCTCTTTTGTGAACATGAGCGGCTGCTTGTTTGCATCCGCCGCGATCCCTGTCGCCGCAAGACACTGGCGGTACGAGAGAGCCGCAATCAATGCATATTTAGGGCCGCCCAACGAAGTTAGGTCGTCCATCAGCAGCTTGTCGAAGATGTTGCATTGATCCGCCTCGTAGGCGAATTTGTCTTCGGCTTCCTGAAGCATCGATCCAGGAGTGGCGCCGTTCCGCCTCCAGAAGGGTCGAAGCTTTTGCCCGAAGTACTTGATGGCGTACACCTCGTCGTAGGCTATCATCGCGTGGCGGGAAACGGGTTTGGTTGAGACGCTTCCGAGGTCGAATTCCAGTGCCAATGTTGGCTGGTCATCGTCTGCGGCTCGGGGCATGCGCGCGTCATCCGTCTTTGGAAGGGCACCCTTCTCCGCAAAGGAAGCCGTAAGAACGGCTTCAGACCCACTAGCTGCCGTCACCTGGTTAGTCGGAGCCGCCAAATATACGTAGCCCCAATCGATTCGGGTGTCGTCGCCAGCTGTTTGCAGAACCGGTTGATCAGCCGTGCCAGCGTGAAGTGCGGTTAAGGGGCCAAACGTTTCGCGTCCCCATACAACCGTCTGCTTGGTGTCATTTACGGTAAGTGCAGAACTGGCGCTGTCAAAGATTTCAACCTTATGAGGCTTTCCGTCCGCGGACCGAACCTTCCAGTCGATATAGTTCACTGGTCGCGTCATCGCACTCAGATCATCTGGAATTGCCGCGGCAATAAAGTTCAGGGTGACATGGACCTGGCTGTTTTCGAAGTCGAAGATGCTTTGAGATGGTGTCAGCCGGAAGCCCACCTGCGGCAATGCAGGAATCGACTTCGGAGAATTGCCGATCAGGCGATACGCGGTCCCATCCACTCGAATCATGCTGATCAGCGGGTGCGGATGGTGAGTCCAGTGTCGGGTGACGTCATCGGTTAGGTGATCTGCCTCTGACCAGATGCTGAAATACGGATCAAACGTGATCAGCGGAACTGCAGGTGGGCGAAAGCTTTGGGCATGTGCCTTGCCGAGGGTGCCCAAAAGGCTCCCACTGGTCAAAAGAGTGCCGAGTGCGAGGATGCGTAAAGTCGAGGTCAATCCGTACTCCTGCCTTAAAGGCGGTTTAGTTTATCGCCCAATGGCCCCCGTTAGACGGATTTAAGGTACTTGCTCAGCAGCATGCGCACTTCTTCTGCGCGAAATGGCTTGCTGATATAGTCGGTCATCCCCGCCTCTAGGCACGCCTCTCGATCCTCAGCGAGGGCTGCGGCGGTCATCGCGATGATCGGAACGCGTGATCTGGATCCTTCTGCACGCCGTATTTCCCTTGTCGCACTCGCACCATCCATATGTGGCATGTGTAGGTCCATCAGGACAAGGTCGTATTGTCCCGCACTAAACTTCTTGGTCGCCTCAATGCCATCGGAAGCGACATCGTAGGTGAGGCCAAGGTGTTCGAGAAGCTTGACTGCCACCAGAACGTTAATCTCGTTGTCTTCCGCAACCAGCACATGGCCGCGAAGGTCCGTTGGGTTAACGCCAAACAGATCGGGTGAGGCAAGGCCTCCCTGGGGGTCACAAGACGGGGCGGGAATATCGATCCAAAATTTGCTTCCCACCCCAACTGCGCTGTCTAGGCCCATCTCGCCGCCCATCATTGACACCAGATTCGTGCAGATGGTCAGACCCAAGCCAGTGCCTCCATACTGCCTGCTCGTTGAAGTGTCAGCTTGGGTGAAGCTATCAAATACTGCCCTCTGACGCTCGGGTGAAATCCCAATCCCAGTGTCGGAAATCGTCATCCTAAGTCGCTCCGCCTCGAAAGCTGCTTCCAGCGTGACACCGCCACTGGCTGTGAACTTCACCGCATTGCCGACCAAATTCGTAAGGATCTGCCGTAGACGACCGGCATCTAGAAAGAGCATCGGAGCCACCGGGTTGGTCAGTTTCGCCGAGAAGGTGAGGTTTTTGGCGCGGCACATCGGCCCGAAAACGCCATCAATCTCATCAAGCACGTCCTTCAGCGAGCAAGGTGCCGGGTCCAGGACTACCTTGCCAGCTTCAATCTTGGAGAGGTCCAAGATGTCGTTGAGCACTACCAGCAGCGACTGACCGCTGGAGAGAATGGCGCTTACGTAGGTCTTCTGCTCCTCGGAAAGCGGAGTGGTCAAAAGGAGTTGTGCAAGCCCAAGCACCCCGTTCATCGGAGTCCTGATCTCGTGGCTAAGGTTCGCAAGGAACTGGCTCTTGACCTCGTTGGCATGTTCCGCATCTTCCCGGGCCTTAATGAGCTCCGTGATGTCAGTGACTGCGCCAACCATCCGAGCGATATTTCCGTCACCGCCAAAAGTGTGGGTGGCGCGGCTCAGCAGGTGTCGAACAGAACCATCCTTATGCAAGTAGCGGTGGGTTGCCTGATACTCGCTGATTTCACCGGTGTTGAATGCATGCGCCAGGTTCCACGCCTGAACTTCGTCGTCTGGGTGGATCAGTTTGCGCCAGGTGTCGTTATCGTTCTCGAGTTCGTCATCCTCGTAGCCAAGAATCGCCTTCCACCTTGGCGAGAACCAGATCGTATCGTTGATCAGGTCCCAGTCCCAGATGCCGTCATTGGTGGCCTTTACCGCCAAGGCAAAGTGCTCGGTAGCGTCCTCAAGCGCCCGCTCCGCTTCGACTCGGGCTGTATTGTCGATGATAATGCCGTTGTAGACAATTTCGGTTGGTGTGACTTTAACGGGAGTGGAATAGCCTCGCCACCATTTGATTCCGCCATCTGCCGTTTCAAATCTGCCGTCAAAAGTCCAATCCGAGAAATTGGCTTTCGATTTCGCAATACTTGAGTCGAGGCCCGCCATATCCTCGGGGTGGACTCTGATTCGTGTCCAGTCCTGCATCAGTTCTTCAGGCGTGAGGTTGTAGTACTCCGTGACCTTCGGGCTTACGTAGTAAAAACCGCGTTGGCCGTTCTCCCGTTCGTACCACTGGTAGAGCACTCCTGGAACGGTGTTCGTGATGGATTCGAGCCAATCTCGGGTTTCGATCAGGTGGGCGTCTCCCTCCTCGTGGCAGAAAATGCAGATGGGAGAGCTGCCGACGAACTTCCAGCGCCTCGAAACAAAATCACCAGACGCAACACGAATGCGATGGCGCGCCTCAACCCCCAATTCCTCGCCGCCACACTCCGCCAGGTTGGAGTCCAGGCGTGATCGATCATCCGGGTGGACGAGAGTTTTAAAGGACCTTCCAACCGATTCTTCTCTCGACCACCCAAGGTCACGAATCCATGCGTCATTGACACTGAGGATTAGCCCCCTGCGATCTGTAACACAGCAGGGGGTCGGGTAGAGCTGAAACAGTTTCTCTTCAGGAGTTGGCACAGGAGTGTCGGCACCGGCATCCCTTGACAAGAAGGGCGTACCATGTGATTTTACGGGGTGGTTGCATTAGCCTATCGGTTTACGATCGACTTTCTTTATAGATGTTGATGTTAATCCCTTGACAGCCTCAGTAGAAAGCATTGATTTGGGTAATCGACAGCTGAATATTCAGCTATGAATCCATTTCGTGACACTAAAAAGCATTTGGAGAAAAGATATGACACGTACGGGAAGCGCAGTTTGGAATGGCAATCTCAAAGACGGTAAAGGCACCGTCTCAACGCCCAGCGGAGTACTCGACCACAGTCAGTACAGCTTTAAGACTCGGTTTGAGGATGGAGTCGGCACGAACCCAGAGGAGCTTTTGGCAGCAGCCCATGCGGGATGCTTCTCGATGGCACTAAGCAACACTCTGGGAGGGCACGGAATAACGGCTGAGAAGATTGAGACGACCGCCGCCCTCACGATGGAAAACCTCACCATCACCAAAGTCCACCTCACGGTTGTTGCCACGATCCCAGGCGCGGACGCCGAGGCATTTCAAAAGGCTGCGACCGAGGCAAAGGAAGGCTGTCCCGTTTCTCGGCTGTTCAAGGCTGAGATCACGATGGATGCAAAGCTGAACGCTTAGAAAGATGACAATGAGAGAGTTGAACGGTGTTCGACTCTCTCATTCCGGAGTCGATTTCCTTTAAACTGTCGGGTGACATGTTCAACCGAAACCCCCGAGTCGTATCGGCACTGATGCTGACTGCGACCGTGTCCATGGCAGGGCGCGCACAGCAGGATCTGAGACCATTCATCAGCCCGATGTTCACCAGCAACATGGTGCTTCAGCGAGGCATGAAAGATCCCGTTTGGGGATGGGCCGCGCCAGGCACAGCAGTGACTGTTTCCATCAACGGTCAGGACACCTCGACGACGGCAGGTTCCGATGGCAAGTGGCAGGTCAAAGTTGGCCCGTTGCCAGTAGGCGGTCCCTACACGATGACCGTCACGGGCCCCCAAACGATCAAGTTCGACAATATTCTCGTCGGCGACGTCTGGATCTGTTCGGGACAGTCGAACATGGAAATGGGAGTAGGGAACCTTAAGGATCCTGATGCAACCATTTCAGCCGCTAACTACCCAACTCTTCGGCTGTACGCGGTTCCAAAGATGATCTCCGCCGAGGCGCTGTCCTCGACCTCAGGCAATTGGCAGGAGTGCACCCCTACCGCGCTGCGAAAGGATGGGGATTGGGGTGGATTTTCGGCCGCCGCCTACTTCTTTGGCAAAAAATTGAACGAGGATCTCAAGGTCCCAATCGGACTGATTCACACAAGCTGGGGGGGAACGCCAGCTGAGGCGTGGACGAGCGAAAAGGAGCTTGGAGACCACCTTCCAGAATTTCAGACCTATCTTGCCCAGTTGGCCACTTTGCGAGAGTCAAGAAAGCACAAGACCGAAAATGGCATCGACCCGTTTGCCGAGTGGTACCAGAAGAATGACCCCGGAACCGGAACCTCGGCTGCCTGGGCTGCCGCCGACCTCAACGACTCCTCCTGGAAGTCGTTGAACCTTCCCGGGTTTGTTCAAGATTCCGGTATCCCCGAACTCAAGAATCCGGAGAGCGTGTTTTGGCTCCGACGCACCGTCGAACTGACCGCCGACCAAGCCGCTCAGGCGGCAACGCTCAACTTCGTCGCAGATGATAACGATACGACGTGGGTAAATGGAGTCAAGGTCGGCGCCACCGAAGGTTGGAATACTCCTCGGCAGTACAAGATCCCATCGGGAACGCTTCATTCGGGCAGCAATTCTATCTCCGTACGGGTGACGGATACCTCGGCACCAGGGGGCATCTACGGCGATCCAAACGGCTTGTTCCTCCAAGTGGGAGGAGAGAAAGTATCTCTTGTTGGAAGTTGGAAGGTGAAGCTTGGCGTTGCCATTTCGGCAAAGAACGCGCTTCCAGCGACCATTCAGCAGAATCCAAATTTCCCCTCTGTTCTCTATAACGGAATGATCCAGCCCCTCGTCCCCTACGGCGTTAAGGGAGCCATCTGGTACCAGGGTGAGAGCAACGCAGGAAAGGCATTCCAGTATCGAACCCTTCTTCCCACGATGATTGAGTCTTGGCACAAGAGCTGGGGCCAGGGATCGTTCCCATTCCTCATTGTTCAGCTCGCCGGATTTGGCCACCCTGCCACGATTCCGGGTGACGATGCCTGGGCCGAACTTCGGGAAGCTCAATTCCTCACCACGAAGAAGGTGAAGAACGCAGGGATCATGACCGCTGTCGACATTGGCGAAGAGAACGACATTCACCCGAAGAACAAGATGGAAGTGGGCCGCCGTCTCGCGCTGGTCGCAGAAGCCTCCGACTACCACATGAAGGTGGAGAGTTCCGGACCTGTCTACAAGTCTATGAGAGTTGAGGGTGGTGCCGTTCGCATTTCCTTCGAGCATGCCAAGGGTCTTCAGTCGGTGGGAGGAAATCTCAAAGGATTCATCATCGCTGGAGCTGACCATAAGTGGACTTGGGCCGATGCGAAGATCGACGGAAACAGCGTCATCGTCTCGGCTGCATCGGTACCCAATCCGGTTGCCGTGCGCTACTCCTGGGCAAGCTTCTCAGACAGCAATTTGGCCAATGGCGAGCGGCTGCCTGCGTTTCCATTCCGAACGGATGACTGGAAAGGCATAACCGGCGGCAAGTAGCGAACGTTCTGGCTCTATTTTCCTTCTCAAACAATTGAAAGTCTCCGTCACTTACGGAAATCCATCGATTCAAAGGGAAGCATGAATATTGCCACAATTCTTTTGGCCAGCATGGGAATGCTGGCCAACCAAACTGGACCCACGCAGGATCGCATCGAGCTCATACGGGGAGTTGGAGAGATCGCTGCTCCTCAAGCCAGCCCCGGTGTTTTGAGCGTATCGGGCAAGGCCTTTGTTTTTGCGACGGGAACTCAGAGCAAAGGTAGGGTTCCGATCTTCGCGGCGGTTCCCGTCGAGCGTGGGCGGGCAGTGGCGGCGAGTCACGAACGGTTCTTCTCGGAAATTGCCCTCAAGAATGGAGGCAACGGCCGTTTGCTGGGCAATATTCTCAGTTGGCTGGGGCGCAAACCCGTCGGCAGCCTGAGGGTTGGGTTGATGGGTTACGACTCAATGGCCCCCGCGCTGCGAGCCGCTGGCATCTCTGTCAGCCCTGTCACTGTCGAAACCCTACAGGGTGTGCTTGGAAGTCTTGATGTCATCTGCGCCACAATGCCCGCCCTAGAGCAGTCGCGCGGCGCTCAGGTGGCTTTGATGCGCTTTGTGAAATCAGGTCACGGGCTCTTTCTCGCCAGTGCAGGATGGGGCTGGAGTGTGCAACACCCCAATCAAAACTTGCTTGCGGATCACCCGGGCAATCAGATGCTGTTCCCTTACGGCATTTGCTTCACTCAGGATACCGCGAATCAAACCTATCTACTCCAGACGGATGACAGCACCCTGTTCAACACAGACGGCGCTCTAGAGGCTCTGAAATCAAAGTCGCTTTCCGTTGTGGATCGAACGACTGCAGTCTTTACGGTCGAGCGAGCCCTCTCATTCTTGCCGCCCGAAGCTCCAGGACTCCCTTCCCAAATAGATGCCGGAGCGGCAACAGATCCTGGAGGCGGGATACCGTCGGTTGACAATCCCATCACTCCGGACAAGCCTTTCTCCCGTCTCAAAGCGTGGTTGGATTATCGCCGCATCCTCTCAGTGCCCGTTAAAATGCTTAAGGCGCACCCGTCGGCGCAGTTCTTTCCAGGATCCGTTCCTGCATCGGCCGCTCGAGTCACTCGCTCGCTGGTCATCGACACATCCATCAGCGATTGGCACAGCACCGGCTTCTATGCGGCGCCGGGCGAACTGATCCAGATCCAGATACCCGAGGAGGCGACCAAGGCTGGCCTCCGAGTTCGGATTGGACCCCACTTTGATCGGCTGTGGCAGCTGGATAGCTGGCCCCGGTTTCCAGACATCTCACTGATTCGGTCACTCCCCTACGAGGAGAACCAGGCGGCGAGCCCATTTGGAGGAACGATCTATATCGAGGTACCTCCCCAGTGTCACCTTGGCAAGGTGAGCGTAGGATTCAAGAATGTCGTTCCGGCCGCGTGGTACGTCAAGGGGCAAACCACAGCTGCCCAATGGAAGCAGATGATCAACGGTACTTCAGCTCCATGGGTCGAGCTTCAAGGGGATCTCGTGATCCTTTCCGTGCCGCTGAGTTCTGCCAAGACAATTGTCGACCCCGCCCCACTCATGAACTATTGGGATCAGGTGCTCAAGGAATGCTATGCATTTTATGCAACACCTCGTCGGACCCGGCAAGAGCGGTACTGCACGGATGTGGAAATCAGCGCAGGATACATGCACAGCGGCTACCCGATCATGACCCACATGGATGTCGCGGACACCATGTGCAGCCTCCCCAAGCTTCTGTCAAAAGGGAAGAGTTGGGGATTCTATCACGAGGTCGGCCACAACTTCCAGGCTTCGCCGTGGACTTGGTCCGGCACTGGGGAAGTGACCAACAACCTATTCTCGCTGTACGCCAGCGAACGGATGAATCGAATTACTCCCCACACCTATGGTGAGGCGCATCCCGCGATGGACCCGCAAAAGTGCAAGGATCGGTTGAAGAAGTACCTTGCCTCAGGTGCCCATTTCGAAGATTGGTGCAAGGACCCGTTCCTCGCCCTCACGATGTTCGCCCAGCTTCGTCAGGCTTTTGGCTGGGATCCGTTCACACGTCTGTTCGCCGAGTATCAAGAGATGCCAGTGACTCAGTGGCCCGCCGATGACACCGCCAAGCGAGACGCGTTCCTCGTGCGGTTCTCCAAGCTGGTTCAACACGACCTGGGACCGTTTTTCCAGGCATGGGGGATTCCCACCAGCCCTGCGGCCAGAGGAGCTGTGCTTGGGTTACCAGCTTGGATGCCTTCCGATTGGCCGGTCAAGTGATAGTAAGCTAGTCGGAAATGGCTGCAACAATGAAGGGTGCCATTCTGCCGGGCAACAGTACGGCAGAACTTCGTGAATTTGAGATTCCCAAGCCGGGTCATGGCGAGGTGCTCATCCGGATGAAGTCGTCTACGATTTGCGGAAGCGACATCCGCTGCATCTACCGTGAACACCTCGGCAAGGGGCCGGAGGGGTATCAATCGGGCATGATCGCCGGTCACGAGCCCTGCGGCCAGATCGTTGAATGCGGTCCCGGAATGCGCCGGTTCAAGGTGGATGATCGGGTGATTGTCTATCACATCAGCGGATGTGGCGTTTGCAACGATTGCCGTCGCGGATACATGATCTCCTGCTCCAGCCCCTACCGCCGAGCCTACGGTTGGCAGCGAGACGGCGGAATGGCGGAATACCTGCTCGCCGAAGAAAAGGACCTGGTGCTTCTTCCCGAATCGCTTTCCTATACGGATGGCGCCCAGGTTGCCTGCGGTTTTGGGACCGTTTACGAAGCGATCCAGAAAATTGGGGTCTCCGGAGACGACGCGGTGTTGGTCACCGGCCTGGGGCCGGTCGGACTCGCGGCTTTGATGCTTGCGAAGGCAAAGGGTGCAAACCTCACCATCGGTACCGACGCGGTGCCGGAACGGCTGGAGCTTGCCAAGCAGCTGGGGCTGGCGGATCATGTGATTCCCGCCGGGCCAGATGCCCTTGCTCAGATCCTCGATGCTACCGGCGGGTTTGGGTGCGAGCGCGCGATCGACTGCTCTGCCAATGATAAGGGGCGTCTCACTGCCATCCAAGGCACCCGGAAGTGGGGCAAGCTCGCTTTCGTAGGGGAAGGCGGTTCCTGTTGCTTCCAGCCCTCACCCGATATCATCCACGACCAAAAGACGATTTATGGCTCTTGGGTCACCAGCATTTGGCTTATGGAGGAGCTCGTCGAAAAGCTCGTGAGGTGGAACGTCCACCCCGCTGACCTTGTGACTCACCGATTTGGTCTGGACAGTGTTGCCGATGCTTACGCCCTGATGGCGGAAGGTAGATGCGGCAAAATCGCGATTGCGTTTGATGAGGAGCTTTCCTGATGAGTGTCCCTTTTGCCCAGCTTTGGAACGGTTCAAAAATGCCCATGATCGGTCTGGGCACGTTCGGATCCGATAAATACAGCGGTGCTGACGTCGCCGAAGCGGTCCTCGGGGCTGCTGAGGTTGGCTACCGTCACTTCGACTGTGCTGCCGTGTACAGCAACGAGGCCGAGGTGGGCCGATCTCTGGAACAGCTGATCCGGGGCGGAATTCCGCGTGAAAAGCTGTGGGTCACCTCAAAGCTCTGGAACGATAAGCACGCGGAAGCAGACGTGATTCCTGCCTTCGAGCGTTCTCTTACTGATCTCCGCCTCGACTACCTAGACCTGTACCTGGTGCATTGGCCGTTTCCCAACTTCCATGCTCCTAAGGTCGATGTCACCTCGCGGGATCCCCACGCCAAGCCGTATATCCACGAGGACTTCATGCGAACCTGGCACCAGTTGGAGGTGCTTGTGGATCGCGGCCTCGTCAAGAACATCGGCACCTCGAACGTGACCATCACCAAGCTCAAGCAGATCCTTCGAGATGCCGACATCAAGCCGGGTGTCAACGAGATGGAACTCCACCCCCATTTTCAGCAGCCGGCCCTATTCGAATACGTCGTTGCAAATGGCATCGTGCCGGTCGGCTACTGCCCGATCGGGTCACCAAGTCGGCCCGAGCGAGACCGAACGCCGGAAGACACCGTGGACATGGAAGACCCCGTGATCCTCGAGATCGCGGCGCGTCGCGGACTTACTCCCGCCAGCGTCTGCATCGCCTGGGCTGTCCAGCGTGGCCAAGTCCCGATCCCGTTCTCCGTCAAGCGGCATCAGTACGAGGAAAGCTTCAAAGCCGCCGCTGGCGACCTGCTTTCTGCGGAGGACATGCTCGCGATCTCCAAGATCGACCGCAACTGCCGCCTGATCAAGGGACAAGTCTTCCTCTGGGAAGGCGCACCCGGCTGGGAAGCCCTCTGGGACGAGTAGGCAGCAATGGGCGCGCGGACATTTAGTCCGCATTTGCCAAGGGGTTTTAACCCCGCTGCTGTAGTCTCCGTGAAGCCGTAGTTCTCGCGATTCCTGCTTCGCAGTAACGGCGAGGCGCAGGGCTGAAGCCCTGGCCGAGTTGCGGACTAAATGTCCGCGCTCCCTGATCCAAAACGAAAGTGGAAAGAACATCGAAGTCGTCACGGTATCCAAGCAAAATACATAGCAATGGAAATCCATCTAGAAACTGAGCGACTCATCCTCCGTCAATTCACCCTCGAAGATGTCGACCTCCTGATGGAACTTGACAGTGATCCGGAAGTCACGCGCTACATCAATGGAGGAAAACCTCCCGAGCGTGACAAGGCTCAAGACTTTGTGGAATTCGTCATCAGCGGCTATGCCGAAAACCCCAGGCAAGGCTTTTTCATCGCGCTGGAGAAGCCCACCTTGGAGTTTATCGGTTGGTTTCACTACCGTCCCGACCGCCGAATGACCGACCACATGGAAATCGGCTACCGCCTGGTCAAGGCCGCATGGGGCCGCGGACTGGCAACCGAGGGGTCCAAGGCGCTGATCGAGGATGGGTTCAGCAGAGGCATCCACAAAGTATCCGGTTGCACCCTAAAAGCGAACGTACCTTCCCAAAACGTGCTCCGTAAGATTGGCCTGGAACTCGTCGAAGAGTACGACGAGCAAAGAGTGCCGATGGAAGACAAGTCCGCGCTGCTGTTCGCAAGGGATTTTGAAGCCTGATCTGTTTCCGCATGAGACAAGCCACAACACCGAAATGAACCAGTAAAAATAACAGAAACGATCAATCTATAAAAAGTCCTTTGGTTTTTTGCAAAACATGCCGTATCTTGTGACCCATTAAGCTGGTTGGGCCAGTAATTGCACAGGAGTGACTCGTATGATCGTTTCCATGTTGGCAGGCAGTCGTGTGATGCGGTACGCATCGGTACTCATTGCCGCCACTACCGGCTATACCACATCGGCGCTGGGTATCAATGCCGTATTCAGCAGCATCAGCGAAGCGATTCGGCAGTATCAGCGGCTTCCGCATGGCCATTACACGACTGAGCCGACCGCCCCATATCTTGGAGCCCACCCCGGCAGAGATCCCAAAGGTCGCGGAATCTGGAAGACAAGGCCAGGAGCCGCCGGTGGCGGACACTTCAGCGTCGCAACATCTTTCCTCCAGGGGCCGCACCACACCCTGGCAGTGGATTCTGCCCCCGGTGCGGCATTCCCGTGGGAGGGCAGCGCCGGTACTTCCGGCCGTTCCAGCCTGAATACCGGCAACGGAGACCTGCTCACAAAGCTTCACCTCGTCGACTGGAAGTCTAGAGGCCTAGGCATCGACTTCACCCTGTACCACAACAGCGAGACCAACTATTCGGATGAACTCGGCGCGGGGTGGACCTGGACCTACGACATCTACATCAACAACCTCACGACGAATCCAGTCGTCCACTGGGGCGACGGCACCTCAATCCCATACACCGCACCTGGAGGTGGCGGCGGCGGAGCCGGCGAGGAGCTTGAGGCGGTTGCCGAGCACGGACCCGTCGCTCTGCTGTTCACCACCACCTATACCGCGCCTGCCGGCATCTACGACCAGCTTGTGCAGAACACAGACACGACCTGGACCCTCACGAAGAAGAACGGCACCAAATATCAGTTCAACACCGCTGGTTTCTGTAATGCAATCACCGATACGAACGGCAACACGATCACGCTGACTCTGAACTCCGCGAACTACTGCACACGGGTTACCGACCCCACCGGCAAGTACCTGACCATCAACCTCAGCGGGTCCAACAAGTTCACGAGCATCGTGGACCCGCTGGGCAGAACCTGGAGCTTCACGCAGACGAGCGGGGAACTCACCAGCGTCGCCTGGCCAAGCCTGAGCGGAACGATCTACAGCGATTCTTACACGTACAACTCAAGCAACGATATCCTCACGCATACCGATAAGCGCGGAAATGTTTGGACGAACACCTACAACTCGGACGGCAGCATCGCGACCACGGCAGATCCGCTGTCTCACACTACGAGCTACAGCTATTCTTCAAGCGCGACCACGGTGACCGACCCGCTGAGCCACGTCCGCACAGACAACTATTCAAGCGGATTGCTCGCGTCCAGCCAGGACAAGTCTGGCTACAGCGACTCCTTCACGAGTCGGGACTCTAACTATAATCCGACTACGGTCGTCGATAAGAACGGAAAAACCTGGACCTACACGTACGACTCCCTCGGCAACACGCTCACGAAAACGGACCCTCTGAGCCACGGGTGGGTGTGGACCTACAACTCACTCAGTGAGCCGCTTACAGAAACAGATCCCCTGTCTCACGAGATTCAGTACACCTATTCGACCACAGGCAATCAGCTGACAATCACGGATGCCTTGAGCCATGTTGTGCTGACGAATACCTACGACACCTACGGGGAGCGCCTGACCGCGACTGATGGTGTTTCAAACACCACGCACTTCGCATACGATTCTAGCGGGAACTGCACGTCGACTACAGACCCGCTGTCCAGCGTAACTGACCTGTTCCCCGTAGTTTGACCCACTTGAAGTGTGAAATCCGTCTGGAATCACATGAAGAAAACTGGCAAGCGCTACACCGAGGACGAGATCCTGAAGGTGTTGAAGGAAATCGAAGCTGGCGGCGCGATAGCGTCA
>CAIYLG010000033.1 GCA_903927025.1 uncultured Armatimonadota bacterium
AGAGACGAGCTTCTCAATATGGAGATCTTCCTCACCGGCAAAGATCTTCAATCTCACCTGGACGACTTCTCGGAGTTCTACAACAACCGTCGTCCTCACTCGGCACTCGGAGGGCTCTCTCCCGCGACCTATAAGGCAAATCTAAAGACTAAAATGGAGGCAGAGGCACTAACACTCTAGGAGGGTCAGAATTCGGGGACTAGTCAATTCAGTACCTGTCTTGGGAGCGGCTCCTGCGAATTGACCTTGCTAGTTGCTCGTTCATTGTTCATACGCAAAAGTGCCTTGCCAATCAAAGAAGTCCTGAAGTTTGGCAGGTTGTCTACCGGCAGGCTCAAGACGGTGAAGTTATATGAACGTCGGCATCTTGGAGAGGATCGATCTTGGCACAGCGGGTTCGAAGTTGAAATTGACGCCGACAGTCACCGGCGATGGCTTCAAATCTCAAGGATTAGGAAGAAGCTGTATATCGTTGAGAGAATCCCTTCCAGAAACCAGGTCTGTTAATGGATCGACGGTTGGCCGTTCGTGCCACTAAAAGGAATCCGGTAGGTTTTGCCACGTCGTGGGGGCCCGCGTTGCGGCCCTTGGCATTTGGGTTTTCATCTTTGTATCCACGGATAAGCCGCTCGCGCGTCTAGCCCGTGGCTAGTTTGCGTAACCTCTCCGAGGTATTTTCGGAACTCTGACTTGACCTGGTTTCCTGGCTGCGCTCAGCTCAGTAGAAGAAGCCCTTGTACCAGCCACCAGAGAGGATGACGGTTGGGTTGAAGTAGCTTCGGTCTCCGCCGTTGTCGATACCGCTTCTAAAGGCGTAGCCGCCTCGGAGTTCGACGTTGAGGGAGATTGCCTGGGCGTACACGTAGCCGATGCCAAGACCCAGCTCGGCGCGGTTTTCAGTGCCGGATTCGGTTTGGCCCGAGACCCAGAACTGGCCGACCACGTAATCCCACAGGTAGCCCTTTTTGTCTTCGTGAAGCTTTTGGCCGCTTCGCAGTCGGACGTCGAAGAACGTGTCGGCGGCGACGGCGATATAGTACAGCTCGCCGTACAGGTCGCTGAACCACTTGTTGTGAGTCCAGTTGGTGTAGCCGACGAGGCCGTATCGGAAGTCTGCCTTGCGGTTGTTGTAACCGCCGATGCCCTCACCGTAGGAGACGGCCGCGTACATCTTGTTGCCGGGGAACCAGTGCCGAGCTTCCAGCCCGACGCTGGTACCGGTAACGGCCTGCGGATAGGGAAGGCCGGTGCCGTTGGTGTTCAGCGTTTCGTTTCGGAAGTAGGCATGAAGGTCGTCTTGGCCGTATCGAACGCCGTAACGAATAATCTGCGTGGAGAAGGTGCCGAGCAGGCGCTCATAGCCAGCGTCGAAATAGCCCTCACTTACCCAGCGCAGCTTCAGCTTTTTCGCGGCCGCCTGCGCATCGGTTGGGTCGATCACGGGTGCGGCGGGTTCTGGCATCTCTAGCTCAATGCTCTTCGGGTCCACCATGGGTCCCGAGATGTGAAGCTCGCGCAGGTCCCGAGCAGCCTCTTCGTCCGTCGGCGCCTTTGGTGTCACTGCGGCCAGTACGACGGGAGGAGCGGTCTCGACAGCCTGAGGTCGGATGATGGGAGCGACGGGGGCCGCATCCACTTTGGGAGCAACAACAGCGGCGGTCAGAATCGCGGGGGTCTTCGGCGCGACCTTGACGCCGTGGAACTTCGACATCGCGTTGGCGAACATCGAAGAGGAAAACGAACTGCGCGACATCGATTGCGCGTGACCGAGGGTCACAACGCTAAGGACGGCGGTGGCGATGGAGGCGCGGTACGTATTCACGGTTTGATTTCTTCCCTAGACGAATCGCTAATGGATCAATCTATGTTACCAGCGGTTTAAATTGTACGGATTCTCCAAGTGAGACGGCTTTCCGTGACTTGACGATGCCTACTTAGAGTCGTAAAACCGCCAAGTTGGCGAATAACCGGGCGTCACCGGCAGGTTTTCCAGGCTCGCACGAAGCAGCTCGATTGGGATCGAGTTCTCATGGAGGATGGCGTCGTGGAACTGCTTGTCCGTCATTTTTCCGCTTGTCACAAGCTCTTTTCGCAGGGAACGGATCTGGAGTCCGCCCAACATGTATGCGGCCTGATACAGCGGCTCATAGTTTCCGGCAAAGGATCGCCGGACCTCGGCGCTGGCATTGTCTCGCTCGTGCCCGACGCGGTCCACCAGGAAGTCGACACACTCCTGCGGAGACATCTTGCCGGTGTGGAACCCGAATGAGAAGATGATGCGCGCGCAGCGGTGCATTCGCCAAAACAGCATTCCAACCCTATCTTCGGGGCTCTTGGGGAAGTCCATGCTGTACAGCAGCATCTCCCAATACAGCGCCCAGCCTTCGATCCAGAACGGAGTATCGAAAAGCTGGCGGTAGGGGCGATAGCGCTCCTGCATGAACCCCTGCAGGTGATGCCCAGGGATCAATTCGTGGAACACGGTGGCCCGCGCGAAATGTCGGTTGTTCCCACGCATGCTCATCAGCTTCTGCTCGTGAGTCATCGTATCCGTGGGGTATGAGACTTGGATCTCCTCGCCGCCGAGGAAGAATGGGTTGATCAGCTGACGCTCCGGGGACATCATGCTCATTCGATACGTCTCCACCGCGAGATCGGGGACGGTGACGAGGTCCTTCTCCTTCACAAACCGGATCGCCTCTTCCGCCAGGTTTCGAATCAGTTCAGGCTGTTTGCCGGGGGCGACGTACTGCTGCTTCACATGCTCCAGCGCCTTCTTCCAGTCATCGCCGTAGCCAAGTTCGTGGGAGGCCTTCTTCATCTCAGCCTCGCACCAAGCAAACTCACTGTTGGCGATATCCAGGATCTCCTGGGGTGTGTAGGGAATCAGGGAGCGGCGGAGCTCTTCGTGGAGCGCTTCGGTGCCGATGGGGTCACCGATGATGGTGGTCTTGTCATCGGAGCGGATACCGACAAGGTGGTCCCGTACGGCATCCTGATAGGAAGCCAGCGCCTGAGACGCCTCCTTATAAGGTTCGCCGACCCACCAGCTGAACAGTGGGTCGTACCCATCATAAAACTTGAACCATGATTCAAAGGCGCGCCGCATTCGGTCGAGGGTGCCGACGGCACGATTCGCCACCACGCGATCCACCTTCATGCCAGCCTCGGCCTTCTTTTGCGCGGCAAGGATCTCTTTCGTCAGCGCGTTCAGCTTTTCAGCGGTGGGCTGAGGATCGACGCTCTCCATCCGCTGCCATGCCTCTTCAAGGTCCGTCAGGGTTTTGGCGAACGGAAGGATGGAGGACATCTCCGCTTCTTTTCGCTCGGTGAGGTCCAGCGATTTGAGCTGGCGATTGAGGAAATTCTCAAACAGAACGTAGTCGATCTTTCCCGGCTGGCTCATCGAGGCGAACGGCATCTTGCCGATGGACGTGAGCCAAGACTTATAGAACTCGCGCATCCGTACATGAGCCGAGTGAGAGAGCGGCACTTCGTACTTGCGGCTGAGTCCGCCGAAATCGGCCTGAAACCGCTCGATGGAAAAGCGCAGTTCACTCGCCGAAGGGTCGGCTGCGGGAGCCTGGGAGGTCATTGCTGCGAACGATACCAGAAGCGAAAGGGGCAAAAGGGACACGCCCGATTATAGGCGGTTAGGAGATAAGGCCCTGCTCTTTCACAATCCGCATCGCCGCTTTGGAAAGCGAGACCAACGGCAGCTTGCGAGCTTCCTCTGGCGTGAACCACTCGCACAGGTCGGTTGTGCCGTCCTTCTCATAGGACAGGGTTCCGCCTTCGACCTGCACCTTGTAGATCAGCCGTACAGCGTGCATGCGATTTCCCGAGAAGTGAAACAGCTCCGAGTTGACGGTGACCAGGCTCTTAATGCTGACCTTCAGTCCGGTCTCTTCGAAAACCTCGCGAACCACGGCGTGGTCTGGGTGTTCGCCAAACTCAACTTTGCCACCAGGAAGGGTCCACATTCCGACGGAACCCGTGAGCGCGGTGAGGCGGCAGAGAAGAATCTTGCCTTCGTTGATCACGAGTCCGTAGGCAGCCAGACGCTGAGTTTCTAATTTTGCGGCGGTCTCGGACACTCTAGGTTAAGGATACCCACCGAGGGACGACACGCGAATGCGGCGGGGGTTATAGGGTGTTTACTCACGGTGAGGTACAATTCACCCTTGCCGAAAGGCTCTCTGCTTCTCTTCGCGCCTCATGCGTGCTCGAGATGCCTAATGCCCATAGGGAGCAAACATATGTCAAACCGAAAATACGAAGCCTTTTATATTGTTAAACCAGACCTCACAGATGCAGACGTTCAGAAGATAGCCGATCGATTCAAGGGAATCGTTGAGGATAAGGGCGGCACGGTTGAGAAGGCTGGCAAGTGGGACAAGCGCAAGCTCGCTTACGAAGTCGCCGGCTACAAAGAGGGCAACTACGTCCTCATGAACTTTGAGGCAGATGCAAAGCTTCCTGCTGAGCTCAACCGATTGATGCGCATCAGCGACGACATCGTTCGACACCGAATTTTCAAGGTTGAGGATCGTCCCGCAGCGGAGTAAGATAGGCCCGTGGTTAACCGCGTTGTACTCATTGGCCGCCTGACTCGGGATCCCGAGCTTCGAACGACTAGCACCGGAAAGAGTGTTGTCTCGTTCTCTATTGCCGTTAATAAGAGGATCAAGCCTCAAAACGCCAATGAGCCAGACGCAGACTTTTTCCGGATCAAGGCTTGGAACCAGACTGCGGAGTACGTCTCCAACTATCTGACGAAGGGCCGACTTGTAGCTGTGGATGGTCGACTCGAGACCAGCAAGTACACGGACAACACTGGCAACAACCGAGAGGTTGTTGAGATTGTCGCCGACAACGTTCACGGATTGGATCGACCTCGTGACGATGACGGTGGCGGCAGCTCGCGACCCAGTGCCGCAAAGCCCTCCACAACCGTCGCACCCAGTGCGGACGAATATGATCCGTTCGCGGATAACTAAGGGGCCCTTCGGCCCCACCCCACCAATATGGCGATAAACCTCGACGATCGTTCTGTCGTGACTGAGCTTGACCCCAAAGGCATGCTCGCTCTTACTGAAGGCTTTCCCAAGCAGTGCCGAGAGGCCTTGGAAATCGCCAATGCCGTTCCTCTTCCTGCGCCAGACCGGCGACCCGGATTGGTGATCGTCACCGGAATGGGCGGTTCCGCCGCTGGCGGAGATTTCGTCCGCGCGCTCTTTGATGCCCAAGGCGCCACGCCGATGGTGGTCAATCGCGACTATCACCTGCCCGCCTATGTGGGCCACGGCGATATCGTGTTCTGCACCAGCTACAGCGGCAACACTGAAGAGACCCTGACTGCCTACGCGGATGCCAAGAAAGCTGGCGCGACCATCATCGCGGTCACCAGCGGCGGAAAGCTTAAGGAGCAGTGCCTGGCAGATGGCTACACGGTCTACACCGTTCCTGGCGGCCAGCCTCCGCGAACCGCTCTGGGCTACATGCTCATCCCCGTCATCGTCGCGTGCGAGAAGCTGAAGCTCATTCACCCGCAGCATCTTGAGAGTGCGATTGACCTCTTGGACGAATGCGCCAAAGAGTGGACGGTTGAGGCGGTAGACAATCCCACCAAGCAGCTTGCTCGCCAGCTTCATGGCGCGCTGCCGATTATTTACGGGCTGGGTATTTGGCAGGGACTCATCGCAAACCGATGGCGAAGCCAGATCAACGAGAATGCCAAGGAACTCACGTTCTTCAACAGCTTCCCAGAACTGAACCACAACGAGATTCTCGGCTGGGTTGAAGCTTCCAAGCTTGGCGTTGCCCGCTTCGCCGGTGTAATCCTGGAAGATGGCAGCGAAAGCACCAAGATGAAGAAGCGCGCGGAAGTCAGCGAAAAGCTGATCGGCGACATCTGCCCCTTTACCCACGTGCAGGCCAAGGGCGACACGCTCATCAAGAAGCTGCTGAGTCTAGCCTTCTTCGGCGACTTCGTCTCAATCTACCTAGCCCGCCTCAACGAGGTTGATCCAGAGAATATCGACTGGCTGATTCACCTCAAAGACGAACTCGGCAAGATCGCCTAATCTAATCCCACCCTCCCTTCGCTTTGGCGAAGGGAGGGGGAGAGAGAGCCGGGCCGTTTAGGTCCGGGTTCATGACAAGGGCCCCCGGATGAGAATTTCCTTATTGCCAATTTAGGTCCATGCGACCAACGCTGAACGCGTTGGCCCTCCATCCCCGGCCCTTCCTCTCGCCAAGCCAAGCGAAAGGAAGGGAGAGGTGGCCTAGATCGTTCCTTCTGGGAACCAGAGAGCGAGCTCTCGTGCGGCGGCTTCTGGATCGCTGCTGCTGTGGGTGAGGTTGTCCTCAATCGTCAGGGCGAGGTCGCCTCGGACGGTGCCGGGGGCGGCGTCGACTGGGTTGGTGGCGCCCATCATGGCTCGAATCGCCTTGACGGCGTTGTCGCCCTGAACCGCGATCGCGACGATCGGGCCGCTGGTCAGATAGTCCACCACGCTGGTGAAGAACGGTCGCTCTTTGTGCTCGGCGTAGTGCTCCTCGACGGTGGTGCGAGGGGCATTGATCAGCTTGAGACCGGTGACTTTAAGGTTTCGTGCCTCGATCCTTCGAGTGATCTCTCCGATGAGATTGCGCTGGACCCCGCCGGGCTTGATAAGAACAAGTGTAGTTTCCATATTTGAGTAAAGAGTTTACCGGGTGGCCCTACAAAGACTCTTCTTGCACTGTTAAGCGATTGTGCTAGGCAATCGCAACCATTTTCGAGAAGTCGCAGTAATCTATGGTCTCCGTGAAGATCGCTACCGTCGAAAACCTCGTTGTCCGCTACGGCAGCTTTACGGCCCTTAATGGCCTCTCCTGCGAAATACTGGAGGGCTGTACTGGCCTGCTGGGTCCTAACGGAGCCGGCAAAACCACCTTGATCAAAACGATTTTGGGGTTCGTAAAGCCGACCAGCGGCACCGCCAATGTTTTAGGAATGGACATCCATGAAACCGGAGCCAAGATCCGCCAACAGGTGGGTTTGATGCCGGAGCAGGATTGCCACATCCCTGGGATGACGGCGGTCCACTTTGTGGCCTATGCGGGCGAGTTGGCGGGAATGCCGCCTGCTCAAGCGCTTAGGCGCGCCCATGAGGTGCTGGACTACTGCGGCCTTGGAGAAGCACGTTACCGAAACGTGGAAACCTTCTCCACCGGTATGAAGCAGCGCATCAAACTTGCCCAGGCCCTGGTACACGGCCCCAAGCTCCTGTTGCTGGACGAACCAACAAACGGACTGGACCCGGCAGGTCGAGAGGACATGCTGGAACTGGTCAAGTCGGTTTCGCATGGCAAGGGGCTCAACGTCATCGTAAGCTCCCATCTCCTCCCCGACATTGAGCGCATTTGCGATCGCGTCGTGGTCGTGATGAAAGGCCAGCTCCGAGCGCAGGGGGCGATCAAGGACCTCAAGAAGATTGAGGGGCAGCCCATCGATATTGAACTGCGAGAGCTGAGCAGCGCTTTCGTTGCCGCGCTCCAATCGAAAGGCGCCAACGTGATGCCGCCCAAGCGGACGACCTATAGAATTCTCATGCCGGGACGCGTCGAGGAAACCGCCCGAGTTGCCATGGAGGCGGCTCGAGAGACAGGTGCCCAAATTCGCGGCTACGCCGAGGCCGAACGATCTCTGGAAGATGCGTTCCTCGATGCGATCGGCGACGTGCCTCCCCCGCCTCCCCAGGCTGTCCCTCCTGCCCAAGTTGTCCCACCCGTCGGAGGTGTTGCGTAAATGGCTTCCCCAATTGCTGATCTTTCCTATCGCAACTACGACGGACCTCTGGACCCGCCGATCAACCGCTGGTGGGCCATCGCCAAGATGTCCATGCGCCTTTCGATTAAGAAGAAGGGTTTCTGGGTCTGGGCGGTCATGTCCGGCTACTGGTATCTGATCCTGCTCGCGATCTTCTACTTTGCGGATCAGAGCACCCAGCTTGGAAACGCGGTCGGACGCAAGAACCCGTTCTTCAGCAATATCGTTTGGAAGGACCTGTTCGTCAATGGCTTCTCCGTGAGCCAGCTCTTCTTCCTGATCCTGGCGCTTTTGATAGGAGCGGGCACGATTGCAAACGACAACCGGGCGAATGCGCTCCTCGTCTATCTCAGCAAGCCGTGTACCAAGCTGGATTACGTCATGGGCAAATGGCTGGGGATCTTCATTCCGATGACGATCGTGACCGCCGTCCCCACGCTTATCTTCTACCTCTACTGCCTCATGAGCTACCGAACCTACGGATTCCTCTCTCAGGACCCATGGCTGATTCTGAAGCTCCTTGGCATGGTGCTCGTTCCTGGAGCGCTCCATTCGAGTCTTGCCCTCGGAGTGAGTTCGATGTTTCAGCAGGGGCGTCTGGCCGGTGCAACCTACGCGGGCGTTTACTTCTTCGGAGTCTTCTTCACAAAGGCCATGCAGAGCATCGGCGTCATGAGCGCCATGAACGGGTCGGAAGGGCCCTCCGGAACAGTGAACAGCCTCTATTACTGCTCAATCGACGGTATCCAGATCGCCCTCGCAAAGATCCTTCTGCATACCGACGGCAGTCAGCTGATTCCCGGGCAACCGGCAACCCCGATGAAATTGGTGATGCCTGCGCCCTCGGGCTGGATTTTCGTCCCTGCTTTCTTTGGCATCTGCGCGCTGGCCATGTTGCTTGCCTGGAGCCGCATTAAGGCTGTTGAGGTGGTGGGTTGATGATGGTTTCTGCGACAAACGTCTCTCGCTGGTACGGCCAGGTGATTGGTCTCAACGACATCACCTGCGAGATCGGCCCAGGGATCACGGCTCTCCTCGGCATGAACGGCGCGGGCAAAACTACGCTGATTCGGCTTATTACCGGCCAGCTTCGCCCCACCACCGGCGACCTCAAGGTCTTTGGAGAAGCGCCGTTTGCCAACGCGAACGTCTATCGACGGCTGGGCTACTGCCCCGAGATCGACAACTTTTATGAGCATTACACCGGTCGAGAGTTCGTTAAGTTCCTTGCTCGACTAGATGGTCTCAGTGCGGATCAGGCCAAGAAGCGAACGGAAGAAGTTCTTGAGCTGGTCGGCATGTCTGACCGGGCGGGCAGAAAGATTGCTGGCTACTCCAAGGGCATGCGGCAGCGCATCAAGCTCGCGCAGGCGATGCTTCACGACCCAGACATGATCCTGCTCGACGAGCCGCTGAACGGCCTCGACCCTGTCGGTCGCCGCGAACTGATCGATATCCTCGGGTCCCTTGCCAACCAGGGCAAGGCGATTCTGGTCAGCTCTCACATCCTCTTTGAAGTGGAGCAGATGACGCGCTCTCTTCTCCTGCTTCATCGGGGCCGGCTTCTGGCGACGGGTGACCTCGGAGTGATTCGGTCACTCATCGACAAACACCCGCACCAAATACGAATAGAGACAGACGACCCCCGAAAGGCAGCTGCGCTCCTGGCGCCGCTTCCCAATGTGGTCAGCATGCGGTTTGACCGCTCGGGAGATGCGATCCAACTCGAAGTGAGAGAGCCAGACAGCTTCTACGATGCCCTTTCGCTGGCTGTGCTGGAGCAAGGTCTTTCGATTCGGGGATTCAGCAGCCCGGACAACAACCTGGAATCCGTGTTCAAGTATCTGGTGGAGGCATAGATGGAAGGCGCAATCTTTTCTCAGGCCATTCGCGAGTACTTCCGCCCGCGCAGGTTTTTGCCCTGGGTGTTCCTGGCGGTCATCTGCATGGTCATCGCTATGCAGTGGAAGTCTCTCCAGGTGGATGCCGATTCGGCAGAAAGCTACACCAAGGTTTCCTCGATCTTCGTGTTCCACATCCTCGCGCTGGCTTCTGCCATTTTCACAACTGCGATCATTAGCCAGGAAGTTGAGCAGAAGACGATTGTCTATCTTCTCACCCGTCCTGTTCCGCGCTGGAAGCTGCTCCTCATTCGGTATGTGGCCTCCGTTATCGTGGTGTCCACCGTGGGCATTCTCTGCACGGTGCTCTCCTCGGTAGGGGCGTACCACGGTTGGGGTTCCAACCCGCTCCTTCTCAAGGACTGTATTGCTCTGATCGTCGGTGCCTTTGCCTACGGGGCTCTGTTCCTGGTGGTCAGCCTGATGTTCAATAGGGCGATGATCATCTGCCTCCTCTTCGCCTTTGGCTGGGAGACGGCGGTGCCGAATATGCCGGGGCAGATGTACCTGGTGTCAATCTATAGCTATCTGCAGGGCATTGCCGAGCATCCGTCGGCAGGTGCGAACAAGCTGCTGAGCTTGTTAACTGCATCCAATGGCGACAACGTCTTGAGTGCAAGCACAAGCTACATGGCGATGACAGGGTTCGTTGCAGTCCTGCTGGGGTTGGCTTCGTGGTGGTTTACCAACTTCGAATACCTGCCTCGAGAAGACGCTGAGTAGGCCAGTTGGCCCCATGCGGGCCAACTGATATGCCCAGAATAGGGAATGCCGCACATTCACCTGGAAACCACATCGGACCTGGAAGAGAACGCCAAGCTGCCAGACATCCTTGAGGCGCTCACCATTGAGCTAAGCCGACATGAGACGATTGCCAGCAAGGCGGTTAAGTCCTATCACACTCTCCGATCCGTTTGGGTGATGGGCGAGGGCGCACCCGCCGGGTTTGCCCATTGTGAAGTGGCGATTTTGGAAGGTCGCCCCCATGACCTCAAGCTTAGTATTGCCACGTCGATGATGGCCGTCCTGCGGGAGCAGTTCGCCGAGTCGGTTGCGGCGGGGGCTGTCTCACTCACCCTAGAGCTGAGAGAGATGGAAAAGGATACTTACCAAAAGTAAGCCAGCTTTAAGGCTGGCCTTAGGTTCGGCTGCTAGTTGCGCACGATCGTAATCTTTCCAACGTTTTCGTATACACCTGGCCCGACGGTTGGGGTGATGGTGATCTGTCGACCAAACTGCAGTCGAAGAACGCCGTTGGTCTGAGCCACCTGGAAGTTCGGGCCGCTTGCCGTGAACATCTCATTGAGGTTGTCTATCGGCACCATTCCGCTGTCGTAGATTCGTGCTCCGGTCTTGTCGTTGTACAGACCGAACTGTCCCCTGAGTGCGATCGACTGTGCCCCAGTTCTCGTGCCTTGGATCTTCTCTGGATTATCAAAGGCATCGCAGACCAGCGTCAGCGTTTCGGTGTGATAGAACTTGATCTGGTTCACTTCCGTATCAGAGCCTTTGCCCCAACCGTTGACAACCCAGTTTGCACCTAGGTTTCCTGTGATGTAGAGGTAGCTGCCCACGTTGACGTCAGTAACGACCTTCAGCCTTGTGTTGCCCGCTGCAGAGTAGTTGCCATCTGCGGCGTCAAAGCTTGTGTACTTGAAGGTTCGGACGGGATCCTGAGCGCAAGCTATAGCGACTATCCCGAGAGCCGCTATAGGAAGAAGAGTTCGAAGTTTCATGGCGTATTCCTTTTACTGAATACATGGTGGTCGCGGTTGTCAGGATCGTGAAATCCCGTGTTGTCGTTTCCACCTATCCATGAATCTGGCAGAGGTAGCCGATTCAGTCCACGGTAATTTGCTGGGTTTTGTGAAATTTGCCCCAATTGCGGGCCTTCGCGTGGGTTGAGCTTTGTGAATGCGTCTCAACGACGGATAGCTGATTCCTAGCAACCTATGAAGCACCTGCTTTTCACCTTTGCTGAAATCGCTGCGATTGTTGGCTATGTTTGGCTGTATCACTGGGCAACCCGCGCCCAATCGCTTCATCTGGGCAAGTTCGTGGGAGGTTTTCCGGCGCGAAAGGCAATCGTGACTCTTGAGATGGCGGCTATCAGCTTCGTCGCGGTGGATCTTCCGTTCGAGACAGTCGCGATCCTCGCCGTGCCGATCGCCCTTTGGAAAGGCGTGTTGTTTCTTCTCCTCCTTCTCCTGCTTCAGGTGGCGATTGCGGAGACGGTGACCCGACAAACGGCCGGGTGGCGTCGGCTTCGAATCTCCCACATGGTGATTTCCGTTTTCGTCATCTTTCTACCCATTGAGCTGACCATTCAAAGGATCCCGTGGCGATGATTCGGGGGTTGTGCCATCTCGTTGTATGATTGAGGCAGAGCGGTTGGATGCCAATGGAACGTTTCGAAATAATTGTTTTCGGATTCGGAGTCGGCCTGGTGTACACGTGGAACGTCCTGGCCTCCTTCAAGTGGAAGTCAAAACACGCCGGTGAGCCAAGTCAGAAGCGACGAGCCACTGCTTGGCTGTTTCGGTGCGTAGCGGTCCTGTTTGCGGTCGTCCTCATCGGTTCGCTGACCGCCAACGCCTATTTGGACAAGCCAGCGATGGCGGCAGAGTTATGCGGCGGCATCGTCGCCGTGCTGACCATCGAGCCCTATCGGCGGTGGTTCGAAAGTGGCTTCGGCCTCCGCCGTTTCTTATCCCGCTACCCGGTTGAGGTGGATGCGCAGGGGAAGTGTTGGTACCAAGTGGGACGACACCTGCGATTCGGCATGATCGCCGAGAAAGATTCGGAGCTGACCAGAAATTAAGGCCTTGGCAGGACGGGGCGATTGAGCCCGCCATGCCCGTTTCGATAGCCTGAAGGGCTTGCCTGATCCAGCGAAGCGTCCGACGAGCAAAGCTCGGCTTACCCTGGGCTGGATCAAAGAATCCCTTTGGGATTCGCGCCGAATCGCCCTACTGATAGCCAGCAAGCTTGTAGTACAGCTTGATAACCTTCTTCACGTAGTTCTGCGTCTCCCGGTAGGGAGGGATGCCGCCGTGGCGCTTTACGGCGCCTTCGCCGGCGTTATAGGCGGCTAGGCCGAGCTCAAGGGCTCGGAAGTCGTCTCCGGTCTCGTTTTGGTACTTATCCAGGTGGCCCCGAATCTCGCGGACGGTGCCGTAGAGGTTCTGCACGCTGTCAAACGGGTTCGTGATGCCGTAGTCCTGCACGGTGTCTGGCATGAGCTGGCCGAGGCCCATAGCGCCAGCGTGGCTGATCTCCTTGGGGTTGAAGTCGCTTTCGCAGATGATCATCGCAACGATCAGCCTTGCGTCGACACCGTAGCGTCGACCGAAGCCTAGAATTCCTTCCGCGATGCGATACGACTCACTGTCGCTCAGCTTGGGATTGTGGTGCTTGATGAACGATGCGTAGTACGGGGTCGCCTCATCGCTTGGGAGTGTCCAAACTCGAGTTGGACCCTTTCCGCTGACAACTGACCGATCGGATTCGGACGTGTGGCGATTGGTGGCGTACTGCTTGTGACGCAGGTTGGCCGCTCGGGCGACTGCGGCCATCAGCTTCGCCTCGACTGGCTGGACATCATCCTCACGGGCGATCGAAATCAGAGTCGCCTGAATCTCCTCGTTCTCTTCCGTGCGAGTGGCGCGAACGATGAGACGTGCGGCGGCTTCGGTACCCACTGCCCAATCAGGGACGGAATTCGCGTCAATCGACTGCGTCTGCCCGTCCGTTCGCTCAAGCAGCACCATCGTGTGTCCGCCAGCGCGGAGGGTGCCTTTGACGATGCCCTTGATTTCAAAAATACGGGTGCCGACAAGGGTTTCGAGAGCAGGGACGCCTACTGACTCCACAATTCCGTGAGACTTTCGGACCTGAAGATAGTTTTTGAGCTCCGCGTCTGGCGCTTGAAAGCCAAAGAGAAAGGGAACAGCTGCGGCTAAAAGGAGTCGATTCATCAGGTGATGCCTAGAATCGGAGCTGGCGGAGAGATCGGGATTCGAACCCGAGAACAGGTTTATAGCCCGTTACCCACTTAGCAGGCGGGCGCTTTCGTCCACTCAGCCATCTCTCCGCAACGAGAAACATTATATCCAGATTCTGCACAGATGCGTCGGACCGACGAGACAATCCCGTACGTCTCTTCACCAGAGAACCCAATGGAGAGCATGAGCAAGGCCAAAAACAGTGCGATTTCAGTGCTTGGGTGGACCTACATCGGTCTGGTCGTGTTCTCACTCTGCGGAACCCTGCTCTCAAAGCTGACCGGCCTCAAGCCGGGACCTATTGCGCCAGTGGCTTCGGCGCTTACCATTCTCCTTGGCTTTCTCGCCGTTTTTGAGCCCGCTTTACGGATCAAAGAGCCTCACGCCAAAACAACGCTTTTCGCCTGTCTGCTGCTGGCGGGGCTCATCGAGTGCATCGGCATCGTGACGGGCTTTCCTTTCGGGAGCTACACGTACACGGACAAGTGGGTACCCACCGTTCTGTTTGACACGTTCCGTTTCCCGGTGATGCTCCCCTTTGCGTGGCTCCTGGTTGTAGGCGGGGCCACCGTGATCTGCAACAAGGCAAGGTTTCCCCTTCTGGCGGCGGCTTCGATTGCCACGGCGATCGACTTCATCATGGAGCCGGTGATGGTTCGGAAGCTTGGGTACTGGCAGTGGACCTATCCCGGTCCCTTGCCCGGCGGAGCCTCGGCCCTGAATCCGATTGGTTGGCTGCTCACTTCGTGGATCATCGCAAGACTGGTTTCTCTGACACCACAGGAAAATCGAATCACCTGCGCGGCGGTCTTAACCGGACACGTCGCCCTGACCTTAGGCATCGGCGCAATGGCCGCCATTCCCAGGTAAACACAACTCATGGCCAATGTACGACCTTATGGTCCCGGATTTCATCATATCGCCATTCGCGCGCTCGACTTTGAGGCAACGGTTCGGTTCTACGAAGAGGGCCTCGGGATGACCCGACATTTCGGTTGGGGTGAGGGAGATAGCCGCGCCGCGCTCATGGACACGGGCGATGGAAACTACATCGAAATCTTCACCGGCCGAAAAGAGGGGGATATCCCCGAAGGCGGCATCCTTCACTACGCCCTGCGAACCTCCACCCTAGATGCGGACTATGCCCGTGCCGTCGCCGCAGGGGCGACGCCCGTCATCGAGCCCAAAGACGTGAGCCCTCCCAATGCCGACCGGCCGATCACGTTCCGAGTCGCCTTCGTGCGAGGCCTCGCCGGCGAGACCATCGAGTTCTTCCAAAACGACGAGCTCTAGTCTCAGCAGGAGCGCAGAGATTCAGCCCAATGCCATCCCGTTTGAGAATTGCCACTTGGTGAGGTTCTGTATTCCCAAGCCTAGGTGAGTCAGGGGAGGGAACCGATCCCGGAAACTGGGTCGTTTGAACCTAAGTGCAGGGCGATAGACCTGCTTCAAATCTCAAACTGGATCGCATTGGGCTGAAGCCAGCGCTCCAGTCGTTGGATTCAGTCGACGTTTTTAAGCCTTAAACTAGTTTGCCCAACCAGCCCTGCCTTTACTAAAGCAACCTTGGCCGTGGGCTCTCCAGATGCCGTTGCCAACCAGAGCGACATCGCGTCTGCGCTCGCCCATCTTAGGTTTGCGGTGCCATCTGCAGCGAACATCGTTTGGTTGACGAAGGTGTGGGCTTCTGCGACTCTGCCCTTCGACAGGAGAAACTTGGCTGCCCGGACGCGCAGGGTGGCGTCTTCCGAATAGGATGAGCTGGCTTGGAATCTCTTCCAGGCGACGTCAAAGCGGGCGAGATCTCGGTGAGAAATCGCCTCGTAAATCGGATCGATATACGACTGCTCGCGAGCGTTGAAGAGGAGGTTGTCGGCGCGTCTCTGATACACCGTGGGTTTGCCGACTATCTTTGCCTGGGCGAAGATGGGGAAGAGGAGGCACGCTGGCAGGGCAAAGGTCGCCAGACCCAAGGCAATCAACGCAGTTTTTACGACAGGTCGTGCGGTCATTGCGAAGCTCCAGCGTGATTATATGACGGATTTCTTCTGCACCAGCGGTGTCAAACTCAAGGGATACAAAGCCCATGTTGCTCAAAGCGCGATATCGTTCACGGATCTGCGACCATATTCCCATGTCAGTCGGTAGATCAAAGGCGTGAATCGTCGTTCGTTTATCGTGGTTGGGGCAGGTTTTGGCGGGCTCGCCATCGCCCTACGTCTCTCTCATCTCGGCCATCAGGTCACCATTCTTGAGAAGACAGACCAAGTTGGTGGCCGAAATCGCAGCCTCAAGGTGAATGAATGCACCTTCGACGTTGGACCAACCTTGCTGATGATGCTGGACCCGTTCCAGAAGCTCTTCTCAGACGTCGGCGAGAAGTTTGAGGAGCACCTGCCGATTACTCTGTGCGACCCCAACTACCGCACGTTTCTTTCGGACGGAAACCGGATCAACTGCACCACCAATGTTGCTCAGATGATTCGGCAGATCGAAAAGCTCTCCGGGCCCGAGGATGCGGCCGCGTATCCCAAGATGCTCGGCAAGCTCGCGGAGCTTTATCACGCCAGCATGCCCGCGTTTGTCCGAAGGAACTACAACTCGCCACTCGACCTTGCCACCCCTGCTGCGGCCAGCCTCGCCCTAAAGCATGGCATGCTGGGGAACCTGGCCAAAGGGATGGAGGGGTTCTTCAAAGACCCTCGCCTTCAGATGCTGTTCTGCATCCAGACGATGTACCTTGGCCTCTCCCCATACGATGCTCCGTGGGTCTACGCGGTGCTTGTCTACATGGAGTACGGAGAAGGGATCTGGTACCCAAAGGGCGGGCTCTCGGAAATCAGCCGTGTGGTGGCAAAGCTCGCAGAGGCACGTGGAACGGAAATTCGCTTGAACACCAGCGTCAGCAAGGTGGGCTCCAAGCACGTGATCCTCGAATCCGGCGAGAGGCTAGAAGCTGATGCGGTGATCTGCAACGCCGACCTCCCCTATGCGGAAGATGCCCTTATCGAAGCGATATCCAAGCATCCTGCCTCCAGCAAGCGCCATTCCTGCAGCTCTTACACGCTTTATATCGACTATGAAGGTGAGCTGCCCGGGATGCTCCACCACAATATCGTTATGGGCGCCAATTTCCAGGAGAATCTTGATCAGATCTTCCACAAGGCGCAAATTCCGGATGACCCCGCCTTCTACCTGGCGGCAAGCTGCCTCACGGACTCCACCAAGGCTCCTGCCGGGCATCTGAACCTTCAGATTCTCATTCCTTGCCCCAATCTGGATCACCCTTGGACGGATCAAGACAGCGAAGTGCTCAAGCATCGGGTGTTTGCACGTCTTGAAAAAGAGGTGGGATTTGATAAGTCGAAGATCCGAGGGATGGCAGAGTGGACGCCGCATGAGTGGCAGTCCGAGCTGAACCTTAGCCGTGGCGCCACCTTTGGCCTGAGTCACGATTTCATGCAGAGCGCCTGCTTCCGGCCCTCCAATAAGAGTGCGACGGTGCCTGGTCTCTACTTCGTCGGTGCCAGCACCGTGCCTGGAAACGGCCTGCCGATGGTGCTTATTTCGGCGGAACTTGCCGAAGAACGATTGAGGAGGGACGGCTGCCTGTAGCCGCCGATCCATTCTGATGGGACACGCCCAGGCACAGGGACTCGCAGGGCGGGCGGTGGATGCGATGATTCGCCGAAGCGTCCGAAAGGGGTTTCGAGGCGTGTACTGGATTCCGCCATCAGAGCCGCTCAATCAGCCCTCGATCCTGGTTCCCAACCATCACGGCTGGCACGACGGTTACGTGATGTACCACGCCATCACCAAGCTGGGGCTCCCCACACTCGATTGGATTCAGGAATTCGACACCTTTCCCCTCTTTGCCAGCATCGGTGGAATGCCGTTTCCCGCGGACGATCCGACGCGGAGGGCTCAGACCATCCGAAGAACGATTCGCCTCATGAAGGAAGAGAAGCGGAATCTTCTTCTGTTCGCGGAGCAGCAGCTCCATCGGCCCCCTGAGATTCTGCGGTTTGGAAAAGCCCTGCAGACCGTGGTCAAGCACGTTCCAGGGGTGGAAGTGGTCCCAGTCGCGATTCGGTACGAACTTTCGATGCACGAGCGCCCGGAATGCTTTCTGATGTTCGGCAAACCTCTGAAGGCAGAAGCCGCCACGCCGGACGCCACCCGCCTGGCTGTAAAGGCGCTCTTGGATGTTCTCGCCGTAAAGGTCAGCTTTGCGCGGGAGGAGTTTGAGGAGCTGGCGAAGGGGACGCGCGACGTCAACGAGCGGATGGATATGCGGCAAATTCCAGGATTTCGACCTAAATAACGGATGCTTGGACTTGTGACCTCGTATGGGATAAGTGGATGAGTCGCTTAGGTAGGAAAGCTCCTCATATGGAATTAGAGACAACGGCCGGAGTTCCGTCTCTCGCGTCTGCGCTGGACCACAAGGAATGCCGTCGACTCCATCGCAAGTACGGCACCACCTACTACTTCGCCACTCAGCGCCTTCCCAAGCGACTTCGCCGCCGAGTGCACGCGCTTTATGGCTTTGTGAGGGTGCCCGATGAGTGGATGGACAACTTCCATTCCGACACCGTTACGGAGCGCGATCTCAAGATCAACGCCTACCGAAACGAGTTCCTGCGAGGGATGGATGGCGTTCGCCCTTCCCAACCGGTCGTGCGAGCCTTCTGCGATGTCGCTCGCGAAGTGACGCTTCCGCTCGAAGAGCCGTTGCTGTTTCTCGATGCGATGGCGATGGATATTTATAAGTCTCGATATGAAACTTATGAAGATCTTCGGGAATATATGCGGGGAAGCGCGGCCTCTGTTGGTCTGATGATGTGCGACCTCCTTGAGGTTCCCACCAACGACCGGATGCGGGCAGGAGCGGTCGCGCTCGGTGAGGCGATGCAGCTCACCAATTTCCTTCGGGACATTGGCGAAGATATGCGCCGCGGACGAATCTACATTCCTCAGGAAGATATCGACCGCTTCCATGGCGCGGATGAGGCGATTTCAACTGGGGAGACCAATCAGGCGTTCATCGATCTAATGAAGTTCGAGATCGACCGAGCGCGCAGCCTCTACTGTGAATCTGATAACGGGATCAGCCAACTTCCCACCCATGTTCGCAAGCCGGTACGTCTCGCCCGGATCCTCTACTCTCGCATTCTTGATCGAATTGAGGACCAGGGCTACGACGTTTTTACGAAGCGTGCAAGAACGTCCCGCATGGAGAAATTCCTCACGGCGTGGCGAACGCTGCGCCCCTAGTTTTGCGAATCAATCCCGATAAACGAGAGGGACATCAGGTTCCAAACCACTCGGTGAGCTTCGACGTAGGAGGGATATTCTGCCTCCACGCTGTACCCATCTGCCCTTGAGATTCCGATCATGCGGGCGCACTGGTCGGCCTCTTCGGCACGGTTGAATTCCACGCGAATCTTGGTCGGCTCGTCAAACAGGTACGGCTTCAGCTCTGCCCGCCTTTCGACTCCCAGCTGCGCGGCCGCCTCAATCGCCGGTCCCGTTTCGCTTGGGTGAAGCAGGCGCCCCATGTATCGGCCGATCCCTTCCTTGGTGGAGTTGGTGACAATGCCATCGACCAGCGTTTCCGCCTCTCGGCACCCGGCCACGTCAGAACTCACCATCACGAGCGGCACTCCGTAGCGTCCGGCCACGCCGGCACTGAGCCCCATCTCCCCGGTCTCGATTCCGTTGACAAACAGGCGATGGACGCCCCCGGTGATGGTGTGCTCCATGATTCCGCCGTGAGTCCCCGCCATGGCGTGATAACCCACCAGGATGGCGGCGTCGAAGGTGCTGTCGATCCCCATCATCATTCCGTCAATGCCGCTGCCATGGCCGCTGACCAGTTCGATCCCGGGCTCCAGGTCCTCAATCAGAAGGTTCTTACTGTTGCCGTGGGAGTCCTTCACTACAATCCGAGTCGCCCCTGCCGCCCGAGCCCCCCGAATCGCCGCGTTCACGTCATGCGACATCATCCGCCGGGCAAACGCGTAGTCATAAGACTTCCCATCGGGTCGACTGCACTGCGACCAAGAAACAAGCCCCGTAATGCCCTCAATATCGGCAGAGATATAGACGTTCACCCCAGAAGGGTACCGCCATTGGGAAGATGGAACGCCGGGTTTACGTGGCCTGCCGAGCCAGCCGTCAGGCAACGAGAATTGGCCGTATCACCCCAACGGGGTGGATTCTGCGGAGCGAAGGGTCGCCGCTCCCGCGGCCACCCTTGAACATGAACCCGACTGGTAACCCGGAATCATCGATCCATGTTGGTTTATGCAGAATCAACCGGTTGTGCTTCCACCTTCCCGGAGAAACAACGCCTTTGGCGTTGGGGTCGTTGGTAACCCATATTTCCAGGGAAGCCCTGGTTTCACCAGCGCATCCCTTCCCTTTGCAGAAACAACCGCTTTGCGGTTAGAGGTTCGTCCGCGGAGCCGGCTAGTACGACAGGTAGCACTTATAGATCGCTTCGCCGATCGTGTTGCAGCGCTCTTGGACGTCTTCGAGGAACTCGTGGAGGCCGCCGGAGATAATGTCTTCGGCTCGCATGTAGTTCAGCTCGTTGTACAGACGCCCGATTTCCCGCTCGGCGTCGTTGATCGGAGCGAGGTCGCGGTTGCCGCTGACGCGGCGGACGCATCCCTCTACCCGTCCGACGGAGTGGCGAACCGAGGCGGGGAACTTGGGGTTGAGGAGCAGAAACTGCGCGACGCGGGCAGGGGTGACGCCCTCGTGGTACGTCTTTCGGAACGCCTCGTAGGCGCCCACCGACTTGAGCACCGCGATCCACCCGTGTACGTCCACCGGACCTCCCACGGAGCCTGCCTCGGTGGGAATCAGCGGACCGCCTGGCGCAAAGCTGGGGAGCAGGTCGTGATACTTGACGTCCAGAATTCTCGCCGTTTGGTCGGCCCGCTCGAGGAACCGGCCGGCGTCGTGGAAGTCTCGGGTCTCCCCCATCATCAGGGTGCGGTTGGCCACGCCTTGGAACAGCTGCGAACTCTCCTTCACCTTCTCGAAGAACGTAAACGGCGACCCGGTGAGCACGCGGTCAACATCCCACTCCAGGAACTCCAGATACATCTGGTTGAGGCACTTCCACATCTCGCTGGAGATCTGGTCTCGGATGCTTCGCCCGTTCTCTCTCGCAAGCCGAATCGCGGAAAAGATCGAGGAGGTGTTCCGCTCGTCAAACCCAAAGAAGTGCAGGATATTCCGCTCGTCTTCGGTGGAATAGAGCTTGCGGTACAGCTTTTCCTGACCCGAAATCGCAAGAATCGACGACCACCGGAGCGCTTCGCCGAGGGCGGGGCTCTCCAGGCCGAAGTGGTAGTGGACGTCGATCATCCGCGCGGTGGCTTCCGCGCGTTCGATGTACCGACCAATCCAGAACGCTGCATCAGCGTGGCGTGACAGCATCTACTGATTCCCTCCCGTCCGGGTTGGAAACTCGACCTTGCCCATGGTCTGTGACTGGGACATCTCGCCCATCGTTTGTGTCTGTCTCATCGCTTCGGCGGGCGTTTCCCCAAGCACCCAGGTGTCTTTGCTTCCACCGCCCTGCGAGGAGTTCACCACGTAGGAGCCCTTCCGAAGGGCGACTCGCGTGAGCCCTCCCGGCACAATCGTGACGTCGTCCTTTCCGCAAAGGATGTAGGGGCGAAGGTCCACATGCCGACCCTCAAACCCAGAATCAAAAAAGCACGGCGAGCGCGATAGCGAGATCAGTGGCTGCCCGATAAAGCCGCGCGGGTTGGCTCGTACCTTGACCACAAACTCCTCAATCTCTGCCTGCGTGGATTGCGGACCCATCAGCATTCCATAGCCGCCCGATTCGTTCGTCGCCTTGATCACCAGCTTGGAGGCGTTTTCGCAGATGTACTCAAGGTCATCCGGCTTCCAACCCATATAAGTCTCTACCTGCTCAAGGATCGGCTCCTGATCCAGGTAGTAGCGAATCATCGCCGGCACGTAAGGATAAACGGCCTTGTCGTCGGCGACACCGGTGCCAATTCCGTTGGCCAGGGAGACGTTGCCCGTTCGGTGGGCATTCACGAGACCAGGAACGCCCAGAACGCTGTCCGGACGGAATACCAGCGGATCCAGAAAGTCGTCGTCGACGCGTCGATAAACCACGTCCACCCGCTTGGGGCCCCGCGTGGTCTTCATGTAGACGATGTTGTCCTCCACAAAGAGGTCGCGCCCTTCGACAAGTTCAATGCCCATCTGCTGAGCGAGGAAGCTGTGCTCAAAGTAGGCGGAGTTGAACACACCCGGCGTCAGCAGCACGACGTTCGGTTCGTCGCGGCCGGGCGGCGCCAATTCCCGCAGGTTGTGAAGCAGGTGTGCGGTGTAGGTGTCGTTGGGCAGCACGCGGTTCTCCCCAAAGAGGCTGGGGAACATCCGCATGAGGATGATCCGGTTTTCCAGCATGTAGGAAACGCCCGATGGGGTGCGGCAGTTGTCTTCCAGCACACGGTACGTGCCGTCTGCATCGCGAATCAGGTCGGTTCCGCAGATGTGCACATAGATGTCGCCAGGAACATCAGCGCCGATAAAGCTCCGTCGAAAATTGGGGGCGTTGACGATGAGTTCGCGGGGAACCACGCCATCCTTGAGGATCTTGCCCTCGTGGTAGACGTCGTGCAAAAACAGGTTCAGCGCCCTCACGCGCTGGGCAAGCCCTTTCTCCACATGTCGCCACTCATCGGGCGGAATAATGCGTGGGACCAGGTCAATCGGGAACGGCTTTTCTACGCCGCGGTTGTCTCCATAGACCGTAAAGGTGATCCCCTGGCTGATAAGGGTGAGGTCGGCCAGTTCGCACCGAGCGCGGAACTCGCTCGCAGTGAGATTGCCCAACGTGCGGCACAAGTTGGCGTAGTGGGGGCGCGGACCGTTGGCGTCGAACATCTCGTCGTAGAACGAGCCGATGTCGTAGCCGTCGAACAATCCGGAGTTGTGGATTTGGACGTGCTTCTCGTTCATAGGCGAAGCCGTTGGTCCACACTGACTGTCTCGGCCAGACAATTATATAGCAGCACCTTAACAGTGCATAGTGCCTAGCAATTAGGCGGAGCGCTGGAGCTCTTCCCGGATCTTTCGCATCAGCCCGGTGTGCTTGCCCATATCGAACATCGCGGCGGGATTTTCCCGTGCTTCCACCGGAATCGAGAGGGGCGGCAGGGTGCGGTAGATCTCCTCTTCCCAAAGGTAGCGCGGCCACACGTGGGCATGCAGGAACGGGTCCAGGTTGCCGTAGATGCTGTAGTTGATGCGCACCGCACCGGTCACTGACTTCACCGCGTCGCCCAGCGCCGTCATGTCCCGCAGGAACTGATCTCGCTGGGAACCGCGGAGGTCGTTGAGGGATGCCGCCTCAGGGTAGGCGAGGAGCAAGGCGTAGCCAGGAAGGAACTGGGTGTCTCCCATCACGGCAAAGCCGCTCTTCATTCTGAGAATGAGTTTGGGGTTCTCCCCACGGTCAAGCTGCAGCAGTCGCTCCGTTCCTGTCATGCACGCAAGCATACCGGCCTTGCATCGTTGCCTTATAATCTCCGGGTGGCATCAGAGTCGATCACAAAGACACAGCGCAGCGCGTTTATTGCTGCATGGCTAGGGTGGGGATTTGACGGTCTCGACGGGACCCTCTATCTCCTTGTTGCGGCCCCTTTCGTCAAACAGCTTTTGGGGGCGATGGCTACCCAGTCGGATGTCGCCAAGAAGGCGGCGATTATCCAGGGAGTCTTCCTCTTTGGTTGGGCGTTGGGCGGCACGGTTTTTGGCCGCATCGGCGACCGCCTTGGCCGATCCAAAACTCTGACCCTCACCATCATCACCTATGCGGTGTTCACCGGGCTTTCGTTCTTTGCCCACGAGTGGTGGCATCTGCTGATCTTCCGCTTCATGGCGGCGCTTGGTATCGGCGGTGAGTGGGCGGCGGGGTCGGCGCTCGTCTCGGAGACCCTTCCCAAAAAGTACAGCCACTTTGCCAGCGCTACCCTGCAGAACGGCTACAACCTCGGCATGATCGTGGCGGCCCTCACGGTGGGGGCGCTTGGCAGTTGGGACTATCGCTACGTCTTCCTCATCGGTGTCATTCCCGCGTTCGCCACCATCTGGATTCGAAAGGCGGTGCCCGAGCCAGAAGAGTGGGCAGGTGAGCGCGAAACTCGCCAGATGCCCAAGATCACAGACCTGTTCAAGGGTCAGGTCCTCAGGGTGACGGTGTTCACGATGTGCCTCACCAGCATCGCCCTCTCCAGCGTTTGGGCGTTGCTGTACTACGGCCCTGCGCTGGTGCGCAGCCTGCCTGAGGTCAAGGCGCTTCCCAAAGCGGATGCCGATTCGCTCCTGCGCAGCGTCACCGTGGTCTACTGCCTCTGGAACATTGTGGGCTGCTACTTTGCCGCCATCCTTGCAAAGACCATCGGGTACCGCCGAGCGTTCGCGACCCTCATTGCCTGCTCGATGCTGACCTATCTCTTCGGGTTCAACAACATCACCACGCTGGATTCGGCGCGGATGTGGCTCAACACCGCGTTCTTCTTCAGCTCTGGCATCTTCGCCCTGTTCCCGCTATACGTTCCACCCCTCTTTCCAACCCTGCTGCGCACCACCGGAGCCGGGTTCTCCTACAATGTCGGTCGGCTCATCGCCGGCATTGCCACCATCCTGCTCGCGTTCTCTACGACGAAGGTGTCTCCGTCCCACGCCATCTGGCTCGCCGGCTTTATCTACATCCCCGGAGTCGTGCTCGCGCTGTTTATCCCGGTGCCAAAGGCGGAGTAGAGGCAGATGAGCTCGACGGGAAGATATCAGCCTGAGATGCCGGAAGACGAGGCTTGCGCCGCCGAATTCGGCGCGTACGCCAGCTACGAAACCAGCGACGCGCCAACCCGCTTCGACTTTCACGGCCAAAGCCCCAGCGAGGAGATCGACCGGCTTCTCGACCAGTACGTGAACCCAAATGCCAGCCTTTTGGATATTGGGTGCGGAGCCGGATTCACCCTCTGCCGCGTTGCTGCAGCAGCGAAACAGGTCTGCGGGATTGACCTGAGTGAAAAGCTCGTTATGGCGGCTCAGGCTCGTATTCTGAAGCGGGGTCTCACCAACGCCCAGGCATCCGTCGCGAACGTCTCCGATCCGGATTGCGCCGCGAGTTTGCCGCTCGACACCTTCAACCTCGTCCTTAGCCGTAGGGGGCCCTTTCTCACAAGCCACCTCATGCCGACGCTGAGGCAAGACGCGCTCTTCGTCGTCGAGATGTTTCAGGACTACCTGGGTCTGAAGACACTTTTCGGGCGCACACCCATCTTGCCCACTACGGGAGCCGAAGCCGACCCCGCCGTTTCCCACATGGCAAGCCTGGACATGGTCCCCGTCAGCATCCGGACCTTCTGGTTTGAAGAGTGGTTCCAGGACGAAGACCACCTTGGTCGCTACCTGAGCCAGGGCGCCAACCTCAGCAACTGGTGGATGGACCCCTGCCCGTTCGACCCAATCCGAGACCGCGAGGCGCTCCACCTGTATGCGAAGTACATGAGGTCGAGCGAAGGGATTCGCCTACAGGCATGCCGCAAAATCTACGTCTTCCGTCGTCAAAAGACGCAGTTCTATCCTATCGCTATGCAACTTTAAGTCTAGGCGTCCAACTGGGCTGGACGGCCGATCTCTTCTGAGCAAGCCATAAGCTTTCGTATCGGTTCCCTCGCCTGCCTGCGGCGGGAGTGTGCAGGGTGAGGGTGGAGCTGATAAACGCGCCCCTGGCCCCTTATTTGGTTCGGAAAGACGCAAGATTTGAGTCTGGACGGACCTTACCAAGCAACGTTTTGCACCTTGCAAACAGGAGCAGATTTATCCGATCCGTGTGGTGATTGAATCACTTCCTCATTCCCAGATTCAGCATCGCCCTGCAAGCTGCACTGGAGTGGTCTGTCTGATGGAATTCTCGCGACAACCTCGCAAGTTTCATACAGAATAATGGGCGATGATGCTGCACACCCTTCTGGCTGCGTTTCTTGTTTCTGCTCACACGCCTATCGGCGCGCCCAAACAGGTTTCTCCAAAGCACCGGGAAGCGGTGGCTTTTGCACGGGTGAACCCCGCGAAGATGCTCAAAACCGATCCGCTGTGGGTTGACGCCTCACGGGAGGTTCATGCCGACCAGGGCAGAATTGATCAGCAGCTTCGACGCCTCGCCCAAGCCGAGCTGGACCGATATGTGGTGCGGCGCGGTTCCAGAAAGGGGCAAAAGCTGTCTCTAACCTTCGATGATGGCCCGCATCCTGATTTCACCCCCAAGCTCGTCAAGATCCTCAAGGATGCCAAGATTCCTGCCACCTTCTTCATGATCGGGCACATGGCGGATACCTATCCCGACATGGTGAAGCTGGTCGCGTCAAACGGCTTTGAAATCGCAAACCACACCTACAGCCATGTGACGCTTACCAAGCTGACCAACTCAGAGGCAGACATTGAGTATCGCGCCACAAACGATATCCTCAAGAAGCTCACGGGCAAAACCCCACGATACTGCCGCCCACCCGGCGGAGACTTTGACCTGAACGTTTTGGAGGCCGGATATGCCTCAGGGATGTCCACTGTGCTGTGGACCGACGACCCCGGCGACTACAACAACCCCGGTGATGAGATTCTGCTTGAGACTGAGACCGTCCGCCTCTCCCCAGGAGGAATCGTACTCCTCCACGACGGCTCCCAAGACACCCTCGACACCCTCATGAAGTTCATCACGAGCTGCAGGCGAAGAGGCTTCGAATTCGTAACCCTCGACGAGCTCAGAAAGAAATAGCAGAATCCATGCCAACCAGGCTGGAATTGCGATTCCCTCCCCTTCAGTAAGGGAGAAGGTGGGGTGAGGGAGAGGGTGAGGTGAGGGTGCACCGCAATGCGCCCCTCGCGCCTCACCCAATCCAGTTTGCGGTGAGAACCACGTTTGTAAAACCCTCACAACGATCGCCAACCACGAATTCCCGGAGAACCAACTCCTTTTGGGGTTGAACCGATGCCCGCTCATCAAACGGATGAATCCGAAATGGGCTTTTTGTCCGGAATTTGGAATCGTCCGTTCGCGATGAATCGGTCTTCGCCCGTGCAACCCTCGTAAGCTTCAACAGCAACAATCCCATTGGGAATGTGCCCGTATCCGCACAACAAATCGCCTAGCCGCGAACCGCCCGCCAGCCCCGAATAATCGCTTCCGCCGATTCTCGGGCGCTGACCTCGCTGATGCTGTAACCGATCACGGACAGCCGCATGATCCAGTGCCCTTTCCATTTCGCCCCACCCGCAAAGCACACTCCCTCTGCCTGAACGGCGGCAATCGTCTTCCGGGTCAGGTCATCTCCTAATTCAGAGGGCTCGGACGGCCCGAACCGGACGGCGATCTGGTTGAGCACCACATCGTTCATCACCGTGATCCCCTCTTCCGCGGCAAGCAGGCTGGCCATGAGCCGGGACAGATGGCAGTGGCGATCCACCATCTCCCCCACCCCCTGCCGACCGAGGCAGCGCAGCATCGCCCAGGTGGAAAAGCCTCTCGCCCGTCGGGACAGCTCCGGAACATAGTGGGAAGGATCCCGTTCTCCAGCTTCAATCGGAGGCAGATAGCTGGCGGCAATCGTCATCGCGCGACGGTGCGCCTCGGGGTCTCGAACGATGGCGTAGCCGCTGTCGTAAGGCGTCTGAAGCCACTTGTGCCCGTCTGTCGCCCATGAGTCTGCCCCATCCACTCCCTCGGCAAGAAAGGCTCGGTCCGGACAGGCGCGGGCCCATAGCCCGAATGCGCCATCGACGTGGTGCCAACAGTTCGGATGCTTTCGTGCCGATTCAACGATGGCGGTATGGGGATCGAACGCTCCCGAGTTGATCTGACCCGCCTGAGAGATGACGATCACCGCAGGTGCCGTCTGCAGCTCCTCCATCACCTGTGCAAACGCATCCGGCAACATCGAACCGTTCGTGTCGGCGGGAACCTTGCGGATCGACGCATGCCCAAATCCAATGTACTGAAGCGCAGAGAAAACGGTAGAGTGGGCATCCTCGCCAAGCACGATCGTGATGGGAGGCGCGCCATACAGGCCCAGCTGCTCCACATCCCATCCAAGCCGCCGCAGCACCTCGCCTCGCGCTGCCGCCAGACAGACAAAGTTGGCCATGGTGGCACCGGTGACAAATCCAACCGAAGCCGAAGGAGGAAGTCGAAGGATATCCAGCAGCCACCGCGCGGAGATGGCTTCCGCCGCCGCTGCCGCCGGAGTCGCCGAGTGGTTGCCCGCATTCTGACCCCAAGCCGAGGTCAGCCAGTCCGCCGCCACCCCCACTTCATGCGAGTTCCCAATGACCCACCCAAAAAAGTGCGCCCCCGTCATTGCATGCAGCCCCGGCTCCGCCAGCCGAGCCAGTTCCTCCACGATAGCCACCCCGTCTGACCCAGTCTCCGGAGTAGGCGCCTCAAAGGTCGCAAGCGATTCGGAATAAGTTTGAAGCGGCCGCTGAACGCGATCCCCAATCCCAACCCGAAACGCAGAAGCAAGCTCAGAAGCCCGCTCCCAAACAGGAATCAATTCATACGGACGTTCTAGCATAGTGCTAGCCGAGAGTGTACTAACCTGGAAACAACGCGGCCCGTCCCGAATGCCCCCAACGGGGGTGTTTCTGTGAAGCGAAGGTTTGGAACGATGAAATCGGTTCTAACCTTGTATCAAGGTGCCCCACCTCGCGCATTCCAGCAACCGGAGAGAAACAAGTGTGGATCAACCACCACCCGGCAGCTGCCAATTCCCAGAGCACCAACTCGCTTCAGGGTTGAAACGATGCCAGTCAGCCAACCCCAAGGTAGCCCGACCGTCGTGCGTGCAACCTTGGGCGATACGGAACCAAGCCCTTGAGGCTTGAGACACGGCATCCCATTCCGGTGCCAAACCAACCCTCAGTTCAAGCCAGCCAGACGCCAATTCAGGTGGCGGACTGAAAATGCGCCCATGGCGCCGAATCCATAACCAGCCCTCGGCTAGAACCCAAATCATCCAAATCCCAACCGAGCAAGTCAAAACCCAAACCCCCACCGCGAACAAAAAGTCGCCCTAAAGCCCCAACTTCATCGTTAAGCTTCTGTCAAAAACGACAATTCAACACACAGATTCACGAAATCTGCCGTATCATCAATGAAAGTTTTTGGCTTTTTGGTGTGTTGCAAAATTTTACCGATTGAGAACTTCTGAGAGAAGTAAGTCGGTCTAAGTCTTAAAAGGAGGTCGCCAATGCTTGATAGAATCTGTAGTCACTGCGGCTCGACCGTCCTTGTAGGCCTCCAATACTGCCCAGGTTGCCTTCGCGCGATCGAAAAGACCAATTTTCTGGGTAAACCGGCAACCCCAGCCGACAACGCAGATTCCGGCGTCGGTGCCGATACCGTTGGCTCGGACCTCAGCCTGTCCCTGGCGCATACGTTCTATCCGCTGAAGTCCAACCTCGCGATTCTGCTTCGGCGTCCCGTCCCACCCGAACCGCCTCCCATCCCTGTCGGATACAAAGAGGACGAAAGCCGTTTTGGCAAGCGCAGGCAGGTCGAGCCCTCCCGAATGGCGCTGTCGCTCGGCTACACGCGGGTGGTCTGTCCCAAGTGTCAAAGCGTTCAGCGCTGCGCCATGGACGTGTCCCCGTCCGACATCATCAAGTGCCGCGCCTGCCACCATCGGTTCCCCGGCTCCTTCGCCTCCGAGTTCCGAAAAGGTGCCGACCTCGAATGCTACCGATGCGGCGTTACCACCTTCTGCGTCACCGGCCTCCACGAACCCAGTTGCCCCAACTGTAGAAATCGGGAGCAGCGCGTCCGTGCCAAGACCCGCGTGAAGCCAGGCATTGTAGTCGCTGTAGTAGCCGCGATACTGTTCGTCGTCCTCAGCCTCACCACCGTTACCCACACGACACCGCAATTCCTCGTGTGGCTGAGCCTAACCTGCATCGGCAGCATCATCGGCTTCGTCACCCTCGCCGCGCTTGGCTTCTAGGCGATTCTGGAATCTAAGTCGACGTTACTGTCCGACTCGGGTCTGCTTAGGATCGTTCGCTACCGGCTCCGGAGCGATTTGAAAGAGGACGCTTTCCTGGCCCTTGGCTGTTATTTGGTCGAGGGTCACCTGCCCGTCCTTGTGCATCATAAACAGCACACTTGACCGGTCTGGGGCAAAAAGTGGCCACTCGGAACCGTAGCCTAACTTACCGACCATTGTGGAGGATCCGGTCTTAGCCTCAATGCTCCAACACTCGTAACCACCACGTACCGACGTGATCAAAGCCAGGCGACTTCCATCCAGCGAGGCTGATATTTCCCACGGATCCGCAAAGCTTGGAAAAACCTGAGTGACGCTGTAGGGAAATTTTAGACTCAACTTCATCACGGCCGCATCTGGAGTCCGGCTCACTTCGGGAGAGTCCCCAACAAAATAGAGTGAGCCACCTGAGAATGGGCGAGTCGAGATTCGCGAGAAGTGCCAGCCTAATGTCGTGTGGCGAACAAGGTCGGAGCTGTCCATCCGGCACGAATAGATGTCGTAGCGGCTTGGCCGCAACCAACCGTCTTCTATGTGTCTGTTGAAGTAGATCCTGCCATCCGCCGGGTTATAAGCTGCCTGCCTGTCCTCTTCGTGATCCCCTGGATTAGTAAGTTGCCTGCCGCTCCCGGTGGCTAAATCATAAAGCCAAAGGGCCCCGCCGCGGGCACAGCAGAGATAACCAGTCCTGCCGACGAAGGAAGGGAACTCCCCTTCAGTCAATCGCTTGGACGGGTTAGTTCCGGACAAGTTTGCCAGCCATACCCACCCGTCGACCGAATAGGTCATCGCCCCGGTCTTCGAATCAAGATCCCACTGGGACGAGTGGTAATTTGAATTCGAACATCCAGAATTAAGCACCGCGACGATAGAGACCGCCCAAACGACCTTTGCCTTCATAGGACACCGATAATGTTCACGCAGCCAATGCAGGCCCAAGCGATGATCGCCGCTCTTTCCTTTGCTCCGGTCTAGCGGCCCAAACAGAGAGAAGTCGGCTGTGGTTATAGGAAACGTGGCTCCGAATTTGAGAGCAACTTTCAACGCGATTCCAAAGCACGCCTTGTTCCTGGATTCTTCACTTGCTCTACTTGTGGTCGAGATCTCATTATCGTGATGCGAAGAAGCTGGGGTTCAGCATGAAGAGAGTAACGAATCTGTTGCAGTTATCGATTTTCACATTTTCCTCACTGTTAACTGCCGCATCCTTCCTTGGCATTTGCTTCCTCTTCTTTACGACATACCCTGCCAGTGAATTGCCGTCAAAGCTTTTTGAAGTTTTTACATCACTGGGGTGTCTTTTCTATTGGGTGCTCTTCAGCGGCTATTGCCTCCGCCTCTATCTTCTTTGGAATTCACGGATCCCAAATGTGTTGGGGATCTTCATGTGGTTTGTGGTCGCGGTGTATCTGACCCCCACGTTTGCCTTTAATGAGCCCATTCTCCAGCAGACGCGATGGGCTGCCAATCCCGAGTTTCAGCAGCTATATTCTTTTTAGGCAGAGGGCATCCTCCTCTCGCTTTTTTGCCCCCGGGGTGGGATTTACCCTCCATCAATTGCCGAGCCAGAACAGCCGCAAGCGGCGGCCCACACTTAGTCACGTGACGGGCCTCTTTGCGTAACGCTCCATCCCCAGTCGCCCTGCAAAGGGCCCGGTGTTAATGGGTGCCCTTCGCTCCCAAAAGCCCTGCGTAACCAAAGCGACGTGCTTGATGACCGCACCGATCTCAAAGCGGTAGTGTAGCGAGCATGAAGCGCATGTTTGTGCTGTTGTTGCTTGCCTCGCTCGTAGGGGTTGCCGTTGCCGGGGCTCCTGGTCAAAAGCCGGTGAGGGTTTTTGTTCTTTGCGGGCAGTCCAACATGCAGGGGCAGGCGGTGGCGGACCTTGCTGGGAAGGATTACAACGACGGGAAAGGAACGCTGAGGGCGGCGCTGGCGGACCCGGACAAGTTCTCGACTTACAGCCATCTCGTCAACCCCGACGGGTCCTGGAGGGTGCGGAACGATGTCTTTGTGCGGTACCAGCGGGAAGAGGAACCGCTCTTGGCGGGGCCGCTGGGGCTAGGGTTCTCGGTCTATGGCGACACCCACCACTTTGGGGTGGAGCTGCAGTTCGGCCACGTGGTGGGCGATGCACTGGGCGGGCCGGTGCTGCTCATCAAGACGGCGTGGGGAGGCAAGAGCCTCTATACGGATTTCCGACCGCCCTCCTCCGGCGGCGAGGTGGGCAAGTACTACAAGCTGACCATCCAACAGATTCAAGATGGACTTGGCAAGATGGGCACCGACTTTCCGCAGCTCAAAGGTCGCAGGACCGAGCTGGCGGGCTTTGTGTGGTGGCAGGGATGGAACGATGGCGTGGACCCCAAACACGCGGTGCCGGAGTACGAGCAGAACCTGGTGAACTTCATTCACGACGTTCGCCACGACCTCCATTCCCCCAAACTGCCGTTCGTGGTCGGAGAACTGACGGGACCTTGGGTGAAGGCACCCGGAGAGTGGGACACACTGCGCAGGGCGCAGGCCGCCGCCGCTCAGCGGCCAGAGTTTAAGGGGACCGTCCTCTTTGTTCCCACTCACGACTTTGTCCGAAAGCCGGAGGATTCCCCGAATCCCACTCACGGTCACCATGAGTTTGGAAACGCGGAGACCTACTTCCTGGTAGGCGACGCGCTTGGCAAAGGCGCCCTCAAGCTGATGGGAATCAGCGACGAAATCCAGATGAAGGATTACGGCCTCAAGCACTACGTTCGCCTGTCCAAGGCCCTGCCGCACATGGAGGATCGCAGCTGGCGGCTGGTGTGCAAAATGCCCTACAACTGCCAGAGTCAGCCCTGGATTCGGGTGAAGGGGCGAGGCGGCGAGCAGCTCCAGTTCAACTCCACCAATCCGCTGGTGCAGTACCTGACGCCGACGGAGACCTGCACCCTGAGCCCGGGGCGGCATGACTACGAGGCGAAGAATTGGGTGAGCGGTGAAGGCTCCGTCTACACGATTCCGGCAGGGGTGACGGTTGAGGACGTGCAGTATCGCGAGACCGGCTTTCCAACCTCCGTTACCGGCTCCTTTGAATGCAGCGACCCGGACTTCAACACCCTTTGGAACCGCGCCGCACGCACCGCATACCTGTGCATGCGGGATCACTTCTACGACTGTCCGGACCGAGAGCGGGTGGGCTTTTGGGGCGACGGCACCCCAGAGCTGGACCAGTGCTTTTACATCTTTGATTCCAATTCCCACCGCCTCTGCCGCGACCTCGTGCGGCGCAAGCTGGAGCCCACGTTCTATCCCGGCCAGCATCTCGAGTTCCTGGGGGAATACGGGCTGTGGTTCTACTACATGCAGACCGGTGACCTCGATTCGCTTCGCGCCGTGTATCCCGCCACCAAGAACTTCCTCTTGAAGACCTACGCGTTTGGCAACAAGGGAACCTGGTTCGACTGGGGCAAGGATATCAAGGACACCAGCGTCATCGAGAACTGCTTTGAGTACATCGACCTCGGCACCCTTGAGAAGATCGCCAAGGTGACGGGGCATGCCGCGGACATTCCGGAGATCGAAGCCCGCCGAGCCGCGATCCAGGCATCGTTCAACCAGAAGTATTGGAAGGGCAAGTGGTATCAGTCCTCCGATGTGGCGACACCGGATGACCGCGCCAATGCAATGGCGGTGAACGCGGGGCTGGCCGAGCCGGAGAAGTGGGAATCCATTTATCGAAACGTGCTCTCCACAACCACCTACTCAAGCAGCTTTTTTGACCGCTGGGTGGTGGAGGCGCTGTGCAAAATGGGGAAGCGGGAGAAGGCGCTCGCGCGGATGTCCACCCGGTACCGAACGATGATCCAAAGCCCCATCACCACGCTGTGGGAGCACTACGACCGATGGTGGGCCTCCTGGATCGATGCGTTCGACGAGGGCAGCTCCCTCAACCACGGCTGGAACCCACCTGCGATTGTGCTGAGCAAAGATATCGCCGGAATTCAGCCCACCGAGCCGGGGTGGACCCAATTCGAGGTGATGCCCGGGGAGGCGCACCTCACCTCGATCAAAGTGGTGGTCCCTACCGTTAAGGGAAAGATTCCGGTCGAGATCGCCAAGTCCGGCACCGAGTACCGGGTGACGGTGACGGCACCTGCGGGGACCACCGCCATCGTCGGAATTCCGATGGGCTCCTTCTCGCGTTTGGATTCCATTTCTGCCAACGGAAGGCTGGTGTGGGACGGCCAATATGCCGGGGGACCCAAGGGTGTGAAGGCAGTTGGGATTGAGGATGACTACGTGAAGTTCAGCGTGCCTACAGGGACTTGGAGCTTCATCGCAAAAGGCCTGCTCCCGGTGGCGGCGCCAAAGGTGATTCCGATAACGGAAGCCCCGGAAGTCTGCCTCGATACCCATCGCTGGGTCGCGAGCGCTTCGGTTCCGGATGCGATGTTCACCTTCAGCGGTGCCAACCTGCCAGTAGACGGCTCCGCCGCAAACGCCTTGGACGGCGACCATTGGACCGGCTGGCGAGACAAGACAAAGACCCAGTACCCCGGCCAATGGTTCCAGGTGGACATGCAGCGGCGAGAGACGTTTAACAAGATCGAACTGGAGAACGCCTGGGCAGTGTGGGATTCTCCCAAAGCGTACGCAGTGACCGTCTCCAAAGACGGCCAGCACTGGAGCCAGCCCATCGCCACCGGCAAGGGGCAACTCGGCCTCACCGTCATCCGCTTCCCATCCCAAACCGCCCGGTTCATCCGAGTGACCCAAACCGCCTCCGACCCGACGTATTTTTGGTCGATTTACGAGTTCAGCGTATATCGGAAGAAATCATGATCACTCTTCTTGCTGGCTGGCTCATCGCCGGTTGTGCTGCTCAGGACCGCTCGCCGATCGATCAGCCGTACGCCTACCTTTGCGGTGGAGCGTTCTCTGGCACCCCGGTGCCAGAGTCACCGGACCCGCTCGTTTCATACCGTTGGAATCGGGTGAAGGCGGACGACCCTCTCCAAGTTTTCGTGCGTCGACCGGTAGCCGTTGTGGCAACTCCGCCTAAAGCTTTTAGAAACACCGACTCGGCGAGGAAGAGCTCGGCAGACATTACGGTCAAGGATGCAGGCACCCTCCGCCTAGACTTTGGTGCAGAACTTCCCGCTTGGATTGAGTTCGACAGTCCAGATGGTCCGGGTTCGGTCGAAATGAGCATCGGCGAATCCAGCGAACCGGGCGTGGATAAAACTGCGATGGCAACCAAGCATGGCGGCACCTATCGCCTTGAGCTTAACCCGGAGCTGTACGATGGAGTTCGGTTTGCCTGGATCCGATCTTCTAAGCCCCAACAACCGTGGCATATCACCGCGATCCGAGCGATGTGCCAGGTGAAGCCAGTCAACTATCTCGGCTCGTTCCATTGCAGCGACCCTGAACTCACCAAGATTTGGTATATGGCTGCTTACGGAGTCAAGGCAGCCCTCTGCAAGGACTATTTCGGTTCGATTCTGATGGATCGGGGTGATCGCATGTCTTGGACCGGCGATGCCCACCCAACCCAGGCGGCGGCACTGGTGGCGTTCGGCAACTACGACTTTGTTCGCCAGAACCTTGAGAGGACGTCCGGGCAGGACAATGGGATCCGAAGCTATTCGCTCTACTGGATTCTCAGCCTCTTGGACTACTACTATTATACTGGCGATGCCGACTTTGTGGAGAAGTGCATACCCACCGCCTGCAAGAAGCTTGACAGTGCCTTTGCAGAGTTCGACAAGAAACCTGGGCTTGGGTTTTACGGTTGGGACGAGCGACTTGGTGCTGGGTTTGAGCTCTGGTTCCGGCCGTGTGACGAAGCTCAGCGTGCGTACCGAATGCTGGCAATACGAGCTTGGAGCGACTTCGCAACAGCGATGGGAACACTTGGACACAAAGACCTGCTGTATAAATATCGGGTCGAGGCTGCCGCTAAAGTGGCGCAACTGACGGCGACTGCCGATTGGCACAAGGAGTACGGCCCCCACGCGATAGCCGATGCCATTAACACCGGGCGGATGAACCTGGACACGATGGAGAAGGTCTACGAAAGGGAGCTCAAGGATCGGGTGGATAGGCTCTCCTTTTCTCCGTTCAATGAGTTCTTCATTCTGCAGGCCCTTGCCACTTTGGGCAAATGGGATGAGGCGCTGGATACCACCAAAGATATGTGGGGCGGAATGCTGCGATATGGCGGAACCACGCCTTTTGAGGTCTATCGCCCCTCCTGGAACCCGTTTTTGGCGAAGAACGAGCCGGTTCCAAACACCCAATGTGGCCTTACCAGCCTCTGCCACCCTTGGGGCGCAGGGATCATAAAGTGGCTCAGTGAAAATATTCTCGGTGTCACGCCCACCGCGCCTGGCTTCAGAACCTTTGATGTGAGGATGGCGTTTGGTTCCAAGCTGAACGACGTTAGCGGTTCCGTTCCCACCCCACACGGCCCGATCCGAGTTTCCTACAACCTGGCTGCAGGTAGCGGTGAGCTAGAGGTGCCTCCTCAAAGCGTCGGCAAATTCTTCATCCCAACCGAGGGGCGGGGCATTCGTCGGGTCTGGATGGATGGGAAGCTTGTGGTCGATCCGGTTCACTTTTCAAAACTCTCTCCGGGCTGGGCGGAGGCGGTGACCGTTCCTTCTCTGCTGCCGGGTATCCACCGCTTCAAGGTGGAGTATGTCGGCCACCGAAACAAGTCTGTTGACTCTAAACTCGCCTACCAAACGCACCTAATGGCAGTTGACTCGAAGACAAGGGGGAACTGGGGCGGCATCTACGGTCGAGAGGGTTACGTGCTGTGTGGCGGCAATGGGGTTTTCCAGGACGTTGAACGCCTCCCCTCTTATGTCGATTCGATCGACTTCTTCAGAGCCTTTCCGAAGAATGGCCGACCGGACACCACGATTTGGGCAGATGCAACTAGTGATGCCCGAGCCCTTGCCTTTACCCACGAGAATCAGATGATTCGAAGGGCAGCGAGCGTGTCCAACACAGACCAGACCATGACGGCGACGATTCACCTCAAGTCGCCCAGAAAGGTGAGGATCGCCCTCTACTTTGTGGATTGGAACAGGGAAGGGACGAGGTCAGCGGTTGAACTCTTCGATGCGAAGTCCCTGCGCTTGTTGGCACCGGTGAGTCTCGTTTGCGACCATGGGAACGGACGGTATCTGATCTATGAAGTTGACCGATCGGTTAAATTTCGATTCGACAAGATTCGCGGAAAGCTTGTCTCACTAAGCGGCATCTTCTTCGACCCCGTGGGCCGATAGAGCAAGGGCCGTCAGGCGTAATCAGGACACAAAGTCGCCGACTTGATCTCAGCGTCATAGTTGAATAGTCTGAAGCTACTTTGACACTCCCTGCCGTAAGGGATTGGAAGCTTAGTCGTGAGTCGATCATCGCCGCTTTGGCGCTGGTCGCGATCGCTTTGTGTCTGATCCTGCGAGTCGTCGTTCCGTCTGCTAAAACCTACGGAGGATTTTCTGTATCGGATTGGCCCCTGATCATTGGGTTGGCTTTTGGGGGTACGCCGCTGGTCTACCAGCTGCTCAATCAGGCGCTCCACAAGGAGTTCGGGTCCGACCTGCTTGCCGGAATCTCCATTGTCACCTCGGTGTTCCTGCATCAGTACCTGGCAGGCACGCTTGTGGTTCTGATGCTGTCGGGCGGCCAGACGCTTGAGAACTACGCGGTGGGAAGTGCTTCCTCCGTCCTGCAGGCGCTGGCGAAGCGTATGCCATCGGTCGCCCACCTGAAGCAGGGGGAGAAGGTGGTGGATACGACGGTGGATGCGGTGAAGATTGGCGATCACCTCACCGTGTTTCCTCACGAACTTTGCCCGATTGACGGCTCGGTGGTGGAGGGGCACGGCACCATGGACGAGTCTTACCTCACCGGTGAGCCGTACCTGATTGAGAAGGCCCCGGGCTCGGAAGTGCTGTCTGGCGCGATCAACGGCGACAGCGCGATTGTGATCAGCGCGACCAAGCTCGCGAGCGATTCTCGCTACGCGAAGATCATGGAAGTGATGCGGGCCTCCGCCCAGCGTCGCCCAAGGATGAGGCGTATCGCCGACCAGCTTGGCGCGATCTACACTCCTCTCGCGGTGACGATTGGTCTTGCGGCATGGGCGGTTTCGCACGATCCGATGCGGTTCCTCGCCGTACTGGTGATTGCCACCCCCTGCCCACTTCTCATCGGTATCCCAGTGGCCATCATCGGGTCGATCTCCCTTGCCGCCAAGCGCGGCATTGTGATCAAAGATCCTTCCGTGCTGGAAAAGCTGAGCACATGTCGAGTGATGATCTTTGACAAGACGGGCACGCTCACCTACGGAAAGCCGCTCCTCACGGAAGTCGCCATTGCACCGGGATTGACGGAAGACGATGTCCTCATGCTGGTGGCAAGCCTCGAGCGCTACTCCAAGCACCCCTTAGCAGGGGCGATTGTGGAAGCGGCGAAGGACCGAAAGATTGGGCTCAGGGAAGTCGCCGAGCTTAGCGAGCGACCCGGCCAAGGGCTCACTGGCGTGATTGATGGCCGAAAGGTGATGGTCACTGGACGGAGTCAGGTCAACGAAGCGGAACTTGGCGGAAAGTTTGCGCGGGCGGAAGGCGGGTTGGAGTGCATCGTGGTTATCGATGGCACCGTCGCTGGAGTGCTGCGATTTAGGGATCAGCCGCGAACGGATGGGAAGGCATTCGTCCGACATCTCGATGCAAAGCACCAATTCTCCCGTGTCCTTCTCGTCTCGGGAGACCGGGATGTCGAGGTGAGAAACCTTGCCTCCCAAGTCGGCATCACAGAGATCTTTGCAAGCCAATCTCCAGAGCAGAAGCTGGACCTGGTGCGGGCAGAAACTCTGAAGGCAAACACCGTTTTCGTGGGAGATGGCATCAACGATGCCCCCGCCCTCACCGCCGCCACCGTTGGGATCGCGTTCGGCCAAAAGAGCGACATCACCTCAGAAGCGGCCGGCGCCGTCGTCATGGACAGCACCCTGGAGCGAGTCGACGAACTCCTCCACATCAGCCACCGCATGCGATCCATCGCCCTTCAGACCGCGCTGGGAGGCATGGCCGTCAGCATCATCGGCATGATTATCGCCAGCGTCGGAATTCTCACGCCAGTGGCGGGAGCCGTCAGTCAGGAAGTGATCGACGTCCTGGCCGTCCTGAACGCGCTACGCGTCGCGTTTCCGCCGAAGGCGCTTACGGATTACTCAGCTTCCTGATATCTCTTCCAGCGCCTCCAGGAGCTCATTCGGTGCGCCGACGGCGTGCTCGTGGTCGATCCTGATGCGTTCGTAAACCAGAGCGGCGATCACGGCTCCGATGGGAGGAGCGACTAGGTAGAGCCAGTAGTTGGAGAGGGCTGCGCCGCCAGCGAAGAGGGCTGGGCCCAGGGAGCGCGCGGGGTTCATGGAACCGCCGGTGATCGGTCCGCCGATCAGGACTCCCACCACAACCGTCAGGCCGATTGCCAGCGCAGGGACTGCGTTTGAGACTCTGCGATCCGTCGCCACCGCGATGATGACAAGCATGAGGAGGAACGAGATCAGGACCTCAGTGCCGAAGTTTCGGGGGATCAGCGAAGGGTCGGCTGGGACGTGGACGCCGGCTCCGCTTTGAAAGAGGATGGAGACGATTCCCGCCGCAACCGCTCCACCCAGAAACTGAGCCAGCCAATAAGGCACCGTGAACCTCCACGGAAATCGACCAGCGGCGGCAAAGGCGAGGGTGACGGCGGGGTTGAAATGGGCAGCCGAAATGGGCCCGAGCGTGTAGATCATCGCCAGCACCGAGAGGCCAGATACCAAAGCCGCCGTCAGCAGAGTTGAATCGCCGCTAGGCAGATGCGAGGTCGCGGAGACAAACACTGGAGCGAACACGATGAAGAACGTGCCGATGAACTCAGCCAACAGGCGCTTGGGAAGTTGGAGCATGGAAAGTTATTCGGCAGGTGTGACGACATTGCCGCCGGTTCTCAAATACTCGGCGAAATAGCTCGGCAGACCTGCTTCCACGAGGCGAGTGGCTGCAAGTTCCACGTCATAGTCCAGCCGCACCTGATGCGAGCTCACGGCTTTTCCGTCGAGGGTCAGCACGCAGTAACCCGCGCGAGGGTCACCGTCTTTGGGACGGCCAACGCTTCCGGTATTGATAAAGTGGACTCCATTCACTTCTCGGTGGAACGGCACATGGGTGTGGCCGAACACGATGACATCGGCCTCGGCGTCTGCAACGCCTCCGGCGGTGAACTGCTTCAGGTACCCATCGGATCGGTTCTCAAAGAGGTATTCCGTGGTCTCTCGAGGGGAGCCGTGACACAGAAGGATTCTCAGCCCATCCACTTCAAACCGAATCTCTCGTGGGAGTTCCTGCAGCCAAGCTTTGTGCTCAGGAGTCGTGTTTTCCCGCGTCCAGAGGAAGGAGACGTTGGACATCTCGATATCAAAAGGCTTGATGTACTTGCAGCCGCAGTCTTCTCGCTCGAACCCAACGCCCTCATCGTAGTTGCCGAGGATGGTTGGGCATCCCATCGCCATGATCTCGTCCTGAACTTCGTTGGGCTGGCTGGCGTAGCCGCCTAAGTCGCCAAGGCAATAGACAGCTTCGAATGCCTGAACTTCGATGTGCCTTCGTACTGCCTGCATTGCAGGCAGGTTGGCATGGATGTCGCTGAAGATGGCAAATCGGGCAGCCATCAGCAGCACTCATCCCGTTGTGGCTCGGGTTGGCCGAGGTATTCAGCGAGATGGGCGACCGTCGGCCTGTTCACGCTACAGATCATGTACTTGCCCTGCTTTTCGACAGAGATGAGGCCCGCATCTTTCAGCTCGTTGAGGTGAAAGGAGATGGTGGAGGTGATTCGATCCTTCCCAGTAATGTGACAGCACACTTCGCCAAACGAAGGTCCCTGCACGGGCATCACGTCGCCCTCTTCGCCAATTGCGACGTCGCAACATCTCTCGCGCAAGAAGTCGAAAATCTGCACCCGGGTACGGTCGCCAAGTGCCTTAAACATCTTTGCTCGCGCTGCGGCGATATCCTCAGTGACGATCATGCCCCGAGGATACCGACATTTCGATATTCATAGGAATATCGCTTTGATTAAGGTTTTGCTGCTCTTATGAAGGCACCCATGATCACTCCGTCCAGAGAGCGCTTCTCCTCTGCAGTCATCGCGGCAACTCCTTTGGGCGCCCATGCTCCCTCAAGGTTCGAAAACTCGTAGCGCCGGGTGGGTTCGATGCTCACGTCGATGAAGCCGGCAGATTGCAGCCGATGGATGTAGTCGTTCCGCTCCAGCGCACCGGCGACGCATCCCACGTACATTTCCATATCCTTGCGCACAGATTCCGGCAGAGTGTGTTCCACCACCACGTCCGAGACGGCGAATCGGCCGCCTGGCTTCAGGACTCGAAATGCTTCAGCGAGAACTTGGTCTTTCTCGGCGGAGAGGTTGATGACGCAGTTGGAGATGATCACATCGACCGAGGCATCGGGGAGGGGGATCTCTTCGATGTGTCCCTTTAGGAAGCGTACGTTTTCGGCGCCTGCCTCAGCCCTGTTCTTTTCTGCAAGGGCGAGCATCTCGTCAGTCATATCCAGCCCGTAAGCAAACCCGGTTGGGCCAACGCGTCGTGCTGAAAGGAGAACGTCGATGCCGCCGCCGCTGCCAAGGTCCAGCACGGTCTCGCCAGGGTTCAGTTGAGCGAGAGCGGTGGGGTTGCCGCAGCCGAGGCTCGCTAGGAGTGCCGCCTCTGGGATTTCGGAGGCTTCAAGGTCGGAGTAGAGGTTGCTCGTGATTGGATCTTTCACATTGGAGCAGCAAGAAGCTTCTGCATCCTCAGCTCCTCCGCAACAGGCTGCGGCCGACTGAGCGGCGCCGCCGCAGCAAGATCCACCTTCGCTGTTCAGCACCTTGAGGGCGGCTTCTCCGTATCGCTGGCGAACCAGTTCACGAACGTCATTGCGATCGGTTAGGTTTTGGTTTGACATATTGATTTCGCTCCATGTTGGATAAGAGATAACTTTGATTCGAAAGAGTTATTGAAAACGTTGGGATTGCTGGTCGCCGAAATAGGAGGCGAGGTCTGCAATCGCGAAGGGATCGACCGCGCAGACCATATTCTTTCCGCGCCGCTCCATCGTAATGAGTCCGGCGTTGCGCAACTCTTTGAGATGAAAGCTCATGGTCGAGGAGACCTTCACCGCCCCCGTCACACTGCAGCACACCTCACCGACTGTCGGTCCAGAGACGGGCCGCACATCGCCGAAGTCGTCAATGGCGATCGGACAGCAACAGCTCCGCAGGAACTCGAAGATCCGCAAGCGGGTGGGATCTCCCAACGCTTTGAAGATCGCGGCTCTCTGCTGTTTGTCCATTGATCTATTCTACGCGATAATTCTAGAAATATCGAAATGAAAACCGAATTCGTCGACGCAAAAAGTTGGCACAAGCGCTGAATTTGGCTGATAATAGGTTCGTGGCCAAGAAGACGGCAGAGCAGTTGAAGCGAGAAATCTATATCGGGATCGGCTATTCTGTGGCCATTCTCATACCGGTAGCTGTCATCGGCCCGATCTTCTTCACCAGTCAGGGAAAGGATCACCGTGGGGCAGTCCTGAGGTGGGCGAATAACTCGAATCTGATGCGAGGGAGTGCCGCTCTAGAAGCGGGTGACACACGCCGTGCCAAGGCCTACTCGCAGGCGGTTCTTCAGTTCGCCGGGACAGACAATGGCGCCCAATTGTTGATGGCGGATGCGCTGCAAGCCGAAGGGAAGTCGGCCCGAGCTTACGCCATCTATCATCGCTTGGTCTATCCAAATCAAACTTCAAGCAACGACGACGAACATTTGCTCCGCTTTGGGGCCGTGGCGGAGGCTGTAGGGAAGCCGAAGGAGGCGTTGGTCGCCTACCGCCGAGTCATCAACAACTTTTCGTTTTACGTCGACAAAGAGGTCGTGAATCCATACTTGGATGGTCAGCCAGAACTAGCTGATGCGCGCGCGGTGGCCAACATGATGCCCGCCGTTCTTTACAAGAGAAAGGGATACCTTTTGGCGCTCAGCAAAGCTCTCCACCAATTCCCGAACGATCCTTGTCTTCACTATTTGCATGCCTACATCCTTTCAAGCTTCAGGCATTGGGGCGAGGCAAAGGAAGAGATCGACCGCGCCGCATCGGAACTTTCTCCCGAAGCGGGAGCTCGTCTCCAATTCGCCGCCGGATCGCGGTTCGGGTTTGACCGCCTCGACCACGGCTCCCGAGGTGTCATCGACAAGAACGGCAAGTTCACGGTTACCCGATACAAAATGGCGTTGCCGAACCGAGACGTGCCGATCCAAGAAGGCCGATAGCCAAACCGGAGCGCTGCCTTTAGGCCATTGCCATCCAGTTTGAGGGCTCCAGTGTAGGAGCGGCCGGACACCCAACGCTAGTTCGGCGAGTCAAGGCATTTTGGAGCGGTTCCCTCGCCCTCATGAGGGAGAGGGTGGGGTAGGGTGCAACGAAAATGGGCCCCTGGCCCCTTAATTTGGTATGGAAACCCGGAAGAGTTGAATCTAAGCGGCCTAGCTTCGGGCGGAAAACGGGCCATAAGAGAAGAGAGCTGTTTCTTCAGATCAGCACCTTGAATGGCTCCTTTCCAGGTTCCCGGAATGAGCAGGGAGCCAGGGGCGCGCCAATCAGGCCAATCCTCAACCTACCTTCTCCCGCCGCGGGAAGGAGAAGGAGTCGTCGCCAAGAATTCTATGGCTTGAACACAATTCCAAGACTGAACATATCCCTCGGACTTCAAACCGTATTGCATCCCTAACCCAGGGTGGGCCGCTGGAGCGCCCAACCCTGGGCTGCGCACAGGCAACACCTTTGGTGTTGAGACTGAGTCAACACGTCAGGCCCCGGTCACGGCGGCGGCCTTGGAGACGTGTGCGAGGAACTCCTCGCGCGTGTTTGTAACGGGAAACGGCTCTTCTGGAACCGGTACGCCGAGGGCTTTGCATAGAGGCTCCCAACCGTCGGACGCTTGCCAAATCACTAGGCGCTCAGCAGGGATGGCCTGGATCACCTCATCGTTGTGCTTCTTGAAAGCCGCGATACAGCTTTCCTTACATGCACGGTTCATTTGTGTTTTTGAACTGAAGATCGACTGGATCATGTCCTGCCAGTGAGGATCCGGCATTCGATCGATGGAGGCAAAGATCGTTTGGCTCGCACTCTCCCACCACTTCTCGGGGTCACGGACGGAGAGGACGACCACCGCGTCGGGCAGTGCATCGCTCATCTCCTGCCAAAAGGCGGCCGACGGCCAGTCCACCGCGCTGCCGTAGCCGGCCAACAAGGAGTCCCAGTCAGGCAGGTTGCCTCTGCCGGCTTCTGCCCAGATCGAGCAGTGGTCCATGTGCTTAAACACCTCAACCATGTGATAGCATGGCTCTCCAGTGAGTCGCTCTAGGGCAAGTTTGAGAGAGTGAGTCCCTGTTCGGCCCAACCCTGCGCCGATTACTCGAATGCTCATCCCGGCAATTTACCTAATGGTATTTGTGCAAGGGAGTGTCTGACATGCAAACAAGCGTGAAAAGTGGGTCGCTTGCTTACGTTTGTGAGGCTGGTCGACAGGCAGGATGGTCTGCCTAATGCGGTAGACGACCTTAGGCTGCCTTCGAGCAGAACAGAAGCTTCGTGAGCCCGTCCTTGATTTCGGCGGGAGAGGTTTTGCCTTCTTGAACCAGGCGGTTGAAGGTGAGGCTCTTCATGGCTCCGAGGATGACCTCGGACAGGATGGTGGCGCTGACATCGCTTCTCACGCCTCCCTCTGCTTGAGCCAAGGAAACAAGCTCCTCCAGCTTCTTAATGAAGGCGCCCTGTGGCCCCGCGTAGCGCGGATCGTTTCCACACGACATCACCAAGCGGGTCATGTCGTAGAACATCTCACGATGCTCCCCAAACTTGCGATCGATGCACCAGCCCATGAACAGGCAGAGCCGGTCCGTTGCGGACATTGCAGGGTCCATCGCGGCAAGCTGCTCGGCGGCGTACTTCAGGTTGCGGATGCCGACGTGGATGAGAACATCCTCCTTGGAGCTGAAATGCTGATACAAGGTGGGGCGAGAGATTCCGATTGCCTCGGTGATGTCCTCAAGGGTCATCGCGTTGAATCCCTTTGTCTGGATGAACTCAACCGCGGCGTCAAGGATTGCATCCTCGCGCAACTGTCTCTGTCGCTCCTTCATGCTGGGCCGAATCAACCCTGTTTCCACATCAGCGATGTTCATTTTGTTTTCTCATCCGTTAAGACGTCGGCGTCGTTAACTTTGTAGTCTCATTGTATCTTATTTTTACTCCGTGTAAATTTTTCTGACTAGATTGCGTATAATCTTTTACATTGGAAACGAAAGAGACGCATGATAAGAAAAGGTGAACAGATGTATAGAACTGCAGGCGTAGGAGAATCACAACAGGGAGGGAGCCGATGACCGGTCCCTTCGGTTTATTTGCCCTGGCTGCCGTCCTCCAAGGCAATGCCGCGTCCATCCAGGCGCCTCTCACCTTGGAACAGGCGATCCATCAGGCGGAGCAGGGAAGCACCTCCGTCAAAGTCGCGCAGAGCGAACTTGAGGCAGCAAGAGCCCGTGCGGGTCAGGGACAAGCTCACAGAAAGCCCCAGGTGGGATTCAAAGGGTCAGCCACTCGGTACGACAACCGAACCACCGTTAGCTTCCCAGGGTCCACCACCCCATTTGAGCTCCAGCCGAACAACGAAGAGCAGCTCGCACTGGAGGTCACCCAAGATCTGGATGTTTCCGGTCAGCTTGGAATGGTCGTGGCCCAGGCCAAACTCTCTGCCCTCGCTGCCTCTTACCGGCTTCGGTCAGTCACGGAAGATCAAGACCTCACCACCACTACCGCGTACTATGCAGTGCTTCGCAGTGAGCAGAACGTGGGCGTAGCTGAAGCCTCTCTCAAGGCTTACCAAGAGCAGTCCACGATCGCAGATCGACTTTATAAGGGCGGTGTCGGCCAGAAGATCGACACCCTTCGTGCCCAGAGCCAGGTGGCTCAGGCAGAGCGAGAACTGGTGAGACGACAGAATGAGCTGGACTCAGCTCGCAGCGCTCTCAATGACCAGCTTCGACGGCCGCTCGATTCGCCACTCGTCCTCGTCGACCCCGCCAAGTCCCCCGCGGCGATGGCGAAAGATGAGCCGGCAGATAGGCCCAAGCTGATTCTGGAAGCTCTCGACCGTAGACCTGAGGCGCTTGCCGCTTCGATGGAAGTGCTTGCTGCCCAGAAGGGCGTCAGCATTGCGAGAACCGGCAACTCGCTCGGGGCATTCATTTCCGTTTCCGGTACCCGATATCCCACCACCTCCTTTGCACTGCCGAGGCAGGAAGTTGGAGCGCTCACGTTTGGCGTTTCCATCCCAATCTTTGACGGCGGCCTCACTCGAGAGCGGGTGAAGGAAGCCAAGGCGGGAGTTGAAGGAGCCAAGGCGAGGCAGGAGCAGACGCGACGCGGCATTGCTCTGCAAGTTCAAAACGCGGCGCTCGACGTCGAGACCCAGCGAAAGAGGCTGGACGCCGCAACGGTGGCGCTCACCGCCGCAACGGCTGCCCGAAAGCTAGCGCAGCAGCGATTCGAATCCCAAGTCGGCCTGTACATTGAAGTCACCGACGCCCAATCCGAGTTGACAGCGGCTCAGGCCGCCCAGGTTGAAGCAACCTACGACCTCCTCACTGCCAAGGCTCAACTTGCCCGAGCCCTTAGCCTTTCTCTCGTCCCCTAATGCCTTTAGAGGAGAACATGACCAAAGAACAAGAAAATTCTAAAGCCGATCTCGCGGGATCTCTTCCTTCAGAGCCAGCGTCCCCGGCCGCCACCGCAAAGCCAGCAGCCGGACGAAAAGCAGTTATCGGCATCGTCGTTGGAGTCGTTGCCCTCGTGGTGCTCGTAAAGGGCTACGGCGGCTACGTTTTCGGGCAGACCCATGTGTCTACCGACGACGCCTACGCCACCGGTGACCTCGTCAACATCAGCCCTTCTGTTTCTGGAACCCTCACCGAGCTCAAGGTGGCAGATGGTGATTTCGTGAAAAAAGGCCAGCTCATAGCGAGACTGGATACCGATGGCTCCAGCGCGGAGCTGAAGCAGGCCGAGGCCACCCTTGAGGCGGCCAAATCCCAGGTTCCTCAGGCGGAAGCGTCTTTGGAATTCACCAAGCTCTCGACTGCCGCGGCGATTCGAGCATCCCAGGCAACCATCGAGACTCAGATCGCCAAAACGAAGGGATCTCGTCTCCAGGTGCAGATGAGCTCCGATACCATCAAGAGTCAGGAGCGCCTGGCGGAAGACCAGGTTGCCGCAGCAAAGTCCCAGGCATCTCAGGGCCAAGCGGCCGTCGCCGGCGCCAGAGCAGGATTGCTGAATGCGCGCCAAGCGGTTGAAACCGCGACTCGAAACGCCGCTGCCGCCCGGTCGTCGGTGGACTCTGCCAAGGCAGAAGCGGACCGAGCCGCGCAGGACTTGGAGCGATACACCAAGCTCTACTCAGATGAAGCAGTCTCCAAGCAGCAATACGATGCCGCTGTAGCTACCAGCACCACCGCCAAGGCCAATCTCGAATCGGCAAAGCAGCGTGCTGGCGCCGCTGATTCTCAGGTTGCCCAAGCGAGGTCAGCCGTCGTGCAGTCCGAGGCTCAGCTTCGCGCCACCCAGGACCAGGCCGACTATGCAGCCAAGCAGGTTGTGGTCGCCCAGCAGAGCCTTCAGGTGGTCAAAGCCGGAGAAACGCAGGTGAACATCCAGGATTCCAACGTTCAGACGAACGAGGGCCAGGGTGCCAAGGCGAGTGCAGACCTCCAAAGCGCCCAAGCGGGAACGGAAGAGATCTCCCTTCGCGAAAAGCAGATTGCGACGGCGAAGGCTCAGATGATGCAGGCGGAAGCTGCGGTTGAGCGTGCCAAGGTCACCGTAGGGGATGCGTACCTGTACGCCCCTTGCGACGGCTATGTGGTCAAGCACACCGCCAACGTAGGTACCGCCATCAGCCCTGGCCAGACGGTTGTGACGATCACTCGTGGAAATGGCATTTGGGTGATGGCCAACTTCAAGGAGACTCAGCTTGCAGACGTGAAGGAAGGCCAGTCGGCGGAAGTCGAAGTGGATGCCCTCCCTGGTCTTAAGTTCCATGGCAAGGTGGGCAGCGTGATCCGAGCAACTGGCTCCGCCACAACCCTTCTGCCTCCAGACAACTCCACCGGCAACTTCACCAAAGTGGTTCAGCGCGTTCCCGTGAAGATCGTATTTGATGGAATCGAGAACAAGGATATCGACAAGCTCCGCCAGGGACTTTCTGTCGTTGCGACCATCGATACGGCGAGCAAAGGAGCCCAGTAAATCATGGCGGCAAGCGCGGCGCTTAAGGCTCCAACCGCGAGACTCGAGCCGCTGAAAGAATTGGGTGCCTACGGAGCCACCCGCTGGATTCTTCTCGCAGGCTTTGTTCTCAGCGCGGTTCTCGAAGTGCTGGATACCAGCATCATCAACCCGGTCCTGCCGACGATGGCAGGAAACCTGGGGTGCACCTTTCAAGAGATTGGATGGGTCAGCACCTCCTACATTCTTGCCAACGTCATCGTGCTCCCAATGACTGCTTGGTTGGCTCAGCGGTTTGGGCTGAGGCAGTACCTGCTTGTCAGCATCGGCGCGTTCATCGCTGCTTCGGCCTTGTGCGGCATCGCGACGAATCTGAACGAGATGATCCTGTTTAGGCTCATCCAGGGTGCGGCCGGAGCACCTCTCATCTCAATGACTCAGGCCGGTATCGCCGAGGTTTTTCCCCCTCACGAAGTCACCAAGTCACAGAGTATCTGGGCTTTGGGCATCACCGTTGCCCCTGCGCTGGCCCCAACCCTTGGCGGATGGATCACTGACAACTACGCCTGGCCATGGATATTCTTCATCAATATCCCAACCGGCCTGCTCGCCATGTTCCTCATCGGCCGCTATTACAAGGGCGCGCTTGGACAGCTTGGAGGGAGGGTCGACTGGCTTGGAATCGGCCTGCTCGCGGCGGGACTTGGCTCCATTCAGTACGTGCTGGAGGAGGGACAGCAGAACGACTGGCTCGCCGATGCGATGATTTTCAAACTAACGGTCATCGGTATCTCTGCCACGGTTGGCTTCGTCCTCTGGCAGCTCTCAGCAAGAAACAAGGCTCCGATTGTGGACCTTCGCGTGCTTAAGGATCGCGGACTCAGTGGTGCGACGGTCGTGATGTTTGTGGCTGGGTTTGGGCTGTACGGGGGACTGTATCTGTTCCCGCTATTCGCGCAGACCGTGCTTGGCTTCACTGCATCGAAGAGCGGACTGTTCATGTTCGATCCGGGCCTGGTCCTGGCGTTCACGATGATGACCACAGGCATCCTCATGCAGCGACGAGTCCCCGGAAGGGACCTGGCGATGTGCGGCGCGGTGGTGATGATGACTTCGATGTGGCTGCTGGGACACATGACGAGTTCCAGCAATGAGAGCGACGCGCAGTTTGCGCTGGAGCTCAGTCGAGTGGGTATCGGCCTGTTGATGCTGTCTGTCATCGTCGCCGGTGTTGCGGGCCTAAAACCGCAGGCGATGAAGCAGGGAGCGGCGCTCCTCGGGCTTGCCCGTCAGCTCGGGGGCTCGTTCGGCATCGCCGCCCTGTCCACCTACGTGACCCGGATGACCGACTTTCATCGGTACGATCTCGCCGCAAGAATGTACAGTGGCAATTCGATTGCTGCGGACCGCGCTCACCTCATGACCGGCGCCCTCTACGCGAAGGGTTACGACATGAGTCGTGCCACAGCAGGTGCGCAGACCATCCTCGATGGCCAGGTCACCCGTCAGGCATACACCATGGCAATCAACAACGCCCATGTGCTGATTGGCGTTTTGTTTGCCCTCACCATTCCATGTCTGATGCTGATGAAGCGAAGGGCAGGCGGTGGCGACGCGGCGGCGGCGCACTAGCACGGATAGAGCCCCAGTGAAGGTCACTCGAGATTCCCATCGTTCAGGGTGAACGATGGGAATCTCAACTTCTAAAGGTTCGCTACGAAGCCCTCGAATGATTTGAACATACAATTACTAGTATTAATTAACGTGATGTTATGGCTTTCATGAAGCTTAACGCGCGAAATATATAGTATCTATTTTAGTTAATCAGACCATAACATGAGACCTGTAAGTTAATTCCAGATGGGTTCGCCCACAACAGGAATTCTTATGAACAGACGAGCTTTTACACTCATTGAGCTACTGGTGGTTATCGCCATTATCGCGATCCTCGCAGCAATCCTCTTCCCCGTATTCGCCCAGGCGAAGGTCGCGGCGAAGTCCACCGCCGATTTGAGCAATGTGAAGCAGCTCGGACTGAGCACGATCATGTACAGCGCGGACTACGACGACTACTTTCCGGCAGCCTACGGTCGGGACTGTAGCGAGAATTGGAACATTGACTCAAGAATGGCCGAGCCTGCAACTTGGTCCGCATCCGCTACGGCCCAGTACAACTTGGCAAACGGAGGCTGCAGCGGGAATGGAAAGCGAGTGAAGTCATCGCTCGTCTCGGCACCGAACACCCTGTTCCCCTACAACAAGAGCTGGGCAATGATGCAGATGCCCGGGGCAACTCTCCAGGCAGGATTCATCGCTCCCGCCCCCGGGGACGGCACGCCTGCAAACGTGTCCTACAACATGAACGGTCTTGTAAGTTCCTTCAGCCAGACGGCGGTTGCCGACCCAGTTGGAACGCCAACCTGGTGGCCAGCATTCGGTCAGCTCGCTCGAGTAGGCGACACTTACGCTGAGCCGTTTCTCATCTGCCCAGATCCGACTCAAGCCTGCGTCTTCAACGGTGGCGGTGTCCTGATCAATGATGCGCAAAAGTGCCACAACGACTCGCAATCATCCAACACCCTTGAAGCAGGGAACACGAACGGAAGCCAGTCGGGCATGGGCAACATCCACGCCACCTCCTTCTGCTTTGGCAAGCGAGAGAACTGGGCATTTGCCGATGGTCACGCCAAGAACCGACCGATGGGAACGGGCGACCAGCTTCTTGATCCATGGCCGATCAACGGATACGATTCCAATGGCATTCCGGACAATGCGGCAGGCTACGAGGGTCACGAGGCAGTGTGGGACCAGTACTGCCACACGCCATTGTTCCGCCCAGACATCTCCCACCAGAACCACTAATATAGGTACGGCCCCTCCCGTTTGGGAGGGGCCATCTACTTTATGAAAAGACTGCTATTTCTTCTCGCTATCGTGTGCGGACTCGTTTTGGCCGGGTGCGCGAACAACACCGTTGAGCCAGATCCAACCGTCAACAAGAAGCCTTTGCCGCCAGGCACGAAGACGAAAGACGTGCTTCTGCCAATCAATAAATAGAAATCTGAACTTCAGGATTCTGAACATCCTTCGCGAAGCCAGTAAGAGCGTCTCAACTTGTCGAGACGCTCTTACTGCTTATCAGATACCCGAGGTCTGCGTTTCCCAAAGTGCTCATAAGACCTAGTGAAACGGTCAGGGTTTTGGGCCGGTGCAACAATCTGCTTGGCGATTGGGACTAATGAACATGGGATTGATCAGCGTCGTCAACAACCCCTTGTGGGAGAAGTGATATTTCCTCCCAATTTATTGAGCCAAAAATTTACAAGGAGAAACCATGAAACAAGGAATAGTCAGATTCGGACTGGCGACTGCGTTTGCCTTAACGGCAGCCTTTGCCGCCGCGCAGTCCGCGATTTCAGTTTCCATCAACGGCCAGCCAGTCCAATTCGCGGGGACAGGTCCGCAGATGGTGGATGGAAGAGTCCTAGTGCCCCTGCGCGGAGTTTTTGAAAAGCTCGGGGCGTACGTTGAGTGGCACCCAGACAAGCGCGAAGTGGTCGCGAGTCGTGGCCAAAACACCGTCGATCTTCAAATCGGCAACCCCAACGCCACCGTCAATGGCCAGGCCGTCACGATGGACGTCCCCGCTCAGATCCTCGATGGATCCACGATGGTGCCGATTCGATTTGTAAGCGAAGCTATCGGCGCTCAAGTTCGATGGCAGGAGGCCGAGCAGCTGGTGATTATCACCGCCGACCAAGCTCAGGCCGCTCCTCCCGCACCGGTCGAGCCCGCTCAGCCCGCCCCATCTGCCGGCGAGGGCCCCATTCGCATGGCGCGCGTTTCGTACATCGACGGTGGCCTCATCTGGCGGCCAGGCGATGATGTTGATTGGTCTGATGCAGGAACCAATCTCCCTCTCAGACAGGGTGCCGAGCTGTGGCTCAACCCAGGCTCCCGAGCCGAAATCCAGTTTGACGACGGAAGTCTGCTCCGACTCGGAAGCGGCGCTGTAGCCACCCTGCATACAATGTATTCGGATGATCGAGGTGAGTTCACCGAGATTCGTCTTAACACTGGAACCGCAAGCTTCCGACTCACCAACGGGAATTCCTCTTATCAAATCGATACTCCGTTGGCATCGATCACCGCCTCTGGGCCATCCGGCTTCCGTGTGGATGCTTCCTCCGGCCTTCGACTCACGGTGCGAGATGGTCAGACTCACGTGCAGGGAGAAGCTGGCCAGATTGACGTTGGTCGCGGTGAATTCCTCCGACTAACTGGGCCCAATGCCCGTTATGCTCTTGTTTCTGCCCCTGGTGGGGACGACTGGGATCGCTTCTGCGACGGTCGAGATCACGTCATCGTCCACCGCTCTTCCTACCTTCCGTCCAACATCGCCATCATGGGCGGCGAACTGGATGGCTATGGCACTTGGGTCCGAGACCCACAATATGGAAACTGCTGGCGTCCGAACGGTGTCAGCCGAGACTGGGCACCCTATCGTGATGGTCACTGGGTGTGGGTTAGCCCGTTTGGCTGGACTTGGTGTGGCAACGAGCAGTGGGGCTGGGCTCCGTATCACTACGGCACGTGGTTCCCAAGCTCGAACGGATGGTGCTGGCGCCCGGGTCCAGCCCAGCAATGCTGGTCCCCCGCCGTCGTGCACTTCAGCACCGATCGCGGATCGATTGCTTGGTGCCCACTGGCCCCATCCGAGGTTCGCTATCCGCCGGTTGTCTCCGTGAACTTCCGCGTCGGAAATTGGGCGGTGAACTTCGCCATTGGTGGAGCCGCTTGCTACTATCCGGACGGCAGGGACTCCTGTTCGCCTAGACCTTGGAGAAACTCCGAGATCAACCGAACGACCAACGTTTACAACATCACTCGAGTGACGAACATCACGAACGTGTATGTGAACAACAACGGCTTTGTCCCCCGCAACTCTCGGGTTGCCGGAGGTGCCACCGTGACTACCACAAGTGGATTCGCGGGAAGAGATCGATTCAATGCTGGTGGTGCCAACGCCACCCAGATCTTTACACGCGGCAAGATGTTTGCCTCGCCGACTGAGGGTGGAGCCCGCTATGCTGGCCCGACAAACGTACGGCCGACGGCGCGCTCTTTTAGCCCCAGTGTTGGATTCTCGGGAGCTCGTCCCAACTCGGCGGTTCTCAACCGACCGGTTATTCGGGCGGCAGCGCCGGCTCGTACGACCGGATGGGTTCAGCCCATGCAGGGCGCTCGAAGTCTGCCTGCCGTTGTCCGCGTCCCAACCCGATCCGTTCCACCTCGCACCAATCCTGGTTTCCGAACACCTCCTGTGAACCCGGTTCACCCGCCGAACCGAAACGTTCCACCGGTAGTGCCAAATCGACCACCTGTGCGAAACGCTCCTCCCGTCATCAACCCGAGGAATCGAGTTCCTGGCAGCTTCAATCCTAGAGGCACCCCGCCCGTGCCTGTCAACCCCCCAATCGTAAGGCCAAACAACCCTCGACAACCACGTCGACCAGTGGCCCCACCCGTCATCACTCCAAGGCAGGTTCCCCCTCCCGCCGTAACCCGAGCCCGCCCAGCTCAGCCGCCGGTCAACACTCGCCCCCGCGTGGTGCCGCCCCCGGTTCAGCCTAGGCAGACTCCTCCCGCACGAGTGATCCCGCCCAAGCGGGTTCCGCCCCCCAAGGGCAAAACTCCGCCTCGCAAGCCCAACGATAAAGGCAAGAAGGGAGACAATACCGGCGGCTAACGCCGGTTAGGTCCGAACAAACCTTCGAATATTCTGTTGGGATTATCTCTACCATCCCAGGGTTAGCCGCTCAGGCGGCTTACCCTGGGGGAGGCGGCACTCTGAAACACTTAGTCTGCGTCTACCACCCAGCCCCCGCGAAGGCTTACTTCGCCTGTGTTTCTAGCGAAAGTTGCCCTGCCTTATATCCCGATTTACCCTTGATCCCGTGCAATGCCTTGAAATGATGACGGCAATAATGCTTTAGAAGGAATAAGGTGAATCATGCCAACGGACTTCGAATCTGAATTAGTCTGCCCAGCTTGCGGGGGCAAGAACGACGCTCATGCGGTGTTCTGTCAAAACCCCAAGTGCCATAAGGCCTTAGGTGAATTTCGGTATGCCCTTGAGGAGTTGGGGAGGCAGAGCTTGTGGCACGAGGCTCTGGTCACGAAGATCGCTGGCTTCATTGGTAAGCCGCACTTTGTCGTGATTCACATTGTGTGGATCGGAGCTTGGATCGCTCTGAACACCGGCATCTTCATGATCGGTCGCACCTTTGACGCCTATCCATTCGGCTTGCTAGCCTTGGCTTTGTCAATTGAGGCGGTGCTGATCACGAGCATCCTCATCATCAGCAACAGTGGCCAGTCGAACCTCGCGAACACGCGCGCTACCCTGGACTATGAAGTCAATGTGCAGACGTACAGGGAAATCCAGCACATTCAGCAAACATTGGAAATGATCAGCGAGCGATTGAGTCTGCTTGAAAGCAGGCAAAGCGGTTCGTAGCGAGCGAAGGGCCTGGATAAAAGTCCGGGCAGCAAGAGTGTTGAAACTGGCACTGTCCGGATAGTTGGCACCTGAAGGAGTGCGGCCTTCAACGCGGGACTTGAGGCCTTTGTTTTGTTGCTTGGCAGGCGGAGCCAAGCGATCTCGAGCGCGCTCACTTGCGATCGCGGAAGTGTAATTCAATCGCCTCTATGGCGGAAGCAATCCAGTCGGCATCTCGGTTGGTGGCTACTTTTAGCCAGAAGCGCTGTTTGGACGGCCACCACGTTGCCTCTAGGGTTCCTTTGACTCTGTGTTTGGAGATATGCCAGTGCTGGGCTCCGGGGTAGGAGGCGAGCTTCGTCGATGGGCCTAGGGTTGCGTCGACCTGCTCGCAGACATGCTCAAGCTGCTTGGTGGGGTCCTGCGGCGGATAGGTGAGGTCGACGGCTCTCATCCCGTTTCGGTTTCCCCCAGCAAGTGTGGCTCGCCCGTCCACTTCAGATCACAAGATTCTCCAGAGACGAAAATACAGGTGTTCCACGAGCCGATGTAGAGAGCCTGGGAGCAATTGCCTTTGGGCAGTACGCTCAGCTTCTCTCCGTATCGGTCGTCAATGGGGCCGTTGTTAGAGATGCAAACGGTGTCGGGCTCCGTGTAAGGGTAGACCGGGTGAGGTGGCTCGATGGCGAGGAAGTCCAAACCCCGAATCGTGATCGTCGCCTTTCGATAGCGCTCTCGAACGACGGGGTCCTTGGAGTTGAGATCGCCAATCCACAGATCGATCTCAAACGTTGCGACGCGAAGGACGTAGTCGACCGAGATGCCGCTGATCTCACCATCGTGGACGCCGTTGGGAAGGCTGTTCTCAAGTTCTTCGAACGTCATCGTGTTCGACTTTACTTCAGTGCCTGCCCACCTAGTCCCGCTGAACCCAACCCCAGGGGATGTATTGCTCCTGGAAGGTGCCGTCGGAATGAAGGTCCAGCACGCGGTAGCCAGGGGGGAAACCGTTGTTGGGGCCCTTCCACCAAGAGCCGCAGACAGCGCCTCCGCACAGGTAGGTGACGCCTCGCCAATCCACGCGGTCAACTTCGTGAACGTGTCCGCTGAGGGCCAGCTTCACGTTTGGATGCTGACCAAATAGCTCCATCACCGCGTTCACATTCTTGGTCATCACATTGCCGCCGACATTCCACTCGCCGCTCTTCGCATCGTATCCGCCGGCAAGCCCAGTGACGGAGAGGAGCGGGATGTGGGAGACCACTACCGTGGGCTTATGAGTTCCAGACAGATCTTCCTTGAGCCAATCCAGTTGCTCTTGGTCGACAAAGCCGTTGTAGCCGTCGGGAGTGAGGAGGACGTTGTCCAGCATCACAAAGTGCCAGTCGGCATGGTCGAAGCTGTGATAGGTGCGCGAGTAGCCAAAGGCATCCATGAACCACTTTTTGGCCCACTGTCCTTCGTCACCTGATGTGTGGCTCTTGGCCCTATCGATGCCCCAGATATCGTGGTTTCCGATGGCGTGGTGAATCGGAAGGTCGGTGCCATCGTGAAGCGTCTTTTTATAAAGGTCCCACTGAAGTTGGGTCCGCGACCTATTAGCCGACCAGGCGTCCATCACCATGTCGCCCCCAACGAGCACCAATTCCGGCCGCCGACTGAGAGACATCATGTGGTGCCATGCCTTCACAGATCCCTCCACCGCGTGAAGCTCTGGCTGGATGTGGAAGTCGGTCATGTGGGCGACCCGTAACGGCCGCTTTGCCGTCGCCGCCGCGAGGGCAGGCAACGGCAACAGTGACGCGGCCCCGGCCGCCAAGAGGTCCCGTCTGGAAATTGGCATTGATAGAGTTTATCAATGAAAGCCAGACGTTAACAAAGCAACCTACATGGCAGTCTTTTTAGGCAGCTCCAGCTCATGGAAGAACTCTTTCGCTTTGGCGGCGAAGTCGTGTTCGGTCATGTGGCTGATGTCGCAGATCTGTTTATCGACAATTCGGGATGCGAGATCTTTGTGGTGGTGGCTCATCAGCTCAGTCGTGAAATGGTCCATTTCACTGCTTGCGCCAGTCCCGTCACCCATCAACAGGATTCGGCCCGCGGATTCAAGCTTGGCTGCAAGCGCCTCATGGAAAAGCTTTCGCAGTGGACCCTGTTTGCCACCGGAGTCCCCCATCGGGTTGTGAACCTGCTGGTCGTGACCGCTCGGATCGAGAGGTACCAGCATTTCGGGTTCACTGCCCTCCGCTCCAGCGCGGTAGATCCTAGCGCCTGCGTGGTCGAGAACTACGAGAACATCTCGGCGAGCGTCCAACGGAGACTGAGGTACCAGTTCGCTGGCCTGCAGGAAGTGTCGAAGCCGGAATACATCATCCACATCCAGGTCTTTCTCTTTGCGATGGAGGGTGAGCGTCTGGCCGTTCCGGGTGAACTTAAGCTTATTGTTCTCCTGCTCTTCCAGCATCCCCAGGTGGTTGAAGATGTTGATGATGCCTGTCCACTCAAGGTTATGGGCCACCGGGTGGATGAAGATCAGATTGTAGGTTGCCTGGTCGGCATGGGAAAGTGTGGAATGCATTTGCGGTCTCCTCGAAAGCGCCCCGCAATCCCACCTTTCGCAGTCAGCTCAGATGCTGGGTGCCACTGTCGAAGGATCGTGAAGCGTGCCCATCATTGGGACCTTCGAAGAAAGGTCAGGGTTCCCCCGCTTCACGATTGTTTGAAAAGGGGTCAAGTGCCGCTTACCGGCGCTTCCAAAGGATGATGTTTCGGAAGTCGATGGGCCCATGGTCTCCCTGCAGCTTGATAGGACCGGGAGCGGCCTCATCAGGGTCCAGCGCACCGCCGGTCGGACCTGGGATCTCCTGATTTTCAATGATCTTGATGCCGTTGAGCGTCACCGACACGGTTCGGCCAACGAGAACGATGTCCATCGTCTGCCACTCGCCAGCGGGCTTGGCAGCGTTGACGCGAGGAGTGATGAGACCATAGAGTCCGCCGATGTGCTCATCATCGGCAGGAAGCCCATAAGCATCGTCAATCTGAACTTCGTATCGCCCTCGAAGGTAGATGCCGCTGTTGCTGTCCTTGGGATACCGAAACTCAGCATGAAGCTTGAAGTCCTTTACAAGCTCCTTGCTGTTGATGTCATGGCGGGGCGCTTTATCACGCAACATCCCGTCTTCCAGACTCCAGCCCTCGGTCGGAACCCAATTGGTGTCCAGCGCTTTGCCAATCAGCCGTTGGCCAGGCCCCCAGGAAATCGGCCCGGTCACGGGAAGGTCTGGCGCTGGCCCCCCTGAAACGGTGCAGCCGTCGAATACCGGACCCGAAAGCACTCCCTCCAGCTTTTTCCCGACCAAGTGTCCATCAAATTTCAGGCTCCCCTTGTCGGACTCCCACTGGGCAGGGATGGCAAAGTGGATTCCGGTGTCGTCGCTGATCACTTCTGAAACAGGCCGAGCACTGCCAAAGGAGCACATAAATCGGCCCACAAGGGCGTTGCGGCCCGATGCTCTGACCTCGAGCCAGCCCACGGATTTGCGGGTGCCTCGTAGGATGGTGAGGTCCCATCGCCCGATAATCGGGTCTTTGCGGACACCTTGGAGGTGCAGAGATGCGATCGCGAGCGCGGCGACAGTGAACATGACTCAACAATACTAGAAGATTCAGCTCAAACCCGCCTTACTAGCCAGGTGGATTGACGGTCAGCTGTACTGTTTTGGTCGCGGTTCCAAGGGTCGCTGTGATCGTGACGACCTGGGGCGTCTTCACCAGCACGGTTCCAACCTGGAAGCTCACGGTTTTGACTCCAGCCGGAAAATCCGCCAAATACGGCACCACCACCACTGAGGGATTACTCGAGGTGAGCCAAACGTAGGTGTCAAAGAGCCCGGGCGGGTTGGCCATGGTGACGGTGCCGGAGACGGCATTCCCACCCACTACACTTGAGGCGCTTAGTGTGAAGCTGGTCAACACCGGTGGCGAGATCGTCAGGGATGTCGTGAGCGAGTTTGGACCGCTGATCACCGTGATCGGCACCGTGGTGACCGAATTCTCATCTTCGCTCATGACGGTGAAAGTCCCGGAAGTCGCTCCAGCCGGAATCACCAACGTGGTCGGCAACTGAAATGTGTACCAATATCCCAGGCCGGTCTGGATGCCTAACGTGACCCCTCCGCTGGGCGCTGGTGATTCCAATGTCACGGTTGCGGTGGTGGTTGTCCATGTGGGAATGGATGACTGACTCAGTTTGATGCTCTTAAGTGGCACGGAGACGAGGTTGGGCAGTTTTGCAACCGCGATGCCGATGTTGCTGTTGCAGATAGCAGCGGTGCCCCCGTCTTGTGAGAGTCCGAAATACGGTCCAGATCCGGTGGTGTAGTACCCCAGGAACAAGCTGTTTGCCCAGTTGAACACCTGAACGGCACCGGTTTCTCCCGATGAAGCCGCATACAACGCGCTGCCATCCGGAGAAAACCGAACCGAGTCAACCGAGATGGTATTCGTCAGGAGCGGCAAGATGGCTTTCCTGGTACCAGTTGTCAGGTTCCAATTTTCAAGGCTCCCAAGGTTCAATCCGCCAGTCGGGGATGAATAGCCTGCGGCGGCCAAAGACTTTCCGTCGGGGGAGATCGCAACCCCAGAGATGACCGATGCCTGGGTGGCAAGGCTGAACATCCGTCGTCCCTTCACCACATTCCAAACTTCAAGGATTCCAACTGAGCCAGCTGTCGATTTGTAGCTGCCGCCTAATGCTAGGGTCATGCCGTCGGCGGAGAAGGCGATGGAATTGATGCCACCGTTGGACCCGGTTGGATAAGTGGCGATGCGCTTCCCGGTCGAATAATCCCACAGTTCCACAGCTGCTGGACCCACACTCGCGGCAGGTCCTGCTACGGCAAGGAGGGTCGATTTGGGAGAAAATGCCAAAGTGCCAGGATAGACACTGCAGGAGAGTGTTTCCTTGATGCTCCCCGAGGGTAGATCCCAGATCAACACACTGCCCGGGCTGGAATAGTAATTGGTGACAGCCAGGAGTTTGTCGTCTGTCGAAAATGCAGCGGCAAAGTTTGCGGCAGAAATATGGGTCGGCACTGCCGCGGCAAGAGCTCCATCAGCAGTGTTCCAAATGTTCATGACCCCATTCTGAGAGTCGAACCCAGACACGCTGTAGTTGTTGCCACCTCCCAACACATACTTGCCGCTGGGAGAGAAGGTAGGTTTCACCGACGCGCTTTCGGGACCCCACCATCCGTATGCGGTAATTGAGGATCCGTACAACAAGGCGCCAGTAGTGGTGCTGCCTACATTGAAGAAGCTCCCTGAGGGTTCCATTGCTCCCCCCATTCCCGTACCAAACCAGCTCACTGCATTACCCGCAAACGCGATCTTGGAAGCGTCGTCTGAAAACGCCACCCCCGTCGCGGCACAACCAGAATAATATGTGACTCTCGGATAGGCCAGGTTGGAGAGGTTCCAGAGCGAAACGTAGGCATTCATGTACCGTTGCCCCATCTGAGACGCAGGGCTCAAAGTAACCACCGCAAACTGGTCCGCATCCGGTGAAAGAACCGCTCCGGAAGGGAGTGCAAGGATGTGGTTGATGGGCGAACTCAGGGTTCCATCCGACAAATGCCAGGTTCCGATCGCGCCTTCACTCCCGCTGCTGCCGGCGCACGCCACGGTTTTGCCGGAGGATGGGAATACGACGCTGTTGACGCTGGTCAGATCACTGACATTGAGGTTCTTGTACAGCGTGCTCGTGGAGGTGTTCCACAGCTCCAGGACTCCTACCTTGGTCCACTGGGCCGTATAAGCTTGGCCTCCAACTGCCAAATACTGACCAAACCGAGAATAGGCCACTGAAGCGACAGTTGCGGCAGATGTCTTGATACTGGACACCTTCGAGTTCGTGGAAACATTCCACTGCTCGACAAGACTAACGCCCTGGCTGCTCGCAAAGCCGCCTAAGGCAAGCGTTTTTCCATTTGGAGAGAAGACAAACGAATTGATCGTGGAGACCTTGGAGTTGATCGCCCCCAAGTAGGTGCCAGTCTCGTAGTTCCATAGCTCGATCCTCTGTGCCTGAGTTGGAGAAATGGACTCGATCGCCAGGGTTCTTCCGTCGGATGAGAAGATGAAATTTTGCGGATTTCCGAAGTGCGGAATGATCTCGCGCAAGGGGAGCTGGGTGCCTGTGAAATAGATGCAGATCCCGCCTGAAACGCCGACACCTACCAGGCTCTGATCGTGAGAGAGAGCGATCGAACCGGTGTAGTCCGTGGGAGAAAACTGCCACTTGAAATTTTCAGGTGTCTGCCCGCGCGTGAAGCTGGAAGCCGCGAGAAGGAACAGGATCGCCGCTGCCGAGCGGATGGATGTATGATCTTTTCTTCTGAAAACTTTAACAGATCCGCTTGAGTTCTTGGGCCAATTCACGTTTGCTTCCTCGCTTGAATTCACATTCAATCGCATCTTGGCCAGACCCTGGATTTTGTGGGAAGTGAGAGTCGGAAAGGGAGTCATGCTAGGGCCTATTTCTTGGGCGGTGTGATCTTGAGGGTCACTGTCCTCGTGGAACTGCCGATCTTGGCAGTAAGCGTGACGTGCTGAATCGCCGTCACCTTGTTGGTGGCGATAGAGAAGCTGGCGGTGGTTGTAGACGGGTTGAACTGAGCAAAGGAAGGCGGCACCGCAATGTCAGGGTTGCTTGATGCAAGCCACACAATCTGGGTCGTCACCGGGGAACTGTTGATCAGCCTGATGGTTCCCGTGACAGTGCTCCCACCAACTACAGTTGCGCCGCTCAAGGTGAACGATTCGATTGTTGGTGGCAAAACGGTGAAGGACCTCGTCAGAGAGTAATTCCCGCTCATGGCCGTCACATTGACCGTTCCATCGAGGCCGGTACCTCCTCCCGAAATCTCAAAGAGACCTGAATTTGCACCTTCTGCGATGAAGACCGCCGAGGGATAAGTGTATGCCTGCGCGATGTTGGCAGGCAACTCAACTTCCACCGTGAGCCCACCGGCTGGAGCCGGTTTCGACAGGGTCACCGTTGCCGTGGTTGAGACACCTTCGACCACCTTTTCAGGACTAAACGTGATGCTCTTGATCGGCTCCGACGCAGGTGTAGGCACTTTGAAGACTCGAAGCCCAAGAATCTCAGAGGCCACCGCCCACTGGGTGCCGTCTGGAGACAGGGTGGACGTAGCGGTATCCGCTAGATTCGTGTTAGTGGTCAAGTAGCCAATTGGCTGATAGATCACAGTGTCGAAAAGTTGAACGGGTGCGGTCCCACCATAGGTCATCGCAAACAGGGTCTTACCGTTCGGCGAGAATTGGGTGGAGTTAACCTGCAGGGTCCCCGGCTCAATCAGCAGGTTCTTCGTCAGTTTCCCGGTTGCAGTTGACCAGATTTCGACTCGGCCAGAAAAGCTGCCGTGTGAATTTAGGTTTCCACTCGCAACTAAGGCTTTGCCATCTGGGGAAAACGTGACTCCATACACCGTTGTTTCCTGCGTTGGGAGTTCAAATATCAGTTTTCCATTGCTTGGATTCCAGAGTTCGGCTACGCCATTGGGGGGCCAACTGTTGAGGTTGACCAGCGAGCTTCCAGCAACCGAGAGCTGTTTGCCGTCGGTTGAGTACGCAAGCCCTCCAATTCCATTGTTTGCGGCTGTGTTCAAGGTCTGGAGGAGTTTGTTCGCCGAGTAGTCCCACAATTCCACCAACCCGGCACCAGAAGCGGACGTACCTGAGATGGCAATAACGGGCAAGTTTGGCGAAAAGGCAATGACGCCCGTTTTCAAGTCGGTTGTGATCGTGTTGACGAGGGTGTTTGACTTCGTACTCCAAAATTGGACCGCATTCGGTAGAGAATTGACGGCACTTAAGGCAATCATCTTCTCGTCGGGTGTGAACGCAGCCGTGAAGCTTCCGGCCCCTTGAGCGGGCAGCGTTGCAGAAAGGCTTCCGTCTTTCGCGTTCCAAACGTTGACCGATGGGAGCTGGGTGGCAGAATTGGCGTTCCCATAATTGGCTCCGCCGCCAAGTACCAGCTTTCCGCTGGGGGAAAAAAGAGGAGTCTGCCAGAAAACCCCACCCCACCAATTACTGTATCCGTTAAGTGTCAGGTGGATGTCGGCCTGAGAGTTTGTTAGATCCGAAATGATCAGGAAACTGTCCGCTGCCTCGTAGGCTCCGCTCATTCCAGTGCCAAACCATTGATATTCAGTCCCTATCAACGCAATCTTTTTTCCATCTGGTGAGAAAGACACTCCATTCCCATTCCAGCCAACATTCCACGAACGCACCTTTCCTTGGAGCGCAGTGCCATAGAGGTTTGCTGTCGTGGCTTGGGAGTAGCGGTTGGCGTAATTCTCCGACTGAACTTCGTATTGAACGCTTTGGACTCCGTCGGGGGAAAGGAAAAACAGATTGCCATTGGGACCATTCGTCCAGGTCCGGTTCCAGTCGGAAAGGTTCCATGTGTTCAACGTCGATGTGGTTGAAGATTCGCCTGATGCGACTACGGTCTTCCCGCTCGGAGGGAAAACAACCGAGTCCAGACTTGTGAGCTCAGGCAGGCTTAGATCTTTTGCCAACAGCTTCGTCTTCGTATTCCAAAGCTCTAGGGATGAGGTCTTGCCATCTGATCCTGCCTCCGCAAGAAGCTTGCCGTCCTGCGAGTAGGCGACTGAGGCAATGCCAGTGGCCTTCGTTTTGAGGATCGCAGTTCGCGTGCGGCTCACTGCATTCCACAACTCAAGGACTCCGGTGTACGCCTTCGTCGTCTTGTTCTGATTGGATCCGCCAATTGCCAGGGTTTTACCATCGGGCGAATAGGCCATTGTCATGGAATTCTGAGCACTGGGGAGGATCGAACCTTCATAGGTGCCAGTCGTGATATCCCAAATTTCGACGCGAATGGCGAATGTAGAACTAAGAGTTTCGATGGCCAACTTCTGGCTGTCGGGGGAAATTCGAAAGTCCGAGACGGATCCGGACGATGAGGAGATTTCCCTGTAAGGAAGATGAGTTGCAGCCGAATAAAGGCAGATCCCATCAGAATCCTTAACTGCCCAAAGCTTTCCATCCGGTGAAAACGCCACCCCCATCGGGCCGGAGGCGGGCGAAAATTGCCAGTTGAGCGGCATCGGTGTCTGCGCGGATGCGGAAGATTGCAGAGACCCTATAAGACTTAGGGACAAGAGTGATAGAAACGCTTTTTGCAGCCGTGCAAGAGGAGGGTGCATCATGGAAATCAAAGAATCTGGCATCTTCAGATTAACATCTCCTAAGACCTTCCTTGAGACACTTTTATGTGACATGGAGGTGTGCTGATCGCCCAGAAAACGGATCAAGCGCTTAGAATGGTGCGATGTCCGCCCTGCTTGATGAGTTAGATGCTGTCGCCGCTGCCCCGGAACACCACAAAGTGCTGTTGGAGAACGATCGGATCAGGGTGTTGGAGACGCGGATTCTTCCTGGTGATGAGACGAACGTTCACATCCATGTTTGGGGTGGCTACCTCTATATCGTGAGTTGGAGCGACTTCATCCGTTACGACGGCGAGGGCAACATCATGCTCCAAAGCAGCAACCTCTCGAATCCGCCGCAACCTGGCACTGCCATCTGGGCGCCACCCCTGCCGCCGCACACACTGCGAAATGTCGGCACCCAAGATATCCACGTGATCCTAACCGAGTTCAAAGACGGCTCCGACCCCAATCCCGCCTCCGCCCTACCTGTCAAGCCTAACTGGAGCGCCAAATGGAACGCTGACTTCAGCTGGACAGATGGGCGCGCGGGCATTTAGCCCACTTTTAGAAAGGGGTTTCAACCCCGTTGTCGCAGGTTCCCGTAGGCTCTAACACGCGATCCCGACAAGTCGGGACGGCGTGGCGCAGGGCAGAAACCCTGGCCAGGAGGCACACTAAAGATCTGCGCTCCAGTGGCTAACTGCAAGCCTTTGTCGCCCTGCAAACGACGGCGACGAGGTCGCACGTCATTGGGTGTCCCATTCTCTCTGCAAAAGCTCTGGTGAGTTCAAGGCGAATAGCGTCGAGGTTGTAGCCTTGATTGCTAAGATACAAACCAAGTGGCGTGCCGTAAGCAAAGCCGTCAGCAAGGTGCGCCGGCTCGTGCGGGCTAGATTGGTGAAACTCTTCAAACGCCTCTACCCTCTCAAAGCCCCCACTGGATGCTAAATCGATCAGGCTTTCGGGGGTGGGCAGAGCGACGGGAGTAGGCAAGATCGGAGTTTCTTCTTGTGGAAACATCGCTCTCAGCGTGAACTCAGTCGTTTCAAAAGCAGGGTTTTTCGCGAGTTCGCCCCATGTGCTCAGCAGGAGCTGTCCGCCAGGCGCCAGGACGCGATAAGCCTCTGCCATTGCCTTTGGCTTGTCCGGAAAGAACATGGCGCCAAACTGACAGACGACCAAGTCGAAGCTCTCATTGTCATAGGGCAGGGAGCAGGCATCTGCGACCTGCCAATCCACGTGAGCGAACGGTGGGGAAGAACGTCGGGCATGATTCACCATGGCTTCGCTGAGGTCTGTGGCGGTGATGAATCCTTCGGGGAGAGCAGCAGCGAGGGCGCGCGTTACTGCACCGGTGCCGCATGCAAGTTCCAAAATACGCGGATTCCCCAACTCTGCCGCACGAGTTGCCATCGATTGGGCAAAGGCTTGAAAGAGGATCGGCACCAGGCAACGGTCGTAGTTTTCAGGGATTGAGCCAGAGAAGGAAGGTTGGTCGGATCGCATAGGAATCTCGGAAGCTTGTGCATCTGAATGGTAGCTCAAGGCATGTCCTTACTTGACGCGCGCGTCAATGAGGTGCATGTCCTGAGAAGTGGCGCATGTTATGAACGGGTTTTCACCTTCTGTCTTAGGGATGCTGTAAGCTGATGCAATCAGCGCATGATCGTTGGCGATGTGCTGAGTTGTTTTTCCTGCGAAAGCCAACCTCCGGGATCCGAACTTCGGCCATTAGTGCGCTCGTTCCAGGGCGTCTGAGTGGCTTGCATCGCATCATCAAAGCCGATGAGGCGTGCGCCGGGCAGTCAATTCCCAAAAGCATTTTGTTTGGACCATTTATGAGAAAAAGCCTTGCATTGTTTCCATTTGCCGCAGTTGTAGGAATCTTCGCTCTTGCCGGTTGTGGCGGTTCGTCCTCAGTAAGTTCTGCCAGTTCCTCAGGTTCCGTTAACTTCAGCGGTTCGTCCACCTCAACAGGTGCCCTGACTACCGACTCAACCGTTCCAGCTTCCGGAGGAGCGACCGTGCAGACTTCCGTAAATGGGACTCTGGGATCGGCGGTTATCCCATCAGGCGCGGTGGCCGGCGGCGCCACAGTTTCATCCACAGAAGCGCTTGCCATTCTCCCTATTAACACGGGCTTTCAGGGATCCTACTTATCTGGCCAACAGATGACCGTCAATGGGGTCAGCCAAAGTGGAGTTGGAATTTCCGCATCGGGACTTACTGAGGAGAACGTGGCTCTTCCAGTGGCTGCTGGGACGACGGGGACTCTGTATACGCTCGGCTTCCCGGGTGGGTCGCTGAAGACAACTCCGCCCGCCCTGGGGGTGAACCCACTTGTCCTCACCATTCAGCAGACGAATTTTGTGGGCCGGTTCTACGTTCTTATTTTGAACGGCCATGCGCAAGTTGTTTCGCCCGTTCCGATCTCCATGGCCGGCCAGATACCGAACAACGGTGAGACTGCGGTTGGATGCCACGTACAGGCAAACTTTAGCGGTGGAAACAATGGACGTAAAGCGACCTTAAGCGTGGACTACGGCAATGGCTTTACTCTCACACAGACGCAGACGATTTCTGGCGGAATTGCCTCGTTCTCTGACCTGAAGCAGGACACTTCAAAGGTTCCGACGAAGGGCGTGAAAACCGTATCTTTTGTGATCGGCGATCTGCCCTAACGCATACGACTCTTAGCGTGGACAGTGGAAGAAGTGGCTGGCCCGGTCATCGGGCCAGCCACTTGTTACGGATGCCGCTGGCTCGCTGGATCGGCGAAGTTCACGAATGGGAAGGGGTCCGAAAGGATCTCGAACGACTTTGTGCGGCAAGCTCCCAACACATAGGAGCTCACTACTTTCGTCGCCCGCTGCAGTCGCGGCAACTGCCACTTTGGCCTCGTTGGACGTTCAATATGCTCCGCAAGAAGCCAACCGGTGACAAAAACCATTGCGAATAGGCTTCCCACCGAGCAGGTCTCTGAGAATGTCATCAGAGCCCAGCAAGAGCTGACGCACCACAGACCGTGCGTTCTCCCAAACCGAAGAGCGTCTAGATCTGCTTCGCGTCCAAATACCGCGAGCGCCGGTAGCAAATGCAGTCGGTTGAGGCATCGCTGTTTCATCGGCGAGCACTGCCATCCGACAGCGCCAGCTGCTACCACCGTAGCCTGGACTACCGGATCAAGAATGGCAATTCGGATTGTTGCCACCAGCGACAAGAGCACGAAGCCCGCTGCCATCCATGTTCCGAAGTAGGCGATAAGGAAAAGGGTTATCGACCTGAATCGACGACTCGAGAGGCTCCGATCCCGAATGTGACGTACTGGCTCGAAGAGCAACGGCGTCATCATCGCGACGAGCATCACCGCCCATGAGAGCATCATGGGAAATATCCTTGAGCCGTCCCAGAACTGAGACAGGTGCTGTAGCCCCGTTAATGGGACACAGCAGACCGCGCGAAGGGAACTCAGTCCGGCTAGCCCCGTACCCATCACCATCCAGGCCGAACCGGTTGCTGCCAATAGGGGCAACGCAGTTCTTCGTCGCTCAAGGCCAGCCAGAGACATTTGAGGCTACTTGCCCTGCCGATAGATGCTGATCCGTCCGACGGTGACTTTCGCTCCCTTATCCGCGCCGTCCGCCGCAACCACCCAAACGTGAAGCGCCTCCACATCCAGCCTCTTCCCAAGATGGAGCTGGTCGACAATCTCTGTAATCTCAATTGTAACGGTGAGCCCCTGCCCGCCGTGCTCTCCGTCTGGCTTACTTGCCTTTCGAATGCCGAACAGCGAAAAGCTTCCTGCAAGCAGTTCGGGATGATCGAGCGGCTTTGCACCCTCAGGGACGCCTACGTAAACATCGTAAGCGTTGGCATCGGAGGTGCCACGAATGTTTTCCAAGTTCAGGAAGACCTTATCCGGCTGCGCTTCACCTGCACTTGGGGTCAGGCTCGCAGAGATCTTTTGGCGGGTAGTTTTATCCATCGCCACTGAAACTTGGGTGGAGTCTCCGCCCAGCGAAACTCCGCTAGGACTTGCTCCGACCAGTTCAACGTTGTGGGGTGCGGCCATAGGTGGAACTCCTGCTGCAAGTGCTGCAGCTGGCATCTTGAATCCAAGCATGTTGAGTCTCTGGGCGTGGGTCCTGCCAGTTGCCTGCGGCGAGAGGTCGTCGTATGTGTAACCAAGGGCAGTCAGGCTGGTCATCTGACTGGGCTTGTAGGTCCAGGACGTTCCATCGGGCATCGGCATGACAAAGTTCCCCCCGCCCACGGTTCCCGGACCGTTCAGCCAATTGGGGTCCGTTGGGTCCACATGGGTTGTCGGGTTTTCGTTCCAAACCTCCCACAGACGGTCGATGTTGGCGTGGTGAAGCCAGAAGATCGGGTCCAGTCCAGCCGTGTCTGGATCAGACATAAGGCCCGGAAGCTGTCCCTGTTGGCCGCCGACCATCGTGTGAACCATGTTGTGAGGCTGGTTTTCGAGTCCACCAAACGTGCTTGCCGAGTGGCTGAAACCCGTGTCGGCCCCACCAAAGCCTTTGCTCCCTCCGTTCGCGACACCCGTGAATTTGGAATCATTCATCGCCTTGAGATTCACGCTTGCAGGAGGGACAAATACGCTTCCATTGTTGGCAGGACCGTATCGCTGCGGAACGTAAAGTGGGTTGTTTCCAACGCCGCCCGGCCAATTTGGAGACGCAAAGGCTGGCGGCAGGGCATTCTCACCTGCGTTGAAGTAGTTCCAGTAGGGAAGAGCCCAATCTGCCGGCCCGCCGAGCTTGACGATCTGTGCGCGAATGTTTGCCTCGAATGCCAGTAGGTATCCACGATGCCAAGGCAGGAAGTACCAGGTTCCATGCTGGCACTGCTGCCAAAACTCGTCTTGCTGAGCCTGCGTCGGGAGCGTATCTCCCGCGCTCAGATAGCCAAGCTGCGTCCACAGCCCTTTGTCAAAGCCGTGGATGGCGCCGTAGAACCGCCAACTGGTCGGCGCGTTCAAAGCCTCTGCCTTCATCGCCGCTACAGCCTTGGCGTACCATAAAATCGGATCTGCCCAGTCCCCGCCGAGTGCATATACATTCTTTCGCGTCGTTGCCATTGTTCTAAGTACCCAGTTAAGTATCGGAAGTCATCCCTTGGATCTATCAAAGAGCGCCATGAATATTCGAGAAGTCGATTGAACGCCATGATAACAGGTTTATTGTAGGACGTCTGTATCACATCTACAAAAGCTTTCCACCAGAACCCGGTCGGTAGCGCAGCTGATGCAGGACATGGAATTCAGATGTGACGGAGCTGTCCGCTTATAAAGTGATTCGATGGGTGACAAGGTCGCGCCTTGGGGGCGGAACGGTAAAGGCTTATTGTCCAAAATTCGCCTCCATGGCAGTTCGATTGTCCAAAAAGCGAAAGTCAGGAACACCAACCAGCATTCCCAATTGAGAATAGCCCTAGAATATTTTTGATATTTTCTTGGAGGACTTCTTTGATGTCACTGAGTTTGGACCGTCGCCACGCTAGCGAAAAGCACGCATTTACCCTGATTGAGCTGCTTGTTGTCATTGCGATCATCGCTATTCTCGCCGCTATCCTGTTTCCTGTTTTTGCCCAGGCAAAATCTGCTGCAAAGCAGGCGGCCACTGTTTCCAATGTGAAGCAGAACGTCCTCGGCGCGGTGATGTACGCCAACGATTACGACGACTACTGCTTTCCGTCTTGGCAGGACGGCAACTGGGATGATCCCGTCGGCGGATCTTATGCGGTCCAAAAGCTGTATCCGTATACCAAGAACATCGACATCGTATGGGATGTCGCTGGCGGCATTCCTCAGATCCAGGGTGGCCGACACACCGGCCCCGGCTACTGGGGAGATTGGACGGTCGATCAGACTCTCTCTTGGAACAATAACGGTCTGATGTACGGAACCGATCCCGTGACATACCTCCCGATGCCGCGCAACTACTCTTCAGAGGAGCAGCCATCGGCCCTGATGCAGCTGCTGTCCGTGTACGATCCGTTCGGATGGTTTGCCTTTGATGGCACTCAGGCAAGCTGCCATACCATCAACGGTCTCCCTGGCTATGACGACGAAATTCCCGCCGACTACACGACCGGAAACCTCCCCGGAGTGTGGGCAGCAGCAACCAAGTGGCACGCGGGAGGCTACGTGAGTGGATTTATGGATGGTCACGCCAAGACTGTGAAAGGTATGCAGTTTATGGCAACTGACTGCGACAATCAAACCTACCAGTGGTGGGCCAGCAACTCGAGCCAAAACAACTTCACGCCGAACAACGCTTGGTCTAAGTTCTATCTGTCCGATGGACCGCTCCACTATTGGGGCAGCTGGTGGGACGCGACTAAGTGAGGACCGCATTAAAGCCATTGCTTGGTCTTGTGCTGGTCCAGGTTCTCGTGGGTTGCGGTGCGTTTAAGAGCGATCACGACGGCGAGGTCATCAAGCCGAAACCATGGGGTCCTCCGGGTGGCGCCGCCAAGTTCAATCCTGGCGCGCGCGGCGCTCCAAGTAAACCGCCTGCGCAGACTGAGCCAGCCAAGACTCAGTAATCCGACGGGAGAGGTTCCGATGCCTTTTTCGGAACCCTTTTCATTTTGCTGAGGTCATGCTTGTCGCTACCTTGTACGGCGACATTTGCAAACGACGAAGTTCTTGTGGGCGAACCCATGGTGCAACCCGCTTTGACTTGTACAGACGACTTTCTGATGCATCCCTCAGGAGAGGGGAAGATATTTAAGCAAGTGTCTTTCGAATCAACTTCAACTCCTGAAGGTGCTTGTCTGTCGTTTTCGGATAGGTCATCTTGAGCTTCTTCAAGGTCTCCACGATCACTTCCGAAATGATCAGGCGCGCGTTAGCTTTGTCGTCGGCGGGAATCACATACCATGGCGCGTTTATCGACGTGGTGGTGCTGAGGCACTCTTCATAGACCTTCATGTAGGTACTCCAGAAGTCTCTTTCATGAGCGTCATCCTTCGAAAATTTCCAGTTCTTTGACGGATCGTCAATCCGATCCAGAAATCGCTTCCTCTGCTCCTCCTTGGAGAGGTGCAGGTAGAACTTGATAACGTGGGTTCCGTTTAGGTGAAGGTGCTTTTCAAAGTTTACGATTGACACAAACCGTTCTTTCCATATTGAACTGTCGCTTACCGATTCGTCGGGTAAGCCCTCGGCACGAAGATCTTCAGAGTGAACCCGAACGGCCACCACTTCCTCATAATAGGAGCGATTGAAGATGCCTATCCGGCCCCGTTCCGGAAGTCGACAGGCGGTTCGCCAAAGGAAGTCGTGCGAAAGCTCCTCTGAAGAGGGATGTTTGAAGCTGAAGACCTGACAGCCCTGTGGGTTGATCCCAGACATAACATGCCGGATCGCCCCATCTTTCCCGGCCGCATCCATACCTTGAAAGATCAGCAGAAGCGCCGTCTGGTTGGAGGCGTAATGAAGCTGCTGCAGACTGGCCAACTCTTTGACGTGATGCTCAAGGAGCTTCTTGTACTCCTTCTTCGAACCGCAGATTGGCTCGACGCTCGTCGGTCTGTGTTCAATGTCTGCAGATTGGCCCGGAGAGAGTCGAAATGAATCCAGATTGATTTCCATCGTCGTTCATGCCCGAAGTCTATGTGGCGTCAAGGGGAACGATTGCTTAATGGTCACGACCGGTCCTCACTTTGCGCCCTCTGATATCCCTGCCTAGCGAATCTAGGCCACGATTAGCTTGTGAACTTGGGGCGGAGGCGAGTCCGCCCGCCAATACATCAACTTATTTGATGGCTCCAGATAGCTCTGCGACGTTCTTCGGCCATGCGTTTTGGTAGTAGAACTTCAGTTCAGTTTCATAGTCTTCCGTAATCACGATCCCTGGGGTGTAGGCAGGCGATTCTCTAATGATCTCAGGCGTTGCATTCACGTTAATGCGAGAGTCGCGCCAACTGATACTGTCCACCCACTGAGGCGAGATCAGAACTATCTTTCCCGGTAGCCAATTTCGGGTGTCAATAACGAGATACTTGATTTCCCAGTTGCTCGTGTTAATAATAAAATCGACAATATGTCCAATGTGTCCCGTCGAGGTGTGGATGTGATATCCATCGACGGAGTTCATACTGCGCAAAGTTGGATCCCAGTGCTCTTCGTCTGGATTTGGCTCATCGAGATCAACGTGCATTCTCATGAGAGAGGGATAGTTGCCCCACATTGAGGAACCGCTCCAATAGGTTGGCCACCCATAGTAGGAGTAGTACATCTGCTCATATTGTTGCGAAACAGGCTTTTGGCTGTCCCAAGCAGGGCTTCCTTCAATCTGCTTTTGGGTCAAATCGAACGAGATTGCTTCTTCGTCGGCAGAAACTGCCGTGATGGCGTGTGGAGAGAGGAGGACCTTCTTGCCGTGAAGCCATGTTCCTGTCTCTGCTACCGTGTACCGAACCGCCCAAAACCGATCATCGAAGTAGAAGTCGTTTACCTTCCCGATTTCGCCATCGGTGGCCTTCAATTGGTAGCTGGTCATTGATTTCGCTTCAAGCAACATTGTAGTGACACTCCTTTTGGTCTGCCATTCGCTTAATGTGCGCAATGCGACACTTAGAGTCTGGGGTGTCGATTGAACAAGCGACAGTCCGTAAAAGGGCTGTCATCGGTGCGGTGTCCCCCAAGTTGGAGACAAGAATGAAGCGCACTGCCGGAGGTTCTAAAGCGGATTCACCGGCCCGCCCATTCTAGGGCCAGCAATCTGCACTCACTAGAATCCGTTGCCAGTTGGGAATAAGCACTGGGCTCTAAAAGGGTCTTCCTGGAGCGCAATCCTTACTCACCGAGGTAATCCTCGTCGCTTACCTTTTCGAGCCAATCGACGACCTTTCCGTCGAGATTTTCGGCGATGGCGATGTGCGTCATTGCCGTACTGGGCGATGCCCCGTGCCAGTGCTTTTCGCTTGGAGCGAACCAAACGATGTCTCCTGGGCGAATTTCTTCAATCGGACCACCGAGACGCTGCACCCGACCGAGTCCAGCGGTGACGATGAGAGTCTGTCCAAGTGGGTGAGTGTGCCAGGCCGTTCGGGCCCCAGGCTCGAAAGTGACGATGGCACCGCCGATACGGGCAGGTGCTTCTCCCGAAAAGGGTGAATCGATACGCACGGTCCCCGTGAAATAATCTTCGGGCCCCTTAGCCGAAGAACTCGATCCGTTTCTCCTAATAATCACTGTCTGTCTCCTTCTTCTTTCTGTTCGATTGTCGAATTCATCGAACTCTCGCTAGCCCGGACTCATTGATGGAAACTCCATCCATTCGAGTCTCGTCGTGGTATCAATTTTGAAACCTGAATTCATTCTACGGGCTAGATCCTCTGCGTCATAAAACAATCCTCCACAAGTCTTGTACTATCCTAGAAACGTTATCCTCGAAGAGGGAATCGAGATCAATCCTGAGGCATGACGATTTTGATGACAGAGAGATCACTGCAGAGAGATAGGCTCAATCGAGAAGAACTGGTCGCCAGCCTGACCAATGCCATTCCTTTAGATGGGACGAAGGAACCCCTGGAGGGCATCCGGCTGGCACGGGCTTCCGTGGCGACCGATCGCGTCCATGGTGTTTCGAAACCATCACTTTGCGTGATTGCACAGGGAATCAAGGAGATCTATTTAGGGGAAGGGACTTACCGTACGATCCAGAACACTATCTAATGGCGACCCTCGAACTGCCAGTGACGGGCAGGGTCATCCAGGCCACTTCAGATCATCCCTACCTTTCAATACGAGTGGAGATTGAGCCGTCTCTGGTGGGTCAGGTCATGGTCGAAGCAGGACAACTATCCTTCCCGCCAGCGTCTGAATCCAAGGCGGTGGTGGTGAGTTCTCTAGGGGGTGGGCTTCTCGACGCAGTCGTCCGCCTTGGGCGTCTGTTGGAAACCCCCTCGGAAGCGCGGGTTCTGTTGCCAATTTTGAAGCGTGAGATCGTTTATCGGCTCATGATTGGGGAGCAGGGTGCACGATTGCGACACTTGCCGCTACAGGGCGGTCACACCGATCGCATCGCTCGGGCAGTGGAGAAGCTCCGTAACAATTTCACCCAGAACCTCAGCATCGAAGGTCTCGCCAAAGACCTTGGCATGAGTCCATCCGGCTTTCACCACCACTTCAAAGTGGTGACCGACATGAGTCCTCTCCAATTTCAAAAGCAGCTGAGACTTCAAGAAGCACGGCGCTTAATGCTGGGAGAGAGCCTCGACGCCGCCAGCGCCGGGTACCGGGTTGGCTACGACGACCCCTCCCACTTCAGCCGCGACTACAAGCGACTCTTCGGAGACTCCCCCGTGCGAGACGTTGATCGACTGCGGTCAATGGTTTCGGCAGACTAAATTCAAAGCGCTGGCGCAAGAGCTAGAGCCTACTGGACCCACTGCATCTGTGACGCCACAACCTGAGCCGCTTGAGACCGAGTTAAGGCACCCGCTGGCCACTGGATTGCCTTTCCGATGCGCTGTTCGATGATAGGTTTGTCGGCATCCGGGAACGGATCATTGGGCCGGAAGGCAAGGCTAGCATCCTCACCACCAAATGCGCCGTGGACTCCCACCATTTGGATGTGTCGCCAGTTGGGGTTGGTCATAACGTCACTCCACCAGAACAGCGGAATCCCTCTGTTGAGGAGCTGGTTCTGATACTGGTAGAGCATTGGACCCGCTAAGATCTGTGCCGGCGTGTTGTTGTTGTGGATGCAAAACGCAGCTAGGATTCCAGCCGACTCGCCGACATTCCATTCTTGAGGATGCAGGCGATACGCACCGTTGGTGATATGGGTGACGCCGAGGCATTTCCCAGCGGCGAGAAGGTTGTCGCACACCTGAGGAATCAACGCACCGGTGGGTATCTGATACGGTTTCGTGGATGCTTGAAGCTCCGGCCCGCCATTGGCTCCTGCGTGAACGTCCATCACGTAATTGCCAATCCCGCATGAGTCTGCAAAGAGTGTTGCTCTCGGTCCCGGATTGGTCTGGGCGTCAATGTTTTGTTGAACCACGCGAGTGATGGGGAGGATGCGGCGAGATTCGCGGATGTAGGGCGCTGGAGAAACACCGTCGGCTGTGTTGAAGAAATGCGGCGCGGGCATCAATTCTGGCCAGCCGGAAGCATTCACACCGTCGTCTCGAGGTGCCTCGGTTTGGAGCCAGTAGAGATAGGCCAACGAAACCTGCCGGGCCGAATGAAGAACCGCGGTGTTGTTGCCCGGGTTTTGATCGTCCGGGAAGATTCCGCCACGATAGTCGTTGGCCCCTACGTTTATGGTGGCCACGTCGTAGCCATACCTTGCGTCATTGAATAGCGTGCGATCGATCACTCGTCGATAGGTCCAGAACGGGGCTCCACCCGTGAACATCCCCTTAATAGCCCCATCTACCAAAGTGAAGTTCTGGTCCGCTTTGATTTGGTCATAGTTTGCGGGAGGATCAATCGTGTAGTTCTCTCCTGCGGGCCGGTGAATAACGGCAAACGGATAGGTGACGGGTTGCACCCACTCAGGGTGGGCAACCGGCGGAGCACCCGCCTCACTGGTGTCGTTGGCTGCCTCAGCGCCAATCACATAGGGGACTTGAAGAAGTGGGAGCAGGTCACCGGTTTCGGTGGCATCGAGAACAAACTTCGGGGTGACCACAGTGCTGGATCCGTCGCTCTCCACCACCGTGAGGCTCGTCACGAGGCGACCTGCAACTCCTGGACCCGAGACCGTCGCATTGAAGATCGGGGTGACGCCCATTTCGCTGAGCATCTGGGTAAGAATCTGCATCGCTACCGCCGGCTCAACGGCAAATCCCATGTTGACCCAACATCTCCCAATATTGAGGAGCGGCATTGCCTGACCGATACTGCTGAGCGTCGTGTTGGTTCGGTACCACTCACGAATGCGATGCTTAAGGTCCAAGTAGCTTGCTGTTGCCCCGTAAGACTCAACGACAGCCTGGCCGTTCAGCGCATCTTCGTCTGGCGTACAGACTCCCTGGGCGGTCAACTGGCCACCCAGCCAATTCGAGGACTCCACCAGCATCACGCTGACTCCGAGTGACGCAGCCGCAAGCGCCGCCGACACTCCTCCAAGCCCGCCACCTACAACTAAAACATCAACCGAGACATCGCTTGCCATTTCTATTCCTTATTTGCCGAGGGTATCGGCTGTCTTCTGAAGCTTCTCACCTATGGCCCTTTCCGAAATTCCGCACAGAACTCCAATGAGCAGTCCGAGGGACGGACCCTTGACCAAGTCAACCGTGCTTACTGATCCCAGGGTCACGGTGATCAGCTTCCAAACCAGTGCGTTCGAGAACACGAATGTGAGCAATCCCACATAGATCAGCCGCATTCTCGGGTTCATTTGATCATCCTCAGGTGAAACAAGCTGATCAAAGGTGAGCGTCGTATTGCGGAGTGCAAACGAAAGGAACGTGCCAATCATCGCGCCAACCCACGCAAACAGGAAGACGATGATCGTTTTAGTAACAGGAAACTCCAGCCACGGTATGATGGTGATGCTGACGTTCCATTTGAGGATTTCATAGAACAGCACCAAAACGAACGGGATGCTTCCAAGGTAAAGGCCCCCTTCTCCGAGCTGGACCATGTAGCCATTCTTAATTCGTCCGGCCTCTTGGGTGAGGATTTGGTCTTTCAAGTTGGCGAGGGCAGATCGAGCAAGGAATGGCTGAGCCTTTGGTCCATCAAGTCCCAGTTGGGCAAGGATATAAAGGGCATTGAAATAGGCTCGAAACTGAGCTTTTGTCCGTTGCTCCCGTTTCTGCTTCGGTGTTTTGGCCTCGGCCCGATCGCTATCGTCATCCAATTCATCCTGGTGATCTTGGGCTGCGACTGCGTGCATCTTTGCCATGGAGGCAACGTGCACGACTTTGCCGGCGTGCGCGTGTGACCCATTTCTTGGGCCTGAAGGCTTTCTTAAGTGCAGGTCTGGTGGAAGTCCCTGAGGGAAGAAGATGGCTTTGAGGGCAGCCTCCGTCTTCCGAATCTGCCCCATCAGCTCCAGTTGCTCCTGAGTAATTTGCGACGGGCAGGCACTGTCGTAGTCAAACTGAATACTGTTCAGACGAAGGTCCACTCGAAAGCATCCCGTCGCGGTTGGGCTCGTTCCTGATGAATTTGTTGGAACCGGTGCGGCGAGAGCAGGCGAAGGGGTGGCGAATCCTTGTGCAGGTCCCGATGGTGGAGCTCCCGCTGGGCCGGCCGGCGTACCAAAAGTCTGACCGGACGGTGCTGGCGGCGCCACGGGACCGGGCATGCCAACCGGCGCAGGTGGAATGGGAGGACTTTGCTGACCTTGATTTGGATCCATGGCGTGATTACCCTCTTTTGGTAACTATTAAATCAGAAATCGCACGCGTGGGGCAGAATCTATCAGATTTTCTAAACTATTTTGATCATGTTGACTCGTGTCGTTCATCTGACTTGTCCATACTTTCCGCCCTTCTGGCGGTGAGGTCCCTTGATTGTCATTACTCGAGGCCGTTGACGCGCTGCAGAATTGCAGGGTTTGCACGGCGATCCTGGTCTTCGAAGCAATGCGTTTGATCTGAAATTCAGGTGACGACGAATAGCAGGCTTACAGTTGTCCAGTTGAACTCAAACGACCCTCAAGCTGCTCGCTGGCCCGTGGTACGATTCCCGACGATTAGGTCCGTGTTTAACGGATCGACGATGGAGTTCATACGAAAGCGCTCTCACCTCAATTTCATCAGGAGTTCCAAGCATTTGTCGCGCGATATCCGAGTTATCTGCAGACATCTGCTCTCGATGACCTGCGCGCAATCGACTACGCTCGGCTGGATGATAATGAGGAGGTCTACCTGGACTACACGGGCGGCTCTCTCTATGCAAAATCTCAGTTAGAGAGCCAGTACGCGATGCTCAGCCAAAACGTGCTGGGGAATCCGCACTCTGCCAACCCCACTTCCACTGCGATGACCGACTACGTGGAGAGTGCAAGAAGGTACGTGCTCAAATACTTCAACGCCGAGGATGACTACATCTGCGTGTTCACCTTGAACGCAAGTGGGGCGCTGAAACTTGTGGGTGAGGCTTTTCCCTTCGCTCCTGGCGGACGATATCTGGCCACGTACGACAATCACAACTCGGTCAACGGAATCCGGGAGTTCGCCAAGTCGAAGGGCGCCGAAGTGGATTACACCCCGCTCACGTCTCCCGACCTTCGCATTGATTTGGGCAAGCTTGCGGACAGGCTTTCCGAAGCCGATCCAGACAAGCCGAATCTGTTCGCCTTTCCCGCCCAGTCCAATTTCTCTGGCGTCAAGCATTCCCTCCACATCATTGAAGAAGCTCGCTCAAAAGGATGGAAAGTTCTGCTCGACGCAGCGGCATTCGTTCCAACAAACCGCCTCGATCTTCAAGCGGTAAAGCCAGATTTTGTGTCGCTCTCCTTCTACAAGATGTTCGGTTTTCCGACTGGGGTCGGGGCGCTTCTCATTCGCAAGTCCGCCTATGGTGTCCTCCAGCGTCCGTGGTTCGCAGGAGGAACTGTCAACTTTACGTCGGTTCAGGCAAGGGCACATATGCTTTATGTGGGGGAGGCAGCCTTTGAGGATGGGACGCTGAACTATCTCTCCATTCCCGCCGTTGAGGTGGGACTGAAGCATCTGGAGAAAGTTGGGGTGGAAACCATCGGCGAGCGTGTAAGGTGCCTCGCAGACTGGCTGCTGACGGAGCTTTTGTCTCTGAAGCACAGCAATGGAAGACCCGCCATTCGCATCTATGGTCCCACCACCACCCAGTCACGAGGGGCGACCCTAACCCTAAATGTGTACGATGCCGAGGGGCATCTTCTGGACTATCGTCGGGTTGAAGAACTTGCGGGCGGACAGGGGATATCGCTGCGCACAGGGTGCTTCTGCAACCCCGGAACTGGAGAAATTGCAGAAGGTCTCACCGAGGACGATATGATTGCCGGATACTCCCTAAAGGAGGATATCAACCTGCAAAGCTTTGTGAAGCTCCTCCAAGTTCGCGGCCAAAACAAGAGCGCGGGGGCTATTCGAGCATCGTTCGGCATCGCATCCAATTTCGCCGATGCCTGGCACTTTATTGAGTTCCTCCGAGGCTTCCAAGATCAAACCCAGCCGACGATCGGTGAGGTGACATTCGATATTCAGTCATGTCGCGTCATACGCGACGGAAGCTGAGACATTGTCCGGGAATTCCCACTTCATTCCCTTACAGTCGGTGCCGATTAAGCCACGACCCTACTCTTGCGTGGCAGCCTTCCGAGGCGGCACCAATCGCGAAACCCCAGTCCCAGCTGCCACCGCTGCCGCGCCAAGGACGGCACCTGCAACGATATCGACTGGATGGTGGACGCCTGCCAGCACTCGGCAGGTTCCCACGATCGCCGCGGTGGGAATCAAGGTGAGCCCAATGCGCATGGATACGGACAGGCTTAGAAACGCGAGCGTAAAGCTGAACAGCGCGTGGTCAGAAGGGAATCCGTTGTTCGCTGCGTGGTCTATCAGGGCGTGGGCACCCTGGGTAAATGGTCTTGGGTCGTAATAGAGGCTCGCGGCGGCCGTCTTCAGCGCGATCACGGCAATCAGCGTGAGGATTCCCGCCTTGACGTATTCTTTTCGATCGCTTGCCGTCAACGAGATCAGGGGTGCCGCCGCGCCAAGAAGAATGGCCGCGAAGAGATACTTTGCCCCGAAGATGATAAGGGTTTCCATAACAGCAACTAATGCTCTGCCAGCGGCGTTGAGGGCGAGGTGCAAGAGATGATGACAGCAATGAAGCGCCCTGACCGAACGGTTCAGGTCGAGAGTCTCTATTGGGTGGGATACGGTGACCGGCGTTGCCGGGAATTGGTTAGGCTACATTTACAGAATCTTTATCCCGCATTAGGCAATTCTGGGATTCCAAGTGAATCCACCCTGGCTAGAATGAGAGTTACTTGGCTGCCAACCCAGCCAGTTCAGTAACCTACGGAGGCCGTTCCATGGCAGTTCAAGCACAGATTCACGAGAAATTCAAGGTATTCGTCGGGTCGTCAATTTCAGACGTCGCCGAAAAAGTTTCAGGCTTTACAAGCGACGGCACGATCGCTGCAAAGAGCATTGGTATTGAGTTTGTGGAAGCGAGCGGAGTGTTTTTGCTCTCCCTCGGCTATGCCGAGGGACAAGCGGGATACGCCGTCACCCTGACGGAATCCGTTGTCGGAAACCTTCCAGTCGATGACGCCGCTACCGAGTTGTGCGCCGCCCTCGAAGCCGCCGCCGCAAAAGCCGGCGAAGTGCTGTGCCACGAACTGTACGTGGACGAGCAGGGCATCATCCACATCGTCTTCATGGCCAAGGCATAAGCTCAGCACGGCAAATTATGGCGGTAGAGGGAACCTGGATTGCCGTCCGGTTAGCTTGATCTGAGGATCCGAAATTCTAGGGTTTTGGAACCTCAAACCGATACCGCCCTGATCCCACCGTATAAACTGGCGCGCCGTGATCGGATCCCAGATAGCGGATCGATTTCACATCTGAGATACGTCGCCCCGACTCCATCACTCTGGAAGCTGACTTCGTGGGGATCCTAACTTCAGCGGTGGTGTTCACCGGGACTTCGATATCCAGTTCCAGTCGTCCATCATGGGTTTGCCAGTTACTGGTGATGGGCCCCTCAATGGAAGCGTAGGTCGTCTTAGCCCAGGAGAGCCCAGGGTGAACAACAGGCTGGATGAGAATGTGTCGGTACCCCGGCGTCCCTGCCTGGATTCCACCCACCATACCGAACAGGTACTGGCCCACCGCCCCAAAGGCGTAGTGGTTGAAGCTGTTCATTCCTGAGTCCTCGTATCCCTTTTCTGGAGTCCATCCGTTCCATCGCTCCCACATTGTCGTGGCACCGAGGGTGACGGGATAGAGCCAGCTTGGATAGCCTCTTTGGAGCAGAAGCTGATAGGCAAGGTCATCTCGACCGGCAGCGTGGAGTGCTGGCAGCAGTCGAGGTGTGCCGATGAAGCCAGTGGCAAGGTGTCCCTTAAATCGCCCGATTTCAGCAGCAAATTGCCCTGCCATTTTGTTTCGCAGCGGAGCCGGTGCAAGCCCCATCGTAAACGCGAGGGCGTAACCCGTCTGGCTGCTGTCCTTAATCGAGCCGTCAATGCCGATGAAAGCATTTGCAAATCCGGAAGCAAAGCGGTCCGCCATTTGACCGAACGTGGCCGCATCCTGTCGCTCCCCAATGGCTGCGGCCATCTCCGACATCATCCTAAAGTCATTGGCGTCGTAGGCAGTTCCGATCACGGGTGGTGATGCTCCGCCTCCCAAATTGAGCCAGTCGCCATTGCCGATTCCTGCGGTGTGGACAAAGTCAGGACTGGTCTTTGCGAGGAGAGCCAGCTTTCGCTTCATTGCGGCATAGTGCTCTCGAATGACTTTGGTGTCGCCGTAGGTGCGCCAGATGTTGTAGGGGCAGATGATTCCTGCGTCAGACCATCCCACGTTCCAATGGTCTCCCGGCCCAAACGTTGGCGCATGGTCTGCGAATTCACCCTCCGGCATCTGGGAGTCTTCACATACGTCCACTAGCCACTTGTTGTAGAACGGGGCGACGTCGAAGTTGTAGACCGCGGTCGGCATAAAGAACTGGGCATCGCCGGTGTAGCCGCACCGCTCGTCTCGCTGACAGCAGTCAGTCGGAACCCCCATCATGTTCGCTCGCTGCGACCACTGGATGTTCTCCTCCAATCGGTTGAGAAGAGAGTCAGAACAGGAGAATGAACCAGTCTTTGTGAAAGCGGTGTGGAACACACAGCCGGCGAGGTCGTGAAGAGACGGACGGCTCTTGAGACCGGTCACTTGGACGTAGCGGAATCCGTGGTACGTGAAGTGCGGCTCAAACTTCTCGGAACCCTTGCCGGAGCAGATATAGCGATCAATTTGCCTATCCCCCGTGCTGAGGTGTCCGGCGTGGAGGTTGTCCATGTAAACCGTCCCGTCCGGGTTGAGCACTTCGTTGAACTGCATCGTCACTTGGGCGTTGGCTGTCTCGTGCATCCGCATGCTGCACCAGCCAGCAATGTTCTGGCCGAGGTCGAACACATAGACGCCAGGCTTGGGCTCTCGCAGGGAAACTGGCTGGATCTGCTGGGTGGCTCGGATCGGTTCGCTGCGCTGCCACGTCATCTGCCCGACCTTTGGGTGTGCAGCTTCTGCGGTGGACCAACCTGAAGCCAAGAAGTGATTCAGGTCCCAACCAGGTAATTCCTTGCGCGCATCGTAGGTCTCTCCTTCGTAGATTCCAGAGAACCGAACGGGTCCTTCTGCAGTCCCTTGCCAGGAGCCATCGGAGCAGACGAATTTCTTCGATCCATCTGAATTCTCGACTTCTAGCTGGAGACGGAGAAATGGCTGAGTCCCGTAGATGGGCCGAAGCTTGGACTCCCAGCGCTGCCAGGCTCCGCTGTACCAGCCGTTCCCCAAAATCGAGCCCAGCGTGTTTTGCCCAGGCTTCAGCAGGGAGGTGACATCGTAGGCTTGATACTGAACCCGCTTGAAGTAGTTCGTCCATTCTGGGGCAAGGAGATGGTCCCCGACCCGCTTCCCGTTGAGATGCAGCTCATAGAGTCCGAGAGCGGAAACGTAAACCATCGCGCGATGAATCTTCTGGGTCCCAATGGAGAACTCCTTTCGGAGCAGGCGAGGCTTGGCCAACTCTCCGTCCTTCTGGCCGGGGTCGGCAACTCCAATCCAGTCCGCCCGCCAGTTTGCCTGGTCGAGGAGCCCAACTGACCAGTGGGCAGGAGCGCTCCACGCCGAGGGTCGATCGAGGCCATCCCAAATCCGAACCTTCCACCAGCACTCCATCCGAGCTTTAAGCGCCTTGCCCGCGTAGTCAATCTGATTCGTTTGGTCTGAATCGACTTTGCCGGATCGCCACAGGTCCGCGGCTTTTTCGGAGAGGTTCTCAGCGGCGGTAGCAACCAGAATCTCGAATCCGCTTTGCCGCTGCCCTCGTTCATCACTCTTCAGGACCCAGCTCAGTCGGGGCTTCAACTCATCCACTCCCAACGGACTTCTCAGATATTCACATCGCAGGTCCGCCACCTCAATCGGTGCGCGAAGGGAAGACACAGCCGCGATGAGGCAGAGGGAGGTGAGCATCGTGCGTATATCCTAGCTTCAAACGGGATCTGCGTTCCTACCGCGACCAGGGGGGACATCGTTTAGACTGATCTCATGCCAACTCCCGGTCCACTCCCCTCTCCTGCTCACGCTTGGGCGTCGATTCCCTACACAGACGGTTACATTCCATTCGGGGAGTTCAAAGATTGGTACCGAGTCGTGGGTGAGCATGCGGACAAGACCCCATTGTTGGTCCTTCACGGTGGTCCTGGTGCCGCTCATGACTACCTGGAGCCGATTTCACTTTTGGCAAATGCAGGTCGCAAGGTCTACTTTTACGATCAGCTTGGCTGTGGCCTTTCGGACCATCCCCACAACCCAGACCTGTGGACTGTCGAGCTCTTTGTCGAAGAGGTGGATGCGGTTAGGCAGGGGCTGGGGCTGACCGAATTGCACATTCTCGGCCAGTCCTGGGGAGGAATGTTGGCGATGGAATACGCCCTGACCCAGCCGAAGGGCGTCAGGAGTCTGACGATTGCGAACTCCCCGGCAAGCATGATCCAATGGGTAGCCGAAGCCAACCGATTGCGCGAAGAGCTGCCTTCTGACATTCAGGCGACTCTTCTCAAACACGAGGCCGACGAAACCACCGGTGATCCCGCCTACCTTGAAGCGATGATGGTGTTCTACTACCGCCATGTCTGCCGTGTGAATCCGTTCCCGGATTACGTGACGCGAAGCTTTGACCAGATTGAAGCCGACCCGGAGGTATATCACACCATGAACGGACCCAGTGAATTCCACTGCATTGGCAAGCTGAAGCCCTGGGACATCATCGGCCGCCTACCAGAGATCAGCATCCCTAGCCTCGTTATCTCCGGCAAATACGATGAAGCGACCCCGCTCATCGCCGAAACCGTCGCCAACGGGATCCCAGGTGCCAAGTGGGAGCTCTTTGAGCACAGCTCCCATATGCCTCATGTTGAGGAAACGGAGAAGTACATGAAAGTGGTCGGTGACTGGCTGGCTGCGAACGACTGAGGCGTCGCTGCCAAAATGTTCGGTCTCGACTTTGTCGACAACGCGTCTGCCGATCCGCACGGCCCCAACCTTGGCGTTTACACAGCGACCGCGTTAACCGCCCCTTAACGACCTTAATGCTTCGTTGACATTGAGGGTCGATTCTATGGGTTGTTTAGGGTCAGGGGACCCGGTGAGCAACTATGAAAAGAAACGCCTTTACTCTTATTGAACTGCTGGTGGTCATCGCGATCATCGCTATCTTGGCCGCCATCCTGTTCCCGGTCTTTGCCCAGGCGAAGGCTGCCGCGAAGAAGACGCAGTGCCTCAGCGGACTTAAGCAGACGGGAATGTCGTACTTCCTGTACGCGGGCGACAACGATGACTACACCGTTCCTCAGAACATGGGTCGCGTCGATGCCAACGGCGTCACCGTGGCGGGCGGATATTGGTACAACCTCGTGGAGCCCTATACCAAGAGCTACGCGCTGTTCTTCGACCCAGAGCGTACGGGCACCACAACCAAAAACCACTTCCTGGGTGCAAGCACGACAGCTAGCCTCCTAACGACAGAACAGCAGCACGTGATCGGTTACGGATTCAACGACGGTTTGACGAGCGACAGCGGCTGGGGAATGAGCCTTCAAGATGTCGTCTCCCTCGAAGGTGACAGCTATCGCCCTGGTAAGAACAGCTCCGTCATTTCGGCTCCAGCCCAGATGGTTGCTTTCGGCGACACGTACGACACACCGGGATATTCAGCGGCAATGGACAACGCCTTCAGCGGCGGCGACCGACCCACGGGGACGTCCATGATTCGCCACAGCGCAAAGCTGAACTATGCATTCGCAGATGGCCACGCAAAGGCTGTCGGAATGCAGACTGGAATCTACGCGGGCTATGGTCAAGTTGGCCGAGCTGCCAACCAGAACGACATGCTGATGTGGTGCTACGATCCACAGGCGATCGCTGACTATGCCACCAACGGAACTTGGGGGTCGGTTGGAGACTATCCGGTTCAGGCTGCCAACATCACCTGTGCCCAGGCTGCCGCAGACTTCTACAACCCTTCCTACTTCACCCTCCTCCCCTAGGGGCAATCAGAACGGCGGCGATGGATCCCATCGCCGTCGTTTGAGAGTTTCAACATGAAAAACATCAAGACCTGGGTTCTTGTCGTCGCTCCCCTCGTGGCCTGTCAACTCGTTGGATGCGGAAGTTCCGGACCCGTCGACCAGCAAGTGAGCAAGCCAAAGGCTAACCTTTCCCCTGCACATCAGAGGCTGCTTGAGCAGCGAAAGAAGCAAGACGGCGGATAGCACTCGAAGCCTTTCAGTCTTAGATGCGAGGGATTCGGTAAGCCCTAGAATTGCTTTCAACCGACGAAATTCCCTGGCCAAATTCCCCTCCGCGGGAGGGGAATTCCGGCCCGACCGCGCAGCCAAATACCAAACTGGATGGCATTACGCTGAAGCAAGCGCGCCAATACGCTCGGCTGAAGGGTTGCGCTTCCTAATCCCCCCCAAAAAAACCTCTACCTCGGGTGCACATGATCTTTCCTCAACACAACGGGATGGAACTCAAAAGGCATTGAACCAGTCTTGATACGAAGCTCTGCCCGAATGCAGCGGCTGGATAGCCAGCGTCTTCTTCATCTCCTCCGGAATCAACCCGACTTCCTTCACGACGGAACCCAACCCTATCGATAACCTCGGAACCAACCAACCTCACGCCGACAGACGCGCATCGCTCATCGTCAACACCAAGTCCCGACGTGGCACCGAATGGTTCAGTGAAGCCAAGATTGCCCTAACCGCAGGCGGGTTGAACCTTGTGGAAGCAAGGCCGGTGAAGCGACCGCGCGACCTTCCCGATTGGGTTGAGAAGCAGATTCGAAACGAGATTCCGCTAGTGATCGTGGGTGGTGGAGACGGAAGCTTTAGCGCCATTGCCCATCTCTTTGCAGAGAGTGAGACGATTCTTGGGGTCCTTCCGCTCGGAACCGGAAACGCATTCGCCCGAGACCTTGGCATTCCGGCACACGTCACTTCTGCCTGCGACACGATTCTGAACGGAAAGGTCGCCTGCGTTGATATGGGCTTGGTTGGGAATCGGGAGTTCGTCAATGTCGCCACTGTCGGGTTGAGCACCAAGATTGCCCTTGGGCTTCGAGACGACAAAAAGAAGAAATTTGGTCGCGCCGTCTACCTAATCTCCCTGATTCATGCTCTGTTCACCGTCACCCCATTCCGAGTGAAGCTGGAACTACCTTCGGGGACCCATGAGTTCGACTCGCTGCAAGTCGTGATTGGGAATGGACGGTTTCATGCCGGGCCGTTTCAAATGGCTCCGGATGCAACCATCGACGGCGGGTGGCTTTCAATTTATGCCTTAGCCAGCACGCGCAAACTTGATTTCCTCAGGATGGTGCTCCACATGAGGGGAGGCAAGCAGGGAGACATGCCGGAAGTGCAGGCCTTTCGCGTTAAATCCGGTCGCCTCACCACAAAGCCAATTCAAAGAATTACAGTGGACGGGGAGACCCGGATCCAGACGCCCGTCGATTTCGGAATCGTTCCTGGGGCGCTCAGAGTGATGGTCCCCAAGGACTTCGTGGACAACTCCTAGGTCTTTCCCGTCGCCATTGCGAAGAGGAGAAAGATAGCGGCGGGGCCCATGATTGCCACCGTCAGCCAACTGAAGAAATTCGACCAACGGCCGTTCGTTCGCTTGCCCATGATCTTCTTGTTGTTGCAGATGAATAGGAGGACGACAATGAGGGGTGGCGCAATGATGCCATTGAGCGCCGCTGAATAGACCAGTGCTCTAATTGGGCTGATTGCTCCCGCAAAGTTGAGTGCGCAGCCGACGATGATCACCGCACCCACAGTGAGGTAGAAGCCGCGTGCTCGGGCAAACCGACGATAGAGGCCGTATCGCCAACCGCACGTCTCCGCCACCGCATAGGCGGCAGAACCTGCCAAGGTTGGGATCGCCAAGAGACCGGTGCCAATCATGCAGAGTGAAAAGATCCAATACGCGGCAGGACCCATTGGCTGAAGTGCCTTCGCAGCATCCTGCGCTGTTTCGATGTGTGTCTTGCCAGAGGCATGAAGAGTTCCAGTTGCCGCAACGACGATAAATAGCGCTACGAGCTGAGAAGCCACCATGCCAGTTACCGTATCGGCCCGGATGTTTCGAATCTCGTTATCTGTTACTGCTGTCAAACGTTGACCTGGCTCATCTGCCGTTCTCTCCACGATCCCCTCCTCTACCGTTTCACCTGCCTGCCAGAAGAAGAGATAGGGTGAGATGGTGGTTCCTAGAAAGGCGACGATGGCGAGAATGGTCTCCGGATTTAAATCGAATTGGGGAATCAGCAAGCCCCGCCCCATTGCTCCCCAATCGTTCTTAACCCCCGGCATGAACACGACCACGGCGTAACCGGCCAGGGAGAGACAAAGCCATTTAAGAACTTTGGCGTAGATGCGATAGGGGACGAGAATCTGCGACGCAACCAGGATGACGGTGAACAGAATCAGCCAAATCCAAAAAGGAAAACCGAACAGCATCTTGGCCGAAGCCGCCATCACGTTGAGGTCTGCAAACACGTTGAACACGTTCGCAAATACCAGGGCCCCCATGCAGGAGTACAGCAGCCACTTGGAGTAATTCGCCTTGATCACTCCGGCAAGGCCGTTTCCCGTGATCGCGGCAAGTCGCCCACACATCTCCTGAACTGCAATCATCAGCGGGATGCAGAGTGGAACCAGCCAGAGGAGACCGTAACCAAATTGGGCGCCGTTGGCGGAGTAGGTTCCAATTCCTGAAGGATCGTCGTCCGCGGACCCGGTGACCAGACCCGGTCCGATCGCCTTGTACCAAGGCTTGTCGTCCGAGCATTGGTCCAGCGATTTGCGAGTTGCCCCAAGATCCTCAAAGTCCTGAACGTCCTTCGCCCTACGTATGGGATTGATGAGAGTCATCTCCCGCTGCGTGGGCTGGTGGAGTCATGGATAACATTGTAAGCGTCATGGTCAGCTCGCTATGCTGACCCATCCAAAGGCAAAGATGTTCCAGAAATGTTCTTGCCAGGAGCATGACTATGTGAAAACTCAATCTCCTTGAACGACGTGCGGATTCCCGTCCACTAAAGGGAGAGTGGAGCCTCTTGAATGCAGAGTGTTGCCGCCTCTTTTCTGCCGTCGTGCTTTGTCATCTTTCTGCGGGGGACACTGGTCTCCTGAAGGATTTAAACTTATGATCACCGCCATCGTCTTTGCCATTGCCGTTGTTCAAAAGGGTTTGCCGGATGTCGTCGTTTCCGACCAGCCCCATCAATCCATCACTCTTAAGCTCGGTCAGAAGGTCGTTTTCACGGTCTCCAAGAACGCGTCCACCGGAGCTTCGTGGTCCGTAACGAATCCGCCGAAGCATGGACTCGACTTCCTTGGCATCTCCGATGCCCCTCAAAGCTCAACCAAGCCTGGAATGGCAGGCCAGCAAACCACTGGATTGCTCACCTTCAAGGCAACCAAACGCGGACGCTACACGGTCCACCTTGCTTACGGTAGATCCTGGGAGATGAAGAAAGGCGTAAAGCCGTGGGAGCAAGTCGAAGCGACAATCTTCGTGAAATAGGTCTGTATCGGCAGTAAATTACGGCCCGTGGCGACTGATTTTCCTGTTGTTTATTCGAGGCTCGGTTCGTTCGCTCTTGCGGAGTTTGTTGCTCAACATTGGGGTTTGAAACATCCGGCATCGTTTCTCCCGAACGGAGACCCTTCAGCCTGAGCCGGAGGAATTGAGGAGAACTGGCAGGCATTTCGCACTGGCTAGGTCCGCGTCAGGCTGGCTTCTGAAAGCTTGTTTGAACTCGTTTCTCGGTCCCCTCGATAATCCGAAGGACACAGCCCTACTTGTTGCCGAAAAAAGCGTGTGAAGTAGGCAGGATCGGGAAAGCCTGTCTGGGCAGCAATGGTGGACACGGTGAGGTCTGATTCGCGAAGAAGCTTCTTCGCCGCCTGGATTCGGACTTGTCCAAGGTATTCCCTTGGAGAACACCCCACCTCGGCGCGGAATACCTCTGTGAATCGTCCGATTGAAAGAAACGCCGAAGCGGCGAGGTCGCCAACTTTCAACGGCTCGGCGTACCGCAAGTCGATGAGTGCCCGGGCCCGCAATCCCACCCGCGAGCCAGAGCGGTGAGTGTCTCGATGACACCTTGCCAGCAGCACCAGGAAGCGCAGGAACAGCGCCTGCACCATCAGAGCTCGGTCAGGCGAGTCCACACTCCACTCCTCACGCATGCTCTGGAGGATCTCGATGGCTTGGACATGGGCAGACTTGCTCAATCGAAGCCATCGACTGGATTCACCTCCTTCAAATCCTAAGAAAAGCGGTGCCAAACCTTCGGTGGCGGATAGCGCCTCGTGCGTTTCAGCGGAGAACATGGCGGGCACAAAGTGAACTGTATCCAGCACCAGTCCTTCAGAGGCGTCAAACCGATGAGACATCCCGTAGCCCATCGCGTAGACGTCTCCGGCCTGCACCTCAAACGGCACCCCATCGACAACATGGATTCCAGTGCCCTGGCGGGCAACATACACTGACATGAAGTCGACATGCAGGTAGCCGCGGACCACATCAGGATTAGCCGCGGGGTCCTCGAAGCACAAAATCGGCAATCGATCACTGACGCGACCGTGGTTGAGGTCTCGCAGAGCCTCGAAATGAATGCGGAAGGGTGGGATCGTCAATTTGTCCTAGGGTTTCCCCATTTTGTCCATGTCGCCGCGGCACAGGGCAACGTTAAGCTAGGCGAACTGGGCCGTAAACCTTACCGGGTAAGCGATCCCATCCATTCTCCATCGCTTAATCGACACAAGCGGACAGTCATTCAGGCTTGTCCCCTTGATCACTGATTTTAATCCTAATGACGAACGCCTGAGGCGAGTTCGTCCCCGTTATCCTGGCATTTTTAATTGACCAAAGAAGGTCCCAGATTATGAGAATCAACCACCGTGCATTTACTTTAATAGAACTGCTTGTTGTCATCGCCATCATCGCGATCCTCGCAGCCATCCTATTTCCAGTCTTCGCCCAAGCCAAGCAAGCAGCTAAGAAGACTTCCGATCTCAGCAATATGAAGAATATCGGCCTCGGCTTCATGCTCTACAACGGAGACTTTGACGACCTTGCCCCGTTCATTCGAGACGTCCATGTATTTGCGACTGACTTCACAGGACCCAGCGAGATCTCTTGGAAGGACCTCATCTATCCATACATCAAGAACGGCGGAGGTCGGGTGGATAGCGTCGGCAAGATATGGAATACACCTGGCCAAGGCGGTATCTATCAGTCGCCACTGTCGACCGATGCATGGAGCACCGCGGGACCTGCTTCAGGACGAGACCCTGCTGGAGCAGGAGACGAAACCACCCGGTTCCCCCGATCCTATGCGGTGAATAACGAGGCAGGTGCCAACGAACTCGGAGACCTCCACCGCTGGTGGCCTGCCAACTACACAGACAACCCTCAGTTCAACCAGGGAAATGGCGCCCTCAGCGAACTCACTACGCCCACAAGCGTGATCATGCTCGCGACTACCAAGACATTCTTGCTGGACGTCGACCATGCGACCGCCCTTGAGAGACCTTACAGCGCCGACGGAATTCAGTTGGACTGGAACAGCGGCCCTGGTCTTGGCGGACTGATGACGGACGGTGCAGGCGGAGCCAATTTCGCCTATTTCGACGGTCACTGCAAGAACTCGAAGATCTCTCAAACCCTTGCAAACGATGGCTGGGACTGCCTCCCTCACTATCCAAACATCTGGTCGCCTTGGCAGGGCTACGAAGCCAATCAGATCCAGATCAAAACGGACTATAAATAGGCCCTTTCAACCTTGGGCAGTCGCACTGCATCGTGCGGCTGTCCTCATGCTGTGTGCCAATGAAGTTATTTGCAGGTGTCCTCCTCATCTCGTCTATCGTGCTTACGGGCTGTGCTGCGCAGCCAGATCCCCAGGCCGGCCCAACATCGAAGCTGACTGCCAAGCAGTCAGCGCAGAAAATAGCGAACGACCCTAAGATTCCGGACGGCTTGAAGAAGATTCAAATGAATACCCTCCAGCACGAGCCCGGCTACAAGCCCTGATTCGACTCAGGGCCTGTTCAAATCCGTTAGTCCACATCTTGAAGGATGATCGGTTTACTGTGGGGTGGGGGACTGCTTTCACAACGGATGGTCGCCGTGGTCGTGGTGGTCACTTTCTTAACTTTGACGGTAAACGTCCCCGTGGTTTTTCCAGCAGGAACCGTCACGGAGGTTGGGCAGGTGAATATATTGGCATCGCCTTCCAGGAAGACAGCAACTTGCTTCCCGCCTATCGGAGCTTGGCCGTCTAGCGTCACTGTTCCGGTACACGAGCCAGGACCCTTGATCCTCGTCGAACTCAGCGTGAAGTCTTTGAGTGCGGGCGGGTTTACGGTGAGGCTGGCACTCAGGGAATTATCCGACCCAGCGAGATGCGTGGTGATGGAACCCACGATCTGAGCCTTCACAGGAATCGTGCCTACCGGAAACGTCACGGATGTTGATCCCGATGGAATCACAACGTGCGCTGGGACAGCGGGCAGAAGAAGGGCAATCAGGACGGCGATGATCCCGCCCTTGGGTGCTGGGCCCGTAAGTGTGATCGTGCACGTTGATATGGAGCCTCCCGTAACCGCAGTTGGGTTCAGCCGTATAGACAGGAGAGAAGGCGCCGTGACTTTGAGCGAAGCCGTTGGCGTGTCACCGTGTGTTGTCGTGCTGACTGTCGCCGTGAAAGTCACTGCCTGGTCGGTGGGTGTCGGCACTGTGTTTACTGTGAACGCGGCACTAGCTGCGCCAATGGGTACCAGCACAACGCCGCCCTTGATTACCGCAACCGATGAACTTGCCCTGAGGTTCACAGAAACCGCCTTGCTGCCGGTTCCCGGGATTGCATTGAGCGTCACCGTGCCAATCGCCCCCTTCCCTCCCGGGACACTGGCTGGGTTGATTCCAAGGCTGACCACCTGAAACGGAGTGAGGGTAACGCTGTCTGAAATGACGATGATGTCAAGCTTCGCCCCGATTTTGCATGCCTTCACGCTTGGGACCAAATGGTGGATGATCGTGAAATTCGCCGCAACGGCACCTTCTTTCACTGTCACAGTGGCAGGAACCGAGGCAGATTTCACATCGGAACAGGTCAGATGAACAACCGTGCCCCCTTTCGGTGCAGGACCATTGAGGACAACGGCTCCGCTGAGTTGGATCGCGCAGCCACCTACCAACAGATGGTTTGAAACCGTCAACGAGGCGACGTCCAGAGGGAGAACCGTCACCGTTGCGGTCTTCCAAGAGTCCTTGGTAATCGAGCCAGAGATTGTGCAGGCCAGGGGACTTGCCAACACCGCAGCCTTCGTAGAGCCCGTCCATGAAACGGACGTTTTCCCAGCAGGCACGAGAACAGAGGAGGGGACCAGGACTCCAGATTTGTCACTCTTGAGGTTCACGGTGATCCCGTTTGTGGGCGCGGGTCCCGTCAGAGTAAAAGTCCCTGTAAAGGTGCCGCCAACCACCACACTGTTGGGGCTGATTGAGAGCCCGAGGAGACTGGTCGGCAGGATGGTGAGAGTGGTCGGTTGAGTGGGTTGCCTTGTCGTTCCGTCCCCCCAGTTGATCGTGGCAGTGAACTGCGCAGCAACGGGTGAGGTTCCGATCAAGACGGACGCGGAAGTTTCTCCTGCTCGGACGGTTGCGGTCTTCGGAAGGGTTAGGGATGTAATGGTTCCGGTCCCAGGCCACAGAAGAATGGCTAGTCCACTCGGACCTGCCGGTCCATTCAGGGTGACCGATCCGGTGACCGCAGTTCCGCCAACCACCGTTGTGGGAGTCAGCATCGCCGTACTCAGCAAGGCTGGCGTCACCATCAGAGTTCCGGAGGCGGAGGATGAGTTGGCTGTTCCCGTTATTGTCGCCGTCGTGGGGTTGTCGACTCCGACAGAACTGACCATAAATGTGGCTGATGTGCTTCCCGGAGCGACCATAAGCGACATTGGGACGGAGACGCTGTTGGCGTCGCCTTTCGTTATTTCCACACTCAGGCTCACCACAAGTCCGCCCTCGGGGACGGGATTGTCGAACACGACGGTCCCTACTGGAGCGGTCCCGCCCGTAATGGTTCCTGGCATTACCGACAAAGATGTGATGGACACGTGCTTCACGGTCAACGTGGCGGTCTGGGCAGATCCGTTATAAGTTGCCGTTATCACATGGGATGCCAAATTATCCATCCCGGATGTCGTAGTGGTGAATGTGCAGGCGGATTGCCCTTCTGGAAGCAAAACCGACTTGGGCAACGAAACCGCGGTGCTGTCTGCCGAGAGTTGAACAAGAACTCCTCCCTTGGGAGCAGCGACATCAAAAGTGAGGGTTCCCGTGGAGGACCCGCCGGCCAGCACACTGGTTGGGTTCAGAGTGAGGCCCGTGAGGTGGACGGATTGAAACGCAATTACGTTGTTTCCTGCTCCCACATAGACCGTTCCGTCTGCGCCTATCGCTGGCGAAGAGGGGACAGCTGATGTGCCGGTGTTCAGTTTCCATTTGGTGTTTCCGGTCAAACCGTCAAGCGCGAACACATTTCCGTCGCCAGGTCCTAGGTAGACCGTTCCATCTGGGCTCACTGCCATGGAAGACTGCACGAGCGAGCCGGTAGTAAAAGACCACACTGCCATCCCTGTCATCGGGTTCACCGCGTAAAGGTGTTTGTCAGAGGAGCCTACGAAAATGGTTCCATCAGGACCAACCGTCGGCGAAGACACAATGGTAATCGAGGTGTTGAAGCCACTTTGAACCTGGAACTTCCATTGAAAATCTCCCTTGGCTCCTCCAAGAGCGTAGAGGTACCCATCGCTGGAGTTCACGTAGAGGGTTCCATCGGCACCGATAGCGGGTGCGCTTTGTACCGGACCTCCCGATGTGAAGCTCCATTTCACACTTCCATCCATCGAGTTGAGGGCATACACAGTGAAGTCGTTTGCGCCGAAATAGATCGTGCCGTCCGATCCGACGGCAGGAGAAGAGATCACCCTTGAACACGGGAAAGACCACCTTGTTGAGCCGTCCATAGGGTTCAGCGCGAAGAGGTATCCCGAAGCTGGGCCCTCGCCACCCATATAGATGGTTCCATCTGTGCCCAACGCAGGGGAGGAAATTCCAGTTCCGCCGACCGGAACCGACCACTTCTTGGCTCCCGATCCACCATCGAGGGCATAGAGGTTTCCGTCTGAAGAGCCCACATAGACCGTTCCGTCAGAGCCAACAGCAGGCGTTCCGTACACAATTCCCTTGGTTAGAAACGACCATAGGATGGTCCCCTTGGTTCCACTGAGAGCGTATACGCTAGCCCCGGCTCCAATGTATACGGCGCCAGAATTGCCGATCACTGGGGAGGACACCGTGGCATTGCTGATTGGGGTCGCCCATTGCAGCACGCCAGTCGCGCCTGTGCCGACGCCTTGTCCAGAGTTGCTCGCATTGCCGCGAAATTTGGGCCAAGGCGAGGTTGCAAGCTGTGCGGCTGCGCAGAACGGAATCAGCGTCAGCAATGCCAGGAAGAATTTGGGACTAGCTCTCATAACGGTTCACTAGCCTGCAGAAGCATCGTGGATTCTGCGGCCAATACCATCCTGAGGCTTGGGCTGTGACGGATCTGTGACGGGATTGAAAGCTTGGGACTAAGCTCAATCAGTCCAAGAAAGGAAGGGTGGCTTTACGGTCGCGCAAATGGGCCCTCCCTTGGAGTCCGTGCATCGAACCACGGCCCGAAGATGATTGGATTCGAGTGCGGCCCAAGTCAATCCTGTAAGGGGGAGCTTGGCCCGCCTAAAACCCGCCCAATGTCCAAAGTGTGGCTGTCCCCAGCAAAGGTATAGGAATCTTTCTTGAACAGTGCCATGTGCAAACGGACCCAGGAAATTGGGAGCATCTTCACCAGCGACTCGCAACTCGGCATGAAATTCAGCCTTGGCTGCCGGCAGCCTAACCTGCTGGACCACATCCTTCCCGCTCTGAATCCCCAACCAAATCTCTGAGTGCCCATCCCAATTGTGAGCGGGAAGGTCAATGCATTCGATCGTCAGCTTAATTACGCGCTGGTCGGAGTTCGCCATGGTGTCGTGTTCATTGTGAGGCCTCGAGCTTCCGTTTGCGTCTGCGTCGAACCACGATCCACATCCCGAATGCGAGGAATGGCGACGAACAGCAACAGAGAAACACGGGGATGATAAGTTTCTCAGGGTCCAGTTCCTCGAAGTAGCTGTACTCAATCTGCGGTATCGGACGCGGAGAGTATCCATCCCAGAAGTGTGGATCGGTATCGGGATGGCGGCCGGCTTTTAAGCGCGACGTCATGAACGCAGTGCGCTCCGACTGCCACAGTTCCGCTTCTGCCCGGAGTCGTGCAAACTCGCTTTCGATCTTTTTATAGTCATGGAATGCTGGCGGTCTGAACGTGAACTCGTTCTCGCTTTCAATCCGCATCTTGTGGCCCTTCGAGACGAGTTCCAGCTCCCTCTCCAAAACGAAATAGCCAAGTCGGTTGATGTTGTGATAGTGCCTCTCGAGCAGGCCCCCCAAAGCGTCAAAGGCGTCAGGGAATTCCCAAAGTTCGCCCAAGACGATGAGGCCGATCAGGCCCTTCATATTCGCTTCAGCGTCGGCTTTCGAGTCGACTTCACTGTCGATTCCTCCGCCCAAATAATCGCAGAGGGATTGCGTGTGCTCGTCGATCAGCCAATCTGTCAGGCGAAGCTGGACCACTTCACGGCCGAAGTGGGCATTGGGATTGATTTCGATCGCCCGTGCGATGAGGTTTCGAGAGTGCCTTGCTTGCTGGATGTCGCTCTCATTGGCGCCATGCCGCATCCATCGCACCATCCAGAAAGTCCCAGCGTTGGCGTAGTAGCGGTCGGCCGCCTCAGAAAATGCGTCTCGCTTGCCATTCACTGTTCGGGCCCGGGACAGATCTCCCATCCTTTCTCGCTTGCGCTCAATCCACTCGATTGCCCTGTCATCGTCTCCGATGCGGGAATACGCGACGCTGATGTCATCGTAAAGGTCCAAGTTCTCAGGGTGCTTCTTCACATCCGCCGTCTCGCGATCAATGCGCACCTGATAGTAAAGCGGCGGATTCCGTTCGAATCGACCCGTCGCCACCTGGACCACGTCCGGCATCGCCTGAGCCTCATGGGAAAGCGTGTCGCGATCCCACATGCACGCCTGCGCTGAGCCGATGCTCAGCATCACCGCACACAAGAGAGGGTTTCTCAATCGCAACATTGATTGAAAGGACTCCCGTCGATGCTGGTTTAGTTCCTGGCACCTCGCGTTCCCCTTTGGGCAGTTTTCGGAAGACCTAAGCGAGGTTTCGTCAGCTAGCCATGGGTTATCGGCTCGAGTGGCTAACATGTGGGCTAAGTCTTAAAAATGTGGATTCCCCAAAACTCTTGTTCGAGTGAAGCTGCAGTAAATCGGCTTCCTCCACCGCCCTCCGCCCGCCACGGAAGGCGGTTGAGGGAACCTGGATTACCTTCCGGATGACAAGGATCAGGGCTTTGAATCTCGCGCTTTCAGGATAATCTCCACTATGGACCTAACCCTAAAACCCGTCACCGAGTCTGACTTCGAGCGGCTGGTCGAACTGCGATTAGAAGTGATGAGGGAAAGCCTGGAGCAGATCAGCCGATTCGACCCCGTCCGCGCCCGAGAGCGGTTCCGTGCCAGTTTCGATCCTGCCCAACTGAGGCTGATCGAGGTCGACGGAGACTGGGTGGGATGCGTCTCGTTGAAAGACCAAGGCGACCATCTGGAGATCGAGCACTTTTACATCGAAACCCGTGCCCAAGGGAAGGGAATAGGCTCCAAAGTTCTGACCTCACTCTTAGACGAGTCCGGGAGTCGCACTGTCCGACTGGGGGTCTTGAAGCAGAGCCGTGCCGCGGAGTTCTACATACGCCACGGCTTTATGAAGACCCATGAAGGTGAATTTGACGAGTACTTCGAGCGACTTGCCCCGGAAATCTTTAGCTCGTCGCTTCTCGAGATCGCTTAGGCTCGTTGCGAATCGTCGTCCAATACTCTTCCCGCACGTCCTCGTCAATCTCCGAGCCTGGTGTTCCATACAGCCGGTCGCCACCCGCTTTCTTCGGACCACTGATCCAATACTGCTCGCCCGACTCCAAGTCGTAGAAATTGGCCTTATAGCCACCTCTCAAACTTTGAAACGACTTGCCGCCGTAATAGATCGTTTTCCCGGTCTTGGAAAACGTCACCCGGCCAATGCGACCCATCGCATTGAGACTCCCGGCCTTATTCTCGAGATACATGATGCGGCTGCGCATTCAGTGATTGTACAAGCTATGAGCTGAATGCTATCCTCAACACCCGATCCTGGGGTTATGGCGAGATCATTTCGCCTCGTCTAATCGCACTACGCTCTCATGCTCGCCCTTGCACTTCTTGGCCCACATCCGATCCCCCAAACTGGCAATATTCAGGTGGACGGCACAATCCTCCACTACGTTGTTGAGGGACACGGGACGCCTTGCCTGGTGATCGGCTCATCGGTCTACTACCCGCGTACCTTTTCTAAGAACCTCCGGCAGCACCTACAGTTGACCTTCGTGGACATGCGATGGTTTTCCCCGAAGTTGAAGCCGATTAAGCTCACTGACTTCACCCTCGATGTTGTCGTCCGGGATATCGACTTGGTCAGAAAGCGGCTCAAGCTCGAACGTCCCATCCTCATGGGCCATTCCATCCACGGCTCCATCGCGTTTGAATACGCCAAGCGTCATCCTGAACACGTTTCTCGGCTGGTGCTTATCGGGGCGCCGGTTCTCATGACGAGTCCTAGATACGACGAGTCAACCACGGAAATTTGGAAGTCCGCCTCCGCTGAGCGTCAAGAGCTTCAGACCAAAAATTGGAGTCATCTGCCCGACTTCGCCAAGCATCCCGAGCTTCAGCCTGATGTCGAGAACTACCTTGCCATGGCGCCCAAATACTGGTTCAATCCACGCTACGATGCTCGATGGCTATGGAGGGGAATGACGATCCACTCCCCCATGCTTCATCACCTATATGACGGCATGTTCAGGAATTACGATATGTTTGGGGCCTCAAGGTCGGTCCCTGCCCCAACCTTTGTTGCCACCGGCTTGTGTGACTTCATCGTTCCCCACACATCTTGGGATGCTTGCCGAGACATCCCGAACCTGTCTGTAAACCTGTTCGAACAGGCCGGCCACACCCCGCAGCTGGAGAGCCCGAAGGAATTCGACCAGAAGCTTCTCGCATGGCTTGCGCACGGTCTCCCCTGACCCCAAAGGGGTCGTGCTATGCGTAGCGAAGGCTTGGGCTGACGTAGTCGGACCGAGCCTGGAAACAAGCCGTAAGGACGCATGTTCAACCCGAAATGGGTTGCTTATGTGGAAATATGGGCCACCCAAAACCAACGTAAGCACGAAGGCCCATAGGGTTAAATCTAAGAATCGCCTCTCGGTAATCTCCCATTCAAGATTCTGCCATTGGGAGGAAAGATGCTTTTTCGCAACTGTGTCTGGGCCGCGTGCCTAGCTTCAACCGTCTCTGTCGCCGCCGCTCAGGGTCCATTTTTGTCCACCTACCGAATGGGTCCAGCTTTCTCCTCCGGTGCACCGACCGGCATCGCAGCTGGTCTGGAGGCCCAGCTCAATAGCCCCGATTACTCTGGAAAGACTTCTGGAGACGCGCTGCCAGTCTCACTTTCAGTAGACGTGGTGTATCACTCCCACTTCACCAATTTCCCCCTATTGCTGAATCTGAGGCTGGATCCCAGATCGATGAGCCTTCCAACCGGACCCCTTTTCTACGAACTAGGCATCGGAGCACAATGGAGCACCGGTGACGAGGGAAGCGGCATACGGCTTGCCTACGGAGCCAGCGTGGGGCTGTTTGTGAATTCGGCCCGTTCCGCGTCCATTGAAGTTCGGTACTACGGAAGCGGCAACAACAAATCCAATTCGCTTGCCGCCCTCATCGGCTTCCGCTCTTAGCTCCTTCTTGCGATTCAACTCTTAAATTTCAACCAACCGTCCCCTTCCTTTTGCCCGGTGAGAGGTAAGGGTTAGGGATGGAGAGCCGTGCCGTTCAGGCACGGGGTAAGCCAGGGCCCTGTAGATTCACCAACAAAAAATACGTCGCATCCGCCCGACGCTGAACGCGTCGGCTCTCCATTCCCCCCTTCCTCCCATCGAGCGGAAGGACGGAGTTCCGGATGACTAGAAGGGTATTGATCCGCGTACAGTAAGGGGTGACTCTTCGGCTGACTCCAAGCATCTCCCCTTCGGGCTATCCATGGGGTCTGGTCGTTCAGGCCCTGATTTACGTTGCCCTAGGCATCAACCACTTCTGGCACGCTTCCACATACGTTGGCTTCATGCCGACCCACTACTCGCACCCACATGCCTTGGTCCTTATCTCAGGTGCTGCCGAGATTCTTGGCGGGTTGGGTCTGATGCTCAAGAGAACCCGCAGGTTCGCTGCGTGGGGGCTCATCCTGATGTTGTGCGTCTACTTGGATGTGCACTTCTTTATGGCGGCCCATCCCGATCACTTCCCATCCGTCCCGCTTATCGGCCTCTACCTGCGCATCCCATTCCAACTCGTACTCATCGCCTGGGCCTGGGCGTTTACAGGCAACACAAACGATTCAGTATCGATTTCGAGTGGATCGCCAAAAGGAAATTAACCGCCAAGTTCCCGATGCGAGGCCTAAGGCGAGAAGAAACTTCAATACGAAGTCGGCCAACCCTTCCGAACCGGTGGGGCGATAAATCAGCGCCATCACGCTCAACCAGATGAGCAACCCAGCGGTGAGCACGCTCATGGAGATTCGATTGGCGGCCCGTTGGAGTTTCTTCGTCAGGTCCTCGTCGACAATCAAGCGGCAGGACGTCCGCTCGAGTACTCAGCATTTGCCCGAGTTCGATAAATGTCGTTTCAAGCTCCTCAAGAGATTTACTAAGCCACCCGAACCCGTTGCGAGCAAGCACTCCTCCGATCTCACGGTATCGCTTAAGAGAATTCGGATGTGTCATAGGGTTCCTTCTTGCTGAAGGCGCAAAGCCAAAGAATGTTGCTTGTTAGAACCCAATCATCGATTCATCACCAACGTCGTCATTGGTCGAAGTCGCATCCGGTAACGTACTGTCAATCTCATGATCATCGCTCCGTTGCTCCTTTCCCTTACTCTGCAGGCCAGCCTCCCCAAACCTTCGCCTTCCCAGCTTGAGTGGCAGGATGCCGAGATGGGGATGTTCCTCCATTTCGCCCCAAACACGTGGCAGGATCAGGAGTACGACAACCTCTCCACCCCGCTTGGCGCGATCAACCCGACCAAGTTGGACACCGATCAGTGGGTGCGCACCGCCAAGTCGATGGGGGCCAAATACTTCATCTTTGTAGCCAAGCACGTTGGCGGATTCTGCTGGTGGCAGACCACCACCACTGATTACAGCGTGAAAAGCATCCCCTGGCGCGGCGGGAAGGGTGACGTGATGGCAGATGTGGCCAAGTCCTGTAAGAAGTACGGACTCCGTCTCGGCGTCTATCTCTCTCCAGCCGACAGTAAGCACGGCGTGGATGTGGGAGGCAAGGCCAAGGACCCCAGTAAACAGGGTGAGTATAAGGCGCTGTTCCGGACCCAGCTCACGGAACTGCTCTCCAAATACGGACCCATCCACGAAGTGTGGTTCGATGGCAGTCTCATCTTCGATGTCTCGGACATCCTCACCAGATACGCTCCGAACGCCATCGTCTTCCAGGGTCCCCAGGCGAGCATTCGGTGGGTCGGCAACGAAGAAGGGATCACACCCTATCCTGCCTGGAACGGTGCTAAATTTGACCCCAAGACCTGGGGCACTCTCACCGCTGCGGATGGGACTCCCGATGGGGACCGATGGCTGCCAAACGAAACTGATAGTCGCATGCGCAACTCATGGTTTTGGAACACTAGGAACGAGCCTAGCGTCAAGCCGCTGTCACAGCTAATGGAGATGTACGAGGCCAGCGTTGGGCATGGCTCGTTCATGCTCATCAACAACACGCCAGATACCAGTGGCCTGATTCCCGCGCCAGATGTTGCCCGTGCCAAAGAGTTGGGTGAGGAGATTAAGCGACGGTACAGCCTGCCCGTCGTCTACAGCTCTGGTCACGGCGATCTCATCGAGGCGATGCCCTCTTCTCCGACGGTGATCGATGCCGCGATCACGATGGAAGATATCTCCCAGGGGGAGCGAGTACGGGCCTATGTGATCGAAGGTCTCATTGAGGGCGTTTGGCAGACGCTGGCAACGGGAACCGCCATCGGCCACAAGAAGATCGATAAATTCGACCCAGTGCGAGTCTCCAAGGTCCGGATTCGCATCACGAAGTCAGTCGGCGAGGCGCAAATCCGAAAGCTCGCCGTGTTCCGCACCGGAAGTTAGGTTAAATCGCGATATGTTGGCAATGTTGGCGGCGGGAATTTTGATGGGCTCAAGCGTTCACACGCAGTCGGTCGCGGATCGAATGAAGTGGTGGACCGATGCACGGTTCGGGATGTTCATCCACTGGGATATGTCCAGCATCGCTGGCACCGAGATCAGCTGGTCCCGGAAGGGCTCCAAGCCGTTGGACATCTTTGGTGACCCAGCCGGCTATGTGGAAGATCCGGTGTACGACCACCTGTACACCAAGTTCAATCCCACCCAATTCGACGCCGCTGCATGGGCCAAGCTGGCTAAGCAGGCGGGCATGAAGTACGTGGTGTTCACGGCCAAGCACCATGGCGGCTTCTGCATGTTCCACACCGCCCTCACCGACTACAACATTGCCAGCACCCCGTTCAAGCGGGATGTGGTGAAGGAGCTGTTCGAGGCGTGCCGCAAGGAGGGACTCAAGGTCGGCGTCTACTATTCACCGAGAGACTGGCACCAGCCGGACTACGGTGCCGCTGACGCAGGAAAGTACCATGCCTACATCATGGGGCAGCTCACGGAGCTGCTCACCCATTACGGCAAGATCGACGTGATGTGGTTTGACAGCTTTGGCAAAGGCGACAGCCTCAACTACTGGAAGGCGGATGAGGTGCTCGCGCTTGTGAAGCGGCTTCAGCCCGCAATTGTGGTCAACAACCGTGCTGGCTACTATGCGGACGGCAACCCGTTCTTCAAACAGGACTTCGACACCCCCGAGCAGCGCCTTGGCGAGTTCCAGAACGACCGGCCCTGGGAAAGCTGCATGACGGTGGTGAAGGTGCCCGATGGCGGCGGCTGGTCATACCGGCCGGATGGCACGGTGCGAAGCCTCGAGGAGTGCATCCGGTCCCTCGCTTCCTGTTCCTGCGGCGACGGCAATCTGCTTCTGGACGTCGGCCCCGACTCCACTGGAATCATTCCCGCCGACCAAAGCGAGCGCCTCCGCCAAGTCGGCGCCTGGCTTCAGACCAACGGCTCCAGCATCTACAAAACCCATGGCGGGCCGTACAAAAATGGCACCTGGGGCGGTTCCACTTACCGAGGCCGCAGCGTCTTCCTCCACATCTTCAAATGGCCCAACGGCGACCTGGTGTTGCCGCCCCTAAAGTCCAAAATCATCGCATTCCGAACGCTTGGCAGGTCGCCTGTCACCATCCAGCAAGACGGCACCGCCATCCGAATCACCATCCCCGATGACAAGCGAGATCCCGTCGACACTGTCATCGAACTCAAACTCGACCGCGACGCGGCCGATGAGCTGCAAAGCGGCAAGCCGATCCCGGTATCGGGTTCGCAATAGCTGCGCATTGGTCAAGGAGCCAACTTGCGGCTACCGAGCACCCAATCCCAACGGGATTGCCTTTGCGGAGCCCGGGTGCTCGTGGTGTCCATCAGCGACCGGTCGTTTCCGGATAAACAACCCATTCTGGGTTGAACCGGGATCGTGCCTGCCCATCCAGGTGAGGTCCGATTTCATCGTCCCAAACCTTCGCTGCACAGAAGCGACGCCGTTGGCGTCAAGACGAACCTCTTTTGGCCGACAGGCGGTGCCGCACCATCCGGCGGTATCCTGCGCGCATGCGGTTTGGGTGTGCGGGACTTGTTGGGTTGGGGATGATTTTTGGTGGGACGCTGGCGGCGCAGATTGCGCCTCCGACGGCACACTACGCGCCGGACCGGTGGTGCCACGTGCTCAAGGTGGTTACCGACTACGATATCGACGACGCCCACCAGCGGGCGACGGCTACCGTCACCCTCACTTTCTCGATGCTGCGCGCGAACACTACGGATGTCCACTTCGACACAAGCGCGGATAAGGTTCTCAGTGTAGAGGTAGACGGCAAGCCGGTCAACTTTACGTTTGCGGGTGGCATCCATGCCAGTATCGCGGGCGGACCTGCCGGCACCGTGCACACTCTCAAAGCGAAAATCGCAGGTTCGTTCTTCCACTGGTTCAAGCCAAGCAAGGATGAGCCAGAGCGAAGTGGTTTCTACACCGAAGGGCTCAGCGGTTCGCCCGTCGGCTGGGCGAGCCCCAACGACCGGTACGCCACCGAACTCCACATCACCCTCCCATCCGAGTGGCGCGCCTACAGCAACGGACTCCAAACCTCCGACACGCCCGTTGCCAACAAGCGACACACCGTGGTCTGGCGCATGGATGAGCCGCATCCGAACTACCTCAACAGCATCGTGGTCGGTCCGTTCGTGGAGCACCAGGACAAGTGGAAGACCCACACCCTCCTCATGACCTGCCCGCCCTCCCTTGCCGGAAGCCTGGACTACACCTTCAGCTGCACCAAGGACGTGCTCGAATACTTCTCCCAGCAGACCGGCGTGGAGTATCCGTGGTCCAAGTACGGGCAGAACCTAACGTTTGACCACAACTACGCGGAGGAAAACGTGACCGCAACGATGTACCCCGTTTACTGGTCAGAACGGCCGTTCCTCACCGACCCGCGTGATGGAAAACGGTCCGAGTGGGTCATCGCCCACGAGACAGCACACCACTGGTTCGGCGACTATGTCACATGCAAAGACTGGGGAGATACTTGGATCAACGAGGGCTTCGCCACCTTCATGGAGATGATGTACACCCTGCACGCGCGCGGAAAGTGGGAGTCGCTCCGACAAGTCGAGTCTTACAGCCAGCGGTTCTTTCAGGACAGCAAACGCGACTTCCGCCCGATCGCCACAAGCACGTTTTCCGACAGCCTTGGCATGGGCGGCTGGACCACCTATAACAAAGGCGGCTGTTCCCTGATGTCCCTGCGCGCGCAGTTGGGCGACGACGCCTTCTGGCGTGGCATCCGCCTCTACATGAAGCATCGAGGCAACGGAAATGCAGAGTCGAACGACTTCTGCGAAGACATGACCGACGCAACCGGCATCAACCTGCACCCGTGGATGGAGCAATGGGTCTACAAGCCAGGTCACCCCGTGATCGACTGGTCTTGGAAGTACGAGCCCAGCAACCGGCAGGTTCAGCTCCATATCCGGCAAACACAGGACACGTCGCGTGGCATCCCGATCTACACCGTGCCGACCCACCTTGGCATCGTTACTTCAGAGGGATTGAGCCGAGCACCGATTACCCTGAACGGGGCAGACCAAACGATCACGCTCCCGGTCACTGAGCGTCCCAGCACAGTCCTATTCGACTGCGACCATGAGTTCGTACGGGAGATTCCAACCCAACCGTGGACTCAAGAGGAGCTGATCTCCATCGTCAAGCTGGCACCCAATCCGATTGACCGAGACTATGCCCTGTCCCACCTCGTGAGCGGCAACCTGACCGACTCTGCGCTCCAGGCGATCCTCGAGAGTCTGCGCAAGGACCAGGACGCGTACTGCGCGGTTCGAAACACCCTGATGCTGGCTGACCTCAAGCGGACCGATCTCCACAACTTCTGGGTCGCCGAGACCAAGCACCCCAACGCGGAGCGCCGAACCTGCGCCGCCACCGGCCTCGCCGGCGTGGCCAATGGTGCCACTGATCTCGCGATCCTGAAGAGCTTGCTAAAAGATGACCAGCCCTACACCGTGGTCGCCGCCGCCCTGCGCGGCTTGGCGACGGTCAACTTCGCGAGCGTGCAGGATGCCGCTCTTCAGTTTGCCAAGACCACAAAGAATCAAGAGATCCTTACTGCCGCGCTGGACATCCTCGCCGACGCCAAAGCCCCAGGCTGGGATTCCGCAATTCTCGATGCCGCCCGAGAAGGTCACACCACCTTCCTCCGCCGCATCGGCGTACGCGCGCTGTCCAAGCTGAGCGCCGAGGACCCCCGCCTAGCAGGAGCCGTCCGCTCCGCGCTGTTGGCAGGTGAAGAGCAGGTGATCTCAGCCGCCATCGAAATCGCTGCATCGAAGAAACTGAAGACAGTCGTGCCCGATCTGGAAGCGTTGAAGGCTCGTGGCGAGCACGGCGCAGAGGTCGACGCCGCTCTCAAGCGGATCGGCTGATGCCCGATGGGGGCACCGGCATTGAGTCCGCATTCAGAGAGGGGTTTCAACCCCGTTGTCCTAGTCAGCCAAAGGTTCAAACACGCGATCCCCACGAGTCGGGATCGCGCTGCACGGGCCTGAATCCAATGCCGTTCAGTGAATGGAATCCAGGAGGTTTTGCCACTTCGTGGGGGGGGCGCGCTACTGCCATTGGACTTTTGATTCGATTCCTTCAGATCCACGGGGAAGCCGCTCGGGCGGCTAACCCGTGGCCAGTTGACTCAACCCTGCTGGGGTAGAGAGACCCTATCTCAGGCCGTGTAGGGCTTACCCGCCGAACTTGCCGCCGTTCAGGTGCTTTACGAACGGAAGGGCAGTATCCAACAGCTGAGATAGCTGCTTCTTGAATTTCGACTCCGGCATCCCCGCCCCGAGGTCGAATCGAAAGCCGACTTCGAAGCCGAAAGTCTTCTCTGCATAAATCAGCAGGTTCTTATGCTTGAGCCGTTGCTGGTTGGCCCAGTCAACTAGTTCTTGGGTGAGGTGAGGGTGGCGCTGGATACGGATCTGGAACTTTGCTTGAGCCGCCTTACCGCCTTGCACGAAGAACTGACATCCCTTATAGGAACCTGGGTATGCCCAGCCGGGAAACGAGCCTCCAAAGTTTTCCCGATTCTGCCAATCCCATTTGGCAAAGAGGTCATGAAGGGTCTGGGGGGCCACTTCTCGGATGATCTTATCTTCGCGGGTCGCTGCGAAGGTCGTCGGCGCTGACAGTATCAGAATCAAGCTTGCCAGGAAAGTGAGCGCACCGGTCAGTCGCATGTTCTTTGGACGCATGTCTGCGTTTTTCGTTTCCAACGGCCGCCAGTCGGACCGGACCTTAGAGCTTGTCTTTGCGCATGTAGATGCGGTCGATGCCGGGTGCGAAATCGGTAAAGCGCCCCCACTCCACGTACCCAAACTTTGCATAGAATCCCTCTGCCTGGAAAGTGGTGGTATCGAGGAATGCCCGTTTTGCGCCCAACCTCTTCCCCTCCTCTTCAAGCGATTGCAAGAGCTGAGTTCCTAAGCCGGTCCCGCGATACGCCGCATCAAGGTAGACGATATCCACTGCCAGCCAATCCAGAACTACGGTGCCAAGCATGCCGCCCACGATTTGGCCGTCGATTTTCGCGACGCTGGCGATCGATTGCACCGTGTGCTCGCCAAGGAATCCTTCGTTGAATTGGCGGAGACCGCTGCGAAGCGATTTACCAATCTCGGCGATCTCTTCAGTCTGAGCAATAGAAACTTCAGGCTTGTCCATAGGGGATTGAAGATTAAACCTTGTGGAAGGGAAAAAGAGCTCCTTGATCTTTTCCCCGAGAACGCCTAGAATGCCGCGTGCTGCTTACCGACGAACTCATCGATAACCTTCTCACATTTCGTGTGGCCAAGCTCCGGGCTTTGGTCGAATCCGGGACTCAGGCGGGGTTTACCTTTGAAGGGAAGACTATGGGCAGCGGCTATGCATGCTGGGCAGGAGATGGATCGCCGATGACTCAGGTGTACGGGGTGGGACACCGAGATTCGGAGTTTGATCTCGACGAAATCGATGCGTTCTACGAGGGTCGCGCGACGAATTGGGAGTTGGTCGCAACGCCGTTCACATCAAAGTCCCTCCTCACCGAGGCGGTGAAAAGGGGATATCTGCCCGACCACTTTGAGACGGTTTTGGGCCAACTCGCGAGTTCCACATCCGTTGAGCTCCAACCAGGCGTGGAGATTGAACGGGTCTCGGGTGACATGACGGAGTGGATGCGGGTGAACGACGCCGGGTGGATGGAGCAGGATGAGCTGCCCGACGAAGTCTCCGACCTATCCCGACTGATGGCGGCCACGCCAGCCTATCGCTACCTGGCAAGGGTGAACGGTGAACCTGCCGCGGCGGCGGGGCTTGCGAGCCTAGACGGCAAGTTTCTCTTTGCGGGAGCATGTACGCTTCCCAAGTATCGGGGCCGAGGCATCCAGCGCGCCTTTACCCAGCGCCGCCTCAACGACGCCGGTCCCGGTTCATTCGTCCAAGTTGTGGCCACTCCGGGCACCGTCTCCCACCGGAACTTGCAAAAGGTCGGCTTCGACCCCCTCTACAGCAAGCTCGTGATGATGCGGCGATGAATAGGGAACGCCCCGATGGAGCGACCCGATGCATCGGAACATACCGACCTAGGCTGTAGCCACAGGGGCATTCAGTTCCCGATGGCTCCATCAGGAATAGGTAAGGGATCCTTACCTATCCAAGAATCCCAGCTAGACTCCAAAGAGTGTCTCACGCTCTGTTGACCGCATTCGGGCTCTTTGCGGTGGCCGCCATGATCATCTGCTATGAGCTTGAGGCTCGGAGTCCGCGATACATTCTTGGCTTTGCGGTTGCCTGCTGGCTGGGAGCGGTTTATGGTTTCCTTCAGGGTGCATGGCCATTCGGCATTGCAGAAGTGTTCTGGGGAGCAATTGCAATCAAGAAGTGGAGGGGTGCCAAGCCGGTAGTGCGTGGAAATGGGGCAGGCACGGCCTGATCGATGGCTTTCATGCCTAGTACCCCCGCCCCCGCCACACGTATCCGCTTGCCTCTTTTCGAGTTGCGGACTGGCCGTCTGCTTCTGCTACCACGAACCAAGGTTCGTTTTTGGCGATCATTATGGCTCCCGAAATCAGCTGCACAGCTGAACCAGACAGGCGCACGGTCAGCGTCTTCACTTGGTGATCTGCCCCAAGGTTGCTGAACCTCAAAGTGACCAAGTGGGTGCCGGATCCCTTGAGATCTAGAGTTAGCTTCACGGTGCCGTCGGGAAGCGTCTTGCCCTTCACACTCAGCGAAATCGACTTCTGCGGACGCAGGTCGAGGCTGTAGGAGGCGCCGGAGAGGAAGGTCTGCTCTTGAGTGCTGGCACCTGACACAACACGGTATTCGCCCTCGGGAAGAGTCGTGGTGAACGCATGAGTCGTCCGGTTCGGCTTCACCGTGACCGAGATCGGCAGATGGTTATTCACCAGCCGGACCGGCTTAGCCGATGCGGCCACGCCACTTATCTGAGCTGGTCCGCTGAGGTACTTCATCAGCCAGATCCAGCGTCCGGTGGGGTTGACCCATACCTCTTTCCAGTTGTGGCAGTTCTCGGTGGGCCAGTAAGGAGAATCCTCGTCGCCCTGGGACTGAATCCCAACCGGCAGCGACCCGACGATATCGCCAGACATCGCGGTGTACTGAGGAGCGTAGTCATATCCCTCGCCCCACATCGTGCTCTCTCCGAATGGGTTCCTGCCAATCACCCACTCCAACTCCTGCTGAAGGTTGCAGAAGGAGGAAAAGTCACCTCGCAGCCTAGCAGTCTGGGCAAGTCCCAGCGCTTCGGCCAGCGAGGTCCCGTGGTTTCCACGGAACTCAAACCAAACCGGGAAGCGCCGAACGTAAAGGTGATCGCCGATCTTCTCGCCGTTGGTTACCTGGTTCTTGTAGCTTTCCTGCGGCATGGTCGGGTCGCCGGGAGGAACTTGGCGGTACTCGTCGTCTCGGTAGATGGAGTTCGCCAGCATCCCGTAGGGTCGGGTCGACTTGGCCATCTGCCCCTCATAGAAGCTGGAGTAGAGCGCGACTGAACTGTACCAATCCATGAAGGTTGGGCTGTTGGGAAAGGCCAGGCAAAGCTCGTTGAGGGCAACGCTGGGTGCCTGCTCGCGGCTCAGGTGGAAGTACCGAAGCACATCCGTCTTCGTGCTATCGGTGGTGAAATAGCCGGTCAGAGGAATGTTGGAACCTTCGAGGAATTTCCGCCTCTGGCAGGCCACCACTCTTCGGCCATAGTCTTGAGCCTTAGCCGCAAACTTGGGGTCGTGGGTCGTCTTCCAAAGCTCGAGGCTGGCAAGCACAGCCTGAGACATCATTTCGCACTGGCTGGTCTTCCACAACTTGCCACCAGGGGTTTTCTCCCAGGGCTCGGGAGGGGCTGGATGGTCCACCAGATCCGTCCCGAATTTCCAATCTTCAAGTGCTTGGTCTAAGCCGCGCTGGGCAAGAATTGGGTCAGTTCGACGCAAGACACGTGCGGCACTCGCTTCGGCTGAAGCGGAAAGCAGGTCCGTAAGGGCACTTTGGCGAGGCTCAGCCAGCATGTCGTCGTCTGTGCCGATAATCCCATCCGTCCAGCGGTCCATCGTGTTGAACTCGGTTCGATATCCGTCGTGGAAGGATGTCTTGAGCACGAACTGGAGTCCCCATTCGGCTTCTCCCAACAGCTTGGAGACGAGGGCAGGGTCATCGCCCCGTGCCAGCATCTGCTCGGCGAGGCTGAACATTTCGTAGTCCACTTCCGCCGTGTTGGAAAGGTTTTGCGAAAGGTCCCCGGCATCGTGCCAGCCACCATTCACTACGATGGACTTGCCCTTGTGCGTCATTACCCAGTCGGCGTGGCACACATCGTGCACACCGGGAATGGCATAGCCGCATCGCTCCGCGTAAAAGAAGTTGATGGCCTTCTCCAGGCTGGACTTCCACACGTTGTTGGCAATCCGGAAGGTGGGAGTCAGGATGTTTCCCGCCTTGAGGCGATAAGTGCCAGGGCGAACGACCTCGCTGAATTCAAGACTGTCGAACGTCCCGATCGTCGACTTCAAATGTTGAATTTGCTTGTCCAGCACGATCTTGCCGGTTGCGGCATCCAAGAGCTGAAAGCGTTTTACGGTGAGGTTGCTCCCGAGCGCGGATTTCGAACTGCCGACTTGATAGCCGGGATGGCTAAACGCCAGCCGTCCAGGGGCAACCGCCCATCCCTTGTAAGTATCAGCCTCGACCTTTTGAAGTTCGATATGGCTAATGTCGTATTGAACGGTGTCTGTCGCCCCCGGTTCGTTGCCCTGAAGGCGGTAGGCAAACTCCACACCAGTGACCTTGTCTCGGCTTACATTTCCCATTTCCCACACCACATGGTTCCAGGTGTGGTTCTTGAGAATCAGATAGTTCTTCCCGGCCTTACCGTACGGTTCTGGAAGCTTCTGCTTTCCGTTGTTGTGAAAAATCGTAATCAGCGAAACGTTTCGGAAGCCTTTAAGATCAGGAAAGACCCAAAAGGAAAGCCGGTTCCACTTCGACCAGTTTTCTCCCTTCACGACGCGCACCGCAGAACTGGTTCCGTAGTACCGCCCGTGGGGAATGGGTGTCGGACCCGTGGTTTTGCTCACCAGCCGAATCGAGGCTGAGTCCCCATGCGAGCGTTGCCTAGTGACCGTGACGGTCGGATTTCCCTGATCTTCAACAAGTGGGCTCCAGGTGCCCAGCGAATCACATCGGTCCAGGATCACGGACTTTTCGACCGGCTTCTGAAGCCACCTCTCGGTCGTCGAGCGGCTATAGTCGCTCGACATCGGCGCCAGCGGCACTGTCTGCGCCGAAGTCATCGCAGCCATCATCAAAGGAAATAGGCAGAGGCGGGAAGACGAAAGCTGTAGTTGTAACATGAAGGTCAGCGCTGAATCCTACAAAGCCCCTTCGTGTTACCCGATGCAGGCCAGATTGGGCTGAAAGGGTTGCCTGGTGCTTGCGATTTGAAGCTGTGCACCTTGAGGATCAAAGTGATAAACGCCGATCCAAGGAGTGTGGGCTTCAGCATAACGTCATCCAGTTTGAGATTTGCCACTTGGTGCGGACGGATTACCGTGCCTTGTTGAGCAAGGCAAGGCACCTCGGATCGGTTCCCTCGCCTTCCCGCGGCAGGAGAGAGGAAGGGTGAGGGTAGTTCCGAAATGCGTGCCCCGGGTTTCAATACGGGTTCGGATGGCAAGGCTACAGGTTCATGGCACAAGGACCTGGATTGAAAATCCAGGCCGCAGGCGTGTTAAAACCCGCACTCCCCGGATGGTCAGCGAGCTAAGGCCAACGATCCCATCACCCAGCGTAATTGAACGGCAAGCCGGCTGGAACTTCGATCCCTTGTGGCCCCCAGGCCCTCTGCGCCTCGGTCGCGCGCCGGAAGTAGGTGCTTGCGCGCATGGCTGGTTCGCCGGTGAGTCCCACATCCGCGAGCGCCTGGCCAAAGGCCGCAAGGCACGCCTCATCCAATTCCATGTGCTCGCCATTGCATGCGTGAAGTTTCTGGACGTACGACTCATCTCCGTAACCTGCCGAGTAGAAGGCAGGCCCGCCGAACGCCTCGGACAGGTAGCCGGCTAAGCGCAGATCATGATGCGGATGCAACTCGTGCTCAAAAGGATGGGCTGCTTCCGGGTCCTGCAGACAGAGTTCGTGCCAGCGCTGAGTCAGCGCAAAAATGCGATCAAACCCACCCAAGTCTTCGTACAGCGTCGCCATGGCAGAAAAGATTACCAGGGGCTTGCGGGCTTCCAAGTTGGAACGGGAAGCCCATTTATCCGCTAGGCACCGACGGCAAGAGCGGGGTCGGGTATGCCCTCCAACTCCCGCACCGTCTTGCCCGGGTCCGCACCAAGAATTGCTTTGAATAGCGGCGAGGCCATGAGTGTGGTCACAATCGCCATGATCACCAGGATGGTGAATAGGGTGTCGGAGATAACGTGCTGCTGGCGGCCAATGTTGAGGATGATCAGCTCCATCAAGCCTCGAGCATTCATCAGGGTACCGATTGCCGACGCGGATCGCCAAGATTCTCCGGCGGCCTTGGCGGCAAGCGTGCATCCACCGAATTTGCCGATCATTGCGGCCGCGCAGGCGAGCAGGCAGATAAACCATAGAGCAGGAGTGTTCAGCAGACCAAACTTCGTGTTTAGGCCCGAGTAGACAAAGAAGAACGGCAACAGGCAACTCACGGTTAGTGGCTCGATTCTGTCGCGAAGCTGTTTGATGAGCTTGCCGCGTGGCATGGCGGCACCGACCATGAATGCTCCAAAGACTGCGTAAACGCCGATCGCGTCGGTGATATAGGCACCGCAAAACAGGAAGAGCATGGTCGTTAAGAACGTTCCCTGAGACAGCGGCTGTCCTTCTTCCACACCTTTTGACAGAACTCGCATTAGCTTCTTCCCAACCGTGAAGTTCAGGATCGCAAAGAGCGTGCCCCCAACGATTGCGAAGATGGCAAACTTCGCTTCGTGCTTGTATGAGGCAAGTACGATGGCCAGCAGAGCCCAGGCGGTGACATCGTCTGCCGCGCCGGCACCCAGAGCAAGCGTCCCCATCGTGGTTTGGGCGATGCCCCTTTCAACAAGGATTCTGGCGAGCATCGGAAAGGCTGTGATGCACATCGCGGCTCCCATGTACAGCGCCGCTTCCGAGACACTTACGTTCGCGGCGAATAGATCGTGATAGCCGCCGTTAATCAGCCCGACGGCAAGAATCGCTCCTAAAGTAAAAGGCAGTACGATTCCCGCCATCGAAACGCTGATGACGCCCTTCGCTCGCTTGGAGATCAGGGCAACATTGAACTCAAGCCCAACCGTAAACATGTAGAGCACGAGCCCGAGCTGAGCGACGACATACAGCACCGTCATGGAAGGATGCTTGACCGGCACGCCTCCAACCTTCGCGATTGCGGCGGCCGGAAAAACCCATGCCTGAAGTTTGGGGAAGAACGCTCCAAAACAGGAAGGCCCCAGGATAACGCCCGTGACCATCTCCATAACCACCTGCGTTTGCCCAAGGAACTTGGAGCCAAACCAGCCCACAACTTTGCAGGCACCCAGAATCACAATGATCTGGACTAGAAACAAGAGCATTAGGTCGACGTCGGTCATCGGAGCCATTCTAGCAGGAGGTTAGAAAAAGCACAGCATATTTTCTGGCATGAACTTTTTTGCGCGGCAACTGCACAAGAATGGCCCCATTTTGGTATCACGCGACGGTGGCCCTCATGGACTGCTCCTACTTGCTGGCGCGTGGTTGGCTCTCGGCAGGTTGGTAAGGGCGCCCCTCCAACCGCGGGGCAGGCGGATTCGTCGGCTTGCCAATTGGACCCGCTCCCTCAGGAACATTCGGTACCGCCGAGCAGCCCGCAAGGCATAGGCACATCCCAGCCGCCGCACCTATCGCCAGGCACGTTCTTACCGAGATTTGGATCACTGGCATTACTGCTGCACCGTGGACCACATATTGTTGGTCGTCGAGACATAGCTCGAGTCAAAAGGGATCACCTTGACATGGCCGTCCATGTAGGCGAACGGGTGCCCTCCTGGGTACCGGGGGTGCTCGGGAGGAGCGTTCCAAAACCGGCCATCGATGCTTTGATACTCGTCTATGCAGTCTGGGTCCGCAGGAAATCGCTCACAAGGAGGGGATGCAAGTCCCTTTGCCCAGTAGTAATTGTCAGAAGGGTTGCTGCCGTAGCTCCATGGGTTCAGGCAGATATCAAAGTAGTCGCTGAACCAAAACGGATCATTCGGATTGTGGATCGGCAGCGGATTGGGCTCGCAGGAACTGCCGCTTCCGGTTGAGCATTGGTACCCCTTCCAGTTTTCGACGCGCAGGGTGAAAAAGATCGTATTCGCTGGTTTCGTGATATCGGATTCCGCACGAGTGACACCTGTAATCAGGCCGTTGTTTCGAATCGATCCAAACATGGGTGGGTCGGCTTTGTCCGGGTCCGAAGGGTCCCACCAAACACTTGAGCGATCTGCGGGCTGGTCGCTGGCACTGACTCCACCCTTTCCATCCCTGATGTAGGTGTTGAGAGCCTCTTCGTAGTAGCCCGTGGACCACCAGCTGATGTAGCCTGGAATGCCCGGGTTGTCAGTAGTTTGCGTCCGTGCATATCTGCCGTCATTGTCACCGCTGTACATGATCATGGCGGTGTCGATCTGCTTGAAGTTGCTCAGGACCAGCGTCTTCTTCGCCGCGACCTTTGCCTGAGCCAACACTGGGAACAGGATGGCAGCCAGAGTCGCGATGATCGCGATGACGACAAGCAGCTCGATGAGCGTAAATCCCTGGCGCTTGGTGAACATGTGGGACATTGTAACACGAAATGTAGCTTAGGATACATTTTGAGTCATAATAACCAAAATACAGCTCTAGATACTCATTGCGCGATCTACAAAGCTTTGATATGAAGAGAACGGCGGAGCAAGAACCCACGCCAAAGCTGTCGGAGGGTTCGTTAACCATCCTTTTTCCTCGAAGAGAGCATCATTTGCATGTCGAGGGACCGTCCCACCTTCATGCACTCCCGTCAATCTCTGTTAAGGGCGAGGCTGGCCACCATACGGCGCGACCTCAACGAGGCAATCGGTAGGATCGGTCAGGACGATCTTTCCTGGGCACCCACGCTGGGGATGAGGACGGTTTCCGGTCAGTTGGTGGAAATCATCATCACCGAAATGCAGCTGATCAGTCAGCTTCGCGACGATCGGAGAATTGGTGATCCCACCGCAATCGCCATGCTCGGGGACACGATGGACATCGAGAACCTAAAGACATGGTCCATCCGAGTCCGCGGGGAAACGCTTGAATATCTCGATTCACTCTCCGAAGAGCAGCTCGCGGAGGAGATCAGCTTCGGAGTTGGGTGGTTCGGCTCAATGGGCTTAAGCACGATCCCTCGCGCGGAGGTCTTCCTGAATATCGCTGACCACGAGTGGTATCACGTAGGGCAATTGACTAGCTACCTTTGGGCATTAGGCATCAACCCGTATCGCTAATTCCGCTTCTTCGTTTAGTGTCAGCCCCATTCGAAAACCACGGCAACCATCACCGGAACCATGGGAGGAATCACGAAAACAGCAACCCTGACCATTGCGTAACAAAATGGAACGTCCTGATGCATCGGGACGCTTCAAACAAAGACAGCCCAGGCGGAATCGCCTGGGCTGTTTCGTTTCTAGGTTGTGTCTGTCTTAGTTGCGGACCACCGTGATGGTTCCCACGTTCTCATAGACGCCAGGTCCTACTGTAGGATCGATAACGATCTGTCGTCCTAGCTGAAGTCTCATGATGCCGCCTGTCTGAGCGACCTGGAAGTTGGGGC
>CAIYLG010000034.1 GCA_903927025.1 uncultured Armatimonadota bacterium
GGGCACAGGGCGGGGGTGGCGGTTGTTGCTGCTGCCGACGGAGTCGGCAATCCGCTCTTTCGAGCAGTTGAAAAGGACAACCGATTCCCTTGTATGCAACCGCTGAGATTTTAATGGAGCCAGGGGCGCGGTTTAGGTTCGCCACCCCCACCCTGAGCCCTCCACCCGCCACATTATGGCGGTGGAGGGAACCTATTCGCGGCGTTATTGCTTGGAGGCATTCATTGGTCGGTGCCGATGCGAAATTTGCACTACTGAACAGGCTAATGCGCCGCGACAGGCTCCGGGATCGTGGGCCAGCCTTCTTGGTCCCAGTGGATTGGGTCGATTCGGAGCATGGGGGCGCCGTTCTGCTGGGCGTCGTAGGAGTGGTAGATCAGCAGGTCTTTATGACCGTCCCGCATCACCGAGTTTCCTCCGGGGCCATGCCATCGTCCACGGGTTGCCAACACAGGTGTCCCTCCCCCGTCGTTCATCGACTTGCCTTCTCTATCCAGGTAAGGGCCCGTTATTGAGGTAGCCCTTCCCACTCGGATGTTGTAGGTGCTGTTCACACCCCTGCAGCAGAAGTCGAAGGAAGCGAACAGATAGAAGAACTTGCCATGCCGATAGATGAAGGGTGCCTCGATGGCTCCGGGGCGCTCTCGGTTCGCAATTGCGATTGGCTGGTCGGTCGGATGAATCGGTTTCCCGGTCTTGGCGTCCAACTCCACCAGTTTGAGCCCGCTCCAGAAGCTGCCAAGCGACATCCACGGTTTGCCTTGTGCATCGAAGGCGATGTTTGGGTCAATCGCGTTGAAATTGTCGGTGAGATGGGACTCAAATACAGGACCTTCATCGATCCAATGGTAGTTCGGACTGTTTGGGTCGAGAGTCGCGTTGGTGGCAAGGCCGATGGCGCTGCGGTTCTTCCCGAAGGTGGAGACAGCATAGTACAAGTGCCACCGATGGTTGAAATAGGAGATATCGGGTGCCCAATAGAAGTCTCTTGAGCCTGGAATCGTGGTGGCTGACCAAGAAACCGGCTTTGAAAAAACTTTGATCGGCATGCTCCACCGCTTGGTGTCATCCGAAATCCGCATGGAGATTCCGGGCCCGGTGCAGAACATGTAGTAGTGATGTCCTTCCTTTGCCATGGACGGATCGTGGGATCGCACTCCGTTCCCATCCAACATGTCGTAGAGAGGGGCTGTCTTCGTCAATTCCTGCATCGGTTCACCGGAGTCGCAACCACACCCGTTGGTCGGTGACGGGACGCGAACCCCCAGAAGAGCCAGCCAAAGGCCCGTCAAAACCATCGTCGCTACGCTGCGCATTGATGGTTATTCTACAACGGGAATGATAAGGCGAAACTTGGAATATTGTATGACTGGCCGGGTCCGCAGACGGTTACGCCCAGTTAAAATGCTAACAACGGTAGGCCTCGCTTTGCGAATCCAACTCTTCGCTGTATCAAGGAATCCCTTATGGATATCCGGAAGATAGCTCGGGCGAATTCGGTCTGAGTTGCTCATGGATCCGTTAAAGTCTGGACGCGAATTTCCGAGTGTGGTAGGTTGATCTCAACTGCAATCGAGGTTCGTGTATGAAATTCCCTATCGCATCCATTCTCGTTTTCGCTGCCGCTGCGTCATTTGCTCAGCAGGGGCATGGCAACCAGGCGCCTGAGGCCATGAAGGGCCTTAGCTTTCTGGTCGGCAACTGGGCTGGCAAGCAAAACTTCAATAACCCTGGCTCTCCGCTGATCGCGGATATCACGATCAAGGCCCATGCGTTTGCCGCTGGCCGATTCATTGAAGAAGAGCTGCACACGACGCTCCCGGGTGCTAAACCCACTGAGGTTCACCACTTCATCAGCTTTGATCCCAAAACCAACGAGTATCACGCCTGGTGGTTCAATGACACGTCGAACACACCTTCTGAGCTGACGGGGACTCTCACGGGAAATGAGCTGGTGCTTCTGTCTCATCCCACCAATCCTAAGGCTCCGGTGATGCGGGCGACCTACGATAAGGTTTCCGACTCAGCGATGAACTACAAGCTTGAGATGAAGATGGGGGATAGCTGGCAAGAGCTGTTCCACAACTCTTATCAGAAGAAAGGCTGAACGCAAAAAGGGCCGAGGGAATTATTCCTCGGCCCTTTTTTTGCGCCCGACCTTAGTATCGGTAGGATTCAGCCTTGTACGGGCCCTCGACGTCTACGCCGATGTAGCTCGCCTGATCCTCTCGGAGGACGCTGAGCTTGGCATTTAGCTTTTTGAGCTGAAGCCTTGCCACCTTCTCATCGAGAATTTTTGGCAGGACGTAGACGCCTGGGGCGTACTCGCCCTTCTTGGCCCATAGCTCGATCTGAGCCATGACCTGATTGGCGAAGCTGCTGCTCATCACGTAGGAAGGGTGACCAGTTCCGCACCCGAGGTTGACCAATCGACCCTTCGCAAGAAGAATGATCCGCTTGCCGTCCGGGAAGATCACATGGTCAACCTGGGGCTTGATTTCATCCCACTCGTAGCCTGCAAGGGAGGCCACGTCGATTTCGCTGTCAAAGTGACCGATGTTGCACACGATGGCCTGGTCCTTCATCTGGGTAAGGATTTCGTGAGTGATCACGTGGTAGTTGCCGGTGCAAGTGACGAAGATGTCTGCCTGGCTGGCAGCATCCTCCAGCGTGACAACTCGATACCCTTCCATCGCCGCCTGGAGGGCGCAAATCGGGTCCACTTCGGTCACCCAAACCTGGGCGCTAAGTGCTCTAAGCGCCTGCGCGCTGCCCTTGCCCACGTCGCCGTAGCCGCATACAACCGCGACTTTGCCTGCGATCATCACGTCGGTGGCGCGCTTGATGGCATCGACCAGGCTCTCCCGGCAACCGTAGAGGTTGTCGAACTTCGACTTGGTCACGCTGTCATTCACGTTAAAGGCAGGGAAGGGGAGCTTGCCATCCTTCTGAAGCTGATAGAGGCGGTGGACGCCGGTCGTCGTCTCTTCGCTGACGCCAAGGATGTTCTTCTTGATCGTCGAGTAGTAGGTTGGATGGGTGGCCAGCTTCTTTTTGATCGTGCCAAACAGCGCATGCTCTTCCTCGTTGGTTGGGTTTGCGATGACGCTGGGGTCTGTCTCTGCCTGACTTCCAAGGAGGACTAGGAGCGTCGCGTCGCCGCCGTCATCGAGGATGAGGTTTGGCGTGCCGCCATCACTCCAGTCAAAAATTCGGTGGGTGAAATCCCAATACTCTTCTAGGCTTTCGCCCTTGAAGGCGAAAACGGGAGTTCCGCCATCTGCAATCGCGGCAGCAGCGTGATCTTGGGTGCTGAAGATATTGCAGCTCGCCCATCGCACGTCTGCCCCGAGTTCTCGAAGGGTCTCGATGAGAACGGCGGTTTGGATCGTCATGTGGAGAGATCCGGCGATGCGAGCACCCTTCAGCGGCTTGCTTGCGGAGAACTCTTCTCGGATGGCCATGAGGCCCGGCATTTCGGTTTCGGCGATTCGGATCTCTTTGCGACCCCAGTCGGCGAGGCTGAGATCGGCTACGTAAAAGTCTGTTTTGATTGGATTTTCGACGGTGTTCATAGTTTTCTTCCGCTCGTCTCAAACGCAAAAAAGCGCTCGCGAGCCCTAAAAATCTGCTCACGAGCGCCGTTGAATCTGCACAGAGTGCAGGGTGTCGAGCCTGGTCCCTCTTTCAGGATCGCAGCGCCCCTCGACAATTCCATTTTACTCTACGCGGACTTTTGTGTCCGTGTATGCTCCTTTTTCGGATGTTGCTGCCTCCTCCCGTTATTATTCGGTCTGAATTCATCTTCGATGTTCTGCCCACGCGTGCCTGCCACGCGGCAACCATTTCGGAGACGAAGTCGGGTGCACTGGTTGCCGCCTGGTTCGGTGGCACCGCTGAAAGCAAGCCAGATGTCGGTATTTGGTTTTCAAGGCTGGAGGGTGGACAGTGGAGGAAGCCGCGCGAGGTGGCAAATGGCAATCCGGACGGTGTGAAGCGATTTGCCTGCTATAACCCCGTCCTCTTTCAGCCCAAGAAAGGTCCATTGATGCTCTTCTATAAGGTGGGAACGGGTCCGCAAACGTGGTGGGGGATGATGAAGACATCTGTGGACGACGGAGACCACTGGTCGAACCCGACTCGGTTGCCAAGCGGTTACTTTGGCCCGATCAAGAATCATCCTCTGGAACTCCCTGGGGGCCAAATCCTTTGCCCTTCGAGTTCCGAGGACCACGGTTGGCGGGTTCATTTCGAATCAACGACCGACCTTGGAAATACGTGGACGACGTCCGGCACCTTAAACGATCCGATGAAGATTGGAGCTATTCAGCCAAGCATCCTGCGAATAGGGGCCTTTGGCCTGCGTGCGATTGGCAGAACTCAGCAAGGCGCTATTTTTGCCATCGACTCCAAGGATCTCGGAGATACGTGGGGTGCGATGCGTCTGCTGGATCTTCCGAACCCAAACGCTGGCACCGACGCTATCGGGCTAAAAGATGGTCGGTACCTTTTGGTATTTAACGATTCCACCACCCACAGGACGCCTCTGGCCGTCGCCATTTCGGCGGATGGAGAGCACTGGGACCGGCAGCTCACCCTTGAGAATGCAAAGGGAGAGTTCTCCTATCCAACGGTCATTCAGACTGCGGACGGACTTGTCCACGTGGTTTACACCTGGCAACGGACTCATATTCGCCACGTGGTGTTAGATGTACATCAGTCTCAATCTGTGAATTGATATTGGCGTGCGATTGCACCGTGAGGCGATTTGGCCCGCAAATACACTAGTTAGGTTAAAGTTTTATTCATAATGGTCCGTTTCGGTCCGTGTGGAGGCGCTAAAACGGTTTGAAAAACCTTGCCCGGTCCGGTTTGGCATTTCGCACCGGACCATGTTATAATTCGCGCCTACCCTCTTAACGGTCTCTTTATCCGTTTAGGGACTTTTGTTTGTTATGCCAGACGCATCGCCACTCGTGATTTCAGTTGTCGAGGATCTCCACGCACGGATTCGCAGTGGAGCGCTCCCCGCTGGCAAGGGTCTCCCTTCTGAGCGAAGACTCGTTGAGGAGCTACAGGTCAGCAGAGGCGTTGTCCGAGCCGCCATCCGAAAGCTCGAGGAGCTTGGGGTTCTGTCTTGCCAGCCAAATTGTCGGCCGGTTGTTCGAGCCTTTGATATCGCTGCCTCGCACCAGACGGCGTCGAGTCTCAAGCACCTGGCTATTTGGATTTGGCCAAATCCGGGCGATTATAGTGCGAGTTCCATTCTTAAGGGCATCCAATCGACAGAAATTCCATCGGATGTGCGGCTTGTTGTTGCGAGCGTGCCTTACGCCTATAACTGGGAGGCGTGCCTCGAAGCGGAACGGGCCTTCCTCAAGTCTGTTGCCCAAGACAGCCACACATGCGGATTGATCCTCTACTACCTAGGCGGCCAGCGCAATCGCGCCGCACTCGAGGAGATTCGCCTGAAAGGCATTCCAATGGTCTTTGTAGACCGATTGCCGCCGGCTCCGTTTGATGCGGACCACGTTGGCTCTGACAGTGAAGAGGCAGCTCGCACCGGTGTGCAGCACCTCATCAACCTTGGGCATGAAAGAATTGCCCTTATCTCAAACCAGGATGAAGTGTCCACCGTGTTCGGCCGCGAAGCCGGATATAGACGCGCCCTGCGAGACTCAAGAATTCCCCTTCGCTCCGAGCTTGTCCTTCGTGATACGATTGGCGAGCCGGACGGGGTGGATATGGCGGTTGAGGAGCTATTGGCCCTCGATTCGCCTCCAACAGCGATTGTGGGGATTAATGACCACATCGCCCTTCAGGTCTACGAGTCGTTACAGTCGCGGGGAGTATCGGTACCACGCGACATGTCGGTTCTGGGATTTGATGGATTGCTTCGTTGGGTGCCTGGCGGAGGTTATCTCACAACCTCCTGCCAAGATTTCGAACGTATTGGTCAAATGGCCACCGAAATCATTCTAGAGCGGTCAAAGGAGACTTCTCCATTTGCGTTCCGGCACATCTTCCTACACGCGCCACTAAAGATTTGCGGTTCCACCGATGCGCCGCAATCCCCGATGTCTGTCCAGTGCAATTGCAGCGCAGATTAAACTTATGAAACATTCCAAGCGAATGGGCTTTACGCTCATTGAACTTCTTGTCGTTATCGCTATCATTGCGATCCTCGCCGCCATCCTATTCCCAGTTTTTGCTCAGGCAAAGAGAGCTGCAAAGGGTTCCGTTGCCATCAGCGATGCAAAGCAGATGGCTCTCGGTCAGCTGATGTACACCAACGACTACGACGATAACTTTTCGCCTGTAGTCGCGTACGACAGCAACTGGCACGTCCTTCCTTTCAGCTACCTCCAGCAGCCATACATGAAGTCATGGGGCGTTCTTTTGGATCCAACCGGTCCAAATCCGACCGACACCAACGGCAACGATGAGAACGGCGGAACCGCCCTTTCCATCTATGGCCTTTGGGGTATGCCTCCAGAGCAGACCGCTACCAACGGTAGCTTCAGCAACTATACGTTTGGAACCTCCCCTCAGGGCGCAGCCATGACGGGCAACCAGACTTGGCAGTACGATGGCATCGGCGGTGTTGTAAACACCTCTAATGGCATCATCTGGTCTGCTTATGGTTACAACGCGGGAGGCACTCCTTCCCTCGCAACCACTGCAGTTGCCAACCCATCGGACGAAGTCATGATCGCTCAGTCCGCAACGTGGGACTTCATGTGGCAGCAGGACAACGCAGACAGCTTCGACCTCTATTGGGGCTCCTGCACGTTCAACTCCTATGGATGCGCTCTCGTAACGACCGCTCCGGTTGCTAGAATGCGCGACACCGATGGACCAACCGTCGGCTTTGCTCCATGGCCAGGCAACGCGCCTACCCAGGAACCGAAGGGTCTCACTGCATGGGCTGGTGTTGACGGTCACGTCAAGTCCACTCCTTGGAGACAGTTGATGGGAACAACCGTGCCGATCAACAACGGCGCCGGAAAGGCCATCAAGGCATTCTGGCCAAAGGGCTCCTAACAATGAAGCGTGTCCTTCTAGCAGTCGCCGCCGCCAGCCTTTTGGTTGGATGCGGCTCCGGCGGCGGTTCGCAGCCTGACGAGAAGAAGATGCACTCGTTGTTAGGTGGTCCTCCCAGCCTCGAAGGGATGGCCAAGAAGCCGAAGGGAGCCAAACAGCAGCAGGGAACAAATGCTCAACAGCCCCCAGCTAGTCCAACTTCAGGACAGTAGCGAAACTTCCAATGGCCCGCTTTATGCGGGCCATTGGCAATAATAAGGAACGAGAAATGCACGAATATTTTGACGTCGCCGTTATCGGCGGTGGCCCTGCTGGATCCACCCTGGGCTCCATGTTGAGAAAGTATGCGCCTCAGTTGAGCGTCGCCATCTTTGAGAAAGAAGTGTTCCCGAGGGAGCACATTGGGGAAAGCCTCCTTCCCACCACCGGTCGAATTCTCGAAGAGATCGGAGTCTGGGATGCGGTTGAGGCTGCTGGATTCCCGATTAAGATTGGCGCAACGTACCGCTGGGGGTCCTCAGACGATCTCTGGGATTTCAATCTCCTAGAAACTGCAGAAATTAACCCTACAGAACAGCGCCCCTCGAAGTTTGAGGGTTGGCGAATGCGCAGCACCTTTCAGGTTGATCGTGCCAAGTTCGACAAGATCCTGCTAGATCACTCCAAGCAACTGGGCTGTCATGTTTACGAAGGCGGCGGAGTTGAGAAAGTCTTGGGTGAATCTGACGAAGTTTCTGGGCTCAAACTCGCCTCCGGAGAGACGATAACTGCCAAGTATTACATCGACGCATCCGGAAACGCCGGCATCTTGCGCAAGGCAATGGGCGTCGGAGTGGAAGAGCCACCCGCCCTGAAAAATATTGCAATTTGGGACCACTGGGAAGACGCCGAGTGGGCGGTAAGCATCGGCATTGGCGCAACCCGAATTCAGGTCATGAGCCTTGGATACGGCTGGCTCTGGTTTATACCGATCTCGGCGACAAGGATTTCCATAGGTTTGGTTTGCCCAGCGGAGTATTACAAGAAGTCTGGGAAGCGACCCGAAGAAATTTACATGGAAGCCGTGAAAGCGGAGCCAAGAATTTCTGCGCTTACGGCAAATGCCAAGCCAGATGGGCATGTGAAGGCGACCAAGGACTGGTCGTTCCTCGCCAAGCAGATGGTAGGCAAGAACTGGTTCCTCGTTGGAGAGAGTTCAGGCTTTGCCGATCCAATCTTATCCGCCGGCATCACGATGACAATGATGAGCGCCAAGGAGTGCGCCTACACCATCAGTGAAATCGAGCGCGGCGAGCATGAAGTCGACTGGATGAAGCAGGTCTTTGGAGACCGGCAGGCTCAGCGCGTCAACCAACATATTCGTTTTGCCAACTTTTGGTATTCCGGAAATGGTCACTTTTCCGACCTCGTCGACTACACCGCAGAAATTGCCAAGGAAGCAGGTTTCAAGACAGATCCGAAGTCGGCTTGGCAATGGTTGGGCACCGGGGGATTTGTCTCCCTTGAGACAGCGGGCGCAGGTTTGGCAGGCCACAGTATTGAGCAGATCAAAAACATCCAGGCAATGCTGTTCAACGAAGAAACTGAATGGGCGATCACGAAGGTGAATGTCTTCGATCTGAATATTGAAGGCGTCACCGCCGGGAGGACTCCGTTCTACGAAGAGGGACGAATTCGAGTGGGACGAGTCTTGAAGAAAGATGGAATGGACCTGCCAGTTTCAGGTGGATTCAAAATCATTCTTGACATCCTCCAGAAGGAGAAGAAACTGGGGCCCATTATCAACGCCTTACGGGCGGTAAGTGCCCAGTACGGTCCCATCGTTGCCCTAAGCGGCTTGGAAGCGCTTGAGGTCCTGCTGAAGGATGGCTGGATCAGTGGCTACTACTCCAGCGACCAACCGCTCCTGCGCTCGTCGGACATTCCGAGAACGCCGAATATCGACTGGAATAAGGACACGGAAGACCCAATGGTGCGTTTGGCACAGGCAATCAGTGCTTAGTAGTGGAGGGGCCTTGAAAACGGATGTAGCAATCGTAGGCGGCGGGCCAGCGGGGAGTACTGTAGGTATCTTCCTGAAAAAGCACAACCCTGATCTTCACGTCACCATTATCGAGCGCGAGAAGTTTCCGCGGGATCACGTTGGAGAGAGCCACCTGCCGGCTATCTCCGCGATTCTGAACGAGATGGGCGTTTGGGATAAGGTAGAAGCTTCCGGCTTTCCCATTAAGGTCGGTGCCACGTTCAAATGGGGAGCGAACAAGGAATTTTGGGATACCGACTTCCTCCTTCAGGAGCAGTTCCAAGATGAAGCGCGCCCCGCAAAGTTTGTGGGACAGCGAACCCGAACCGCCTTCCAGGTGGACCGCTCGATCTACGACAAGGTGCTTCTCGACCATTGCAGGGAACTAGGCTGTACCGTTCTCGAGGAGACCAAAGTTACCAAGGTCGATCGCGACGGCGATACGATCACCGGCATAAGCGTCGCGTGCGATCCATCTCGACCGGTTGATGAGATGAGCGAAGTCGAAAGGATCGACGCGCGCTACTACGTTGACTGCTCTGGGGATATTGGGCTGATTCGCAAAGCGATGGACATCGGTGTGCAGAGCCCTACTGCCCTGCGAAACATCGCGATCTACCGGTACTGGCAGGATGCGGAGTGGGCAGTTTCCGTTGGGAACGGAGGGACTCGCATCCAGATTATGAGTCTGGAGTGGGGCTGGCTTTGGTTCATTCCGATCACTCCAACGAGAACATCAATCGGATTGGTGGTTCCTGCGGGCTACTACAAGGCATCAGGAAAGACCATTGAAGAACTCTATGCTCAAGCGGTTGCAGAAGAACCCCTAATCTCTAGACTCATTCAATCTGCGACCCCCGAACCTGAGGTGACGGCAACCAAGGACTGGAGTTTTCTTTCTGACCGGCTTGTGGGACAGAACTGGTTCTTGGCCGGAGACTGCTGCGGCTTTGCAGACCCGATCCTCTCGGCGGGAATGACCCTGGCTCACACGAGTGCGAGGAAGGTTGCATTCACCATCCTGGAGCTAGATCGTGGCGAGATTGATGCCGCCTGGCTCAAGAGTGAGTACGACGACGGGCACCGTGGTCAAATAAAGCACCACATCCAGTTCGCAGATTTTTGGTACACGTCAAACGGTCAGTTCACAGACCTTAAGGACTACTGCGCCGAGATCGCGGAGGCTGCTGGTCTGACTTTGGATCCTGCCACAGCCTTTCGGTGGCTGGCTACGGGCGGATTCACCATCGACGAACCTGGAGTCGCGGCCGCGCTCACGTACCGTGTGTCTGGTTTGAAACTCGTCGCCGTCCACCTCGGTGCTTCTGCCCCTGAGTGGGAGCTTCAAAAGACGAACTTCTGGCGAATGGACCTCAACGGCGCAGTTGAGAGTGTGTTTAGCCGGTACCGAGACGGGCGAGTCATGCGCATTCCTTGCCTGAAGAAGGGAACGAAGACGCTTCCGATCGTGGATGCGTTCAGGCACTTGATCGTGGCCATGCGCAACAACTTTGACAGCATCATGATCCTTGAAGCATGCGTCAATTCAATGATTCAGCAGGACGGAATTCCTCCCAGTGAGGCTTCACTGTTGGCGATCGAAGCAATCGAGGCCCTTATCCTAGAAGGCTGGATCAAAGGCAAAGTTGTTCCCAGCCGGCCCTTTATCAAGGTGAGTTAGAACCTCAATTTCAACGTAGTGTGCGTCCAGGTTGGCCAAACAACCTGGACGCATTGTTTTTTGAAGCCATCAGAATTCCTCGATTCCGGTCTTGAGTCTAAGACGCGGGAGCCTCTAATGTCTCAAGTCTAGATTTCGGATTCACTGATCTTGATGAAAGGCTTTGTCGGGTCGGCAGTCGCGCTAATCCATCCCTCTAGCATCATCGTCTCCATGGCTTCAATCGCTAGGAGTGAGGCGTCCTGAGGGTCGATATGATCCTGAGCGATCATGGCATTCACGCTGTCCTCTAGAATTTTGATGCTCTCACTGTGCCGCTTGAAGGCATTCACAACATGCTTGAATGAATCGATGAGGGGCAATGTCTTTGTGCCGCGCTTCATGCAAGGGATGGGAAGTACTCGGCCTTTTAGGTAGCGCACAAACTTATCCTCTTTGGCGCCCTCATAGTTGAGTTCCCAGATGTTGGTTTTCGATATCTCCCACTCTGGGACAGAACCGCCCAGGTGCACAGCAACGAGCTTAAGACCGGAAACTCGGTAGGTGAGAGCGGCCGCAACTCCCGGCTCATCAAGCGTAAAGCCACCCGTCGCGAGCCACCGAAACGCTTCTTCAGGAGCCAGTGTAAGTCCTGCAGTTTCGGCGATATCTTGGCAGTATTCCTTCAGGTCCGTGAACTGGCCATTGGATGAATACCAGAAGTCTGCGAACTGCATATGATGTCGAATTTGAGTGGAGTGGCCCGCTTCATACTCATCCTTCAGCCATTGCTCCTTGGTCACTCCACGCATGATCTCGAGAATGGTGAATGCGGCCTTTCTTCCGCTTGTGTGAGCCAACGTCATTCCGGCGGAAAGGATCGGGTCGGCAAATCCGCAACTGTCTCCGGCAAGAAACCAGTTTTTGCCGGCTAGGCGCTTAGAGACAAAATTCCAGTCCTTGGTCGCATATATTTCTGGCTCAGGTGTTGCGGTTGTCAGCAGATCCTTGATGAGAGGCTCCGTTGTAATCGCTTCGTGATAGAGTTCCTCTACCGTCTTGCCACTGGCCTTGTAATATTCGGCCGGAAGCACGAGGCCCACGGAAGTACGTGATGGCGTAATTGGGATGAACCAAAGCCATCCCCAGTCCAGACTCATGATCTGAATGCGTGTGCCCCCAATGCCGAGCGAAACGGCCCATTTGGCATCCTGCCAATATTGGTAAAAGGCGATATTTCGAAGCGCCGTTGGGGCTTCAATCTCGATATCTAGAGCTCGCCTAAGGATTCCAATTTCACCCGTGCAATCGACGTAAAACCGAGCCTCGACCCTCCCATCCTCGCCGATCTCCTCTCGCACTTCGGCGGAATCGGATGTGACATTGAGGCCCGAGACGGAATCGTCCACATGGTCAATCGATCTTACGTGTGCCTCTTCGAGAACGCGACATCCGAGTTCCCGAGCATGGTCGAGTAGGACTTTGTCGTACACACCCCGGTCCACTTGGAAGGCGGTACGGGTTCGCTGATCGACAAACTTTGCCGGGCGGGGCTCATCTCGAAATTGGTCGCCTTGAAGAAAGTCAGTGTCCCAGAGATCCTTTGTCGCTCCCCACTTGAAAGTGGCCCCAATCTTGATGGGGAAGTTCTCGGCTTCAACCTTGTCCCACACTCCCATCTCGTCGAGAATTGCTGAAATAGCGGGCGTATGGCTTTCACCGACATGCTCGCGGGGGAATTTCTCGCGTTCGAGGATTGTGACATCCAGCGACGGCTTGTACTTTTTGAGAAGAGCGGCAACCGTACTTCCGGCTGGACCTCCTCCGATGATGGCGACGTCAGTTTTTAGCATGCAAATTCTAGGCGAATCAAAAAAGTTTAACGTAAAACGCGACCGCAGGTGGCCTCTACCAACGCTTAGCGATCACTTTGCGGACAAGGAGATGAATTCCTCAATCCAGGGTTCAAAGTGCCGCCAGCGTTCTACCGAAGACTGATACAGGGGCTGACGAACCTGCCATACGCTTGGGGTGATCACCGTACGTCGGCTGTCCTGCGGCTTGAGGCAGAGCTCGTTCCATTCCAAACCGCAGAATTCAACGATTTGGCGAGTGATCGCTTCGCTATCTGCCACAAGTGCTTCGTAATCAATTTCCAAAAAGCCCTCGGCGGGAAGCACCTTTCTCCAGTGATCCATCACCCGCAAATATTGACTATAGCCAAAGGCGATATTGGACTTGTTGTGCGCGGTATCGTTCGCGGCTCGGTTTGGAGTGACGTACATCGAGAGGCAGGTATCGATCGGGTTTCGACGCACGTGAATAATCTTTGCGTTTGGATAGGCGGTTCGAATGATGCCCAACATCGCAAAGTTGCCCGGCATTTTGTCTGCGACGCGCGGCTTGCCTGGTGCGATTTCATCGAGCAGGGCCAAGTACCGATTTGCGGCATCCGTTAAGCCCTTCCTGTTGAGGTCGCCTCGCGATTCGACGATGCAGCCGCGCCAGTTGTCGTTCCAAAAGGACTGCTCTCCCGCGACTCCGACCTCGGGATGGCACGAAAGGATATGTTCGACCAGGGTGGTTCCGGATCGAATCATTCCGACAATGAAGATGGGTACTTCACTTGGCAACCCTGCATCTTTGTTCTTGGACACGAAGTTCGAAGAATATAGCCGTAGGATTTGATCAAGCTGGCTCGTATAGAGATCCCTGTCTAGATTCTTGCCTTTGAATTTGAGCTCGAATTCGATCAGATTCGCAGCGTCAAAGGCCTCCATCGAAGCCTGAAACTGGCCCAGATCTTCCATTGCCTTGCCAACTCCATATTGAAGATAGCTTTGCTGTTTGGTTGGCATTGCCTTGTCTTCAAGCAAGTGCCTCATCTTGTCAATCATCGGTTGGTCGGCTGGAGTGACCCGCTTGCTGTTGACAATTCCAAAGTATGGATATCCAAACTTGGGACGAAGGAATATCGACTGTTCAAATGCCTTGATCGCGTCATCCAGTCTCCCGACGCCCTGATAGGCGGTTCCAAGCATCGATTGGGCCTCGGAGTCTAGTGGGCTCTCTTTGGCTGCCGCTTCCATCTCCACAATGGCCAGTTCTGGCTGTCCATCTTCCAACAGGCTGCGACCCAGCAGCATCTTAGCTGGCCCGCTGGTGGGATTGAGCTCAATCGCTCGCCGAGCGCACTCTGCTGCAAGCAAAGGCGCATTTTGGGTGAGGAAGAACTGCGTTATGCTCAAAAGCGCCTCAAGAGGAGGTCGCGATGCCGCGAGGGTGGTGCGGACGGTTTCACGCGCTTCCTCGCGCTTGCCCTGCATCAGAAGGCACTGGCTGAGATTGAAGCGGATTTGTATGATCGACGGCGCGGTCTCAGCCGCCTTGCGCAGATAAGCTTCTGCCTCGTTCAGCAGTCGGACGTCTTGGTAGCAGATTCCAACCTGGGTGATCCCTTGGGCATCCTGAGGGTTGGCTTCGTTCGCGCGGAGTGCGGCCTCAAGTGCCTCGATAGACCGCCCAAGCTTCTTGTAGGCGTGAGACTGCCAAAACGGGGCATGGAAGGAATTTGGCTCCATACCTTGGACTTCATCGAGAAGCCGAATTCCTTCCAGCGGGTCTCCGGCCTTTGCCTCAATCACGCCCAAGAGCAACATCGCCTTGGTGTTGTAGTGCTCCACGCTGAGAACTTCGCGACACATTCGTGCCGCTTCAGGGAGTCGGCCAGCGGCATGAGCAGCACTGGCGGAAGCTATAAGATTTGTGAGATCCAAAAGGATGTTCCTAGTTGTAGCAGGCAGCTGACGTGGGGCGAAGTATATCAGTCCTCAGTCAAATATGTTGTCGCTTCGACTCAAGCGGCAGGCAAAGAATGACGCTACTCTAGCAACTTTCGCAGGCGCTCCTGCTCTTCTCGCTCCCGCTGGCGCTCGATGACGTCTCCAAGATAAATTTCGCGTTTATCCGCTTGCCTCTTTTTGAAGGCGATTTCTTCTTTGCGAACTCTGCGATCCTCGAAGGCTTCGCCAAAGCGGATACCTCCTGTGTTTCTCAGGGTCATATAGCTGGTAAATGCGGCCACTCCCCCGAAAAGCTCAAAGAAGCTGTTCCGCGTCACAAATCCGTACAAGAACAAAGCCGGACCCAACACCAAGCTGAGGTGAGCGGTAATTCTCAGCGCCTTCGTGTAGGTCATCCGGTACCACAACAGTGCGGTCACGATGAGTCCGCCGTCCCAGGGCAGGCATGGGATCAGGTTGAGGGCTCCCATCCAAAGGTTCAGGCTGCCGATCGTCGAGATAAGAATCCACTGGTATTCCAAATCGCCCGTCAAACCGGGCGCCCGCAGCATTTGCCTTGCCAACAGAAGCAGCGCCTCACCCAGGATGAAATTTGCCAAGGGCCCAGCAAAGACGATTAAGAGCTCCTGCTTTGGGGTTCTGTTGCCGCTAGACGAAGCAAAGCCTCCAAAACCGTGAAGCATGATCTCCAGGTCCTTCTGCCGAAACCCCTTTGCAGTAAGAGCGTGCCCCATCTCATGGAAGAAGATGGAAAAGACAATGGCGAGGGCAAATTCCAGGCCGATCATCAACCCCATTCCGCGGTTGGCAAGTGCAGGGATGATGAAGAACAGGATCGTGATGTGAAGGCGAATCCGAATGCCGAACAGCTTGCCCACGCCTATGGACCAGTTCAAGATGGATTGCAGGTTGAGATTGTTCATTCGGCTGTTCGCAAGGGCTACTTCGTGAATAAAGGATGCGCGGAAACGCCAGTATTTGTTAGTCCAATTTGCGGCATCGTCCCATCCACGTTGAAGCGGAACCGCTCAAGGCACGTGACACGGTGGTGAGGATTGGTGTCCCCGAGAATCCTACGGTGATAGCAGATCACATATTCGTCGGTTCCCGGGAGTCGCATCACGGAGTGGTGACCAGCGCCATCGGCGATGCCTGGTTCAATTCCAAGGATGGAGTCGACGCGATTGAACGGACCAAAGGGCGAGTCGGAGATGGCATAGGCAACTCGGTAGGTTGAGTCTGTCCAGTTTCCCTCTGACCACATGAACACGTATCGCTCTCCGTCCCGAACCATGAAAGGACCTTCAACGTAGTTTTCAGGCGTAATTTCGGTGATTTCACCGGACAGCGAAGTCATATCGTCTGAAAGCGGAGCCATGACCGCCTTTCTCCAGCCACCCCAGTAGAGGTAAGCCTTGCCATCATCATCCACGAAGGCATGGGCATCGATGGGCTGGGCACCGTGGTGGTAATCCACGATCAGCGGCTTGCCGAGCGCATCGACAAAGGGACCCGACGGATGGTCCGAGACAGCGACTCCTATTCCGGCGCCATCCCCAGCGGAGAAGTACATGTAGTACTTGCCGTTTTTCTCGGCAACCGAAGGTGCCCAGGCAGCACGGTGCGTGCTCCAAGGAACATCGACGAAGTCCAGTCCCACTCCGTCGCGAGTCCAGTCCGTCAGATCACTCGACGACCAAACCTCGAAGAACGTCTGTTCCTCGAACGGGGCGGAGTAGGTTGGATAGATGTAATAGCGCCCCTGAAATGCATGCAGCTCAGGGTCGGCATACCACCCTGGGAGGACGGGGTTGCCGCTGGTAATTTTGGCCACACCAAAAGATACCGATTCTTACTAGAAATGATCGAGTTCGCTGCGCCTTCCTCTGGGGTCGGCATGAATTGCGGCAAGCTCTGGCCAAGTAATCCGATTTGCAATGGGCCGTCCCATCCAGGCTCGCTCCTCTCCTGACCACACTTCGGAGCAGCAACCCATGAAGGCGCGAGTCCCCACAGAGTGCTCAGGGAGCATGCTCCGGCCAATCGTCGCGCCATTCCGAACCGCTTCCGCAAGGTGAGAACGAATAAGTTGGTCAAGGTGGTGTTCGCAGTCCGTGTGGTTCGCTGCTTCAATCAGACCAGGGTAGTTGTTCCATTCTCCGGTGACGAGGTAAGCCGCTGCCTTATCATCTGCGTGGGCCAGGTAAACCCGCTGGGCGTCCCCAGTGACCCGGTACCGAACCGCATGCTTCCACATTTCAGCAGACCTCGAATTTGCCATTGGGCACGTGTAGCTGTCGGACATGTGCAGCCCCGCCATCCTGGCGAGGACATCTTCGTCGACGGTAACCGGTGGTTCAAGCGCTTCAGAAAGATCGTGCCTGAGGCGTCCCCACATGAACGGGGTGCTTAGGGTTCTCCAGCCGTGTTTGGCATAGTGGTCATTCACCCCTGTTCCGAGATAGCTCCACACACAGTCGCGAGTTTCCATCTCTTCAATAGCCATTTCCAGAAGCTTAAAGGAGTGACCTTGTGCACGAGCCTCTGGCAGAGTGCTGACGCTTCCAATGCCTCCGACCTTTCGCGGTTCGCCGGTCTGATCGCGAAACCAGCGCATAAACACGTGGACGGATGCTACTAATTTGTCACCGTCAAATGCCGCCAGAGAGAAGTCATCATGGTCTCCACCTTCCAGAAGCGTCTCGAAGAAGGGCGCCTCCACTCCAAATACTTCAACCCAGAGGTTCACAGCGGTGGGATATTCCTCTTGCGCCAGCAGACGATATTCGGCCATAGATGGATGCTACTCGAACCCGGGCGACCAGTGAATTTCAGGATTCGATGGGCGGAATAAACCTGGCAATGATCTGCTTGATTCGTTCCTCAGTGACCGGTTTGCCCACAAAATCGTCCATCCCGGCGGCGAGGCAAGCTTCTCTGTCGCTGGTAAAGGAACTCGCCGTCATAGCGACGATTGGAATGTGGCTATCACATTCCAGACTTCGGATTCGCCTGGTTGCCTCAAATCCATCCATCACAGGCATCTGGCAGTCCATGAAGATCAGATCGAACGACTCCTTTTGGAATAGGGCGAGAGCTTCTCGGCCGTTTGATGCAAGCGTGACGCGTGCGCCGCTCCGTTCAAGCAGCTTTTGGGCAACAAATTGATTGATGAGATTGTCTTCAACGACTAGCACGCTCATGTCCCTGCAGGTCGGCTCGTCGATGACTTCGTGGTCGATCGGAACATCCTTCCCAGAGAAGAGTTGATCCAGCAGGGCGCGAACCTGGCTCCTTCGAATCGGTTTCAGGAGGATCCACGAACCGTGCGATGCGTCGTTGCTTCCTCGAGCAATCCCAACCATCTTTAGGAAGATCACGGGGACGGACTCGAAACCCGGTTGCAACCTCAACTGAACGACTTGGTCGGGAGCATCGGTGATCCGATCCAGATCGACGGCGATCATACTGGGCACCTCTTTGAGTGCGGAAAAGGAACCCAGCTGGGTGACTTCGATTCCACTCTCGACAAGCTGAGTTTTGAGGACCAGCGCGCCGCTGTCACTGAGGCCGATCAGGGCCGCGGACTTGCCTTCGTACAGTGTGTGACGGGGAGTGGTTCTTCGATCAACTCGCGGGAGTTCCAGTTCAAAGACGAAGGTGCTGCCAATTCCCACCGAACTACTGGCAGATAGGGTGCCCCCCATACGCTCGACAAGCCGTTTACTGATCGCTAGACCCAGTCCCGTGCCGCCAAAGGTTCTTCGTGTGGTTCCGTCGGCCTGAGTGAAGGCATCAAATACGGCTGAAATTCTGTTTTTAGGAATGCCCACACCCGTGTCGCAAACCTCTGTTTTAACGCAGAAGAGGGCTGGCTCTGAGTCAAGAACCGGGTGGCTTGTAATTCGAACTGCGACTTCACCCTGGGATGTGAACTTTACGGCGTTCCCAATGAGATTCGTCAGAACCTGCCTAATTCGATCCTCGTCGCCTAGGAGAGCTTCTGGAATCGCTGGGTCGGACCAAACGCTGAGTTCCACTCGCTTTTCATGGGCGCGAGAGGCGAGTGATGCAGCCACTTCCTCCGCCATTTGAACAAAGCTGAATGGCTTTAGATCCAGGACAACCTTGCCTGACTCAATTTCAGCAATGTCGAGGACGTTTCCGACGATGCTGAGTAGGCTGTCACCCGAAACCTTGATAAGGTCGACGTATTCCCGCTGCTCGTGGGTCAGATGGGTTTCAAGGAGCACAGAAACCATGCCAAGGACCCCGTTCAGCGGCGTGCGAATCTCATGACTGATGTTGCCTATGAACTCTGTTTTTGCGCGACTTGCATCTTCTGCCTGATCCTTTTCGGTGCGAAGGATTTCTGACTCGCGACGGGCGAAGTCAGCGTCCTGCTTCGAGGCGGCAGCGCGTATTCCGGCATCAATATCTGCCTTGAGAACAGCTTCAAGGATGGAATAAGCGTTCTCGTACTCGGCCGCGGCCTGTTCAAATTGTCCCAGCGCCTGATAAGCGGACCCCAGAAGTTTTGAAACATGCCTTAACACATTCAGATTCCCGATCGGCTCACATTTCTGCTTTGCGAGATTGAGGCAGGCGACTGCTTCGGCCGGGTGACCCGTCCGGAGATATACACCGCCGAGTTCCTCCAATAGCGAGGGGATCAGAGTGGGCTCTCGACCAGAGAAATCGCAGATCTCTTGAATCTGGTCAACAAGGTGCAGGACAGTGTCAAGGCTAGAAGTCTGGCTGATCGCAATAGCCTGTGAGGCGAGCAGAAAAGGGTTGCCAAGCCGATCGCCGAGTCCGTCCTGGAGGCTGATCCCTTGATCAAGATAATGGATGGCCTCTTCAAATCGACCCAAATCATTGAGCCCGGCGGCCAGATTCCCAAGAACCGTGATCTTGCGTCGCGGTGGCAGTGCGTCCTCGTAATCTTCGATCAGGACCTTGTTGCAGTTGACGGATTCATCGGATATCCTCAACCGACCATAGGCGGTTCCTTTCGCGATGAGAACAGCAGCCATGTCTGAGCGCGAGCCTTCTGCTCGAGCGAGTTGTTCGGCCTGAGTCAGAAGATCAAAAGCCCTAGTGGGGTCGGCGGCCTCAATCATGCATCCGCTCATGCCGATGAGAATTTCAATTTTCTCGTGCTGGAGGTCGTGCGCATCGCTGATCTCAAGAGCGATATTCCCTTGGTCAATCGCCTCGATGATCCGCTGGGTATCTCGATAGAGAATGAGAAGGGTTCTTCGAAGCGCAGCTTCCGCGGGGGCAGATCCAAACGTTTCAGCGAGCGAAATGCTGTGAAGAATCTGGTGCTCCGTTTCCTCGAAACCCCGATTTGAAGAGTGCCGAAGGTCATCCACATGCCGAGCCAGTTCTGCAGGACTCGTCAGCCAGATGGGAGGTTTGATTGGATTGGCCGATTCTCTGCGCATTGAGTTACGGCTACATTGTGGATTGAATCGTGCGACGCATTCCATTGGATTTACGAGGCGGACTACACATTTGTCGTGTGGAGCGTTTTTAGGTCAAGTTCCAGCGCTGGTATCAGCGCTGGAACGGGTCCAGGCTAGCCCATCCAGTGGACTTTCTCGTCACCAATAAGGCACTGGACGTAGTTGAATTGGCCGTCGTGGTACCAGATATGGTTCACGGAGATAGTAGCTAGAGTGAACACTGGAGTTGGCATTCCCCAAGGGGCCATCGCGGTGCTGTTGAGAGTTTCATCGGACGCCGCATGGATCGCCTCGGCGAGGGTTTTGGAAGCCTCAGCAAACTGGGCAACGGCAATGGCCTTGTCCACATAAAGAGCGGCGAGGTCGCCCATGTGGTTATAGGCATCGGATTCCTTACCGGCGAGAATGTCGGTCGTCCACTTGAGGTTCGTGACGACATCAGCCAAGAGGCCGTTTGCCGACCGGGCGCAACCTCCCTGGGATTCGTTCCACTTGTCTTCGGGAATCGCATTGATGTCTGCGATGGTCATGTTTGTAACGGCGCTTAGCCAACCAGCCAAATATGCTCGGGCATCGACGCCCTGAACTGTAGTGCTCATAGTTTCCTCTTTAGTCAGTTCGTCATCGGTACGGAATTCCACCCATTAGGATTAGGGTGGACAATGCGAACTTGAGGGAACTTTATCTCAACGTGAAGTCTTTTATCGCCAAGATCATGAAAACTGCAGGCAATCTTATCGCACTCTTAGGAATTGGAGGTTGCGCATTTGGAGTTGGCGGAGGGGCCGCACCTAAGCTTCATTCGGGCCTTTCCACAAGGCACCGGATTCCAGTTCTCGTGGAGCTCTTCACCTCGGAGGGTTGCTCAAGCTGTCCATCTGCAGACGTTTTGCTGGGGAGGCTGCAGAGTAGTCAGCCGCTGGACAATGCTCTCATTGTGCCACTTGGTGAACATGTCGACTACTGGGACGGGCCAAGCTGGAAAGACCGATTCTCGACCCACGAGAACAGTCTGCGTCAACTCTTTTATGCCCGCCACTTCCATCTGGATGGCCCCTACACTCCGCAGCTTGTTGTCAACGGCGAAACCGAGCTGCTTGGTAGCGATGAAAATTCGGCACTCGATGCGATATCAGTCTCGGCTGGCCATAAGAGGGCCAGTATCGCCCTGACTTCCCGCATCCGTCGGCCGAACGAGGGCAACATCCACATTGAGGTCAGTGGGCTCGATCAGATCCATACCGACCATTCGAATGCTGTGTTTCTCGCCGTGATTGAAGACAACCTCGATTCAAGCGTGAAGGGTGGCGAGAACGATGGCCGAGTTCTCCATCACGCCGCCGTGATGCGCCGCCTTGTTCGAATTGGAGATATAGCCTCAAATAGCGCGTGGTCCCATGACGCCGTTCTGCCTCTCGATCCGCAGTGGAAGCGAAAGGACTTACAGGTCGTGGCCTTCATTCAAGGGGCTCACACCGGGCATATCTTCGGCACAGCGCTTTGCGTTCTCGGTGAAAAGTAAGGTGGCTCAGAACTCAATAGGACAAATCATGAACGCTTTGAATCCTTCAGGAATTTGTGTGACGATCATGGCTGAGAACTTTGAGGAGGTTGTGCTGAACAGCCCTCTTCCCATCCTCTTGGACTTTTGGGCATCGTGGTGCGTGCCCTGTAAGCTCATGAAGTCAGGAGTCGAGAAAGCAGCACAGCTCCTGGAATCAGAAGCGACTGTCGGATTGGTCAACGTGGATGAACAGCCGGACATCGTCGAGAGATTTGGAGTTCGAGGTACCCCCACCTTTGTGCTCTTGCGAAACGGCGAGGTCTTGGCTACCTTTTCCGGCATCACGACCGCTGGTGGATTAGCGAGTCGCGTTCGAGCAGCGATTCAAGGATAGGAGGAGCGCCGAATTCCGCATCCCTGCCAAACCGACTACACTGCGTTTCGTGATGGGATGTTCGATGATTAGAGCCGTGGCGATGATTGCCACTTTGGCAAGCGTGTGCTTATCGGCGGCGCAGACAAAGCTGTACGAGGAGAAGGTTTCCGATTCGGATGCGCTCCGAGCTCAACAGGCGAAGGAACTCGATGAGTATGTTCGCTTCCTGAAGTCTGATAAATCGAGGCTGACGCGGCTGTTTCATCCGGACTTCAGCTCCACCGGAGGATATGTGCGGTCAACAGAATCCCTTCGCCGTGGATTTGCAGCCAGCATTGGTTATCCCCCTCCCGGAGATTTGCCCAGCGAGAAGCCGGAGTTTAGAGTCATCGGCGAAGATGACCTTGGGGTCTACTACCGCGTTCAAATTCCAGTCGTAGCAAACGTGCATTCAGAAGGGATATATATCGTTCCCAAGAATCGCAAGGGACGAATTCCACTGATCATTTCGATGCATGGCGGAGGTGGGTCTCCGGAGGTTGCTCTGTTCCATGGTGGGGCGAACTATCACGATATGGTGCGCGGAGGACTTAAGCGAGGCTACGCTGTTTTCGCGCCCCAGCACCTTTTCTCCGCGCCTGGCTATCCGGGCGACATTCGAAATCGAACGGATGACCGACTCAGACTGGTCGGTACGACGATTTCAGCAATTGAGATTGCCAAGATCACAAGGGCGCTGGATGTTCTGATAAAGCGACCAGAAATCGATGCTCGTCGAATCGCGATGGTCGGGCTTTCTTATGGAGGATATTACGCACTTGTAACGCCTGCCCTTGACACTCGAATCAAGGTTGCCGTTTCAAGCTGCTACTTCGGGGTTCAAGAGTATCGGTATGAGCGGGATGAACTCGGGGTGCCTTCTGATTTTCGGTCCTTCGACCGGTTCACGCTCTATCGGGACCCAGAGGTTGTTGCCCTTATCTGCCCACGTGCCTTATTGATCCAGGCAGGAAAAGACGATGACGGCCCCCACCGGGATATGGGTATTCAGCTCGCTCCAGCTGCGGGCGATTACTATTCGAAGCTTGGGGTTGGAGATCGATATCGGTTCCTGGTCTTCGACGGAGGGCATGAATTTAACGATGCTTCCGCTTGGGAATTTGTGAGAGCTCACCTCTAGATGTCACGAACTACCTTAGTTTGAATAGGGGCGAAGGTCCCAACACTGCGGCGCAACCTGGGGGCGAATTGCGGAAATCGTGCACCGGCCTCGCAGACTGCTAGATTTTCTTGACCAATCTGGGTTCATGCAGTAGCATGGAGCCAACCATGCACCGTCGTTCCCACCTCCACTGTGCCTCCCAAACAGTCCCCTTGGATCCTTCGCGCGGCGCGCGAGGATTTGTATCAGGAAACGGGCTGGCGACATTTTGTTTTCTGGTGTTGGCCTTCCTGATCTCAGCTTCCAGTTTCGGGCAGCTTGCCGCAACTCCGTGGCCCAAATTCCACTCGAACGCCCTGAACTCAGGCGTGACTTCGGCCTACGGAGCCAACGGACAGGTTTTTTGGCAGGTCGCGCTTCAGTCGAGCTTGAATTCCGACTCGATGGCGATTGGTGCAGATGGCACCTTGTATGTTGGGTCTCAAGATGGAAATGTTTATGCCCTTGACCCAGCGACGGGTGCGGCTAAATGGTCTTACCTGACGGGTGGAGAGGTGGACGCCTCACCTGCAATCGACAAGAACGGGAACCTCGTTGTTGGTTCACTGGATGGCAATGTCTATTTGCTCAACGGTGGGACGGGGGCGGTAATCTGGACGGTCACAACAGGTAGCTCAGTTGTCTCTTCGGCAACGATCGCTACTGATGGAACCGTGTATGTAGGAAGCCTGGATGGCAACCTCTACTCCATCGTAGGGAGCACCGGCAAGGTCAATTGGAAGTTTGCAACTCTCGCGGGTGGAGCGGGAATCTCGGGGCCACCCGCAATTGATGCAAAGGGAATTATCTACTTTGGCGCCCTCGACAACTACGTTTACGCGGTCGATTCAACCGGTAAGCAAAAGTGGAGCTTCCCAACTGGGAATTGGGTTTGGGGCGGCCCAGCAGTTGGCCCCAACGGAACGATCTATGCGGGTTCAGAGGATGGCAAGCTGTACGCCCTCGACCCTACCACTGGACATCAAATCTGGGCCTTTACAACGGGTGACCAAATCAATTCGACCCCTGCGGTAGGTTCGAACGGACTGGTCTATATCGGTTCGGACGACAGCACCGTTTACGCTGTGGATACGACCACCGGCAAGTCTAAGTGGACCTACGTCGCAGCAGACAGTATTGATTCTTCGATTACGATTGCCGGGGACGGAACCCTGTTCTTTGGTGGGTGGGATGCCAACATCTACGCCCTCAACGGGACTACTGGTATACCGGTCTGGACGTTTGGGACCGGTGGCTCTGTTGTGGCCTCTCCTGCTCTTGGCAGCGACGGAAAGCTCTACGTAGCGTCGACCGACGGAAATCTTTATGCCTTTAAGACATCATTCGTGCCGCTGGGGGTATCCAGTGTTACGCTGAATCCAACGTCAGTGGCGGGTGGCAATTCGTCAACAGGAACGGTGACGCTCAACTCCAGCGCGCCGGCGAACACAGGCGCTGTGGTCACTTTGGCAAGTACGAACGCCGCGGCGACTGTGCCTGCATCCGTTACGGTGCCGGCAGGCGCGCTGACGACGACTTTTACCGTCTCAACAACTCCCGTGGCGAGCACGGCAACCGCATCGATCTCTGCGACGATTGGTGCTTCCTCAGCCTCGGCGTCTCTTTCGATCACAGTAGCAACCTTGGCTTCCGTATCAGTCTCCCCGAGCAGCGTTGTTGGAGGCTCGCAGTCCACTGGAACGGTGACATTGACGGGGCCAGCTCCAAGCAGCGGATTTACTGTTGCACTTGCCTCAAATAGCGGTGTTGCATCAGTGCCCGGAGGTGTCCCCATCCCCGGCGGCGCAACCAGTGCTACCTTTACGATCTCGACGACTGCTGTCACTTCGACGGTAACCGCAACGATTTCGGCAAGTCTCAACGGAATCACTCAGACCGCGACTCTCAGCGTGTTGAATCCACTTCTGCAGCTTGTCTCCGTCTCGCAGCCAACTGTTGTGGGTGGAAACTCGGTGACAGGTACGGTTACTCTCAGCAGAGTTGCCCCAGCCGGCGGAACCGTTGTAGCGCTTTCCTCGACCACACAGGATGCCAGCATGCCGGCGACGGTTACCGTGGCGGCTGGAGCAACGACCGGTACCTTCACCGTCACAACGGTTGGCGAGTCAAAGTCCGTCATTGCAACCTTGACTGCTTCGCTTAGCGGATCTCAGGTTTCGACGACTCTCACCATCACCCCAGCCGCTCTAACGAACTTCTCGATAAGTCCGAATCCCGTTGCCGGTGGGGCAACCGCGGTTGGGACGGTTTCGCTGAACGGTGCCGCGCCAACGGGTGGAGACACGATATCGTTGACTTCGAACTCAACAACTGCGCCGGTTCCGGCAACAGTTGTCATTCCTTCCGGAGCGACATCGGCCACATTCAGTGTCTTGACCAAGCCGATCACGGCCCAGGTCCAGGCAACCTTGAACGCAAGTTTTGCCGGAGTGGTCCAGTCGGTCATCCTCACGGTGACGCCAGCCTATCTGGGCTCGGTCACTCTTTCACCATCCACCGTGGTGGGTGGCTCGAATACAGTGGTCACAGGAACGGTATCCCTAATGGGTGTTCAGGCCCTGAAGCCTGTGACAGTGAAGCTGACGAGTTCCAACACAAAGGTGGCGACGGTTCCTGCTTCGGTAATCATCAAAAACGGCACGTCCAGCATCACCTTTGCGGTCAATCATCTGCTGGTGAAGACTCCTCAGACCGTGACGATTACCGCGACCCTGGGTACAGTTACAAAAACGGCAACCCTTTCCGTTAACCCATTCCAACTCGTTTCCCTCTCGGTAAATCCCACCTCGGTTGTTGCAGGAGCCAAGGTGACAGGAACTGCGACGCTCAATGCTGCACCTGGCCCGCGCAGCGGGTCCATTGTCGTCAAGTTGGTGTCGAACTCCAAATCGGTTGTGGTTCCCGTGAGCGTCTCGGTGGTGCTCAACAAAACCTCCGCTACCTTTGCGGTTACGACTAAAGGTACGTACGGTCCCGCGACGGCGACGATCACAGGCACCTACCTCACCAGCACTAAGACCGCGACGCTCACAGTAACCACCCCCGCGCTGGTCTCAGTCTCGGTTGCACCCGGTACAGTCAAGGGAAGCGCGACTACCGTGGTAAAGGGAACCGTGACATTAAGCGGACCTGCTCCTGTCGGAGGAGAAGTCATCACACTGACAAGCTCGGCGACTTCTGCTGCCACGGTGCCGGCGACGGTAACCGTTCTGGCTGGTAAGACAAGCGCGACCTTTACCGTCACTCACAAGAAGGTGACTGCATCCACAAACGTCACGATCACGGCTGCTCAGGGCACCACATCGAAGGCGACAACACTGACCGTCACGCCGTAAGGAATTCGAATCGCGGGGAAACCTACGATTCGAGGAGTTGGCGAAACGCACCGAGCCAAGGCTCGTAGTTTCGCCAACGTTCTACGGAGGTGGTGTAGACGGGTTGGCGGACTTGCCATTTGCTAAACGTGACGACCCTGCGGTCTCCCTTGTCCGGATGGAGGCAGGCCTCCTCCCAAGGCAGTTCGCAATGCTCAAGGATGGATCGGATCACCCTCTCCTGGTCCGTGACCAATTGCTCGTACTGAACATCCAGAATCGAGCCTGGTTCCATCACGTGCTTCCAATGCTCCATTGACTGACGGTAGACCTGGTAGGCATCCACGATCCGCTGTCGGGGCCGCCCAGATTCGTGTAGGGCAAAGAACGGCCTCATGTAAATGGATAGGCTCGTATCAATCGGATGCCGAGTGGCGTGAATGAATTTCGCCTTGGGGAAGACCATTTGCAGAATTCCCAAGTAAACGTAGTTGCTTGGGAATTTGTCCGTGACCCGACTGCGTCCCGGTGCGATCGACTGAAGGAGGTCCACGTAGCGGTGTCCGGCCATTGCCAACGCGGTTGAATGAATTTCACCGGTTGGGAGGTCAATGATGCGTCGTCCAGCATCTCGCCAAAAGCTCTGCTCTCCCGCGGCCCCCACTAGAGGATGGCGGGACAGAATCTGTTCGAGGAGCGTCGTTCCAGATCTCGGCATACCCACGATAAAGATCGGTGCAACATCGTACTGCTCTGCCAGTTGGTTGGCTCGAATCTTTTCAGCGTCGATGATGGCGGCGAATTGCCGCGTACGCTTGGCAAATCGATCTGATTCGGCGGTGACCGGCTGGTAAGGTAGACCTTCTCCATTGGCGAGATCCAAACGGGCGAGTGCCGTCTCGTAATCTTTGAGGTCGTCAAATGCCTTTCCGAGCGCGAAATTGCCGAAGCTCCGCTCCACTGGATCCAGTATTTGGGTGGCAAGAACCTGCTCCAATTTTTGGTAGGTTGGCCGATCCTCCTCGGTCACCTTTCGGTTGTTGGCGAGAAGGTAGTAGGCCAATCCTTGGTTGGGCTCAATATCTAGGGACAAGTTCAGTGCTTTCTCCGCCTCCGAAAACTGTCCTGCCTCTTGAAGCTGGCTTGCCAAGAGTGCTCGAGGAAAGGCCGTGTTGGGAGCCGTTTCGATGACCTTTGAAAGGAAGAGCCTGCCATTGGGCCCCTGCGAGGCGGCATAGCTCGCATCAGCCCGCAGCTTAGCCGCGTTGGTCGACTGTGGATTGAGCTTAAGCACCTTCTCCGCGCAGTCAAGCGCTTCCTCTCCCAAATCCATAGCCAGGTAAGTTCGGCCAAGGTGGAGATGGGTTTCCCATGTAGAGGGAGAAAGGGCTATAGCCTGCTTGTAGGCACCTACGGCTTCAGCAAATAATTCCTCTCGCTGATAAGCGACGCCTAGGTTGTGAAAAGCGCCAGCCATCTGAGGAGATAGCTCGGTTGCTGCGACAAAGCTTGAAATGGCACCTTCGTTGTCTCCTGAGCCAAGTAATGCCAATCCCAGGGCCGCATGAACGTCGGCTCGCTCTGGAGCAAGCTCAATCGCCATTCGCCCGTAGCGAACCGCTTCTGTACCTCCGTCCGCACCGATAAGGAGGGTAGCAAGCCACTTGAAGCCGTCGACCTGACTCGGATCAAGTCGTACTGCCTTCTTCAGGTAATGGACTGCTTCATTTCGGCGGCCTATTTGGGAGCAGATGGACCCTGCGAGGATCAGCGCGGGAGCGCAGGCTTCGTCGACTTGAAGTGCTCGTTGGCAGAACGCCATCGCGTCTTCAAGCCGTCCGGCTGAATGTGCCTGCCTTGCGGCCGATACCAGAGAAGTGATTGTCACTTGGCTGGAATTCTATTCGAAAAGGAGTCTGCCTCAACTTATTTCGTGAGTTTGGGATTTATTGCCTATTGGTCCTAACTTTTGGTTCATTTCTTGGAAAATTGGGCATTCCAGGCATAAAATGCGGGTGCCACCTTTTATGCCTTTACTGAGGGCCCTATGACCTATTGCCGACCCACGCTTCTCCTCGCGCTGTCAGCCGTAATGGCAACTGATTTTTGCTACGCCCAAAGCGGGCGGCGGATCGACCAAATTTCCAGCTACCCCATGAATGAAATCATCGCCGGCCGCGTGATGGTTAAGATCAGGGGTGTCGACCACCATGATGGCAAGGCACCACAACTTTCGCCTGCCCAAGCAAATCGAATTGCAGGTCGGCTGTCCGGTCGAATGATTGGCGGTATGAAGCATGGGGGCTGGACGATCTGGGAGATCCCAGTTGCGAAGAACCCTCGCCTAGCGGCAGGTGCGGTTCGAGAGGATCCAGATGTGATTGCGGCTCAGCCGCTCAACAAGGTTTATCACGTGACGCTCCCTGTTCCGAATGATCCGGACTGGAGCTACCTCGAAACAAGCTCGACCTACGTGCTTAGAGGTGGTGGCGGCGGTGGCTCTGGGTCTGGTTCTGGAAGCGGTTCGGGTTCCGGCAGCGGCGCTGGCAAGGGTTTCCAGAGGTTGTGGAATATCTGGGATATCAATGCCGTCACAAGCGACGCCGGCAATGTGGTCTCCGGAGGTTGGGCCGTCTACCCAGGTCAGTGGTACACGGCAACTTCAAAGCCGACGGATTGCCCCATCATCGCCTTTGTCGACACCGGTCTCGACATGGATCATCCCGATTTCATCAACGCGGGCGGAACCGGTACCGATGTAAAGCTTGGCGGCCAGATCATGAAGACGGAGAGCGCCTATTTTACGAATGGCGCTGAAGTCGCCGGGGTCATCCCTACAGACCTGGATGGACACGGCACCCACGTGACCGGCATTGCTATCGCGGCAGGGAACAACGGTTCCTACAACAGTGACGGAGTGATCGGTGTCGGCTACAACTCTCGCGGGATGGTGCTTAGAGTTTTCGACGACCAAGGCAACTCAACGGACGGCGACGCGGCCGCGGCCATTTACTACGCCGCTGACCACGGTGCCGCCATCATCAATGCCTCGCTGGGGACAACAAACTACTCCCAGGTATTTCAGGATGCCGTTACGTACGCCTATCAGAAAGGAAGTCTCGTCGTCTGCGCCGGCAATGAAAACGGAGCAGGTGGCGGAAACCTCGGCCCCATCTATCCCGCTGGCTGTAGCGGCGCCCTAGGTGTCACCGCGAACGCCCCCGGACTGCGTCCTGCAGATGACTACTATGCTGGGTACGGCAACTACGTGAGTATTGCCGCCCCGGGCGGTGACGTTGTTCAGTTGGGCCTGTATGCCTACAACATTCAATATGTGTTTGCCACTTCAACCCGCTATGCTTGCTCGCTGAGCCAAAACCCTGCGGTACAGCCCCCATACACGCTCAACTACACCTACCTAGTAGGAACGTCCATGGCTTGTCCGCATGTATCTGGAGCCGCAGGTCTGTACTATGGACAGAACAAGCTACACCAGTCGGATGGGTTTTCTAATTTGAAGGCGTTCCAAGCTCTTCAGTTGAGCGCGATGGGGACAGGCGGTGCCCTCAACGGCGGATGGGAGCCTTCTCAAGGCTATGGGTCTCTAGATGTTCAGGGCTTAGTTCAGGAGGGTTCGAATCCAAATCCTAGAGGGGCCACCGTAGGTGATGTCACGGGGATCATTTACTACGGAGGCACACCTACGGCAAATGTCACGGTGACGGCGACGTCGGTCTCCAACCCTTCCCAGGTCTACAAGACGACGTCTTTTGCTGATGGCACTTACCGGTTCGACCCGTTCCCGGGCGGAATCTATGATGTCAAGGCAAGCCCGTTGGGTTCCTTCAAAACAAAACGGGTTCAAGTGACCAATGGATGTGATATGCCAGGTGTCGACTTTTTTGTAGGCCCTAAAGTGGCCGACACGACGGCACCGACCGTTGCGAAGTTCAACCTCACTGGAGCCACGGCCACATCAATGGATTTCGACCAGTGGGGATACGACACAGAGACTGGGATCGACTCTGCGGCGATTCAAATTGGCTCGGGCCCCGGCGGCTACAACCTGATGGCCCCACAGCTGATTCTTCCTGGCACCACAAAGGTTCACCTATCCAGTCTCAAACTTCCCGAGCACTACTTCCTGACTCTCAACTACACGAACGGAATCGGTGTTGTCAGCCGTGGACTTCGATCGGCTCAGGATGCGCTTGCGGACGCCTACGCAACAGATGCAGCACCGTCAACCACCCATGTGTCGACATCGCTGCAGCTGAAGGCAGGAAATGCGGGAGCTAATTCGGTGGCCTATATTTCAGTGGATTTAGCCAATATTGGTGCCAGCATCTCCGATGCAAAGCTGACCCTAACTGGCGGTTCTAACGGATCTCCGGTGCTTGTGGGCGTCTATGCCACCAGCACCAAGAAGTGGACTGAGTCCGGCTTGACTTGGAATGACGCCCCTACCGTCAACGGCGGAGCCGTCGATGAGCAGTCGGTGACCATTAAGGGCACATACAGTTGGAACATCGCCTCGATTCTTCAGGCAGCCAAAAAGGCAGGACTGACATCGGCGACGATCGCCATCAAATGCGACGTTCCTTCTACTACCGGAGCCACCTTCGCGAGCCGTCGATCGAGGATTGGAGCCCCGTTGGTGACTGTTACCAGCCACGATTAACCGCAAGCGTGATGAATCCCGCACTCCCCGGAAAGGTGTCAACTAAAGGCATCCGGACGAGCCGACCCTGCTCGAACGAATTGTTGGGTATCGCAACCTTTCGATCACCAGCGGTAGGCTTTACGCGAACCTATGCCCGCCGACGACCCATCTCAACTTTGTCCGATTTATTGGATATCTGGCCCCCCAGCTGCTGGGAAGTCCACGCTTTGCGACGCTCTGATCAAGCGATTTGACAAGGGATTGGTTCTGCCGGTCGATGATCTGAGGAGTTGGGTGAAGTCGGGTCTCTCTGAGAGCGTCCCTTGGACGGACGAGACGGAGAGGCAATTCCAAATTGCCGAAGGGGCAACCTGCGATATTGCGGCCCGCTACCAGGATGCGGGCTTTGCCGTCGCCATCGACCATTGTAGGAACCTGCCGACAGTCGAGGCCGCCATCCACAAGAATCTCGTGGGTCGGCAGGTGATCAAAGTGTGCCTGATGCCAGATTTGGATGAAAATCTTCGAAGGAATGCATCCAGAACCAATAAGCCATTCGGCCCGGATCTGCTTGTGGATACGATTCGGTTTACGAACCAGGCTTACCGGCAGGTCGTACCTGCAGGCTGGATCGTGATCGACAATACAAGAATCACCGTTGAGGAGACTCTTGAGCTTCTTGGTTGTTGTAATCAGCCTAATATCTGATAAATCAGGCTCAATAAAAATCCCGGACGTCCCGTTATGACGGGCAGATTTCCGAGTCGTGCCTTACACTAATGGGCATTGAACCGACCTTGTGGTTCTATGTGATCTCATGACTTTGCGATTTGGCCTTTGCTTGTTCGTCGCCTCCCTTGTCGCATCTGGCGTCAACGCTCAGATAGCTCAAGTGGATTGGAAGCCATTGAGAATGGACCTCCCTCGGCCGGTCAGATCTGCACCTCCGCTCGGGGCTAAGAATCCAAACGAAAAGCTCCATTTGTCGCTTGCTATTGTCCCTCGAGATGAGAAGGCGATGGAGCGATTTGCGAACGATGTCTCCAATCCAAAGAGTCCGAACTACCGTCACTTCCTATCTCCCGAAGAGGTCGGTGCAAGATTTGGTGCCCCGCTAAGTGCGCTTAAGGCGACGACTGACTACCTGGCGGCAAATGGCATGAATGTGAAGCTCGTAGCTAAAAATCGGCTGTCGATCCTTGCTGAAGGGACAGTTGCGCAGGCGGAAGCTGCTTTTCACACCCGGATTCAAGATTTCGCAGACCCTATGCCAGGGGCGCATGCCAGTGGAATTCGATTTTCCTACTCTGTCCCTCCCAGCGTGCCTGCCCAACTGGCGAGGATTGTTCGCTATGTAGGGGGACTACAGGACTTCACGCGTCCGATTCCCAGAGCATCGCTTACCCCGGGGCAGCTACGGTCCCTCTATTCCATTGCCAGTCTTTACGATCATGCAAATCAGGGGCAAGGCAGGAGCATCGGGATTTCCAACTGGGATGGATATCTGCTCTCAAACGTTCCGCTCGAGTACAGCCAGTTCAGCCTTCCTGCCCCTTCCGGTGGGGTTGGCTCAAACATCACCGTCGTCTCGATTGGCGGTGGAAACGGTGCCGCCAACTTTGCGCAGGGTGAGGGGGACATCGATATTCAATGCGCCCTAGCTGTTGCGCCGCTTTCCAACCTGCTGATTTACGACAACTCCGGCGGTTCAGATCTCATTGCAGTCCTGACTCAAGAGGCGAACGACAACAAGGCGGATCTCATCTCTGAGAGTTACGGCTGGACGCCTGATACCGCTCTCTTTGAATCGGCGCATCCCATTCACGTTTCTATGTCCATAGAGGGGATCACTTACCTTGCTGCGGCCGGCGATACCGGTGCTACCGGTATCGTTGGCGGGCCATACCCTGATGAAGACCCCGAGGTGCTAACAGTAGGTGGAACTTCCGCAACCGTTGACGGTAGCGGCAATCGACTCTCTGAAGTTGTCTGGAACAGCAACAGCTACGCTGGAGGTGGTGGGTGGATTCCCAACTCGGACTCCATGAACACGCTTCCCGGATATCAGGTCGGCAATGGAGTTCCCACGAACATCCCCTATCGTCTTGTCCCAGATATCTCGCTCGACGCCGACCCCAACACTGGATACGATATCTTTTACCAGGGTGGTTTCAGCCAAGGTTGGGGAGGAACAAGCTGCGCTAGTCCAACCGTTGCAGGTGCCTTGGCGGTCTGTGAGCAGAAGCTGATCGCAGCTGGGTATCTCACCGCTAATTCAAAAGGCAAATACCGGATGGGGCGGCTGCAGGACCTGCTGTACTCGTACAACGGCGATCCCTCGGTGTTTCACGACATTGTCAGTGGCGATATCGGCTTGTTGCCGGACCAAACTTTGGCGGCAGCCGCCCCTGGTTGGGACTTCGCATCGGGTTGGGGAACCCCAATCTTTGCTGGTTTGGTGAATCGCATTCTCGGCATTCCAACACCGATTGCCTTCACCGTTTCTCCAAGTGAAGTACTCGGTGGGACATCGGTTACCGGGACGCTGACGATCAACACAGCCGCTCCCAACGGTGGCTTTGTGGTTTCCTTGTCTGCCGATTCGGCTCAGGCTGCGGTTCCCGCAACTGTTACCATCCCGGCGGGGCAGACTTCGACGACTTTTAGTTTTGGAACAACTGGCTCTGCCAACTCCGTAACCGCAAATCTCGCCGCAACCGCGTCCGGTATTTCCTTAACGGCCACGCTGATCATTAATCCCTCTTCAGTCGTTTCAGTCTCGATTGATCCAAACGCCATCGTTGGCGGCAACTATGCACTCGGGACGGTTACCCTGAACGGACCCGCACCAACGGGTGGGCTGGATGTGAACCTCAGCTCAGATAATGCTGCGGTGACGGTTCCGCAACACGTTGAAGTTCCCGCCGGCCAGACGTCTGGAATTTTCTCGGTGGCTTCCTCCCCCGTTTCGGCAACGATCACGGCGACAGTAACTGCGAACTATAACGGGGTGTCGGTGACTGCAGGAGTTTCCGTGAGTCCGCCGAGTTTTGCCAGTCTTTCGGTGGCACCGACATCGGTCCAGGGTGGCTCCGCCTCAGTCGGGACGGTGACGATGGCGAATCCCGCACCGGCGGGAGGGTTTACCGTCACGCTGACTTCTGACACGTCGTCGGCGACCGTTCCAGCAACGGCGATGATTCCGGCAGGCGCAACCTCAGTCACGTTCAAGATATCGACGATTGGGGTCACATCCACTACGTTGGCCAATATCACCGCCGCAAATGGCCCGACCTCCTACACGGCAACACTTACGATCTCGCCAGCGACCCTTATATCTATTGCGGTGAAACCAAGTCAGCTTTCCGGTGGCACCAGCGCAGCGGGGACGGCAACCCTCAGTGGACCGGCGGGTGCAGGAGGAGCGGTCGTTTCCCTGCAGTCCAACTCCTCGAGCGTCACGGTGCCCGCTTCCGTCACTGTGACGACCGGGGCAACATCTGCGACGTTTGCAGTTCAGTCGGTCCCTGTTTCATCGACGACAACGGTGACACTCACAGGTACCTACCTGGGGCTCAGCCAAACCGCAACCCTGACCCTTACCGCCGTCAACCTTGTTGGATTGAGCGTGTCTCCCTCTACGGTTGAGGGAGGATCGGCTTCGACCGGAACAGTGACCCTCTCCGGGCCAGCACCTGCGGGAGGAGTTGTGGTTTCCCTGACATCAGGCAACATTGCGGCAACGGTTCCCGCATCAGTGACCGTTGCCGTTGGTGCGACAAGCGCGACGTTCAACATTTCGACCACTCCGGTTGCGACTTCGGCGGCGGTAACCCTGACCGCCGGATTCAATGGAACAAGCCAATCTGCGCTCCTCAACGTACAGTCGCCACTTCTCGTCTCCGTAGGCATTGCTCCTGCCTCAATCGTTGGAGGGAATGTTGCCACAGGGACGGTTACCTTGGCGAGGTCTGCTCCAGCCGGGGGAGCAACGATTTCGCTGGGTGCGAGCAACACGACTTTGGGCGTGCAGGCGTCGGTCACGGTGCCAGCGGGTAGTTCCACTAGCACCTTTGGCGTCGCAACGGCGGGTGTAGCCGTCTCAGAAACTGACACGGTCACGGCGACTCTTCGAACTGCAAAAGTAAGTGCAGCAGTGACAGTGCTGCCAGCCTCTTTGGCTAGCCTGACGATATCCCCTAATTCCGTTGTAGGTGGGAATTCTGCTACGGCGACACTGTCGCTTAACGGCAAGGCACCCAGCGGCGGAGCGGTGGTGCCGCTAACTTCGTCTGTCGCTTCCGTGCTGGTGCCAACCTCAGTTACGATCCCATCTGGAAGCTCTCAGTCGACATTCTCCGTGCAGACTAAGCCGGTGGCTACCACGATTGGTGCAACGATTTCCGCTCAGGTTAATTCGATTTCAGTGAGCGGCACCTTGACGGTCCAGGCGCCGACCCTGCACGGCATCACTGCGAGTTCGTCCACCGTTGTTGGAGGTTCCACACAAATGCTCTCGGGTTCGGTGACTCTCACGGGAGCCACTGGCGGTTCGGCTGGGGTGGTGCTCCTGAAAAGTTCAAACCCCAAGCTTCTTGCTGTTCCAGCCAGCGTTACCATCCCCGCTGGTGGCTCCAACGCGCCATTCTCGATCCGCCATTTCAAGTCGTCAAGTCTGCAATCCGTTACCTTGACGGCAACCTTTGCGGGTACGTCCCAGTCAGTTGCGGTTCAGGTTCAGCCCTTTGCCATCACCTCAGTAACTTTGGCTCCCGCAGTGGTGGTCGGAGGAAATAAAGTCAGTGGGAATGTCACTCTGAATGCAACGCCGGCGACTTCGACGGGGCCGATCATGGTCAACCTCTCCTCTTCTGTCAAGTCTGCGACGGTCCCGTCCCTGGCGTATGTAAAGGTAAACACCAACTCCGTCAAATTCAACGTCGCCACCTCTGCGGTGAAGACGTCTGTGTCGGCTGCGCTCACGGCTTCGACCGGCACGAGCGCCCAAACTGCTTCGCTCAACATTCTGCCCGCCTCCTTGCTGAATCTCACCGTTGCGCCAGCGTCGGTTAAGGGAAGTGGTTCGACCGCTGTCACGGGCACGATCACTCTCTCTGGCCCAGCCCCGACCGGCGGACTAGCGATCTCGCTCGGAAGCTCTAGTAGCTCTGCCTCCGTGCCTCACACCGTGGTGATAGCGGCAGGTAGGACGGTTGGCACGTTCCGTGTGACCCACAAGGCAGTTTCAAGCACGGTCACTGTGGTGATCACGGCCTCTATGGCAAGCACCTCGTTGACGGCAAATCTTAAGCTGACTCCTTGATTACAAGCTAGCAAATTTATCGCTGATTGATTAAGATGCCTGTAGAGATTCCACACCACGTGCTGGGTTGGAGTCGGGAGCAGATATGAGCGGAGTCCGAGTGCTGGTTGGGACAAAAAAAGGGGCATTCATCTGTACAGCAGATGGGGACCGAAAAAATTGGAAGATTGAGGGTCCCCATTTTGGTGGGTGGGAGATGTATCACCTAAAGGGATCTCCGGTAGATCCCAACCGGATCTATGCCTCTCAGTCAAGCGGATGGTTCGGACAGATTGTTCAGCGATCCGACGATGGTGGCAAAACCTGGTCGCCTCCGGGCAGTGCGCCCGAGGATCTCGCGTCTGTCGATGGCTTTCCGCAGGGAGAAAGCAACAAGTTTGTCTACGAGGGCATTGCGGGCACTCATCGTTGGTATGACGGAACGCCTCATCCCTGGGAGTTCAAGCGGGTATGGCACCTAGAGCCATCTTTGACCGATCCAGACACGGTTTTTGCCGGCGTAGAAGATGCTGCGCTATTTAAAAGTACGGACGCAGGACGCACCTGGACTGAGCTGTCCGGCCTAAGAACTCACACTACCGGCGCGGATTGGCAACCAGGAGCGGGAGGAATGTGCCTTCATACGATTCTCATCGATCCGAAAGCGCCAGATCGAATGTGGGTGGCAATTTCAGCGGCAGGATGCTTCCGCACCGACGACGGCGGCAAGACATGGAAACCAACGAACAAGGGATTGATTTCCAACTTTATGCCGAAGCCTGATGCTGAGGTCGGTCACTGCGTCCATAGAATCGCCCTGCATCATACTCGGCCCGATACGCTGTTTATGCAGAAGCACTGGGATGTGATGCGCAGCGACGATGGTGGTGATAACTGGGTTGAGGTCAGCGGGAACCTTCCTTCTGATTTTGGATTCCCAATTGACGTCCACGCCCATGAGCCGGAGACGGTCTATGTGGTGCCGATCAAGAGTGACTCTGAGCACTACGTGCCAGAGGGCAAGCTACGTGTTTACCGAAGCAAGACCGGCGGCGGCGAATGGGAGGCACTTACCAATGGGCTTCCGCAGGAGAACTGCTACGCTAATGTGCTTCGAGATGCGATGGCGGTGGACACGCTTGATGAATGCGGGATTTATTTCGGCACCACGAGCGGCCAGGTGTATGTCTCACCAGACGGTGGCGACCATTGGCAACCGATTGGAGAGCACTTCCCATCTGTTCTGTCTGTCGAAGTGCAGACCTTGGCGTGATGGTTCGAGTCATCCTGCCTCATCATCTGAGGAATCTGGCCCAACTTGGCCCAGAGATCGCCGTGAATGTCGAGAGTCCTGTTTCTGTCAGTCGAATCTTGGGAAGCATTGAACAGGCTTACCCTGTGCTTCGGGGAACGATTCGGGACCACGGCACATTGAAGAGACGTCCGTTTCTGAGGTTCTTTGCGTGCGGAGAAGACATCTCACTCGACTCTCCCGACGCGGAGCTTCCGGAGACTATTTCAAACGGGAGTGAGCCGTTTCTGGTTGTGGGCGCTATCGCTGGAGGCTAATGATCTTCCGCCTGCCAGGCGACGATTCCGCCGGTTAGATTCCAGACATCGGTAAATCCTGCCTGTGAGAGGATCTCGCAGGCAGCCGCGCTCCGCTTGCCGGAGTGGCAGTGGACGATGGTCTTTGTGGCTTTGCCAAGTTCACTCACCCGTTCTGGAAGCGTTCCAAGGGGGATGAGGATGGATCCGGGAATCCTCACCGTTTCAAACTCCTGTGGCTCTCGTACGTCGATCAGGACATGGGGAGACTCTGTTGACTGCAGCCGCCGATACTCAGCCGGACTGATCTCGTTGAGTTGCGCCTGCGCTTTTGGGATACCGCAGAAAGCATCATAGTCAATCAATTCTTTTATGGTCGGCTTGGTTCCGCAGATCGGGCAGTCTGGATCCCGCTTGATGCGCAGCTCTCTGAACGACATCTTGAGAGCGTCGTAAAGGAGCAAACGTCCGACGAGCGAGTCTCCGATGCCCAAAATCCATTTGATCGCTTCGGTCGCCTGAATGACGCCAATAATGCCGGGCAATACGCCAAGAACGCCGCCCTCGGCGCAGCTCGGCACCATTCCCGGTGGAGGAGGCTCGGGATAGAGGCATCGATAGCACGGACCCGCATCCGTGCAGAACACGGAAGCCTGACCGTCAAACCGAAAGATGGAGCCGTACATATTCGGCTTGCCAAGCAGCACGCAGGCATCGTTCACCAGATATCTGGTGGGGAAGTTATCGGTTCCGTCGACGACGAGGTCGTAATGGCTGATGATCTCCAGTGCGTTTGCTGATGTCAGAAAGGCATCGTGCTGCACCACCGTGACGTTTGGGTTTAAATCTCCAATGGTATCGGAGGCTGATTCCAGCTTGGTACGGCCAACATCGGATGTGCCGTGAAGAATCTGACGCTGAAGGTTGGTTAAGTCCACAACATCGGCATCCACGATGCCGAGGGTGCCAATGCCGCTGGCCGCAAGATACATCGCGGCGGGGGAGCCCAGTCCGCCCGCGCCAACGAGCAGGATGCGGGCGGACTTCAGGCGAAGCTGACCTTCCCGACCTACCTCGGGAAGGATCAGATGCCGGGTGTACCGGGCGGACTCCTCTTTGCTGAAATCGCCACTCATGGCGTTCAGTTTACGAGGAATTCCGCGCTATGGTAGTCCGCGAACGATGACGAGATTCTGAGTGACGTTATATCCGTAAATATAGAACGCCACTGTGTGGTTGCCGCAGGCAATAAAGCTGTTGCATCCGCCAGGAATACTGCCAGTGTCAAACCAGGGATATTCGGTAAGGGTCGTGAGATCAAACGAGAGAATTCTCTTGTTGTGACCGGAATCCCAAGAGACATAGTAGATTCGATTGTCGGGGGCATTAACTCCCACTTCCCGGTCAACAAGGAAGTCGGTAAGCGGAAGTGAGCTCTGAACGATCTGATTGATCGGGTCGACAATCGAAGGGCTGGCCGTGTAGATCAGGTTGTTGTACCAAACGCCACCACGGACGCTGATCCCGTATTGATGAACCCAATTGACCAGCGTCGGAGTCACGGTGCTGACGAAGAGGCTGTCGCCTCCGCCACCATTGGTGTAGCCATCTCCATAAAGGATCGAGCCATCGCCATTGAAGATGCCGGCAATGCCGGTCGGGACCGTGTTGGGCCGTGCAATAGCGCTCACAGATGTTGCGACATCGTAAATGTTGGTGTTCACGCCTCCGTTAGGATTGCCAGAGATCATGAAGCTCTGTGGAGAGCCAGGAACAGTTTCGAGGTCGTACACGCCACCAAAGTGAATCGGATACGTGCCGTCCACGAGTCCAGTCTGAAGGTTTACCCTTCGAACGCTGCCGTCGGCAGGGCTGTCTGTGTAGGCATATTTGCCATCGCTGGTTACGCGGACCTTTCCAAGCTGAACCCCCACGCTATAAGACTTTTCAATCGCTCCCGTACCCGGATCAATGCGCAGGATACAGTTGCCGTATTGGGTGTTATCGTTTTGCTCCGCGGCAAAGATCTTGCCAGATACGGAGTCGAAGGTGATGTCGTTGATCTGTAGATTCAGGATTTGAACCAGCTGGATCGTGACTGTCAGCTTCGCCGTCGCTAAGCCACCACTTGGATCGCTTGCAGTAATCGTTGCGGTGGTTGCCGCTCCTACCGCGTTTCCAGTGATGGTGAACTTGGCCGAAGTGGCACCAGCGGCAACGGTGACCGTCTGCGGAACAGTTGCCGCTGCGGAATTGCTGATGAGGCTGACGATGAATCCGCCAGTTGGGGCGGCCGCGTTCAGGGTCACGGTTCCGGAGGAAGTTGAGCCAGCCTGAATCGAAGTTGGATTCAGCGACAGGGAGACAACTCCGATCGGAGTCACCGTTAGCTGGGCCGAGACGCTCTTGCCGAGGGTCGCGGTCAGAGTGACATTCTGGGGTGAAGTTACCGCCGAGGTACCAATGGTAAACGTTGCGGTGGTTGCTCCGCCTGCAACGGTCACTGAAGCTGGGATTGAGACGTTATTTGAACTGCTGGAGAGCACAACCGCGATGCCTGTAGCAGGAGCGGCAGTGTTGATCGTCACGGTTCCCGTTGCGGATGCAGTTCCAATCACTGAAGTAGGCTGCACTGTGAGCTGAGTCACCTGAGGAGCCTGGATGGTGATTTGGGCCGTGGTGCTAATGTTGTTGAAGCTGGCCGCAATCGTCGCATTCAGCGTTGTTGGACCCGAGAAAGTCTGGAGGGTAAACGTACCCGTGGTGGTTCCGGCAGGAACGGTAACGGTTGCGGGCACAGAAACCTGAGCCGATGTCGTTCCGAGTTGGATTGTCAGACCCGCGGAAGGCGCGGGTGAACTGATGGTCACAGTTCCAGCAGCACTCGCACCACCAAGAACTGTTGTTGGAGAAAGGGTAAGCGCTGTGAGCTTCGGCGGATCAATCGTTAGCGTCGCAACCGCTGAAGAGCCGCTGAACTTCGCAGATATCGTGGCAGGATTTGCCGTGGCAACTGGCACGGTTGAAATGGCGAAGTTTGCGGTTGTGTTTCCAGTCGGGACCGTGACGGTGTTTGGAAAGCTCAACCCAAATGCGGTCGAGCTGAGGCTCACGATGGCTCCGTTTCCGGAGGCTGGCGCATTTAGCGTTACCGTGCCGGTACTTGAGGCGCCTCCCACGATTTCACCGGGGTTAACGGCGAGATTGCTTACGGCGAGGGGAATCACGGTGAGAACCTGAGAGCTGGAAACCGACCCCATCTTTGCTGTGATCTTTGATGTTGTGCTCGTGGTTACTGGGCTTGTGCCAACGGTGAAGGTGACAGTCGAGGCACCCGCTGGCACAGTGACAGAACTGGGAACGGTGGCAACTTTTGCGCTGCTGGTCAGAGTGACCTTGTCGCCGCCCTTGGGTGCGAGACCGGTCAGCGACACGGTGCCGATGCTGGTTCCGCCACCTCCAACTTGAGTTGGCGATAGGGTAAGCCCCGCCAGGGCCGAAGGCTTAATCGTCAAGCTTCCGCTAACAGAGCCGCCAGAGGCTTTGGCAGTGACGCGGGCTGTGGTTGAGACGGTCACCGCAGTCGTCGTGCATGATGCTGTACCTGAAACCGCTCCTGCTGGAACGGTGATGGAGCTTGGACCACCCCATGCGGGGCTTGAGGACGTCAAGCTCGCAGTGATGCCGCCGTTGGGGGCAGGAGACCCGAGGGCCAACGTGAGGGTGGATGCGCCACCTCCAGTCACGGTGGATGGAGAGAAAGAAAGCGAACCGAGCTTAGCGGCAGTAATTGTCAGTGTTGCCTTAGCCGTGCTTGATCCAAGCGATCCCTTGATAGACGCTGATGTGGTTGCAGTGACGGGCGAGGTGGAGATCGAAAAGGTCGCGGTTGTTTTGCCGCTTGGCACTGTTACACTGCCTGGCACGCTTGCCGCGGTAGAAGCTGACGTAAGCGAAACAGAAATTCCTTCCGTGCCAGCTTTAGCGGAGATCGTGACGGTTCCGGTGCTTGTCTTCCCACCCGCTACGGATGCTGGTGAAACTGAGACGCTGCGGAGGGTTTGCGCGCTTGCGGAGCCGAAAACTGCTGCGATAAGGCAGGTCACCGAAATGAAGTGGCGAAAGGCTGGCAATTTCATGGGTAGCTCGCTAAGGCGCTATAGGGCCCTATACTCCGTCATCCTAGCACCTTCTCCTGTGAGGGCAAAGTGCGTCGGTGGAATCCTATAAAAGTCTATTGAGTATTCAGCAATTGCGTCTGTTTGTGGAGTGGTTCCAAATAGAATGGAGGCGTTGATTGCCTTAGCCTTTCTTGTAGTCACCGCGGGGACCGTCCCCGTGATCTGCTATCACGAATTTGGGGGGCCTCCAGAATTCAGCGGGGGGCCTCAATTCGACGTCCACGGCCTCAATATTCCCATTTCTGCCTTTCGGCAACAACTGGAGGTAATGGAAAAGCAAGGCTACTATCCCGTCAATATGCGGGATCTCATTCGAGGAAAGCTTTCCATCCCTAAGGGCCGCAGGCCGATTGTGCTCACGTTTGACGATGGGCGTCCCACTCAGTTTCGATACCTCGAGAACGGGAGTATCGATCCGAACTGTGCGGTAGGTGTGATGGTCGATTTTCATCATCATCATCCGGACTGGCCAACGCGCGGGACATTCTATATCATTGCCGGCTCGGATGAGAACGGCGTACCGTTCGACCAGGAAGACTTGGAACGACAAAAACTGAAGCAGCTCTTAGATTGGGGCTTTGAGCTTGGCAACCACACCCTCACCCATCCAAGTTTTAAGAAGCTGACCCGGCGACAGCTTCTGCACGAGATTTCAGGTGGAGATGCCTACTTGAAGCGACTTTTCCCAAGTCTCAAAGTGGACACCCTTGCGTTGCCCTACGGCGACCTTCCCGAGAATCTGAATGATCGTAACGTCCTAGTGAAAGGCAGATCGGTCGGCCATGCCTACCAAAACATCGGCGTTCTCTTGGTAGGTGGCGGTCTAAGCCACCTACCAGGCGAAAAAGGATTTGACCCATTTCGAATCCCCAGAGTGCTGCCGATTCCTGGGGCGGTCGAGAAGCTACTCACCAGTGCTGGACCCTAAAGCTTCTTTCTGAACCCATCCAAGTGCAAGCCAGATGCACGCTTCAACATTGCAATGTGATTTCCCTCTCGCGGTGACATTGCGGGCAGTGCGCTGTTCTCCACGATCTTGGATGTCGTCTCGAACGGCTTCTCCATCCGCTCCGTCACTTTGCCTGAGTGAATCAGCACATTTCCTTGAAGGATATTTCCAGCAGGTGCCATCGGATTCTCAGTGAGGATGTTGACGAGGCCGGGGTAGCTTTTGGCCCACACCTCTGACTGATAGGGCATCGCGTTGAGACGCTCCATCATTGTTGGTCGGGAGGTAGCGGCCCAGCCGAGGCCACGGGCGTCGCAGTCGAAGGCAAGGTCGCAATCGATGAGGACATTGTCCTTGAGCTCGTTGTCTCGTCCGCCTCCGATGAGGAAGCCCCAGTGACATCGTTCGATGAGGTTTCCGATCATTTGGATGCCAGATCCGAGGTCGTCCACGTAGATGGCTGGCTCCCACTTGCGCTGGCCGACATTGTCCTCGAACCAGTTGCCCTGAATCACAGTCCCACGGGCTGTCCAGTCGCGTCCGGTGTAGACCACGCCACCATCGCCCGTCAGCGTGATGGTTCTGGCAAAGTGGTTGAACTCAATATGATGGTTGTTGCCACCATAAATGATTGCCGAGTGTGGTGCATCGTGGATGTAGCAGTGGGTAACGCGGTTTCCCACCCCATCCAACATGACCGCGGGGCGATACGTTTGTGAACGCCGCTCAAAGTTCCAGATGTCGCAGTTGTCCACATAGTTGTTTCCGGCAACGAGGGTTGCCCGATCACCTCCCGAAAGTCGAACACCGCCTTCACCTGTTGCCGTAATGTCGCACGATTGGAGCCCACAATCGTGACTCTGCGTAATGCTTGCTGCCATCGCTCCGAGGTTCTCAAATCGGCAGGCCGCGAACTGGACATGATCTCCTTTGACTATGCTGGCGGCAGTTCCTCGGCTGTATGCGAAGGTAAGTCCTTGAACTTTGATGTTGGAGCCACCATTGATCGTGATGAGCGGTTGACTCAGCGTCGACATTGTAATGGGCCCTGGCTTTGCACCCGGAATGAAGTAAAGCTTTCGATTTGTGCGGTCGATGTAGTATTCGCCGGGTGCATCGAGCTCTTCAATCAGGTTTTCGGCGAAGAACGGAGTGCCGGCGTCGACGCCATAAACGGCGGGAGATTCCAAGGTAATGGCCCCTGAGCTGGCATCCACACCGTGAACTCGAATGCTTTCATCGGCCCAGTCGAATTTCCAATAGCCGTACATCCAGGCATCCTCTGCGCTGCCCCATCCTTTGGCCCGATCTCCGATGCTGAATATGGGCCTTCGCGCAGGCTTGTCATGATCGTGTTCGCCATTTCCAGGTTCGTCGACTTTCCCCACCTTAGCAAATCCGGTGTTGGGCCAGCGCGCCAGCGTCATCACGCTGTGCCCCTCGTAAAGTTCGTTTGGTGCCGGACTGGCACCATGCGGAAATCCGCGCGCTTGGATGGGATCTAGTTTCTGGATGCCAAGGGCTCCCAGGTCGACTTCCATCACTCCACTTCGAGCTGACGAATCAATAATTCGGTTGAGAATGGACGCGTCCGTGCAGGGGTGAATGGCGGTTGAGGGAATCGATAACCCCCCCGAGACCATGGCGTGCTGTCCAGACTCCACGCGAATGGTGAGGCCGCTATCCCGATTGTCCAATTCAAGCGATTGGCTGAGGTTGTAAGTGCCACCCTTGACCACGATGGTGTGAACCCCGAGCCCTCTGGCCGCGTCTTTAGCCGCCGCCAACGAGGCAAATGGTGCCTTTGCACTTCCAGGGAATAAGTCGGAACCAGCCGGACTCACGTAAAGGGTGTTGGGTGCAAAGAGAAGGCAAATCACCGTTGACAGCATGAGTGGACGTTACCCGTCTCCTGCGCCTGCCGCCACCTACTGAATGTGCGGGCCCAAGTTGTGGAGTTCCTCCACCTCACAGATCTTGAAGACCTCCTGGCAGGTAAACGGTTTCACTAAGACCTTGTCGAAGCCAGCTTGGACTAATCCAGAAGCCTCCGACTTGGATGAGCCGGCGCTCACCGCGACAATAACGTTATGTTTCTCCTCAGACCTTCGTATCTCAAGCATCGCCGACCTCCCATCAAGGGTTGGCATGTTCAAGTCCATGAAGATGAGGTCGTACTGCTTGTTGAGAGCATAAACCACTGCCGTGCATCCACTGTGGGCGGTGTCTGCTACCCAGTTCCGCAGACAGAGCATCTCTGACAGGATTTCCAGATTGATGGGGTCGTCATCGACGACAAGTGCGGCAAGGACCGGACTTGATACCATGCGCGTCCTCGGGTGAGAACCATCGTTCATTTTTCAAAGTCGCCTTGATGTCCTGACTTCACGATGGCGTCGAGAATCGCATCGATTCTCTTTGTCAGCAACGTGGCCGAGGCGTAAATGATCTCAAGCTGCTTTCGGGTGACGTTCTCCTGCTCTAGGCTAAGGGAAGCCGTTCCAATAACATGGTGAAGAGGCGTCTTGAGCCAGTCGAACAGCTTTGTTGAGGATTTTGCGAGATCTTCAACTGATGATGGACCGGCTGTCTGTTGGGCACCTTCCAACATGTTGCAGTACAGTGTGATGGCCAAGAGTTGGGCCCTAAGCTGCACGACCTCTTCTTCCTTTTGGAGCACGCGATAGAGCGATACGGCGCTTGTTCGGGTTGCGGAGTCTGTTTTTTGGAGGAGCCTCTTCCAATAAATCGCAACCGTATGGACGGAAAGATTGAGGTTTTCAGCGATGAGTTTGTCGGACAGTCCAGCCGATGCGAACTCAAGGAGCTGGACTTCTCGGGGAGTAAAGGAGGCTGTTGTTAGTCTGACCATTTGCTAGTGGCGCAGCCCATGCAACGCCCTCGTTGGCTCAAGATGTCAGAAACTATAAGTGACTGTCGTGTCAGCCATTTGAGCTATGGATAGGGTCAAGAAACCGGGTGATAGGTTCCCCTATTGGAGCAAATTGGCTGAAAAACACTCAACCTTCCTCAGAATTGACCGACCCGACTCAATATTCTCGCGTCGGAATAGTCTCTTTCAATTACGGCAAATTCAACAGCAACCCAGAATTTCCTCTGAATTGTCGCATGGAAGAGCTCATCGACCTTTAGGGTGTTAGATTATTTAGTCTGCTCAGGGCACGTCCGAGATCTACCAACTCATTTCTTCACAATTCATCAAACTAGGCTCGTGTCAGATTCGATTGCAGCAAAAGCGCTTTTATCGACCGTTCTTGCGATTGGTTTTGCGATTGCAAAGCCGTCCTCTGGTCCGATTGAGCAACCCCACCGACTTCACTGCGAGTATCAGGCTGATCCGGCCGGCATCGATACTCAGCACCCTCGGCTCTCATGGTGGCTGGAGTCGAATAAGCGAAATCAGTGGCAGTCTGCCTACCAAATCGCGGTAGCTTCTTCTCGAGAACGGCTCTCCAAGGGTCAGGTGGATCTTTGGAATTCCGGCAAAATCCATTCAGACCGATCGGCCCAGGTTGAATACGGTGGAAAGCCGCTTCAACCCGGTAAGGAGTGCTGGTGGCAGGTTCGGGTGTGGAACCAGAACGGTTCTCCGTCCAGGTGGAGCGAACCAGCGACTTGGTCGATGGGACTCTTGAAGCCATCTGATTGGAAAGGTGTGTGGATCGGAGCGACGGCCAAGCTAACCAACCTTTCGTCCAACTCCATCGCCGGCTATCACGCGCTGGAGGCCGCACGCGAGGACGAAGAGAAGTGGGTTCAGGTGGATCTGGGAGCAGTCCACCGTCTGGATGCGATTTCGCTGTATCCACCCAAACCGGCGGGTTCCGAGTCGAAGACGGGCTTTGGATTTCCGCTCCGGTTCCGGGTCGAAGGATCGGTTGAGCCGACATTTACGAATCCGAGGTTGATTGCAGATCATACGGGTGAGGACTTCCCAAACCCCGGCGACCATGCGGTGATCATTGCCGCTGATTTGAGTCGCGCCCGCTTTATTCGCGTCACCGCGACAAAGCTTTGGAACCGGCACAGCGGCCCTGAGCCCTATTGCTTCGCATTGAGTGAGCTTGAGGTCTTCGCCGCAGGCAAGAATCTTGCGCTTCATGCAAAAACCACGGCGAAGGACAGTGTGGAAGCTTCGGGATGGTCGATCACAAAGCTAACGGATGGAGAGCGGCTTGCCGATCCTGCGACGACGCAAGCCAGGGGACCGGGCAATGCGGCGGTGATGCTTCGGAAGTCATTCCAAGCTACAAAGCAGGTTCGGCGAGCCACTGCCTATCTGTGCGGATTGGGATATTCCGAGCTGATGATCAACGGAGAGAAAGTGGGCGACGCCGTGTTGGACCCAGGCTTCACCGACTATCGGAAGCGAGCCCTCTACGTCAGCTACGATGTCACGCCACTGATCCTAAAGGGCCGGAACGCAGTTGGAATTCTGCTGGGTGGAGGCTGGTTCAACGCCCCGGTGCCCGATCTTTTTGAGTTTGAGAAGGCCAGTTGGTCCATGTCGCCAAGAGCCATAGGCCAGCTCGATTTGGAGTACACCGATGGCTCGAAGCAGACGGTGGCCACCGATCGCTCCTGGCGATGGGCCACCGGAGAAATTCGGTTCAACGGCATTCGAGGTGGAGAAACGATTGACCACCGATATGAACAACCCGGTTGGAGCGCTTTCGACTTCATCGATTCTGCCTGGCGGCCAGTTGTGAACTTGACTGCCCCGGAAGGAAAGGTTGTATCCCAGCAGAGTCCACCGATTCGGGTCACGGAATTAATTCGGCCGGTCAGCGTGAAAGAGGTGAAGCCAGGGGTTTACCTGTTCGATATGGGGGTGAACCTTTCTGGCTTTGCCCACCTAACCACAAAGGGACCCCGCGGCACTGAAGTCACGCTCAAGTACAACGAAGCGCTTCTGCCCGACGGAACTGTCAACATGGAGCACACCGCGAGCCACACCCACGGGAGGTTCCAGACGGATCAGTTCATTCTCAAAGGCGATGGCGTCGAGAACTTTGAACCTCGGTTCACCTATCACGGCTTCCGGTATGTCCAGGTCTCTGGTCTGACTGAAAAGCCCTCCTTGGACACGTTGACCGGCATGTGGGTCACAACCGACCCTGCGCCTGCCGGCAAGTTTGAGTGCTCCAATTCGCGTGTCAATTTGCTCCAGAAGCTGTTTGTGCGCACTCTTCTCAACAACATGCACAGCATTCCGACCGACTGTCCTCAGCGAGAGAAGATGGGCTGGATGGATGACGGATGTGTGGATATGGAGCTGGCGTTTCTGAACCTGGATACGCCGAACTTTTATACGAAATGGATCCACGATATGCAGGACGCCCAGGATTCAAACGGGCACGTTCCAGACATCGTTCCAACCTCCGAGTGGGGAAGAACCGGCATGAAAGGGGAACCAGGCGCGATGGCAGATCCGTGGTGGGGCGGCGCGATCGTGTTCGCGCCTTGGAAACTCTATCGGCAGTATGGTGACACACGCATTCTCAGCGAGGGATATCGCTCGATGAAGGGGTACGCCGACTACCTGACGTCCACGGCCAAGGATGACTGCGTCGAGTGGGGACTCGGTGACTGGCTTGATGAAAGCGCGGGAGGAGGCGGACGCCGAGTGCCCGTGATTCAAACTTCAACCGCAGCGTATTTCTATGCCGCCGATGTGGTGAGCCGAACCGCCAAGCTGCTAGGCAAAGTCGACGATGCACGGACGTACAGAGCCCTTGCCCAGCGGATTCGCCATCGGTTCAATAGTAAGTTCTACAACCGGGAAACAGGGAGATACGCGCCGGACAGCGAAACGGCAGAGGCAATTCCTCTCTTCCTGAATCTGCCCGAGGCAGCAGATCGAGACCGTGTGGCTAGTGAATTCCTCACCAATGTCCAAAAGGAGCGTAAAGGGCATATCAGTGCGGGAATCGTAGGGTCCCTCTATGTCTTTCACGCTCTGGCCGCAAGTGGGCGGGATGATGCCGCTTGGGAGATGCTCACGAAAGAGTCTTATCCTGGGTGGCTCAATATGGTGAACCATGGGGCGACTTCACTATGGGAAGACTGGTTAGGGGACAACTCCCTTAACCATCCGACCCTGGGCTCTGTTGGTTATTGGCTCTATCTAGGGCCGGGTGGAATCCGCCTTGATGAATCGGAGGCAGGATTGAAGAGCTTTACAATTCGCCCCGCTGTTGTGACTGGCCTGGACTGGGTTCAGTGCTCTTATGTGTCTCTCTATGGTGAGATCCGATGCAGCTGGAAGCGGTCCAAAGGGCATTTACAGCTTGAAGTGGATGTTCCCGTGAACACCGACGCCAACATAGACGTACCATCGGACGGTCAGACCGCGATCACGGAGTCGGGCAAAGTCGTCCGCACTGGACCTTCTCCGGTGAAGGGCTTTAGGCGAATCCGAGTTGGGTCAGGGCACTATCGGTTCGGGGCTAGTCTCCTGCGTTGATCGCTGGAGTAGGTTGAGGCTCGGGCCAATGGAATTGAGGTCGAAGAGGAGTTCGGGCTTCAGCATAATGCCATCCCGTTTGAGATTTGCCACTAGGTGCAAACGGATTACCTTGCCTTACTGAGCAAGCCACAAAATTCTTGGCCGCGACTCCTTCTCCCGACAGGTTTGGCAGGAGAAGGAGTCGCTCCCGAAAACTGGGTCGCTCGAACCTAAGTGCAGGGTGAACCGCTTGCTTCCAAACTCAAAATGGTTGGCATTAGGATAAATCCTGCACTCCTTGGGTTGGTTGATGATCGAAGAATCTCAACTGCTGCACAGACGGTCAGACACCGTTGCCGATGGCAGGGAGCTTCGACTTGTTGGGATACTCAGGGCGCTTGGTCTTGATGGGTGGATGCATGGCCATTTGACGCTTTAGTTCCGCGATGGCGGCTTCGAGCTGACTGTCTCGGCCCTGACGCCAGAGGTGGGGGTCGAGCTCAACCTCAATGTTGGGGTCGGTGCCGTGGTTCTCGATGATCCACTCTCCGGTTCGAGGGTTGTACATCGCGTCATCGGGAACGTTGATGCTTCCACCGTCGATCATTTCAAAGTTGAAAGCAGAGAGCATCGCGCCCCACGTTCGCTTTCCGATAAGTGGGCCGACTTTATCCTGCTTGAACAGGAACGGGAAGATGTCTCCACCGGATCCTGCCATCTCGTTGATCAACATGACCTTGGGTCCGTAGACGGCAGCGACGGGGATCTTGATTTCATGGCCGTATCGGGTGTGAGACATGAAGTCCAATGGCTTTTCCATCTCACGAACCATCCAGTCGTTAATGAGTCCACCGTGGTTGAACCTGTCGTCGATGATCATGCCCTGCTTGTCAGCCTGGGCGTAGTAGTAGCGGTTGAAGGCCTCCCAGCCGCCGCCGCCGGTGTCAGGCACATGAACGTAGCCACCCTTCCCATCGGTCAACTTAGAGATGAGCCTCCGGTTGTCCTCTTCCCAAGCACGGTGACGAAGTGGGAACTCGCTTGCGACCGGAATCACGATCACCTCTCGGGAGCCCTTTTCATCTGGTGTCGGCCCAATTTTGAGCTTGACCTGCTTGCCCGCCTTTCCCTGCAGCGCCTCGTAAAGATCCGTTGCCTCCAGCAGGTCCTTACCATCCAAGGCAAGCAGATACTCGCCTGGCTTCGCATCCACACCCGGCTGAGCGAGGGGGGCGTAGAGCTCCGGATTCCAACGCTCGCCATCGTAAATGCGTGTCAGCCGATATCGGTGGGCATCGAAGCTGAAGTCTGCTCCGAGCAATCCCCCCTGTACCTGCTTCGTGCTGGGAATGTCTCCACCGCGAGCCCACATGTGGCCAATGTTGATCTCGCCGATCATGTCGGAGAACAGATAGTTGAGGTCTTCGCGAGTCTTAATGTTTGTTAGGAATGGCTCATACCGCTTCTCCAACTCATAGGAGTTGATTCCATGGAGGTTCGGGTCGTACAGCAGAAGCCTTTCGTTTCGCCAAGCCTCGTGATACATCGCTGTCCACTCAGCTCTTGGATCGATCTTGACTTGGAAGCCGCTGAAAGAGATCGCCCCTTCTGGGCTCTTGACAGGGCCTGCGGTAGGCGTGATCGAGGTGTTCGCTGAGGACAAAAGGGCCTGGGTGCCATCCGGTGTGACCGCGATGCCTCTAGCTCCTTCGGCGAATAGGGTGTCCTTTCTATCCGCAAAACTGAACTTGTGGACTGAACCTTCGCCGCGTCGGCCCGATACGACGGCAAAGAATGAGCCGGCTGGTCCCGGTTCAAGGTCTGAATAGCCGCTTCGAGGCATTGGGAGGGCAATGATTCGCTGCTCGATCCCGACAAGATCGATCTTAACCTTGACTGGTTCGTCCTTCTTTGGCGATTCAGGCTTGGCCGGGGCGGCCTCTTCGTCGCTTTCAGGCTGGAGAGGGTTCGGCGAATCTTTGGCAAGCACCACAGCATAAACGCTGCTCGTCACATCATGGGCGTTGAGTCCGCTGACGTCTTCGAAGTCGACACCCAGAGCTAGGTCCGTGCTTGCAAAGAAATACAGATTCTTTCCATTTCTATCAAAAATCGGTGACTCCGACTGGGCGAGACCGTCAGTGATTTGGGTGTTTTTTCCGGTAGCAAAACTGTGGAGGAAGACGACAGTGACATGGCTGGGCAGATCTCTGCTCCAGGTGAGCCACTGAGAGTCAGGCGACCATTTCGGCTGGATTGTGACCCTTCCTCGATATGATCCCTCATCAATTTGGGTGTTCTTCCCACTTGCCAGGTCCAGAACCCATAGCTTCAGACGATTGTCAAGGTAGGCAATCCTTTTGGAGTCGGGTGACCATACTGGCTGCGAATAGTAGGCAGGAGGATCGCCCAGCGGAACCCTCTTCTCGGTATCCGTTGCCAAATCCATGAGAGCAAGGCTTTGGAATCCACCTTGGTCGGTGATGTAGGCGATGGTTTTCCCGTCTGGAGACCATGCCGGATCGCGTCGATGAACCCCCTGGAGCCCATCGAGAACTCGAGTGTCCCCCTTCTTCACTGGCACCGTGAAGATCCATCCTCTCGCCGCAATCGTGATTCGCTTGCCGGAGGGAGAGAGGGAGGACGAACGAACCCAGCGCGAAACGTCTTTGATCTGCGGCCGCGACTCGGAGAAGTCTCCCTGAATGGCGACGGAGACTCGTGTCTCTTGGTGGGATTTGAGATCGTAGAGCCATATTGACCCCAATCTTTCCAGGACAAGCGCGCCCGGTCCCTGAGACGCATATTTGAGGTCAAACCCAGCGCCAGGGATCACCGTTTCGACCTTCTGGCTGGAAAGATCATAGCGGTTCAATCCGACCGGACCGGTGGGGTCGCTGAGATAGTAAATGGAATCTCCGATCCACATCGGGTTGTGGTCATCAGTTTCCTTTCTAGGGATAGCTCGAACCTTGGAGTCGGCGAGGCTGGTAATCCAGATCGGGGCAGTTTGGCCACCTCGGTACCGCTTCCAACCGGGCTGCCATTTGGTGGTAGGCACATAGGCCATGCGCTTTCCATCGGCTGAAAAGGATGTCTCGGTTCCGGATGGATAGGGAAGCGCGGTCGGAATTCCGCCTGTGATGGGAACGCGAAGCAGGCGCGGGTAGTCCGTTTCGGACAGCATCATGGAGGTAAAGACCACCGACTTGCCATCGGGCGTCCACGCTACGGGAACATCTGGGGAAGGGTGGGAGGTGAGTCTCTTCGGTTCGCCACCACCGGAGGGCATGGTGTACACGTCGACGTTGCCGTCGTAGGAGCCGCTGAACGCGATGGTTTTGCCATCGGGCGAGTAGATCGGGTTGCCATCCTGGCCCCCGGATGCGGTCAAGCGAATGGCTGTTCCACCGGTGCGCGGAACCTCCCAAATCTCACCCGCAAACTGAAATGCGATTTTGGTCGCGCTTAAGGTCGGGTGCCGCATCAACAGCGGATTGGGGCCCGGGTCAAACGGGTTGGTGGCAAGTAGGAGGCACGCTAGCCCAGAAAGCATGCGAGCCAGTCTATCACGTGAACGACGTGGGCCAGTTTTATTCGATTCAAGCGCACTCTACCATCGAATCTTCTCCGGGAAGAACTCCGCGATGAGTTCCTCATAGTACGGGCGGAGCCCCACGACGTCTGGCCGAACCAGCGTCTTTGAATAGAGATCGTACGGATTGAACGCCTGGACCCATTTGAGCATTTCTCGATCCTTGTCGTTCAGCAGGTGTTGATATTCGCCCTCGCGATGCCACGCGTAAAACGAGTGATAGCGAATCATGTACAGCGCCTCTTCCGGAAGGTAGTCCTTGGCGACGTGATACAGATATTCGTCGTGTCCGAACGAAAGGTGAACATTGTCCAGCCCACAGCCGGGCTCGTAGATGCCGAGCTCGGTTTGGTACTCCGGAAATTGGAAGTCAGGGTTCAACTTGAAGAACTCGGGGAACACGACCTTGTCGGAGTAGCGGCATCCGGTTGGGAAGGTGTCTCCAACGACTGCCCACTGCGGCTCTCCATAGAGACACAGGACCTTGCCGAGGTCGTGAACAAGTCCGGTGAGGATAAACCATCGGGGGTGACCATCGCGTCGGATCGCCTCTGAGGTCTGCATCAAGTGCTCGATTTGAGTGAAATCGGTGTCGGGATCGCTGTCATCCACCAGCGTATTGAGAAAGTCCATTGCTTCCCAGATGCTTTTCTCTACAAGGGTTAAGCCGCAGTACTGCTGTTTCTTTGCCTTGACGAAGTCCAACGTCTGGTAGGTGTGATTCAGACGATAGAACTCTTTGACGGAGGGACGCACTTCCGCCGCGTAGTCGCGAAAGGCTTTGTCTGGCTCAGGATAGCGGTCAAGAACGTCGTCTTCCCATTCATCCAGCGAACCAAGGGGGGCAGCAACATCAGTGTTGTTTATCACTGCCCTCATTTTATGACTTCAGGGCGTCGGAGCCAAAGGCTTTTATTGACCCTTAACAGTATCGACGGTGAAAGATGTCTTTCCGACCAAGCCAGAAGTATTCGGGCCAACGCTGATGAACTGCTTGGGGTCTTTTAGAACCGACTGAGGGATTCCTTCGACGGGCAGCTTGAGCGTGTATTTGCCCGCTTTAAGGATGTTTCCGGAAACTGGAAGCGTGGTGCCACCCTTTGCCTGCGTCCATTTGCCATCGGATCCGATGTCGGAGAGAACGAAGCTGAACCAGGTGTTGCCGCCTGCATCCTTCTGGAGCTTGACGTCTTGCGGGAAGGTCACTCCGACCAAAACGATTTTGGCTTTGGCTAGCGTTTTAACCGTTGCCGTAGGCATGACTCCGAGCCGCACCCAGATGAACTTACCGTTGTATTTGGAGACGCTGGTAATGGGGCCAGCGAGCCCAACGCATGCGAGTCCAAGCAGGAATCCACAAACGAAAATTCGTCTCATCTTCTGCAGTTTAGCCCTGACCATACAGACCTACTTCATTCCGCTCATTTGAATGCCCTTGGTGAAGTAGCGCTGCGAGAACAGGAAGACGATGACCATTGGCAACAGCGTGATGACGGCGGCGGCCATTTGAAGGGGCCAATTGGTGGTGCCGTAGCTATTCTTGAAGATCGAGAGTCCCACTTCGAGCGTCCTCAGACGCATGGAGTTGGTGGCGAGGAGTGGCCAAAAGAAATCCGTCCAAACCGAGAAGAACGTGAAGGATGCCACGGTGGCAAGGGCTGGCTTCGAGAGCGGCATCATGATTCGGGAGTACACCACCCAGTAGCTGGCGCCATCGATATAGGCTGCCTCATCCAGTTCAAACGGGAGCCCAAGAAGGAACTGCCGGATGAGAAAGACGCTGTAGGCGCTGGAGAGCCCGGGAATAATCAGGGCGGAAAGCGAATCAAGCAATCCCGCGCTTCGCATAAACAGGTACACGGGAATCTGGGTGACAACTCCCGCGAACATCATCGAGGCAAGGAATAGCCAGAAGAGGAATTGGGCTCCCTTAAACTTGATGCGCGCCATAGCGTATGCGGCCAGCGAAGTGATGAACAGCTGCCCAATCACCACCGCAACTGCAACGATGATCGAGTTCAGAAAGAAGCGCCCCACCGGAACCTCTGGGCTGAACAGCACCAGCTTATAGTTCCCCCACTGCGGCTGCTTGGGAATCAGATCCTTGTAGTCCGGAATCGGAGACTTGGCAGGATGGAGCGAAACCAGAACCATCCAAACAAATGGAGCGATGAGGAAAATGGCAAGTGCCAGCATCGCCAACCAGGAAAAGATTCGCTTCATCCGTCCACCTGCTTATTGCCGATCACTCGGAACTGAATGATCGAGACCGACAGGATGATGAGGAAGAGGACGAAGGACATCGCGCCAGCCTCTCCGACTTGAAATCTCTCCCATGCCGCGCTGTAGATGTGATAGCCCACCACGTCGGTGCTTCCCTCCGGGCCACCTTTCGTCATCATATAGACCGGGGTAAAGACCTGGAACCCGCCGATCGTTGAGGTGATGACCACGAAGAGTGTTGTCGGCGCGAGCTGGGGCAGGGTGACGTGCCAGAACTGTTGGTTCTTGGTAGCGCCGTCCAGTTCGGCCGCCTCGTACAGGTAGCCGGGCACGTTCAGGATTCCAGCCATATACAGCACCATGCGCGGGCCCAAAGCAACCCAGATGCTCATGAACACCAGCGCCGCCATCGCCCAGCCAGAGGTGCCCAGGAAGTCGGTCCCATTAGGTGCACCGAACATGCCAAGAACCGCGTTGATCATGCCCTTCTTGGGCAGAAAGATGTAGATCCAGATCATCGCAATGGCGACCTGGCTGCACACGGATGGCAAAAAGTAGAGGGTTCTGAAGGCAGTGACTCCCTTCACTTTCTGGGTGACCAAAAGTGCGACTCCGAGTGCCACGGCCGCACCAATCGGAACACTGGCGGCGGTGTAGATAGCGCTGTTCAGCACCGACTTTAGGAAACCGCCATCCTGCCAAATTCTGAGGTAGTTGCCGAGCCCGATAAATCGCCTTTCGTCCCGAATGAGATTCCAGTTATAGAAAGACAGGAAGATGGTGTAGCCGACGGGCAGGACGGCAAAAATGAGCAGGTGAATGGTCGCAGGCAGAGTAAACAGCCATCCTGCTCGATTGCGCTTCACTGCTTGCCCAACTCCCGATCCACATTCGACGCGAAGTCTTTCAGAGCGGCCCTTGGGTCCTTCCCGCTTTTGAGAACCGAGTCCATCATTTTGGTGCCCTCGTCCTCAACGAAGTCGTAGCCCTGGACTTTTGCGCCCCAAGGGTTCTTGCCGGAGGGAACAATCTTGAGGAACTCGCGCTCACGGTCGTTGACGGCGCGTTCATTGGCGATATCCTTCCGGGCACAAACGCCGATCCCCGTCTTTTGAAGCTGTCTCTGCACGGCCGCGCTGGTGAAGTAGCGAATGAATTTCCAGGCGGCATCAGTGTGCTGAGAGTGCTTTCCAATCGCCCAGCCAGATTCGTAAAGCACTGTCACTGGCTTTTGACCGGGTTGGCTGACTGGAATCGGGGCCACTCCTACATCATCCAGGTGGATTTTCGGCGCGCTGGTCAGAGTTGTCAGGTTCCAATGGCCGCTCATCTCCATCGCGGCATCACCGTTCGCAAAAGGGAGCGCGCCTTCCGCCGCCTGCTGGCTGAGCGACGGAGCGACTTTGTACTTGTTCACCAAGTCCCGGATGAATGTGACGGCGTCGACGGTTGACTGGCTGGTTGCCGTACTCGATGCCTTTCCATGTTGATCGAGCACATCGCCCGAATTGTTCCAAATCCAAAGGATCCAGCCCGCCATCCAGTTTGTAAACGTGTATCCAAATCGGTCGCCCTTGGTCAGTTTTTGGGCGCGATCCAGGAACTCCGCCCATGTCCAGTTTTCGGTTGGATAGGGAACATGCGCTTCATCGAAGAGGCGGCGGTTGTAGTACATCACCATCGGTGTGAAGTCCACTGGAATCGCGTAAATCGACTTGCCTCGTTGAGCGACTTCAAGGGTGTTTGGAAAGAAGTCGGATAGGTTGATGCCCTGCTTTCCATTGGTGAGTGGGGCAAGGTCGAGGAGAATGTCGTTGTCAACGAAGACCGCCGCGCTGCTCGCATCCAGCCGGATGACGTCTGGTTCAGAGTGGGAAATGAACCCTAGCAGTATCTTCTTGACATAGTCCTGTGAGCCGGGAATTCCTTCGCGCTGAATCTCGATGTTGGGATACAGCTTCTCAAATCCCGCGTAGACGTCTCGCTCGATTTGGGCAGACACGCTGTCATCCCCCGCGCCGCCCCAGTCGGCGATTCGCAGCACAATCTTGCCGCCGCTAGGCCCTGGGCCGCATCCGGCCATGAGGGCGAATGTTGCTAGTAGGAGTGAGCGTACAGAGTTTTTAACCCATCTGTGATGCTGAGTCAGACTCAAAATGTAGTCGCTCCCAGTGCTAGCGGGTTCAAGGCAAGGTGCTGAAAGCCGATTCCCTCGCCCTCGCTCTCGTGAGGGAGAGGGTGGGGTGAGGGTGCACTGCAACGCGCCCTTGGCTCCTTAATAAATCCAGGCTTTTGATATTGCGTTAGCTGGTAGGTGATTCTGTTTTCCCAGACTAGTAAGGACGCCGACTTCGTCGGCAACGCGGAGAGGAATCCACCCCCTCCCCACCCTCCAGCCCGCCACGTTTGGCGGGAGAGGGGGCCGACCCGAGATGCCTTGGCATGAACGATTTCCGTTTTCTGCACGCATCTGGCCACACTCAAGCCAAAGCGCTGTAAAGCGGTTCCCTCTCCCTCGTGAGGGAGAGGGTGGGGTGAGGGTGCACTGCAACGCGCCCTTGGCTCCTTAATAAGTCCAGGCTTTTGAGGTTGAGTTAGCTGGTAGGTGATTCCGTTTTCCCGGATTGGTAAGGACGCCGACTTCGTCGGCAGCGCGGAGAGGAATCCACCCCCTCCCCACCCTCCAGCCCGCCACGTTTGGCGGGAGAGGGGGCCGACCTGAGATGCCTTGGCATGAACGATTTCCGTTTTCTGCACGCATCTGGCCACACGCAAGGCAAGGTGCTGTAAAGCGGTTCCCTCGCCCTCGTGAGGAAGAGAAAACTCCGTCGGGTTGTTTGGCTTGTTGAGGCGTTCAGCGCTCCACGGTTGTCGGGACAGGGTCGCAGCCAGCACCTCTCGGCCTCGAGCTGGCGGTGTCGGGCGCTGCCAACCGACTGCTCGCTGAAACACCTTTGTCTCCACATGTGGAACTATACAAGAAGGTGAGCAACTCAAGTCGGTCCGGGCAGCGTGAGCCCATCGAACATTGGACGGCTGATTACGGGGAGGGGCCCCAGCCGATCCGGATTCCGCATGTTTGGCATCTGGAACAGCCAGTTGCCTGGCAAGGTCCAGCCATTTACCGATGCCGACTTGCGGTTCCCGTTGGCAATCCTCATCTGTTGTTTCACGGGGTCAGCTATGCCGCTGAAGTGTTTGTGAATGAGGTTTTCGTTATCAAGCATCTTGGTATTTGGGATGCCTTCCGGGTCGACCTAAGCCCTTGGTCGGGGATGGAAGTCGACATCGCGGTAAGGGTTGTCAAGAATGGCGGCGAGACCTACCCAGTAAAGCAGGTGGCAAGTGGCTTCTTGCCTTACGTCTATCAGGCGTTTGGCGGCATCTTCCGCCCGGTCGAGCTTGTCGACGGCCCATTGCAAGCTTTACCCGCTCCTGCCGAACCGCGGGCTTCGATCATTTCTGGACATTTGGCGGTAGACGGCGAGAGGTTCTATGCGAGGGGGGTGCTGACGTGGGGCTGGTACCCAGAGACCGCAAGTCCTCAACCAACCGTAGAAGTGATTCGAAACGAAGTCGCCCAGGTGAAGTTGGCGGGGTTCAATCTGGTGAAGTTCTGCCTTTGGCTGCCGCCGCACGAATACCTTGAGGAGTTGGATCGGCAGGGAATCATGGCTTGGCTCGAGCTGCCGATATGGCTGCCCGCGACCGATCCCGAATCGCTGGCGCAAATGCGCGACGAGTGCCTCCGCATTGTGGAGCAGTACCGTCATCATCGCAATATCCTCGCTTGGACGGCAGGCTGCGAACTGAGCGAAGGGATCGATCCTGCGTGGCGGCAAGAACTGGTAGAGGCGATTACAGTATCCGCGCGGCACCTCTTGGTCAAAGACAATTCCGGAGGCGCCGAAATGTATGGTGGCCATCCGGCAGAGTTCGGCACTTTTGACGACTTTCACCCCTACTGCGAGCCGATTTACTACCCGCAAGTTCTGCAGTCACTCAACCACGGGCCTAGGTGCAGGAAGCCGATTCTGCTGGGCGAGTTTAACGATTACGATGTCTTTCGACCGATCCAACGGTGGATAGGCGATCCACCTTATTGGGCGAGCTCAGATGAGGCCTTGAATGCGAAAGGGGTTCGCTGGCAATTCGACTTTCCGCCTCTCCTTGCTCAGTTAAAAGAGCATGTCCCAGATCCCGCCGCAGGAGGGCCCTTCAAGTCAAACTTACCGGATTGGCTGGAGGCGCGGTCGGCTGAGCTTGAATCCTCCTCGAACAGTCAAGGCGCTTGGATGCGGCAGTCTGCGTTCGACGCGACGCGACTGCATCTGGACGGTGATGGCTGGGTTCTCACCGGGCACCGCCACACGCCCATCTCTGCGGCAGGGATCGTGGATGATGCCGGCGAACTCGTTTATCCGATTGAAGAAACTCGACGCTGGACCGCAGATGTCGGCGTGATCCTGCTACCGAGGCGGACGCCGCCATGGGTGAACGGCGGCAATCGTCCTGGGTGGGAACATTCAACCGTCCGATTCGCCGGCACATCTCTATTTCAGATTGCGGTCCATGCCGTGAAGGACGTTGACGACTATTTGAAGTGGAGTCTTTTGGATGCCGCTTCCAATCTTGTTAAGGGCGGGACCTCTCACCCGCATAACCTGCAGCCATGTGTTGTCGAGGAAGTCACTTGCGGAGGCGAATACGTGGAGTTGGAGGAAGGTCGATACCGGCTCGCGGCTGAGTTTGGCGGAACCCATCGTGAGTGGCCCATCCAAGTAATTGGGTCGCTTACCGTTGACGACGGGTTTCGGGTGCTGGATTCCTCCCAGACCTGGGGAGCGCTGGAACCCGGGGGCGATAGGTTCTGGATTGGCTCGCACACGATTGGCGAGGGTCCGGGCTTGTGGTTTGTTCCCGAGGAGCACACGTTGGCCAAGCCGATGTTTCGCGAATGCTGCTACGCATGGGATGACAGAGAGTGGGCGGATTCTGGCTGGAGGGACAACTGGGATCTGCTCAGCTTGGTGGTGGGGGACCAAGCCTTGGATCCAGCATGGCTGGATGAGTTCTGCCCAGGTTGGGAACCGATGCTGACCCGCTTGGATACGCGAACATATGAGCGGCATCCAGTGCTTGTTCGAACCGGCGATTCCTTCGTCACCACTCTTCGGCCGCATGGCGGGCTTGGGTGCCAGCCTATCGGGATTCATCGAAACCCGGGGGGTGTCGCGTTGTTGCGTTCATTGCGGACGCTTGCGTCTGGTTCTGGAAATTCAACTTCTTGTCAGCACTGACTGCCCCTAGTTATACTGGGCCGTGCCCTATAGAATTCTGGTTAACGACAAAGCCCAGGCAACTGCGTGGTATCAGCAAATGTTTGGATTCGAAATTCAGGAGGAGTGGGGACCCGCCTTTGCAATTCTTGCGAAGGGGAGCGACGTTCTGTGGGTTAGCGGACCACAGACCTCAGCGGCGCAGCCGATGCCAGATGGTTCCAAACCCATCCCAGGTGGCTGGAACCGAATTGTGGTCGAGGTGGATGACTTGGAAGCTGTCCTCAAGAACCTGCGGGAAGCGGGAGCCATCTTCCGAAACGAACCCGTAAGCGGACCAGGCGGAACCCAAGTGTTGGTGGAAGATCCCAGCGGAAACCCTGTCGAAGTTTTTCAAGCCCGCTAGATCGGTTTCTCGCCAAAAATTCCCCTCTCTGGAGGTGTGCCCTTCAGGGCGGGGTGGTTCCGGAAGCATCCCAACTGGCAGCCAACTACAAGTTCCCGGAGACCACCCCGTCCAGCTTCGCTGTCCACCCCTCCACAGAGGGGAATTCAGCTGGTCGTCCTCTGGAAATTCCCCTCTTTGGAGGGGTGCCCTCCAGGGCGGGGTGGTTCCGGAAGCTTGCCTGCTGGTAGCCAGCTACAGGTTCCCGGAGACCACCCCGTCCAGCTTCGCTGTCCACCCCTCCACAGAGGGGAATTGGGATGGTCGCCAACCGCTAAAATTCCCCTCTTTGGAGGGGTGCCCTTTAGGGCGGGGTGGTTCCGGAAGCTTGCCGGCTGGTAGCCAGCTACAAGTTTCCGGAGACCACTCCGCCCAGCTTCGCTGTCCACCCCTCCACAGAGGGGAATTTAGCTGGTCGTCCTCCGATGGGGTTAAAGTGGGAAATTGACGTTTGATTTAAGGTCATCTCGAATGGACAGACAACTGAAACAGCTTTCGTCCACGTTGCTTCTTGTGTTTCTCGGCATCTCAACGGCGCTGGCGGATGATGGGGCGCTTTTCGATCTTGGCGCACCTCGGATGATGCATGGCGAGTCATCGATTCGGTTGGTGCGGGAGTACGTTCACGCCACCATTCACCGGGATTACTCGCATGTCTATTGCCGGTTCGTGTTCAAGAATGAGGGGTCTGCGCTTAACGCACGGATTGGGTTCCCAGATGGGAACGAGCAGGGGTTCGAGGAGGGTAACGAACGATATCCCGCTTACACTTGGGTACAACAAGGCGCTTCCCAATAGTCGCTCCGATTCACTAACAGACTAAATTCGTGGTCGCCGAAGAGGTATGAATGAGAGTGCCAACCATCCAATTCCTGGTCCATGAAGCACTGTGATGTTGGTTGTTGTACGAAATATATCTAGTCAATTCGCTCGAACTCTTTCCTCAACCTTTGAATCAGGAATTTGCAGTCACTATTTACCGTTTTTGGCCAGTTCGACTGCCTTGGTCAATACATCGTCCGTGCCATTTCTAATGGCTGTCGCCGTGAGCGGTATCTCAATGTCTGGCTTGACTCCCAGACCTTCGAACCCAGATCCGTCTGGGAAATAGTCTCGCTTCGTGCTGACTCTGAAGCTTATTCCGTTAGGGCACTGAACCCAATAGGGTTGCCCGGTACTTCCTCCGGTCGCCTCGCCAATGAAGGTAGCGCGTCGATTGTCTTTGAAGGGAATACAGAAATCTTCGCCGGCCGAGAAAACTCCCCGATCGATCAATATGAATAGTCGGCCCTTAAACCCAGTCGGCTGGTTTGCCACTACGGGAGGAGGAGAATAGTAATAGCCATACCCAAGACTTCGTTGGACGGTGGCGGCGCCGTAGTCCTCGTCCTTTGAGAGCGCCGAATCCTTTTCAACAGAATCGGCATATCCCCCCCAAACGCGGAAGACTGCGATTGTCTGCGGTGTCGTATAGCTTGCCATTCGAAAGGGTCGGTCCATGAGTGAGTTAATGAGTTTGCTTGGCGTGTTCCCGCCACCGTTTTGGCGAACGTCAATGATCAGACTCTGGGCCGACCGAAACTCTTTAAGGAGGTTAAGCGCATCGTTTTCGAACGTAGCGTTATCGAATGCAGGAACCTTGATGTAGCCGATGCGATTAGTTTCAAGCCATTGCCCCCGAGTTTTCTTGGGTATGCGCGCCTCGTAAGGAATGCTTTTGATTCGCACTGACATCCCATCGTCCTTTTGAAGTGTGAATTCACGTGGAAACAGGAAGCGCGACGAGGTGAATCGATTACGGCAATCTCGGTCGCTGGATGCACAAAGGTATTTGCGCTCTGACTCGTAAAACTCCTCAAACGGCTTACCATCTATTTGCTTAATGACGTCGCCGACCTTTAGTTCAGGGACGCGCGACGACTTTACGATCCACTTATCTTCAACAAAAGCAGCCGTAAATCCCATGGACTCACCGTTAGAGGTGAAGAGCCATGGATCGTAGAAATTCGTATGTCCGTTTTTGAGTCGCCCAAAAAACTCCAAACACGCTAAGTCAAATTCAAGTCGACCCTTTGCGGCAAAAGCTTTATCCAAGAGTTTTGGAAACTCGTCTTCAAGTTTGAACTCTGGGACTGCGGAGAGGTGACCGAAATAGGAATCGACAGCTGAATAGATCTTCGCCGTAATAAAGGCTCGGTCCCTCATTGAGATGTCAGCGGCAGGCTGGACATTGCAAAAAGATAGAATGGCTAGCGCCGCGAGCTCGATCATTCAGAGCATTTAACCTCACGACCTACTCTGAAATCGATGAGGGGCAACTTTAGAGATCGATTCCAGATAGGGTGAGTTTCGCCGCCTATTTGTCGCGCTTCGCCTGGGGCTCGAGGCACATGCAGGAGGTGCTTATCGTCACGTCAGAGTCTTTCCACTCTCGTTTGAAAAGTGCCTCGAATTTCTTCGCTTCCCTGTTCTTGCCTTGACCGCGCAGACTCTTTGACAGGCCCATCAATGCCCAGCCATCGTTGGGCGTTCTCCGAAGCTGCTCTCGGAACACTGGCTCTGCATCTGAGACTCGTCCGAAGAGGAGGAGAGCGGCACCCAGCGCATGGCGTGCGGGCATAAGCCATGAAGGTGGCTCGCTGTAGCTCAGGCCATCTTCAAGCGAAACAGCCAATCCAAGCTCCTTCATCCCTTCCGGTCTTGTGGATTCCTCGCGTATCAGAAGCTCCCCATGACACAGATGCTTTTCAACTTCTAGGATGTTGATGAACAGGTTTACGCCATCGCCGAGATCGGCAGGAACGCGCGCTTCCGATTCGATAAGCTTTTCGTAGCACTGTTTTGCAGCCTCCGATTGCCCCAGAGCGCTGTGCGCCACAGTTTGAGCGCCCAGCAACATCGTCTGCGAAACAGGCAAATTCGCAGGAAATGGTTCTTCCGCGAGGATTTCGTCCCAATGGCCAAACTGCTGGAGCACGGTAACGGGCATGGCAAGGTCGCCGTCCATATCCGTGCCATTCTTGGCCATCCATTCTCGGGAAAAGCCCTTGGTATCGAGCGCTGACAGTGCCAGTTTGCTACGGCCTTTCATACCGGCGGCAAACGCGAGTGCCTCTCCGTAGTGATCCACGTTAGGGAAGGAAGGCTTGGTTTTTCCGCGCTCGAGCATGTAGTCGTTTTCGCGCTTAATCGCCCTGATATTTGCGTCGATTGCCTTGTCCCACTGGCCTACTCGGGCGTAGATGTGGCAAGGCATATGCTGCATGTGCCCAAGATCCGGCATCAGGCCCTCTAAGGTGTTGGCCGCCTTAAGTGCCCTCTCGGGGTGGGGAGAGGCCTCCACCGCGTGGATAAAGACATGAAGTGCCATCGGGTGGTTTGGCTTTAGTTTGAGACACTGCTCAAGAGCTGCAATGGCCTCAAGAGTGCCCGCCAAAGGTTGACCGTCTGGCGACCACTGCTTCCAGGGGTGCTCGTCAATCAGGGCTTCGGCAAACATCGCGCCAACGTCGGGGTCTTTAGGATGCGCCTGCCAAATTCGCCGCATTGCTCCAGAGTAGTTGGCATTGAGCAGACTGCGATCCTTTGGGGCGGGGAAAGCAAAACGTTGTCGCTGGGCAGCAATCAGTTCTCGCTCCAAAGGTGTTGCGTCAGCGGCACTGTCAGCCTGGTCTAATGCGGCTAAGGCGGATTTTGCTGAATCATCATCTACGTGCGGGGAATTAATGTCTGGGCCATAAGAAAATGCCACGCCCCAGTAGGCCATAGCGCAGTCTTTGTCCAGCTCTGCTGCGCGTTTAAACGACCTCATCGCCGTAAAATATTGGTAGCCGTACAGGCAGGCCATCCCTTGGTCGAAGTATTTTTGAGCAACCGGGTTGGTTGTGCTCGTCGCACGATGGTATCCACCCAAGTGCTCTAGGAGGGCTTCCGGCTTAGGTGGAGTCTGGGTTAAAAGGACAAGGGACAGCACTGTTCCAACCATGCGAGCATGATACTCATTAAGGCTTTCGCAGAAGTATTGACTCAATGTAGCTGGGGATTTTGGAGGAGTTGATCGGGACTGATGGTGAGCCGATTACGCGCGAAGGGTATCAATATTTCGCTCCTGTCTATTTCGGCTTCGTTCAGAGCCCTATGGGCAGCGACTTCCGGCAGGAACTGCTTGCCGATAGACCTCGATCCAACCTGCGCAACGCCCTAATCGTTGAGTTCAAGCTCTGCGAGAACTTTCCCCGTTAGCGCGTTGATTCGATAGATTTCCTTCGCTTGAGGAATATCTGAAACGAGAAGAACGCCTTCCCGGATTTCCCCTTTACTAAGAAGCCACTCTCGATAGACGCCTCCCAGTAACCCAGACTGAAGGGGCGGGGTGACGAGGTCATCACCGATTCTGACAACCACATTTCCCTTGCAGAACTCGGTGACTTCTCCTCGCTCGTTCCACAACAGCACTTCGTCAAGCACAGAGCCGCGCAGGTGCCTTTCATAGATCTTGCGCCGAGTCGATTTCACCGCCAAGCTCGGATCCTCAGAAGCCACTGGAGACAGTGCTAGCGCAAATCGAAGCAGTTCGGGCACGTTTCCAAGCGGAACGTTTGTTATGGAGATCTTCCCATCTGCGAAGAGACTCAGCTTGATCCGAGCAGGATCGGTCAGGTCGTCCAGTTCCTTGTGAAGCAAGTTTTCCGCAGCTTGCGGGTCAAAGGGGATTCCAAACTGCGCGGCAGCCGCACATAGCCGTTTCAGGTGAAGTGGAAGGAGCCGGCCTTCATTTCGGGGTGGCCAATGGATCGTCTCGAACAGGCCAAATTCGAGACTTGAGCGATTGAGCACCACAGCCTTAAGCGCGTTCTCCGCCCATTCTGCTTCAGACGAAGAGTCCCACACGATGCCGCTGCCAACTCCATATTTGAGGACCTCGCCGGGGCGTTGAGAAATTGTTCGGATCGCTACAGAGAATCTGGACGATCTTTGTGGGCCCAGGATCCCGATCGCTCCCGTGTAGATTCCTCGGGGAGTGTCTTCCAGACGGTGGATGATGCGCATGGTGGACACCTTTGGCGCTCCGACAATTGAGGCGCAGGGGAATAGGGCGTCAAAAACTTCGAGAGCCGAGCCGTTGAATTTAGCCTCGACTGTCGACGTCATTTGGAGGACAGTGGAGAGCTGCTCCACATCGAATAGGGAAGGAACGGTGACGCTTCCGATGTCGGCGATTCGCCCAAGGTCATTGCGGATCATGTCGACAACCATGAGGTTTTCGGCACGGTTCTTTTCGGATGCCTTCAGCGCTCCTGCGTGCTTGTTCGTTTCTCGAGGGGTCGCGCCAAGCGGTGCAGTCCCCTTCATTGGCTTGCACCTGACCACGCCATTTGACTGGTCGAAAAACAGCTCAGGTGACAGGGAAGCTAGGTTGATAGGCGCAGAAAGGAACAGGCTGGCATAGGCGGGTGGGTCATCCGCCGCGAGCCGTGCGAATAGGGATGGCAGGTGCTGTTGATACGGGCAGGATAGCCGAAAAGTCAGGTTCACCTGATAGGTGGTGCCACTTCCGATGAGGTTCCTTGCCTCGTTGAATCGCTCCGTGTAGAGAGATTCGTCCCAACCCGCCTTCCACGCCGGATCGGTGTGATCTGGCTGTTTATCAACCAAAAGCTCCTTGTAGAACGCTGGGGGACTGTCGTAAAGATGAAAGATGGCAAGCAGATCCTTGCCATGCGGGTGAACCTCGAAAGCTGAGTCGAATGAAGGCGCGGCTTCGTAGGCGACACATCCAGCGGCAAATCCACCCGATGCGGTCCATCGATCGACGCGATCGAGGAGCGGTCGAACTTCGTCGTGAGCCCAAGCGGCGTGGGTTTCCACCGGAATTGAAAGGACGAGCCACCCCTCGCCTAATCGTGGATGGGCAAAGGCAGTCACGAAGCAGCCATCGGAAAGGGTGGAGAGATCCAGGAGCCAGTCGCGCAGAGGATGGTCCCAGGTCTTCCAATCGCTGTCCTGGAATGCGGTTGAGTTCGTAAACGAAGCTTCCATCCCGTGTCTGCATGCCCCACGCTGGTCGAAGGTCGGGTGCAGTGGAAGTGTAGCGCACTGGGACTGACAATCAATAATTCGTTATTCACCTAAAATGTAACAGGGCATCGATGCCCACCTGACAGCTTATGATCACCACCTTCATCGCGGCACTGCTCTTCCAAACACCCACTCCAGTTCAGGTCAAGCAGGTGTCGGGACACTGGACTTTGACGGTAAGTGGCAAGCCGTTTACGGTCAAAGGGGCAGGAGGCAACGGATCTTGGCCCATGCTCGTTGCCGCCGGTGGAAATTCGGTGCGAACGTGGGGTGCGGACGACATTGAAGCCGACCTCGCCAAGGCCCAAAAGGCCGGCGTCAAGGTGATGGTTGGCATTTGGCTGGGGCACAAAGAGCACGGATTCAAATATGACGACCCGGCTCAGGTGACCAAGCAGTATGAGCAGGCCAAGGCCGTGATTCAGAAGTACAAGAACAACCCGGCGATTCTCATGTGGGGCATCGGCAATGAGATGGAAGGGTACGACCAAGGCGACGACCCCAACATTTGGATTGCGGTGGAAGACATCGCCCATATGGCCCATAAGCTGGACCCGAACCACCCGACTGCTACTGTGATTGCGGAGATTGGCGGCAAGAAGGTGCCTGCGATTCACAACCTTTGCCCCAGTATCGATATCGTCGGGATCAACAGCTACGGCGGTGCTTCGAGCATCTACGATCGATATGTGAAGCAGGGCGGGACCAAGCCCTACATCATCACCGAGTGTGGACCTCCGGGAGCCTGGGAATCGAAAAACACCCCCTGGCAGCGCCCGATTGAACTCACAAGCACAGAGAAGGAAGCCTCTTATGAGCTGGCTTACCGGTCCAACGTGATCAATCACCCAGATTTGTGCCTCGGCTGCTTCTCTTTCCTCTGGAGCCACAAGCAGGAGGCAACCGCGACGTGGTTTGGCATGTTCCTGGCCGACGGGACCAAGTTGGGAGCTGTAGACGCCATGCAGAAGGCGTGGTCGGGAAAGCCGGCCGAACATCCTTGTCCACGAATAGACGCGATGTCTGTTGACGGCGACCCAGCGGTTGATCCTGGCGACGCACTCAAAGCTCACCTGACCGCCAGCGATCCCAAAGGGGACGTGATTAAGTGCTCATGGAGCCTGGTGAGCGATAGCGGCGTGATTGGGGTGAATGGGGATAAAGAAGATATTCCAGACGCCGTTGCCGGTGCAGTTTTAAGCTCGACGAACAGCTCCGCCGAGATCAAAATGCCGAAGACTCCGGGTGCGTACCGCCTCTTCGTGGTGGTTCGAAATCAGCATGGTGGGGCCGCGGTGGCCAATGTTCCGGTGCGCGTCCGAGGTGCCGTTCCCGTTGCGATTGGCGCGAAGGCAAAGCTTCCAATGGTCGTCTACTCCAACGGCAGCACGGACCTGCCCTTCACACCCGCCGGCTGGATGGGCTCCACCGGGAACATGAAGCTGGAAATGAATTCGTCTGACACCTCTCACGCCGGCACCAAGTGCATTCGTTGGGACTACAAGGCAAATGAGGGTTGGGGCGGCATCGCCTGGCAAAGCCCAGAAGGGGACTGGGGAGACAAGCCCGGCGGATACGACCTAACCGGCGCCAAGAAGCTCACCGTCTGGGCGAAGGGGCTCGTCGGCGGAGAGCAGGTCACCTTCAGCCTTGGCATCATCAAGAACGACAAGAAGTACTTCGACACCGCGATCGTGAACGGCGACAAGCATGAACTCACCCAGTCATGGCAGAAGTTCGAACTCAGCCTGACGGGCAAAGACCTGACCCGGATCAAGACCGGATTGGTGATGGTCATTGCCAGCCAAGGAAGAGCGGCAACGGTCTATCTTGACGACATCAAGATAGAGTAGGTCTGCGTTTACCGGCTAATGGGTGAGGAACTTTAGCGATCCGGGTGACCGAGAACGATCGCGGCGTTGATTCCGCCAAAGCCGAAGGAGTTGCTGAGAATCACTTCCGGTTCGGCTGCGCGACCGTGATGGGGAATGTAGTCCAAATCAAGCCCCGCTTGCGGCTGGTCGAGATTGATCGTCGGAGGTAAGTGCCTATGGCCAAAAGTCATGGCGCAAATCGCCGCTTCGATGGCACCGGTTGCACCCAGACTATGTCCATGCATGGGTTTGGTGGCGCTCACCGGCATGCTGTCCGCATGTTTTCCAAAGACGTTCTTAATTGCCTTTGTCTCTGACGAATCATTGAGGGGCGTGGAACTTCCATGGGCGTTGACGTAGGAGATATCGCTTGGCGAGATTCCTGCGTTGGCTATCGCTCGCTTCATGGCTAATGTCGCCTTTTCGCCATCCGCGCGTGGGGCCGTCATGTGGCTTCCATCGTTCGAAAGACCGAACCCGCACAACTCGGCATAGATTTTTGCGCCACGGCGTACAGCATGCTCGCGCTCCTCAAGAACAAGAATTGCAGAGCCTTCTGCCATCACAAAGCCATCCCGGTCTTTGTCGAAGGGGCGACAGGCATGCTCTGGATCGTGGTTGCGAGTGGTCATTGCCCGGATCAGGGCAAATGCTCCAAAGGTCAGAGGAAACAGAGGTGCCTCCGCGCCGCCCGCCAACATTACATCCACATCGCCGCGCTGGATTGCGTTTAAAGCGTTGCCCATCGCGATAGGGGAAGATGCACAGGAGTCGGAGTTCGCCGTGTTGTATCCATAAAGGCCGAGTTCGATTGCAATATTGCACGATCCTGCACCGCCGAATACGGATAGCGCCAAAGATGGATTCACCGCCCGAAGGCCGCCTGCCAGATAGTGGTGCATCGCCTCTTCTGCCGCTTCAATCCCTCCTAGAGCGGTACCCAGACAAACTCCGGTGCGGTCAGGATCTATCTCTGAAGTGGAGAGGGACGCATCCTCCATCGCAAGCAGAGCTGCAACCACCGCAAGGCGAGAAAAGCGATCCAGCCGCTTCATCCTTTTGGGGTCGATGTAGGTTTCAGGTTGGAAGTCTGGAATCTCAGCAGCGACGTGACAGTTAAATGGCGTGGGATCGAAATGCGTGATCAACGCCACTGCGGACTTTTCGCGCTTCACGCCCGCCCATAGCCCTTTGGCACCGGTTCCGATCGGCGTAACCGCTCCAATGCCGGTGATCACCACGCGGCGCTTCACCGAAGGGCCTCCGCTTCGACGAGCGTCTTGAGGGTGCTCAATGTCTTACTGGCAATTGCGGAGACGAAGAGCGGACCGATGATCCGATCGGAGTACGCAGGACCGAGTCGGTGGATGAGTTGATGAGAGATCGTGGCATGCACGGTTTCGCCGTCCGCTTGAAGTTTCCATTCCACCTTCATCCCGCGGGCCGGACCTGCCAGGTGAACAAAATGAATTGTCCATTCATCGGGAAGCACCACTTGACGCGCTACCCATTGGCAGGGCCAAAGAATGGGTCCAAAATCTCGAACGCAGTGCATTGCAACGATGCGTGATTCTTCCGAATCGCTTATGACAGATACGCGGCGGTAGTGCGGCAACAGGCTTGGCCAATCTTCGACCCTCCAGGCAAATTCAAATACTCGGTGAATGGGGCCGCGAATCTTTATGGAATTGAGAGTGTTCATCGAAATGAGGGGATTAGGGCGCCGGCGACAACCAGCGGGGAGTAGAGTGCGCGCGACGGAAGAACATCCACGAGGACCCCAAAGAGTCTCTCGGCTGCTCGTGGCTGGTGTCTAAGGTTTCGGATCGCCAGGTCGATCATCCATGGTCTGTTGACAAAGGCTTGGACCAGATCACATGCGGCATATCGGCCGTTCAGCTCTCTCCGCGCAGATCCGTACGATGCGAGCGACGCGGTGCTGACATCACCTTTTTTCAGCGCAGTTCGAGCGGTATCTGCTGCCAGCAAGGCTCCAGCGAGCGCATGGTGAACGCCTTCACCCGTAAACGGGTCCACAAATCTTGCGGCATCGCCCACAAACAGCACACCATCGTCGAATGCGCGTGAAAGCTTGTGTCCAAACGAGGGAATCGTCTGCATTCCCGAGAGGGCGGCTCCATCGAGCATGCTGGGCAACCCAGGAAGGGTGAGAACCATTTGGGTAAGGAATGCCTCCTGACCTAAACAGAGGGCCTCTGAAGCACTGGTTGGAACGACTGCGCTGAGTACGGCCTGACCACCGGCCTGAAGTGCGAATCCAGCGACTCCCCACGTACCATTGCGCGCCGGATACATGTGGACAACTCCGGCCTTCGCCCGGGTCACCCCGGAGAAGTGGGCAACAATTCCGATTCGCTTCAATCTGGGGATAGATTTGACTAGCCCCCGCTGGCGGGCAACCAGGCTGTTCGATCCATCACAGGCGATCACGAGGCGACTTTCACAAGCGAAAGGCTCCCCATCCAGCGTCTGGCCCTCGAGGCTAGTTGAGGTCAGTTTGCGGACGTTTGCCCCAGCATGAATTTCAACCCCCGCGCCCTTTGCTGCCTCCAACAGTAGGGCGTCCGTGCGAATGCGTGGGAGTGAGTAACCTATCGTCGGCTCGCCTTGTGCATCTAGAAGAGGCACGGTGAGTGCTTCCCCAGTCGGAGGGATCAGCGAGGCGTGCATCATCGGACTCGCGTCCTTCGGCAACTCGACACCAAACTCAGCGCTAAGCAGACGGGCGGCCTCAGGGTTTAAGAATTCTCCACAGGGTTTGGACTTTGGTGACGCCGCCCGGTCAAACAGAGCGACTTCGTAACCCATTTCGGCGAGCCGAAGCGCGGTGGACGATCCCGCAGGGCCGCCTCCAATCACTGCGATATCAACTTTCATGCCGGCATCTTCACCACGACCAGGGCCGCACGCCAGAAAGGGTGAGCACGAACTTGCACCTGATCGAACCCAGCAAGGGTGCCCAAGACGCGATATTCCGTAAGAGTCCGCGAGCGCATTACGCTTAGCGGCCCATCGTGCTGAGTGAGACGGTGCATCCTCTTGAGCCTTGTCAGTAGCCAGATCAGTACTGCCGGGAGATATGCTCGCCGGAGATCGTTGACGATAAGTGCGCGGCGGGCAACTCGATCCATCTCTTGGAGCGTGCAGATCGCAGTCGCATCCGAAAAATGGTGAAAAGTGAGCGAGCACGTTACGAAGTCAAAGGAACCATCCGGGAAGGGCAGTTTGGCGGCATCACCCGTCAACAATCTTAAGTCTGGGTTCCCATTCGCATGGCGTTGGGCGATCTCAATGACGACTTGATTCGTATCGAGTGCGGTTGCCGTTATGCGGCCCCCTTTCGACCTGAATCGCTTGATGACCGATAAGGGAATGTCCGCAGTTCCCGCTCCAAGGTCGAGCAGTGTCGCTGATTCTGCGGTAGAAACGAGCGCACCCAGTTCGGATCGAATCACGGCGGTTCCTCCAAGAAACCGATTGATCCAGCGAATGTCAGAAAAACTCTGATCCAGGTCGGCGACGGAGAGGCCGCTTGAATCAATGAGCTCGGCCCGATGGACCCTCTGAGGCGTCAGGGAACCTCCCAGCCTCCTAACCCAGAAAACAAAACGAACCCAAGTCACGCCCTGCTTGACCAGGAAATAACCAGGCGTGTTCCTATTTCTTTCGAAAAATCAAACCGAGGGGGTGCTCATCCGCCCCAGCCTAATTCGTGCTTTGTCGTTCTGGCCCACGATCCCTTACCACGGCAAGGGATCGTGGGCCAGTTCGGTTTTCCATAGGGCCTCGATTCCGGCGATGATCTCGGGAGAGAGGGTGACATCGCTAGCGGAAAGGTTGGCGCTGAGCTGTTCAATGCTCTTTGCCCCCGGGATCACGGTGGAGACTTCTTGCCGGGACAGCACAAAGGCGAGTGCGGCTTGGGCAATCGTCACATGGGTCGGAATCATCGCCTTGAGTTGGTTGAGCAGGGCGGAGCGCCGTGAAATGACTTCCGGGCTCCATCGGTCTCGCACTCCACTAAAGCTGCTTTCGGAATCATAGCGCCCGCCGAGCCACCCAGAATCGAGGGGGACCTTGACGATGAGCCCAACGCCGTGGCTTGAGGCAGTCTCAAAGGCGAGCTTTGGCTCTTGATGGAACGCGTTGAACAGGACTTCGGCCGCCTGGCTCGAAGTGCCTGCGACCTTCTGCAGATCTGCTGACCAATCTACAGAAGCTCCGTACGCTCGAATCTTCCCCTCTTGTTTTAGGGCTTCGAGTTCCGAATAGTGGGGAGCATCGGCTTCCAGTAATTCCGAGGGAGGATTGTGGAGAAGAAGGACGTCGAGGTAGTCGGTTTGAAGCCGCTGGAGGCTTCCTTCGATCGCTGGGCGAATTTGGTCCACCCCGAAGTCAGATCGACCGTCGGGAGTGTGGCCGAACTTGGTGCAGAGGACCACCTGATCTCTCTTTTTGGCAAACGCTTTGCCAAGGACCTCTTCGCTATGCCCGCCTGCGTAGCCGGGAGCGGTGTCAAAGAAGCTGCATCCGTGATCGAGGGCGAAGCTGAGCATCTGAAGGCACTCTTCAGAGGAAAGATTCCCCCAAGCCCCGTTGCCGAGCTGCCATGCCCCCATCCCAACTTCGCTGACCTGGATTCCCGTGGATCCCAAAAGACGGTGTTTCAACCTGGTGATTCTACAGCACGAGGAGATGGCGAGCGGGAAAGGGAGTCGCTTGCAGAAGGCGTAATTCTTGCAGAACAGGAACGATTCCTAACCTGAGGTTCCTGGATGGGTCTCAGCCCCGGCATTACCTTTCTTCCTATCTTTGAATAGCTGCGATATTGTCTGCACCCCGGTGATTGCAAGCGTTAGATTGAACCGCCAGTCGGTCGCCCAAGCGTCGCTCTTGCCCAGAGCCGAGGCTGCTAGGGTTGGCCCCAGGCCGAATATTAGGAATCCGCCGAGAGACAGGAAGAAGAGATACGGCAGCGATTTTCTCGGGTCGCCTAGGACGCCAATCCAGCCCCCTAGGGCCGTCATGAACGTCGAGACCAAGACTGCGAAGAGACCCCAGAAGGATATATCTCCGCGGGTGAGGATGATGACAGACTCGCTGCGATGATCGGGCACCTTGAGCGCCAGCACGCCAACCAGCACGCTAGCGATCATGAACAACGTGCCTACAACCCTCCGAGCCGTCATGTTGCCATTATAGGGCAACAACTGCCGGTAACCCAACCTTAAGTTCTATGCTCCCTAAATGCAGTTTGTTTAGAATCTGGAGCATGAGAGAGGGAGTTGCTCCATGATTCGAGCGGAGTCGCAGACATGAAATGGACTGCCAGCCAATGTTATTGGGACGGCGAACTCAATAGGATCCCGCCGACACCCGCCCTTGTGGTGCGAGCTTATCCACAGCTAATTCCTTACCTTCCATAAACACGAAGGCCGGCCTTGTGCTCCCAACGTTCGAGCCATCGGTTTTCAATCTCCGGTCGAGGATGACGAAGTCGGCGTGGTATCCAGGAGCGATCCGGCCGATTTCGTTTTCCATGAACATCGAGTAGGCAGCCTTTCGCGTATAGGCGTCTAACGCTTGGTCGAGAGTGATGTTTTCGTGCGTCATCCAGGATTTTCCGGTACTGATGCGCCCCGTAACCGCGGTTTCGATTCCGACCCATGGGTTGATCGTAACCACGTCAAAGTCGCTTCCAAAGGCCAGAATCCCGCCGGATTTTAGAATGTCTCGGAAGGCGTAACTTGACTTACATCGCTCCATTCCAATCACCTTCTCGGCATACCGACCGTCATCTGCCTTGTGGAAGGGCTGCATGGACGCGATAACGCCAAGCTGGCTGAAACGAGGGATGTCCTGCGTCTCCAGATGTTGAGCATGCTCGACCCGGAATCGTCGGTCTTTGATATCAGGAATCTCGGCATACAGGTCGAGGATGTCGTGATTCGCTTGGTCGCCGATGGCGTGGGTGATGACTTGAATGTTGCTTTTTGCGGCGGCGGCGATAATCTTCTTGTACGTACCGTCGGCTGCCCCAGGACGGGGTAATCCACGCCAGTCCTTCGGCTGAGATGGCAGGGGTGTCGTAAATGGCTTGGCCATATAGGCGGTGCGCGAGCCTAGACTTCCATCCATGAAGAGCTTGACCCCGTGGGGCTCCATCCATCCTTCGATACCTGGCAGCGCCGCAACTGCCTCGACGGATTGTGGGGTGGACGCTCGGAGATAAAGAGCGACGCGGAAGTTTCGGTCCGGACGCTTCATATACCTTTGCCATGTGCCAACGGCAAAGATGTTGACGATATCGGCACTAGAAGTGACCCCGTACCGATGCGCTTCCGCGATGGTTGCCATCAGCGCGGCGTCGGTCGTTGCGACGTCTGGGAATGGGGGATGAACGAGGCGTAGTGCCCCCTCCGCAATAATCCCGGTAGGTTCGTGCGTGGTAGGGTCGCGTTCAATACGTCCGCCGGCTGGGTCAGGTGGACCATCTTTCGTGATTCCCGCCGCGAGAAGAGCCGCCGAGTTGAGCAGGGCACTGTGGCCATCCATGCGGGTCAGCATCGAGGGGTGGTCGCTGGTCACCGGGTCGATCCACTCCTTACTGGGGACTTCTTTGTCGGGATAGCTGTCGGCTGACCAGCCGCTTCCTAAGATCCACTGTTTCGGGGCTAACTTGGCCGTTTGGTCCCGAACAAGTTGAATGAAATCCTTTTTGCTCTTCGCCGAATGAAGGTCCAAGGAGGACACAAAGCTGACACACTCTTCGGCGATGTGGGTGTGGCTATCGATCATGCCGGGCACGATCCAATTGCCGTGGGCATTGATGTGCTTCGTGCTCGGGCCGTCGTAGGGCGACAGGTTCTTGCCGATGGCTTCGAACTTGCCATCTTTAACCGCGAGGCTTGTGAATTTGGTCAAGTGCCCGTCCGTCCAGATGCGTCCATTTTCGACGATCAGGTCCGCGGTTTGGTTGGCCTGGAGCAACATCAAGGTCGCGAGCAGCATTGCTGCGAAGTTTAACCCACACAAAGTCTGCCCTTGGCGTCCCGCCGTTACCGTTGGAGATTCCAAAACCCCAGCGGGGTCTCGTAATCTAGCCACGTCGGTTGGCGCACCGCGCCTACCCGTGGATCTGAGCAAGATCGGAGGGTTTGACTCCCTTTTTGAACGCGCCAAATCCGAACTTGGAAGGTGCGTATTCACCCACCAAGTTCACATTCAGCCGGTCTGTGATCTTATTGCTCAGTCCTACTGACCAGAGGCAACCGTTGACAAGCAGTCGCCTCAGGCCCTCATTCTGCAAATCTGTCGCCGCGCCCATCGTCGTTGTGAGGACATGATTGCGTTTCCCAGCCGCGTTGACAGGCTGACGAAGCCACACGATGGGCATCATCGGGTCGTTGACCCCCTGCTCCACACCGGCTGAAGTGGCTTTGCTTCGTGTGGAGGGCGGATCGGTCGGATGAAGGCTGCTCAGGACCTGGCCCCAAACCAAGACCTCGGCGTCGGGTGGCGGGTGAGCTTCGTAAACGTCGGTCGTCCCGAAAATCCCTTTGACTCCCTTAAGGATGGGGTGCTTGGAGTTGCCGGCAAGGATGCCCCGGGTTCCTTCAACCCCGTGGTTGCCCCAATGGCTGAGCCATGTCTCGCCAAGGACCTGCTTGCCGAACCCGCCGGGCCACTCTTGGCTTTGCCAATCGTACTTGTGATAGAGGCTGTCCGGATGGGCTTTGTAGTCGAAGGCGTGGGTGCTTGTTCGCAGCGCGATGAACGGCTTTCCGGAGAGGTAGTAGTCCGCAAAGTGCTTCATCTGAGCATCAGGCCAGTGCCTGAACCTGAGCAGCATCACGCAAAGGTCTGCCGAATCCAACGCCTCCAGCCCCGGTTCGTTGTCTTGCGTGTTCGGGTCGATTTCGCCGCTTGGGTTGACGGAAAACAGGACGGTGCACTTAAATCCAAACCGATAAGCCAAGATCTTGGCCAGCTGCGGCAGGCCCTCTTCCGACCGGTACTCCTCGTCTCCGGAGAGAGACACCACACTCTTCCCCTTGCCCGGCCCGTGCTTCCCTTCGTACACCACCCACTCTGGCGGGGCCGATTTGAAATTCGATCCCGCCATTGTGATCGCAGCCATAGAAAGGAGAGTTATCACAGCCATCTCCAAGACGTTATGGAACCCGAAAAAGCGCCCTTTCGGGTCGCGAGGAATTCATCAACTCGGGTAAATCGCAAAACTGTAATTGGAGTTTCCCTCTCCCGCCATTTTGTGGCGGGAGAAGGCTCAGGGAGAGGGTGGCGACCGAGAAAGCGCCCCTAGCGCCAAACTCATACCCACTCGGCATCACACGGCAAACAAGGTCCAGCCCCACTCCCAATCGTTGAACAGCGCGACCCCTCAAAACCACGGTAGATTTAAAGTATGAAATGAGCAGAAGCCTTGAGCGTACGGTCAGACCGGCAGAAGCGGATGCTCCAGCTGACCGAGCGAGTGAAGGCGAACGCACTCGTACACGAAGGGGACAGTCCCAGTGAGAAGGCGGAGGATCTGCTCGCTGAATTCAGCCAGGTTGCCGACGAGTTCGAGAGCATTGTCTCTCGGATCAATCGGACGAACCTCGCGGTCAATATCTCAGACGGACGCACACTGACGGAGGCGATCGCGCGCCGAGATACGCTGAAGTTCCACATCAACATCTGGCGGCAGGCTGCCGACGCGGCGGCGGTCCGACAGATCCGTGGAACCAAATCAGAGATTCGACTGGTGTCGGTGATCAATGTGCGGGAAGCACGGGAGAAGGCAGACCTTTTCTCGAAGGAGTTGAGGGAGCTCGACACAAAGATCCAGGCAGCGAACTGGACAAATGACCTCTTAGACTGAGGTCACTCAAGGAATCCGTTGGTATTCGACCAGAGAAGTTGGGCGAACCGAGCGGCTGCCAGAGCCGAAATCTGGCCGATGGTGACTCTCGTGAGAAGGGTTAGGAGGTTCGATCCCTCATCTATCCTGCATCTCCATCACCTCGCACACACGCACCATGCATCCGGCATTGCGCACTACTTTCGGTTGACGATTTCAAAGTTCGGAGAGGGTGGGATCGGGGATAGATTCCTTAAGGTTGGTTGGAAGCGTGCTTACATTGGCCCAACTTCGGATTTGGGCTTACCTTTTCGCATGCCTTTGACTACCTGCGAAATGGTCTGAACCCCGCTGACGGCAATCCAGGGATAAAACCTCCAATCCGCCACCCATCCTTCGCTTTTGCCTAATGCTGAGGCTGCCACCACTGGTGCTAACCCAAACAGTAGGAACATCACGAGGGCTAAAAGGAAGATGCCTTGTAATGCACTGCGCCTATCGCCTAACACACCAAGCCAACTGCCAATCCCTTCTGTCAGGGAGGTCGCCGCAGCTAATCTGAAGACAGGGTAGAAGATCAGGTCGCCTCGGGTGAGCGAAACAACCGGGCGCAGGTGGTGGACTGCGAGCTTGCATGTCAGCACAGTTACATCGATGCAGGAGCCCATGATTAGCACGCTCACAATCTTTCGCGCCATTATGTTGCCATTATAGGGCAACGACTGAGGGGACGGGAGATACCGTAGTTACGTCGGCTCTCGACGTCGGAAACGGGGCATCGAAGCGTGCATGGAATCAGCACCGACAGACTATGTTTGTTTCACAGCGGATAAATATGAAATGTACACAACATCAGAGCATATTATATGTACGACAGAAAGATATAATAATTGTACGTCATGTAACGATGAAAATCGCGCACTGATGTGCCGCGGTTCTTCCCTCCACTCTGATCTCGAAAGGCGCAGATGGCCACTCCAAACGAAAAACTCGCGGAAGCCCTGGAGAAGCTGAGCCAGGCAGAGAAGAATGGAATCGTTCGACATGACTCCATCTCTCGGACTTACCGTGAGAGGTTGATTCGTCTGGGATTCCTGGGAGAAATCATCAACGGGTGGTATCACGTTGCTGACCCCGCAACTCGTACCGGTGAGACGGCTTGGTTTGCGTTCTACTGGGAGTTCATCCGTCAGTATCTGGAATCGCGGTTTGAAGCCAACTACTGTCTAGCGACTGAAGCATCGCTCTATCTTCATAGCCGAGCAACGAATATCCCGAAACAGCTCATAGCCATCACTCGGTCCGGGGGCACGACGACTCTCAAACTTCCTGGTGGGCTGTCGATGGTGGTCTATCGAGACGAGCGAGGATATCCGGAGGCAATGGATCGAGTCCGAGAACTCAACGTTTTGCGGCTTCCAGAAGCGCTGGTGCGAGCACCTGAGGGTTTCTTCCGAAGTCGACCCGAAGAGGCATCCATTGTCTTAACGACGATTCAGGATTCGTCGCCTATCCTTGCGATTCTCCTTGAGAGGGGTAAAAGCACCGTCGCGGGAAGGCTGGCGGGAGCGTTTCGGGCAAACCATCAGACTGAGATCGCAGACGACATTGTCTCGACGATGAGGCGGGCTGGATACGATGTCCGAGAGAAGAACCCTTTTGAGCGCCCGATCCCGCAGATTGGTTCAAGTCGCAATCCATCGCCCTATGAAATTCGAATCCGCTCGATGTGGGCAAGGATGCGCGAAGATGTCTTGCGGGCTTTACCTCCTTCACCTGGTCTTCCAGCAGATCCAAAAGCGTTTTTGCAGACTATTCAAGACCTTTACGCCAACGATGCGTACAACTCCCTGTCGATAGAGGGATATCGGGTCACGGCGGAGTTAATCGGGCGAGTCCGGAGCGGAAACTGGAATCCAGAGGGTGGCGATAAGGATCGTGATTCTCGCGATGCTCTAGCTGCACGCGGGTACTTCGAGGCTTTTGAGGAGGTTCAGAAGTCGGTTTGTCTCCTTGTTGAAGGCGCTAGCGCCATCATTGTTCGCAGAGCTCTTCGAGATTGGTATCAAGCGCTCTTTGCCCCGTCAGTTGCCGCGGGCATTCTCAAGCCTGCTGATCTCGCAGGCTATCGGAATCATCAAGTCTTCATCAAGGGATCGATGCACGTTCCACTTCCTTCTGAGGCGCTGATGGATGCAATGACCACGCTGTTCGACCTCATCGACGAAGAGCCCGAAGCCGCTGTCAGAGCCGTCCTGGGGCATTTCATCTTCGTTTACATCCATCCGTACGGTGACGGCAATGGCCGCCTTGGCCGGTTCTTGATGAATGCAATGCTAGCAAGTGGGGGATATTCCTGGACCGTCATTCGCCTCGAAACGCGAGCCGCCTACATGGCTTCGCTTGAGTGCGCTTCTGTGTATGGAGACATTAGGCCATTTGCCGAGTTTGTGGCGTCTGAGATGCCTTGATGGTGAACTGCCGAAATCCAAGGCAGGTAGCTATTCGCTCTCAATGAGCCTGCGTATCGCCGCCGAACTCTTCCACGCTTTGATCTGTCGCTCCCTCTTCGTGGCGTCGGACCTGGTTTCGTGGAGTTCGTGGTAAACGAGGATCCAAGGCGTGCCGGTGGAGGTGAACTTCACGTTCCCCGAGTTGTGGTATGCCACTCTGGCTTCGAGATCTTGGGTTGAGCCCACGTAGAATTTCAGGAGGGTCTCACTCCAGAGGATGTAGGTGTAGTACATCAGATTTGAACGACCAATCAAAGTTGGTCGGGATGGCGAGATTCGAACTCACGACCTTCCCGATCAGATCGGGACGCTCTACCAAACTGGGCCACTGATTGAAAACTGACCAACCGAAATTGGTCGGGATGGCGAGATTCGAACTCACGACCTTCCCGATCCTGTCGGGACGCTCTACCAAGCTGAGCCACTGAGTGTTTAAACTAGAATTTGTCGACCAACCAAAGTTGGTCGGGATGGCGAGATTCGAA
>CAIYLG010000035.1 GCA_903927025.1 uncultured Armatimonadota bacterium
ACAGCCTCGTCTGCCCAGAAACGGCTTAAATTGACACCTTAAAGCAATTATGCGGACGCGAATAGAGCCGATCCGCGACTTCCTATCTACTTACTTGCGTGCGACCATAACAAACTCCCCCCTTTTTCCGAGACCTGCTAGGCATGTGCCATCGCTCGCTTATACTCGCATGCAGTTTCTTCTTGAGGCACACGAATACAACTCAACTTTCATACCTCTGGGGAGAGGCTGTGTTCGAAGTTGCCCAATGATTTAGACTGTCACCTGGCGCTCTACGGCCTTACCATAGCGTCCAATGACAAAAAGACTATCTTGGATTCTTTTGATAGAAGTTCACATTTGGCTACCCGATATCCACTAAGTCTCCCATGCTTGGGCCTAGCGGCCTTTTCATGCATCCGAGCTTATGGAGTCACCAAGGATGTGTCCTACCTACATCGTGCAATCTCGATTGACGAACGATATGTTGAATTAGCGCCCGCGGGGTCACCTGGGAGAGAAAATATTCAGGGATTAATAGACTCTGTTAGACAGCAGATTAAGGAATTGAAATAGAAAATTGGCCATGAGGCCACCTTAATCGTTCTTAACGTGTTGGTAGGCCATGTTGAACCTTGTTTTAAGCATAAGTCTTGGTGTTCTCAAGAAACATCATCCAATTTGCGATTCAAAGATCGACCGACTTGAGCTGATCGTTTCTCAGCAATGCTCGGATTTTGAAACGATTCCATGTGAAGATAGATTGGGACTCTCATGGACGAATTTGAAACTCAACAGCATAAATGAAAAATTTAGAATACTCGAGCTGACCTATGCGAATTCAAGTCTGAATTCACTCGGGAAGGCTAGAGATCAATACCTGACATCAATTCTAAAAGCTCGCCATCCTGCTAGTAGTGACATTAGTGGGTTCGCTTACTGCACTGCGCTCGCGGTGCAGCGAGCTGGTGACTTGAGACAATATTTCTGGTCGCCACCGCGAGATCCCAGAGAGCGTTCTGCAATCGAATGGATTACGGCGATGTATCCGGGTGCGGATTACCAATACATGCTCGCTAGGTTCATGCTGGAGTCAGGCACGGCGAGGCCATACTTGGTGCCCGTCGGGAAGCGCCTTCTGAAGCTTGACCCGCTCAATGACTCGCTGAAATACGCCCTAGCTATACAAGAAGCCATGCCAGGCTCCAGCCAAGATCTAGAGGATGCCGACCACCTCGCGGCTCAACTCATAAGATTCCACCCCGAGCGCGCCTCGCACTTCGGACTGCATGCGCTTATCGGTCTTGATCGATGGGAGCGGACGCACAAATTATCAGACGGAAAGGATGCACTTTATCGATGGAATGTCTTCTTAAGCACTGCTAAGAACAATAAGGCCGCAAGAAATAGGACTTCTACAGACAATCGGTCGGATTAAATCAGAAATGGCACTATGGTCAAAACACGGCTAGGTTTCACATAACAGGCAATGCCTTTTTGCATTACATAACCTATTGTAATTTAATTTACTAAATGCCCGCTTGTTGATCGGACAATCAATATCCTGAAAAATCTTCCTGAGAGGAAATATTAGGTCGTCGTCAGTGCGTTGAGTGAGCCATATTCTGTTAAAAGAGCATTCAAGGTTGCACCTTTTCAAGTCCTACCCATTTGCTCCAGCACCATCGAAAGTGCCTTTCGCTGGGGAGCGGGCATTGGCACTTCGGGCAGGTCGCTCAGCCTAACCCAGCGCAGGCTATCCAGCTTTTCCTCGAAGCTCAAATAGCTAACTTCCACTTGAATACGGTGGTGGGTGACGGAGTGGCGGAAGGCGCCGGCACTTTCTAGCCACCCGGTCCCGACAAGCTGCTGCAGGTCGGCAGACTCTGCTCCTGGGGCAACTTCAAAGCGTGGGAACTCCCACATCCCTTCCCACCATTGGCCGGCAGGAATTTGGCGGAGTCCAACTTCATCTCCGCAGAGGGGGACACAGACAAGATGGCGGAGTTGGACTGCCTTTGTTTTGGCGACCTTCGCGGGAAGCTCCTCCACACGTGAAGCACTTAAAGCAACGCACTGGCCTGATAGAGGGCACTCACGACAGTTTGGTGAGTTGGGTCGGCACACGGTGGCGCCTAGTTCCATGAGCGCCTGATTCCAATCTCCAGGGCGCTCCGAGTAGACATTGAGTTCTGCCCACTTCCAAGCGGCATCATGGAGCACCTTTCCTGCGGCGTCGTCTCCGGCAAGGCGAGCGTAAACGCGCTCCACGTTGCCATCCACAAGTGGAACGGGCTCCGAGAGGGCGATGCTGGCAATTGCGCCCGCCGTGTAACGGCCCACGCCAGGGACTTTGAGCCACTCTGACATTCGCGTCGGGAGTCCGTGCTCGACGACAAATCGAGCACCCTGTTGCAGCAACCGGCATCGGCGGTAGTAGCCAAGACCCTGCCAATGGGCCAATATTTCCTGCTCGTCTGCCTCGGCGAGACTTCGCACGGTCGGAAAGCGCTGCATCCAGCGATTCCAATACGGAATCACGGTGGAAACCTGGGTCTGTTGGAGCATGATCTCGCTCACCCAGATGGCGTACGGGTCGGACGTATGCCGCCATGGCAAATCCCGTTTCTCGCGGTCGTACCAAGAAAGAAGCGGACCGCCCGATTCAGCTGACAGCAACCTGTGGCTGTCCGGTCGATCCGCTGTCATTGAAAGGTCTACGCGCCGACTAGACCGAACTGCTCCAGTGTCTTTTCGACATCGGCACTGTTGGTGAGGGCGCGGCCAATCACGAGGTAGTCAGCACCGTGCTCGATGGCGGTGCCGGCGTCTCCGACGCGCTTCTGGTCGTGGACTTCCCCATCCGGGAGTCGGATACCAGGAGTGACGATGACTCCTCGCTGTCCAACCGCTTCACGAATGGCTTTGATCTCATGGGCGGAACAAACCACGCCGTCGAGATCGAACTCCATCGCGAGTCGGGAAAGGTGGCACATGTGCTCTTCCACCGTTCGATTCACTCCCAGCTGATCTTGAAGCGTGCGCTCGTCAAGTGAGGTCAGTACGCTGACTCCCACGAGGAGCGGTCTAGATGCATCTCCCGCCATGCGCGCCTCTTCGACGGCGGCGGTCATCATCGCGGGCCCGCCTGCGATATGAAGGGTCATCATCCAGACACCGCGCTTGGCGGCCTCGGCGACAGCGAGTGCTACCGAGTTGGGGATGTCGTGGAATTTCAGGTCGAGGAAAATACGGGCCGCTCCCGCATCTCTCAGTCGGTCCAGAACATCCAGACCGTAAGACAGCGTTAGGGCATGTCCGATTTTGAACGCCCCTACATGATCCTTGAGCTTCTTGACTGTTCCCAAAGCCTCGTCAAGATGAGGAGTGTCCAATGCACAGATGACGTGTCGATTCAAATGAGACCTCCGAGCATTTCGCCTTACTATTTTCCCCTATTTGGCGCGCTTAAAGAATCGCTTGTTCACCACGGTGCCTGGCTCCTGCTTCCCGCGCACATCGATACTGCAAGGCGTGTTCAGGGGAATCGAGCTGTCGATGAACGCAAACGCGACTCCACGATCTAGAAGCGGGGAGACGACTCCGCTGCTGACTTCGCCAACTTCCGCACCGTCAACGTAAACCTTCATGCCCGGCGTGATCAGTCGCTTGGATTCAAGTCGAACCCCTTGGAGCTTCGTTGGGGTGCCGTTTTCTCGCGCGGCATTGATCGGTCCGCTGCCGATGAAGGTCTTTGTCTTGCTGATCACCCATCCAAGTCCAGCGGAGATTGGATTCAGGTTCTCCTCAAGTTCGTGGCCGTAAAGTGGCAGACCAGCCTCAACGCGAAGGGTGTCTCGAGAGCCCAAACCGCAAGCGGCAACGCCAGCAGCGAGGAGATTGGTCCAAAGCTCCGGCGCATCGGCAGCAGCACAGATCAATTCATAGCCGTCTTCGCCGGTGTAGCCCGATCGGGCGGCGAAGCACACAACTCCCGCGATGGTGCAGTTCACCACTCCAAATGCGCCTGCGTCGTTGAGCGCTTCTGGAGCGTCGCTGAGTCCGGCCAAGATTGACGTTGCGGTAGGGCCCTGAACGGCAATCATTGCCGTTTCATCGGTGATGTCCTCAATCACAACTCCTTCGGAATTGTTTGCCTGTAGCCAAGCAACATCCTTTGCATGATTGCTGGCGTTCACAACCATACGATATTCGGTGTCGTGGATTTTGTAGACGATGATGTCGTCCACGCAGCCGCCCTCGGCGTTGGGCAAAAGGGAGTATTGGCCCGCCGTTGGCGTGAGCTTGCTCACATCGTTTGCCGTCACCTTCTCGAGGTATTCCAGCACCTTATCGCCAGTGAGGATGAGGCGAGCCATATGACTCACGTCAAACATGCCAGCGCCCTCACGTACGGCCTTCGATTCAGCAATGATGCTCGCATACTGCACCGGCATCTCGTAGCCTGCAAACGGAACCATTCGGCCTCCGGATTCAACGTGCTTGTCATACAGGGCGGTGCGAAGGAGCGTCTCACTCATGCTTGGAATGTACCTGCGAGGAGAGTTTCCCCATCGGCAGGCAGCCGCTGGAAACGGGTGAAATCGGAATACCGATAAGTTTTTTGTCGGATGTTTAAGTTATTCCGCCCTTTCGAACCGTCCTAACCTGTACACCTTGTACATTGCAGGAGGGAGGCCGATCTGCGCCTCCGGTAAAATGCATCTGAAGCGCCGTCCTTCAGGAGAGACGATCCCTATGGTTACGTGTAAGCATTGCTCAACGCCGAACAGTTTGGACAGCACTTTTTGTAAGCGCTGCGGTACGGCCATGCCCGCCGAGGATGTTGCCCTTGCCCAAGAGAAGCTCACTCAGCTCATTACAGATGGCAACACCGCGTTCAACGAAGGTCGAACCGACGAGGCGATGGCGATCGCCGAATCTGCCTGCGCCTCCAACCCCTCTTCCACAGCGGCACTTTCACTAAAGGTGCTTTGCCACGAGCGCCGAGGCGAACTTGCAGAAGCGCTTGAGTGCGCCGACCTCATCGTGGACCTCAACCCAGATTCCGAACTGGACAAGATCAAGCGCAACCAGCTCCGCACCAAGCTTTCGGTAAGCGTTCAGCTTGCCACCCAGCCGCCAGATCGACGAACCGCCATCATCGGTGCTGTCTCAGCGGTCGTATTTTTCGCCTGCATCGGGGTTGGCATCGCCAAGCTCAACATGAGGAATGCCTCCACAAAGCAGGATGGCCTCGTGGTTCAGAATTCCTCCGCGGGCAATCCGCCGGTCAATCCCGCGCAAACTTCGCAGGGCACAAACTCGCAACAGTCCTCGCAGCCGACCAACCAGCAGAACGTCCAGCAGTCTTCAACGCCACAGAACAGCCAGACCAACAATGCCCTGGAGGGCAGTTTGCTGATGCCGGGGCGTGGGCCGGAGATCCTCCCTGGCCAAGGTCGAATCGGATCAGAAGATGTCGTGCTCGGAAGCGATCAGGTCATCACCCCTCCGAATCCACCGCGTGGAAATATTGGCAGCCCAGTCGCTCCATCCGTCCAAAATACGGTAAAGCTTCCCTCCGTTGGAAAGTCTTCAGAGAACACCGGCGGTGGCGACGATCCGTCTCCGAAAGCAGAGGACCCTAAGTCTTCGCAGCAGAACACGGACCCAGGTGTGGTCGAGATCAACATCAGCAACGGTTCCAGCCGAAAGAGCAATTCTGGCGGCGGCGAATCGTTGGGTGCTGGCGGCGCAGCCGCACTCGATCGCATCGGAATTCAGCGATACCAGCTAGGTTCTTATGGGGCGGCGGCAGCTTCCTTCGAGCAGGCGCTTCGGGCTGGCGGAGATCCAATCAGCCTCAATCAGTGGCTCGGCCGCAGCTACGGGCAGCTGGGCAAGAAATCCGAGCAGATTGATGCCTATAAGCGGTGCGCCACGGCGTGCCAAAACGCTATTTCCAATGGGACGGGAAACAAGGATCGCATCAAGGCGATTTTGGACACGTGCCAGCAACAGCTCAAAGTGCTGCAGGGGAACTAAATCAATTTGAAGTTCACCCGCTTCGCCTTCTCCGCGGTGCTATGCGCCCTCGTTTCGGCGGCAATGGCAGCACCTGCTGTGCTCATCGTTCAGATGAAGCTCCCGATCAAAGACAAGCTCGATCCGAATGTGGATATCTCGGAGGCGATCGGCAAAGAGTACGACGCCAATGGCAGGCTTGTCCCGATTGTGTACTCCTCGGCGGACCCAATCGTCAAAGCCGCTCTCTCCACCGGTGAACTGAAGGGCATCTACGAGAATCCACGTTCGAACGAAATGTTGGATGCGGCGCGTAAGCTGCATGTCAACTACGTCATCGTCGTTTCTGCCTACCGAAGCGGTCCAAAAATCGAATCCAAACTCTTGGTCTACAAGGACCGACGTGAGGTATGGAAAGACGAACAGAACATGTCCGTCAGCCTGCAGGAGATCGTGGATCCCGCCAACACGGTTGCGTCACTGGCCCACACCCTCTGCGTTCGAATGGACCTGAACGTGTTCAAAGGTCTTCAAGATCGTCCGAAGGCGAATAACCCAACCCTGCAGCCGGGTCAGCAGCCAACGGTAGTCCCAACGATGATTCAGCTCACCCCTGAAGTGAACAGTGCCGAGCTCAACCACGACGTGGATGAATTGGTGAAATCAGGCAAAAGCAGCCAAGCAATCCTCAAGCTTCGAGACAGTGTTGACCTCGCCCCGTTCGACTTCGAACGCCGCAAAGCCCTGATTCTTCTACTCGGTGATACTTCCGCAGAGAATGCCGCTTTGGAGGCAAGGCGCGCTTCGGCAGTGATGCCAGAGAAGGTTGAGCTTCGAGTCCTCGCCGCGAGATATTGGATAAAGGCTGGCCACTCTGATGAAGCCCAACGGGACCTCAATGAGGCCATCGCTCGGGACCCCAATGGCGCGGCAACTCGGTTAATGTTGGGAGAAGTAAGCCTTTCCCAAATGGAACCATCCAAGGCACTTCCCCATCTGGATGAGGCGATCAAGCAAAAGGACGAAGCTGAGCCAAGGTTCCTGCGTGCCATATGCCGAGCCCTGTTGGGCGGCACCGACGGGATGCAGCTTGACTTGGCACAGGCCGCCAAGATGTCCCCGACCAAGGCCGATTCGGTAGCGCTGAAGCGATACGATTTCGCGGCGAATCTGATGGACCGTTCGCTGGCAATCGATGGAACCGAATTGAAGTCGCTGATTCCTAAATTGGTTGTCAAGCCAAAGGACCAGGGTCTCCACGAGGACCTGGACCAGATGCTTCGGCTCGTCCAGTCTCGCACGGCATTCCTCACCGCGGTCGAGCCGCCTGCAACCGGAAAGATTCCTCACGACCAGCGTCTGTTGGCCTACAGGCTCATGGCTCAGTCTATTCTTGACGTTCAAACGTACTGCACGTCGAAGGATGAAGACACGCTGGCCGATGCGCGGATCAATCTCGGGGAGTCGATGAAACAGCTCGCTGCCGCCCGAGGTCCCGCGCCGGCAACCAAAAACTAGTCCTAGACAAATTGAAGCCCCTGAGGAAGCAGGGGCTGTTGAGGGTTGCTTAGGATAGAGACTTTGAAATCCTGGGAGAAGATTTCTCGGCTCACTTCTTTCGACCGAGGTCTGCCGTAGACTGTTCCAGACCTGAGAGGACTGCAAGAATGCGGTTCCCAAAAATCAACAAGATTGCCTCTGCATATCCCAACGGTTGCGCTCGCAAAGCGGGGGCTACCTTGGGTTCGACGACCCCAAATGTTCTCAACCCTGTAGGGGTTGTCGTCCGGAAATCGACGACAAGAAGCACGTTCACGAAGAGGCAACCCGCGTTGGGCTTGGACACTGAACGCCCCTCTAACCCAAGGTAAGCCGCCGGAGCGGCTAACCGTTGGGCTATACGGAGGCAACCTCGTTGAGGTTGGGGGCACGGAATTCCCAAACCACCTGTGGCTACCCCAATTGTTCAGGCCAGTTCAACCAAATGACTCACGACCGGCATTGCCGCGGTCAATGGATTCTCTTTGTACAACTGGAAATGCGCCATCGAACCGGGCACCAGGGTGCCCATGACGTCGCCATCTCCGTTAACGGCGGAGCCGGCGGCGGTGTAGGCGAGGATGGCTTCGGCGCGGGTGCAGTTTTCGGCGGGATCAAAACCGGCGGGGCGGTTGCTGGAAGTGAGGATGCCTGTCCAAGGATTACCAGCGACGATAGGGCGGTCTGAGTTGAAGCTCAGGGGGATGCCGGCGTCGAGGACACTTCGGCTCCGAATCAGTCTGCTCGCTCTCTCGGGGCCAAGTTGCTTGCCGTAGGCGGGCCCGAGGGCGGCTAGGAATTCGGGCTGAAACGTACAGTAGCAGCCTAGTGAATGCATTCGGTCAATCTGGGAATCACTGAGGATCATCGCGTGCTCAAGGCGGTGTCGAGAAGGCTCATCGGTCTGCGCCATCGCGTCCATCACCAGGTCGGTGGCGTAGTCGCCAATTGCATGGACAGAAACCTGATAGCCTGCCTCATGGGCAGTCAGGAACATCTGATTCAGCCGCTCTGGGCTATAGATTAGCTTTCCGTCCGTCTCTCGACCGCCATAAGTTGCCAATTCCTTTGAAGGATCGGTCGACAGGAAGCGGCCATAGATCGCGGCGGTTGCTGAGGAAATTCCGCCATCGGAAAAGATCTTGATTCCGGCAACTCTCAGGGTCGGCTGCGCATTTGCTTCATCGAAAAGCTCTTGAAGGCGCTCCTTCGGAAGCGCGCGCTTGCCGAAAACATCTCGCCACTGCAAATACAGACGCAAGTGGATGGGGCACCCCATTTGTGCAGCGAGAGCGTACGCCTTGAGTTCTTGCTCCAGGTGGATACACCCGGTCATCATGTCGCTTGCACAACCGATGCCCAACTCCGCCATCTTCTCGCCGGCGGCGACGATAGCACTGGCCATCTCCTCGATACTCAGCATCGGAATCGCGCGCTGCATATGTTCGTGAGCGTGCTCCAGGCACAACCCATTCAGATGGCCATGGATGTCTCGCTCATAGGAACCGCCAGAAGGATCCGGCGTGGAATCATCCACCCCCGCAAGCTGCAAAGCTGCACTGTTCGCCAAGGTGGCATGGCCGTTTACATGCTCCAGCATGATCGGGCGCGTGCTGGAAATCCCATCTAGCTCGACGCGAGTCAGATGGAGGCCGTCGGAGAAATTCGTCTGGTTATAGTGAACGGCTAGAAGCCAGCCTTCGGGCGTTTTCAGGTGCTGATCACGCACCCTATCCAGTACCTCTTCCCTGCTCCTGCAGGTGCCCAGGTTGAGCTTGCCAAGGTCCAGACCGGTCGGGAGGATATGGCAATGAGCGTCCACAAATTTCGGCAACAGGTAAAAGCCCTGAAGGTCAATCGTCTCACCGTCGAATGGGCTCAGAGGCCCCGTTGACTTGGTTCTTGAAACTACCAAGCCGTTCTGAACCACCATTTGCTGCGGTTCCCCATCGAGGCCCCACTGAAAGTTCACATACCGAGTGCTCAACGCTTCGTAAACTCCTCAACAACCCTTTCTGCGCTCTCAAGCGCACCTTCAATGAAGCCAGTCCATAGCGCGGTGTGCTCACCCGCAAAGTGAATTCGCCCCTCTGGCGGAGAGATGTGCTTCATATGTTCCAAGACATATCCAGGAGCCATGTGGCTGAAAGCACCCGGACTGTAGGGATCGGTCAGCCAGTTGTGAACCCAGCCGCGCTCAAAGTATTGACTGCATTCCGGAAAGATTCGGGAGAGCTCGTACAGCCCAGCTCTTACCGGATCCCCAAGGGCAAGCCATCGGCAAGCCTCGTCGCCACAGATATAAGCCGTGAGAATCGGGGCAGAGCCAACCGAACTGTCCCATGTCTGCTGAAGCGGACCGTCGCACATCATGCTGCCGCCCCAGCCCTCGTTTTGCCACCAGGGCTCTTTGAACTCCCAGCAAATCTTGATCGCTCGGCTCATCCGACACGCCTCAATTGCGCATCGACGCTGCGGAGTCAGTGCGGGTTCAAAAACGACTCGCTCCAATGCCGTTGGGGGAAGCGTGAGGATGACATGGTCTACCCACTCCTCTCCGTCCTCGAAAATCAGTTTGACCCCACCAGGATCCTGCTGCACGCGCAACAGGGTGCGCTGAAACTGGGGTTCTGTTTTGAGCGAAGCAAGGATCTTTTCGCACAACTGTCGAGATCCACCTGGAATTCGATAGGCGCTCATCACGTCTCCGTCTCTGTCTAGGTAGTGGAGGAACCCGCAGAGCCAACCCAACAGGCCAATGTTCTCCAGATCGTCACCCTCATCGCTTCGGTACTTGCTGTTGACCCACCAAAGACCCCGCTCGCTCTGAGTGTGCTCGCGGATGAAATCGATCAGGCGGCGATCGTCAAACTCTGATGCATGGGTGTTGCTCCAGGGCGGATTGGTAAGGTCACGGCACATTTCACGAGCGGCGGCCTCGACTCGGAGGTCATCTTCGAGCGCATCCGACCAAATCGTGGCTTCCGTACACTCCTTTCCTCTGTAGACCAGCTTGCGGGGCCAGTCACCCGGCGTGGTGGGCTCCATCCCAAATTCTTTGAGAAGGTTGAGTACTCGGAAGTGATCCGAATCGATCCATTCGCCACCCGCTTCGTAAATGGCACCGCCGCCTTCATCCACGCAGTGCAGCCGACCACCCGGACGGCCGCGCGCTTCAAACAGCTTGACGTCAACGCCGAGCTTCTCCAGCAGCATTGCCGTTCGCAAGCCTGCCGCGCCCAGCCCAACGACGCCGATGGTCAACGCTTCTTCCCGCCTGGATGAGTTCCTGCCCGAAAGTAAAAGTCGGCCAGAATCAAAAGCATCAGCACACCAACCCCGAGCTTAATGTAGAGTTCAGGGGCATGGGTTTTATAGAGGTAGGTCGTCCCTGCAAACACCAAGAAGCCACCGCTTAGCAGAAAGGTTTGCGGACCCCTCTTAGCGTTCTTAACCGCGTTGAACACCGCCATCACGCAGCACAAAATAACGGTGCCATACAGGAAGATGCTGAACTCGTAGTTCGTCAAGGTTTCCCCGTCCCAATGGGCTCACCATGAAACCGAGCCACAAAGTCAGCGACTCGTTGGGCAGTGTCCGGCTGAATGCCTCGAGATGCCGCTTGGACGGCGAGTTCGATTTTCCTAGGAGAATCGACGTCAACCAACACTGGGTGCTCGTTTGAGAGACCCGCCAAGACGTCCAACATCAAACTATCGCGGTCTTCAAGGGTCACGGTTGGGTCGGCGGCAGCATCGTAAAGCCAGTTCGTGTTCCCAGATCGGAACGGCTGACTGGTGACGATTCCTACCCGCCTCTCCTTCGCAAGGGGAGATAGGACTTGGTAGGCATCCCCATCGGAATAGCTTCTGGGTACAAGGAGCGTTTCGAACGCATCGTGAAACTGCCATGCCCCCAGAGCCGCAAAAGGGATGCCTGCGCAGCTCAATCCAATGTGCTTGACATGCCCTTCTTGCTTTGCCAATTCTAGAGCCTGCAGAGCGCCGCTGAGCTGGTACTCCTCAGGCATTGTCTCAACCCGCAGATAGTACAGATCCATCCATTCCCTGCCGATGCAGGAGAGCACCTCGATAAGATGGGCCTGTATGAGGTCACAGGCATGATCCTCGTCGGTGGCGCGCTGGTAGTCGAGGCTGCTCTGAACCATCAGGGTTGCCTCGGTGCCGCGCATCATGCCGCCCCATAGCGCGGGCTTATTGCTGACGTCAATGGGCGCTCGCGACTCCACTGCAGCAGAAGCGAGGTCGCCAAAGCTCACGCCCGAACTCGGATGCCGGAGGCTGAGCCAAATTGACGGAAATTGTTGGTTCGTCCTACCGAGGAGACCGGATGCCACAATTGAGAATACCGCGCAAGATGGTCGGTCGTCGGCCATAATCTGCCTGTGTCGGACTACAAACAGCAGATCAGCGAGCTGGCCGAGCTCATGGACGAATTTCGCCTTGGGGAAGCTCAGATCCAATCAGAGACCATTCGCGTAGCTTTCAAGCGACGTCCGACCGTCCGGACAGTTTCCACCGAGACCACCGGCGAGGCCGCCGATCATGGGTATTCGCTGGAACCAGAAGAGGATGAAGCACCTGCCGTTCAGGTCCCAACCGGCATTCCGATCTCCAGTCCGATGAACGGGATCTTTTATGCTTCGCCCAGCCCTGGGTCTGCCCCGTTCGTCAAGGAAGGCGAAACCATTCAGGCAGGACAGGTGATCGGTCTCATCGAGGCGATGAAGGTTTTCAACGAAATTCCCGCAACCGTGAGCGGTACCGTCGTGAAAATCGTGGCCGAACCCGGCGCGATTGTTCAGCCCGGTGATGTCCTGATTTATATCGGTTAGCCTCGATTCGGAGTCCCCTCAAGCCGCAGAACCTGGTCGAGGTCACGACAAACGCCATAATCAATCGTGTCCTCTTCGACGATTCGCATCGGCATTTTGGGTTTTGGTACGGTTGGCGCTGGCTCCTATCGGATGCTGCAGGACAACCGTGAGTCGATTTCTAAGAAGATCGGCATGGATTTTGAGGTCGTCCGAATCGGAATTCGGGACGCGAGCAAACCTCGATCTCTGCCCGCCTCCATGTTCACGCAGGACCTGCAGTCCATCGTCGACGACCCGAATATTGACGTTGTCCTCGAATTGATGGGCGGAGTGGATCCAGCTGGGGGCCTCGTCGAGAAGGCGCTTCTCAACAACAAGCACGTTGTTACTGCCAACAAGGAACTGATTGCGAAGCACGGCTCGCGGTTGGTGCATCTCGCCAAGAGCCGCGGCCTGGACCTCCACTTCGAAGCAGCCGTTGGCGGCGGCATTCCCTTGATTCAGCCGCTCAAGCATCAGCTCGCCGGCAACTCGGTGCTGAAGATGATGGGGATCCTCAACGGGACCACCAACTACATCCTCACCCAGATGCAGCAGGAAGGTTCGGAGTTTGACGTTGCCCTTGCGGAGGCACAGGCGAAAGGATACGCAGAAGCCGACCCTACAAATGATGTGGACGGATTCGACACTTCCTACAAGGTCGCTATCTTAGCAAGCATCGCGTTCGGACGGCAGGTACCCATGGATGGTGTCTATCGAGAGGGCATTCGAAGCATCACCAAACTCGACATCAAGTATGCCGACCTTCTTGGTTACTGCATCAAACTGCTTGGTATTGTCGAGCCGACCGCGCCAGATAGGATTTTGGCCCGAGTCCATCCGACGCTCATTCCCAAAGCTCACCCTCTGGCGAGTGTGCTCGGAGTCTACAACGCTCTCTGGCTACACGGAAACTTTGTGGGAGATGTGATGTTCAGCGGACGCGGCGCTGGATCCGATCCAACTGCATCCGCGGTGGTGGGAGACTTTATTGACGTTGGCCGCAACATCCTTGGCGGAGGAGCAGGGAGTGCGATTCCGTACGACTCGGGAATGCTCACTTCACCGATAAGTGACCTCAAGACGTCCTACTACCTGCGTATCCACGTGCAGGACAGACCTAAGGTTCTTGGCGTCATTGCTACCGAGTTCGGCAACTATGACGTCTCACTTGCAGCCATGGAGATGAAGACCCTAGACGCAGGTCGCGGTGAGATCGTCTTCTTAACCCACCCGGTCCGAGAGCAAAGTTTCCGAGACTCGCTGGTTGCCCTACAGAACAGCGGCACGGTGGAAACAGTGTGCAACTGGTTCCGAGTAGAAGATTCTCAGTAGGAACATAATCAAAAAATGAAACTGGCCTGCGTGCAGAGCAACGTCGTGTTTGGCGATTCCCAAGCCAATGCGGCCAAGGCGATTGAGAAGCTGAAGGAACTCAAGGCTGAAGGCGTGGACCTCGCCGTGTTCCCAGAGGCGTACCTCACGGGATACTGCGTCGATACCAGCGAGCAGGCATGCGCGATTGCCATCTCCAGCGACTCAGAAGCCCTGAAGATGCTTCAGTCTGCATGCGAGGAACTCGATATTCTCGCGGTGGTCGGATACGCCGAGGCGCTCGATGGCAAGGTTTACAACGCGGCAGTCCTGCTCGAGCCAGGGGAAGCGCCCAGGGTGTATCGAAAAACCCACCTTCCAGAGTTGGGGCTGGACAAGTTTGTCGAGGCGGGTCAGGAGCTCCCCGTTTTTGAGACTCGGCTCGGCAAGATTGGTATCCTCATCTGCTTCGACCTTCGACCACCAGAGGCCACCCGCGTCCTTGCCCTCAATGGGGCGGAACTGATTATCCTGCCCACAAACTGGCCAGTGGGGGCAGAGATATCTGCCGCACACATCGCGATTGCGCGGGCCGCGGAGAACAGAGTCTTTGTTGCTACCTGTAATCGTGTCGGAGAGGAACATGGCTTTCGATTTATCGGTCAGAGCAAGATCATCGGCGTCACCGGCCAGGTTTTAGCCGCCGCCGACGGCGAGGAGCAGACCATCCTTGCCGAGATAGATCTCCGTCAAGCGCGCCAAAAGCGAACCATTGGAATCCCCGGTAAATACGAAACTGAGGTTTTCGCCTCTCGAAATCCGCGGCTCTATACAAAAATCACGAATTCATAATGGGACCGGATGCGAACCGCGAACCCACCCTTGCCGTCTAGATAGAGGTTTCCGCACACCCAACACCATGAGCACTCAAAACTCTTCGTCCTCGTCCCGCACCGGATACGTCTCGGGGGCATTTGTTTTGGCGCTCGCCGCTCTCATCATTGGATGCGGTGGCGGCGGTGGTGGCTCGAGCACAACCTCGTCAACCGGCAGCACCGCGACAGGGTCAACTTCCACAGGAACCACTTCGACGGGAACGACCTCAACCGGGACGACATCGACGGGGACAACCTCTACCGGAACGACCTCGACGGGAACGACCTCTGGCGTGCTTGCACCCAACACGATTCTGTATTCCACGACGCCCGATTTTGGAACCACAATCAACCTGATTCAGATTGACTCAAAGGGCAATAACTCCAAGCAGCTTGCGAGCTTCCCCTCTGCCAACTACTCCGCAGTCGGACTGAATCCAGCCGTCTCTGGCATTAAGGTCTTCAGCTACACGACGGGAACGGGAGCCACTCCGCTTTATGGAATCTATCAGGGCGGGTCGGTGAACATCAAAGGAGCTGCTCCGATCGTCGCTCCAACCTACACGTTTATCAGCCAAATTCAGGTCTCAGTGGATGGAGCCTATGTTTACTACACCGCCGCCGCAGGAAGTGCGGGCAACTTTGAGCTGTACAAGGTGTCCATCAATGGTGGCGCTCCGATCGTGCTGGATTCTGCGAACATTTATACGTTCAACGTGGATTCCTTCAACGGCTCGCGGGTTACTTACGACAAGAACTACACCTACCTTAACGGCAACAGCAAATCCGCGGTGTTCATCCGCACGACTGCCGCTTCAGGCAATCCTGTTTCCATCACGAACGACCCAAGTAGCGATTACTCCCGGCCCCAGTTCAGCAAGGACGCGACTCAGATCGTCTTGGTCTCGAACAAGGATGACGCCCAGTACGACGTCTACACCATGAGCGCCTCCGCTACCAGCACCAACGGAAGCGGCCTCACCCGAGTGACCAACTCCCCGACAATCAGCAAGTATTTCGGTGCAACGCTAAGCGCAGACGGAACCCAAGCGGCCTTTATCGGTCTGGACAACACCGGTGGGACCGCCTCCGGAGTTTTCGTATCCGGTGCCATCGGCACTAGTGGAGCCACTACTCAGATCGTCACCGATGCCGGCGTTCAGCCAGGCATCTACTGGACGAGCGCTGCTGGCCGATCACGAGGCGGTACGACAGGCTTCTTCGGAGCCCGTCGCCCCGGCATTAGGCGGTAAGCCACGGAGCGCAGATCTTTAGTCTGCAACCCGGCCAGGGCTTCAGCCCTGCGCCAAGCGATCCCTACGCGTAGGGATCGCTTGTACGCACATTGAAGGCAACCAGAGCGCCGCGGCTAAAGACCCGGCCGGGTTGCACACTGAAGGTCTGAGCTCTTCTGTTACTCCGGGAGCAGCTCGTAGCGCGTGTTTCTTCGCTTTGCTTCGTAGCCGGCGCCGTGGATCAGGCGCTCAAACTCTTCGGCGCTCAGGATGAACTTGTTGCCGGCGGCGGAGACGACGTTTTCTTCGATCATTACCGAGCCGAAGTCGTTCGCTCCGTATGAAAGCGCGGTTTGGGCGATCTTGGGGCCTTGGGTGAGAATGGACACCTGGAGGTTGTCCACGTTGTCCAGGAAGATCCGGGAGACGGCGACCGTCTTCAGATAATCCAAACCACTTGCCTTCACCGGGATTGGGAGGTTCGTGTCCTCAGGCTGGAAGTTCCAGGTGATGAACGCTCGGAAGGGATTGCACTCGTCCTGGAGGTCGCGAATGCGACCGAGATGCTCGACACGATCTTCGATGGTCTCGACATGGCCAAACATCATCGACGCCGTGCTTCGGATGCCGAGGGCGGATGCGGTTCGCATGCACTCCAGCCACTCTTCGGTAGTGTCCTTGTAAGGGGCAATGATCTTTCGAACGCGATCCACCAGAATCTCTCCGCCCGCACCGGGAATGGAGTGCAGACCGGCGGCATGGAGTCGCTTGAGCGTGTCTTCCAGCGTCAGCTTCGAGATGTGAGCGATGTAGATGATCTCGGCAGGTGACAGGGCGTGCAGGATGACGCCAGGAAACTCTTCCTTGATTCGAGAGAAGATCTGCTCGTAGTATTCAATCTTCAGCTTGGGGTTGAGACCGCCCTGAAAAAGGATCTCAACTCCGCCCTTATCGACGGTGTCACGCACCTTGTCCAAGATCGCTTCATCAGAGTGAACGTAGCCCTCGTCATGATTGGGCACTCGATAGAAGGCACAGAACTTGCACCGGACCCAGCAAACGTTGGTGTAGTTGAGGATTCGGCCAATGATATAGGTTACGGTGTTGCCGGGCACCTTCCGCTGCCGCTGAAAGTTCGCGAGAGCGGCGAGGTCAAGCGGATTGGGATGGTTGAAAAGGAAAATCGCATCTTCTGGAGTGATGCGCTGACCGGCATAAACCTTGTCAGCAATCGTGTCGATCGAGATTCCACCCTGAGGCGCCGCTGAAACTGTGGCCATTCTTTCCCTAGTTTACTTGGAATCAAAACCCAGATTTCATTTTTTCTTGAAACTTCATTTAGGCGACAAGATTTGCAGCAGATTCACCGGCAACACAACCGGTCGCAAACGCCGCCTGCAGGTTGTAGCCGCCGACTGCGCCTGCAACGTCCAACACTTCGCCGCAGAGGAAAAGCCCTGGAGTGACCTTAGATTCAAGGGTCTGCGGGTTCACTTCATCGAGTGAGATTCCTCCGGCAACTACTTCCCCCTTCTCAAGCGGCACCGTGCGAACCGGCCCAAGAGACCAGCCTTTCAACACTTCCACGAGCCTATTGCGCGCCTTCTTCTCAAGTTTGCCGTTTAGCGTATCGGCCGGCACCTGAGCGGCTTCCAGTAGCGCAGGCACCAGTCGTGATGGAATAAGGTCTTCGATCACCGAGGAGACAAGGCGGCGCGGTGCCGAACTCACCAACCCCAACATTCGCTCGGCGACCTGCTCAAAGCTGCTGTCCGGTTCAAGGTCAATTTGAAGGATGACTTCCCCCTCCTGGATCTTTTCGGCAACCTCGCGGCTAATTCCCAGCACGCACGGACCGGAAACCCCATGGTGCGTAAACAATAGGTCTCCGCGCCAGCGAGCAAGTTCCTTGCCCCCGAACCGAGCCTTGAGCGCGCAGTCCCGAAGGGCTATCCCGGACCGCTCAGCATCCCCTTCCTTCATCTGCATGTACATCGGGGCAAGCGCGGCACGGACCTTCACGATCGTATGGCCGAGCGACTTCGCCCACTGCCAGCCGTCGCCGGTGGTACCGCTGTTGGGGTAGGAACTGCCGCCGGTGCAAACGATCACGGCGGCGGCAGAGGTGGTCTCATCCTCGCCATCCGGATTTGAGTAAGTCACCGAGAATCGGCCAGCCTCATCTCTTGTGATCCCCTTGACTGAATGCTCAAGTCGAAGGTCCACTCCTGCATCCACCAGATAAGTCTGGAGAATACGCACGACGTCTCTGCTCGTCTGCCCAACCGGAAAGATCCTGCCGTCTTCTCGGGTGTAAACCTCAAGACCACGGTCAGTAAGCATCTCTAGAATCTTTGTGTTTGGAAACTTGTAGACGGAAGGGCGGATAAATCGAGCCTCGTTAGGGCGAAATCCCTTCAGCACGTCCTCCACGGTTCCAGCGTGGGTGATATTGCACTTTCCTCCCCCAGAGATCAGAATCTTGGTTCCCACCCTGGGTGTCTTTTCAAGAAGCAGAACCTTGGCACCGAGGGTAGCGGCACGCCAGGCGGCGATAATCCCAGCCGCGCCAGCCCCAACGACGATGATGTCCGAATCGCTCTGCATCAAGAAACAAAACCGTGCGAGGCAAGCCATCGCTGGGCGAGCCCTCGCCAATCAGTTGCTCCGCCTGCACGACCCAGACCAAAACCGTGCGGACCATCTTCAACAACCCTGAGTTCAAATGGGATGCGATGACCGGCAAGCGCAGAGGCAAACATGAGCGAATTTTCGACTGGCACCACAGTGTCGTTTGCTCCGTGAACCAAAAAGCATGGGGGTGTCTGGAGGGAAACGTTCCGCTCGCTGCTCAATGCGTTCACTAGCTCAGGCGATGCGTTGGGTCCCAACAGGTTGTCCCGAGAACCTCCGTGACCCAGCGGTCCCATCGTGATCACCGGATAAATCAGGATCCCGACATCGGGTCTTGAACTCGCCAATTCCACCGGGTCCACGTGGTTATCTGGGTGTCCACTGTCAAACATCGTCACCGCAGTCGAGGTCAGGTGCCCTCCCGCTGAAAAGCCGATGATTCCAATCTTCTTTGGGTCAATACCGAGTGGGGCAGCATTCGCTCGGACGTATCGAATGGCGCGATTAGCATCGCCGACTTCGACAGGATGGTGATACTTTGGACCGAGCCGATACTTGAGCACGAGCGCCTTGATGCCTATCGACTCCAGCCACTGCGCAATCGGAACACCCTCGTGATCCGCCAACCCGCCATATCCTCCCCCTGGGCACACCACGAAGCCCGGGCGAAGCTTGCTGGTGTCGGGAGGACTAACCTCTGTTAAAGTCGGAGTGTCTTCCGGCGCGGTTCCCTTCGCACCAGGTGCGTCCCCTTCCCAAAGACGATGGACAAGATTGTTTTGCGCGCTCATTTGACCTCGTTCTTATCCCAATTGTCCGTTCGAAACGGAACAGAGGGAAGCCCGGTCGTATTGTACAGGCTACAGTCAGGATTATCGGCCCACCCATAGCGCACCGCTACCGGGTGTGGGACATCTGGGCAAGTGAGGACGATAGCCTCACCCTGAATCTTCGCGCTTGCCCAATAAAACTTGTGGTCTGCGCCGGCAACGGCAAACCCACGCGGCGCCTGCCCATCAATCGTTTTCAATCCGTCTTCCGCATGGCGAAAGTAGGCTCGAACCGTGTCGCCAGTGGTGGTCATGTATTGAAACTGTGGGCCGGTCCAAATCTCATGCTTGCCGTAGTCCCGAGACAGCGCGATCAACGACAGTCGGCGTCCAACCTCACGCTTGTTGGCGGGATGGATTGTTTCAGCCTCTCCTAGGTCAATCGCAACCGCCATGCCGGTGTGGGGAAGCTTGAGCGCAACCGCCTGCGCCTCCCGCAATTCGGCCCAGTCACTGTCAGAAGGCGCTTCCTGACGTGGATGGAAATTGGCAAGCTGAACAAAATAGAACGGCAAGTCCGCCTGTCCCCATCGTTGTCGCCAGTCTCGAATCAGGGTCGGGAACATCTCTTTGTAGCTGGCTGCCTCCCCCGCGTTCGACTCACCCTGGTACCAGATGAAGCCTTTGATCCCGTAGGGAATCAGCGGAGCAATCATTCCGTTGAACAATCCGCCAGGAGCCTTTGGGCTACCCGGTCCTAGAGGCATATGGGGTGCCTGCTCGCTGACGTCAACTTTGCGCTCGACCTTTTCAAACCAATCGCCCGACAAATTGATGGCGTCGGAACCGTCGCTGTCAAATGGGAATACACGCATCTGCTCTGGCATCCCGGTAAAGCCACACTGTCCCTGAGCGGCAAACACGCGAATCGCGATGGTGTTCTGACCGCTGACGGGGATTCCCGGCGAGACTCGATAGGAGCGGAGCTCCTTGAGGGGGTCGGAAGCAACTTCTTTGGTGGCGCCAACCTTGGTGCCATCAAAGTACGTGTCATCGTAATCGCGAATGGGGCCGAGTTCGATTCGGAGGGCCTTCCCTTCCCAAGCGGCGGGAAGATCGAAGGTTCTGCGAAACCAAACGGCGCCGTCGAACGGCTTGCCGTCAGTTTGCGGTTCCATGCTGTCGACTGTGGCGGGCAGCTTCACCACCTTCCAATCGGTTTCATAAATGTGCGGCTGCGCCCACCCTTTAAGGTGCCCCTCATTTCCATTGTCGGACCGGGAGGCGACCCATTTGTGAAGGTCTGTCTTGAACGCTTCATTCTTCGCCTGAAAGTCCCTAATCTGGTCCAGGTATGACACCACAACCGATTTCAGTTTAGGGTTGGCGGTCAGCGCCTCTCGGCTCGTCCACGCCTCGGCTCGCGTGCCGCCCCATGAGGACTGGATGAGGCCCACTGGCACACCCAGCTTGGTCTGGAGCTCATGTCCAAAGGCGAGGGCAACGGCAGAGAATGTGCCAACCGAAGCCTTAGAAGCTGGAGTCCACACACCACGGACCGAACCGGCAGGTACCTCACGCGACACCTTCGAGACGGTGAACATTCTCAGGTCGGCGTTCGCCTCGTCCTTCGCCTGCGCGTAGTCATTTGCCAAAGACTCTGGACGTTCCATGTTGGATTGGCCCGAGCAGACCCAAACTTCACCTACATCGACATTCTTAATCGTCACCGACGACTGAGGGGCGGAAATCACCAGTTCGTAGGGGCCACCAGCGGTCATTGGGGCAAGCTTCGCCATCCATTTCCCATCATCGCCAACCTTCGCGACAACCGATTGGCTCGCCAATGAAATCGTCACCGTTTGCCCGGCTGTGCCGGTTCCAAAAATGGGAACAGCCATTCCCCGCTGGAGCACCATGTTGTCGGAAAACAGTGGATTCGGTTTAAGCGGCTGCTGGAACAGCGTTAACGTCGCGATCAGGCAGGCTAACATAGGTTTTGACGGTCTTGCGAACTTATAAAGACGGATGAAACGGGGGAGATGGTCTCACCTATCGAGGGGCTGAGCCCCTTCTAACCCGCGGAAGGTCTGTTCCAGATATCTCGGAAATACGCAACATCCGCCTTGAGCTTTTCCGTTCGAGTACGTTCATCTTCCTCGTCGTAAAACGGCATGAACACGAACGTGCCGTCAAATGAATGGGCCTTTAGCGCCTCAGCGACGCGGACCCAGTTCGTTACTCCGTCCGAAAGCATGGAAAAGTTCCGGCGCCAGCCCTTATCGTCCTCTTTAGCTAGAGAATCCTCACGCCAGGTCACCGTGTCCTTCAGTGCCAGCCAGGCGCAGTAGTCGCCGAGAAGGCTGACGGAGTAATCCCAAGGTTCAAACCCTTGAAAGCTCTGATTGCCCGGGTCCAGTTCCACCCCTATCCACTCCGCTGGCAAACCATTCACCAGGTTGAAGGCAGCACTGGCGCTGGTGATGAGCGTATTGTGGTGCACCTGATAGATCGCCCGGATACGGTGCTTTGCGCATGCTTCCGCCACCCGGTCCATCTCTCCCTTAGCCTTTCGCAAAGCATCTCGTGCGCTCTGTCCGGCCTTAGGAAACCAACCCATCCGAAACTCTTGAATCCCGCAGTCGGCAAGGAGCTTGATCGGGCTGTCCTCACCTGCCAAAACCTCGCTGGAGTAGGTGGTGGAGGCGTGAACAACCTTGAGCCCAGTACGTCGGAGTTCACCCAGGAACTTCGGCAAAGTCTGAGCCAGCGTCTCCTCCTCGACGAGATATCCGGACCGGACCACGACGTTGGTTGTGTCGAGACCACTTGCCGAAACGAGATCAGCAAGCTGAGTCGCGCCGAAATCTCGGTACAGCTTGGGAAACAGGCTCCAGACTGGTGCGGGCATCGCCAACTACCCGACCAGCCCGTAGATGTCTCGATACTTTAGGTTCGCGTACTCCAGCCAGTCCCCAGATTCCATCGGTCGGCCGGTGACATCCGTGACCAGTTGACGCGGGCGCACCAGCTTTGCCTTGCTGTAGACCCTGTCCACCAGCCACCCGAGAATTGGAGCGAAATCACCCTGTGCCATAAGGTCTTCTGTGTTCGGGAGGTCCTGTTGCAGTCGCTTCCACATCTGGGCGCCGATGAGGTTGCCCATTGCGTACGTCGGGAAGTAGCCCACGGAACCGCGGCTCCAATGGACATCCTGAAGGCAGCCGATCGAGTCAGTGGAAGGCTTAATCCCGAGGTAATCCTCATACTTGGCATTCCAGGCTTCGGGAAGATCGTTGATCGCCGTTTTGCCGGTGAGTATCTCGACTTCAAGTTCGAACCGAACGAGGATGTGGAGGTTGTAGGTGAGTTCGTCGGCTCCCACCCGGATGAAGGTGGGCTCGACTTTGCTGTAGGCGCGGTAGAACGACTCGCTATCGAAACCCGAGAGCACCGGGAAGGCAGCCTGCAGCGAAGGGAGAAAATGCTGCCAAAATCCTCGCGACCGGCCGATGATGTTCTCCCAAAGGCGCGACTGGCTCTCGTGAACGGCCAGGGAGATTCCACCCGCAAGTGGGGTTCGATCCCACTTAGGCGGCGAATTCTGCTCGTAGAGGGCATGCCCCATTTCGTGAAGCGAAGACGAAACGATCCCCTTGAGGTGACTGCTCGCCCGAGTGGTCATCCGGATGTCTCCGTACGAGCTCCCCGAGCAGAACGCGTTGGGGGCTACATTGAGTCGCCCACGATTGAAGTCAAACCCGATGTCGCCGAGGGTGGCTTCCGCGAAGTCGCGAAGTTGCGGCACGTTCCAATCCTGGGTCAGGGCGGAATCATCAACCGGACGGCCGTTCTCCCGGATCTCTCGGACGAGATCGACAATCGGCTGTTTAATCTCGCGGAACATTGTGTCGGCGTCGGCAAAGGTAGCGCCCTCCTCGTACAGGTCGATGAGCGCATCGTACACATGGTCGGTGTAGCCGAGCAACTCCGCGGTTTCGCCTGCGATGTCAAATAGCTGCTGGAGATAGGGGGCGAGGAGGTCAAACCGATTCTCTGCCTTTGCCTGCTTCCATGTCTCGTACGCGTCGGAGGAGACCTGCGACTTCCGCGCCACGAGTTCGGCTGGGAGCTTGGTTTCGATATCCACTTCCCGCCGCAGGGCTCGAGCCATCGCCGCGTCTTCGCTCCCCGGCTCCGCTTCTGCCTCCAATGCCTCCAGTGCTCGCCGCACCTCGTCGCTCGTAAGAAGAGCGTGGGACTTGGAAGTAAGGATGCCCGTATGAGCAGTCCGCGCCGCCGCTCCGCCCGCCGGCATCAGCACCTGTCGGTCCCAATTCATCAACCCAACCGCCGCCTCCAGCGCGTTGTAGTCGGCATAAAGCCCAAGCAGCGTATCCCGTGCGGATGACATGCCGAGAGTTTATCCGAGGCGCGCAGCCCCTCCGGATGGAGCTCTTGGTTCACCCAGCCTGCGGCGTGATGCTTCAGCGCACGCTCCCGGGGGCCTTGTACTCTCCTAGGCTTATGTCGCGGCGGAAACCGCAAAGCGGTTGTTTATGTGAAGCGAAGGTTTGGGACGACGCAGTCGGCCCTAACCTGGAATTTAGTGCAGATCGCGTCGAAAGTCCGAGGGACGAAGTCCCCCCGCGACGCAGCGATGCCTTGCAGGTGCGCGCGTTTTGGGTTGCTGGCATGTCCTTGTTGCCGAGAGAACTCCAACGTGCATCACTCGGCCTGAAGGCACGCTCATCAAGCCGTGCAAACCCAGCGCTCCATCCGCGGCACGGTTTCCACCACGCCGCGATCAGGTGCGAGTCACGGGTGGCGGATCCACTCATGAAAGGATTCACTCAACAACGGAGCACCGTCATAGAGCAAACAGGCGCTGACGATGAGCAAAAAGGGGGTTAGCCGAAAGCCCTTCTGCTGGCCCTTAGGCGCACGCGAACGCTTAATCGCCAAGGCTACAGCCCAGATAAGCAGAGCAATCGTCGCAATGTTAACTGCTTCGCTAAACTCCATTTCTATGGCTTGGGCGCGACATCCTTGGTTTTGGCGGCCCCTGTCGGAACTTCATTCCATTAACTAGGAATCCGCCATCTCAACATCACTAATGAGTCCTCGAGCATTGCTGACTAGAGTGGATTATGCGCCGAGTTCTGCAGGGGCTGACAATGGTTGTTCTGGCTTTGGTTGGGCTAGGCCTTGGCTTCTATGCAGCAACGGTCGAGGCGCCTATCCACTTTGAATTCCTACACGTGGATTACGCGGATCCGGATCAACCGGGGCACCTAAAAGGCATGCTGGTTTCCTTGCCTGAGCTGTTGCTGCACACGTCGATCGCAGTTGGAAGCCTGGCGGTCGCATTTTGGCTATGGCGTTGCCTGAAAAAGTCAGATCCCCCTCATCTCCGATCTAGACTGTGCCGGGAACTGGCCTCCTTGCGGTGGCTCTGCTAGAACCTTCTCGGTCTCCAACGGTGCGTTCCGTCTGTCACATCGTTCGCTACGATAGCGTCTTCGCGGCAACCGTTCGCTGGATCAGGTAAGCCCCTCAGGCTAACGAGTTTTGGAGTTGAGTCTTGAGCGCTGCGGTCTGGTTCAGTGCTGCTTGTTGGCAACCAAATGTCCGTTGATCTCAGCGCTTCGCTGATACACTGTTGTGCGTAGGAATTGAATGTCATGATCACGATCGACGAAGCTGTAAAATCCGATCCCGAGATCCTTGGAGGCACGCCTTGCTTCGCAGGCACGCGCGTCCCGGTTCGAAATCTGTTCGATTACTTGGAAGGCGGGACGGGAATCGACGCTTTCCTCGAGTCATTTGACTGGGTGTCTCGTGAACAGGTCGTCACGGTTTTAGAACATTCGGCGACCCAGCTCGAGGCCCTGCACACTGCTCGTCCCTCATGAGGGTGCTGTTAGACGAATGCGTTGACCCCAAAGTGAGCTCGTTCTTTTCGGAAAGATTCCAAGTCACCCACATCAAGAGTCTTGGCTGGCTTGGAGTTAAAAATGGTGAATTGGTGGCTCGCGCCGATCAGATGTGCGATTTGCTTTTCACGATTGACTCGAACATGGCATTTCAAACCAGTCTCAAAGGCCTAAGTCTTAGAGTGGCAGTCGGCAAGGGCCACTTTCGGGGTCTAGAAGCCTATCGTGAACCCGTTCGAAATCTCGAAAGGGTTGCGGAATCGATCCAACCTGGCACTTACCATTTCTTAGCTGAGTGACAATTGCTCTGGCCCTTTTCTTCACCGTAGTTGGTTTGTGTTAACTGTCGCCCGGACACGATAAGCCTTCGCCCAGGAGCAGCAAGCCCAGATCGTGGACGTAAAACCCAATGTCCAGCCGAATGTCTATCTGCCACTGAGGTGGATCAGGAACTTTCTTCGCGATCGCAAGTATTCGATCCTCAGGATACTGCTTGAACTCCATGAGGTCCGTTCTCATGCCTTTTTCGCTACGGGGGCCATTTTAGTCCGCACACAATCCGGTGAATTTTATCGAATCGGACTCAGACGGGTTCACATACAGCGGACCCTTTTCAGGGTAGGTGAATGGGGCATCGCATCTTTCACCACGGTAGCCGCTTCGCGGCTACCGTTCGCTGGATCAGGTACGCCCTACGGGCTAACGAGTTTTGGAGTGAATCAAGGTCTGACATGGAAAAAGTCCAGCAGTCCCAGATCGCTGACTAGGCATTCGCCGGTTCATAACGGCGAATGCCTATTGCCCTGATCAAACCCTACATCCCGTAGATCTCGGTGTACTTCTTGCCTAGGCCGGCGAGGTAGTCGGTGGCGTCCATGGGTTTGCCGGTGACTTTGAGGACGAGCTCCTTGGGGGTGTAGTACTTGCCTTGGGAATAGACCTTGGACTTGAGCCACTCCAGAATTGGGCCGAACTGGCCGGAGGCCATGAGTTCGTCCGTGTTCGGAATGTCCTTCTGAAGTGCGCCCCAGATCTGGTAGCTGAGGAGGTTGCCCATGGAGTAGGTCGGGAAGTAGCCGATAGAACCCATAGACCAGTGAACGTCCTGGAGACAGCCTTCCGCGTCATTGCGAGGGGTGATGCCCAGATACTCGCTGTACTTGGCGTTCCAGGCTTCCGGCATGTCCTTCACCGCAAGCTTTCCGGTGAGAACGTCCAGCTCAATCTCGAACCGAACGAGGACGTGGAGATTGTAGGTGAGCTCGTCTGCCTCGACGCGGATGTAGGAAGGCTCAACCTTGTTGATCGCCTTGTAGAAGGTATCGAGGTTGTATCCGGTGAGAGCTGGGAACTTCGCCTGAAGCGCAGGGAGGAAGTGGCTCCAGAACGGCTTGCTTCGGCCGACGATATTCTCCCAGGTGCGAGACTGGCTCTCGTGAACGCCGAGTGAAACGCCACCGGCGAGGGGAGTCAGGTCCCACTTGCTTGGGGTGCCCTGCTCGTACATGCCGTGCCCGGCCTCGTGAAGCGAGCCAAAGATGGCGCTGCCGATATACGACTTGTATCGCGTGGTCAGACGAATATCACCAACTGACCAGCCTGTGCAGAAAGGATGCGGAGCGGTGTCCTGGCGACCACGGCTGAAATCGAATCCAATCGCTTGGACCAGCATCTCCGTGAACTCAGACTGAGCCTTCTTGTCCCACTCGCCGTACAGGGCTTTGTCATCCGTTTCGGTCTTCTCGGAGATTGCCTTTACGAGGGCAACTTGCGGACCTTTGATCGCTTCGAACATCCTTCGTGCGTCTGCCGCGGTGGCTCCCTGCTCGTACTGGTCTAGAAGCGCATCGTAAATTGATTCGGTATAGCCAAGGTATTCGGCTTCCAACCGAGCGATCTCGAACATCCGCTCCAGCGTGGGTGCGAACGACTTGAAGTCGGAGTTGGCTCTCGCCTCAACCCATTTCTCATGGGCGATGGCAGACAGTCGGGATTTCTCCTCGACGAGTGAGGTGGGCAGCTTCGTTGCCAGCGAGAGGTTGCGACGAACAACCCGCAACAGAGCTTCGTCCTCTTCACCCTCTGGCTCAGAAGTTTCGGCAAGCTTCAGGGTTTCATCGGCGACAAAGGTCTCGTGAGCCATACGGCTGAGAATGCCAATGTGCTCGGCTCTGGCATGTCCACCACCCTTTGGCATGTAGGTCTGCTGGTCCCAGTCCATGATGGTGATCGCAGCGTTGAGAGCGTTGATATCGGCAAGTCGCGTCTTCAGAGTGGTGAGGGCAGAAGCCATAGACCGGATTTTACTCCCATGGATCATCCACGGCTTTCTGGTTGGGTCCTTGGCCGGGTTAGGCCAAAGGACCGACTGAGATTCAAAAGTTTGAATTTATCAAGCGAACATTTAAACTTCTTGTGTCTGAACGCAACGCTTCGTTCAAATTCTCGTAATATTGCTCAATGGGTAAGGACAAATACCATAAGGTTCCCGCTCAAGACCCGGTGACGGGTGGCGAACTCTACATCAGCGAAGTCGCCAGCGAGGAAAGCGGAATAACGATTCGTGGGAAATTCGAGATTCCCCGATACGCACGTCTAGAGCCTGAACAGCAGAAGTTTCTAGAGACCTTCCTTCGATGCCGAGGGATGCTAAACAGTGTGGAGCGCGAACTTGGTATCAGCTACCCCACCGTCCGTGCCCGGCTAGACGGCCTCCTTGAGGCGCTGGACCTGCACCCGGCAAAGGAAGAGCCGCTCAAGCGGGAGAAATCCTCGGAAAAGAAGCGTAAGGTTTTGGATCAGCTTGAAAAGGGCGAAATAACCGCTGAGGAAGCAAAAGAGCGGTTAGGAGTTTTGAATTGAGGGAAGAAGTTCAGAGAATCAGCAAGCTTGTGGCGGACGGAAAGCTCAGTCCTGAGGACGCCGCGAGCCTCATCGACGCATTTTATGAGTCGGATCGAATCGAAGAGGCAGAGAATGCAGGCGCCGTGCCGCCACCTCCACCTCCTACCGAAGATGTGAAGAAGTCCGCAAGGGACCCGTTCAAGTCACTCGTGGAGTCCATCGAGAAGATGACGAAGGAAGGGCTTGAGACGGTCGACTGGACCGAAGTTTCCAAGCACGCTCGGCAGTCGGCAAAGAAGGGTCTTGACCACCTGAAGTCAGGCATCGAAGATCTCAGCAAGGGCAAAGTCAATATGGCGTGGCTGCTCACCAGCGAGGAGCGAGAAGTCACTCTTCCTCTCACGCTGCCCAACGGAAAGACTTTGAAGATCGAGAATCGATCGGGCGAAGTCAAAGTAGTTGGCGGGTTTGACGTGGGAAGCGTCAGCGCTCATGCCAGGTTCCGCGGCTCGACCTCGGATGAGGCTAAGGCCAAAGCCGATGCCTACACTCTAATCATCGAGGAAAGCGATCACATCGTTGAGATTCGACAGCCAGACGTCAACGGACTCACAGTTGATATCGAAGTTCAGCTCCCCGGCCACGGCAACGTCAACGTAACCTCGGAATCCGGCAACATCCAGTTGGTGGATACCCAGGGCAGCAGCCGCATTGAAGGCAAGTCCGGAAATGTGACGCTGCGCGGCCTTCATGGAATCGTGGAAGTCGTCACGGCAAGTGGCAATGTCTCGGTGGAAGACACCGAGGGTGCTTCCCTATCGTTGGAAAATCGGTCCGGCAATATTCGGGCAGCGCGCATCAAGGGCAACCTGAAGGCGCGAACCGCCTCGGGAGACATCACCGTGACCAATAGCAGCGGAAAGGTCATCTCCCTGGAGACTGCCTCTGGAAACGTGACCGTGGACTTGGACGAACCGGTAACGGGAACTCTGAATGTGCGAACGGTGGAGGGAGATACGCTGGCAGCCATTCCTGACGGAAGCGACTGCCGAGTCAGCCTCTCGACGCTCCGCGGTTCGGTGAGCACAGGAATCGAACTCCATGACCGAGCCGGCAGCGAGTCTCGTGTCACGGGACGGATTGGAGAGGGCAATGGCAGCCTCGACATAAGCGCAGTGTCTGGCAACATCACCATCGAACTCCGCGATCAAGTCTCCTGAAACGCACCAAGTCCCCCATTGGCGCCTTGAATGGCCCAATGGGGGACTTTTTATTGGTTTGGCTGGTTCCAGCGAACGTTGGTTTTTCGCCGTTCCAACGGCATGATTGGCGATTCAGGATCGTATGTGGCCGTAATCCAGCCGTCATGGATCATTGCCTCCATCACTTCAGGAACCCACGCCATGTGCTGAAGAAAACCGGGATTCGAAGCATTTCGCTGAGCACCCATTCTCAAGATGGCATTGATATCCTGAAGCCGGTGAGCGTGCTGAAGGGCCAGCATAATCATGCTCACCGCCCCGCCTACCGGTAGCTTGTGGTCCCCACGAACGTATGCCTCGCGCTTGGTGACGGTTCCATCCTTGTAGATGGCCAATTCCTTTTTCGTCGCACCCTCGAGATTTAAGCGAAGTACGTTGTATGTCTCGAATGGCGATTTCGCATCCAGGTCAGAGAGGTACTGGCTGCTTTCCATCAGGAAATCGATGGAGTATCCACCGATTCCAAGGCGTGACTCCTGACTGATAAAGCCGCCCTGCGCAAGCCAAGCCCAGGCCTTATCCGGCGAGAGATCCAAACCAACATTCTTTGCCAGTTCAGAGGTGAACTCCTTGAGTTCCTTGAACTGCGAGTTCGCGGTGTACCAATAGTCCGCGAACCGAATATGGGTCATGATCCTTTCCCGTTGCCGGCTGTTGAACTGCTGCTTAAGCCAAGCAGCGTCGTTTTGGCCCTTCAGCAGGTCGAGAATGGTGTAGGCCGCTTCTCTGCCTCCGAGGTGAGTCATCGTCAGTCCGGCAGATAGAATTGGATCTGCAAATCCAGCGCTCTCTCCAACAAGGAACCAGTTCTCACCGCAAATTCTGTCGGCCACAAAAGACCAATCCTTGGTCGTTTGAAGGCTCTGCTCGCTGGTTGCGCTCTTCATCAGGGAAACGATCAGCGGATCCTCGGCGAGTGCCTTTGCGTAGAGTTCGTCCGGCTTTAAACCTGACTTTTTATAGTATTCGGCAGGAACGACGAGGCCAACGCTCGTCCGCGTTGGGCCGATGGGAATGAACCAGATCCAGCCATATCCAAGGCTCATGATGTAGACCCGGGTTCCACCAACACCAACTTTCACAGCCCATTCCGTGTTCTGCCAGTAGTCCCAGATTGCGATGTTGTGGAGAGTCGTCGGAGAGTCTGACTGGACGCCCAGTGCCCGGCGCATGATCCCTGAATGTCCAGATGCGTCAATGTAGTATTTGGCCCGAATCTGTGATCCGTCGTCAAGGTCCAGATGGTCAACGGAGTCTCCATCCGTGTGAATCTTAACCACCTTGCGAGGCTGAAGCACCTCGCATCCACGCTCCTTGGCATGATTCAGAAGGATATCGTCGTAAATTGCTCGATCGACTTGAAAGGCAGTCCGCTTGCGCTGGCCCTCAAGCTTTCCGGGACGAGGAAGATCCTCGAACTGCTCCCCAGTTAGGAAGTCAAAATCCCAAAGCTCGGGGCTCTTGCCCCACCGATAGGTCGCCCCGACCTTGACCGGAAAGTTGGCTGCCTCAATCTTGTCCCAGCAGTCCATCTCCTCCAGAATTCCGGTGATAGGCGGCAAAAGGCTCTCGCCAACGTGGTCCCTGGGAAAAGTATCTCGCTCAACAATAACCACTCGCAAATCAGGCGCGTACTGCTTGAGAAGTGCTCCTGTTGTGGCTCCGCCCGGGCCGCCCCCGACGATTGCTACATCAAAGTCAAAAGTTAAGCTCACTTATGCATTCTATGATGAAGTGTAAGAGTTTACTAGGAGAAAATTCTAAACACCGCTGGTATTTTAGTGTTCCTCACACCATCCCTCAAGCCCCGTTGATATTTATTCTTAATCTAGCCTTCATGAATTGAACTTGCAATTCCGGAATGTTGAGGAGATTTCAGTTTCGATCGTTTTTTAACGCATGAGCCGGTTCCTCTTTTCAGATGCGAAAGCGATCTGTATAATGCGATCCGAGGACCTGCCAACGGAATAAATCATTCGGCCGGAGCCCAAGGACCTCTTCATGCATAGTTGTCACGGACCTGCGAACGACGTTCGCGGGGACTTTGCTCAGGCTGAGCGAATTGTTGACTCGGTTGACGGACTTTTTTCCGCAACTGCATTCCGTTCTGGATTGTCTGCGCCTTCGCGGATACCTCAGCTAGCCAAGCGAAAACGCCAGTAGGCGCCGTACAGCGGACTTGCGCCTGAATTTTGGGCCGGTGCCTGCGTAACGCACCCAACCGAGGCGCATCACACTTCGCGAGGCTTATCGCCACTCCTAATTGATTTCGACTTCCGTGCCAATTTCGACGACTCTGCATTACCAATCCCTATGCCTAATCCATCCAAACCCATCTCTGTTTCGGTTCGTGCGGGAGCCCTCATGCTCCTCGGGGCCGTGACAGTCTTTTTCATCGCGGGCTGCGCGCGCCAAGCAAATGAAACTGAGCAGAAAGCTACTCAAAAGTTTTATCAGCACAGCGACTCGAAGCCCGATCCGTTCCTGCCCAAGAAGGACGACTAGGCCAACGTTGGCTTAGCTCCAAATTCAATTCTCTCTCGTTAAGTTAATTCTATTGGTTGATATCATGAAAAAAGCCTTTACTCTTATCGAGCTGCTCGTGGTCATAGCGATCATCGCTATCCTGGCGGCAATCTTGTTCCCAGTCTTCGCCCAAGCCAAAGAGGCCGCCAAGAAGACTGCCTGTCTCAGCAACACCAAGCAGATGGGTCTTGCCCTTCTGATGTACGGCGGAGACAACGATGACGGTTATCCCACTTGGTCGGACTTTTACGGCCTGTACACCTCCACCACTAACCTGACCACTCGCTACAACACGGCGGCAACACTGGCGGCAATGGGTGGATCCAACGGACCTCAGTTTTACTGGGATGCTCACCTTTTGCCCTATGTGAAGGACGGCACACCCCAGTCAAGCGGATACGGCGGTGTTTGGCACTGCCCGTCTGATCCCAAGCCGCTGTCGCTACGAAGCATGGGACTGAGCCAGTGCTTCACGTACGTCTGCCAGAGTTCCAGCAGCCTTGCGTACGTATGGCGGAACGCCAATGACGTGGTACGCCCCTCAAATACGATTTTTGCAGGTGATGCGGGTGAAGCTGGAATGATCGGTCGTCCCCAAAACTTTTTCAGCTACTACGATACGTACAAGCTGAACGGGATTCCCAACACCGCCACAACCGGCACAAGCGATGGCTACTATGATCGCGAAGCGCCAAATAGACATGGCGGCGGCGGTCTCACTGGTTCGGCCAACTACACTTACTGCGACGGTCACTCCAAGACTCAGCAGCTTGCGAAGACGTTCTACTGGCCAACGGGAACACCGCACATTGCCAACAACACCGATAAGGGCCATGCCCGCTGTATCACCGGCAATGTCTGGACAGTCACGGATGCCGAAGCAGCCGATCAGGCCTACTATGCCATCTACGTGTACAGCGTTGCCTGTACACTCGACAGCGGCGTTCAGCCGCAGTACTAGTCCGCAGGACTGTAGCAGACGACCCTCCTGAATTCTCCAGGAGGGTCGTCTGCATTTCAGAATGTCGTTTAAGCATCATGGATGAGACATGGCATCGGCAGATATGTCTGGCGAACAGGTGACGCGACATCTCGCGCTAGCCCAGAGGGCCTTTGAACAAGGTGCGACTGGCACCGCAGAGGCCAACTTTCGCTGTGCTGTTCAACTTTCGCCTGGCCACGCAGAGGCGAGGTTTGGATTGGCACTCGCTCTCTCGAAAGCGGAAAAGCACTCCGAAAGCATCGAACATCTGCTTGAGTCCCTTTCGATCCAGCCAAACAATCCGACGGGTTGGATCCTGCTGAGCAGTCTCTTCCAGCGCTCAGGAAACTTTGAGGATGCTATTCAAGCGAGCAAGAGGGCGTCCGAACTCGCACCCACCTTGTCCCGACCGCTGGTCGATATCACCGCCTGCCGAAAAGTGACGGATCTCGATCAGCCGCTGATTGCCTCCCTTGAAGCGATGGCGAATGACCAGGGTAGGACCGCTGGGGAGAGAATCAGCATCGAATATGCGCTTGGAAAGGCTAGGCTTGACCTCAAACAAGCCGAATCAGCCATCTGGCACTTCAACACTGCAAACAAATTGGGAAGCCAACTCGTTTCCCCGCACGAACGCTATCGCACCGAAGCTGAATCTGAAGCAGCAGAGGCCGTAATCCAGCGATTCACACCTTCATTTCTAGAGCAGTTCAGCGGCTCAGGATCTGATTCTGAGCTCCCAGTTTTCATCGTGGGCATGATTCGGTCGGGGACCACTCTGTTGGACGCGATGTTGGCTAGCCACCCCCTCATTGGCTCGGCCGGGGAGCTTCGATTTTGGGAGGAACGGGCCACCGGCCTTTTGACGCGAGCCTATCGCGGCAATCTCCAGTCTGCGGATATTCGGCAGGCGGCCGATGAATTCAGGAGGCTCCTGAGAAGCTCAAGCTATGCCTCCAAACGGGTTATCGACAAGATGCCGGTGAACTACCAGCACGTGGGTCTCATTCGCATGGCATTCCCCAACGCGAGGTTCATTCACTGCAAACGGCATCCGGTGGACACCTGTCTTTCCATCTTCTTCACCGACTTCGGTCCGGAGCCACCGCGGTTCGCGTTCAGCCGTCCCTCCATCGTTCACGCCTACCGAACCTATCAGCGGTTTATGGAACATTGGAAGTGCGTGGTGCCAGCCGATCGAATCCAAGAAGTGAACTACTCAGACCTGATTCTCAATCGCGAAGAGACCCTCCATGACCTGATCCAGTTTCTGGAGTTGGAGTGGAATGAAGACGTGCTCCATCACGAAAACTCCTCTGCGCCCATCCAAACTCCCAGCCGCTGGCAGGCGCGACAGCCGGTTTACAGCTCGTCTCTGGATCGCTGGAAGCAGTTTGAGCCCTGGTTAGAAGAATTCAGCGAACTCTTGTAATCCTGAACCCAACGTTGGCACCTCCTAGAGGGAAATTGGTAGGATGATGGTCATCCATGCGCTACTGGCTGATGAAATCGGAACCTGACTCTTACTCGATTGATGACCTTGCCGCAAAGAGCCCCGCAATGTGGGAGGGATGCCGCAACTACACAGTAAGGAACTTCTTCAGGGACTCCATGAGCGTTGGAGACATGGCGTTCTTCTACAACTCAAACTCGAATCCAAGCGGGATTGCGGGCCTCATGCGGATTGTGAGCGAGGCGTATCCGGACCCCACACAGTTTGACCCTAGTAGCCACTACTTCGACGCTAAGAGTCCGATGGACGCGCCTCGCTGGCTGCTCCGCGACGTTGCTTTCGTTCAAAAATTCGACCGAGTGATTTCACTGGCAGAGCTTCGAGAAATCCCTGGCCTTCAGGGAATGGAAGTTGTGAAGAGAGGTCAGCGACTCAGCGTTCTTCCTGTCACCGAGGCTGAATGGCAGATCATCATGGAGCTACCCGGACTCGGCGGCTAGAACTTCCCTAAGCGTCCTGACGTTCATGCCCACAGCCGCGGCCAGTTCTAGCAGTTCCCGCAGGTGGGACAGCTTAGGGTCTAGGCGAGCAAGCACCTGGGGCCGCACCACCAGCGTGAGCCCACGGTTGCGGCTAGCCGCCTCTCGAAGCTGAGTTTTCGTGGAATCGGCCCAGCTTCGAGAACTCATGCCGGTTCGCACCACCTCCCTCACCGGTTTCCCTTCGACAGGAAACAATCGCAATCCCGCTGGGACCGGCCCAGGCGGGCCGCTCACAAACTTGAGTTGGTCGATTCCTTCAAACGGTCCAACCGACTCTGGCCAGGCAGACCTGAGCGCGAAACCAAGCGGTGAATGACCAAGGCTGGCAAACTCTTGCAGCGCTTCAGCGTACCGGGCTCCCGGCACTTCCGGATGCTTGCAGAACCAGTCCAAGTCGTGACCATCGTTGAGCACCGCATCGGCCGCTGCTGGAAAAGCTCGAAGGACCCGGTTAGACGCGAAGAAGTGAAACTTGAACCCGGTATACCGGGCAAGTTCGAGGATTCTGAGGACGACCGCGGGCTCACCATGGCCAAACTCCTTCGCGTCCGGAGTGTCCCAAGGGACATAGTCCAGATCAATCCGCAGGCAAAAGAACATTCCGCTCTTAGCCCTTGTCTTGAAGTGCGGCGATTCCTGGAAGCTCCCTGCCCTCCAAGAACTCTAGGCTGGCGCCTCCGCCGGTACTCACGTGGCTCATCCGTTCGGCAAGTCCAAACTTCTCTACTGCTGCCGCCGAATCACCGCCGCCAACAATGGAAAGACAGTCGCTGTCCGCAAGCGCCTGAGCCACAGCTCGGGTGCCGCTCTCAAATGGAAGCATCTCAAAGACTCCCATGGGGCCGTTCCAAAGTGCCGTGCCAGAAGACTTGATAATCTCTGAGAAAAGAGCTTGAGACGCGGGGCCAATGTCTGCGCCGATGGTTCCCGCAGGAATCTTGTCGACGGTTACAACGGTTGTCTTGGCATCCGGTGACAGTGTTTCCGACACCACGATATCCACTGGCAGGGCAATCTTATCGGGGTGCTCAGCGAGAAGGCGTCCTGCGTATTCGAGGCTCGATTCGTCAAGGAGGGACTTTCCAATTTCAAATCCCTGAGCCTTTAGGAAGGTGAAGACCATACCGCCTCCAACCAAAAGGCGATCCACCTTTGGCAGAAGATTGTCGATGAGGGCAATTTTGTCTTTAACCTTGCTGCCGCCCATGATGGCTATGAACGGCTTTCTCGGATCTTCAACTGCTTGCCCCAGATACTCGATCTCCTTCTGAATAAGGAATCCGGCAACTCCTGGCAGGATGTGGGCAACCCCTTCGGTGGAAGCATGGGCGCGGTGGGCGGTGCCAAAGGCGTCGTTCACGTAGATTTCTGCTAATGCAGCCAGCCTGGCGGCGAACTCGGGATCGTTCTTTTCCTCTTCTGGATGAAAGCGCACGTTCTCCAGCAAAAGGACGTCGCCAGGCTCCGCCAAGTCGATGAGGTTTTTGACGTCGCCCCCAATGCAGTCTGGAAGCAGCGGAACCTGCTTTCCGAGCAGTTCGGTCAACCGTGTCGCTACGGGCTGGAGCGTGAACTCAGGAGTCACTCCCTTGGGGCGGCCGAGGTGGCTCGCAAGAATGACGATAGCTCCCTCATCCACTAGATATTCGATCGTAGGCAGAGCGCCGGTAATTCGTCTGTCATCCGTGATTGTTGATCCATCTAGGGGCACATTAAAATCGCACCGCACTAGGACCCGCTTTCCCTTCACGTCGATGTCTCGCACCGTTTTCTTATTCAATCCCATTCTCTTGAGTCTACCGGGCAGAGATCGGCGTAGAATCGTTACCCAATGGACATTGAGCCGCCACCGATTCTAACGGGGCTTCGTGGCCCCGAAGGGCAAGCCCCACCACCCCCTCCGTCTCCACCGAAAGCATCGAACAAGAAGAAGGGCCCGCTAGGAGCAGTGATGGCCGCGCTCGCCGCCGGTTGGAAGTTCATCCTTCCAGCCCTAAAACTGCTTAAGGGAGGCAAATTCCTGCTCACTGGAGTCACGATGCTGGTCAGCATTGGCGTGTACTCCATCCGATTTGGGTGGAAATTCGCCATGGGCTTCGTCCTGTGCATCTTCGTGCATGAGATGGGGCATGTCCTGATGGCGAAAAAGCAGGGTGTTCCGGTCACGGCTCCGATCTTCATTCCCTTCTTCGGCGCGCTGATTTTGCAAAAGAAGTGGGCGTCCACCGCTTGGGGTGAAGCACTCATCGGGATCGGCGGCCCTATCGGGGGCGGGCTATCTGCCTTCGCCTGCTGGGCAATCTACTTGGCCACTGGCAATCCGCTCTTTCTGGCCCTTGCCTACTTTGCCTTCTTTATGAATTTGTTTAACTTAACACCCATATTTCCGCTTGATGGCGGTTGGATCGTTGGGGCGATCTCTCCCTACCTATGGGTTGGAGGCTTAGTAATCTTCGCTGGCTTGGCGATCACCCGAGTAGTCACGAGTCCCTTGATCTGGCTGCTCATCATAATATCCTTGCCGCATGTTTGGAGTGCACTCAAAGCAGGCAAAGCATATCCAGGTGCCCTGGAAACAACGAAGCAGCAAAAGCTCCTGATGGGCGCCTGCTATCTGTCTCTGTGCGGGGTTCTGGTCGCTGGAATGGTGGTTACAGAGACTGAGCTTCACACACTCATGCCTCGTCGGACGACTTCCAGGGCTCCCGTACAGGCACAATAGCGGCTTAAAACTTGATGCGCACTTGGGCGGTTAAGTCGAACAGCGTTCCATCCCGAAATCGAATCATCGGCTCGAATGTCACGTGCTTCACGATTTCATAGGCCCCTTGGATTCGGTAAAAATCGTGCCGATCGGGGGTCTGCCGCGACCAGCCGAACGTCGTCGTCTCACCCTTCACCGGGTTGAGAGCGGCGCTTACATCGAATACGTACCGATTGAAGTCCGCGGGAGTCTCAGCTCCCTGCAGGCTGATTGCCTCAGCACGAACGGTCCAATGCTGCAGTCTTCTTGAGGCGTCCAAGCCGAATGCTTCCTTCCAGCCCCTGCTCTGCCCTGGGGCGTCTTCGGGCTTTCGAATATCGTCGAACGAGGTTGCCGCGATACCGAAGTGTCTCCCCCAAGCAAGGCTGGCACCGATGACAGATCCGATCCTGCCTGTGAAGCCGCTTTCGTATCCGTTGCCCCCATTACAGAAAGCAATCGCAATAGGGACATTTTCTAGAATAAGGCTTGTATCGCCGCGCACGGCAAGGGCGCTTTCGTGCAGCATGTGCCCGGAGCCAAACGGAAGGTACTGCTTGCCTACCCTCCAGATCCCCTCATCTTCAACGTAGTACTCGTCGAATGGGTCGTTGCTGGAATCACCCGGGAGCGGCTGGAGCTTTTCCGCTGCATAGACTCGAAAGCCCTGTTGAGTGAAGAAGGAGAGGCTAACAATGCTGGGCCTCCCCATTACATCGTAAAACTGAAACAGGCTCGTTGAGGTCTGTTGTATGCGCAGACTTCCGGTGAGGTCCAGATGCAGCTGAACGGTGGGAACTTGGCAAAATGCCGCCGCACTGGCAACCAACCCCAGCACGACGGCAAACGACTTCACTGAAGCTCCAGAACCTTATCCAAGACGTTTGCGATCGGAATTTCAACCTGCTCGCTGCTGCCGAGGCGCTTTATTTGGACCGTATTTCTTCGAATTTCGTCGTCTCCGAGGATCAATGCCACTGCGGCGCCGCTCTTGTCCGCCTGCCGCATTTGGGATTTCATACTCTTCCCGTCAATGTCCAGAAGGGCAGTCAAGCCAGCCGACCGGAGTTCCCGCACCACCGCCTGGCAACTTTTGAAAGCAGATTCAGTCGCCTGTACGACAAAGGCATGGGGACGAGTTCCACCCGTCCAGCCATCGGATTCGTCGAGGACGATAATCGCTCGTTCGATACCCATTCCAACTCCGACGCTAGGAGTTGCGGAGCCGCCAAGGTCTTTAATCAAGTTGTCGTACCTGCCTCCGCCACACAGCGAACTCTGCGCACCCAGCTTGGTGGACTGAACCTCGAAAACCGTATCCGTGTAGTAGTCCAGGCCCCGAACGATATCCGGCGCAAGTTCAAACTGCACGCCGGCATCAGTCAAAAGCTCCTGGATTTTGTCAAATCGGCTTCGGGACTCATCTTCGAGGTAATTCGTAATTGGGGGGATCTCCCGAATAGCCTGTTGGGCTTCCGGATCTTTGGAGTCAAGAAGTCGGAGGGGGTTCTTTTGAACCTTCTCCTGATATTCTGTGGGCTGAGTTGCCAAAAATCCCGCGGCGTGGGTGAGGATTGCTTCGCGAAATTTGGCGCGGCACTCGTCCTTCCCTAGCGTGTTCAGCTTTGCGACGGCATCTTTGATTCCAATTGCCTCATAAAAGCGCACGGTGAGTTCAATGATCTCAGCATCGGCGGCGGGAGATGGCGAGCCGACCAATTCTAGGCCAAACTGGTGGGCCTCCCTGAGCCTTCCCTTCTGCGGTCGATCGTATCGAAAGATCGGGATGATGTATGACATCCGCGTCACAGTTCCGGGAGGACACAGGTTGTGTTCAACCAGGGCGCGCATAGCGGGAGCGGTTCCCTCTGGCTTAAGGGTGATGCTTCTTCCACCCTTGTCCATAAAGGTGTACATCTCTTTGCTCACCACGTCGCTGGTCTCGCCAGCTGTGCGGAGGAATACATCTGTGTCCTCAAACGTCGGAGTTCGAAGCTCTTGGTAGCCGTATCGAGCGGTCAGGTCGCGAAAGGCAGCCTCAAGTTTAAGCCACTTGTATGAATCGGTTGGGAGCACGTCCTCTGTGCCGCGAGGAGCCTGGTAGCGCATAAAGTGTATTGTGGCAGGTCAAAAGCGCCAAACCGAATTCAACTGAGGCTGACGTTCTTGCGCACAATCCACTTTTTGAGCGCTTCTGAGATCACTCGCTCATTGATGGGTTTGCTGATAAAGTCGTTCATTCCCGCCAGCTGACACATCAACGCGTCCTCTTTAAGCACACTTGCGGTGAGGGCGACGATCGGGATGTGCTTCACCGCCGTGTCCAATTCCCGAATCGCTCGGGTTGCCTGGATTCCATCCATCCTCGGCATCTGCACGTCCATGAACACCATGTCGAAGGGCTCTGTCTGCACAATCCTCAGCGCCTCTTCACCCGTCTGCACACAGATGACTTCACAGCCGTTGTGCTCCAGCATCGAGGTCACCACTAGGCTGTTGACCTCGTTATCCTCAGCCACGAGCACGCGAGGATGGCGGGAGGCGGAGTCATCTTCAGCAAGCGGAAGCGTGATCGTCGGTTCACCTGTGTCAACCAGCGGCATCTCAAGGTCAAACCAAAATGTGCTGCCGACTCCAACTTCGCTTCGAACCTGAATCTCGGTTCCCAACTTCTTGGCAACCTGTCGACAGATACTGAGCCCCAGACCCGCTCCGCCGTATCGGCGTTGGGTTCCCTGGTCGGCCTGGACAAACTCGTCGAAAATCGTCTTTTGGCGGTCCCGCGAAATTCCGATCCCCGTATCACGGATTTCAAATCGAGCTGTAATCGCGTGCTGCTTCTCCTGAACTCGGCTGACGCTGACTTCCACGGTCCCCTGAGTGGTGAATTTCAGCGCATTGCCAATCAGGTTCGAAACCAGCTGCTGCAACCTCACGGAATCCCCCATAAGAGGAATGTGAAGTTCTTCATCGACGCTGGCAATGAATCGAAGCTGCTTCGCCATCGCCATGGGTCGCATCATGGCGGCAATTCCTTCAACGAAATCCGAAAGTTCAATGGGTGCGAGCGCAACGTCTGTGAGCGCCCCCATATCGTTTCGCGCAAACTCCAGCACGTTTGTCAGAACGCTGAGGAGCCCTTCCGCACTCTTCTCAATCGTGTCTACGTAGTGCCTCTGCCTCTCAGAAAGCGGCGTAGCAGCAAGAAGTGAGGTCACTCCAACAACGCCATTCATCGGCGTGCGAATCTCATGGCTGATATTTGCCAGAAAGATCGACTTGGCCTTGTTGGCCGCATTTGCCTGCTCCTTTGCCGAAATAAGCGTCTCAGCCTGCTCTCGTAGGGCGAAGTTCGAGCGCCTCAGTTCCAGAAGCGAGACGACTTGGCGGCTTAACGCTCGCAGAGAGTCAACCTGCGCCGCCGAGATGGGCCTCGGGTGTCGGTCCATAACGCAAATGGTGCCGAGTGGAAGTCCATCTGGGTTGATGAGTGGCGCGCCAGCATAAAACCGAAACTGATGACGCCCTGCCACAAGATCGTTGTCCTTAAATCTTGGGTCATTCACGGTATCCGGAACGACGAGCACCTGGTCTGGTCGGAGGATGGCATGCGCGCAGATCGACAAATCCCGATCGACCTCCTTGAAATCGATTCCCTTTCGGGCTTTGAGCCAATTGCGAGATTCGTCTAGGAGAGAAACTGCCGCCATCGGCGTTCCGCAGATTACGGAGGCCAGCATCACAATATCGTCGTAAACGAGTTCGTCAGCCGTGTCGAGAATCTCGTACTGCTTGAGGGCAAACAGCCGAGCGGACTCGTTATGCGGCAGAGAGGCTCTCATTTCAGAATTCCATGCGGCGCACCGCTACCTCGTGGAGTATGCGACCGTTGCTTTATAGCCCCATGTCACTCTTTTCCAGTACGGCGAAAGCCCTAGAAACAATGCACATGCAAGGCACTTTATGGCACTTAAAGTTCATCTGGAACATACCTCGCATAACGCGGTTTCTGAGATGCATTAAGGATTTAGACCTTCCCTTGAGGGCAATTGGAGCGCAGAACTTCAGTCTGCATCTCGGCCAGGGCTTCAGCCCTGCGCCAAGCCGTCCCGACGTGTCCGGATCGCGTGTTTGAACCTGGGGAACCCAACAACTCCCGGTTTGAAATCCCTATCTGAATGCCCGCGTGCCAACCCGCCCGACTCATCTGGAGGTCAGATTTTATGCCGCAAGAAACCGAATACAGTGGCCCAAGTCGGCCAGCCAGAGATCGGCGGGCATAAATTGAATTCTAAAAGCCAACTGAACTTGCGCATGCAGGTAACTTTGACGAACCCCAAAATGGACGATGCGATACAGCTTCTGCGCCGAGTCTACGGATACGATTCGTTTCGTCCGCCCCAAGACCAAATAGTTTCGTCCATCCTCAAAGGACGAGACTGCTTCGTGCTGATGCCCACCGGGGCTGGCAAGTCCATCTGCTTCCAGGTTCCCGCCATGTTGAGAAAAGGAGTGGGGCTCATCGTTTCCCCCCTCATCTCGCTGATGAAGGACCAAGTTGATGCACTTAAGCAGAACGGAGTTTCCGCGGCCTGCTACAACTCCTCCTTGACGACATTGGAGGCCAGAAAGGTGATGACCTCCTTGGAGGCTGGAGAGCTAGACCTCCTCTATGTATCTCCCGAAAGGCTGATGCTCCCAGATTTCCAGGAAAAACTTGCCACCATTGACTTGGCACTCTTTGCCATCGATGAAGCGCACTGCGTATCTCAATGGGGTCACGATTTCCGACCGGAGTACGTCCAAATTGGTCGGCTAAGATCGCAATTCCCTCATATCCCGTTCGTGGCGCTTACTGCGACGGCGGACGAGATCACCCGACGGGACATCCTTGAGCGGCTGAGCCTAAAAGATCCCGAAATATTCATATCCGGTTTTGATCGCCCCAACATTCGATACAACGTTGTCGAAAAGAGCGATGCGCAAAGGCAAACCGCAGAATTCATCAAAGCAAAAGGATCCGAAGCGGGGATTGTCTACTGCCTCTCCAGAAAGCGAGTGGACCAGGTTAGCGAGTACCTGCGAAAAGTTGGAATCGCGGCCGACTCTTACCATGCCGGATACAGTTCGGAAGAACGCAGCCGCGTCCAGGAAGCATTCCAAAAGGACGAGATCCAAGTGGTGGTCGCCACGGTGGCGTTCGGCATGGGAATCGACAAGCCAAACGTTCGATACGTAATTCACTACGATCTGCCCAAGAACATGGAAGGCTACTACCAGGAGACGGGAAGAGCCGGCCGAGACGGTCTTCCATCTGAAGCGCTCCTATTATTCAGCGCTGGTGACATCAGTTCAGCACGAAGACTGATCAGCATGGGAGAGAATCCCACGCAAGTCTCGGTTGAACTGAAGAAGCTTGCCTCGATGGCAGACTACGCTCAGTCACTCACCTGTCGCCGCCGCATCATCCTTAAATACTTCGGCGAGACCAGAGAGGCGGACTGCATGAACTGCGATATCTGCCTTCAGCGACCCGATGAATTTGATGCCACTGAGGATGTTCGCATTGCGCTCATGGCGGTTTATGATCTCCAGCAGCGGTTCGGAGTCGGGCATACCATTGAGTTGCTCCGAGGCTCTCAGAACGCCAAGATCATGCAGTCGAATCACGACGCGCTGAGCTCTTTCGGCAAGGGAAAGCACTACTCCGCAGATGAATGGCAGAGCCTCTTTAGGCAAATGATCCAGATTGGTCTTCTTCGACAGGATGCAGACAACTACAACATCCTAAAGCTCACCCCTGCCACGCGAGGGGTCCTGCGAGAAGGCGAGACTGTGCTGCTGGCCAAGCCAAGGCTGAAGCTCGCCAAAAAGCCGGCCAAGAAGGGCGGCAAGGAAGAACTTGCTGCCGGAGACGAGGGGCTATTTCGGTATTTACGCACGGTTCGCCGAAAGTTGGCGGACCAAGAGCAGGTGCCGGCCTACATCATCTGCGGAGACGAAACTCTTCGCAAAATGGCCGCTCAGCGTCCCAAGAACCGTGCGGAACTCCTCGACGTTCAGGGAATTGGCGAGCGCAAGGCAGACCGATTTGGCGCCTTCTTCCTTGAGGCGCTGGCCGCCTACAAAGACGACTAAGCGCCCATGTGACCGAGCGCCACGCCGATGGCGTAGGTCACGATGCCTTCCGCCGCGCCCACCAACGTCATCTCCATGCCGCTGCTCCACCAATTGCGCACAGTCACCATGCTCTTCGCGGCACCAACTGCAAAATGGGCGACAAGGGAGACCACAGCCGCCGCCACAACGGCCTGAATTCCATGCATAAAGAAGAATGGGATGATCGGAATGAATGCACCGATCGCAGTGGAGACCATTCCAAAGACTGCGGATGAAATAGGGTTGGAAAGTGCATCTTCCGTGAGATTCAGCTTCTCTGCCGCCATCGTCTTTAAGAACTGCGCTTCATCCGCAGCCAGATACTCGGATATCTTTTCAGACTCCTCCGCTGGAACTCCCTTTAGCTGGTAGAAAATCGCCAACTCTTGCTTGGCCGCCGCAGGATTTTCAGCCAACATCTTCTTCTCACGGCTGATTTCTGCCTCAAAGATCTCTCGCTCGCTCTTGGCGGCGAGGTAGGCGCCCGACCCCATGGACAGAGCACTCGCAACCATTCCCGCCACGCCTGCGAGCAGGACGTACTTGCTGTCTCCAAGCGTCGCTCCAGAGACTCCGCTGACGATCCCGAAGATGGCCCCAAGTCCATCGTTGACTCCATAGACGGCATCGCCAATCCAGCTTCCAGTTCCGATTCTCTGACGGTGGATCAGATAGTCCAGGACCGATCTGTCTCCGCTATGGGTCTGCAATCGCGTGAGAACGTGGGCATGGGCAAACTCATCGAGAACAACGTCGCGAAGGATTGCCACTGTTTGCTCGTCGTGAATATCTCGCATCTGCCGAAGGTAGGTGGAAACGTCCCGACGCTCTTCCCCCTCGATCTCGGCAAGGATCTCCAGCATTCCGTGCCCGGTGTCCATAGATTTTAGGGCGTGGCCGGAGTGGGGACCGCGAACCGGCAGCGTGCCGCCAAGCTCTTTGAGTCGCTTCTCCCAAAGGTCGGCGTGCTTCTTCTCAAGAGCACTCAGTTTCCTGAAGATCTCCTTACGCTCTGGAATCGCCTGTTGCTCAGCCAGCTCAGCGTACATGTCAACGCCATCCATTTCCAGAGCCCAGTTCCTAGAGATGGTGTCAATTAGACTTTGCGTAGTATCTTCTGTAACTTCCCTCATGCTCTCTTCCTCTACGATGTTTGGCGCCAGCTCAGAGTACCGTTGCCGCACTGTCCTTGCAAGCACCGGCGCCGGCTGCAAGCTGAAGGCTCGACCATCTCCGGAGAGCTTTACTGCATGAGCAGCCATAACCAAATTGCGCAGGCACTGGCCTTTGATAAGCGGAAGTGGGCTTCCACAGAAGCGACGAGGAACACCATTGGAGTAGGGCTCGTCATGCTCACTGCCGTACTGGGCAGAAACGCAGGCGCTGGAGCCCTTGCCTCGATTGGCGCGCTCTATACGGGCATGGCCGCATCCAACGGCGTTTACCACGCCCGGATTAGAGCCATGGCTGCCAGTGGGCTACTCGTCAGCCTCTGCACCGCGCTTGGCGCATTCGTCTCGTCAAACCAGGTGCTGTCGACGCTCATGGTTTTGACTGTGGCGTTCGGGACGGCCCTTTACGCTTCGTCCAGCCGAGTCGCTGGCACCGTCAGTGCCCAGGCGACGGCGATCCTCTGCGTCATGGTTGGGCTTCGACTCCCTCCGTCCGGCGCGATTGGCGACGGGCTGCTCGTGGCGGGAGGATCAGCGGTGCAGATTTTGCTTCTCACCGTCGTCTGGCCGATGAAGTCAGGTGTACAGGAACGAACTTCGGTTGCGGATGCATTTGACGCGCTTGCGGCGTTCGTGCTGAGAATGCCCAGTAATCGCAACGATGAATCTCCACAGATTCCACCTGCCTTCCAGATTCAGGAGGCACGCGAGCTGCTCAATGAGGCGGAACGAGTTCACTGGCGCGAAGAGAACGACCACCTCTTTCAGGCACTGCGGCACGCCGAAGCAATTCGAGCGGCTTTGGTGGGATTTGCAGAAGCGGATCGAAACTTTTCTAAGCTGGACCGAAGCTCCAACGTCCGAAGCGCACGCTTGGCAAGATCATTGGCCAAGTCCCTGCGCGAACTGGGAGGGCGGGTTCGTCAGGGAAGGCTTTCCGATGACCCTATCGTCCTCAAGATTCCCGTAATAGGTGGAGACGCCCCCGAAGCCCAAGACTACGAAAAGTGGCTAAACATGCTCGCGGAGCTGATCGGCGACACGATCCAGGCAGTAAACGCGCACCCTGGATGGCAAAAGAGGTCGAACACAAGAAGCGTCTTTTACGCCCTGACTCGGCTTCCCGATATCGACTCCATTCGCGCCGTTGCGTTTCAGCACGCGCTACGGTATGCGATTACGGTTGAGGTCGCCTTCATCATCTCAGAACGTTGGTCTCGCAGCCACGCCTACTGGTTGCCTCTTACCGTCGCGCTGGTTCTCCGACAAGACTACGGTTCAACCTTCCAACGTGGCATTTCGCGACTGTTGGGAACCGTATTCGGGCTTGCCATTTGCGACGCCGCACTCAAGGTGGTACCGCTGACCCCAACCGCCCTGCAGTTCTTGTTGGTTGTGGCGGCTTGGCTGGCCTTTGCCTGTGTTACCGCTGGATACACCTACTCAAGCGCCGCGGTAACCGGATTTGTTGTATTTGGCATTGCGGCATCCGAGCAGGTAACCGGCGAAATCAGCATTATGCGTCTGGTCTCCAGCATGCTCGGCGTGATCATTGCTGTGCTCTCCTACATCGTTTGGCCTGCTTGGAGGTGGTCAGACGTTTGGGAAACCCTCAAGAAAACGGCCTCGGCCCAGTCGGATTACTGCGCCCTTGTTCTTCAGGCCCAGTGTGCACTGCCGACCGAAGATGGCGTTCGGCCCAGTACGATCCAAATGGACGAGGCGAGGAGTGCTGCAAGAGAGCTTCGAATTCAATCGGAGACGCTGCTGGCCTCCATTCGGCTCCATCCGCAGGGGCTGCACGCGCGCAGACTCAAACTTGCCGGTGATGCGGCCCAGCAGCTCGAAGAGAACGCGGCGACCATTTTGGCGGCGCAGGCGGGATGGAAATCGAACAAAAGGGACTCAGAAGGCCAACTGCGCGAGGCACTCGCCTCATCTCGCGATTTGGTCACGCAATTGGGACAGGCCATTCGATAAACTAGCCGCCGTGGATAGGTTGCTCGAAGGCAAAGTCGTCATCGTTACCGGCGCCGCACGGGGGATTGGAGCGGACATCTGCCGGGTGCTTGGATCCCAAGGCTGTTCGGTTGTGGTCAACTACGCGACGTCCTCCAAGGAAGCCAATGAGGTGGTCGCCGAACTAAAGGAATCCGGTGTTCCTGCGATCGCCTGTCAGGCAGACGTCCGGAACTTAACAGAAGTTGAGGAGATGGTGGCCAAGACCCTCGCCGAATTCGGCAGGATCGACGGATTGGTCAACAACGCCATCTCTGGCAGACAGCATGGTTCGCTGGACGAAGTCACGGATCAGGATTTTCGGGACATGTTCGACTTCGGCGCCATCGCAGTCGTGAACACGATTCGAGCCGTTCGACCCGCAATGAAGGTACAGGGCGGAGGGAGAGTCGTGAATGTGGTGACAGAGATTTGGAACATGGGTCCCGGCTCATGGTCGACCTACCTCGGCGGCAAAGGTGCGATGGTCGGCATCTCTCGCTCTCTCGCCAATGAACTGGGTCCTGAGGGGATCACCGTCAACATGGTGGCTCCAGGTTGGATGGTTACTGAAAAAGTTGATCCAACATCAGAAGGATCCATTGGATTTGGAAACAGTCTTCCCCTTCGCCGACATGGATCGGCAAAGGAGATTGGCAACGCATGTGCGTTCTTCATCAGCGACCTGGCCGGTTATGTGACCGGTGCCTATTTGCCTGTGACTGGGGGGCGTGTTACCCAGGTTGGAGTCTAGAACAATGTCAAGAAAACCTCTCGGAATGGGTGTCGTCGGTGCGGGAAGCATCGGCATTCGCGCCGCACTTCAGCACTTCTCTTACCCAGACGTTCATGACCGAGTGATCCTCGCGTCCGTGTGTGACCCCGTCCCTGGCCGTGCAGAGGCTGCCGCCTCCAAATATGGAGTTGGTACCCATCACGAGTCTTACGAAGCGCTCCTAGAGGATCCAACCGTAGACTTCGTGACTATTTGCTCGCCAATCAGCCTTCATTACGAACAGGGCCTCATGGCGATCAACGCTGGCAAGCACATCCACTTCAACAAGACGATGACCGTCACGGCGGCGGAATCGCTGGATCTCATCGAAAAGGCAAAGAAGGTAGGCGTCAAGATTGTGGCTTCACCCGGTCAGCTCACCAAGCCCGGCCTCCGCGAGGTTCGGCGACGCATTCAGGAAGGCGAACTGGGTCAGCTAGCCTGGGCAGTAACGGGAGCCGCCTTTGGCAGCTACCACGAGCAGGAAGGACTGCGTCAGGGCTCAGACGTTCTCACCAACATCAACCCAGCCTGGTACTGGCGCAAACCGGGTGGCGGACCTCTTTACGATATGACCGTCTATGGCCTTCACTCCCTTACCGGAATTTTGGGCGCCGCTAAGCGAGTCACGGGAATGTCTGCAAATGCGGTGAAAGAGCGCGAGTTTAAGGGCGAAGTCTACAAGTGCGACGCTGAAGACAACACCCTAATGGTTCTGGACTTCGGGAACAACGTCTTCTCCTTCGTGTACGGCACCTTCACGGGCGGATTAGCCGAGGGCTGGGGTCCCAGCTTCTTTGGCACCAAGGGCAAGATCATTGGCCAAACCCACAACGGAGAAGCGATTGCGCTTCCCGAAGGCGTCCACGAAATGGGCCCCCACTGCACTGGCGTGCATGCGTCGATGGAGGAGAACCACGTCTTTGAAGACATGATGCAGCTGGTGGACTGGATTCACGATGACAACGCGACTCCGATCGCTACCGCAGAACACGCAGCCCACGTCATCGAAATCATCGAAGCCGGTATCCGATCATCGGAGTTGGGTGTCGTCCAGAACCTGACAACCACCTTCGAGCAGGTCTAAGCCTCCCTAATTACGGCCAACCGTCCCCTTCCTTTCGCCCCGGCGAGAGGAAGGGATAGGGATGGAGAGCCGGGCCCTTCAGGCACGGGAATTGCCCCAGCCCTGTCATTGATACCTTGAAAACAGACGGTATCAGACCAACGCTGAACGCGCTGGCTCTCCCTCTCCAACTCTCCGTCTCGCCAAGCGAAAGGGAGAGAGATCGGAGTTGAGCTAGACGGACTCGGCTAGTTCTTCGGGATCCAGCTCTGGTTCCTCGAATCCATCAAGGCGGTTCATCCGAACCATGCAGCCACGCATTTTTGGCTCGACGAAAACAAAGATGTTCGCTTCTTTCGAGCGGATGATGGCGCAGGCGGCCTGCCAATCGTCGATGATAATATCGCGCAGGGTTCTGCGCCTTTCGCCTTTTAGCTGGTGGGCTTCTAGCGCATCGATCGATCCGTAGATCACCGTCACTTCGATGTGCTCACCCTCTCCGACGAACGAGGAGATTCGCATGTCCCAGTTTCGGTACTGAGCATCTTCCATGAAGAATCGGTTGCCGAACTGGGCCTTGGGGACGCCGAACGACTTCAGGAAGTACTTGTGCATGTGACCAGGCACAAACTCTTCCTGGAATTCTTCAAATGCCTCATCGGTCTCAACCGGTGTCAGCTTCTTGGGCGTAGCCCAAAGCTTCTTCCATCGATCGATACGATTGTCAGGGGTTACGTGCTTCTGTAGGCGTGCCACAAGTCATTTTAGTCGACTTCGGCACCCCGTCATCCTCATTGAGGCGGAATCACCCCTTTCCCATCGGAGTTCTTGGGTTGGGCGGCTGCCTCTCGCTCGGCCACTCCAACCTCCTTTCGAACCGATTCTGGCAACCGCTCTAGGTTTTCGGATTCCGGTGGAAAGAATGTTTCAGACAGTGTGACGGTCATGGGAAGCGCTCCTGGATTGATTGAAATGTGGAGTTCATACTTCCGGTTTAGGCCCATCCGAAAGCGATCAAAGTGCTGGAAGACTTCGGGTTGAATTTCCCAGTAGCTACTCCCCACTGCCAAGCCTTTCCCAAACATTTTGGCGTCATAAGGCATACGCTGCACAGCCTCTTTGCTTTGAGAATTCCACGCGATAAAAACGGGAGTCTCCTTGACTTCCATGGTGACGCTGCCACCTTCAATTCCGTTAGGCAACTTGTCCGTTGGGTCCGCGTCGCTCAAGTCCAACGCCCGGTGCCAATAAACCATCTCATGGATCTGCCTCTTCACTTCAGGCGGAAGGCTCGAAAGGTTGACGCTGCCGCCCCGTTTCAGGGAGTCCATGTACCCAGGAGGGATTGCTCCCCAGAGACGCAAAGAGATGTCATCTAATGTGGTGCCGAGCGTGCTGTACGGCCCATGATTGGTAAACATAACGTCCAGGAAATCTCCAACCCAGTTGATAAAGGGCCATCTTCCTGTTGACTGGCAAGTCCAATCTGCGGCAAGGTCAACTGAGATGCCTCCCAGTCTTTGGCTCTGTTTCAGTAGGAGTTCTGCCTTCCTCCGGGATGCTCGGGCAAGATTTTCGGAGGGACGAACAATGACCCAATTTTCAGGAGCCGGCATCATCTCGATGTCGCTCTTCACGAATATCTCAGAGGGCGACTCTGCCCTGCTTTTGGCATACCGGGCGTCAATGAGGTCACATACCGTCCCCACGACATTCTTTCCTGTTTGGCTTCCAGCGACGATGAGGTCTTTACCCCTGAAGAGCTCCGTTGGCTCAAACTTCTCCGGCTCCAGAAGGCGCGGCTGATACTTCTTGAAGAGCTCCTCTTTGTCTTTGCCCTTGTAATCGTTTGACAAGAGCGAGCGAAACTCTCTCGCTGCGAGAGGAAGCGCAATCGGTGGCTGCCCAGCAATCACCTTTGGCTTTGGCCGAGACCCGAACGGAATTTTCATTAGCTCGGAATCATCGTTAAGCCGAACAAAAGCCTTGTCCACTATTTTGCCGTTAGGGTCAAGGACGTGGATATTGGCGCTCATTGCCGACCCTGATTCCCACTTGTTGAGAATTACCTTGACCCGGCTGGGGATGATGGTGGAATCCATCAGTGCCACTTCACGTCGGTAAGTAGCTAGAAATCCATTCGCGCTATCTGGCAAGGCATGCTGCATGGGCGTCGGATTCTCTGCCCACACTTCCACCGCGTCGTTGGGCATCGCCAGCAGATGCTTCGGGTCTATTTCCAGCAGGATCCTTGCCAAAGCCCGCCATGCGGGAGATTCTTCAGCTGAGTCCGGCTCTGCGAATACGTGGTCATAGTCTTTCGCAGCTTCTGCTGCCTTGCGCTTCTTTTCTTCCATCGCCTTTTTGGCGAGGTATTTCAGGATGGATCCCTGGTCGAGCTCTTCAGACTGGGCCTCCAAGTGCTTTCGCACATATTCTATAGACCTGGCAAGCTTGTCCTCTTCCTTCTTCGCATCTCGTGCTGCGATTTGTTGCCGAACCTTAGCGTCCGGCAAAAGCCAGAGGGCGCCATCACTGCGAGTCTCCCATCGGGCGGCGAGCACCTCTGCAATGTGCTGAAGGACCTGATCAGCGGGAGCGTCTTTGAGATGGGCAAAAAGCACCTCATCGATGAAATCGTCAGATGCCTTAAGGGACTTGCCCGTTGCCCGTGACAGCACAGACATCGCCTTGCGAACCGGCATGGGAGCAAAGTCCACTGAAATCGGAGATTGACTCTGAACCACCAGGACGACGGCCAACAGCAAAGACATGTCACTTGGACGGAGCAGCCCGAGATAAAAGTGCGGATTACGCAGTGCCTGCGCTCCAAAAAATTGAGTGGCGGACAGCGCTTAAACCCAAATGTCTGAGTTTAAGCGCTCATTGTGTGAGCCAGCAGGGTCCGCCCGAATGAATAAACTTTTTGTAATGTATGGTTAGATGTTTTCGCCACCATTGGGAAGCGAGCGAACCTGATTGATGCCGATGTACCGAAGTGTGACTCCATTCCCAATTAATAGGTGGCAAAGGTGAAGCCAGCAACCTTGCGCGACGTCGCGGAAGCTGCCAATGTATCCACCACTGCAGTTTCAAGGGTTCTCCACGGCGGTGGCGCAAGCGTCCGGGTCAGCGAGGAACGTGCCGCTCAGATTCGTGAGGCTGCGGCAAGGCTCAACTACCGCGTCAATGCAGTGGCCCGAAACCTGCGAAAGAGCCGCACCAACACCATTGGAGTTCTGTTCGAAAACCTCAAAGGACTTGGCGACGGACCATTGTATACGACCTGCCTTTTGGACGGAGTTTCGTCGGTCCTTTTCCAACAAGGGTATCGGTTGTCCCTACTCGCGGAAATCGACCACAGCGACCTAATGGGTTCGCTTGGTGATGGTCAGTTGGATGGCGTCATTTGGTGCAAGCTGGCACGCGATGCAGATTCGGCCTCAATCCTCCGCGATATGCCGATTCCAATCGTTGCAATCAACGCATCAGAACCTAATGATGATGCTGAAGCCCTGTTTGTCAACTGCGATAATGTAGGTGGGATTCATCTTGCGATCGATCATCTGATCGGCCTGGGACACCATCGAATCGCATTTCTGTCAGAAGCAGAGGAATCAGATACTCCTGACCGTATTAGCCGCCGAGATGCTTACGTTTCCCAGATGCTCCTTCACGGTCTAGAACCGGTTGAGTTGGAATGCCCTTGGAATCTGCAGGGGGCGGTGGCCGAAATACTGGAGAGGAAAAGCACGGCTGTCGTTTGCTGGACCGAGCGCCTTGCGGGCCATCTATTGGATTCACTTCGGGAACAATTGATCTCCGTTCCGCAACAGCTCAGCGTCATCGGCTTTGATTCCACAAGGTACTGCGAGACCACTTCGCCTCGGCTTACGGCCGTGCGCCAACCGATCCGAGAAATGGCTGCATTTGCCACGGAAACCCTCCTTGGGATGATCCGGCGAGAAGACTGTGGATTCCAGTCGCGCATCTTTCCCTGCCAGCTTGATGTTCGCGCCTCGACCGCAGCTCCAGAAGTCCAATGAAATTCTTGATTTGACACGGAGTCTCTCCGGTTGGCGCGGCCAAAAATCCTACGCCAAACCGCTGGCAAGAGTCGGGATCTCCGTTCAATGACCCGCACCTGAGAAGACTCACCCAGCGTATGCAGTGCTGTATGATGCCAACACAAAGAACATGAGGAGGAATTCAACCGGCCCAACGCTTAAAGAAGTCGCACTCGCGGCAGGGGTTTCTATTCCTGCGGCAAGCAAAGTTCTTCATGGGCGGGGTTCCTCGATCCGGGTGAGTGAGGTTAAGGCAGCTGAGATTCGCGAGGCGGCCAAGCGGTTGAAGTACACGCCAAATGCCCTTGCTCGCTCCCTTCGTTCAAGCCGAAGCAACACGATCGGGCTGGTATTCGAGCATTTCGGACACATCGCCGCTGGCCCGCAGTATTACGTTCAGCTGCTGGACGGCATTGCAAGCGAACTGTTTAAGTTTCACTACCGACTGACGATCCTCCCAGAGGTGCCTCACCATCAAGTTGCCTCCGTGCTGAACAACGGCACGCTGGATGGAATTATTTGGTGCAAGCTTCCTGCCGACCCCCAGTTGCTGAAAGAATTGGAAGATTGTCCTCTCCCCATCATTGCCCTCAATACCCCCCCAGCCAGCGAAACCGATCTCTGCTTTTTCTCCTGTGACAACGAAGGCGGCATGAAATTGGCGGTGGATCACTTGGCAGCTCTGGGCCATCGTCGGATTCTATTTGCCATGGAATTGGGCGAAACGGAGACCCCGGATGCCCAGGCGCGGTTAAGCGGCATGCGCCAAGCAATGGAGATGCGGCAACTAGAGTTTGGAGACGAAGACATTGTTTGCTGGAGCTTCTCTGCTGACGAGTTTCCCGCTTGGTTCGCGTCCAAGCCGCCCCATACGGCAGTCATCGCCTGGAACGAAGGAATTGCTGGGAGCATCATCAGTGCTGCGCGAAGTTCCGGAATCACTATTCCCAAACAGCTAAGCGTCATTGGCTTTGACAGCACCCCCTACTGCGATTCCATGATGCCTCGGCTGACTGCAGTGCGCCAGCCGATCAGCGAAATGGCCCATGCCGCCACCCGTCACTTACTCAACATCTTGTCGGAAGCAGAATCGGTAGGCAACTCAGTGAAATTCACCTGCAGTCTCGATGTCCGAGACTCAACCTCTCCCCCATTTTCGGCTTAGCCGGGCCAGATTAGCAAAGTGCCAGAAAATCCGTTTGGGTTTTGAGAATGATTCGTGATATCATTTGATAAATGGTTTTATCAAGGCTGATAAAACGATTTCCCGACTTGGAGGGCCCGCACAGCAGCAGGCAAGCACCGATCATACGATGAGCGTATCCAGCATTACCCAGACGACCGGCGGAAAGATTGGCGTAGGAGTTTTAGTCCTCGCAGCCGTTGGCGCACTCGTTTTTGAAATCACCCACATGAACTCCGGAGACGGCTCGCGAAATGTTCCCGCGCAGCAGGTTGTCTCTGAGGCCCAACAGCAGATCAACGCCATCAACAAGATGACGAATCTGTCGCCCGAGCAGAAGAAGCAGATGATTGCCCACGAACAGGGCGAAATCTCGACCGCTCAGGGAACCGGCTCTAAGCGCGGCGCGCCCCCCGCCGGATCGAACTAAGCCTGAATGTTCTATTGGAAATTCAGCCAATTCATTCGCCCATCTCGCATACCGATTTTCGGATCCGCGAACTGACCTTATTTGCTCAGCCGCAATTTTCACGCCTTCTCACTGAAGAGAGAAATCTATGACTCGTACCAATCAATCCACAAAAGCCTTCACGCTCATTGAGCTTCTGGTCGTCATCGCAATTATCGCGATCCTCGCCGCAATTCTTTTCCCGGTTTTTGCTCAGGCAAAGGCCGCCGCAAAGAAGACCGCTTCCCTCAGCAATGTCAAGCAGCTCGGTACCGCTTTCCAGATGTACTCGAACGACTATGACGATCACCTCAGCGACTCTGAGCATGGCAGCGGCGGAGCCAACAACACCGACCTGACCAACTGGGCCGCCACCAACTACCCATATGTGAAGAGTGGCACCACCTATACTGCCGGAGACGGATCTCAGCAGACACAGGCCTGCAACGGTCTGTATCAGGACGTCGCTGCTCCTCAGTGCTCCACCGTTCAGAACCCAGCGGGACCCGTTGGTGCACTTCACCAGGGCGCACCGTTGTATCAGCAGGGTTTCAGCTACGGCGTTAACGCAAACGCGATGCCGGTCAACGACTATAGCGACGTCTATCAGTCTTCAGGCCTCACGCCAAGCACACCGATTTCGATCAGCCAGCTTGAGTCGCCTACCGACAAGATTCTCCTCATGCCCAAGGGTATGAACTTCTTCAACCCTCCTGGACAGTTCTGGAGCTACCCGTACTTCGTCGTTGTCGAGTCACAGTATCTCGGCGCGGGCACCACGAGAGTCAGCACTGCCGGCGGCGGCAGCGGCGCTTGGGTCGGTCCAGACGGAGACGACTCAGCCAATCCTCAGGTTGGAACGACGTTGCCTGACGGCTTCGTTGTCAAGGCCGAATACGACACAGACTGCAATGCAGCCACCTCGGGCAACTGGGAGTGCGCCTCGCACGCTCGGTATCGATACAACAACTCCATGGTTGTGTCGTATGCCGACTCTCACGCCAAGGCAGTCAACAAGGGCGGGCTCCAGTGGTTCAAGAACCTCTACGTGAACAACCCTGGCCTCAGCACGACTTACTGGAACAACTGGCAGTTCCAGTTCGACAAGAACATTCAGTAAGTAGGAAGACTGGAAGTTTGACCCATGCGGACAGGCTCGCTTAGCGGTGCCTGTCCGCTGTTTTTTTGTCCAAAGACAATGCAAGGTAGTGTGAATCAGCGACGATGAAGTGCGATGTAGCGATTATTGGCGGCGGACCTGCTGGCGCCACGGTGGGGACGCTCCTCAAGAAGTTCAACCCAGACCTTGATGTGGTCATCCTCGAGCGGGAGAAATTCCCTAGGGACCACGTAGGAGAGAGTCTGTTGCCCGCAGTGACTGGAGTGCTCGATGAAATGGGAGTTTGGGATGCGGTTGAGGCAGCAAACTTCCCGATCAAGCTTGGGGCCACTTATCGTTGGGGAAAGCACACCGACGACGACTTGTACTACTTCCACTTCCTTCCAGAAGGAAAGTTCACGCAGACCGAACGCCCCGGAAAGTACACCGGCCAGCGCAGACAGACGACGTTTCAAGTCGACCGCTCGGTGTACGACAAGCTTCTGCTGGATCATGCAAAGTCGATGGGATGCCGCGTTTACGAGCAGTCTCGGGTCACCCAAGTCTTAAGTGAAGGTGACCGAATCGAGGGCCTTCAAACCTACCTTCATGGAAGCGACGAGATTGAGACGATCACGGCAACAACGTACGTGGACGCATCCGGCGGAGAAAGCATCGTGCGCAAAACGATGGGTGTTGAAGTAGAGTCGCCTACTCTCCTTCGGAATATCGCCATTTGGGATTACTGGCACAACACCGAGTGGGCAGAAAAGATTGGTGTGGGAGGCACGTATGTGTACGTACTCAGCATCAACTATGGGTGGATCTGGTTCATCCCTCTCGGCCCAACTCGGACCTCGATTGGCTTCATCACTTCCGCCGAGTACTACCGAAAGTCTGGGAAGACCACCGAGGAACTGTACACCGAGGCGATCGCGACTCAGCCTCTGGTGCGTTCCCTCACCCAGAACGCAACACGGGAGAACCGACTCGAGGCGACCAAGGACTGGAGCTTTGTGGCGGACCGCCTGTACGGTGATAACTGGTTCCTAGCAGGCGATGCCTGCGGCTTTGCAGACCCGATCCTGGCAGCCGGATTAACCCTCGCCCAGATCGGCGCAAGGCGAGTTGCGTACTCCATTCTGGAGATCGAGAAAGGTGAAGTTGAGCCTGAGTGGGTGAAGTCTCAGTTCAACCGCATCCAGCGACGAAATACGCTCAACCACATCCGGTTCGCTGACTATTGGTATTCCGCCAACGAGCAGTTCTCCGATCTCAAGGAGTACTGCTCCGAGATCGCCAAGGGCGCCGGGCTCAGCCTCGATGCGGACGCCGCGTTTCAGTGGCTGGGTACGGGTGGCTTTGCTGACGAGCTCAATGGACTTCCCTTCTCCGGCACGTACACCCTTACGGCCATCAAAGCGTTCACGAGCCGATTTGGAAACAAGGACACAAGCTGGTTTGTGTACGACAATAACCTGTTCGACCTCAACCTTGAGGGCGCGATCCAGGAAACGGTCGCCATTTACGAGGAGGGTCGCGTACGCCAGCTCCAGTGCCTCAAGAAGGGCGACCAGATTTGGCCGCTCAACGGCATCTACCGGTGCATCTATCGCGCCTTCAAGAGCGGCGAGCGAGAGATTCAGCTTCTTGCCGAGCGATTCGTGTTCGAAATGCAGAAGGACCGCATGCCGATGTCCCAAGATTTAGCGCGGGTTTGCCTTGAGGCGCTTGAGGCGCTTGTTACCGAGGGATGGGTTTCGGCTTCCTACGATCCGTCGCTTCCCTTGCTGGATGTTGGGCGAGAAGGATAGTCACGGAGTACCCGACTCGAGCAGTTTCTCAGGTCAGTAAAATTCCCTATAGCGCAACACTCTTGTAGCGTCTATACTCGCACCTAGGAAGGTTAAACACGATGACGTGTGATGTTGCCATTATCGGCGGCGGCCCAGCTGGGGCAACCGTCGGAACACTGCTTAAAAAGTACAGTCCAAAGTTGGACGTCCTAATCATAGAGAGAGCCCAGTTCCCCCGCGACCACGTGGGTGAGAGCTTGTTGCCAGCCGTGCCCCGGATTCTCCACGAGATGGGAGTTTGGGATAAGGTCGAGGCCGCCAACTTCCCCATCAAATTAGGCGCCACTTATCGATGGGGGAAGCAATCCGATCAGGATCTCTACTACTTCCACTTTTTGCCGGGCGGCAAGTTCACGGAGACCCAGCGCCCCGGGCATTACTCAGGCGAGCGAGCGAGAACCACCTTTCAGGTCGACCGATCTATTTACGACAAGATCCTCCTCGATCATGCGGAAGAGATGGGGTGTCGGGTTCACCAGCGATCCAAAGTTGTGGAAGTCAAGCGTATGGGCGACCGCATCGACGGTCTCACAGTTTGGTTTGATGGAGAGTCCGAACCAGAGTCGGTTGAGGCACGCTATTACATCGACGCATCGGGCGGAGAAAGCATTGTCCGCAAAACTATGGGAGTCGAGATCGACAGCCCAACGCTGCTCCGGAACATCGCGATGTGGGATTACTGGCACAACGCAGAGTGGGCGGAAAAGGTCGGTGTCGATGGAACGTACGTTCGCATTCTGAGCTTAGGCTATGGCTGGCTGTGGTTCATTCCACTAGGCCCCACACGTACATCCATCGGATTTATCACCGCGGCGGACTACTACAAAAAGTCGGGCAAGTCCACTGAAGAGCTCTATCTTGAGGCGATTGCAAACGAGCCGATCGTACGTGAGCTGACTCAAAACGCGACGCGCGAGGATCGCTTGGAAGCGACCAAGGATTGGAGCTTTGTCGCGGAACGGCTGTACGGTGAAAACTGGTTCCTCGCCGGCGACGCCGGAGGATTCGCAGACCCAATTCTCTCTGCGGGCCTTACGCTGGCTCAAGTCGGTGCGCGGAGAATCGCCTACACGATTCTGGAAACCGAGCGCGGCGAACTGGATCCTCATTGGACTCGTGATCAATTCGACACCATTCAGAGAGCCAATATCAGAAACCATATTCGGTTTGCGGACTACTGGTATTCGGCCAACCAACAGTTTACGGACCTCAAGGACTATTGCTCCGAGATCGCAAAGAGCTCTGGTCTCACCCTAGATGCGGACGCTGCATTCCAATGGCTCGGTACGGGGGGCTTTACCGATGACTTCACTGGGGTGCCTCATTCAGGAACGTACACCCTCACGTCGATTAAAGCGTTCACGTCCCGATTCAGCGAAGACCCGGCGAAGTGGTACGTCTATGAGAACAATCTCTTCGAGTTGAATACGGACGGAGCCGATCCCGACACAGTGGCGATGTTCGATGAGGGGCGAATCTATCGAGTCGATTGCCTGAGACGCGATTCAAAGGTATGGGCAATGATCGGCGTCTATCACTGCATCTTCAAAGCCCTCTCGGCAGAGCGTGAGATTCTTCCGCTAACAGAGCGGTTCATCTTCGAAATGAAGAAACTGGGAATGCCCATTTCTCCCTTCATGACCAGGCTCTGTCTTGAGGCGCTGGAAGGACTGATCACGGAAGGATGGATCAAAGCCTCCTACGACTCATCGCTGCCCCTCTTAGATCGAGGGATAAAGCAACAAAGCGCGTGAAGGGCCGAAATTTCGCGATTCGGTCTCAAATGGTCATACCAAACGCGAGCAGGAACACGTCTCTCTGGAACACAATAGCTTCTAAGCGAAAAATGCGGGGCCAAAAATCCCCGCATTTTTCTGTGTAAAGGTGCGCCGCGCGGCGGTTGCACGGAAAGACTTTGTGGAGTGGTCGTTTTGACAGCTCAAGGTCGCTACAATACGTTGAATCTCGAACTGTCGTTAAGACCATGCGGTCTTGCGGAAGCGGCAAGAGAAAGAGGTTTTGGGGAGATATGGGAAACCCTATCTCCATGGGCGCGCGGAAATCTCGCGCTCAGGTTTGTGATCGGTACCGATCTGCAAAAGCGGAATCGGCGGACAACAGGAGGAATCGAAGAATGCGTTTCAAAGGAGCAGCGTTGCTGGCAGGTCTTGCCACGCTCGTCATGGCAGGTTGCGGCTCGGGAGGCGACACCGCCTCGAATTCGAGCAGTGCATCGGGCACTTCCGCCGGTGGTGGAACCGACTCGAGCAAGAAAGCGCTCACGATTGCCGTTATTCCAAAGGGTTCAACCCACGAGTACTGGAAGTCGGTGAAAGCGGGAGCAGATGCGGCTGGCAAAGAGCTAGGCGTGACGATCCAGTTCAAGGGTCCTCTCAAAGAGGACGATAAGGTCGACCAGATTAAGACGGTTGAAGACTTCACGACCGCCAAGGTGGACGGAATCGTCCTCGCTCCACTTGATGACCAGGCTCTTGTGAAGCCGGTCCATGAGGCAGTCGGCCAGACAATTCCGGTTGTCATCATCGACTCCGCTCTCAAGTCAACTGAGTTCGTCAGCTTCGTTTCCACGGACAACGAAAAGGGTGGCGCGATGGCAGGCGAAGAGATGGTGAAGGAACTTGGCGACAAGGGCAGCATCATCGTTCTTCGGTACCAAAAGGGATCAGCCAGCACGGATGAGCGAGAAAAGGGATTCTTGGACGTCATTGCCAAGCACCCTGGAATCAAGGTACTGAGCTCAAACGAAGAGGCAGGATCTACCGTGGACTCCGCTCAGAAGAAGTCTGAGAGCCTCCTCGGGGCGTTCAAGAACCCAGACGGTTCCCTCCAGGCTCAGGGCATCTACTGCCCCAACGAGTCCAGCACCTTCGGAATGCTCCGCGTGCTTGAGGAGAACAAGTGGGCTGGCAAAGTCAAGTTCGTTGGCTTCGACTCCTCACCCAAGCTCATCGAGGGTCTGACCGCTGGCGAGATCAATGCGCTGGTCGTTCAGGACCCATATAACATGGGCTACCAGAGCGTGAAGACGGTCGTCGCCGCCATCAACAAGAAGACGGTTGAAAAGCGGATCGATACCGGTGCAACTCTCGTCACCAAAGCGAACATGGGCGAGGAAAAGATCGCCAAGCTCATCAATCCGCCGAAGGAGTAAATCTCCTTCATTCCAAGACGCCGCTCGGGAATCCACGTGATCTCCAGCGGCGTTTTCACCAAGGCTTCTCCGCTTCCCGCACTGATGCGCCACCCCTTTTAACCTTCGTATGTCCTCGTTCCTTTCCATGTCCGGAATCTGCAAAGAGTTTGGTGCCACCAAAGCGCTCGACAAAGTTGATCTTCATGTCGAGAAGGGTGAGGTCCATGCACTTGTGGGCGAAAACGGCTCTGGAAAGAGCACGCTCATGCGTATCCTCTCCGGCGCCGAATTCTCTGATTCCGGTCAGATCACGCTTGGTGGAGAGCCCTATGCTCCCAAAAACCCGATTCAGGGCCGCCGCGCCGGAATCGCCATGATTTATCAGGAGCTTTCGCTCTGCCCAGATCTGTCAACCGCTGAAAACATCATGCTGGGTCTAGAGGTTCAGAACCTAGGGATCATTGACCGCAAGACCACGCGGAAGATCACCCAAGACGCCCTCCACTTGCTCGGCATCGATGATGTCAATGTCGATGCCCCCGTCAAATCTCTGCCCATCGCGATGCGGCAGCTCATCGAAATCGCCCGTGCCGTCGCCCTAGACTCTCGAGTGGTTGTGCTCGACGAGCCGACGAGCAGCTTAACTCAAGCCGACACCGAGCGCCTGTTCAACGTCGTCGAGATCCTCAAGAACAAAGGCACGTCCGTCATCTACATTTCTCACTTCCTGGATGAGATCAAGCGGATCTGCGATCGGATGACAGTGTTGCGAGACGGTGTCAACGTTGGCGTGAAGAGGGTTGACGAAGTAGACGCAGACGGTATCGTCGCCATGATGGTCGGTCGTCGAATCGACACCATCTATCCTCGCTCCCCACGTAAGCAGGGCGAAGTGCTTTTGGATATCAGTTCCCTTCACGGACGAACGAAACCCGAAGATGCGAGCTTTACGCTTCACAAAGGCGAGGTCCTAGGAATCGCCGGGCTCAACGGCTCCGGCCGCACCGAGCTTCTGAGATGTATTTTCGGCCTGGACGCGGTGAAGAGCGGACGAATTCGCGTCGGGCACATTGAGGGCAAGGCTCGCCCTGCTGAGCGGTGGAAAGAAGGTGTGGGAATGCTCAGCGAAGATCGAAAGCTGGAAGGGCTGGCCCTGCGGATGTCAATCGCAGACAACATGACGATTACCAAACTTCCCGCGATCGTTTCGAACGCCAAGCAAGAAGAGGAAGCGGCAGGTTGGATCACCAAGATGAAGGTGAAGTGTCAGGGCCCTAAACAGGCCATCGGGGAACTCTCAGGCGGAAACCAGCAGAAGGTCGCGATCGCAAGGCTGCTGTATCACGGCGTTGATGTGATGCTTCTAGATGAGCCGACCCGAGGAATTGATGTTGGAAGCAAGGAGCAGATATACGCGTTGATTGATGAACTGGCCCTAGAGGGCATGGCAGTATTGATGGTCAGCAGCTACCTTCCGGAGCTGCTTGGAACTTGTGACCGCATCGCAGTGATGCACAAAGGAAAACTGGGCCGCGCAGTTCCGGTTGAGGAAACCAATGCAGAGGCAATTATTCGTGAGGCGGCAGGCGCGTGATCAAGCAGCTTAAAAATTCTTCTATTTTCAACCTCGCTGGGCTGGTTATCGCCTGGTTTATTATCTTCGGCTTCTTTGCTTGGAAAGGGCCGCCCACCTTCCACAGCCTGGACAATCTTGAGACGATGGCCCGCCAGGGAACCATTGTTTCCATTGCCACGCTGGGAATGACCTGCATCATTATTTGCGGTGGAATCGACCTTTCCGTAGGCTCAGTTGTCGCATTTGTCGGTGTCGTAATCGCCGCTTTGCTGGTGTCAGGCAAATCCCCATGGATCGCCCTGCTCGGCGGAGTTGCCGCCGGAGGGGTCTGCGGACTGTTCAATGGCATCCTCATCACCCGAGTGAAGGTCGTTCCGTTTATCGTTACCCTTGGCACCATGCTCATCGTTCGCGGCGGTGCAAAGTGGGTTGCAAACGACAAGTCGATCAACCCGTTGCCGAACTGGCTGGACGACATCATTTCGCGTCCTCCGAAGGTAGAAGGCAAGCCAGCCGGTGGTTTTGTCGGCGCAGTCTTTTCTGGAGTGACTCACCTCTTCCCAGTCGGCGTTTGGCTTTTGCTGTTCCTGGCGCTGATGGTCTCTCTGATGCTGAAGCGCACGCGCTTCGGACGCCATATTGTGGCGGTAGGCTCCAACGAGCAGGCAGCTCGGCTGTGCGGCGTACCGGTTGAGCGTGTAAAGGTCCTCGTCTATATGTTGGGGGGAATGTTCTTTGGTCTCAGCGGGCTGATGACGTTCTCTCGACTGACGCTCGCCGACCCAACCGTGGCTCAGGGCCTGGAACTTGACGTGATTGCCGCCGTCGTCATCGGTGGCGCGAGCCTCAACGGTGGACAGGGTTCCGTCCTGGGCTCCCTACTCGGCGCCTGGATCATGACAACTATCAGCACTGGTTGTTCGATGATGGGCTGGAGCACCTTTGTGGAGCAGATCGTCACAGGCGCGATCATCATCATCTCGGTGGCGATTGACCGGATGCGGGTCCGAAAGGACTAACCCTACCGGGGATTTTTCAGGAGCGTGCGAATTTTGTCGAGATCAAAATCCGCACGCTCCAATGTCCGCACCAGTCTGCCGTTGGACATGATCCCAATGCGGTCGCAGATCTTGAGCAACTCTTCCAATTCGGTTGAAGCGATCACCACCGCCGAGCCCGTTTCGGCGAGGTCCTGAAACATTTCGATTGCCTCGTATCGGCACGTTACATTCAGCCCATGGAACGGGCGATCGAACAGAAGCGCGACACATCCAGCATCGATGCACTTTGCCACGGATGAGCGAAGCGGATGGGATGCATTCAGTGCACGCAAAAGTTGCCGCGAACCGACCGAAAGATAGGTTAGATTCAATACTTCACTTTGAAACGGATCGGGGATAAATCCGAGACCACTTATCAAAGACTGCTCTACCGTCGCCGTTCGCGAAGGGGTGCCTGCACCCCGAAGAAAGACGGCTCCCTCTGTTCTGGGCTCGGCTCCTGCTATTGCCCGGAGGAACTCGGATTGGCCGGCTCCAGAAAGACCGACTAGGCCAAAAATTTCAGAGCGCTTAACCTTCAGGCTGCCGCCCAGCAGATGGGGATCTACGGAGACAGCCTCAATTCTGAGAATCATCTCGGGCCCGATGATTCTGCGCCTGCGAGGGGGAACATTGGAGTTGTCGCGACCCACCATCTCTCCCGCCAGCTGCGGGACGAAGATGTCTTCATGGAAGTGGGTCGCCAGCAGACGGCCATCTCGCATCACCGAAATTTGGTCTCCTACTTCCAGAGCTTCTTGAGCAGAATCGCAAAGATACAGCACTCCCGTCTCCGCGTACTGAAGCTGAGCAAGTCGATCATAAAGCACCTTCGCCTCCACCTCCGTCATAGAGGATGCCGGGTCATCTAGGATAAGGAGGGATGCTGACTTTTGAAGGCAACAGGCAAGCTGAAGCAACTTCTGTTGGCCAGGGGTAAGGGTAGCGACGTGAGCATTTGGGTCCACGGCACCTAAGCCAAACATCGAAAGGTGCGCTTTGGCCGAGGCAAGGTGTGCTTTGGTATCCACGAAACCGAACCGGCGAGGGACCGGGCCAAGATCAAGAACGTCAAGCACCGCAAAGCGAGGATTGAGATCAACCTCTTGTTTGACAATTCGGATTCCCGCCTTTTGTGCGTCCGCTTCGCTGTGGATCGCCTTGAGCTGGCCTTGGACGTGGATCGTCCCCGTCGGGGAGCTGAGGATCCCGGCGAGGATTTTCGCGAGGACAGATTTTCCGGCTCCGCTCAAACCTACCAAGGCATGAATCTCCCCAGGGCTGATCGTCAAATCAGTGGGTTGGAGGATTACCCGCCCGGATGGTGTTGCAAAGCTGAGTCCTTTCGCAATCAGGGCGGGAAACAGGTGAGGCATAACGGAGTCTCTGGACTAGAAGCTAAAATGGCGGCCCACGATCACTTTGACAATGGTTCCCTGCGCTTCGTTCGTCGCCCGATTCATTCCAAAGCCGATGCCAGCGTTGAATTCCCAGTCCGCCCCTAAGTTGAGGTCAACCGATGGGAAGATTTGATTTTGCTGATTCTGAACGGTGTCCCAAGCTGTAATCGGACCCACGGAACCGTAGTATTCAACGCCGAACGTGACCACCTTAGTGATGTCATAGCTAACCTTCACGTTTGGCGAAAACACAAATCCTGCCGAAGCGTTGAAGCCGTGCAGGGACCTCTCCACAGCCGGATTGAGGGCGACATACCAGCGTCCAAACTGCTTATCGAGAATGGGGCGAATCTCTAAGTTGGAGTCATCCTCCGCGAAGGCTCGCTTTTGCCAACCATACTCCACAGATAGGCTCGCCCCAATCGGCCACTTCCAGGATTCGGGAACCTTCACCCGAGGGCGGATATGGCTACCGACGTAGTTGTAGCCTTGGCTGCTCTGGTAGCTGGTGAAGATGTAGAATCCAGTCTCGAAGTTGTCCGTGAACCCGTGGGTCAATTCTAGGGTTTCGTGGAGGGCGTGATTGGTGGGCAGAACCCCATTCACGACACCGGTTCTGCCGTTATAGGTGTAGTTGGAGTGAAGTTCGACCATGGTCGTCCCCTTCTTCACCGTATCCGACCCGTACACCTGAATCTCGTAGTTGTCTTGAGCGCAGGCTGCACCAGCAAGCGCGAAGACGGAAAGGACGATTAGGAATCGCTTCAGCACGCCTGCAATCTTTGCACACCGACGCGCCAGAACACTATCGCCCGCCAACAGGTTGTCCGTCAAGGAAGGAAGTTGTGCCTTCCAGCTTCGATTTGACCAGCATCCATCTGCCGCTTTCTTTGGTCCACGTGTCGCTGGCGGCCGCGATGAGCCGAAGGTGGTGTTTGTTTCCGTCTCCACCCGATACGTCGGCCTGGATGTCGCTGCTCACGGAGACCAGGAAATTGCTTCCCTTCTTTGCGATCCTCGTGATCTTGCGCGTCCACGAGGGGTTCTTCATCATCTTCATCTGGGTGGTGTAGTCGTGAAGGATCTCTGCGCGGGAAAGCGTCTTGCCCTTCAGATCGATCACGGTGAAGTCTTTGGTCAGTACCTTGTCATACGCTCTTATGTTCTTCTGCACGAACGCCTTGGATAGGCCCGCATAGATCACGGTGAGCTCCTTTTTGGCGTCGGCTGCCGCGAAGACTGAACTGCACGCAGCGCAAATAAGAATCGGCAGACATGCCTTAGCGAACTTCATGGGGAGATAATACCAATCCCGCAATCTTCACCTGGGTCCACTGCAATTCGATGGATAATAGAGTGGTCTGAGGAGTTCATGGAGCAATACGCCATCCCGAAAAAGGTGCAAAACGCGGTGTGGATCGCGGGCGTGGTGATGATTTTAGCCAGCTTGTTCGCTTCCAACCGGTGGGTTAGCGTTTTAATTCTGGCGACTGGTATTGCTCTTTGCACAACCTGGGATGGCTGGTACCTAACCGGGGTTTGCAAAGCGCTACTGTACATCTTCTCGTACCTGGCAATGTTCCCCTTCGACCACCATTACCCGTGGTATGACTGGCCTCTGATCATTTTCGGGTTCCCTTGCTGGCTACTCGCCCTCGGAGCCAAACAGTTTCGAACTCCAGAAACGATGTGGACATCGATGGCCTTCCGGCGTCATTTCCACCGACCGGCAAAGCCTGGTGAGTTGTTGGCTTGGGCGACCCATGGCGACGCCTACCTAGAAACCCCGCCACCCCCTCCGCCAGTTCATTACGTGGTCACTTACAAGGGGCAATAGTCGGTTTTCCCGGAACCCAGAACGCCAAGGGCGTTCTTCGAAGCAGCCTAGGGTTGAACTCGCGAAGCGAGGGCTACCCAAGGCTAAGCGATGCTCCGACAACCGCACCGCGGTTGAGTCCGGAAGGCATTAGATGCCTCGATTGTCGGTTTCATGGCGGAGATTACAGGACAGAACCGCGTTGCGGTTGTCCCGCGCCGCGTCCGCGGACCTAGGGTAAGCCGCCAGAGCGGCTAACCCTAGGCTTTTAGGAAGAACGTCTTTGGCGTTCGCATTCGAATCTCAGTATTGAAATTCGGGCACGGACTCAAGCAAGTCCTTCCCCACTAACCCTGGATCTGGGACCGCTTTTTAGCCTCAGACCGATTGATCGCCAGAGTCCCGAACAGGCTTATGTTGGAGATTCCGAATGCGTAGACGATCATCCAAGCTCCTACGCGATGCATGATCGGTTGGAAGGCGTCGGAGACAAAGTAGCCGACGCCCAGCACGCCCCCCGGTATGGCGGCAATCGCCATGGCGATTTGAAACTTAACAAGCTTCGGCATTCTCCTCGGGGATTCGGCTTTCATTTGTGGGACTTTACCAAGTTTTGGCAAAACTGCGGGCACTTAGGCGGTTAAGTCTCAACAAGTTCAACGGGAATGCTGGCTTGGGGCCAAGCGCCATATTGGATGCGGTTTAACCTGGCTCATTTGGCGCCACGGACCCTATTGTGATGCCTGTTTGAACCGGCGGCATCCTACAACAACGGGGTTGAAACCCCGTTCAAAAAGCGGGCTAAATGCCTGCGCGCCCATCGGCCTGACTGATTTGGGCGCCTTCTTCGCACGACCTCAATCCCACGGCTTCAGCCAACTTGGAAAAACGACATCCTTTCGCCGAGAGACGGGCGACACTTCTAGGGTCTTCACGACCCCTCCCTTCAAAACCGCATGGACCGTGGTGTTTCCGGGGGCGTGGAGTTTGAAGTCGACGTCCCAGGATTTTGGCCAGGCGGGAAAGAGGCGGATGGTGCCCCCGGATGCGAGAGACTCGGACTGCATCAGCATGAGGTTGGTGGTGTTCAGCAGGTTTCCGCCGTGGTTCTGATCGGGGAGCCAGTCGAAGTTGGGTCCCCACGTTGCGGGCCAGCGATAGGCGGGATGACTGTTGGCGCACTTGATCAGCAGGATTCGCGAGGCCTCATCCGTCATACCGAGGAGGGCGGCCACGTTGCCATCGTATCCCCATCCAGTGTCCAAGTGGTTGAGGCGGTTCTTGTAGGCAACTTTCGCTTCAGCGAGATGTTGGGGATGGCCTAGGTCCACGACTCGTGAGGGCCACACTCCGTACAGTTCCCCATTCTCGACATTGCTGGTGTCTGGGTTGTACTTTTGGGCAGGTGACAGCTGACGCTCACCCTTGCGGACTTCAAACGGCAGTTCCGGACACATTGCTCGTGTCCGAGAGAATGTCACTTGATCGTACGGACTGACCAAACCTTTCGGCAACTTGCACAACCGATCTGTGGTTGAGATCAATCCGGATACGGTTGGCATGTCGTTGACCACGCCATGCCAGTACGTCTCCACAACCTGGGTTGGGTCCAGGATGATCTTTCCCGTCGCGTCGACTTTAAAGCGACTTCGGAAGTAGGCGAGCACCTCTTTGGCCATCGGAATCAGCTGCTGCTTTAGGAACACTTTGTCCTGGGTGTAGTCCCAGTAGTCGAGCATCAGATTGACCAGTTCGGGCCCTTGATTCCAGGCATATTGCCAATACTGGCAATCAACATCCTTTGGCTGCTTTCCGGTACGGTCCCAGCCGTAGTCTCCAGAAGAGTAGGTGCCCCACACCGTCATCGTCTCCGGGAAGTACACACCACTGGAGTTGTGATATTTGTCGGAACGCGACTTCGCCAGAGGGACCGCCTTCTCGTACAGACGGAAGAACGCCGACATCATGTCGAAATCACCCTGCTGCGGCATCGGGTGATACATGTGGCGCACGTTCTGATACCAGTGGCTGTCTCCCCAGTTCCGCCAATCTGGGTTCGATTTGCGTCCCATGGGCGTTGGCTCAACCGTGTAGTAGCCACCGTTGAACTTGATCGGAAACTCCCCGCGGCCCTGACAGGCTTGAACGTAGCGCTGGAGCGTCCATCCGCGCGTCACCGAGGAGCCAGGGAGCGGCTGATGACCCGCTACCAACTTCCCATTCAAGTAGAGTGCGGCTTGGGCAGTACTAGGATCGAACACGGCGGCAACATATTGCCGCTCGCCCTGGCGGATCACCTTCGCAGCGGTGAGGGTCAAGTCGCCGCAAATCAATCGAAGCGTTCCGCCAGGCTGAATGTCAAACAGGAATCCGTCTGCCTGTCCCGCCGTGAGCTTGTCGAAGATGCGCCCTGCGCCGAGGGCATCTGGCGTGATCCAAGCGCTTAGGGTGAAACCTCTGCTGAAATCCAGGGATTGGGGAATGCTGTCGGAAGTCTCGCCGCTTTGGTTAGCGATCTGCTCTGTGCTCAGCGGTTTGGCCACGCACCGCCAGGCTTCAATCTTTCCAGGGAAAACGTTCTGCCCGTTTGAATCCACGCCTCGCCGCAAGGGAAACTCATTCTTGGGAACAATGCTTCCGGCATGATCGCCAGAGACGAACACCCAGGATCGATTCCAGAATGAGTGCCACCAATTTAAGGTTCGCGCTTCACTGGCGATAGGAGTTTTCCCAAGGCCCGCGAGCCACTCGTTCGCAGTGTTCGTTTGGGCAGTGTAGGTTGGGATGGTGAGATGGAACTGGCCCGAAGCACCCTTCGAAAGAGTCCTCGGCCCGCTTCGCCTGAACCCTTCCCCTGAGAGCCGACCTCCAAATGTCCGATGAAGGATCGGGTCGAAGGCACCAGATGCACCGGTGAGCGATTGGTTTGCAAGAACCTGAGGAACAACGGTCGTTTCATTTCGGTGATACCAAGTGACTGAAGAAGGCTCGCCGGGGAGAAACACATCTGGCTCTTCCGCAAGTGTAAAAGGAGCGTTGTGAACACTCCAAGCCGAGATCTGCTCGGACTCACTGAGCACATGGCGCGAGTTTCGCCAGCACTCCACTGATGCCGTCACCTTGAGCGGACGGCCAGATTCACCTAGCACTTCCACTCGGTTGGCGCTGGAGTCTACGAAGAGCTTAAGTTTGCTTCCACCGGCGGTAATCACCAGTTCGCCGTCCTGTAGGTGCAGGTGTTGCTTGAAATCGGAAGCGTTCACAAAGGGAGACGGATCCATGTGGACCCGAATACCACCCAGCTTGAGCACCCGAGAGATCTCGGACAGCGCGTCCGTTCGGGCGATATAGAACCGCAGGTCCCCTGTCTTTTGCTCAACCCATGCGTTCAGCACCACTTCCCCATTTCCGAGCGGCATCGAGCCGATCGCATCGACAGAGGGTGTCGTCCAGACCACATCCTCCGTCGACAGCCGTTGAGCCGGAACCTGGAGTGGAGCGGAAGACAATGCGGAGAGGGCGCAGAGGAAAGCAATCATGGGGTTGGGTCTCAATAGCATGGCCCGGCTGAGTTCGCTTCAGCCGGGCCAACGACGACTAGTGAATGAAGGCCGATGCCGGAACGGGTGCCAACGACGCCCCCCCAATGGCCCATGCGAGGTTCAGAGAAGCATCACCCGTATTGTTGAACCAAAGCACCTTGATCGAGTGGGGCCCCTTCGCGAGTGGTGCGGCACCTTCGGACGTCTTCGACCCGTGAAGGCCATCGTTGTTCACCACGACCTTGCCGTCAATCTCCAGCCGCGAGCCATCGTCGGACCGGAGGGCAAACCGCACCAATTCCGACTTCGGAATGACGATCTCGCCAGTGAGAATTCGGCCAATCTTTTCTGGGATTGGATTCCACTTCGGATCGAGGCGAACCACTGAATCCGTCAGCGTCTGGCTCGGTGTGCCACTTTCGATTGCATCGACTGTGGAGAAATCACCCTTGTACTCAGAAACGCTGAGACCCGGCCCGCCGCCCATTGCCTCAGATGCCGGCCACGGATCCACCTTACTGAAAGATTTCACAACAAAATCCGATACCCGCTTGCCGTGATAGAAGCCTGCCACCGTTACGTTGAGGTTATGGTCGACATGAATTGGCTTGGAATAGATCGGCGACGATAGCTTCACCGGTGAGCCGTCCAAGGTGTATCGAGCGGTGAGTCCGGTAGGAACGGAGACCTTCACATCGACAGAAGAAACAAAGCTTGAAGACTGAGTGGTGATCTGTGGCGCATGGAAGATGACGGGAGCTCCGGCAATCTCCACGCGAACGACGGTGTCGATCGAATTGGGACGCGTTACAGGAACTGCGACAACCACATTCGGGCCAACATTCGCGGCCTGAACCGAAGCACCGCCCAGAATCTTGGCGCTTCGGATCGGGTTGGCAAGGCCGGGGATCACAAGCTTTCCGTCCTTGGGCCAGTCGAACACATGCAGGAACAGTTCGGTGTTCTTCTTGTGGGCCCGGACGGTGCATCTGCCCCACCTCAAAGAGTCAAACACGGAAGCGGTGGTGTCGTAAATCGAATCGTGGTTGACATTCATCCAGTCACCAATTCCCTTCAGCCGATCGATCGCCTGAGGCGGGAAGGTTCCCTCTGCGGTGGGTCCGACGTTGAGCAGGAAGTTGCCACCTTTGCTGGCGATGTCCACGAGGTCTCGCACGAGGACCTTGGTAGTTTTGTAGTTGTGATCCGCCTTGTTGTAGCCCCAGTGATCGTTCATCGTCATACAGGTTTCCCAGTCCACACCAGGAAGGCCGGTTGCGGGAATCGTTTGCTCAGGGGTGATGTAGTCGCCTAGCTCGCGGTCCCGAGCGGTGCCAACTCGGTTGTTGACGATTACCTTCGGATCGGTGATGCGGCAGAGAGCGTAGAGTTGGGAGCCATACGGCTCCGTCCAGGTGTTCTCCCATTGACCATCGAACCAAACGAGTCCGGGATGGTAGTCCTTGATGATCTGCTGAACGTCGTTTCGCAGGTATTGGACGAACTTCTTGAAGTTGGCATTGCCGTTCGGCCGGTCTGCAACTTCCCACTTGCGGCGGGGCAGATAGTCGGGATAGTGCCAGTCCATGATGCTGTGGTACAGGCAGAACGTCATTCCCTCGGCGCGAACTGCCTTAGAGAGAGCCTTGATCGGGTCCTTCTTGTAAGGCGTGTTCGTCACTTTGAAGTCGGTGTACTTGCTGTCGAACATGTTGAAGCCATCGTGGTGCTTGCTGGTGATCACCATGTACTGCATTCCCGCATTGTGCGCCATCTTTGCCCAGGCTTTTGGATTGAACTTGACCGGGTTGAACTGCTTGACGAACTTGTCGTAAGTCTTCACCGGAATTTGGGCGGACTCACGAATCCACTCCGCATAATCGGTTTTGCCATCCCATTCCCCAGCAGGGACCGCATAAAGTCCCCAGTGAATGAACATTCCGAAGCGAGATTTGCGCCACCAGTGCATTCGAGCATCATGCTGAGCCTTGGTTTCACCAGGGATCACCGGGGTCGGAGGAGCTTGAGGCGGGGTCTCGACAGCGGGCACAGCGCTGGACAGAACAATCGAGGCGACCAGAGTCAACATGCAGCAAGCTTACAGCGTTCGGGAAACCTCGTGGGACCGGTTTTAGCGCCTGTTTAGGACGGAGATTTGCTCGCCTCATGAATGCGAAGGCTGAGTTCGGGCTTGTCTCCCTCAATCATCAGCGTGATCATGTCTCCAGACCTCAGAACCGTGGCACCGCCAGGAACCATGTGCCTCGCTCCGCGCTCAATCGTGGCAAGAATGGCACCAGGTGGAAGCTGCAAATTGCTCACTCGCTTTCCATCCATTTCGGAGTCGGGCTCAATAAGCACCTCAAGCAATATCGGCTCCTCGTCGGGATGGATCTCCATACCGTTTACACTCAAGTCTCGCTCCATCAGCGCCTCGTAGATCGGATTATCCTTCAGCGCCTGGGCGGCAAGATCGGCAGCGAACGCGGCGACGAGGAGAGCGTAAAGCAGGCTGTACTCGGCCGTCATCTCCACGATCAGCACCACTCCCGTGAGCGGTGCCCTCACCGAAGCGGCCAGCAGTGAAGCCATTCCCAAAGTGGCAAACCCTTCCGCGCTAAAGGGTGTCCCCGGCATCAACCGATGAACAATGACTCCGTATCCATAGCCAAGGACCGCCCCAAGCGAGAGAATGGGCGCGAAGATTCCGCCTGGCAACCCAGTGGCGTAGCTGCCCGAGGTGAGCAGGAGCTTCCCGACGAAGATGAAGCCAACGGCAAGCAGGACATTCGGCGCTTTGAACTGCCCCGAAAGGATCGATTCCGCGAGGGTGTGACCACCTCCGGTGATATCGGGAAACCAGATGAGAGCCGCTCCGGATACAACCCCCGCCAACGCCCCCATCTGCCAGCGCTTCAACTTGAGTGCACCGCGCAGGTCAAGCCCGCCCATCAGGGTTTTGTTGAACAGGACACCAGCCCCTCCGGCGATCAATCCAAGGAGGGCGACAAGCGGAAGGATACTTAGCGGTGCGCTTCCAGGACTCGTGAGTCGAAATGAAGACTGTTGCCCAAGGGTGTAGCGCGTTACGGCGACGGCGCACACACTGGCCACCAAGGCAGAACCGTATGTGATGGCTGACATCTCGCGCTTGAGCTCCTCCATCACGAACAGGAATCCCGCGAGTGGAGCATTGAACGCAGCCGCCAATCCAGCTCCAGCGCCGGAGGCGATGAGGGAGTCGCGGCTTCGGCGCGGCACTTTGAGGACATCGCCAATGTACTTGCCCACGCACGCTCCCATCTGAACGGTTGGTCCCTCCCGTCCGAAGGACATCCCAGCAAGTAGCGCGGCAAGTCCTCCAAAGAATTTGGCAAAGATGATTCGGAGGGGGCGGATCTGTTTGAGATGGAGGAGCGAAGCCTTGATATGGGGGATCCCGCTTCCACCCGATTCGGGTGCATAGCGCCCAATGAGCCACGATGCCACCGCCCCAATCGTCGCTGTTGTCGCGATGAAGATCAGCTTGGCGCCAACACTCCAACTCTGCGCAGCGACACCCGCCCCAACGCTTAGTCGAGATGCCTGCTGGACTGCCAACTGGTACAGCACCGCGAGAGCGCCAGCCGCGAGCCCGACAAGCGCGGAGCGCAATAGCTGAATTCCCCGCTGCTCGCGGTAAAGGCGACTCCTCTCACTTTGCCGCCGCTCGCGAAGGGTTTGCTCACGCGGGGAGGGGTGGGACATACCTAGTATTTTGGCCTGAAGACTCCTTGGTTCGCCTAGAGCGGTTCTAGGCAAACCAAGGAGTCTTCCTTTCCGGATCACGTTTGGATATTGGCCGCTACCCTGAGAGTTGTATTTGGGAAGAAATGAGGAATCAACCGTCCGTTGGAAACAACGACCAATCACCGAGAGAACGTCACCCTATGAACCACGATCCGATACACATTCCACCAGAACCGGCATCAGACGGCCGCTCGCTCTCCCCAGAGCACTCTAAACACTTCGTCGGCGAGATCCGCCGCGGACTTTGCCCGCTCGGTGCGGCTCCACTGCATGGCGGCGCCGAAGATGGCCCAGCTCCAGACGGAGGCGGTGGTTTCCAGGTTGTCTCGCCGACCTTCGGCGGAGAGGCGTGATAGCAGAAAGCGGTACAGGGTGTCCTGGGCGGTGGACTCTACTAGCGGGTCCATGCGTCGGTCGGTTTTTCGACACCGGCTGTTGAGACGGCCCATAAATTCGGTGACGGTTTGAATAAGGAGCCTGAGGCCCGCCTCATCGAAGACAACCTCTGGACTTAACCGGGATTCCAGCGCATCTTGGAACCCGTCTCGAATGAGGCTCTCGAAGATGGCGAACTTATCCTCAAAGTGCGCGTAGAACGTGGCACGGTTGACAGTGGCTCGCGCGGCGACATCCTGGACGCTGATGCTGAGGAAGCTCTTTTCTAGCAACAGTTCAGACATTGCCTGCTGAAGCAGCTGTCGCGTTCGCTTGACTCGTGGGTCGGCTTCTCTAAGAGCGGTCAGCAAATTCAATCTCCCGGCTTTGAATGAAGAAAATCACAACAGATGTTCGAATTTGTCGGTTAAGCGACAGCTGCTGAAATTTGCTGATTGATCTCTCGATTCCTAGCTACGTAACATTATACACAACACACGTTGCCTAAACAACGAGTGATGCTTACGAGAGAAAGAGAGAACCCATGAAGATTCAGAAAACCCTTTCCGTCCTTGCAATCGCGTCCGCATTCGCCAGCATCGCCAGCGCCCAGCAGCACAAATTCGAGATCGATGCGAAGACATTCGGCTACCGAAACGTCGCCAGTATCGAGAGTGTTGCCGACTTCGAAACCTTCACCGGCAAGACCAATGGCGTCACCGGATATATCGCATTCAACTCCAAGACAAAGGTTGGAAGCGGCAAAATCGTTGTTGATCCCAAGTCGATCGACACTGGCATCCCACTGCGAAACGAGCACATGCAGTCAGCCGGTTGGCTGGACACGACCAAGTACCCTGAGATCGTGTTCGAAGCCGCCAAGGTTCAGGCGATCAAGGGCAATGACTACAAAGTGACCGGATCCTTCACCCTACATGGCGTGACCAAGAAGATCACCGTCCCCGTCACCGTTCGCTATAGCGCGGCTGGCCCAGCCAATAAGGCGGCTGGCTTTGAAGGCGATATTGTCCGACTCACGACCAAGTTCAACATCGTGTTGGCAGACTACGGCATCACCATTCCGCAGATGGCGGCTGGAAAGGTTGCCAAGGATGTCACCATCAGCCTGAGCACGTACGCAATCTCCAAGTAATACGACCATGGGTCTCAAACTTCAAAAACTCTTCAAGGGCGTGGGAATGGCAGCAGCCATTCTCGGCGCTCTTGGAGCCCTCTCCATCCCCTTCGTCCATCAATCTTATGAGGCGAAGTCCATCCTGACCCAGCGGGTTCAGGTTGATTCTGCCGACAAGCTGTTCAATGACGGCCCTACGGCCATTGGCTCACCGCAGAAGATGATTATTGAGGATCCCAAGGCGGTCGTCGGAACCAAGGATGGGGTTCGGCTTGTCAATGACGCCTACCTTCAGAGCCACCACATCTACCCGCTTCAACTCAAGACAGTGGACTTTACCCTCGAGAACGCTCGAACCGGCTTTGTTGCCGTCTGCGCATTTGGCTGGCTCATTCTCCTGTTAATCTATCGCAAGCAAAGGCGCGAACAGTTAAAAGCTGAGGCGCTCACCACAGACTCAGAACCATCATGATCACCTCCGTCGGCCCGGTAAGCCTTGTCGTCCCCAACCAGCAGCGTTCCGTTGACTTCTACCGAAACGTGCTCGGCTTCTTTCTGCTCAGCGAGCAGGGTGACGCCGCAGTGATGGGTACTGCCGATGGCAAGATCCTGCTGACCCTGAGCGAGAATCCGGAAGCTCCTCCTGTCAGCCGACGCGTCCCCGGTCTGTTCCACTTCGCTGTTCTGTTCCCAAGCCGAGCCGCGCTTGGCAAGGAGCTTGCCCACCTCATCAAAGCGGGATGGAAGCTCAGCGGAGCCGGCGACCACCTCGTGAGCGAGGCGCTCTACCTCGATGACCCTGATGGAAACGGCATAGAGCTTTACTATGACCGCCCCCGCAGCGTCTGGGAATTTGAGGACGGCAAGGTCAAGATGGACACGCTCAGCGTCGATATCGAATCACTCTTGGCAGAAGGTGCCGCCGAGACCACGCCATGGACTGGCATCCCGAACGGCACCACAATGGGTCACGTTCATCTCAAAGTGAATGATGTCGATGCGGCCGGCACCTTCTACCAGGCTCTTCTAGGATTCGACCTCATGGCAATATGGGAGAAGGCCCTGTTCGTAGCCGCTGGCGGTTACCACCACCACCTCGGGCTCAATGCCTGGATGTCAAACGGATCAGAGAAACGCCCCGAGTTCGCCCTAGGCCTCCGAGGCTTTTCCGTGAACTTCAACTCCGGATCAGACGTGAAGGCAGCAGTGGCAAGGCTAAAGGCCGCTGGCTACGAAGTGGACACCAACGGCCTAGACCCATTCGTCCACGACCCCGCCGGCAACGGCCTCTGGCTACACGCCTAACCAGATCGTTAGCTTTTCACCTGCTTTCAGCGTTACCTGTTCGGCGAGCAGGACGACGACACGGGAGCCGGTGACGGCGATCGTCGCCTGCTTTAGGCTCTTGTTGAATCGTACTCCTACCGTTTTTGGCACGACGAGGCCCGTATCAAGCGTTACCGTCTGCAGGGTCAGCGTGCCGTACTTGAGGTCGATTTCGGCCTTTTGAACATCGGCGGTCTTCTTCTGGGAGAAGGTGCCCCAGCCATCGGCGGCAGTGAAGGCGGCGCGAAAGTCTTCTGGGGTGATTTTGGGCGAGAAGCCGATGTGGGCTTTCACCGCGTGGTACTCAAAGCCACAGGCGGCGATAAAGGTGCCGTGGCTGGCCATCGCTCTGGCGTAGTGGTCGGAGCATTCGATCTCATTCCACGGGTTACGCAGATCCGCTCGGTACCGGTCATGAATCGCCTTCGTCACCGCGAGACCTTCTAAGACGAGCCCCTCCGCGATCATGTGTCCAGCAGCCTGATGCTCGAACCCGCTCATGCACTCGTTGAAGTACCCAAACTGCCAAGCCGATGGGTCACCGAAAGCGTCCTTGTTCCCTTTCGGATTCGTGGTCATGATGAGTCCTCCATCCCCGGGCATGGCGTACCACCGGCCTTCTTTATGCGCCTTGCGCCATGGGCCGACGTCGGGCGTAAAGTTGTACTTGTACAGCGCCTTGAGCGCGCTTACGGTGTGCTCCTTGTTCAGTACTCGCCCAAGACCCACTTGGTGCGCCCACCACTGGCCCATCACCTGGTCGATATGGCAGCAGTCGTAAGTGCCCAGCGCGGTGGGATGATCTGGATCGCGGGTTTGGATGTAGTATTCCCCGTTGAACAAATCACGGTCGATATTCACGGTTCCACGCTGGAAGATGCCACGGCACCGTAGCGCAAATTCTTCGTCGCCTAGTTCCAACGCCATCGACTCACCGGCTCGCAATGCGGCCAAATAGAGCGACGAGATCCACGCGATCTTGCCATACCAGGCGGCGTCGAGCGTGTTCTCCTGTGCACCCTGGAGGAGGCCCTCGACGTTCTTGTCGAAGCTGATCATGTATTCCAGCGCCTGCTTGGCCTTGGGCCATATGTCTTTTAGAAACGCAGGGTCCGAGCACATCTGATGCTCTCGGTAAAGGCGAAGGATGGAGCCCGCCTGGCCATCCATTGCGGCACGCTTGTCGTACTCCGCCCGAAAGCCGATCTCACCATCTGCGCTGTTGAACGCCACACCAAAATCAACCGTGGACCGAAGGTTTCGCTCCAATTCCGGAAAGATACGGCCCATCGCTTGGGCATAGTGCCACACATGGGTGCAGGTTCCCGCACAACATCCAACGCCTTCCCAGGCATAGAAACGTCCCGTACCAAATCGATGTGCGGTCGTGGTGGCCAACGTGGATGTGTTGGCAAACGTGCGGTCAAGGAACCAGTAGGGGAGGGTGGAGTCGTACCAGGTTTGATGCCACATTCGAGTCAGATGGGCTAGACGAGCGTGGTTGTCGGCGACATATCTCACCACCGCGGCAGCGTCTTTGAACCGAGTAGCGTAGTGACGTCCAGACTTGTCATCCGGAATTCCCAGCCGAAGATTCGGGAAGTTCCATGCGACGACAAACGTCACCGTCTTCTCGACGTTGGGATCAAGGGTCAGGGTTTGAGAGACGCCATTGACGTGCGGCGGTCGGTCAATGGCAACTGCCTGACCATCTCCAAGTACGGCAATCGCGAGGGTTCCGTAGTCCGCCATCGTTTCAAGGGGCCCAGAACTGGGAGCCGTATCTGTCTGCCAAATGCGGCCGACACCGATGTTGCCCCACGCTCCCTTCTCGGCGTCGACAATCTCGATGGTTGCGGCCTTGCCTGCAAACTCCTTCACTGAGAAGGATTCAAGGCGCATTTTGTTGTTGTCGGCTCCGGTCGCGGTGCGAACGACCTTTCCGTCGACGAGAAGATTGAGGCATGTAGTCCCCGCATGTTTGCCGCCCCCGATCCAGAACTGAAGGAAGTTCCTCTCAAGTTGGAACGACTTGCTGATCAGCTTTCCAACCGCCCCATCCTTATCGGTAATCCCAGCTCCTGCAGCAGTGGCGTGAGAGTTGACCACACGATCGCCGGGCCCCCCGACATCGCCCTGGTAGTCCGGCAGCTTCGATTTCAGAATTGGCCCGGTTCCGAAGGCGGTGCCTTCGACCGTCCAACCGACGTAGGTGTCGGAATCCCAGCTTTCAAACGGGAGATCAAACCGAGTGGATGCGGGCTGAGGAATCGACTCAATTCCCATAGTCGCCATCACGACGTTTGCCTCGGATTGGGTTTGGTTCGTCAATCGAAACGCGTCGTGCGGGTCTCGGTTATGCCCCAATGGATTTTCCATCCAGCCGTGCATCGTCACATTGACCGGCTTCGCGCCAGTATTGCGGACCTTGTAATGCATCAGCGTTGCCGGGAGACTGCTGTCCTTGGCATCAAGGGGGATGAAGGGAGAAAATGCCTCCAGCTCCACCACCACAGTGGGATGATCCAGGTATCGGATGGTGCCGACTGGATACTCGCCGATAAATCGAATGTCTTTGAACCCTCGAATGTCGAGTTGGCGCACCGGTTCGTCATTGATGGCGATGCCAAAGCCTTGGTCAAACGGTAGGACTTGGTCGGGAGGGCTGACGTAGGCAGAACCACCGCCCGCATTCAGTTTTTGGCCCTCATACGTGGCATCTTGCGGAGAGATTCCAAAGTGGTTGGCGTTAAAGATGTCCCACAGCCAGAGGCGACCGTCTCCGCCAAGGTAGAGGCCACCGGCACAAATCCCACCAATTGGCATCCCGATCTTGGCTAGCTGGGCACCTCGATACTCGGTTCGCTTCCCCCGTGCGGTCAGCGACTTCACCCACTCTGGGTGGAGCTTTTTATCGGGAGGAATGGCGAACTGGAATTCGGCGGTTTGGAAAGGGCCGGCAAAGGCCCATTCCCGAGTCATGACACCAAGAGTGACAACACCGGCCAATTTCAGGAAGTCACGTCGAGCAACGCCGCCAGGACGACAGCAGCCTGGTTCATTCGAGCAATCCACGACGGCAAGGCTACCCCTACCGCCTGCGCTGCAACCACACTGCGTTGCCAATGGGTACGCTGGAACCATGGCCTCGGCAGAAATCCAACGACTTTGGAAGCTCAGTCAGATCGATAGCGGCTTGGTGGAGATACGACTTCGGGCGGCGTCGCTAGATATCGGAAAGAAGATCGCCGCAGAGATCGTGGAATTGCAGAAGCAGGATGCCGAAGTTGGCGGGAAAGCCAAGAAGCTTCAGGCTGACCTTACCGACCTCGAACTCTCCCAGAAAGGTATCGACGAGAAGCTGAAGCGGATCGACAAGCAGATGTACGGTGGAACCTTGGTGAACTCTCGGGAGGTAGAGAACCTTCAAAAGGAAATTGCCGCCCTCAAGCGTCAGAGAGATACCAATGACGAAAAGATACTAGAGCTTTGGGAAGTCGTCCCACCTGCGAAAGCAGCCGCCGACAAAATCGAGCAGGCGATTGCCGCTAAAACGAAGGCGCTCGCGGATCGCCGCAAAGCAGCCGTGGCGGAAAAAGCCGCACTGGAAGCAGAGTTTGCCCGCCTGACCAAACTAAGACCCGATGCGCTGCGCGGCATCACCCCCGGACTTATGTCTCGATACGACGGCATCCGGAACCGCATGGATGGTGTCGGCATGGCTGACGTCACGCGCACCAACTCTTGTGGAGTTTGCGGAACGATCATCCCCGAGAGGGCGTTTCAAAACCTGATAGACGAGAAGGTGGTCACATGCGAATCCTGTCACAGAATCCTCTACTACACGGAAGGCTTGGTCTAAAGGCGGTCAGCCTCGTTGGCGTGGGCTGCCTCTGCGGAAGCTGCGCGAAGTTCCCGGCGAACTCCGGGGCGAATTTCACGGCGATTACCGTGACGTTTACAGTCGCGGGGCAAATCAATCCGAACTACATCTACGATGTGGCCCTCGCTCCGTACGACGTTCCAAATCCGACGCTGACGGGTGCGCCGCTGATCGTGATCAACGGAACCAATAACCCTAACGGACGCATGGCAGGCTCGCCCTGTGAGTTTGTCGAATACCCGTCCCCCGCCGGGATTAACAGTGCGACGCCTTTTGCGCTTTATCAATTTGCCACTGCGGCCCAAACCGGCGGCAACACCAACGGAAACCCGATCAACCTAGCCGTCTATTCCACATCCCAGCTGGGCGTGATTACCAACTTCACCACTCCGCAGACGGGTGGCCCGACTAACCAGCTTTCCTTCACGATCTACACCAACGAACTTACAGCGGCGGATGGAGCTACGGGAAAGAAACTACAGTCGATGCAGCTAAATATCATGACGATGACTCGACCCTCCAACCTCGGTTCGGGTGCCCGAATCATCGATGGACTGGGGGATGATCGAAATGCCAACGGATTGAACGGCTTCCTCCAGGTGAACCTGCTTCAGAGCTCTCCATATACGAACGCAAACGGATTTGAACCGGCCGGGGACACGCTCGGTGGTACCGACCCGGATATCGACATCATCGACTACACCGTAACTGTGAGCCATCCTTAGCGAGACAGCTGCCCTCAAATCTGGAACAAGAACAGGCGTATCATAGAGCTGAGGAAATGTGTGGAAAAACCTGACAGTCGCCTGTACAGCACAACCTTTCCAAGAATGTCCGAATTACCGCAGGTCCGAATGCGAGGAAACTTGATCGCTTTCGAGCGGAACGCGCACAACTCCTTACGTATTTAAGACGAGCAGCCTAATCTAACGGCTCATAAAGATTTCTGAGGAGCACTCCATGAGGCTCGGTGAACTTTACTATTCAATGTAACTCCTTATGTCTTCAGCAAGAGGAGCCTAATCTCATGGTCGGTACAGATTTCTGAGGACCACTCCATAAACTCGTACACGAATCTAAATGCTCAAACTGCCTGGCCAGGCTTAACTTTTTATTCTAAAAGCGATCAAAACTATTTAGAATACTGCTGCAACGTAGCAGTACTCACGATCATGATAATTATTGCTAGGTTCACCGCGATCATCCATGGTGCTGCTTGCTTAATTTCACTACGCCTCTTGCAACGGCAATCCCACAGGAAGAGTCCCTTTGCCAAGAAGTATGTCGGTGCCCAGACCCAAATCCAAATTGACACAATCAAGTAGGATATATGTGCAACCCCTATTGAGGAGCCAGATCCTCTGGGGATAGCTAAAGTTACCAAGACCACTAGAGAAGGGATCAGTGCAAGGGCGAAACTTAGTTGCGCGCACTTTTTGGCGTTTATTGAATAAATCATTGTGAGTTTGAACAACTATAGTTGAGTAGCAATCGTTCCTATGATGGGTCAATTGCGTCTATAGAATAGAACATGATTTCAACCTCTGGGGCCAGACTCGGGCGAATACGCAAACTGGATGGATTGCAGACTTGGCCTAGCATGATTATCGATTCCTAGCAGCAAGAAATGCAGTAACCAGAGCGGACAAAATACAGGGACATTGTCTGATTGGTGGATTCACGAACGCACCACCAATTACATATGCGATACCAAGCAACACTCCCGAAACGTCAGCTAAGTTGAACGCACGTTTTAAGATTACCGTCCTCCAAGTAGTTGAGCAAATTGCAACAGACAAAATCAATCCGACAACTGCAAGCGCATGATGCAGCGGAAAATCTTTCTGGATTGCTAGGCAGATATCGATAGCGAGCCACACCACTGCACACGCCGGATACACATATCCAACCTCAAAGAGCGATTTATAGAGTGAGTATCTTTTCATGAGCAATACAATAGGGCCGCATAGTCAACAACTACTTGAGCAGTGATCAAACCAGCTATCACACTGGTCCAAGGGTTCTTCGCCAACCATCCCAACTGCGTACCTAGCATTATGAACCCCGAAAGGATCGTCGGGGAAGCAATTAGCGCCTGTTGAAAGCCGTTTAAGCTTGTGCAACCAAGCGCAAGAGCCGCAAATCCTGCCGCGATACCTATACAAGTTAAAGTGGCAGCAGGATTTGTTCCAATACAAGCATTGAGTGTGGCACCGGCAATCGCTATGTAAAAAAGAGCAATTAGCCCCTCAGCAGTTGGCAAGTCAGCCTGATTAAAGGAAGCATTACCATCACGGTCAGCGCAAGAGACCGGCTTATTGGAGCAGTAGCTGAACCAATCGCCGCCATTTCTGCTAGGGTCTTCACTGATGAACCGCCCACTTGTCGGCTCGTAGTATCTCACCCGCATATAGGTAAGTCCAGATTCATCATCCTGCTTGTGCCCCAAACTGGCGCAATACCTCCCCTTCAGATCTCCAGTGGCCGCTCCGCGACGAATGAGACCCCACGCATCGAACGTCCGAAGCGCGGAATACGCGTACCCGCCAGTTCCTTGCTTGTTCAGAGTCGAGATCATGTTGCCGTGGGCATCGTAGAGCGGATAGTTGACCGAGGTCGCTCCGCTCTGCGTGACGTACATCGCGTCGATGCCCCTTGGCCCGATGCCGTAGTCGGTCACCTTCGAAACGGTTCCATTGGCGGCGAAGTCGAGGTCTTCCATCCCCATCTAGCCGTCGTATCGGTAGCTGGTGGAGCCCGTCGAGTTCGACTTGCTCACCTGCATCCCGTCGGCGCGGTACACGTAGTTGGTGACTCCCGATGACGACGTTAACGATGTCATGCGGTTGAGGATGTCCCAGCCGTAAGACGTCGATCCTTCTGTAATCCTGTTGCCGAGGATATCATTCGTAACCGTTGTTCCACCAAGACTAGTGGCACGGTTGAGATTGTCGGTCACGGCATCATTTCGGTTGCCCGCCGCATCGTAGCTCCACGTGGGGCTCGCATTCGCGAGGCCGTCTCCGTAGCTGGCCGCCGTCAGGTAGTCGAGTTGGGCGTCGTACCCGTAGGTATCCGTCTGGGATGTGGTCCAGGATGCAGAGCCGG
>CAIYLG010000036.1 GCA_903927025.1 uncultured Armatimonadota bacterium
ACGACCTGAAACGGCAGGAAAAACGAGCGATGGAAGTGAATTCTGCATTGAGAGCGTCCTCTTGTCTGATGATGGATTCGACACCTAACATTTAGACAAAGTGCGCTCTCTTTCCTCATAACATGAATAATTCAGGCTAAGCTATCTCCGTGACCGGTTCTTGCTGGCAAAGGAATTGCTTGCCGACACAGGAAGTATCTTCGTTCAAATAAGCGACGAAAACGTACACCGTGTGCGCGCCCTAATGGATGAAGTTTTTGGCATCGATAATAGTAAAGGTTTGATTTGTTTCCGCACATCGGGCGGGTTAGGGTCATCGGGCATCAAATCAATCTACGACCTCTTGCTGTGGTATGGGAAGGATTCCGCCCAAACAAAATTCCGACCCATTTTCGATACCAAGAACGTTGGCGCTGGCACGATGTTTAGCCAATTCATCTCAGAGGATGGAGAGTTCGTTTCTCTCGGTGATCGAGAACCTGAGGGATTGGACGTTGTGCAGTCGTCCGACTTCGTATCTTCAGGCTTAACTCCCAGTTGTGTTTATGACATCGATTTCGAGGGGCGTGTCTTCGAGCCAGGGCGCAACTGCAGCTGGAAGACGAACCCAGAGGGAGCCAATCGTCTCGCAAAGTCAAACAGACTTCACGCACCTGGGAAGACTCTTCGGTATGTTGCCCACCACAACGACTTTCCGGTTCAAGAGCTAACCAACATGTGGACGGACACGGTTGGCGAGCTTCAGAAGAAGTACGTTGTCCAAACCTCCACGCGGGTCATTGAGCGTTGCATGATGATGACAACCGACCCCGGCGATCTCGTTCTTGACCCAACCTGTGGGAGCGGGACTACAGCTTCGGTTGCAGAGCAGTGGGGACGCCGTTGGATTACGATTGATTGCAGTCGGGTGGCGGTTTCCATCGCCCGGCAAAGACTCCTAACAGCGAAGTTTGACTTCTATAAACTCCGTAGCGTCAGTGCGGAAGACCTCCAACGGAATTCTAGCGGCACATGGTTATCAGATCCAACCGAGACAATCAAAGGAGCTTGCACTTTCGATTGCCGCACGGTCCCCCACGTCACCCTGAAAAGCATCGCTCAGAATCAAGCGCTTGACCCGATTTTTGCCAAGTGGGAGCCTGTACTTACTGAAGCAGCAAAAAAGGCAAATTCCGCTCTGGCCGAGTACAACTCCAAGGAGTTGCGAGCCATCTTACTTGCCAAATACGAGACAAAGAAGAAGCGTAGAGACAAGGAAGATCCCATCACAGATGCCGATGAAAGGCGTTGGAAGCTTCCAGTATCCACGTGGGAGGAATGGGATATTCCGTTTGACACGGACGCAGACTATCCACAGCCACTGAGTGATGCCATCAATCAGTATCGCAATGCTTGGAAGCAGAAAATGGCCGAGGTCAATGGGTGCATTGATGCTAGAGCACAGCAAGAGGAACTTGTTGACCAACCTCTTGTGGACAGGAACATCCTGCGGGTTTGCAGCCCATTCACTGTTGAGGGCGTCATTCCAAGTGAAGAGAGCATCGACTTTGAAAGCGAGTCGCCAATCGGCGGGGCTCCAGACGAATTGGAATTGTTCGAGGGAGCAGATGCGGCGGTTGAGGACTCGAAATCAGAACCTCAGAACGCTGAAGCGTACATTGACAAGATCATCCGCCTGCTTAGACAAGATGGGGTGCTCTTCCCAAACAACACTCACGTCAAATTCGACCGTATCGAAGCCTACATTAGCCCCGGCCTACATGCCGAAGGTACATGGGTTACCGACGCGGGAGAGAGGAGCGTAGCGGTCGTTGTGGCGCCGCAGTACGGATCACTTTCCGCCAGGATGGTTGAAGAAGGGATCCGCTTTGCCGCCAAACGTGGATTTGATGAATTAGTCTTCGCTGGATTCTCGTTCGACGGCGCAGCCCAAGCTGCCATTCAAGAAGACCCAGACCCCCAGTTGAGACTTCACATGGCACAAATCCGCCCTGACGTAAACATGGGCGACTTGCTCAAGACAACTACATCAAGCCAGATTTTCACTGTTTCTGGAACTCCGCGGACTACCCTCAACGAACTGCCCACAGGAGAACTTCAGGCAGTGATGGAAGGAGTCGATATCTACGACCCCGTTACCAACTCCGTTCGGTCGACTGGAGCAGAAAAGGTAGCCGCGTGGTTCGTGGATGCGGACTACGACGGTCGATGTTTCTGTATCACACAGGCGTTCTTTCCTGACAAGAAGGCATGGGAAAAGCTCAGTAAGGCACTCGTTGGAACGGTCGACCCCGAACGATTTGAGGCATTTGCCGGCACGGTTTCTCTGCCGTTCCCGAAAGGTGTTCACAATCGAGTAGCCATCAAGGTAATAGACCCCAGGGGCAACGAGGTCATGCGAGTTCACAAAGTCGGCGGAGGGTACTAACCGTGGCCGAGCCGACTCTGATTCAGCCCGTCGAATCCCCCGTGATTTGCGTTCCCTACCTGGAACCTACCCACTATTGGGATTATAACCGTGAGACCGGACACGCAGACAAGCTGGAGGGGCGGCGACCCAGCTACTACTGGTTCAAGGAAGAAACGGACACCCGCCGTGGACAGCTCACCCTTGAACTTGAGGAGCAGCGGCGAGAGTTGACGATGGTCAACAAGCTGCGAAGAGATGTGAAGCGTTGGCGAAATTCCCAATGGGAAGGTGCAACCAACGTCACCAAGGATTTGCTTCGACACTGGACGCGACCCGATCGACAACGACGATTCTTCTTTTGCCAAATCGAAGCAGTCGAAACCCTTATCTTTCTGAGTGAGATTCGCGGCCTGAGAAAGGATGGCCAGCGAGCTCGACCCCGTTGGAACCCTGACTTCACCGATGAGGAATTCAAGACCCTGACAGACGGTGAGTTGACCAGGATGTGCACAAAGATGTGTACCGGCAGCGGCAAAACAGTTGTCATGGGGATGCTGATTTCATGGGCTTTCTGCAATCGAGCGAGAGTCCCGAGCGACGACAGATTCCCAAATGCCGCCTTGATTTGTTGCCCCAATCTCACCATCAAAGAGCGGCTCCAGGTACTGCGAACCGACTCATCGGGCGGTGACTACTACACGCAGTTCGACATGGTTCCGCCGCAGTATCGCGACCTCCTCCGATCGGGCAAAGTATTGGTCACGAACTGGCACGCCTTTGCTCCGGAATCCGAGCACTCGGAAGGCGGCAAGAGCTATGGCGTCGTGCAGAAGGGAGCCGAGTCGGACGAAGCATTTGCGCGGAACCGCTTGGGCGAACTCTACAACTTATCTCCCATCATGGTTCTCAACGACGAGGGGCACCACGCCTATCGTCCGGCACCAATAGATGAAGCGGCGAGGGCGACGATGACGGCTCAGCAAATCGCCGAACGCGAAGAGGCAACGATTTGGGTTAAAGGTCTCGACAGAATCCACAAAGCGTGTGGCATACGAATCTGTGTTGATGTGTCCGCGACACCTTTTTATCTCAAGGGCTCAGGCTATCCCGAGGGAGAACCGTTCCCCTGGATTGTTTCCGACTTTGGCTTGGTAGACGGCATCGAGAGCGGTATTACCAAAATCCCACGGCTTCCGGTCTCCGATACGACTGGACGGCCAGACCCGAAATACTTCCGACTTTGGAAAAACATCACCCGCGACCTGGCCGCATCAGAGCGGCTCAGCAACGGCCGGCCGAAACCAGAAGTTGTTTGGCGGAAAGCCGAGGACGCCGTCCTTCAACTCGCCGGGGAGTATGAAAAGCAGTTCAACACGATTCAAGAGGCGAGCGACCTTGCGCTCAAAGCCCCGCCAGTAATGATTCTCGTTTGCGACAACACAAACATCGCGCAGCTCTTCTTTGAAAACATCTCCGGACAGACTGAAGTGGAAGACGCCGACATCGAGCCCGAGGAGGACGAGGATACCCCCGAAGAGGAAGCCGAAACTAAAAAGAAGAAGGCAAAAAAGCGTACAGTCTATGGCACAGGGAAAGTCTTCCCTCACCTATTTCAGAACGCAAAAGGCCAAATCCGCACCATCGCCATCGACTCGAAGCGACTCGAAAAGATTGAGTCTGAAGACCCGACAGCGACCAAGGACAAATCGGCGAAAGAGTTGCGGGCAATCGTGAATTCTGTAGGACGGCTTGGACTCCCAGGACAAGACATTCGATGTGTCGTCTCGGTCTCCATGCTTACAGAAGGATGGGACGCCAATAACGTCACCCACATATTAGGGCTTCGGGCGTTTGGCTCCCAGCTTCTTTGTGAGCAGGTCGTCGGTCGCGGGTTGAGGCGCATGAACTACACGCCCGACCCAGATACCGGACTGCTTCCAGAAGAATTCGTTGACGTTTATGGCATTCCGTTCTCAGTCATTCCCTACAAAGGCAAGACTAGTTCGACCCCCGTTGATAAGCCCGTGAACCACATCAAAGCTATGCCCGATCGAGCAGGTTTTGAGATTCGATTCCCTAACGTCGAAGGCTACGTTTACGCTTTGAATAAGCCGCTGATTAGAGCGGACGTGGCTTCAATGGAAAAGCTCATCATCGAGCCCGAGGAGACGCCCACAGCGACGTTCGTGAAGGTTGCAGCAGGCTATGCGGAAGGAACCGCTTCAGGCGGTGGTATCGGAGATTTCATCGAGCACAACCGTGAGCAGTATTATTCGATGACTCATCTTCAGGCAATAGAATTTGAAATCGCCCGCCAAGTAGTTGCGGCTCTAGTCGGAGAAGGAGCCCAAGCGCCCGTAGGAGGTAGCGCAAGAATGCGCGGATTTGCCCGCCATCAACTCTATCCACAGGTGCTCCGTTACGTTCATCTGTACGTCGATTCAAAGGTTCTTTGGCGCGGTGCCAATCCTTGCGAATTGGGGCTCGAAAAATACGTTCAGCGTATCAAGGAGAGGTTCCTCGATGCCATCGAACCGGATGATTCGCAAGGCGAACCGCCGCTGATGCCATTACTTAATCGCTTCAAGCCGATTGGCACTACTGCAGAGATAGACTTCACGACGACCAGGCCAGTCCATGCCTGCCAGCATTCCCACGTCAATGCCGTTGTGCTCGATTCCAAATGGGAACAGACCGCTGCGTTCTTCCTAGAGCAGCGCCATGACCTGGCTCCGTTCTACATCAGAAACGAGCGTCCTTTTGTCTTGATTCCTTACGACTATGAAGGCGTCTCCCACTATTACGAACCGGATTACTTGGTTCGACTGAAAGAACAGAGAACGTTGATTTTGGAAGTGAAGGGTTTCGAAGATGACGAGACCCAGGCGAAACATCAAGCGGCCAAACGCTGGGTAAGTGCAGTAAACAACTGGGGCAAATTGGGGCAGTGGGAATTCGAAGTCTGTCGAGATCCACAACTACTAACAGGGATGCTTTCACGGCTTCTGAGTTGATTGGCTGCCTTCCACATACTGGTGTCGTTGGCAGAGTTTGAACGGGACCTGATTCGTTACAGAACCAATGTTGGTTTGGGAGCTGTCCGAGCGCGGGGACGAAAAGGCGGAAAACCACGAAGGGGTTGCCAAGAAGCGAGAAGTAGTTCTAGCACATCACCAAGATTTCAAGAGTACCGCCCAGGATTGCGATATCTTCCATGTTTGTTTAAGCGACATTCTATCGGCATGTAAAGAGTATAATGTGCACATTCCACGGGAAACCGATAGCCGTTCCACGGTAAAGCGATAAGCATTCCACGGGAAACCGATAACCGTTCCATGGGAAAGCGATAAGCATTCCATGGGAAACCGATAGCCGTACAGACTGAGTTCTTGTTGTTTTATTAATGGGCTTGTTTGGACAGTCACCGTGCACTTGCCTCACTATCCAAGTCAGTTTTTTGCTTGGAGGGTGAAGTGCCTAGAAAGAGATTGTCCATGCGTACGATTAGCGAAGTATTGCGGCTCAAGTGGGAATGCCACGCGAGTCAGGCAGAGATTGCCAATGCTTGCCGGATCGGCCAGGCTACCGTTAGCGAGTACCTGCGCCGTGCACGGCTGGCTGATATCAAGTGGCCTCTACCACCAGAATTAACAGAAGCTGAGCTAAATCAGCGTCTTTACCCTCCGCCCGTTGTAGTGCCTTCCGATTCTCGCCCCGTACCAGATTGGTCTGACGTTCACCAGAGATTACGCAAGAAGGGTATGACCCTCTTGCTCATCTGGGAAGAGTACAACCAGTCATCACCAGATACATATCGGTATAGCTGGTTCTGCAGAACCTACCGGGCATGGGAAGGAACCGCACATCCGCGTATGCGCCAGGAACATGTGCCTGGCGACAAGTTGTACGTGGATTACGCTGGCCAAACTGTTTGCGTTCATGATAAGGCCTCCGCCGACGTCAGAGAAGCGCAGATATTCGTTGCTACGTTTGGTGCGTCGAACTACACGTACAGTGAGGCAACATGGACACAGAGCATTCCAGACTGGATTAGCAGCAATACGCGTGCGCTTGAGTTCTTTGGTGGCGTGCCGCGTGCAGTGGTTCCAGACAACCTCAAATCTGGTGTCAAATCACCAAACTATTACGAGCCAGATCTCAACAGAACCTTTAGTGAGTGGGCGCGACACTATGGTGTGGCAGTGCTACCAGCCCGGGTACGACAGCCACGTGATAAAGCGAAAGTAGAGAATGGCGTGCTGCAAGTTGAACGCCGAATACTTGCTGCGCTGCATAACAGGTCATTTTTCTCATTAGCTGAGCTTAATGTTGCGCTCCGTGATTTTCTTGAACAGCTTAATCTGCGTGAAACTCGCGATCTTCCTGCTTCACGCAAAGTAATGTTCGATACAACCGAGTTTCCTACGCTTTCCCCACTTCCAAATCAACGATTTGAGGATGCTGTATGGTCCAAGGCTCGTGTGCATCTGGATTACCACATTGACGTCGGTAGACACTTCTACAGCGTGCCTTACAAACTGACCGGAGAGCTGGTTGAGGTTCGGTC
>CAIYLG010000037.1 GCA_903927025.1 uncultured Armatimonadota bacterium
ACTGACGCTATCGCGCCGCCAGCTTCGATTTCCTTCAACACCTTCAGGATCTCGTCCTCGGTGTAGCGCTTGCCAGTTTTCTTCATGTGATTCCAGACGGATTTCACACTTCAAGTGGGTCAAACTACGGGGAACAGGTCATTTCGACCCAAGTTAAGAAGAGGGATATGAGTTCTCCGTATTCCATTTTCCGCACGCGCAAACTGGTTGGGTCATCGTGCATCGTAATTCGCTCCCATTCAGACAAATCTCGCCGGTTCAGAATTCAAACCCACAGTCACACGCAGGTTAGGGTCAGGAGTGACTTCAACGCAAACCTTCGCGCTGATCAGCGGAACCGAGTTAGCGAGGTTTGAAAGAAATATGTCGAAGGATAGGCACAAGTCGTTGTTCGGACGCTCTGAATACAGTGCTGTGGTCACTCTAGATATCTCCACAGAACCTCATCCTGCCTTCAATGCATCGCTATTCCTAATTCAAGCGCTCAGATTCATCGAATATTACATGGGCTGGTAAGTGCGCGCAATACGACGCCCGCGTCAATAGGGAAAGTGACAGGTCCAAGTCATGGGAGACGGCCAACTGGTATTCATCGCCGAAGAACTGCTGACAACCGCCCGGCAAAACGCGACAAGATACTGTTAACTCCGGGAAAACGTCCGCGCAAACGTCCGGCGGCTAGTAAAACGAATCTTCCGCAAATTCAGCTATCCACCCGACCTAGAAGACCCGGCCGTTCGGGTTGTGATTGAGCAAGTCGAAGTCATTTGTCGAGAGATTTAGGTCTCTGTCTCTGCAGATTTAGGGCTGTTCCTTTGAATGTTCTGCTCGAGTGGACGCAACCTTTTTCGTACGGCACATGGCCTGGAATAGTAGAGATGGAGTTCCGGTTTGCGATCTGCTTAAAACGCCTGGGCTTTCGTCAGCTACTGCGTGGTATTCCGGAACCGCAAGCAATACGGCGTGCGCCGCAGGCAGATTGAAATATGGAATCCCTGGAAAGAGGTGGTGGATCAGGTGGTAGTTTTCGTTATGAATACCAAGGATCCATTTCTCCCATTTACTTCCGAGGCGGTTCCTTGATTGAAATGTCTCATTCCAGTCATCTCTGTCGTAGGGGTAATGCTCACCCAATTCGCACAACCAGCCTACAATTGGGTAGACATAAACTAGGGCCACGATCCATGCAACAGTCGGGGCTCTAAGGAGAGGAACCTGAAGTGATAGGTATATGCATGCCATCCAGAAGAGAATCAATGCCACATAGTCTCGAAAGGAACGGCCTGCGGTTAAGCCTCGGTCTGTAAAGACGTACTTTATGTATCTTATGGTGCAGTAGCCTGAAAGTAACAGGAGAAGGCTTCGGTTTCCATTGCCAAGTAGTCGATACTGCTCATCGTGAAATAGGACTTCAGGATCCAAATCTTCGACTCCAAGCGCTCTGTGGTGATCAAAATGAGATCTCTTATATGCACTGTAGCTCTGGACAACTGTTGCACTGCTTAGTAAGCCGAGCGCCTCGTTGAGCACACGTCTTCGAAAGAGAATCTGATGCGAAGCCTCGTGAACGAGAGTCGAAAGGCTCCTTTGCGCAATTCCGCAAATGAACACGCTGGCGACGAAGCCAGCCGATCCGAACATTGGCAAAAGTACGGCAACGATAATCATGACTAAGGAATGGCAAGCGGCCCTAAGGCCCTGCGCATCATTTGGAGTGACCAGGCTGGCCAATCTGCTCCGGATTTCTGGGTTAAGTTCCAACTTGTTCATCCCCAAGGTACCCACGAATATGGGCGTCAAGACCTTCAAATTCTACAGCCTCGTTGAATGCCAGTTCTAGCCGTTGCTCCCAGTCCTGGGCTGGAGTGTTGCCTTCGGGCCCGCCGAAGGCATAGTAGGTCCAAATATTTCGACTAGGAGTTGGACCGCTGGCGCGAGTCGAAGTTTCTACACTTGACAAGACCCCAACTGAAATCCCACCGTAAACCACCACGTCAAGGGCGCCGTCGAGGTGGATTTTCCAAAGTGACCGAGTCGCGAAGCGAAAGGTAATACCAGCCGCTTTACACGCGAGTATATGCTCACGAACGGCTGGATCTACGAGCTGCTCTTGCCTGTCAACGATAAATAGTCGCTTGACTGATGTCCCACGCTCGGCAGCTCTTTGAAGTGTCGCCAAGAAGTCTGAATATGAAGTTTGATATTGGTTTTGAATGAAGTCTTCGTAGGTTGCGAAGTGGAATGCAGTCAGAACGGAGTCTTTGGCAGTCAAGCCCTGGAGTTGGGCGATGTCGTGCGCATCAACCTCAAACTCCTCTAAAGTGTATTTTCCGTCTTGGGCGAGCCTGATCATCCGGGCATATTTATCATTGATATACGGGCTCACTGACCCAATAGATGATGCCGACTGGCGCTCGTTGGGTTTGCTCGGTAAGACTGAAAAGAGTTGTTGCAGTTCATTGGCCTGCCTCTCGCCTGTTGGGAGCATGCACTTCGAATACCATGGGTACTCGAGATCGCCGGATTGAGCATTGTAGAAGCTCTCATCGCCGACCTGTGAGATCTTATAAATGGCCTTGTTGCTGAAAAGTGCGCCCTTCTCATCAATCAGTATCTGAAAGACGGTGAAACCAGAGGAATTGTCGCCTCCAAAGTCCCCATAGAGCGGTTCGCCGCAAAAGCTCCACAGCGAATCATCTTGCCGCCGGTAAAGCCCATGGTCAAAGTGTTCGTGACCGCAAAGGTGCATTGCGGTTCGATCAAATAACGACCGAACTCTGTTGCGATCATTCTGCCGGAGCCAATAGAGGGGCTCATGCGAAGACACAATCGCGGCATGTTTACTGGCGACCCAGTCATCAAACCCTTCCTCCAGATGTCCTGAAGGGAAACAAAGTTTATCTTTCAGTCTGTCACCCGTATGGTCCCCTTTTGACAGATTCAGATACCCAAAGTTACAGGTTTGAACACCTATCTGAAGTGGAAAGCCTTCCTTGACAAAGGTGAAGTCATGTCTCTGATTCCCCGGGATAAGGTAGGATTTTCCGCGAAACACTCTGGCGTATGAGGCATATGCCTTCTTGATGAACGCCTTCGCCACCATATCCTTGGACAGGTCGACCTCCTGATATTTTTCCATCTTCGTGAGAATTGAGTCCAAGATGAGATCTTTCGGATCGGCGCGTATGATGTCGTGATTGCCTGGGAGGACTACAAGCTTTTCGTAGGAGAGTTCTCGTTTGAGCTTAGTTAAGAAGTCAGAGACCTCCAAGAGGTCCTCTCGCAGGCCGCTGAACGATAAATCTCCTGTAAAGAACAGAATGTCGATCGGTGCCTTTACATCGGCTTTCGCCCGTCGCAACCCCTTGAGGAGTCGTTGCTTAAAAACAACCCAGTCATTTGAGTTAACTCGTTGGGAAGTGTAGTGCAGATCAGTCAACTGAATGAAAGTTAAGATTGGCTTAAAGGTCATGGAGGGCTCAACGTACCGTCAATGCGGCCAACCCGGATATAAGACGGGAACGAGAATTCTATCAGAGAGATCTTTCAGTTGCAACCCTTATTCGAAACTAGCCGATTGCAACTAAGGGCCCAGCTTTTCAGTCCTACAAAGTGGAACCAGCGGCCATCGTCCTTGATTTCAATGTGCGGCGCGGCGGGGCGCCTACTACTTTGCATCCGACACCGAATCGGTAAGCTGGATAACAATTGGATCAGAAAGCGGGTGGGCGTCAAACGCGTTGATCCAAATTGAGACTTGCCCGCGGCAGGCCTATGCTGGGTGGCTCAGATACAAGGTTGATTCAATATTCCAGGACGTGAACTGGGAAAGTTATGCCAGCACTGATCTCCGTTCCCTAAATGCGGACGAAATCCCCTTTGATGTGTTAAGTGCGTGCAAATCAACCCGATGAACTAGGTAGTAGCGACGCGAGTCGAACTAGAAAGTGAACGAATGGTAGTTGGGAAGTTAGCCACATTGGAGGATCAGACCTTTTTTGCACCCGGGCAACGCGATTCGGCGGACCTCATCTATTTGGAGGCCAGCACCGCTTCTTCGGCGCATATTGGTCAAGAGATCCTGAATGCGATTCCGGATCTGGCGATGATCCTGAATGACAAGAGGCAGATCGTGGCCGCCAATCAACATTGCCTCGATGCGCTCGGACTCGAATTCGCGGAGTCTCTCCATGGACAGCGACTCGGGGAGGCACTTCGATGTATCCACGCGGGCCAAGGCCCCAACGGCTGTGGGACGTCGGTCGCCTGTCGGCAGTGCGGCGCCACCAAGGCGATGATGTCATGTCTCAATTCGCAAGGCTCAGCCCAGTACGAATGCCGAATCACGGCTCATGAAGTCGAGTCAGACTTTGAGACTTCGATGGAATTCCTGGCGAAGGCCAACTACGTCAAGATCGGCGACTACGGCATGGTGCTCTTGGTCCTTCGAGACATTAGCGCGGAAAAGAGGAAAGATGCGCTGGAGCGCCTCTTCTTTCACGACGTCCTCAATACCGTAGGCGGAATGATTGGTCTGGCCGACTTGATGGTCACGGTCAACGCGGCCCAATCGAACGACTATGCTCATCTGATTCACCATCTGGCCGAGAACGTCGCAGAAGAAATCACGGCACATCGCAACTTGATTCAAGCCGAGAACGGAACCCTTCAGGTTGATTTGGCAAACGTCTGCGTGGGGGATATCTTTGAAGAGGTCGCCGAAGGGCTGCGGTACCACCCGATCTGCAAAGGGCTCCAAATTGAAACGCAAGCACCGGAGAACTGTTGCTTAAGAACAGACAGGGTCCTTTTGCGCCGAATCGTCGGCAACCTCACCAAGAACGCCCTTGAGGCAAGTCCGAAGGGGTCGACCATCAAACTCGAGGCCAATTCGACCGCGGAAGGGGTCAATGTTCAGGTCAGAAATCCGGGGGTGATCCCGGAGTCGATTCAGTCTCAGCTATTTAAGAGATCCTTCAGCACGAAAGGCGACGCCGGGCGTGGGCTGGGCACCTACAGCATCAAGCTGTTCGCAGAGCGATTTCTGCACGGCAGAATCTCATTCACCAGCGGTGCTGAGGACGGAACCGTGTTCATGGTGGACCTTCCTTCCATCATCGAGACAACATCTCTTCGTGTCTAGATTGCGAAACCTCGCTGAGGTTTTTCGAACCTAAATCGTACGGCTGCGGCTTCAGACCTGCACACTGCTTTCCAAATGGTGGTCGTGGGAACCTGGGATACCTTCTGGCTGGCTGGCGTGAGCTGAGCGTTCGTGAGCGATAATTCTTGATTGCTGCATTGTTTGGCAGATAATCTCGACCCTCAATCGGGGACAATCCCTTTACGCTCCCGGACCATCTTTAGGATTTTATGCTGACCGCCGCTTCACCGAAATTTGCCTATCGAACCTGGATTCGGCTCGTTATTTGGCTCGTATTCGGGCTCCTTCCAGCTTTCAGCCTCGCTCAGTGGCAAGAGGGGCCATCCAGTTCAGCTTTGTCGATTGCCTACACGAAAGATGGGAAGTACCTCGTTGAAGAAGGTAACTCCTCGTTCTTGGTGTTCACGGTGGCGACCGGTGCAGTTAAGGCGATCCCCATCCAGAACTTGAACGGCTTCAGCAATCTGATTCAGTATTGGTCTGCCCCTGTCACCTGGGCGATTTCTCCGGACAGCAAAACCCTCGCAGTGGCCGAATTGGATACCGCCAGCAATAGAGAAGTCATTCAGTTCTGGGACTTGGGAACGGGAATACAGGCTGCCAATAAATCGGTGAATTCAAGCCTCACGCCCCAGAGCCTCACCTACACTTCCGATGGCAAGACGCTGATTCTTGGCTCAACATCGCCGATCCAGCCCGGCACGCTCGCCTGGATAAGCAGCTCAACCGGTGCCATCACAAAATCGGTAGAGATCCCGGGACCATCCATCGGCGGATTGACCACTTCAAGGATTGGTCTTTATGTGGCAGGCGCCGAACTGGAGGCAAATGGGGCAACGGTTTATATCTGGTATGTCGGGTCGGGCAAATTGGTCCACACGATATCGCTTCCGGGCGCAAGCGCGATGCCTTCGCTTGATTTCTCGTCCGATTCAAATTCACTTGCCATCGCGACGTCTAGCTCGGCTGCATCCTGGAGTGTGAAAACCGGAAAGCTGGTCAAGCAGGTTCAAACCAGCCTCACGGTGGGGCAGTGGGTTCGATTCTCCCCAGATGGCAGCACACTCGCAACCTTGGGAGATGGCTTTCAGGTTTCGCTTTACAAGGCGACGACCGCTGCCAACATCGCCAACCTGAACTCTAATCAGTACAGTTCAACGTTTGCATTTTCCTTTTCGCCCGACGGAAGAACGCTAGCCGTCTGCAGCGGCAGCCAGTATGAAATTGGCACCTCCATTCAGCTATGGAGCCTTGCTTCCAAAAGCATCACAAGGAACCTGAGCGCCTACCTTCCTGTCGCCTCAAACAATCAGTTGTATTCGGCTGATCATCTCCATTTATATGGCGCGGTGAGAAACTCCTTCAACGGCACAAAAACAGTCCAAGTAGCGCAGTGGGATCCCGTCACCGGGGCTTCGCAGGCCGCCTACGACTCGGACCTCCCTGGGGGAATTGCAGCCATCACCCTATCGAGCAACGGGAAGCTTCTTGCTGCGGTTGGGATCAAGTTCGTTAACAACAGCATCACCGCAGGGGTCGATGTGTGGAACGTGGCGACCAATACGAAGGTGAAGTCCCTTGTTTTCAGCTCCATACAGTTCGGGTATGCCATCGCGTTTACGCCTGACAGCAAGTCGTTGATCGTGGCCGGAACCACTCAAACCGGCGTAGCCATTCAGGAGATCGAAATTCTGACAGGCAAGACCCTCGCAGCGTACACCTTCGCGGGATCTGGGTCTGTGAGTTCCATTGCCATTTGTTCTTCCGGAAATCTTGTCGTGATTGGTTACGGTGGGAAAGGCGCGGTGATTGATCTTTACAATCTTGCCACGCACAAAATCTTGGGTGCATTGCCCACGACTTCCACCAGCGGCGTAACGTGTGTGGCATTTTCCCCGGATGGAAAATGGATCGCCAGTTCAGGAGCGGTGCCGGGCAACTCGGGCCCGCCCACTGGATATCTGCTGGGCAACATCGAAGTTTTTGATGCATCGACTCTGCAGCTCCTTAGCGCGCAGTCTCAGCAGTTCATCAACCAGGTCCCGACGACAGTTCTGTTCTCAGCTGACGGCAGGAGTATCTTTTCTAATCCTGTCGGGGTTATGGCGTGGACGGCTCCCCGTTTGGGCCCGCCGACTACGTTAGGCTCGATGGCAGGAGTTGGTTTCGCGGTGTCGCCGAATCGGGCCCAGGTTGCGGTCGTCACGCAGGGCGGAGGAATTGCTTCCTCCGCCCTGCCGACTGGCAACCTGGTCGTGATGAAGAGATGACTGCTTGGCTATTACGCAATCACTCGCTGTGGCCAGCGGCGCTTGGGTAGTGCGGTGCGCAAGGCGAGCCAATCAACGAGCAGGAAAGCAGGCATCAGGATGAGCGTCCAGAAAACGGTGCCGATCCACAAATCCGGGTTAGGGAAGAAGAGCTTGCCTGCTTTGGCATCTCGCCCGTATGCGGCCAGCCGGATGAAGCCGACTCGCTGATCTCTCACTTGCTTAAGGTCCGTCGGTCCAAACTCTGACCACTCCTTTTTGGCGTCATCAAAACTCGCCATCGTTTCCAGCACAATCGCCGAGCCGTTTACTAAGAAAAACGCCCCGAATCTTCGCGGCACCACGTACTTGCCGCCAGGGTCCAATGTGATGCCGAGGACGGCTGGATAGAGTTTCTCAGCACCGAACTTGGATGCTGCCGCTGCCGGGTTTTGAAGATCTTCTGATAGCTGACTGGACTTACTTGCCGATGCGTACTCACTGATTCCGTGGGTGAGGTACGCGTCATACATGTTCATTGCTTTGAGGTTGTGCTCCACACGGGGCAGGTCTCGGCTGAGGTGGAACCTAGAGATTCCCTCGTACATTCCTGGAACGGAGATCATCCAGTAAGAGATCAGCGGGATAGAAAGCAGGGCCGCGAGAACTGTAAATCCCGCCAACGGCAAACGGTAAGACCGAAGACCGGCCCGAATGGACGCAGTGATGATCGCCATCCCTATGAGGCCGACCACTCCCGCAAGGTAGTTCTGCCACAGGTTGCCAAAGTTATCGAAAGGGGCGCTGAGAGTGAGCCAGTGGAAGTTCCAGGCGTAGATCGTGACCCATGCACCGGCGCCTGCCCACCAAACGGGATTGAGTCCCCAAAGCTTTTGAGGCCAGCCTTTAAGGAAGCCCATCGCAACCTTCTCGGGGCGGCCATAGGCATCAATCGCGCTCGCGGCCGCTTCGGACTCGGTCAAGCCCTCGGCTACTTTGCGGCTGACAGACTCGTTGAGGTGGGCCTCCGCTTCCATCACGATTTTCTCGATCCGAGAGGCCGGCATCTTTTGGTTGAGCAGGAGCTTGAGCTCCACGACGTACCAGTCGATCAACTTAGCCATTGTTGCCCTCCATTGCGATGATCCCGGATCCCAGCACCGAGCCGACTCCGGCGACGAACTTTTGCCACTCGGCCCGACTCTTGGCGAGTTCCGCCTTGCCCTGGGGCGTGATTTGATACACGCGCCTAGGGGCGGCGCCTGTATCGGTCTGCCACTCTGCGGTGACGAGTCCGGCTTCCTCTAGCTGGTGGAGGTAGGGGTAGATCTGTCCTTCCGAGAGTTTCCCGGCACCGCCGGATTCGCGGATGCGCCGTACAATCTCGTACCCATGCAGGGGTTCTGCCTGCAGCGTGCCCAGGATCATTGCCTTGATGTCGACTCTAAATGCCATCTTGAATTCCTCTGAGATGAGTATATATCAAAATTCTATATATATGGAGGAATAATTATTTGGTTGGAGCATTCCGATCCATCTGGACATGCCGACCAGGGCTTCAACTTCGGACAGAAGCCTGGGAATCTGCAAGGCTTTGAGAGTGCGCCGAAGCATTACGTCGCTGGCCGGGTGAACCGACTGCTCCATTGGGAGTTAAGGGATTGGAGATGGACACCCCGACCCTAAGCGTGTCGCGGCCCTGACATGACAACCAGGCAGAAATGATTTTCTCTTGCCAAATATCGGAAGAGCCTATTGCACCAGGAAGCAGGTTTCGATCCTCAGTATTGGCGGTGAGAGACATCAGCAAGGTTTAGGTTGTCGTTTCGTATGCCTTCGTCTTTTCGGGCTGGCTATAGCTCTGCCCTGTTTCGTCGCTCGAATGTGTCGACTACTCACCCGACGGAGACTCGGTCAGGCAGATCATCCACCTGGAACCTCGCAACCGTTAGGATTGGGAAAAGAAAAGGAGGGCTGGTTGCCAATCGCAGCCAGCCCTCCTTTTCATTCTTGAGTCCTATGGATTGTGAATGTAGAGTCCTACTGTGAAGGTGCTTCTGCCCTGGTTTGCCACCACCGTCACGGATACGTTGCTTGTGACCACGCTTGTAAAGATGGTGAACTTCGCAGAGGTGGCACCGGCCGGTACCGTTACAGTTGAGGGAACCGAGCAGTCGGGACCCTGGATGCCCAGGTTCACCACCGAGCCACCTGCAGGAGCGGGAACCGCTAGAACGACCGTTCCCGTCACAGTGCCGCCGCCGACCACCGAGTAGGCGGACAGGTACAGCTCGTTGAGAATGGTCGGGTTCACCGTGATCGTTGCCGAACTCGATTTGCCTCCCTGCGTTGCCGTTATCGTCGAAGTCTCAGCGAGCAGAACATACGGCGTGGTGATGGTGAACGAGGTATTCGCTGCACCTGCTGGGACGGTCACTGTGCCCGGCACTCCGAATGTGGTCAGGCTGGTTGTGAGCGTGAAGGTTGAGCCGCCAGCAGGAGCGGCGCCCGGCAGGGTAATCGTTCCTGTGCTGCTGGTGCCGCCGATAACCTCAGAAGGCGCAATCGACAGCACGAATGCCCCCGGAGCATTGATCGTCAGGGTTGCGGATGCGGAAGCTCCGCCAAGACTTGCCGTGATGTTCGCGGCAGTTGTCGTGGTCACCGAACCAGTGGAGACCGGGAAGTTCGCCGAACTGGATCCTGCCGGGACGGTGACGCTGGCAGCAACCGTGGCGGCGCTGCTGCTCGAGGTGAGAGACACCGTAGTGCCGCCAGTGGGAGCAACTCCCGTCATTGTGAGGGTTCCTGTTGACGAACCGCCTCCGAATACCGACGTCGGAGACAGGCTAACTCCCAGCATGCCAGGGGCATTGACGGTGAGCGTAGTCGTCTTGGTGATGCTTCCGTGGGCAGCCGATATTGTTACCGTCACTGAAGTTGAGACTGCTGATGTTGTGACCGTAAAGTTCGCGGCGGTTGCGCCTGCGGCAATAGTCACGCTGGAAGGCAGAACCGCACTGGCGCTGCTGGAACCTAGGGCAACGACGAATCCGCCTGTTGGGGCTGGGTTTGAGATAGCCACGGTTCCGGTTGCGGACCGACCGCCAACCAGACTCGTGGGCGATACGGATACTCCGACCAGGCCGGGAGCATCGATGGTGAGGACTGCGCTTCGCGAGATCCCAGCCTGAGTTGCGGTAATCGTCGCCGTTGTCGATGTGGCGACTGACTGCGTCGCCACGGAGAAGGTCGCAGACGATGCGCCTGAAGGGACTGTGACAGTTGCCGGCAGCGTCGCATAGGAGCTGCTGGATGAGAGCGAAATGATGATTCCGCCGGTTCCGGCTGGGCCAGAAAGGGTGACGGTTCCGGTTGAGGAGAGTCCACCGAGGAGCTCAGTCGGCGAGAGCGAGATGCTGGCCAGAGAGGGCGGCGTAATCGTCAGTACCGTTGAGAACGATGCGGTGCCAAGCTTTGCCGTCAGCGTTGCATTGGTGGACGCGGAAACGGCTACGGTGGCGACTGTGAATGTCGCAGAAGTGGCTCCTGCGGCAACCGTGACAGAGGCTGGCACCGTTGCGGCGCTGCTGCTGGAGGTGAGGCTCACCACAGATCCGCTGCTTGGGGCGGGACCCGTTAGAGTCACGACTCCCGATGCAGAAGCTCCACCCGCTACAGGATTCGGTGTCACGCTGATTCCACTAAGGACCGAGGACGTGATGGCAAGAGCAGCCGACTTGCTGCTTCCGTTGTAGCTCGACGTGATTGTTGAGCTGATATTCGAGGAGACAGCCGAAGTTGAAATGGTGAACGTTGCAGATGTTGCGGCGGCTGGGATCGTGACGGACGCCGGTACCGTTGCAGGCCCAGTGGCGGAGAGCGTCACGATGGAGCCGGTGGAAGGCGCTCCACTTGACAGAGTTACGGTTCCGGTAGAAGAGTTGCCACCAACGACGGACGTTGGGGACACCGTAACGGAAGTTATGTTTGGAAGACCATTCACAGTGAGCGGCACTGAGATCGTGGTTTTGCCCTGAGTAGCCGTAATCGTAAGCGAGACGGTACTCGGGATGACCGACGTGGCGATGGTGAAGGTCGCGGACGTTGATCCAGCAGGAACTGTGATCGTAGCGGGCACGGTTGCCGCCGCCACATTGCTTGAGGTGAGGTTCACCGCGGACCCTCCAGTCGGAGCGGCTGCGCCAAGGGTGACCGTACCCGTGGAGGATGCGCCTCCTGCGACGATGCTTGGTGAAACCGTCAGGCTCGAAAGAAGCGCCGGGTTGATCGTCAGCGCTGCATTGAGACTTGTTCCAGATTCGGTTGCCGTGATGGTTGCTGTTGAGACAGCAGTGACCGCCGACGTTGTGATGTTGAACGTTGCCGTGGTGGCGCCAGCAGGAACTGTAACACTTGCTGGAACGGTTGCCGAGGTGTTGTTAGAAGCTAGGTTCACCACCGCACCGCCTGTCGGCGCTGCGGTGCCAAGGGTGACTGTGCCTGTCGATGGCGAGCCACCGACCACGCTCGTCGGTGACAGGGTCAAGCCAGCCAACGCGATAGGATTGATCGTCAGCGAAGTGTTGACGCTGACTCCGGAAGCAGTGGCCGTAATCGTCGAAGTTGACACTGTCGAGACGGCAGAAGTCGAAACCGTAAATGTCGTGGAGAAGGTTCCGGGGCTCACCGTGATGGATGCAGGAACCGAAGCCGGGCCGGTCGCGCTCAGATTGACGACCACGCCATTCACCCCTGCCACACCGCTTAAGGTCACTGTACCAACGGAGGTGTTGCCTCCGACCACAGTGCTCGGATTGACCGTGACGCCGGTTAGGGTGACGCCTGAAGTTACGGTTAAGGTGGCGCTCTTGGAATAGGGGCCGCTCGAGGCCGTGATCACCAGCGAGCTTCCCGCTTCTGCCTGGGTCGTGGTGATCGGAAAAGTGGCAGAGGTTGCCCCAGCGGCAACCTGAACACTTGCCGGCACGGCATAGCTGTTAAATGGCGAGGAGTAAAGCCCCACAGACACTCCACCGGTTGGAGCTGGGCTCGAGAGAGTTACCGTTCCGACGGATGCATTGCCTCCGACAACTGAAGTTGGGTTCAAGGTTAGGCTTGCGATGGGGTAGCTGGTGAACGTAGGGACCGTGCCCACGTTCAGGTCTTGTCCCCCATAGGAATACGCCAGTTGGGTGCCATCAGGAGAAATTGCCAGACTGGTTACTGAGACCCCAAAGTATCCAAGCAGTGTCTTTGATGCGACGCTGAATACTTCGATTCCTTTGTCAGAGGAGGTGTAAAGTGTTTTGCTGTCTCGCGTGAATACTGGGGATCCGGCAGTCGTCGCACCAGTGGTGACCGGCAGGGTTCCCTCAAGGGTCTTAGTAGCTGTGCTCCAGAGCTCTGCCGCTCCAAAATAGTTGAAGCCGGTGGCGGGGAACTGCTGACCGACGATGGCGATGTGGAGGCCGTCAGGTGAACAGGCAACGCCTTGTGGGCTGTTGATACTCGTCGGGAGGCTGGCTACCTTTGATCCGGTGGCAGGATTCCACAGTTCGAGCATTCCGGTCGAACCGCCTTGCTGACTTGTAAGCACCAGCGTTTTGCTGTCTGGCGAGAACGCTAGGACCTGGTTAGTTGTTCCAGTGGAAAAGAATGTTGAAATCGGGAGTCCAGTGGCAATACTGAATACTTGGACCTGGGTTCCAAAAGGTGAGATGGATAGACCCGTGACCGCCAGCATTTTGCTGTCCGGCGAGAAGCAGAACGTTCCTGGGTTGGGAACCGTTGTGCTCCAAGTTCCAGTTTGCTGAAGTGTTATTGGGTCCCAGAACTGAATTTGAGCCGTGTTCACACCAGATAAAGTGGCGAGAGTGGAACCGTCAGGCGAGTACAGCGTTTGCGAATGAGCCGGAAGTGCTCCGCCCCATGCTCCGGTCGTAGTGTTCCAGAAGTTGATTCCGGTGGATTCAGTCAAAAAGCCACTGCCCAATACTGATTGACCATCTGGAGAGAACTTGGGGTTCTGTCCCCCGCCGGCTGCCCAGATGGTATTTATGGTGACAAGGGTTTGGGGGTTTTTCAGAAGTATTTGACCCGCCCCACCAAAGAGGGGGAACTCCGGAGAAAGCACACTGCCCAGGGCTAGATCTAGTCCATTAGGTGAAAACGCCAACGAAAGGATCTCGGCTTGCTCATTAATTGTTGCCGTACGAGCCCAGTTCGCGGTGGACCATGTTTCCAATTGGCCATACGAAGACAGTGTTGGATAGGAACCCTGAGTCGTGTTGCCCGCCACTTCCAGAGCAGAACCGTTTGCTGTAAATGCCAAGGCGGTGACGGAGCCTACGTGCGTGGCAACGTTTCCATACTTGTTGCGGTAGAGAATGCTCCACAGTTCCAGGTTAGTGCCCACATTCAGCGTTCCATTTCCGGCCGCGGCGAGGAATTTGCCATCTGGAGAAAACGCGAGCGCGGCTGTATCGATGTTTGAGGTCGCGAATGAGTTGGCCAAAGCGCCGCTTGCCACAGTCCATAGCTCAAGCGTCCCTCCAGTGGATTTTTCTCCACCCGATGCCAGGAGGGTGCCGTCGGGTGAGAAGGCTATGGAATCTACCTGCGAAGCCGAAGTGCTCAGCGTCGAAATCTTTGCTCCGCTTGACGCGTTCCAAAGCTCCAGCACGCCCCCCTTCGAGTTAGTGCCGCCAGCGGCAATCTTTGTCCCATCAGGTGAATAGGAACAGGCATGAACCGAAGTGGCGGTCGTTGGAAGAGAAGCGATCAGAGTTCCATCTGAAACCTTCCAAAGCTGAAGGCCAATGGCGCTGCCAACTACCAGAGTTTTGCCATCGAGTGAAAAGGAAAGGGACTTTACGTCAATCCACGCCGTGTGCAACCCAAGAATAGGGAGGTGGGTGGATGCATTGTAGATCTCCACACCGCCGTTGCCGCCTGCGGCAATGAGGTTGCCGTCAGGAGAGAACGCTGTTGTTTCGCAACCGCCGATGTCGGCAAATCGCCACCGAACTGGAATGGGTCCCTGTGCCATGGCTCGACTAGGAGCAAAGCCAACGAACGCCAAGAGGCACAAGAGCAAGCCGAGCCGAGCCCGACTTGAATGATCGACATCTTCGAGGCGAGCCAGTCTCCCCAAAAATTGGGTTGCCTGACGCAGAAGTCCGATGTGGAACTGGAGAGTATTCATGTGTGTTGGTGGGACACGCATTTCTGATCCTCTCCAAAATCAGAAAAACGCAAAGATTGCGATTATTAAATTTGACGTTTTTGGGCGTCCACAAAACGTGCGACATTTCGCAGACCATCCGCTGACGAATCATTTAAGCGCTTAAGTGAAAGCTGGCGAAACTGAACCTATTTCATCGGTTAATTTTGCTGCAGATGGAGCAAAAAGTTATCACTCCTCTTTTTGTCGAGTCGGGAGTTATCGCTTCGCTGCCGCTGCCAAACCGTACGGCGAAATTTCATGTCAGCTCGGCGGAAAAGCGATGAAGATGCTCTTTCCAGAATAGAAACTTCCAAGGTTCTGGTTAGTAGAGGATTTACCGGTAAAGTACCAGTGTTTTGAAGCCATCGATCATTCGCGGCAGCTTTGCACCCCTCCCGAAGTCATTCATTCGAATGAGGTTGGGCTTGTGCCTCCTTGTCGCAACTGTTGGACTCCCCCAGCTGTTACAAGCACAGGCGCCGGTTCCATTCAAATGGAAATTTAATTCGATCGGAGCGGGAGAGGCGATTGCCTATTCGCCGGACGGATCGCTCATCGCGGTAGGTGGGCCCGGTGGTGCTGAGATCTACAATGCTGCCACAGCACGCCCGGTTTTGGGTCTGCCTTCCGGATGGATGGAAGTGAAGGGGCTTGGGTTTTCGCACGATGGGAAAACTCTCGCCGTTGCCAGCACCGTTGGACTTCAGCTTTGGCGTGTGACGGACGGCGTGCTCTTGGCGACCCTGCCAACCGTCGCCACCACAGCAAACGCTTGTGTCTACTCGCCGGACGGGACGAAACTTGCGGTTGCTGGAATCGGCCCATCTGGAGGTGTGCTGGAACTATGGGACGCATCCAGTCGGACGAAGATTTCCACGCTTGCGACATCTGCCGGGCACGTCGAATCTCTCGCTTTCACTCCAGACGGCTTGTCCTTAGTTAGCGGAGGCGCGAAGGGAAGTGCAGGCACTCTTGAGGTGTGGACTGTTTCCACCGGCGCGTTGGTGACCTCACTTAACACATCTGCGGTGCAGGCATCCGCCCTTTCAATTTCACCGGACGGAAAGACGTTGGCGGTGGGTGGAAATGGAACGCTGAATGCAGGATCGAAACTGGAACTCTGGAATCTTCCAACTCGCTCCCGAACCACTACCCTGCCGACAGGTGTCGGTTCCGTTACAGCTCTGGCGTTCACGCCAGATGGCGGTTCGCTCGAGGTTGGGGGAAACAATGTCAAGGGGAGCAGCTATGGGGCCAGTTCCTCCGGCCAATTGGAACTGTGGGCGATATCAAGTCAGATACGTATGGCACTGACGAACCAGTCGAACGAAGTTCTCGCCTTCGCATTTGCACCCAATGGGTTGCGGCTTGCAGTGGGCGGCACCAATTCGATGCAGTTCCCGACCCTTGGATACTGGGCGGGTGCGCTTCAAACGTTTTATCCAACAAATCTTGTCGCAGATGCTCAAATAGGAATTGGCGGAGCCGCAACGGTGTCAGGGTTTTCACCTCCTGCGTTCTCCTCCGATGGCAAATCCATCCTCGGTGGTGCGTTTTCCAGCCCGACTACAGGAACCAACCTTTGGGATGCGGCCTCGGGCCAATGGAAGGGCGGAGTTAACGGGGGCATGTTTGAAGCGTTCTCGCCTGATGGAAAGTCAATTGCCGTTGGCTACGACTGGAATACAGCGCAGATCCAGTTTTGGGATTCTACAGCGTTGACCCTGAATACAACGCTGAGCACAGCAGTGGCAAATCCAGAAGCTATGGCATTTTCGCCAGATGGAACGAAGCTTGCAGTGGGTGGGCTGAATTTATCTCCTTATGCCAACGTTGTACAGGTTTTGAATCTATCCACCGGGCTCCCGATCTCCTCGCTGGTATCTGCCGCCAATGGTGGGTCGATGTGCCTTGCTTTTGCTCCCGATAACACCACGCTTGCTATTTCTGGTCAAGTGGGTGGGTGGACGGGCATCGTTGAGTTGTGGAACGCCTCCACGGGCACGAAGCTCGGATCACTTGGGACAAACGAGAACAATCCGTTAGGACTGGCGTTTTCACCCGATGGAGTGAATCTTGCCATTGCCGGTCAGCGGTACCCATTTGGGCTTGGAAACCCATACGGAGACCTTGAGCTTTGGACGGTGGCTACCCGAGCCTATGGCGGGACTCTCCAAATTCGAGCCGGCACTGGAACGATGGCATCGCCGGTGTTCACGTCAGACGGCAAATCGCTTTACGTAGCGTCCGACCTCGGAATCCAGGTGTTTAGTGTGGCGACAAAGAAGCTGCTCGGCTACTTTGGCAACCCGGCTGAGTATCTCGCGATTTCTCCCGATGGCAGCCAGCTTGCTTTTTCGTCAACGAGCAATGACCTGACTGTTGGACCGATTCCCGCGATTCAGGCGTATCCGGTCGCAAGCCTCTCCGTCAATCCTTCAGTGTTCGCAGCGGGCAATTCTGCGGTTGGCACGGTAGGACTCAATTCTGTTGCGCCGTCCGGGGGCGTCACTATTGGCCTGTATTCCACGTTTATGGGAACTGTTCCGGCCTCAGTATGGGTCGCACCAGGCGCGAAAACCACGACTTTTCCGATCACTACCTACGCCCAGCAGGCTCAGACAACAATGGTGATCACGGCATCGAGTGGCCCGTATTATCAGACGGCTTCGGTGAACCTCACGCCGTACCCGCCTGTGCTGTCTACTCTTATGGCGACTCCATCTTCTGTGCTTGGAGGTAATACCACGCAAGGGTCCCTCACAGTAGCATCAGCCATTTTGGGCGCGATTGTCCCGGTCTATCTGTCCAGCAACAATCCCGCCGTCACAGTTGAGAACTCCGTTCCGCTATTCAAGGGGAACACCACTTCGAATTTTTCGATCTGGAGCAATCCAGTGAGTGCGCCAACCATCGCGACGGTAACAGCAATTTTGGGAACCAGCACTCTGACGACGTCGGTGACGGTGCTTCCGGCTACGATCTCCAAGCTTTCCTTGGCAGCGTCTTCCTTACAGGGTGGCAAAGGGACTACGGGAACAGTCGCCTTAAACGGTGCGGCTGGCAAGCAGGGCATCGTTGTCGCGCTGACGAGTACAAGCACTTCGGTGACAATGCCTGCGAGTGTGACAGTGCCCTACAAGGCAACCCAATCGAACTTTAATGTTTCGACAACCGCAGTGGATGCTTCAGTCTCGGCGACCCTCACCGCTACAACAGGCACGGTTTCCCAAACGGCTACGCTTGCGATTGCAGCTCCGCAGCTGCTGTCCATGGTGTTGGCGCCAACAACGGTGAACGGCGGAGCGTCGACTGAACTCACGGTAAAGCTCAACGGACCGGCTGGACCGAGCGGGGCGGTCGTCACTTTGAGTTCCTCGTCTTCGGTCGCTCACTGTCCAGCATCGCTGACGATTCCGGCAGGTAAGACCTCCTGGAGCGTCTCCATCGGCACATCGACGGTGACGGCGAACACGTCAGCAACGTTCACCGCCGCCTATAGCGGTTCGACGCTGACGGCGACGGTGACCATCAACAGCCCGTAGGTTGGTTGTCTGGGGCCAATTGGGTGCAATCCGCCCGGTTTTGCTGCTTCGCGCCAACCCTGGTCTGGATTAGTGAATCCTTGCGGGATATCCGAAATCTATGTGGAACGTATTCGGCTAAAGCCATGCCGGGGTTGACGGTTGTATTTTGTGCTCCATGTAGAGTTGCTGTCACGGCCATTACGGCTTGAGCTGAATCGTTTGGCTCACAGAAACCTGCCCATAAGTAGCCGTGACCGTCACCGTCTTGGGTGACGTCACTGAGTTCGCCTGGATGGAAAAGTTGGCCTTCGTCGCGGATGCACCTACGGTTATGGTGGCGGGAATCGTAAGGTCGGGGCTTGAGCTTGACAAAGTAATGACGGCTCCAGGGGGAAGTGGATAGCCGTTCAGTATCACAGTTCCACTCGTGAAGCCAAAACTCTTAAGGGACTGAGAGTCGACGGTCAAGGCAATCAGCTTTGCAGGCAGAGCCACGAACGTCGTCGTCTTGGAAACTCCGTTGAGGCTGGCGGTAACCACGATGTTTGTTGGTTGGCTCACGGTGGGACACAAGAAGTTGAACTGGTTGTAGTTGAAGCCAACGTACATAGGCAGAGTAATGGTGCTGTTGAGGCCGGCTCCGACAATGGTTACTGTCACATCCTGTTCCTGGGGGCCGGCCGGACCCGCGAGAGTCACCGTGCCTCCAATTGAATTGGGAGCAACTCCAGCATTCGCTGAAAGAACAACCGCACCCAAACTGGCTGGCGTAGGGGAAACCGTGTTGAGGGTAATCGATTTGGTATAGGGCCCGGATTGGATCGTGACAATGTTGGAATTGCTGGGCATGTAGTAAGTGCCCAAGGAGAAAGTGGCCGTTGCAGACCCGGATGGTACAAAGACTTCAGCTGGAACGGTTATCGAATCGTAATTGTCCGCGTAAACGGCTAAGGGGACACCACCGGGCGGAGCGGGATGGGTAAGTGTCACCGTCGCCTGGACCGTGCCACCTATCGGAATGGTCGATGAGGACACCGCAAAACTTTCGATGGAATAGGATTGAGGTGCCTTTGCGGGTCCGACGATCAGGTCGTTGTTGGCGGTCTCACATGCAACCTGACGCCCGTCTGCAGAGGTCGTTACGCTGGAAACCACGTCTCTGTAGTATCCAAGGAACTGATTGGTAAGCGGGTTGAATACTAGGAGTCCTCCATCCGTAGCTGCATACAATAGGGAGCCTTGCTTTGCAAATGCAGTTGAACTTACCGATGTGGTGTTTGAGGCGAGATCGAGTGTTGCGGCTCGCTTGCAGCTTTGCACATTCCAAAGCTCGAGCAACCCTTTTTGCCCATTGTTGTACGGCCAGATGAGGCCTCCTACCGCCAATGTTCTTCCGTTGGGAGAGAAGTGTACGGTCACTACATTCGTGGCGGCGGTCGAGTAGGTTGCCTTCAAGGTGCCGGTTGTTAGATCCCAGATTTCCACAAGTCCACTCAGCACTCCTGCCGAGACAAAATTCTCACCGCCAACTGCCATCAGCTTTCCATTGGGCGAGAATGCAATCGAGTTCACTCTGTAGTTTGTAGTCGAAGTCAACGATGATAATTGGGCGCCAGTTTTCGGATCAAAGAACTGAATCTGAGTCGTCGACCCGGGAATCACTGCCGCAAGCTTTGTTCCGTCCGGTATAAAGGCGACCACGTCGGGTGCCGTTGTGGAGAGGGGAACCTCGACCAGTTCCGTCAAGGTTTGTGAATCGTAAAATGCCAGCAGCCCACTGCCACCGTAAGCGCCAGCGTCCACAATCGCCATGGTCGTTCCGTCCTGAGAGCAGGCGAAGCTGTAGATCGGTTCCCAATTGAGGTTGGGAAGGATCCCCTTCCAATATCCGTTTGATTGCTGCCAAACATCTGGAGGACCGGAGTAGCTCAGCCCACCCCTAATGATCCCCCTTCCATGAGGTTGAATCACCGCCGGCATTGCTCCTGAGTAGATGTTGCTGATTCCGGTCTGAACGGAGCGCTGATAGTTGCCGGTCAGTGTCTGGAGTTCACCACCTAAATTTGAGTTTGAGACGAACGCTAATGTCGCCCCATCAGGAGAGTAGGTGATGGCTGTGATGTCATTTGGCCAGAAGTTTGAACTGACGAGGGCCCCTGTTGCAACCGACCACGTGTTGACGTAGCCTGTGAAGTATTCCGTGTAGTGATAGCCCAAGCCTGACGAAACTTCGACGTCGGCAAGCGTGGTTCCGTCGGGAGAAAACGTCAGAGAAGTGACACCTTGCTGAGTGACCGGCAAAGTGCGCTGAAGCTGCTTCAATGGCACTGACCAAAGTTCGGCGACTGCGCCCGGTGTGAAAATCTGTGACCCCCCAACTGCCAACAGGCTCCCATCCGGAGAAAATGCAAGCGAGGAGACTTGGTTTGCCGTGGTCGATAAGGTTGCCTCCTTTGAGCCCGTCGCTTTCCATATCTCGAGAACCCCTCCAGAGCCGTTCCACCCGCCAACTGCGATCGAATTGCTGTCGGGAGAGAAGTGGGAAGTAGAAACGACTGTCGCCGCAGTCCGAAGAGACAAGGTAAGGCTGCGGGTCGGCAGATTCCATACTTCAACGAGTCCCAGTGACCCTTTGCCTCCAGAGACAAGAACGGATTGGCCATCTGGGGAAAAGGATATGGATTGGATGAAGGTTGCCGTTGTGGGGACCCGATACGTTAGAGCCCCAACGTATGCATTCCACACTTCAACAATGCCAACGGAACCCTTCGTGCCGCCGACGAGGAGGGAACGACCATCGCGAGAAAACGCTAAAGAGTTGACGCTGGTGGCATTAGTTCGAAAACCATGAATCGGAGTGAGGGTTGCCGCACTATAGGTTTGCAGTCCCGTCACTCCTCCCACCGCAAGAGTTTTCCCATCGGGAGAATAGGCCACCGATTGAGCCGACCAAACCGCGTTGTATCTCCACTCCTGCGGCATGGAGCCCTGACCCCACGCTGTGACATGTTGCCATTGAATTGCAAGAATGCAACAGGCGCAAACCAGCGTTTTCAGACGGTTCCACTTGATGATCAGGCTGGTGTTGTTCAATAGGTCCTCTACGCTGCCGAGCTTCGCTTTCGGCTCTATGCTAGCTCCGCAAAGGCTCTAAGGGCAAATGCAGGTCTCATCTTGCGCAAGATCCTCACTGTGAGCTACCTGCCATCTGCGTAAGAAGACAAGCCAATTCTTTCGGCAGGGTGAATCAATGCGCCGCAGCGTTAAAGGATTGAAGCCTACGGAGGCCCGGATGGGCTTCAGGATTAAGCTCGACGCGCTGTAAACTCAGTTCATGCTGTTGAGCCTCATTGCCGCCGTGACCTTGCTTCAATCCCCCAAGACGGAATGGAAACTCGTATGGAGCGATGACTTTAAGCGCAATGGCCTGCCGGACCCAAAGAAGTGGGGTTATGAAGTTGGGCTCGTTCGGAACAACGAGGCGCAGTACTACACGGATCGCCGACGCGAGAATGCCCGAATTGAAGGCGGCAAGCTTATCCTTGAGGCGAGAAGGGAAGAGTTCAAGGGATCCCACTACACGTCCGCCAGCATCAATACCTTCGGCAAGTTTACGTTTCAGTACGGTCGGGTCGAGGTTTGCGCCAAGCTCCCCAAGACGCGAGGCTCTTGGCCAGCAATCTGGATGATGGGAGAAGATATTCCGATGGTTGGATGGCCCCGATGTGGCGAGATTGACATCATGGAGCACGTTCAGCAGACTCCAGGCACGATCTACAGCACCGTACATCAAGCAAAAGACGGTGGCGGACACCAAAGCAAAGGCGGAAAGATGCAGATTGACGACTATGCGGACTCGTTCCATGTTTATGGGATGGAGTGGTCAAAATCGGGCCTTGACTTCTTTGTAGACAGCAAGCCGTTCTTCAGCTTTCCGTACGCCGGCCCTTCCACTTGGGCGTTCGATCGGAAGATGTACCTCATGCTCAATTTGGCGATCGGGGGCTCTTGGGGCGGTGAAAACGGAATTGACGAAGAAAATTTTCCGTGTCGAATGGAAGTGAAGTACGTGCGCATCTACCAAGCATCTAGGTAGCTGATTCACGAGCTTGAACCTAATATCTCGCGCCCGTCGGGGTGTGTTGTTCCGATCTTGCGGCTTTTTGTTGCAAATGACATCCTAGCAATTAAGCCTAATTGATCTGAGTGACCGCAAAACACGGATTGAGGGTAGACGCTGCCCCCCCACAGACTATCAATTGCTATTTGCGCCTGGACTTAGAAGAAGGACCGTCCAGTGCGACAGACAGGATGTTGAAAAATGAAAATTAGCCTACGACGCCTTGCCGGATGCACTCCCATCCTCCTAATGCCCTTAATGGGTCATGCGGTGGATCAGAAGAAAGTGCCTCTTGACATCGCACCGCCCAGGGCCATCGAGCGCGCCATACACGTGGGTGCGGTCGATCCAAATCAGGTGCTTCACCTCGCAGTCAGCCTTCCATACGCCAACCAGGCGGCTGTCGAGCAATTCGTGGCATCGGTATCCAATCCGAAGAGCCCCAACTATCGCCACTTCTTAACCCCTGAACAGGTCGGTGTAAGATTTGGACTGCCTCAAGCGCAGGTGGCTAAGGTTGTGAACTTCCTCAAGGCGAGCGGCATGTCCGTCAAGCTTGAAGCGAAGAACAGACTCTCGATTCTTGCTGACACGACCGTTGCCAATGCCTCCAAGGTTTTCGGCGTCTCTTTCGAGCAGTATCAGTCAATTGAGCCATCGGATGCAGCCGCACCTGAGCGTTTTTCATTCATGGGGTCTCCAACCGTCCCCGCCGAGGTTGCGGGCTTGGTTTCCGACATCTCCGGCATGGAAAACTTCACTCGGCCGAAGGGTCACACCCTTACCCCGACGATGGTTCGAACCCTGTATTCAACTGCAACCATGTTTAATGGTGGAACGACGGGTGCAGGCCGAACGATCGGTATTTCGAGCTGGGATGGATTCCGCCTCTCGAACGCATCCAGCTTTATCAGCTACTACGGACTTCCAGTTCCGTCCGCGGGCGCACTGTCTAACGTTACTGTCACCAAGCTTGACGGTGGATCTGGAGCCGGCACGCAGTCTGGCGAAGGCGACCTGGACATCCAGTGCACCCTCGCAGTTGCTCCGCTTGCCAGCATCATTATTTACGATGGCTACAACGGTGACCTGATCAATGTTTTGACTCAAGAAGTCAATGACAACAAGGCGGATATCATCACGGAAAGCTACGGCTGGGGAATCACTGCCAGCAGTTCACTGACGGCGGTGCATAACCTCCACCTCTCCATGAGTGCCCAGGGCATCACGTACTTGGCTGCTTCTGGCGACAGCGGCACCACCATCAGCACCTACGGCTATCCAGACTTGGAACCGGAAGTTCTCATCGTCGGCGGAACTTCGGTCACAACCGGAACCACTGGCACGCGAACGACTGAAACTGGCTGGACCGGAAGCGGCGGCGGTTGGCAGACCACTACGGCAGCCACATTCAATGTAAAGCCTTCCTACCAGAGCGCTGTCGGACCTAGCGGAGTGAACTTCCGACTGGTTCCAGACGTCTCGGCGAACGCTGACCCGAATACCGGCTACACCTTGTATCTGGCCGCAGGCACTTACTCGTCCTTCACGATCAGCACATCTGGCGTCTACTCCGGCTTTGGCGGCACCAGTGCCGCATCGCCAAGCGTTGCAGCGTCCCTGGCACTCGCCGAGCAGTCGATCATCGCTGGTGGCGGTCTTGCGGCTAACTCGTTGGGCAAGCAAAGATTTGGTCGAATCAACGACCTTCTCTACGGCTACAACGGCAACTCCAGCATCCTGTTCGACGTCACGTCGGGCAGCAATGGCACTCTGCCAAGCGGTTCAACATCCAGCGCGGCGGCGGGTTGGGACACGGTAACGGGTCTTGGCGCGCTGAACTTCCAGGGCCTGGTCAACCAGGTTCTCGGAGTGAAGGCCGCAACGATCTCTAGCCTCACCCTTTCGGCTTCGACCATCGAAGGCGGAAACGGTACGGCGATCACCGGAACGGTCACTCTCAGCACCGCAGCTGCCGCTGGTGGACAAGCTGTCACGCTGGCATCGTCTAGCACAGCTGTAACTGTTCCAGCTTCAGTCACGGTTGCGGCAGGGGCCTCAACTGCGACGTTCACGGCTACAACTTCGGCAGTCTCTGCTCCGACATCCGCCACGGTAACGGCGTCGGTTACAGGCAGTTCGGCAACCGCGGCTCTCGCTCTGACGATTCCGCATCCTACATCTCTGACGCTGAGCAGCTCATCGGTCTCTGGCGGCACTTCGGTGACCGGCACGGTGACGATTGCAGAAAAGGCGCCAACTGCTGGAGTGGTGGTGAACCTCTCCTCAAACAGCACCACCGCGACGGTTCCTGCTACGGCGACAGTTGCTTCTGGCGCAACCACGGCAACCTTCACGGTGTCCACATCGGCGGTAACCGCATCCACCTCTGCCACCATCACGGCGGCATCGGGTACTGGTTCGACTACTGCTGGTCTTACGATCACCGCGTTGACTGTCAAGTCGCTCTCGTTGAGCAGCACCAGCGTCTACGGCGGCACGACAACTGCGGTGACAGGAACGGTGACACTTAGCGGCGCGGCTCCTTCTGCTGGAGTGGTTGTGACTCTAAGTGCCTCAAGCACTGTTCTCAAAATCTCTGCGGCATCGATCACGATCGCTTCGGGCAAAACTTCGGGAACGTTCACGTTCACGGAATCAGCCGTCAGCGCAGTCACCGCAGTGACGGTAACTGCCTCAGGTGCTGGATCCAGTGCGACCGCGACCTGCACAGTCAATCCCGCGGTGTTGAGCGCAGTGAGTGTTTCGTCCACCTCTGTGGTTGGCGGCGTCACGAACCCAACGCTCACAGCCACGCTGAATGCTCCTGCAGGGCCTTCCGGTACGGTGGTGACGCTCGGCTCCAGCAACACAAGTGCTGCCAAGTTCAGCGTGTCATCGATCACGGTTGCCCCTGGTGCCACCACGGCAACTGCCACGGTGACAACTGCAGCGGTTGCTTCGAACACCTCCGTCACCCTGACCGGTACGAGCGGCGTCTCAAAGACGGCAACGCTGACCGTGACTGCACCAACCTTGACTGGCCTTTCGCTCAGCGCAAGCACGGTTCAAGGCAACAGCAGCAACTCCGTGACCGGAACGGTAACGCTCTCCGGACCGGCTGGCTCGTCCGGAGTGAAGATCACTCTGAAGAGCTCCAATACAACCGTAGCTCCGGTAACTGCGTCTATCACGATTGCGGCTGGGGCGACCAGCGGAACGTTCTCAATCGTGCCGACAAAGCCAACGGCTAACACCAGCGTCACCATCACGGCGACTCTGGGAACTGCCTCCAAGACTGCGACCTTAACGGTTACACCCTAACCGCGTCCCAATTCTTGGGACCCAAATTGCAACTGGCCCGCTTCTGCGAAAGCAGAAGCGGGCCAGTTGCTGTTTTGAAATCCAGTTCGCGATCAGCGACGGTCACTTAGGTAGCTGAGGGTATCCGTAAAAGTTACAGTGTTGACATCGCGTCCTTATTTTTAATGTCAAGACAGGCAATGAAAACCTCGTCAGAATCTGAGTGTCTATGATTTGTATGGCCGTGAAAGATATGTTTCGGTACACGATCGCTTCTCAAGTTGAAAGCCATGCCTGACGTGGCAATTCGTCGCGCAGTTGATGGTGACAATTTGCCCCTCGTGGCAGTTTGGCTAAAGGAACGGCATTTGTATGAATGTTGTGGCTTGGTCTCAGTTTGGGCAAGAACTGCATTGGGGAATTCGATGTTCACGGTGCTTCACCAAGCTCCCTCATGTGGAGCCGGTCATTTTGGTTTACGGGCACCGGGATTCACGTGCATCAGCGAAAGGTGCGAACGGTTATGACTCCAATTTCTGTCGAAGGGGATCGTCACAATCTTTTCCAGCTCTACCAAGCGCTGAGAATGGTCTCTCAAACGATCTTTCGCGCCGAGAGCCCAGATGAGCTGTTCGAGGAGACCTGCAGGATTATCGTCGAGGTCGGCGGCTTCAGCTTGGCATGGATCGGGATGACTTCCGAGCCCAGTGTGGCAATTCAACCAGTCGCTGTTGCTGGCGACAAAACTGGTTATGTCAAAGCAAAGCTGAGAGATCGTTTCGATCTTGGAGACTGGACCGGCCCAACAGCTAAATGTCTGCGCGAGGGCCGTGTCATTGTCATCAATGACTCCCTGAACGACCCCACCAGTAGCCAATGGAAGGATCTCGCGATCGCCAACAGCATCCTATCCTCAGGCTGTTTCCCGATCACAGCAAATGATGAAGTGATTGGAGTGTTGTCAGTTTATGCGGGGTCGGTCGACTTTTTTATGGAAAGTGAAATCGGGCTCCTAGAGGAGACAGCACATGACCTGTCCATAGCCCTCCATAAATTCAGGCTGGAAGCTGAGAGGGCTGCTCGTGTTTCAGAGCTGAACCGTATAAAGGACATTCTCGATTCTTCTTCAGATGCCATCGTCACTCGAGATCTCGATAACCGAATAACGACTTGGAATAAAGGCGCTGAGAATCTGCTAGGTTGGACGGCTGAGGAAGTGATTGGTTCTACAGCCGAGCAATTCGTGCCTCCGGATCGGCGAAGTGACTTTATCGTCTGGCTCGCGACAAGCGGTGACGTCAGCCACTTGGGGCGCGAACTCTCTACGGTGCGGCTACACAAAGATGGAACTCCGATTCCCGTAAGCTTGGTCATCAACCCGCTACGCAATGAAGTGGGCGAAACGATTGGCGCAGTCGCATCTCTGCGGGATCGGTCAATAGGCAAGGAAGTTTCTGAAGAACTAGATAGGTTCTTTTCGCATTGGCGTGACCTGGCGTGCGTTGCCAACACGGAAGGCTTTTTGGAGCGCGTGAGTGACTCTTGGACAGCTACATTCGGTTGGACGGTCGAAGAGTTGAGAGACCACCCCTATGTTGATCTGGTTCATCCAGAAGATGTGGACAGCTTTAATGAGGTTTTAAGGGGGCTGCTAACAGGCGCGGGGCCAATTGATTCGTTTGAGTTTCGATTCCGCGGGAAGGACGGTTCATATCGTATTTTGTCGTTTAGTGCCGCAGCGATCAACCAGGGCAAAATCTACGCATCCGCCCGAGACATCACTGACCTGCGTAAAGCTCAAAACGAGATTCTTGATCTTAATCGTCGCCTCGTGGAGAGGGCAACCGAACTCGAGGACGCGGTTGCTGTTGCAGACAGAGCCAATCAGGCGAAGAGTGACTTCCTGTCAAAAATGAGCCACGAGCTACGAACCCCGCTCAATTCCGTGATGGGATTTGCTCAGGTTCTGCAGATGAAATCCACGGACCCAGGTGTGCTTGAGTGTGCGGATTCTATTCTCCGCGCGGGACGCCACTTGCTTGCCGTGGTTACCGACATCCTGGACATCTCCAAGGTCGAGGCCGGACGTTTAGACTGCTTTCCCGAGATGGTTCCAATTAGTGGAATCCTCAATCAGGCAATTGAATCGGTTCACTATCTCGCTGCGAAGCGAAATATTGAAATTGAGTTTGCGTCAGATATAGCTTGCATCAATGTCTTTGCGGATCGAAAGCGACTTGCTCAAATCTTCATCAACTTGCTCTCCAACGCCGTGAAATACAACCGACACGGTGGCTCAGTTCGGATTTTCTTGAAGAGTACAAGTGCCACGACTTTCAGAATCGCGATATCGAACACGGGAAAGCCTATCCCGTTAGAGACAGTACCGAAGCTATTCCGTGCCTTTGAGCGGGCCCCGGGATTAGAAGTGTCTGGAACTGGACTCGGTTTGGCACTGTCTTTGGAACTCGCGAAGCTGATGAACGGCAATTTGGTGTTGGATCACAGCCATGAGTCAGAAACAGAGTTCGTGTTGGAAATCCCGTCCTTTGACCCCAATCGAGCTGAATATCGTAAGACTCTGGGGGCATCACGGCAGCGAAAATCCACCTCTCGACCGCTCGACATCGTTTATGTAGGAGACAGAGCCGAGCACCTGCGAGGAATGGAGGCGATGCTTCACATGTTTCAGTCCGTAGAGCTTCGATGCGCCATCCAACCGGAAGGCGGTCTTGCACTCATGAAGCTACGGAAGCCTGACGTCCTACTGGTGAGTTTGGAAATCTCCGACGGTGGCGCAGAAAAGATGATTGATGCGGCACAACACGACCCTGGCCTCCGGTCAATCCCCATCATCGGCCTTCTTTCCGAGCCATCCGACCGAGCTGGAAGTGAGCTCCGACTTCACGGAGTGTCGTCCATCCTCATGAGACCGTTTAGCCTCGACGAACTGTTCATACAGATTGAGCGCGTGCTCGGCAGCGAGGTAGCGGGATGATTCAGCTTGGATCTGGTTATCCACTCGCCAGAATCTGCATCATTGACGATGATTCAGACAGCGTCGGGTACTTCAAGTCGCTGCTTGAGTGGAGCGGCTACCAGAACCTCATTGGCATCGAAGATGCAACGAAGGCTCTGGCGGGCATCGAGAGCTACGATCCCGATTTGATTCTGCTTGACCTGTATATGCCGGAAGTCTCCGGGTTTGAGCTCTTAGCGCAGATTCGGCAGATTCACTCAAGTGTTGACTATCTGCCAATTATCGCCATCACTGGCGACACTTCTGTCTCAACCAAGACGCGCGCTTTGGATGCCGGCGCCACCAACATGATTGAAAAGCCGGTGGATGCACTCGAGCTTCTGCTCAGGGTGCGAAACCTGCTCGATACCAGAATGGCTCACGTCCAGCTTCGTCGATACCGCGAACATCTGGAGGAAGAAGTTGCGCTGCGCACGGCAGATTTAGTTTCGGCACAGCACGGAGCATTGGAAGCGTTGGCTCGGGCCGCTGAGTACCGAGATGACAATACCGGCGAACATGCTCGTCGTGTGGGTGATTTAGCTTCCGAAATCGCCTGCGCTCTCGGCTGTGGAACTCAGTGCGTGGAGATGGTTAAGCTCACGGCCCCCCTCCATGATGTCGGGAAAATCGCCGTGCCGGACAGCATTCTCCTTAAACCTGGAACGCTTACCGATCTCGAATATGAGCTGATGAAGCTTCACACTTCGGCAGGGGCACAGATCCTTTCGACGATCCATGCCCCGGAGATGGAGATGGCCCGGGAAATTGCGCTGTCCCACCATGAACGTTGGGATGGTAGAGGCTATCCGGAAGGTATCAGAGGAGAAGGGATTCCGCTCTCTGCGAGGATCGTCGCTATCGCGGACGTTTACGATGCTCTGACGCACGAGCGTCCTTATAAGCGCGCATGGTCGCACCAAGAGGCCGTCATCGAAATTCAGGCTCAAAGTGGGCATCAATTTGACCCGAACTGCGTTGACGCTTTCTTCCTGGTAGCGGAGCAGAGAGGCCTCACAGGTCCCGTATTTTAGCTGGTCTGCGATCAGCCATCGCAAAGGGTGATGAACCTCTCGTGATCCATCACATTGTTAACGAATGCTAATCGACCTCGCGGGGCTCTCAGTCGTCTCTTCCTGCGATAATCCTTCGGCGACCTGCAGTTGACACAGGCGATGCTGTAAGCCCATTTAGGAAAAGCTGGCCGGACGAGGGCAAAGCATGATCGCCAATCGAGCAAAGGAAGTGGAGTTGGGAAGATTCACAGGCAAACGGAGAGCGTTCAGAGATACCTTCGGGGGACAAAATCCCGTGAATGCGTCAGAAGAATCCATCTCGAATTTGCGCCGTTCGTTTTTTCGGATATCGCTGCAAGCTTTGGCTTTAGGGTCGCTCGCTGTTGCAAGCGGTCAGACCCCAAGTGCGCTCGTCGGTAAAGCCCTCAAAATCAGAGAAGGTGTTCGCTCGGCAAGAGCGTTGCTGGTCTCGGCTCAGGCCCAAGCATCTGCCCTAGGAGCCTATCCGACAACGAGACTGGAAACAGGATTTGGTTCTCGTTCCGATCTGCAGGGTGGGGAAGATCTTGCGCTCTTTCAGCCGATCGATCTTTTTGGGAAGTATCGCGCAGGGATGGCAAGTGGGCGTGCCCAGGTGGCTCAAGCCGAAGCCGCTCTAAGACAAGAAGAACTCTCCGTTCAACAGGAAGTCCTGATGGCATACGCCCAGTGGGCTTCTGCCTATCGAAATCGCAAGAATGCACTAGCCCAACTCGACATCGCGGGGCAGGTTCAAAAGGCGACTTCGAAGCGAGTGGAGGCGAAAGCGTTGCCTGAGATACAGCTTGAACGCGCGAATCTGGAAGTGGAGAAGTTTAGCCAGGTGGTTGAAGATCGATCCGCAGCGCTCGAAACGGCCCTGATCAAACTGACTCAGGTGGTCGGCGGGGAGCTTTCAGGAGGTTCTGCGGCTGAGCCTCAGCCCATCCAGCTGCCTGAGATGATGGTGGACGCATTTGAGAAGGTTCGGCCAGAGCTTTTAACTTTAGCCAGTCAAACCAAGTCCTCGCTGGCGGATGCAAAGACCGCGCGACTTAGCAAATTGCCCGATCTGGAATTCCAGGCTCGACGGTCTCCCTGGAATATTGGCAGCGAACAATTTGAAATTCGCCTCCAACTGGTGTTCCCACTTTGGGATCATGGAGCCGCAAGGCAGCGGGAGATTGCGGCGAAAAACCAGGTGCTTGCCAGCCAGCTTGAATACGAAGATACAAAGAAGCGAGTTATGACCGAGATTAAGTCAGCAAAGATTCAGGTGGAAACCTCCGCCCGTTCCGTCACAAGCTACACCAAGCTTGAAAAGGGTGCGGATGATCTTCTCAAGCGCACTCGGCGCGGGTATGAACTCGGGGCAAATAGCCTCTTGGATGTGTTGGATGCGGAGAAGGCACTTTACGACGTCCGAGATCAGCTCTCGAGCGCTCAACTGGATTCTGACTCCGCTGTTGCTAGCCTCATGGCAGCCGAAGGTCTGCTGTTGGAGGCAGGTCGATGAGAAGCCCGCTGAAATGGCTCCCCGTTGTAGCGGTTTTGGCAGCAAGCGGCTGCTCGAAGGCACCTGCCGGAAAGGAAGACGCGCCTCCAGACGTCACGATGACGGTTGAAGCTGCCACGGTCGCCCAAAAGACCATGCACGAGACCGTGTACCTGGACGGCAACTTTGTCTTTTCACCAGGGGACTACGCGCGTCTTTCTCCCGCAACATCAGGAAGATTGACCAGCGTGTTGGTTAAAGAAGGCGATCACGTCCAAAAGGGTCAGCTCCTGGCACAGATCGACATGGCGGTCTTAGGTTCACAGAAGAGCAGCGCGGCGCTGGGAGCTTCTTCTGCTGCAGCCCAAACCAGTCAGGCTGTTGCTTCGCTACAGGCTGCAAAGAGCGAGTTGTCGAGTCAGATAAAGACTGCTGAGTTAACGTTGGAATCGGCGATTCTCGAGCGAAACTCCAACGTCGATGCTGCGCAAACGGATCTGGACAAGCTTAAGGCAGGTGCGCGACCCCAGGAAATTGCCCAGGCGGAACAAGCGCTGCGTCAGGCGCGGATCAATCGAGACCATGCGAAATCTGATTCTGATCGCGATCAGATGTTGCTCAAGGAAGGCTACGTTTCTGGACAACAGGCAGAAGCCAGCAAGGCTGCCTACGAAGTTGCAGACTCTGGTTTGAGGCAGGCTCAGCAACAGCTAGAGCTGATCAAACTCGGTGCGCGCCAGGAAGATCTGAAGGCAGCCGCTATTCGGCTTCAGGCGGCCAAACAGCTGGGAGACAAGAAAGTGGAAGCGGCAAGGACTGCCCTCCAGCAAGCCAAGCAGGGAATTCTCGCTGTTCGGGCCAAGGACGCAGAAGTCGCCGCGGCCAAGCTTACGGCCTCCCAAAAGTCCGCTGACGCTGCCGCGGCGGGTGGGCAGGTTAGTTTTGGAGAGATTCGAGCTCCCTTCTCGGGGACGATCGTGAGGCGTTCCCTCAACCCGGGAGACTCTGCAGATACGACCGCTCCGGTTCTTGAGGAAACTCGAGACGGAAGCTCCATTGAGTTTGCTGGAGCAGCTTCCAGCTCAGTGGCATCGCAGCTCACCCTTGGGATGTCAGCGTTTGGCGGAGAAGGGATCGAGACGATCGGCACGGTTCGGTCGATCGGTGTGGCGGATGTGCAATCCGGTCTTGTCCCTGTACGCATCCACCTGACTCATCCTCCTGAAGGAGCCAGCACAGGACAGTTTAGTCGGCTCCGGGTCGTCTTGAAGGAACTGAAAGATGCCTTGGTTGTGCCGGTTGCCTGTGTGGTGACACGGGACGACAAGGAGTACGTCTATGTTGTCAATGGTGGTAAAGCAGCTCTTACGGAAGTGACTGCAGGCCCAACTGAAGCAGGGAACACTGCGATCCTCAAAGGTCTGCAAAAAGGACAGCAGGTCGTTGTGCTCGGACAACACGAGCTGTCTGATGGAGCCAAGATTGAAATTGCGAAGCCGGAAGCCGAGGAACAGAAGGGGACGAAGTCTGGCGAAAAGCCAGAGGTTGAACCAGGCAAGTCCGGGGCTGACAAGTGAAGATTTCGGACTGGGCCATTCATCACGTCCGGCCGGTCATTTTTCTCACGGCGCTACTGTCGCTTGCCGGCATCTTCCTCTATCGAACCTTTCCGGTCTCTATCCTGCCGGATGTAACGTTCCCGCGCGTCGTTGTCGTTGCGGAGGCAGGAAGTCGTCCAACCAAAGTTGTAGAGATCACCATGACGCGGCCCCTCGAAGAGGCTCTCGCGACGGTTCCGAACGTTAAACGAATCCGCTCCAAGACAAAACCGGGTTCCACCGAGATTTCTGTCGACTTCCTCGACGGCACAGACGTAGTTCTTGCCGAGCAGCTAGTCAATGCAAAGGTGAACCAGATTCGCCCTGAACTACCGCCTGAGACACAGACGGAAGTCGAAAGGATGAATCCTACGGTATTCCCAGTTCTTGGCCTTACGGTCAATTCAAAATCCCTGACTCAGACGGAACTGTGGAACTTAGCCACATACACGCTTCGCCCTAGGCTGTCGCGGGTTGAGGGTGTCGCGAGGGTCGTGGTGCAAGGAGGTCGGGCGCCGGAAATTGAAGTTGGAATCAATTCGAATGAGTTAGCCGCGCAAGGGCTTTCCACGACTGACGTCGTCTCCTCGATTCAGGCAAGTAATTCGGTGCGGTCGGTTGGCAAGATCAACCAGCAGTTCAAGCAATTTCAGGTTGTTCTGAACAGCGAAAAACAGTCCATCGAGGGTCTCAAAACGATCGTGGTTGGCCACAAAGGTGGCATTCCGATCAAGTTGACGGACGTCGCAAGAGTGTCGGCATCGGCCGAGGACAAAACGACGATCGTCAGCGCCAACGGCAAAGAATCGGTTCTGATCAACATCATTCGGCAACCATCCGCAAATTCTGTGGCGATGGTTGATGCGATCAACAAAGAGCTCACCGTGTTGAAAGGTGGTCTTCCGAAGGATGTCAAGATCGGACTGTATTACGACCAGTCCGTCTTGATCAAAGAGGCGGTTGCCAGCGTGAGGGACGCGGTCCTTATTGGTGCGGTTCTTTCCATTGTGGTGCTGCTGGTTTTTCTTCGGAACCTGCGAGCCACGCTTGTTACCGCGTCAATCATTCCGATCACGCTGTTTATCACGTTCCTGTTCATGCGTTTGGCTGGACTCACGCTGAACTTGATGACACTTGGTGCGCTTGCGGTTGGCATTGGGCTGATCATCGACGACGCTATCGTTGTTGTTGAGGCCGTGTTCCGGTTCATTCGAGCGGACGGTACGGTTGGAGATGCTGTCAAGGAAGCTGCATCCCATATTGCGGTTCCGATGATTTCTTCGACGGTAACTACCGTGGTCGTCTTCCTTCCGCTAGCCTTTCTTCAAGGGGTTGCGGGAGCATTCTTCCTAGCACTGGCGCTCACGTTGACCTTGGCGCTCATGATCTCGCTGGTTTTGGCCCTCTGCGTCAGCCCAAGCCTGTGCTCTTCCTTCTTGCGATACCGCGAAGGAATTCATGATGAGGGGAAATTCTTCGGCGGTGTCTCGCGTGCTTACGAGGCGATTCTAAAGGGCCTTTTGCGACACACCTGGGTGTCGATTCCGATCATTCTCGCGATTGTTGCAGGAACAGTCGCACTCGGTACCCATCTGAAGTCTGGATTCATGCCCGCGCTTGACGAAGGGGCCTTTGTTCTCGACTATCTGAGCCCTCCTGGGACCTCGTTGGCGGAGTCGGACCGACTCTTGAAGAAAGTCGATGACATCCTTCTGAGCACTCCTGAAATCGCTACATTCTCTCGAAGGACCGGTACTGAGCTGGGTTTTGCCATCACCGAAACGAATCGTGGTGACTACGCCGTGATGCTCAAGCCAAACCGAAAGCGGGGAATCGAAGAGGTCATGGCGGAGGTTCGCGGCAAGGTTCAAGAAGAGGTGCCCGGTCTTGACGTTGACTTTATCCAGGTACTCCAAGACCTCATTGGGGACCTGGCTGGTAACCCTGATCCGATCGAAGTTAAGTTTTTTGGTGAAAACAAGGCAGAGACCGAAAAGCTGGCATCCGCCTTTGCCGACAAGATTGGAAAGATCAAGGGCGTTGTTGACGTGAAGTCTGGTGTCGTCGAATCCGGCCCCCAAGTTGAGTTTCTACCGAATGAAGCAGAAATTGGCAGGAGAGGGCTCACAGACGACCAGGTGTCTGCCCAGATGGAGGCAACGCTGTATGGAACAGTGGCAACCCAACTTGTATCCGGAGATCGGCAGATCCCGGTGAGGGTCCGGCTGCCAAAGGAGTCCCGAAGCTCTTTGGACGCTATCGAGCACATGCGGATCACGGCTCCTAATGGAATCGTCCTCCTCAAGGATCTTGGCCAGATTCACCTGATCGCAGGTACGTCTCAGTCGGCACGTCAGGATCAGAGGCGCCTTGTTGCGGTAACTGCGGGCCTTGAGAACATTGACCTTGGCACGGCGGTTGGAAAGGTCAAGGAAGAGCTTGCGAAATTTCCACTTCCGCCCGGCGTCACCGTCAATTTGGCGGGCCAATTCCAGAGTCAGCAGGAATCGTTTAGGAACTTGACGCTGGTCCTCGGAGCCTCCGTGCTTCTCGTATTCACCGTCATGCTGTTTCAATTCGGAAGTTTTGAAGCCCCACTCGTGATACTCTTCCTGATGCCGCTATCGATGTTCGGCGCCACGCTTGGCCTTTGGGTAACAAACACTGCGCTCAATGTGTCGTCATTCATGGGCGTGATCATGCTCGCCGGAATCGTCGTGAAGAACGGCATCCTCCTGCTGGATCAGGCGCAGGTCTCTCTTCGTTCTGGGCTAAGTCTTGAGGACGCGGTACTTGAGGCGGGCAGGACTCGACTGAGACCCATCCTGATGACCACACTCACCGCCATTCTGGGATTGTTGCCTCTTGCCATGGGTATTGGTGCGGGCGCTGAAATGCAAAAGCCTCTCGCAGTTTCGGTCGTGGGCGGTTTGCTGGTTTCCACCTTGATAACCCTGCTGTTGGGGCCAACGATCTTCGTGGCACTGTTGAAGTTGAAAAGGCCGGGTCGCTCGCAGATATAGCGAATTGAATGAATTGACAAAAACTGGGTGTGAGCAGTTGTCCACGCCCAGTTTTTGTTTGTGGTCCGTTAGCTGTTCAGCGCCTGATCGAGGTCACCGAGTAGATCGTCGATATTCTCGATTCCGACCGAGAGTCGGATGTAATCTGGGCTGACGCCAGCGGATAACTGCTCCTCCACGGTGAGCTGCTGGTGAGTTGTGGATGCTGGGTGGATGACAAGGGACTTCGCATCACCCACGTTCGCAAGAAGAGAGAAAATTTGAAGCTTGTCTATGAACTTCTGAGCCGCTTCGCTTCCACCTTCAATTCCAAATCCCAGGATCGCGCCAAAAAGCCCTCTGTAGTGGTATTTGGATGCACCGGCATGGTTTTTGTCAGAAGAGAGCCCAGGATAATTGACCCAGTTCACCTTGGGGTGATTGGTAAGGAACTCAGCCACCCGCAGCGCATTCTGTGAATGGCGCTCCATACGAAGCGGGAGCGTTTCTAGGCCCTGTAGGAGGAGAAACGAGCTGAATGGGGACAGTGCGGCACCGGTGTCACGGAGACCAGAGATTCTTGCCTTGATCCCGAAGGCAACATTCCCAAGGCCAGGGAAGTCAGCGAAGACATCCCAGATTTTGAGGCCGTGGTACGAGGGATCTGGCTCGGTGAATCCTGGGAAGCGTCCAGATCCCCAATCGAAGTTTCCACCATCAACGACGACGCCTCCCAGCGTAGTTCCGTGTCCACCGATGAACTTGGTGGCAGAGTGGATGATAATATTTGCCCCATTCTCAAAGGGTCGGAGCAGGTAAGGGGATGGTAGCGTGTTGTCAATGACGAGGGGAAGGCCATGTGCCTTGGCGATTGCTGATACCTCCGCGAACGGGAAAGTATCGAGCTTCGGATTCCCCACAGACTCTCCGTAGATGAGCTTGGTCTTGTCCGTGATAGCCCGCTCAAATCCGCTGGAGTCGCTTGGATCCACGAATTTTACGGTTATTCCAAACTTGGGAAGAGTGTAGTGAAAAAGGTTGTACGTGCCGCCGTAGAGTGACGTCGAGGCAATGATCTCGTCCCCTGCCTGGGCAATGGTCGTAATTGCGAGCATTTCTGCAGCCTGACCGCTTGCGGTCGCGACCGCTGCCGAGCCACCTTCAAGTTGGGCTATCCGCTGCTCAAAGACATCCGTCGTTGGATTCATCAGACGGGTGTAGATATTCCCGAACTCCTGCAGTCCAAACAATCTCGCTGCATGGGCAGTATCGTCAAAAACATAAGAGGTGGTTTGATAGATCGGGACCGCCCTTGACTTGGTGGTCGGATCCACTGACTGGCCAGCGTGAAGCGCTAAGGTTTCGAATGCGCGGCTTTGCGAGTTGCTCATGCCTCTATATTGCCGCACAAATGTCGCAAGTATCTCGTCGTCTGGCTCAACTTTCAGGGCAAAGATTAAAGTTGCGATGCGAGCTGTGAATAGCCTTTGAAAGTTAGGCGGCACGCCATAATTTAGGAATGGGCGCACCTTGTCAACGGACCCATGTGCTGCTGATTAGCGGGTTAAGCTGCTCGGGAAAGTCGACGCTCGCGCGTAATTTAGCCGACCATCTGAGTGGCGAGATGATCCGAATGGATGACTATTACTTCGAGACGGATCAGGCAGATTTCGCATCGACCAACTTCGATGACCCTGCCATGATCGACTTTGAACTGCTCACTCGGCACGTTTCTGAACTCAGGTCTGGGGTGCCCGTTCAGTCTCCTCGGTATGACTTTGTGGAGTGTCGCTACACTTCGTTCCGCTTGATCGAGCCTACGCCCATCCTTATCGTAGAAGGACAGTACACCGGCGTGAATTCAGGATTACTGGACCTATGCGATCTCTCTGTTTACCTTGATGTAAGCAATGAAGAGTGCCTAGAAAGGCGCCTTCAGCAGCGCGACTGCACAGAGTTTGGCCGCACACGGGAGGATTCCAACTCTCGGTTTGTTGAGCGTGTGATTCCTGCCTTTGACATCCATCGATCGGCGCTTATGCGCAATTCCAGGCTGCATCTGGCAAGTGATTCCCAGCGGTCCTGGATGACAAGCGTCTTAAGTGCACTGTATAGCTGAAGGGCTGTAGGTGATCAAGCTGACATGCAATCAATTTGGGACTCATCAGCACCCGATTCAGGATTGTCGGACAAACTGAAAGCGTGATGCCTTTGGCGGCTTTCTTGCCTGGCAATACCACGGGTTGAGTGGTCCCCATTCACCGAAGGGCTGCCAAACTTGCAGGTCGACCCGTCCTGCCTTCGTATAATTCGCATAGAGGTGCCGTTGTTGATTTCCCGCTTGCTTGTCATGGTTTCCCTGAGTTCTTTTGCTCTCGCCGTTCCCGTCTACGCTCAGGTGAAGCGGCAAGACCATGGCACAAAGGGCGTCTGGTACTTCAGCTCAAAGAATGTTGCCGTCCAGGAAGAGGACGAGGAAGAGACACCTTCGCTTGAGAAGTTCAGCGAACTCATGCCAATGCCAGCCTTGAAGCCGCAAGCCTTTGCGACGCCAGCGTCCGTCATTCACGGCAATTTCAAGAGCGTTCAGGTCAACGTCAGCGCTACGGGGAAGAACATCCTTGGAGATGCGGCCAACGAGCCTTCCATCGCCATTGATCCCCTCAATACCAATCGCATCGTTATAGGTTGGAGACAGTTCGACTCGGTCACTTCAAATTTCAGGCAGGCTGGAAATGCCTACTCGTCAGACGGTGGCAAAACGTGGCACAACAATACGGTTCTGACGAAAGGGACATTTCGAAGCGACCCCGTCCTTGGCGTGGACGCGAAAGGCAATTTCTATTACAACAGCCTCAAGGAGACGTTTTATACCGACGTCTTCAAGACTGTCACCGGAACTCCATATACGATAATTGGGCCGGCAATGGGCGGCGACAAGCAGTGGATGGCTGTCGATGCAACAACCTCCGTGGGTAAAGGCAACCTGTATGAAACATGGAGCACCGCCGGCAATAACTACAGCGGGCGTCAGTTTAGCCGCTCAACCGACGCTGGGAAAACCTGGTCTGATCCGATAAACCTGCCTGGCTCTCCCATCTGGGGAACGATGGACATTGACCCCACTGGCAACCTCTATATTGGAGCGCTTGGTGGAGGAGCCTTTCAGTTCCTCAGATCCTCAAACGCCAAGTACGCCGTGGAGACCCCCACCTTCGACATTAGTTCAAATGTTGATCTTGGAGGCGGAATCGTCTACGGCTCTTCCATCAACCCGGTTGGCCTCCTTGGACAGACGTGGATCGCCACGGATAAGTCAGCCGGCCCCCACGCCGGCTACATCTACATGCTGTGCTCGGTAGGAGTGGATAACTTGAACCCCTGCGACGTTAACCTAAGTCGCAGCACAGACGGCGGGCGCACCTGGAGCAAGTTTGTTCGAGTTAACGATGACCCTAAGGGACGCGGTGCCAGCCACTGGTTTGGCACACTCGCCGTTGCCCCCAACGGTCGGCTTGATGTCGTATGGAATGACAATCGGTCAAACCCCTCTGCATCGACGTCTGCGATGTTTGTCTCCTCGTCGTACGACGGCGGCGCAACCTGGACGACCAGCCAGCAGGTAACGCCAACCTTCAATCCGAACATTGGCTACCCACAGCAAAGCAAGATGGGTGACTACCTTGGCCTCATCTCAGACAAGACTGGGGCGAATGCGGTGTTTTCTGCCACGTTCAACGGTGAAGAGGACATCTGGTTCCTTCGTTATCCTGTTTCGGCGAATTTGCCAATCCCTGCAGCTGCAGCTGTCCCCCTGGTTGGAACGCTTGCCGGAGGCACGGTGCAGTCGATCCATGTTGCAGACGGATCCACATTCGACGTTCTGTCCGCTAAGTCGACCGGAGTCGGTCAAGCCGCGGCACTTCAAGCTGACTACGTTTTGCCGATGACCGATATCGTCGCGATGAGTGCCAACGTCACGGCAAAATCAGCGGTAAACGCAACGGGGACCGTGCAGATTTACAACTGGAAGACAAAGGCGTACATCACCCTGCAAACTTTCTCGTTTGGAAAAACAGGATCAGTGATTCTGAGTGTCAGCCTCAAGTCGATCAGCTCCTCTTACTTTGACAGTACGGGCAAAGTTCGCCTCCAGCTCAAGTCAACTCTTGCCGGCACGAAGGCGTTTAAGCTGCAGACCGATCTTTTCCAGCTCCAAATCGGCTAGAAGACGACCTGAATTACCTGGGCACCTGCCTGAGATGCGCTGATCATTCCGACTTCGGAATCCTCGTAGACCAGGCAGGACCCGATAGGCACCTCAAGGTCTTCTGCCGCTCGAACATAAGGTTCTGGGTGTGGTTTGTGATTGCGCACGTCGTCACCTGTGACGATCGTTTGAAAGATGTCCCGCAGATCATGCGCTTCGAGAATTCGGTGCACGCTTGCGGATGACGCTGAAGTGACCAGGCCAACCTTCAACCCATGCTTGCGCGCCAGCCTTAGTGCGCTGACGAGTGCCGTGTTGATCTCGATGGTAAGAAGAGACGTCCGGTAGATTTCAGTTTTGCGCAGGGCAATCCTTTCAGCATCCGCATCGATGCCAGCCTCCGCGAGAATCTCAGGAAGGAATTCCCGCCAGTTGCGACCCTGCATTTTCGCGTCAAATGCACGGCGCGTGATTTCAACCCCGACTTCCTTGAGGGCCTGGTTGTATGCGTGCCAATTGGCGTTCACCGTTCGGGCAAGTGTCCCATCGAGATCAACCAAGATTGCCTGGATATCATTCATCGGCAGACCTCCATGTACTCTCCGATGAGGATGGTGGTGCAGGCAAAGAAGGCTAGCCCTTTCTCAGGTGACTGACGAATCTTGTAAGGCGTTAGGCGCAGATAGTTCACTAGCTCATGGAACTGAATCTCTCGGCAAATGTCTGCACCCAGAGTTTTCTGAAGGATCTGCTCGACTTCTTCATGGAGCAGATCGTAAGCATGTGATCGGGTCAGGGCAATCGTCAGCTCAGAGCCTTTCCATGCGCATGAAGCGGAACGATTAAGTCCTTCGTAGCCAAGGTGAAGCGACTGACGAAGCTTTGCCCAGTCGATCAGGGGTGAGTCAAAAAGGTTGCCCGGGTTAGGGTCGATGAGGAACCAGCCTTGCGAACGAGAGGGATCGACGATGATGTTCTCAATCGTCAAGTCACCGTGTATCTGGCAAGTCCGCCGACACTGCAGCTGTCTTCGAATCCACATGGGATCTTGGAGCTTCTCCCAATCCCGAAGGTCGTAATCCTTGCCGTTGATTCTGCAGGTGCTTCCAGAAAGAAAGTCTCCAATGAATTTCAGCACAAGCCCTGCGTTTTTGGAGACCTTATCGGCGCCGTATCGATCGATCTCCTCTTGAGATGCAGGTGATCCTTCCGTCGTCGCATGATACGCGGTCAGCGTATCAATCACGCTGCCCAGCAATGCTTGGCTCTGCTCGATCGGGGCTGTGTGGATCACATCGTAAAAGTCACTGGCCGTTGGTGAGTACGGCATGTCATAGCGATAGAATGAGGCATCTCGGCGCTCGGCTGCTATCTCAACAAGGGGCAGTCTGGCTCCGTTGGCACGTAGCCAATCCACCTGATCTGATAACTTATCTTTGAGGTCCCCAATCGCAAATTTGCGAATGATTAGCGCGTCGTTGGCTTCTACCAGAGCAGTAATGGCTCCCGATCCACCATTGAAAAGGCGATGGACGACTCCATCCTCAATTGCGTTGAGACCAAATCCACTTAGGAGTTGGTCGTCTTCTCCGAACATTGAGGCAAGGAAGATGTCGTACTGTGAATGCTCGCGAAAGTGCTCGCTGACCGGAGATGTTCCAGCATCCCAAGTATTGAAGTGTCCCCGAAACAGGGAGCTACAGACTCGAACGAGATTATTCTTATCTCGAAATAGTCCAACGATCAGGATCGCGAACACTGGCAGAACGCCAAATGCAAGGAATAAAAGCTCGGAGCCTGCCAATTTGCCCTGCACTGCTCGATCCAGCATCGAATGAAGCGGGCTCCCCAGCATGTCGTACATCACTTCGGGGAGGCTCACCTTTGCCGCTAGTCCAAACGTGAGATATGACAGGGAATAGAAAGCCCACATAAGGGCGGTGAAGCCCAGATACTTTGGCCTGATGAGCTGACGGCTGCTGATGATTTCGGACGTACTCCAAGCAAAATCCAAAACGCCGAAGCTGAGCTTGTGGTTGAAGACGGAAGAGGTTCTGTAGATCAACCTACGGAAAAACCGAGATTTTTGAACAGCTAGCGTGAGTGCCACGCCAACACTGACGAGAAGGACCGCGATGAGCCCAGTCTTCATCATGAAAGAGGGGAGCAGAGAGGCGGCGATCATCCCGAGGCAAGCCAGGCCCAGAACAGCCGCGTCGGACAGCCTTTCGCAGACCACCGTCGCCGCAACGTAGGCATATCGAATGTGGCAGCGCTTGCCAAGAAACATCACTCGCACAAGCTCTCCGAGACGTGCTGGCACAAATGTGTTGACGCAGTAACCAAGCGCAAGACTGAGCAACAGGTCAAAGCGGCCAACTGTTGAACCAGCCGGATAAAACGTCGTCATCCTGAGAGCTCGAACAAAGTGCCCAAGAAGGAGGAGGCCCACGGAGGCACTAAACAGGCCAATGACGTGGAAACTAAGGAGGCTCAAGCCTTCCACCCGCTCAGTTTGCTGATCACCGAATCTCTGATGAACTCTAATTCACCTGGCGTACCAAACGGAAAGTGCTCTTCCAGCACGTGGAGACCCACTTTGCCACCTTGCTCAAGTATCAGGTTGTACATTCCGCTGATAAACAGCTCGCTGTATGGGCAGTCTCGCTTGTAGGCTTCATAGACCTCGGCGAATAGGCTTGTAGAAGCAAACAGGTAGCACCCGGCAATGGCGAAGTTGCTGGCGACTTCCTTTTCCACTGTTCCGATCACTTGTCCAGCGGGATCCAGCTTTGCGAAGGAGTAGGAGGGGCGGTCAGATCGAAATGTAAGAAGCGCCGCGCTCTCGTGAGCCAAATTGGCAACGCAGGTGTCCAGGTCGCCGGCAATGAATGCATGGTCGCAGTCATTGACTGCAATCGGATGGTTTGGCCGTGTCCATTCCGCTCCTAAAAGAGCTGTTTCTGCGGAGCCTGATGTGACATCCGAAATGGCCCGAATCTTCGCTTGAGGATAAAAGCTGCGAATGATGTCGCCGAGTTGATGTTGAATCTGGTGCTCCTCCAGAATCACGAAGATGATTTCGTCAACTAGTGTGGCCCGCTGAACACTCTCTACCGCCCACCAGAAGAAGGGACGCCCAGCCAAATCGACAAGGGGCTTGGGAACCGAAACTCCAGCCGCAGAAAACCGGGAGCCACGTCCCGCCATGGGCATGATTAGGCTGACGCTCATAGTCCTTGGTTGACTCTCCCGTTTGTTCCCACGACTTCAAACGCGTACGATTCATGCACTCGGGCTCGGTGGTCTATGGTTCGAAACTTGCTCCTCGTGAAGAGGAATTCTCGAACGATTGCCAGTGTCTTCATCGTTTGCGAGAACATCCTGACATTCGAGATTTGATCTTCCTCCCTCCAGGTGATCGGGAAGAATTCGAACGTGCGCTTTTTATCGGCCAGTCCGAGCAACAGGTAGCAGTTGAACCGTAAGTCATCGCTATAAAGCGTCACATCCAAATCCTTAATCACCGCGGTGCCAAAGATGTTGAGGCCCGAACCAAGGTCGTGAACTTTGCTTCCAGCACAAATTGAAAACAGCAGATTGAACACGTGGTTTCCCGCGGTTCGAAACAGCGAGTATCCCGGAGTGTTGGACGCCTTCATAAATCGAGATCCTAGGCAGGCATCCAACCGCCGATGATCCCCCGCATTGAGGACAGGGATAAGTTCTCGTATGTCACCCTGATCGTCTCCGTGCAGTACGGCAACGTGGGAGTATCCCTTTTCTGCCGCATATCGAAATGCGACCTTGTGTGAGCCACCAAGCCCGTAGTTGTTGAGGTTTCTGCCAACGGTTGCCAAGTGGGTTGTCACCTCGGAAAGGACGTTTACCGCCGCACTTTGGGTGTCATCGGTGCTTTGGTTGTTAAGAACCAGCACTTCTGCGAATGTATCTGCTTCGATTTCATTCAGGCTCCGGAGCACCCGCACTATCTGTGGGGCGCAGTTGTACGCAGGGATGAATAGCAGAATCCTTTCTTGAGCCATTAACTAAGGAGACGGACCAAACCGCCAATCGAACTTCTGATGAAACTCACTTTCTGTTCGAATGGGCACCCAGGTCTTGGCATGCTTCTGGGCTGCAGCCGCCTCATGCTGTGCGCTGGCCAAGAGTGTGCTCACTTTCTCGGAGGTCAGCCGTTGAACGTTTATAGAGCCCTCAGGAACTTGCGCCCTCTTCGGGATGAATGGTGTCGCCGGAAGCTGAACGTGCCATTGCTTATCCGATGTTGCCGGCAACTCCGTGATGGGGCCGAAGAATCCGGGCACAAACTGCCAATTCAGTGAATAGATCGTTTTAAAGTTTTCAGGCTTCAGCGCGGAGAGCCCCCAGATGATCTGAAGTGCCTCGCTGTAAAAGTAGGGCTGCTTGTACCATTGGCCCAGGAGGAGATAGGGATCGGGGCATCGAAGGTGTGCAATGGTTTGATCGGCCATTTGAAAGACTTCACTTGCCCCTGCGTACTGAACCTTGGCTCGGTCCGGCTCCATCATGTCGAAGCCAGCCTGCAAAACGCGGAGTCTGAAATCATCGTCCGCATTGTAGTGACTGCTGATCGCGAGAAGCGGATTTCCTGGCGTGGCCTGCCGAACCACGGAGTCCAGTTGAGCCATCCCGTTGTCCACGTTTTGCTGCCATTCGTGCCAAAGAATGGGCGTCCAGAGGCGACCGATCGCCGTTCGCGGGCCATCCCGGATAACGATGTCCACAGGACCCAGCATTGTAAAGATGAGAATGCTTGCAGATAGGGGCCTCACCACCTTTGGAAGCAAGGAACTGCCCTTATCAAGCCATTGCCGATGCATCCACCGAATACCAGCCGCACCATGAATAAGGAGCGCAGGTGTTCCCAGCAAGAGAAACATCCTGATCTCGATTGCCTTTGGAAGAAACATCGCATAAAAGGCAATCGGCAAACCGACGAGCCAGATAGCTCGCCAAACGTTGTTTCGGCGTATGAAACTGATCGCACCGATCCCTATGAGCCAGGGAGTGATATATCCAAAGAAGCCTAGACTGACTACTTTAAGCCGAGAATCGGCCTCGAGCCACTCGTGAAGGGTGCTGAACAGCTTTGTGATCTTCAGGGATTCAGTCAGTCGGTATGGAGTTGCAAAGTGTGCCAAACCCATGATGAAAATGGTGCCGGCAATCATGAGTCCAGCCCGGAGCGCGCACCGCTTCCAGTGGGGTTTGCCGATGTAGAGGCAAACGCAAAGCGGCACGCTCATCACGACTGCATCAAAGCGCACGAGCAGGGCAAATGCCATAAGCGCTCCTACTGCAAGCCACCTGCTGTCTGACTCCGATTCCTTGGGTACGCCCGCCAGAGCCAACATGGCGAATGCGGCTGAGGGCAGGTTGTCTGAAAAGAAATATCCGATTTCGACCAGACCAGGAGTCAACAGGAAGACGAGAATAAGCAGCGGAACGGATTCTTCTGACCATCTCCTCGCGACCTGAATAGAAGCCCAACTGAAAGCGCAGAAGCTGAGTATCATCAGCAGGCGAAAAACCCAGTCGCCGGTGCTGCCCGTCACCCTCATTGCAATTTGAAGCAGATCAACCAACCCACTTCGGCTCATGTAGAGAAATTCGGTCGTGATTGGATAGGATTGGTCCGCGAGCGAAAGCCCGTGGGGACCGTGCCGATTCATTAGGATGGCAATCGATTGGAGCTGAGCGGAGAACGCCTCAAGATGGGCGGAAGTTAAAACGGGCCAAAGCGTCCATAGTCCGAATGCGACTAACGGAACCATCCACTTCAGTTGAAGGGTTTGCGGTCGGACCTCGAGTTCCTGATCTTGGTCCCGCGGGTCCGTCGACATTCAGAGAGGTTACCTTTGATCTTTAAAGTCCTCTACTCTGCGAAGCTTTGTCCGCTGTATATTCAAGGCTTCATGAAAAGCTTCAGCAGGGTGCTCGTGACGGCCGTTTTTGCAATTCTTGCGCTGTCGGCGGCGGCAGATGACTACGCCGATTCGAAATGGAAAGAGGAAACCGCAAAGGGCAACTCGCCTTATCATCGCGTGAGCATGTCGGATTACAAAGTTGTCCAAAACATCAATGGTCAAGCCGACATGAGAACTTGGGGCTTTATCCACTACAGCTATACATATCATTGGCACCAGGACGGCAAGCTCGTCTCAGTGAAGATTACGAAGATGAATATTCGGTCGGGTTTCGAGGGGGCGAAGTCACTGCGTCGGGCAGGATTTAGCGATGAATCCCTCTTGGTCCATGAGCAGCACCACCTCGACATCAATGAGATATATGCTGACAAGTTTCGAAAGACTAAGCTGCCGATCGGGTTCGGTCCGGACGAGAATGTGGCCATTGCTGACCTCAAAACCAAAGTCGACGCGATTTTCACCCACAACTTGAATGGAGCCAAGGCCATGCAGGCGAAGTACGACAAAGAGACGGAGCACTCACACAACAAGCACCAGCAGGAGCTTTGGAACAAGCTGATTGACAACCTGCTCCGCAACAACGACATCAAGTACGCAAAGAACGCCCACTAGGCTGAATTTGGGTCCTATGATCTATAGGCCCTCGCTAAAGTCCCCTCGTTTCTTGCTGCTTGTTAGATATATCCCGTACGGCTCGTTTCCCCAGTTGTAAAACTTCCTGCGGTTTTAATGCAGGAAGCAATCGTTTGCTTCAGGCTCCTTCCGGTGCTCCATTGGCATCGTGAGCCTGAAGTCTTAAGGAAAGGAGCCCCATGATGTCATTCGACCCAAGAACTACGAGTCACGAACTTGCCGAGCATCTTGCTCGCCGACAAAAGCGCCTGCGAGTGGTGAAGACCACAACAACCCCAAGCGGACAGATTATCGACTGGATTCCGATCGAAAGCCAGTCTGCGGCGGGCAGAATAGCCTCTCCACCCCCGATGAAGATCATGCCGCAGTCGCATGAGTCGCGGCCGATGTCGGCCATCTCATTTGAACTAGAGGATCCATGTGTCGAGCGAGGCCCCGCAGGAACCGTACCGATCTTTCGGCCAACGGTAACAGCGCTCCGCCGCAGTCTTGAATCGAACCAGCATGCAAAAATGCGCGGAGGCTGCCACGCCAATCGGAAGCGCCCTAATCGCAAGGCTACCGATCCCGATCCGTTTGGTTATTTCCACTGCATCAACAGCGAAAATGGCACCTTCTACGGGGCCGATGGAATCCTAAGCGTTTGGGCACCTTTAATTGACCTTCCGTCGGCTCCGGGTGATGATCACTCCATTGTTCAGTTTTGGCTACAGAACTACGCGGGTGGAGTCACGACTTCTATTGAAGGCGGCTGGACGTTAGACCAAAGTCTCAATGGCGATCTCCAGCCCCATCTTTTCACGTTCTATACAACCAACGGCTACACCTCGGAAGGGGATGGTATTGGTGGATACAACAATCAGCACAGTGGCTTTGTGCAGTACAGCGGAGTTGTTGCACCGGGTGCCCTGATCAATGGAGCAAGTTCAGTCGGCGGAGAGCAATTCTTTGTCCGGATGAAGTTTCAGCTTTACGCCGAGCCCATTACGGGCCAACTGAACTGGTGGATCGGTGTCCAAGGCAGCGGCTCGTTCATTTGGGTGGGCTACTATCCCGCGAGCCTCTTTAGTGGCGGCGTTGGCAACAATGCTTCTTGGGTGGGCAGCGGAGGTGAGGTCTATTCCAGCCTTGCCGACCCATCAACCACACAGGATCAAATGGGCAGCGGGTGGCAGGCGGATGCTGGCTGGACAAAGGCGGCCTATTTGAGCAACCTATTGGTGCAGTCCGACCTGAACGGTACGATGGCTGACAGCAATGGAACAGGAACTTCGGATACCGCCACCGGAGCGTCAACGAACCCCTACACCATCCAAACCGACATGAACAGCGGCAGCAGTTGGGGAAGCTACATATACGTGGGCGGACCCACCTCATCCTCCGCGGCCACAGCCCTGTATGATCAAATCACATTCAATATCACTACGGGCGGAGACGACCTACGTGGGGACAGCAGCGCGACGGCGACGGTGAATCTCTCAGGGGGTCCTCAGGGCTTCACATTGAAGAACCAGGGAGATGGGAGCTGGGACAACAACTCAAACAACGTTCGCAGCTTCCCAATAGGGGGCGGTGCTCAGCCGCTGTCAGCGTTCGGACAAGTCAGCATCACCCTGACGTCCCACAATGGTTTCTTTGAGACCGATGACAATTGGAACATCCAAAGCGTCGTCGTTACCCTCAGTGGACCCAGCGGGTCAGTGCAGCTGAAAAGCGAAACTGGCAACCCCTTCGCCAGGCTGACCGGCAGTGCTCCGACAGTCACGTTCTAGGGAAGGCTCGACCCGGAGATTGGTTCCGCCATGAACCGGGTCGCTGACCTATAATAGGGGCTCGATGAACCGAGCCCTTTTCTGTTTTGGTCTTGCTTCCATTGCCGTTTCTGGTGCTGTTGCACAGGGGTGGCAATCCTACGGCGGAAACGCTCAGCATTCCGGAGGATTCACCGGAGCGAGTCAGAGCGGGAGTCTCATCCAATGGCAGGCGCCTCTCGATGACGGTTCCAGCTACTTTGGTGCGGCAGTGCTTACTCACTATGCGGGCACGATGATCACACCTGCAAACACGGTTGTTTACGCCTATCGGTACACGACGACGGTGGCTAACAAGCCGTACAACGACAACTGGGCAGTTATGGCCCGAAATGGGGCCACTGGCGCGTTGCTATGGCGCTACAACACTGACTTTAACGCCGCCGTACTGGCTCCAGCCGACTGGACATCCGTCTTTCCTGCCACGCTCGTCCCGAACGGAAATACGCCTGGAGTCGCGATGGGTGGTTTGGCAGGTTCGGTTTGGTACCGAAAAACGGCCGATGTGGCCAACCTTGCTTTGACCCGGCTCGTGTTCTATACGACGGTTGCGGACTTCAACGCGAACTCAGCCGCCTACGCTCCAATCACCATTGCAACACCGATAACAGCCGATGGTCAAGGGAACCTCTACTTTGGCTACATCGTCAAGTCGGCGATCCCAACGAAGCTTTCAGCCCTCGGAAATGGTGGTATCGCGAAGATCAACGTGACGACAGGCAAGTCGAGTTTTGTATCCGCATCCTCACTAAAGCTAGCCTACGGAATCAGCACACCAGCGATCAACTCTGCGCCAGCCATCACCACCGACGGCAAGTTCCTCTATGAAGCGTTCAACGGTGCCCACCCTACGATGGTGAAGTTGGCAACGAAGGACCTTACTCTGGCTGCGTCCGCACAAATCTTTGATCCGTCCGTGGCAAACGGAGACGCATCGCTTCCGCAGGAGTCATCGGCATCGCCAATGATCGGGCCAGATGGTCATGTGTTTATGGGGGTATTCGGCAACGGCTACCGTGAGAGCCACGGATGGATGGCGCAGTTTGATGCCAACCTGAACCCAAATGACAGTAAAGGGAAGCGTTTGCCCTGGGGTGCATTTGGCTGGGATGACACGGCCGTGGTGGTTCCAACAAAGATCGTGCCTTCCTATTACGGCAAAGCGCCTTATCTCATCCTCACGAAATATAACAACTACAACTTCTCGTGGGATCCGCTGGCCGATGGAAGCAATAAGGTCGCGGTTTTGGATCCCTCAAGCGACTCGATCACAGTGGATCGGCAGTCGGGCATTCACACCATGAATGAAGTTCTTACGGTTCTGGGCGTCACCAAGACGAACGACGATACGACCAAGCCGAATGCCGTGAATGAGTGGTGTATCAACTCAGCTGCCGTGGACATTAACCGAAAGAGCGCTATCGTAAACAGCGAAGATGGACACATGTACCGATGGAGCTTTGTGACAAACACTCTCACCGAAGCACTCGATCTTCAGCCTCCGACGGGTGAGGCTTATACGATGACCTCGATCGGTCCAGACGGCCAGCTATACGCAATCAACAACACGATTCTGTTCGCTGTTGGCTCAACGAAACCAACTTCGGTTAGCCGCTATGCCGGTTCGGCGATGAACGGTGGCATCGTTCAGCTGACTTCGCGAGATCAGAGCTACTGCACGATCACTTCAGCCAAAGTGGGCACCTTGCAGGAAGCCGGTGTCGAAGCTGATTTCAAGCAGACCGCTAAGAGCCCGACTGAACTCAATGTCGTGGTTGATTGTGGTGGGACAAACGGCGCGGCTGGCAGCGTACTTGCCTACAATTACAAAACGAAGCATTGGGACTCGCTTGGAACTGCAGATCTCTCAAAGGGATATGTATTTCACGTTAACGTCCCGGCAGGTGCCGCAAACTACGTCGGTCCAACTGGAATCACGCGAGTGGTGGCGCTTGCTTCGATTCCAATCAGCGCATCTCCTGCAAAGTTCAGCCTGATGGTTGACCAGATCACCTGCAACGCAAAGTAGCTTGAACTCGGTCTCAGTTGGCAACTGCCAGCTGGGACCCTTTATTGACCGGCTATGCCTGGCGAAAACTGATTTCGCTCCTTAGCGCCATCGATCAGCTTCATCAGCTCATCTTCTAGAGCCTGTGCCGTTTCGATGTCATCGGGATCGTACTGCTTGATGAAGCTTGTGAGCTCTTTTACGTTTGACTTTGAGCTGATCTTTACCCAGACAGATTTGGTCTTGATCAATTCCTCTTCGAACAGAAGCAGGTTCATTCGGATGGAGTTCGCCGTGAAGTTGATGACCATCTCGCGATACTTTGCCTCTTCTGGGAGGTCCCGGAACAGATAGCCAAACGACCTCAGACCAGCAAGATCCCAAATTCGGCGACGCCGTATAACCGGTTCCGCCCAAGAGTCAAGGTCGGTGCTTACAACCGCCTGACGACGCACGTTTGCAAATACGTTGTGAATTGGATATGGGCCGTCCTGCGACAGGCTCTGAGAGAGCCACATCCCAAGGCGTGTTTTGTCATCGTGCGATGTCTGGAAGAGGCCTTGGTCCGATAGCCAGCCCATCCAAAACCATCCGGATCGAAGGAAGCGCATTTGATCGTCTATCGAATACGCACCCGACTTTCGAGTGAGCATCTCCTTGCTGATGCCCAACTGTTCAGTGGAGTGACCCATAAGGGCTCGACACTGCTCTCCCACTTCCCAAAAGGCGTTGTATCCAAACAGGGAAGGGATCAGGGGATCAAGATGGTTAGACTTGCCATCGACACGGCGACGCAGCTGATCTTGGAAAACGAGGAGCGCCCGATACTTGGCAGTTGAGATCGCAGCCAAGCCAAGCATTCGATTGGTGTTCACCAGCTTGATATGGCTCTGCAAAAGATTCTTGAGTCCAGATGTCGAAGGATTGGCCAAATACTCATCTTCCGCGGAGTACCAGGCATTCAGACTCTCTCCCGGAATGAGAGGAGGAATCTCGGGGAGCCATTCCGCGATACTAGCGTGAGACGGGCCATGGACCTTGTCCTCGGATAGCCGGCTAAAGGGGATTCCAATCTCCAACGATTGGACATCGACTTTCAGAACTTCGGACTCTGCCAGTTTGGCCTCTGGAATCGTCCTGATCCGTTTGCCGAAAAGTGTAGGCAATACGCTTTGAAGTTCAGATCCAAATGCTTGGTCACGGGATGCCGGTGTCTCACCTGGCAACAGTTTGCCACCAGGCTGAAGCGGACGATCCTCAATGGGGTCTCGCGGATGGTCGATGTTTTGCCTGATCCGCAGCGCGTGAATATAATCGACAAGCAACTGGGCGTTGGCATCTCCCAGATGTGGAACCGTGCGGCGCTTGATATCAGCGTCAGAAAAGTTGTAAACCGCGAGTTCGATCCCATCCGGGCTATGACAGGTTGCACACGCGGCACCTTGATCAATTGCACCGGGAGAGCGCCAAAGCTTCAATCCGGTTTTGAGGACATCAGCTTGAGAATGTGCTGGGAGGTTTGGACTGCTGCCTGAAATCCCTTCCGCTAGGAGCGCGATGCCAATCAGCGCGGCAACAACACGGATTAAACGAGAGTGGCCAATTTTCACGATGGTTTGCAAGGCGTACTCAAGCCTACTGAAGCGTAATGGAGATCGCGTTGCTGGGCGATGAAGTTACTCCCTGGCTCGTGCTGTCTACCACAGTCAGGGAGTAGGTACCCGCTGCAATCGTCGTCGGAACGGTAACAGCCACAGAAGCGGAATTTCCGGAAGTTGCTGTGGCCGTTGTAACGGTTCCCGTCGTGCTCGCAAACTGCGCGGTCGTCAGTTTCCCGTTGAAGCCTGCTCCATTAATCGTAAGGACACTCCCTCGCACAACCGGGTTCGGAGAAGCATCCGTGATCACAGGGATCGTTGTGAGCACCGAGAAGTCGCTGCTAGAGCCACCGCAACCTACCAGAATTGCCGCGGAAGCGAACAACAGGGCCAACCTCTTCATGTTGGGGATGTTATCACAGGAAACCGATGTTCTCAGCTGCAGGGGAATCAAACCTGGCACGGATACAGGACTGGTTAGGATTGAGGCTTCGTTCTTTCGGCGATCCACTGACGCATCGCCTTTTGACGAAAGGCGAAGATTCCTTCCACCTCACGCTTCACGTAAATAGCGTGGGCAATCTCGCCCAGAATCCCGAAGGGAAGCGCGTAGTCCACCTTGTCCCACATCCGAGTCTGGTTTCCCTCGGCCGCAAACCGATGTTCATGGATCCACTGGGCGTAGGGGCCCTTTAACTGACTATCCACAAATCTCACGTTGGGCTCCCAGACTGTAATCTCCGTTCGCCATGTGACCGGTACGCCTCGAATTTTAAGGTTGTAATCGATCAGCGTGCCTTTCTTCATGTCAATGGGCAAGGGTGTGAGAATGTGGAATCCAAGGGTACTTGGGGTCAATTTGGCCAAATTCTCGGCCTTCGAAAAGAACTCAAACACCTCTTCGAGCGGGGCGTCTAGCAGAGTCTCTTCCGTAATCTGATGAATCTTCATCGCCACACAGGATACGAGTTCCCAGCCTCGATGATTGCAGGCAGAATGGTTGGGCCGAGATGGGGTAAGACCCATTCGGCATGAAGCCAAACGTTCTGCTTATCTGCGTGGACCAATGGAGAGGGGACGCCCTGGGTTGTGAGGGACACCCTGTGGTGATGACTCCGCACCTTGACCAGTTGGCGGCAGAAGGGATTCGGTTTCGGAGAGCCTACGCAGCCACACCTTCCTGCATCGCGTCACGCGCCGCGCTGTACACTGGCCTGTCTCAGACCTCAACGGGTCGTGTTGGCTACCGCGAAGGCGTTGAGTGGGATTTTGACGTCACGATTGGCTCCGAATTCACCAAGGCTGGCTATCAGACCCAGGCAATAGGGAAGCTACACGTCTATCCGGAACGCTCTCAGATTGGGTTTCAAAACGTCATCCTGCACGACGGCTATCTTCACTTTGCCAGGAAGAAGCCCAGGGACCTTGGACTTGTGGATGACTACCTTGTTTGGCTCCGTGAAAAGACAGGTGATCCCAGAGCGGACTACTTTGACAACGGCGTGAACTGCAATTCTCAAGTGGCGAGACCATGGGACAAGCCAGAGGCGCTTCACCCATCAACTTGGATCGTCTCGGAAGCACAAGACTTCTTAAGGAGACGAGATACTCGCAAGCCGTTCTGCCTCTACCTTGGCTTCCACCGACCCCACCCACCATACGATCCGCCTCAATGGGCATTCGACCAGTACTTGGGGCAACCTATGCCGGAGCCTCCGGTAGGCGACTGGGTTTCTGAGATTCTTGACCCGCTTGACGACAGTTGGCGGGCAGACCCGAACGTCGCCCAGTTGAAAGGCCCTGCTTACCAACGCGCGAGGGCCGGCTACTACGGACACATCTCACACATTGACCTGTTGATCAATAGGTTTTTAGAGACACTCGCTGAATATGACCTTCGGGAGAACACTGTCATCTGCTTTGTGTCCGATCATGGCGAGATGCTTGGAGACCACCACGCATTCAGGAAAGTGTTGCCATACGAGGGCTCCGCTCGAGTGCCGCTTTTGCTCTCGGGTCCCGGTATTGAAAAGGGACAAGTGGATGCGGAGCACGTTGTGGAACTTCGAGACGTTTTCCCGACACTCTTGGACTCAGTAGGAATTGAGCCTCCCATAGGACTTGATGGAGAATCCGTTCTTAGACGGGCGAACAGGTGGCGCTCAGTGCTTCACGGCGAGCACACCGCGTTCGGGCAGAGTGTGCACTACTTGACCGACGGGCAGGAGAAGTTTATTTGGTGGTCCGGCTCAGGCAGGGAACAGCTGTTTGATTTGGGGGCCGACCCGTCTGAACTGGTGGACCTTGCTATTTCTGAGAAGAGTCGTCCCTGGCGCGATCGTCTGATTAAGATGCTAGAAGGCAGAGAGGAGGGCTTTGTCGAAAAAGGCAACCTTGTGACCGGGCGGCCGGTAAGCCCAGTCCTGCATAAAAAGTGACCCAAATGAGCGAAGAAAATGACCATAATCCAGGCGTGAATACGATGAGCGTCCACGAGGCAAAGGCGCACTTTTCGGACCTCCTTCGCCGGGTTGAGGCGGGAGAAACTATCGTCGTAACCAGGCACAATTCGCCGGTGGCTGAAATCAAGCCGATTCTCGTGAAGCCGATCGAGCTGGGCGCATTTGAAGGTGAGTTCGTGATTCCGACCGCCGCATTCGCCCCTCTCACCCAAGAGGAGATGAGGGAATGGTATGGCGAATAGCCTACGTCTGCTCATTGACACCAATGTCTTCATCTGGTCTGCCGTAGAGCCCAAGCGCCTGAGTGCGGCGGCGGCAACGGTCCTCATGGATCCAGATATTTTTCGAACCGTCAGCGTGGTGTCAGTTTGGGAAATGCAGATCAAGTACGCCGTGGGCAAGCTGCCTCTAAAGGAGAGCGCCGAACGCACGGCCGCGCGGTTTGCGCGCCAATTGAGAGCAGACTTCCTAGCCCCCAGCCTCGAACACGTTGCTGAGCTTGAGCGGTTGCCGCGTATACACGATGATCCGTTTGATCGGATGCTCATCGCCCAAGCCGTTACGGAGGGGCTCACGATAGTGACGCCTGATCCTGCGTTCGCGGGATATCCTGTTTCGATTCTTTGGTAGGTGCGCGGCGCTCATTCGCCTGGACCGATGTCAGTCCAGGCGCAATCCTTATTACAGTTTCGTGGCGCTCAATTTAGCAACCCGAGACTTGAGGTCGCGGAAAGCCTCAATCGCACCGGTGCTAGGCGCGGCAGGTGCACTTTCGACTGCTCCCAGCACGCCGTTCAGCCCGTCGAGGATCGTGCGGAGGCTTCCCTGGTCGGTCGCGGCAGTTCCGCCTTCGTCTGGGGTCCCTGTTCCACCCGCGCCAAGGATGGAACTGATCCGCTTGCGTACAACTGAACTTTTCTCGGATTTTAGGCGCTTCTCTAGGCGAGTCCGGAGCAGAGTGGCGACTTGGATCTCATCCTGAACCGAGAGTGCAAACTCATACTGCCGGTGCAGATCGGAAGGTGAAGCTGCGATTCTTGGATCCTTAACGACATCGAACGTCTGTCGCGCCACGAATCCGTCTGCCTTAAGCACCACCGAATATCGGTCTGGCGGTACGGCGATGCCTCCATCCGTCTTCGTCTTGAAGTTCCAGATCCATCGATGGCCGCCTTCAGACGTGGGAAGGGAGGTCCCAGGCTGGACCCAGTAGGCCGGGATGTCCAACTGGTTGAGATCAACCTTAGCCACCCGATCGGAACTCGAGTAGGTGCGCAAAACCTTCCCCGTGCCATCTTCAATCGTCAGCACAGCCTTCGTGACGGAATGCGGCAGCACGTAATCGAAGAGGGCGCCCCAGGGTGCGTTTTCTCCTTGCGGTTCCTCTGGTGGGAGAGGCGTGCCTTCGTCGAAAGCTCCGAATCCAAACGTGCCGGCACGTTGGAACATCACCGCCTGGGAAGGTTTGAAGAGTTTGGCTTTGAGTTGACTGTCTTGACTCTGCCTCAGCGGCGACACGTCATCAAGAATCCAAATGGATCGTCCGTGAGTCGCAATGACGACATCATCGCCACCGAAGGCAACATCACGAACCGAGGCAGTTGGAAGGTTCAACTTCAGAGAATTCCAATGCTCTCCATCATCGAGTGAGTAGTAGATGCCCCAATCCGTTCCAGCGTAGAGAAGCCCCTGTCGCTTTGGGTCTTCCCGGACGACATTGACGAATTCAGTCCCTGGAATTCCATTTGTGATTCGCTTCCAGTGGTGTCCGAAATCGCGAGTTCGATAGATGTATGGCGTGTCGTCGTCGACTCGGTGACGATCGATACAGATGTACGCCGTCCCAGCATCAAAGTGGGAGGCATCGATTAATGCCACCTTGCTCCATGGTCCCAAATCGGGTGGGCTCACATTCTGCCAGTGCTTGCCGTCGTCTTGAGTCAGCCATAGGAGCCCATCGTCGGTGCCAGCCCATAGCTGGGGAGCCTTGATGGGGGATGGCGCCACCCAGAAGACGACTCCTCGCTGGGTCTGACCGTCATTGTCGGCGACGGTTGCGGCGTCCAGAGTCTTTGGAACCCTTGTGGTCGGCCTGGTGAGATCAGGGCTGATCGTCTCCCAAGATTGGCCGCCGTTTACGGATTTGAATACCTTCTGGTGGCTTGTGTAGAGCGCTTTAGGATTTGCCGGCGAGAAGACGATTGGCTGGGTCCACTCACTGCGCCACGCCGTATCAACTTTCCCCAATGTTGGGTCAATGTTCTGCTCCCATCCTGTCTCAAACTGTTCTCGGCTTCCTGAACTGGAGTAGAGCAGGCCAGGGTGACGCGGGTCGGGAGCGATGGTTCCACTCTCTCCACCGGCATCCATCGGTCGCTGATACAGCGAGCTGATTCCAGTGTGGATTGTTCGGCTGGGAACCGCTATAGCCCCAGAATCCTGTTGGGCAGCATAGATCCAGTAGGGGAATCGGTTGTCTGTGACTACGTGATAAAGTTGAGCGGTTGGCTGGTTGTACCAAGAACTCCATGAGGTCCCGGCATCGACGCTGACGATAACGCCTTGGTCGCTGCCGATGATCATGTGGCTTGGCCACTCGGGCGAAATCCAGCAGGAGTGGTAGTCATCTCCACCGGGTGCTCCCTTAAATGGGATAAAGTGCTTTCCGCCATCGGTCGAACGGTACGCCGATGTGTTCATAACGTATACCGTGTTGGCATCCTTAGGGTCCGCCGTGATCCCGCCGAAATACCAGCCCCTCATCCAAATTCGAGGCTCTCCGTCCGTGTGGGTCCAAGTTTTGCCACTATCGTTGGAGCGATAGATTCCGCCGTCTTTGAAGTTGTTGGTGTCAACGAAAGCGTAAACAACTTTCGAGTCCACCGGGGAGACGGCAACGCTGGTCTTTCCTACGAAGCTGGGAAAGCCGCCCCCCGAGATCTTGGCCCACGTTTTTCCCGCATCCGCCGATCGGTAGAGGCCGCTGCCAGGACCGTTGCTCGGTGGGTAGTAGCTCCAAGGTGGCCTCTTGGTTTGCCACATAGAGGCATAAATGACATCTGAATCGTTTGGATCCATCGCTAGCTCTGCAGCGCCGGTGTCGGCGTCGGTGTATAGCGACTTTGTCCAGGACTTTCCGCCGTTTGTTGACTTGAATACACCACGCTGGGTGCTTGGGCCATATTGATGACCCAGAGCTGCGACATAAACAATATCGGGGTCACCCGGATCGACGATGATTCTGCCAATCTGTCGGCTGTCGTCCAGGCCAAGGTGCTTCCAGGTTTTTCCAGCGTCGGTTGACTTGTAGACGCCATGGCCGTGCTGAATATCGTTGCGCATATCCGCTTCGCCGGCCCCGATGTAGATGGTGCTGGGATCGCTGGGTGCGACACAAATTGCTCCGATGGAAGCGTCGGGGAGAGTTTCTGAAATCGGATTCCAGGTTCTCCCTGAGTTCTGGCTCTTCCAGACGCCTCCGCCTACGGCTCCGAAATAGAACGTGTCCGGTTGCCCAGGCACTCCCGTAACCGCAAGGGCGCGTCCTGCCCGGAACGGACCTGCGAGTCTCCAGCGAAGTCCGGAAAACGCAGACGGGGTGGTATCGGCTTTGCTGGGTGCAGATGCAGCAAAAGCCATGCAGACCGCAGCACAGGTCAGGAAGAAGCGCATGCCCAGAAGTCTAACCGTACTGGCAAATCTTTTATAGGGTGTAGAAACAAATCGATGCAGAGCCGCATCTGATCTTGGGAGTGAACCTGGTGAGCTTGCGGGTCCCAACTTTGAAACCCAATGTCATCAGTGTCGTACCATAGCCATTGAGCCCAGGGACAGGTTCAGTGTCGGAGGAGATTGAGATGACAAAGAAAGCGCTAATTACAATGACGTCGGCGATTGGATTCGCCGCTGTGTCCATGGCTTCCATGACGACCCAGCAGGCGCCGATCCTTTTGCAGAGCTTCAAGGACAGCGATGGTGGTTGGATGGCTTTTGGCGGGGCTGCCAAAACATCTGTCAGCCATGAGCCAGAACTGACTCAGGCATCTGCGGGTGCCCTTCGCTTTGACTACACGATTTCAAAGGGTGACTTCAACGGCCTCTATCTCCCTGTGACGATTGGCAGTTGGGAGAAAGCGAAGTCAGTCAAGTTCCGAGTTCACTCTGATGCTCCAACTGTCTTAGTTGTGGCGCTCCAAAAGCAAGATGGCGGGCGCTTTGTCTCGATGGTGAGCACACCAAAGGGGCTCTGGCAGACTGTTGAGTTGTCTACTTCCGACTTCATCCTTTCTCAGGACAAGGATGATCCCAAGGATCCCACAGGGAAACTGGATATGTCAAAGGTGGTCAGCGTGGGCATCGCGGATATCTCTCAATTCTTCCTGTCAATCGACAACCCCGTCCTGTCGGGGCTATTTGACGTAAAGAAAGGGGAGCACCGGCTGTATGTGGACAGCTTCACGGTTGGTTCAGAATCGATTCCTTCCGGGTTTGTCAGTCAAGGCGACGACGTGCTCATCGACACCCTGACCCATCCTCAGGTTTCTTGGATCGGTCTTGGCGGGATGAAGATCGTCCGAGCGACAGAACCTCCACTATCTGGAGCCGCGATTCGAGCGGATTACCACCAGACGCCAGGAAAGCCGTCTATTCTTAGTCGCTCCGTGCCGTCTTGGGTGCTTATCGGAGCCAAGTCTCTTACATTTGATGTTGCCAGCGCCAAGCCAGCAAAACTTGTGGTGCAGCTCGAGCAAGTGGATGGCGGCAAATATAATGCGGTTGTTGATTTACCCGGCGGTTCCATTTTGACGAAGGTCAAGCTCCCACTGAGCGACTTCAAGCGATCCGACGATGCAACGGACAACGACACCAAAGTTCACCCAGCTCTACTCAAGAGTCTGATGATCATGGATGCCAGTGGAATGTTGGAGCAGGCAAATTCCGACAATACGCTGTGGGTCAACCACATCGCAGGCTCCGGCTCCTAAACTTCCTTCCAGGATTCCTGTCGACACGCGACAAGGATTGCTTCAATCAGCCTTCAACCCGAATCTCCAGCCGGACTGGAGACACTGGGTCGAAGGCTGATTTTTTATTGACAACGGTGCACCCAATTTGCTTCTGAGCCTCTACAGACTTTAGAGGGAGTTGGTTAACGGTGCTTGTTCAGCATCACTACAGCCGTTACCAAGAGCGGTTAATCGGTTGAATGAGAAAAATTCAACTCCGCACATGCGGCGAGCGCGGTAGATTGTGTCTCTGATGCAAAGAGGCGTTGTGTGGTGCTCGCGGCGAGCGGCTTTGTGTTTCATGAGCCGAGGTTCGGCATGATCGCAGAACGTCCTAAGACTCGGTATCGCTGGACCGTTTGTGCCCTCGTCTTCTTTGCGATGACGGTCAACTACCTGGACCGTCAGATGTTTTCTCTGTTGGTGCCCTTCTTTGAGAACGATCTCAAGCTCGGGCCAACGGATCTTGCTCTCATTAACGTCAGCTTTATCCTTCCGTACGGCATGGCGATGCTGTTCGTAGGGAGGTTCATTGATCGAGTTGGAATCAAAATCGGGCTGGCGACGGCCTACATCGTCTGGACCGCAGCCTCCATCGCACATGCACTGGTCAACAGCCTGTATGGATTCATGGGGATGCGCTTTGTCCTAGGGATCGGTGAATCCGGGATGTACCCGGGCGCAGTCAAAACCATGTCCGATTGGTTTCCGACCCGGGAAAGGTCCATTGCGAACGGAGTGTTCAACGCGGGTGCGAATCTGGGTGCGATTCTGGCGCCTCTGCTTGGAGTGGCGATCGCCACGAAATGGGGATGGCGGGCCAGCTTCGTTTCACTAGGCGTTATCGGAGCGGTTTGGCTGGTCTTTTGGAAGCTGATGTACAAGGGACCGGATGAGCACCCCAAGGTGTCTGCATCTGAACTCGAATACATTCGAAGCGATCGCGACGAAGTCACCCCTTCCATGTCCTACAGTCAACTGTTTGGCATGCGACCCGTGTATGGCCTTGCGATTGCAAAGGCGCTGACGGATGGACCTTGGTGGTTCATCCTTTTGTGGCTTCCGAAGATCCTGGTCGACCAATTTCACGCTAGCAAACCATTCATGGCGCTGTCGATTCCGGTTGTTTACATCATCGGAGACATCGGTTCGGTGGGAGGGGGGTGGGCCTCGTCCATCCTGCTTCGCCGAGGCATGACGGTGGGTTCTGCTCGTAAGACGGTGATGTTGATCAGCGCCATCTGCGTCCTGCCCGTTTCCGGAGTGGGACTCCTCGTTGATCATGCCGCTATCGCCGGTATTCCAAGTGTCTACTGGGCCATCGCCATCCTCGCCCTCGCCGCGGGTGCTCACCAGGGATGGAGTTCCAATCTCTTTACGCTGATTTCAGACACGGTACCGAAGAGCTCGATGGCGATGGCGGTGGGCGCGATCAACGGCTTCGCTATGGTCGGAGTGTCCGCCATGCAATTCTTCGTGGGGAGGATGGTCCAGGTGACCAGTTCCTACACGCTGCCTTTCATGGTTGCAGGCACGCTCTATCTGATTGCCCTGGTGATCCTTCAGGCGATCCTGCCGCATGTTAAGCAGTGGCCGATTGAAAAGAGGGCAGACATGCGCCTAGTCGGTCTCGGGGCTGCCGGATTAATCGCCGCGCTTGGGTACATGCTCTACGTTACAAATCGTCCCACCTACCTCTCCGTAGATGACTATCTCAAGTTGCGGCCAAACCAAATTCACGCCTCAGCACAGCCAATTCCAGGGCCTGGTGCGAAGGTTGGCTGGATGGAGGCTAAGTGGTATCAGTGGAAGCTGGATACTGGCGGAGTCAAGACCGAGCTCATCAAGATTGACACCCATGGGCAGCCATTTGTGGAAGAGAAGGGTGACAAGGCCAGTCACTACGAAGGGCCAGCCTCGGCAAGCATTCCGAAGTTGACGCCTTAACGTTTCGAGGCTCGGACCACGTTCTCGACGAGCAGGATGGCGAGGCCGAGAAACAGGAGCGGTGCCCGCAAATTCTCGGGGGCATGAAGGGCGGGAACGATGAATATCGTGACCAGCAGCCAAACGACGATCCCGATCGCAAGGCTCCCATCCTCTACGAACAGTCCATAGACTTCCTGAAGTGCTTCTAAAGCGGCTTTCATTTGGTTTGCACCTTGTCCAAGTGACCAGCCTTGATCGCAGCAACGCTTGTCAGGGAAATAGTGAGAAAGGCGAAGGCGAGACCAATCAGTGAAAGATCGTCGCCCGGCCATTGCATCTTAAGTCCTTCGCCCACCCAGAAGACGCCAAACGAAGAAAGCATGACGCCGACGGCGAACTTCAACGTGTTCTCGGGCACCTTGGAGAGCGGTTTGTGGATCACGAGACCGAGCAGGACCACTACGAGCCCAGCCGCTGCCGCACCGAGGCTTGCCGGGATCAGCATGTGCCCGACGGATCCCGTGGCGATCACGATGAATACAACCTCGAGTCCCTCAAGGACAACGGCTTTGAATGTGGTTACGAGACCGACCCAATCGGCATGAGCCTTGTCCTTGACTCCGTCACCTGACTCAAGCTTCCTTTTCTGTTTGAGAAAAATCGCGTCCTCGTCGTGGAGACCGATGATGCCTGCGCCTCTGAGGATCGCCTTTCTGAGCCACCTCATTCCGAACAAAAGCAGGAGGATTCCGACCGTGAGCTGCAGCGCCGCTATCGGGATGCGCTGGAGTGCGGGTCCGAACGCGACCACCAATACGGTTAGGAAGCCGACCCCGTAAAGGGTTCCTAAGATTGCAGGGCGCCATCCTCGAACAGTGCCGACTGCAAGAATAATCGTCAGTGCTTCAACAAATTCGACAAGTGAAGCCAAGAAGGAAGCCGTAACTGACGGTGCGAAATGTGCCCAATCCATTCAGAGGTTCTCACTGAGAAATCCGAAGATTCTCTGCCGTTGCGAACGTATTAAACCGCAGTTGGACGTCTGAGATTCGGGTGTACACTTTCTTCAGGCTGAATGTTGACCCGATGAAGCTGACCATTCCCGTTTTTGTACTCTCCACCTGCCTGCTGGCGTATGCGGCAGTCCCCTCTGGAAGGCGATCGCACTCCGCTCCGCCCGTAGACTTTGGAAGGGATATCAAGCCCATCCTTAGCCAAAAGTGCTTCAAATGCCATGGTCCTGACGCGTCCAAAGCTGCGGCTGGGCTGAGGTTGGATCTATTTGACGGAGCCACCAAGAAGCTACGGGATGGATTTGCGATTGTTCCTGGGAAGCCAATCCAGTCAAAGCTCCTGGAAAGAGTCTCATCGACCAACGAGGACATGAGAATGCCGCCGCCAGACAGCGGAGCGACACCGCTGACAAAAGAACAGATTGCAACGATGGAGGCTTGGATCACGCAGGGGGCCAAGTACGCGAAGCATTGGTCGTTTGTGCCACCCGCCATGCCCAAGTCGCCGGGTGTTAAAGACTCCAAATGGTGTCGCAATCCGATTGATGGCTTCGTCCTCGCCAAGCTCGAAGAGGCTGGCCTCAAGCCCGAAACTCAGGCAGATCGACACACGCTAGCGCTGCGCGCGGCTGAGGTGCTTACCGGACTGCCGCCGACGAAGGCTGAATTAGACTCATATCTGCAAGACAAATCGTCCGACGCCTACGAGCGATACGTGGACCGTCAGATGCGGAAAACAGCCTACGGCGAGCAACAGGCTCGATACTGGCTCGATGCAGTCCGATATGGGGACACCCACGGTCTGCAGCTTGACAATGAGCGTGCGGTGTATCCGTATCGAGACTGGGTCATCGAGGCATTCAACAAAGATCTGCCTTTCGACAAGTTCCTTCTTTGGCAACTTGCCGGTGACCTTCTCCCCAGCCCTACCACCGAGCAGATGGTTGCTACGGGTTATGTGCGAATGAACCTGACCTCGAATGAGGGCGGCGCCATTGCTGAGGAGTTCCTAGCCAGAAACACTTTTGACCGAGTAGAGACAACCGGCACGGTTTTGCTTGGGTTGACGATAGGGTGTGCGCGATGTCACGACCACAAATTCGATCCAATCAAGCAGAAGGATTATTACGGCCTTTACGCATATTTCAACAGCACGCAAGACCAGCCGTTAGATGGCAATATCGCTCTGCCACCGCCGTTCATCAGGGCGCCAAGTTCGGAACAAACGCAACGACTCAGTCAACTCGAAGCCGACCTGGGAGCGGTTCGAAAGGGAATTAATGACAAAAATGCGTTGGTTTGGCTGACAGCAAACCGAGCGGGATCACTAGAATCGAAAGACTGGCAGATCAGCCCGGTCATGATGGCCAAATCCTTCGATGAGGCTTTTGATAAACCCGGTCCAGGAGAGCCAGGACATGACACGACCGATTGGAAGCCGCTCAAGTTTCAAGTTGGAAAGGACCACGCGAGTTTAGTGGGCAAAGACAACGCCGCGGTGTATGTGAAGGGAACGGTGGTCGCCAGCAAAAGGACCAAGCTGATTATTGGCGTGTCGAGTGACGACGCCGTCAAGGTTTGGCTGAATGGGAAGCTGATTCACGCGAACAAAGTCTCCCGTGGCGTGGACCAAGCCATTGACAAAGTGGTCGGCACGTTCAATCCAGGGCCTAACGAACTCATCGCCAAGGTGATCAACGGCAGCGGACCCGATGGGCTAAACATTCGCCTGACGGATGAGCGAACGCAGCGGATCATAGACACGGTTGATACGTTCAACAAACAGCCATCACCGATAAACCATGTGGCAGTAGTGGACACGTATCTCGAAGTTGGGCCAGACACGCCACTGTCCAAGCGATATAGGGCAATCAAAGCCGAGCAAAAGGTGCTGATGGGTCAGATTCCGATGAGTCTGATCGCGAAGGAGATGACAACTCCTCGTCCAACATTTATTTTAAAGCGCGGTCAATATGATCAGCCTGGTGACCCGGTCCAGCGACACGTCCCATCCGCACTCGGTGAACTAACACCTAAGATGCCCAACGACAGACTCGGGTTGGCGAAGTGGATGATCTCGCCGTCTAATCCACTTGTAGCGCGAGTCTTCGTGAATCGAGTTTGGCAACAGAGCTTTGGAACAGGAATTGTGAAGACGTCCGAGGATTTCGGCAGCCAGGGCGAACTGCCGGTGAATCAGCCGCTTCTGGACTATCTTGCCGTGCAGTTCGCAAAGAAAGGATGGAGCGTGAAGCAGCTGAACCGGCAGATCGTGACGTCAGCTGCATTTCGCCAAGCCTCTCGCGTCACACCTTTGAAGCTGGTGAAAGATCCGGAAAATCGGCTCATTTCTCGCGGCCCGAGATTTAGACTTGACGCAGAAGAGATTCGGGACAAGGCTCTCTTCGCCTCTGGGCTTCTATCGGACAAGATTGGTGGGCACGGATTCAAGCCGTACCAGCCAGATGGGCTGTGGGAGGGATCTTCCGACCCTGCGAGCAGCACCCACTTTTACGTGCGAGATCGGGACAACAGCATCTACCGACGGAGCATGTACATGTTTTGGAAGCGCACCAGTCCACCCCCCGTGATGGTCACGTTCGACTCGCCGACGCGCGATACGTGCATTGTCAGAAGAAGCGTCACGAATACACCGCTGCAGGCGTTGACAACGCTCAACGAGACCGCGTTCCTAGAGGCGAGCCGCGTGATGGCACAGCACCTCACGGTTGATAAGTTGAGCGATGAGGCGAAGATGACCTCTGCATTTCGACGCACCCTTGCCCGTGAACCTGAGCCATGGGAGCGCAAGGTGATGATGTCTGCACTTGCCAGATATCGTCGCAAATATCTGGGGTCGCCCAAGGCGGCTCATGGCGTGTTGCGCGTTGGCGATGCAACTCCCGTTGCTGAGCCCCTTGCTCCCGAAACCGCATCTTGGATGTTGGTCTGTTCGAGTCTGATGAACACGGACGAATTCCTGTCTCTACACTAAAACCATGGACCCCATTCGAGAAGCAGAACTGATGATGACGCGCCGACAGCTTTTCGGCCGAACCTCACTGGGATTGGGAACGGCTGCACTGGGCCGACTGCTCTCGATAGGGGGGCTGGGTGGAGCTGCAGGCCTTGCATCTGCGTTTGGCCCCGAGAAGCATGGCGGACTTCCTGGCTTTCCAAACTTTGCTCCGAAAGCAAAGCGCGTGATCTACCTGTTCATGAGCGGCGGTCCCAGCCATTTGGACCTCTGGGACTACAAGCCAAAACTCAACGATCTGTTCAACACCGACCTTCCTGATGCGGTGCGTCGTGGTCAGCGAGTGACCACGATGACAAGTGGACAAACTCGATTCCCGATTGCCCCCTCGAAGTACAAGTTCAACCACGCCGATAACAACGGCGACGGGATTTGGGTCAGTGAACTGTTGCCCCACACCTCGCAAGTGGTGAAGGAACTGTGCGTGATCAAGACGATGTGGACGGAGGCGATCAACCACGATCCCGCGACCACCTATCTGCAGACAGGCAGCCAGCTTCCGGGAAGGCCAAGCATGGGAGCATGGCTTAGCTACGGCTTGGGAAGCATGAATGAGAACCTGCCGACCTACGTGGTGCTGCACAGCAAGGTGACTAGCGGCAAGCCCAACCAGCCGGTATATCCACGGCTCTGGGGAACCGGATTTCTTCCCAGCGAATATCAGGGAGTTGCCCTCCGAAGTCAGGGTGATCCCGTACTTTATCTCAAGGATCCGGAAGGACTTGATCGAGGAACGCGTCGAGAGATGTTGGACGACATTGCGGTGCTAAATCATGGACAGCTATCTCAATTTGGAGATCCTGAGATTGCGGCTCGAATCAAGCAATACGAACTTGCGTACAGACTCCAGGCAAGCGTTCCGGATCTGATGGACCTCAGCAAAGAGCCCCAGGCGACGTTTGATCTCTATGGAAAAGAGGCGCACGAGCCGGGCACTTTTGCCGCCAACTGCCTGCTCGCTCGAAGAATGGTGGAGCGGGGAGTTCGGTTTATTCAGATCTTCCACCGCGGTTGGGATCTGCACTCAGACCTGGGCGTCGACATGCCGACGCAGGCAAAAGATGTGGATCAAGCCTGTGCCGCCTTGATCAAGGACCTTAAGCGCACGGGGCTTTTGGAAGACACACTTGTTGTTTGGGGCGGAGAATTTGGCAGAACGGTCTATTCTCAGGGACCGCTTTCACACGAGAACTATGGACGAGACCACCATCCTCGCGCCTTCACTGTTTGGATGGCCGGCGGCGGAGTCAAGCCCGGAATGGTTTACGGACAAACTGACGACTTTGGCTACAACATCGTCGACAAGGACGGAGCGATCATCGATCCGTCCGTCGAGCGGCAAACACCTGGTGCAGTGCATATTCATGACTTACAGGCAACAATTCTCAACCAGTTGGGCATTGACCACACGAAGTTGACCTACCACTACCAGGGAAGAGACTTCAGGCTGACCGACGTGAACGGCCATGTCATCCACGACCTCCTTACCTAAATCATCTTGTATTCGCTATGTCTCGAACATAGCCCCTCCCATGTGCGTCGTTGATCATTAGGAAATGAGGACGCTCAAGTGCATTCTGTTGCCCATCCTGGGCATATGTGCGGCGCTGATGGCGTTCCGGTTGGCAGCGCCGTACGAGTCCTCTCTCCATCGACCGAACCTTGGGTCCGAAGATCCGAGGGCCCTGTTCACATACGGCACACAATGGGGTGCTGTCAATCGAATCGCCTTTGGGGCGCTCCTCTGCGGCCCTTTCGCGGTCGTACTTTCGCTTGGACGTCGGTCCCTGTTGAGGACGTGTCTTGCAGGACTGATTGGAGCGGTTTTGGGCGGAGCAGTCAACTACGCCACGGATTCCGGGGCAGACATTATCGGTCTTTCGTGTGCAGGAAGAGGCGCTTCTTTTGGCAGTCTCATCGCGATGCTGGCGTGGTGCCTGTTGGTGCCATTCGGAATTGGATTCACGCTTTTGGTTGCCCAGGGAATGACCCGGCAGCGCATTTCGCGCGCCATGTTCTCGTTGAAGTTCACCAGTGCCGCCTCACTCGTGGTTCAAATTGTGGGAGGCATGATGGCGGCACAGGACGGAAGTGGTGAGGTCAACCTGATCTCTCAAATACCTGTCTGGCGGTTGGTAGAAAGTGCGGTTGGCCTGGCGTTTGGGCTCACCATCCTCGCTGCTGATGAATGGATTCGCGCTGCCACGATCCAACTCATCCACGGTCGAAATGAATATGTGGATTGGAGCCTCGACAACGCGGTCACTCGAATTGGGAGCGCGGAAGGTTCGGAAATCTACATCCGCGGCTACCGAGGTGTTGAGGCGCTTCATGCCGTCATCACCCGCTTTGGAGACCAGTTCGTCCTGGAGGCCAAAGGAATTACGCTGGTGAATGGAGTACCGATCTCGCGAGTTCCGCTTCAATCTCAGGATGTGATTGCGCTCGGGGATGCGAAGCTCGTCTTCCGGCTTGGACGTCAGACATCTACCTACCGTCAGCCGGTTCGCCAGGTTTCATCACAGGTCTACCCTCAGGCTAAGATGCTTGAAGACGCCTTCGGCCACCAGATCCCTCTGGTTCCTGGACGATACGGAGTTGGAAGGGACTCCAACAACGCTATCTGCCTCTACAACGACCCTAGTGTTGGGGCGAGTCATGCCGAGTTGATTGCGACTCCGACTGACCTGATTGTCTCCGACTTGCCAGGCACGACGGGAACAAAGGTGCGTGGAAGGCGCATCTTGGGTCCCACGACACTTACAATCGGGGATGTCGTTGAGTTTGGCGAGACGCGCTTCACCTATCGCCGCTAGGATTCGGGCAAAATGGGTTGCGTGGCGCAATTCAATGGCCTTGGGCTTCACCTTGGCAACCTGTCTCGACTGTCTCACGCAAAGTCGCGTTCGATTTCTCCCGAGAATTTTCACGGCGAGAAAGGGAAGGGCGGCATGGCGACGGAAGGCACTGGCTCCAGTGCCGCCCGTGAACTTGGCCAGAAGTGGAAACTTTCCCCTTCGGTGCGCATTTTGCCCGGTGAAACTTTCACGATCGCCGACATCGATGGCCCTGGAGCTATTCAGCAGATTTGGATGACCCCGGCTGGTATGTGGCGTCATTCGATCATTCGTTTCTACTGGGATGGAGAGGAATCCCCGAGCGTGGAGTGCCCGGTTGGGGACTTCTTCGCCTGTGGTTGGGGCAAGTTCGCCCAAGTCACATCACTTCCTGTCTGTGTAAACCCCGGCAGCGCGTTCAACTGCTACTGGGAAATGCCGTTCCGCAAGCATTGTCGAATCACGATGGAGAACATCGGTGCCGACGTGCTTACGTTGTACTACCAGGTCAACTACACGCTTACCGAGGTTCCCGAAGATGCGGCCTACTTCCACGCGCAATTCCGACGCACCAACCCGCTGCCCTACAAAGACGACTACACCATCCTTGATGGTGTGAAAGGACAGGGACACTACGTGGGCACGTACATGGCCTGGGGCGTCAACAACAACCTATGGTGGGGCGAAGGTGAGATCAAGTTCTTCATGGATGGAGATGGGGAATTTCCGACCATCTGCGGAACTGGCACCGAGGATTATTTCTGCGGCTCGTATGATTTCGATGTGAAGGGCAAGACTCAGTTCGGAGTGGAGACCCTTGAATATCAGGAGTTCACGACACCGTACGCGGGGCTGCCTCAGGTGATACGAGGAGACGGTCACTATCAAGTCCAGCAGCGCTTCGGGATGTACCGCTGGCACGTCATGGATCCGGTGCGCTTTGAGAGTGATTTGAGTGTGACCATCCAAGCTTTGGGGTGGCGTTCGGGCGGCAGATACCTTCCGCTGCAGGATGACATTGCCAGTGTTGCCTTCTGGTACCAGGCTGAGCCTCACGCTCCATTTCCTCCACTTCCTGACAGAGACAGCCTAGAAGTTATTTAGAGAAGCTCGTTGGGGCAATTCTTGCTCCGCTGTTCTGCACCCTAGTCGTTATACTGATCCCGCACGAGTTCGCCGATGAACCTAAAAACTGCACCGTTTGCATGGGTCCTTATGGTCTGTCTGCCCCTCCTTTCTGGAGGGAGCCAAAGGAATCTTCGCCCCGCCCAAGTATCGGCAACGCCGTACAAGCCGGGTGCAATGTATCGTCAGGGGGAGACGGTCGGTTGGGACATCCACGTCACACCAGACATGACACCTGGTGGTGCGGAAGTGTTCGATTACACCGTGAAGAGCAACGGGCAAGACCTGATCTCCTCGGGACGGCTAGAGGTGAGCGATGGGAAGGCGAAGGTCGAGGTTAAGCCGACGAAGCCGATGATGGTGTTCCTGCAGGTGACCTCTTCGCTTCACAAAGCGATCAAGTACGACTTTGGAGCAGTGGTGGACGCCCAAAAGCTTCACCCAGTGGTGAAGCGCCCCAAGGACTTTGATGCCTTCTGGCGAGAAAAGATCAAGGGCCTTCTGGCGGTGCCGGAGAATGCTGAGATCACTCCAAAGGACAGCGGCATGCCAGACGTTGAGTACGGCACGATCAAAATGGACCATGTGGGCGGACACCACATTTACGGGCAATTCGCCAAGCCAAAGGGAGACGGCAAATATCCCGCCATGGTTATATTTCAGTGGGCAAGTCCTCCCTATCCTCTCGATCGGTCTTGGGTTACCTGGCGCGCCAAGCAGGGTTGGCTGGTGGTCAATATTGAGCCCCATGAAGTCCTTTCAGATGCCCCACCTGCCTACTACCAGGCGTTGCCTCAGGCATTGAAGAACTACAACACGATTGGCATGGAAGATCGAGAGACTTCCTACTTCCTTCAAATGTACCTAGCCGATTATCGGGCAGTGGACTATGTCACGCACCGTCCCGACTGGAACGGCAAAGTCCTGTTGGTGACAGGGACCAGCATGGGCGGCCAGCAAAGTCTCTGTGTGGCCGGGCTGCATCCAAGGATCACGCACCTCGTTGTCAATGAGCCCGCGGGGTGCGACCAGACCGACCCAGTATTTGGCCGCAGCATTGGCTATCCATTTCTTCCGATGACCAATCCAAAGGTTGCGGAGGCGGCGCGCTACTTTGACGCTGTCAACTTCGCTTCTCATATCCGAGCGACCTCGCTGGTCGGAATGGGATTTGTAGATACGGTGGCTCAGCCAGCAGGAATTTGGACGGCGTTCAATGAGATTCGCGGGAAAAAGGAAGCGGCGCCTATGTTCGATTCCCCTCACAACAACACGGCTACCGGACAGCAGCAAAAGCCGATCACTTCTCGAACCGAAGAATGGTTCAGTGCACTGGTCAAGGGAGAGCCGATTCCGGCTTCGCACAGCTAGTTGCGATTGAGGGTGGGTTCCCGGTGCACGATGTGCTCTGGGTAAACCTTGGCGAGGGCACGTATGTCGGCAGTCGGTGGCATCACCGGTTCCTCGACGCTATACCCAAGGCGGTAGGTATCTCCCTTAACCGCTTCTCGGAAGGCTTCTACGTTCAGACCGCGGTCGACAACGTCCAGGATCATGTTGGCAAGGAGTTCCCCAAAGTAGGACCGGCGGAACGTGAAGTCGATCACCACATCGGCGTTGTGCTTGGTTGGGGCGACGAACACTTCATAGGAAGGGCGAACGTAGCGTTGATACCGGTCGATAGTCTGCTCGACGCTGGTCGTTCGCTCATGAAGGTCCCGCAGGAGCCGGCCTAGAAGTTGCTGGTCGTGCTCCACGTTAAGAAAGCACGTGAAGTCCAAAAGATCGACGATTGGGCTCGAAAGCACGAACAGTCCTTCAACGAGCACGACTCGGCTGGGCGGAAGCTCAATCGCACCAGGAGTTTGAACCATCGTGCGAAAATCGTATTGAGGCAGCAGCGCAGGTTTGCCAGTGCGAATCTTCTTAAGATCTCGGACCATCCGATCTATGTCCAGATGGCTCGGGTGATCAAAGTTGATGTGCTTTGCTTCCGCAATCGGTGCGCTGTGGAAATACTGGTCCATGCTGACTAGACCGACGCCCTTGCCGACAGTCTCCTGGATGCGCTTTGCGAGATAGGTTTTTCCAGATCCGGACCCCCCGGCGATGCCAATCAGGATCGGGATGACGTGGGAAGTTCGGGAAGCAGCCATGGTTCGCCTAGTCTCTTCGATTGTGGCACCGGACTACCAATCGTGGTCCGAAAAGAAGCTGGTTGAAATGTCAGTAGTTCCATGGACGATTAAGACCTGACTGGCAGGTTATCGCGCTTGAGCAGACAATGAACATAGCTGAATAAGCCAGCGGAGCATCGAAAGAAATGCCAGCAACACAGACTTATGGATCTTCCAAGCCTCTCGCAGAGCTTCCTGTACAGGTTGGTGGAAGGGTTTCAGCCGTCCAAATGGAAGTTTCAGAGCTGAAACTTTGCCTCATGGCAGAGGCGGCGGCTGCGTCTCAGTGGCCCACAATTGACGCCGCCTCGGTGGTGGCTATGATGAATGGGTCGCGCTGGGTCATTCGATAGCCACTGCTGTGCTCAGGTGGAGACCGTGATGCGAATACTTGTTGATGTCGACCGCGAGCGGAATTACCGCTCGTCGCTTTCCCTTTTGTCGCGGCTGAGCTTTGCCTCTCCAGAACTGGTGCTCACTCATGTCGAGCAGCGAATATTGGTTCCGCAAGAGGTTCCTTATCTCTCAGCGTTTGCGACTGAATCCATCCCTACCGATATTTCGCACCAAGGGATGGGATTGTTGCTCGAAGCTTCCGCCGAGGCCAGTCTGTGCGGATTAAGCGGCGAAACCATGCTTGCCGAGGGTCATCATCGGGATCAAATCGAATCCGAGATCCGGAAGCTTGACACCGATCTCTTTTGTACCGCTTGGGCGGGGGACTCCCACGGAGGCAGTGTTCGAGAAGATGAATGCTCGATGCTGGCCGCTGTTCCACGGATGGGGACCGGGCCTGTCAAGTGTCTATTCGCTACAGACCATTCGCCGTATGCCGCCCAGGCGTTTGAGCGGTTCTTGAGCTGGTCTCCGGCTGGAATCGACGAGTTGATTGTCTTTACCGCGCTTGAGCTTTCGGATCGCCTCGAATCTGCAATCAATCATCGTACGGGCACTCCCGATGACTCCCATGATGCGCGAAGGGCGGCCCACCAAGGTGAATGTCTCGCGAACTACATCCATGAGCTGGGAATTAAAGCCTCGTCGAGAATTATCACGGGTCACATTCCTCATGCGATAGACCGTGTAGTGAAGGAAGCTGGAGTTGAATTGGTGATCCTGTGCGCGCAAGGTGCGCATACCCAAGGCAACAAGGGTTTCGGAACGGTGACTACGGCTGTTTTGGAGCACGCCGATTACTCGGTACTCGTGCTCCAGGCCTAGGCAACCAGGGCTGCAAAGTGTTTCGCTTCGCAGTCCTCTTCGATTTCATTGAGAGAGGGAAGGCGATCCTTTAGCATCCTGCGCGCTCGGAAAATTCTGCTCTTCACCGTTCCCACCGGAATGTGAAGTTCCAGAGCGATGTCGTCGTAGGGAGTGTGGTTTAGATGGACTGCAAGAAGCAGGTCTCGATCCGCTTGAGGCAAGTGGGTGAGCTCCTCAATAATTCGCTCGTTGGCCTCGATGATCAGGTCTTCGCGGTCGATGACAGGTGTGAGCTGATCTTGTGATAAGAGTTCGGCTTCTCCCTGAGATTCCAGCATTGCCTCAAGGCTCTTGGTAGGGCGGTTCAGAGTGCGCCGAGCGATATCCCTTGCGCAATTGACTACCACCCTGTGCAGCCATGTAGACAATTTGCTCTCAAAACGGAAGGAGCCACCAGTTCGATAAAGGCGAAGAAGCGCATCCGTCACCGCATCGCAGGCTTGCTCATGGTTATGCGTCACTCGGAAGGCTGCCGCATAAAGCCGGGGTTTGTACCGCTCTGCGAGCTTGTCAAAGGCATATCTGTCTCCTTCCACGGCATGGGAAAGGAGTACGTAGTCATCGCAGTCGCTGGTTAAAAGTGTCATACGGTCAGCTGCACGATTTGTGCTCTCTGACTGGATGTTGAACCTACGCACAAATGCCCGCAAGACGCTGATTCCGAGTCATGAACTTCTTGTCCGTCCTTTCCCTGACACTGAAGGACCGACTAGGTTCAAAATGGCTCCAAGCTATACAATCTGTGTAAGGCAAAATGCCCTTTGCAGCAACAACACCTTGGCGTTTCTAAGGAAATGCTGCATCCTATAGGTCTTGGGTGAGCTGCAACGAAGCAAGTTCGCCTACTTTTTGCTAGGGGAGATGATTGTGGATAGAAAGGAAGAAGTCACTTTGACGGCAACCGGAAACGGTTTTGGACTTGCGACCGATGTCGTGAAGGAGCCCGCCGAGGCTCGTACCGCTAAGGAAACATCGGCTGAGCGCACAGACAAAAAATCTGGCGCGAAGATCGCAACCAAGAAGACCTCAAGAGCCTGGGCCGGGTTCTAGAGTCGCTTTAAGAAAAGGTCCACCCAGCCAGCGTCGGCAGGGTGGACTTTTTTGTGTCAACTGAAGGTCCATCGGGGCAACCTATCTTCTTTGGAGCTCCAGCATGATCCGGAGGACGTACCAGAAGAGGAGGGCGACGGCGGCGAAAAGGTCAAGGGATGCGGCTACGTATTGGTCGGTGGGGTAGACGCGCAAGATGTTGTTGGTGCTGTAGACCACCGCACCTGAGGCGAATAGAACCATCAGCACGCTGAACCAGAGTCCCATGCCAAAGCCAAACAGCAAGCCAGCAACGATCAGGCCGATGCTGGCGAACCCGACGATGGAAAGGACGGGGCCGAGGAAGGAGAAGTCATGTTTGGAAAGAAGGCCGTAGGCAGTTAGGCCAGTGAATGTCGCCAAGGTCACCAGTGTTGCCTGAGGCAACACTCCGGGAGCCACTTTCGCCGCAATAGCGATCATTGGACTGAAGATCACCGCTTCTGCGACGGCATAGAGTCCAAGGCCAGCGTACTGAAGGGCAATTGATCGGTTGGATCGTGCGAGTCCTTGGGCCAGGTAACCCGCCGCCATAAAGCCGCCAAGGATGAGGAACCATGCAAATCGACTGGTGCCCATCAACTGAAGGATCGAGATGCCGAGCCCGCCCTCGTAGAACACGGCTGTCAGCAGGACAAACAGGGCTACGGCTCCAGCCAGGTGGGCGTAGGTCTTCCTAATGAATACCATTCGGGCGTCCATGGTGGAAGAGTAGGCGGTCATCGGCCGCATCGTTTGATAGCTCACAACTTTCACTACGATGAAGAGACAGGGTTCGTGTCGGATTCAGGGATCACAATCCACCCCCCGTCCTCGTCGCCAAGCGCCAGGGTTTGACCGCGCAGCATCAACTGGGCGGTGAGAGCGCACAGAGCTGCATCCACAAAGTCGATTGAGACCAACTCGCTTTGGCCAATACCAAAGCGAGTAAGGATTGACCGGCGCTGCATTTCCTTATCCCGTTCCATCCCGCTGAGCTGTCGGCTGACAGCGTAAGGGAAGGTCTCAAAACAGTGAGGCGTGTCGATCGCTGCCGATGAGCTGAGAAGCGCAAAGGAAGGTGCGATTGCCTCATACAGAGTCATGCCATTTTGGATCCATCCGTAGAAGTTCTTCGGATGCTCTAGGGCGGCCTTCCTTGAAGGGGTCCAATAGCATGAGATTCCTCGCTTGTAGAGCTCTCGCTCCGCGAGCCTGTTCCCAGATTCCGGCCGCCACCGACAGGGGCAGTCGATCGCCACCGAAACCGCCCCTTGAGCCAAGCACCACGCTAAGACTTCTTCCGGTGCTGGGGTGCTGAGCACACCTGTGACTACAGATTCTTCTAGGGCAACGAGATGGAAGCCCTTTCGAATGCCGCCAACATCAATTCCAACGGTAGCGCTCAATCGCTGGAAACCGTCTCACATAAGTTCAAACGTCGGCCAAATTCGCCAATCAGGTTGGCGAGCGTTTCACTTGAAATTGCCAGTGCCCCGCTGGAGATACTGAGTTCTGTTTTGCTGCCACCAGGGATCGGGGCTGCATAGTTAAGTGTCAGAAAACTGTGCTCCTTGGCAACTTCAGCGGCGGCATCCAGCACATCCGCGTCACTGTACTGGAAGTGAAGGTGCATCATGTTCGTCGGCGGAACCTCTGGCACGACCCTCACTCCTGGAATCTGAGCGAACAGTAAGGCGACTTCCTGAGCCTTTGCGACGTATTTGGGAATCTCCGGCAGGTAGTGGTCCATTCCTAGCTTCGCGCTTATGGCAGTGGGGAACATATTGAATAGGTTGCCGCCCTGCCTCCGCATCCAAATCCGAGCTTCGGCGATGAAGTCAGCTGGGCCGGCAAGCGCCGCACCGGGCAGTCCACCGAGGATTTTGTAGAACGATACATAGACCGAATCAAACGCAGAGGCGATTTCCTTGTAAGAGCGGCCGTAGTAGGGGGCGCATTCCCACAGGCGGGCGCCGTCCAGATGAAGGCGGATGCCTTGGGCTTTTGCCTCGTCGGTGATCGCCGAGAGTTCGTCCCACGTTGGCAGCAGCCCTCCAATTTCTCTCTGTGGCAGCTCGATCAGCAGTGATGCAGGTTTATCGGACAGAGCCTGAAGATCCTCAAAGGTGAACAGGCTGTCGCTCTTTCCGAGAAGCAATGCTTCGAGATGATGCAGTTCCTTGTATCCCACGTGCTCATGGAGGTGGAGATGACAGGTGGGATGGAATGCGGTTTTGTTGTTCTTGGCTCGATCTGACCAGATGCGCAGGGCGATTGGCTGGGCCATGGTGCCGCTTGGCATGATCACCACCGCCTCCTTACCCAGGAGTTCGGCGATCTCCAATTCCAACTCGGCAAGATAGCCACCAACGCCATAGAAGTCCGTGCGATATTCGGCAAGAGGACTCTCGGCGATTTCAAGCATGCGCTCGCGCACCGTTTTGCGACTATGGCCAACTAGGAGGGTGCTGCACTCTCTGGCAATCTGGGTGAATTCTTCGCGGGTCATCTTCCAGAGATAGTAGCGCACGCCTTGGCGCTCAAATTGAACCCTACCTTTGCTGCTCAGAAGCAGCCGGTCTGCGAGTTCACCTCATTAATACTAGGGTTCGCTCCCATTTCAGGTGTTTATGGCGATAAGTATATGGACCCAGCGACCAACAGGCAGTATCACCTGTCTTTAAGATTCGAAGCAACATGGCATCAGCCGACCCCACCACACCGGTAACAACGCGTCCTGCTTCCAGACTTTATTGGCTGGTGAGCATCGTCGCGGTGTCGCTTTGCGTTGTGGTGGCAATCGTTAATGGTGACAAGACCTGGCTGCTGCTCGCAGGATTCTTAGGCTTGACGCTGGGTCGATACATTGCGATCTTTGTTCACGAGATGGGCCACGTCGCAGCCGGTCGGAGAGCAGGACTTATCTTTCAGGAAGTTCATGTGGGACCCTTCGCGTATTGCGGCTTTCGGGGCTACCGAGAAATCTATCTTAACGGGCGTCGCTCTGGTGGATTGGCGCAGATGATGCTCCCGAATACCGAGAACCCCGAAGAGAGAATCCGTCGGTTCTTTCGTGGTGGTCCCGTCGCAAGTGCTTGGCTGGCTGGTGTGCTTGCTGCTGCTGCTGCCGCCGCTTGGGTTGCAGATAACAATCTCCTCGCCTATTTGCTCGTCGAGGTCTGCTTTGGCAGCCTGTTCTCCTTGATCTCCGGTTGGCTCCCGTTTGCAACTCAAGGCGCCATGTCGGACGCACTTGTCCTGCATAAACTTGAGGAGAAAGAAAAGACCAGAGATTCAATCGTCGCCAGCTATTTGCTTGGTCTCGAGTACTGCAGTGGACTGCGTCCCCGAGATTGGAACCCGGAACTCGTCGAGAGGTTGCTGGTGTCCGCGACTGGAGCAGCCGAACTCGCAAGGGCACAGCTGATCGCGTTTTACTTTCACTCAGATTTGGGCGACTCAGAAAAGTCGATGTCTTGCACGAGCGAAGCGGAGAGAATCTTGTCTGCTGAAGACACCCAGATGGGAGTTATCAGTCATACCTTTTGGCTGATCAAGGCGTTTGACGTGGCGACGAAGGACAGCAATTATGCGTATGCCAAACATTTGAGAGCGAAGGCGGCACCCAGCGCGAAGCAGTTGGATTACGAGATTCTGGTTCTTGACGCAGCAATTGAGGCGGGAGAAGGGAAGCCAGAAAACACGGAAGCCTTGCTTCACCGCGCCACTAAAGTGCTTGAGCGACGTCAGCGCCGCACTGGGTGCTCGATTGAGCCGGGACTTGAGACGATTCAACGCCTCAAAGTTCAGGCTGGATTGGCGAAACCTGCCTAGCACTTGTGATTGTAATCTTGTGTTGGAATGGCTTATCAGTATGCGATGTCCGATGAAGAGCTAACCATTGACTGTTGTAAGGAGGTTCCTCTGGGGATCTTCGATGCGGTGGGCTTGGCAGGGACGCTATCACTTTTGGTGCTCCTTATTCTTGCGGTAGACGCTTCAATCATTTTTCCTGGCGTTCCGAGATTTGGCTTCCCTCTGTGGACCCTTTGCCCGCTCGTCTATGGAACTTCCTTAGCAGTTGTGCTGCTCAAGTACCGAAGGTTTTCGAAAGTCCAGCTTCGCTTCAATAAGACTTACATGAGGGCCCTCGATGCTGGAGTGTTGCGGCAGGAGATTCTCTGGGTGGATGTCCAGGGGATTCGAACCACAATCGATACGCGCCTGCAAACTGACAACGGGATTTCGATCGTTGTTCCTCGCGGGGTGATGCGGAGCCATCGACACGAGTGCCGACTGCTCCGAAGGCAAATCCAGTCTTTGATAGAGCCTCCCGCCACCCGGCCATCGGTTCCGAAGATTATCTTGGGCATGACGTTGTTTGTGCTCGGGTGTGCCTCTGTGTTTGCATTCAAACACGCGAATGTTGAGCGCGAGGGGGCGGTCGCGCTCCAGTCCTTGAATTGGGTCTATATCTGGGCGCTGGTGTTGGGGCTACCGTGCGCCGTGGTTGGGTTCCTGATTGCGGCGTTAGGCGCAGATAGACTCATGAAAGCCCCAAAGCGCCATCGATTTATGATCTCCGACGATGGGATTGCCTTTGGAAGGCGACGGATCCGCTGGGATCACGTGCAGCAACTAGATCAGTTTGGCCTTGAGGATCACGTGTTGAGGTTGCGACTGGACGATGGAAAGAGCCTCACGGTCAACTGCAAGAAGTATCTAGATGGCATTGAACTTCGCGATGGAATTTTGGGAGCGCTGTCTGACCGTTTCGGTGAGTCCGGCTCCGGAGCCTTATTGCATCCGAGACGACAACTGACGGTGCGAACGAGCAACAATTCTTGGCCGCTTATCCTCATCTTGACGGGATATTCCCTGGCCGGTCTCGTTGCCATGATCATCGTGTTGATGGGACGGGTTCACTTTAAGGATATGGCTTCCGAGGTCTTCTTCGTTGGCGTCGTGCTTGCTTGGTGGATCTTGTATGGTTTTGCTGTTACGGACCTGATTTCACAAATCGAGTTAGGTAAAGACGTTCTGAGCCGACGAAACCTTAGGGGAAAGCTTACGAAGATTCGACTCACTGACGTAGAGAGCGTGACGATCCGTCATCTGCGATCGACACAGGATGCCGTTGACAGCATGATAGTTCGGAGCGGTGACAGCGTGATCGTGCTCAACTCGCATATTGATAAATACTGCGAATTGCGGGACGCTGTCCTTGCGGCCGTTCCGGAAAGCATCGTGCGCGCCAGCTGAGGCTGGACCCGATCATTTTGCTGGCGTAAACTTTATGTGGCCATGGAGAACCGTGTTGCACTCACTGACGAAGAACTCGGATTTGAGTGTGGTACCAAGCTGTTCCTCGCCAATGCGTTCGTAGCTGTTTTGTTTGGGTGGATGGCCTGGGTGCCTGCCAGCTTGCTGTACACAGCCACCCAGGTTGCCGTGCCCGGCCTCCCAACTGGAGGCGGAGCTATCGGCCTGATCACGGCCGTGTGTCTAGGCGCGGCACAAGTGTGGGCGTTCGTCGCGGCTCAGCGCTTTCGTGACGTTTCCTTTCGCTTCAATCGGACCTACCTCAAGGTCTACAGGGATAAGATTGTTCGCACCCATATTCTGTGGGAAGACGTGGAGAGCGTCAGGCTAGGTGCGCCTTACGTCGTGAGAACCCGTCAGGGCACGGTCGTGGAGATCCCTTTCGGTGCCCTGATGAGTGAGCGCTTTGACAATCGATCGCTGAAGAACCAGTTGGAGAGCTTTCAAAAGCCCGCTGCCGAACCTTCACCCAAGAAGTTTGGATGGATTGGGTTGACGGGGACCCTCATCGGCGTTCCATTGCTGATGGCTTCAAAGCGGCCACCAGATGTTTTCAGGGACGCCCAAGGACTATCCAGTTCGGTTTGGCTTCAACTGCTCCCTTTCGTCATTGGCGCGGTTGGCACGGTGACCGGAGTCCTGTGCCTTCTGATTTGGCTGAGCTTGGTTACCGAGCGCAAGAAGGCACATCCTTATCGAGTGGCGACAGAAGGGATCTGGGAAGGTCAAAAGCTCACCCCTTGGGCTGATGTGGATCGGATCACTAGGTTGGGGCCAAAAAATATGCAGATCCAGATTGCCTTCCAGAAAGGTTCACGGCAGATTATTGACTGCGAGAAGTATTTGGATGGGGAAGATCTCCGTGAGGCGATCCTCTTTATGGCGCCCCCTCAAGCAGTGCAGCAACCCTCGATGGGGCTCGGCCTTTTGCCGGGACAAACACTCATCTCTAAAAGCTGGACCACACAAATGGACACCTTGGGATGTTTGGGTCTTGTCGCGATTGGGGCTGCAGTTCTAAGTCTTGCCGCAATCTCGGGATTACTGGGAGACCCGAGGCGGTCCGATGCGTTTGGGATGGGAGTCCTTAGCTTTTTGCTGTTCGTCCTACTGGGCGGAGTCATGTTGCTTGCCTGCTATCGTGTTGAGCTAAACGATACTGAGGTCAGGCTCAAGCGCGTTCTCTTCCCAGCGAAGGTCATTCTGCTTGATGACATTCAATCGGTTGAGGTGCGATGTTTACGTGCCAAGGATGGTCCCTTGGATGTGATGACGCTGCGTTCACGGGACCGGTCAATCGGCATTAGCTCACGACTCGAGAAATACGGTGAGTTTCGGGATGCCATTCAGTGCCGTGTTCCGGCTGATCGCATTCGATACAGTTAATTTTACTGATGAGTTGAAACTCGGCGTCTACCATTAGCCGTAGTGCGTTAGGCGCTTCTGCGCCCGAACCTTTCAGTCGTAAAACCCCTCGGAATGAGAGCACATTTTCTCCAAATGCTAAAAAAACTGCACATTTTTCTTGGCAATATGAAACCTACGTGCTAAAATTTCAGCATGTTAGGGTGGAGTCGGGTTACAACATGCAGCTAGTGAAAAAAGGTCTAAGCCGAAGAGAGCGGGAGATGGTCGATATCCTTCATCGACTGGGCAGCGCCACCGCGGCTGAAGTTCACGAGCAGATGGCAGATGCCCCTACCTACTCAGCAGTTAGGGCCACCCTTCGAATCTTGGAAGAGAAGGGACATATCCACCACGTTCAAGACGGCAAGCGATTTGTCTACGAACCGTCGGTTGACAAACAGGATGCCGCGGCTTCGGCACTCAACCAGGTGGTGTCCACCTTTTTCGGTGGGAGCCTGGAAGGTGTGGTGCGCACATTCCTATCGGCAGAGGAATCTCAGATTCAGGCAGGAGAGCTGGATAGGCTCTCGGCACTTATTGAAGCGGCAAGGCAAAAGGAGAACACAGAAAAGTGAACCTGATCGATCTCGGGATCAAATCGGTTATCGTGGGAACATTGGGCTGGATGGCAGTCAGCGCGCTTCGACGCAGCTCCGCCTCCACTCGACACACTCTGTTGTTCCTGGCGATTGGTGGAGTTTGCTTACTGCCAATCATTTCTGCACTTTTGCCCTCATGGCACATGCCGTTTTATACAATCTCCGAGCACACAGTCAGCACCCCGACTGTGGCCCCCAACTCGGTTGCCGTGACAACCACGATGCAGGCTGCACCAAAGGCGCCGAGCACGGGTTTCATCGTCACTGAGATTCTGGCTGCGCTATGGACGGCTGGCGCAGCCTTGCTCGGAATTCGGCTAGGGATTCGCCTGTATCGGCTCGCAAAAACCGAGCGCGAGTTCGAAATGAATTCGGATCCTCGGCTGCAGGAACTCGTCAGCAATCAGTGCAGGCTCAGTCGCCGTCACGTGCTGCTGCTTCAAGGACCGGCTGGCGAGCCTCCGATGACGTGGGGACAGTCGCGACCCGTGCTCGTGCTGCCTGAAGATGCCTATGGGTGGCCGGATGACCGACTCACCTCCGTGGTAATGCACGAACTTGCTCACATCGAACGGTCAGACTGGCTCATTAGCCTCTTCGCAGAAGCTGCTTGCGCCATCAATTGGTTCAATCCGTTCGTTTGGGTGATGAAGCGACAGATGGAGATTGAGAGCGAGACGGCGGCCGACGATCGTGTGCTGAGTCAAGGCGTTTCGGCGGTTCAGTACGCCTCTCACTTGGTCGACGTTACGCGACAGCTTTGCCTTGAGCGATCCTCGACGCACGTTGCACTGGCAATGGCTCGTCCCGGCAAACTGGACACTCGAATTCGAGCCATTCTCGAAGGGAAGCGTTCTCGTCGCAACCTGAGAGGAAGCATCACGCTGGTTTTGGCGGCAACGATTTCTGGAATTGCGGCACTAGTCGCCACCGCTGCCCCAACGGTAGTAAGACACTCCAGCGGCGGTGCCGTTCCTAAACTCACATCCGACCTGCTTCACCGAGGGCCGCAGAAGGTGCTGGAGAATTCCGGTGACATTCAACCTATTGAATTTGAGAGCGACAAGATGCTCGAAAATTCTGCTGACGATGCCGAGAGTTTTGTCGGAGACATTCCGCCTGTGGGGCAAGTCGAACACAATCGGGCCCCGTCTGCCAAGAGAGCGAGTCACTCCTATAAAAAGGTCGTTCCCGCACCCACTCCAAAGGTTCCTGCACCAGCGGCAAAGGATCGGACCAGTATCACAATATCTGGCGACGATCCCGAAATCCACGTGGACCTTTCCGAGATTGCGGAAGAGCTCAAGAAGGCAGGCGCGGAAGTGGAGCATTCCAAAGCTGAATCAATGAGGGAGATTAGCGCTGCCAACCGTGAAGCAATGGAGGGCCTTGCTAAAGCTCACTTCCCCAATAAGAAGTTCGCTGAAACGATTGCTCGGATCACAAAGGCCTCTGCGCAGATGGCACTAAATTCTGTCCAAGGGCTCTCAAAAACGCAACTCGATGCGGCGGCTAAGTCTTTAAAATCCCTGTCGCACCCATCCCCCCCACCTTCGAAACCCTCGCACCACTAAGCTAGGGCACCCTTAACTTCACTTTTATTGCCGGAGCGGAAAGCGCTCCGGTACCGATCCAACACGCCTCGTTCACCCATTCAGGACGCAAATACAATGCTCAAAACCACTATCATGCTCGTCTCCGTCGGTGCAGTCGGAACCTCTCTGCTTGGAAGCAGACTGGTTGCAGGAACGCCTTCTCCTGATCGCAAAGAATCCAATTTATCTGTTAGCGTGGCCAACGCGAGCCGGCTCGAAGTCAAGATTCCGCTCGGCAAGGTCACCGTGATTGCAGATGATTCCCGTGAGATGCGCGTTCACGTGGTGCGCACTGCAAAGGGCACGCTCGATGAGAGCGCCAGGCGATGGATGAATGATTCCTACCTGACCGCAGATAACAAGAATGGAGTGCTCACAGTCGTCGACCATCCATTCGGCAACGAGCGCCTCAGCAATGTGAAGTCCTCAGGTAACGATCGAAATCAAACCCACCGAACCCTGGATCTCGATGTTCAGATTCATGTTCCTTCCGCGCTTGCGGCCAAGGTGAACATTTCTGCCGGTGAGGCTGACTTGGGAGGTCGATTCCGATCCGTTGATGCGGAAGTCAGCGCAGGAACTCTCAGCGCAGATCGAATACGGACCGACGGCACTTTGAGCCTCAAAGTTGGAGCTGGTTCGCTTTTTGCAGGCATTTCGTCTGGCAGCCGGGCGACTGGCCATCTCAGTGTGGGTGCTGGAGAAGTGAAGCTAAGAATTCCTGGTGGCAGCGGAGCAGATGTCTCTGCGGACGTCGCCATCGGAGAAATCACCGGACTGCCTGGCAAAGCCCATAAAGAGGACGGAATCCACTTGGGAGACCATCGCCACGGGCGGACGGGAAGTGGCGAGGCTAAGGTCTCCATTCATGTAGGCGCGGGCAACATCGCAGTTGATTCGGAAGGACGTGTTGAAGCCAGCACGATGCCTGAAGAGGTCGGTGAAACCTTAGCAGAAGTCAAAGAGGGTGACTCTGACTTAGACATCAAGATCGATTCGGACCTCAACAAGACAATTGCCGAGGCCATGGCATCGGCCAATTCGGCAATGGCTTCAGCCGATGTGGACCTGAAAATCGATCTCAAGGACCTTAAGGGTTTGGATGAGCTCAAGGAATTGAAGGAGCTGAAAGAGCTCAAGAGCTTGGAGAGCCTCAAGGATCTTGATGTCGATTCCAAAGACATGCACTTTGAGTTCAGTGACGATGGCAACGGGAAGCACAGCGCGGAGCAGCTTAAGAAGGCCCACGCCGAAATTGAGAGAGCAATGAAAATGGCGGCAGAGTCGCTAAAGAAGATGCGCCCCGAAATCGAGAGGCAGATGCGGGCATCGAAGCCAGAAATGGAACGTGCCATGAAGGAAGCTCAAGAAGAGGTCGCCAAAGCCATGAAGCAGATGCGGCCCGAGATTGAGCGTGCGATGAAGGAAGCTCGCGAAGAGATGGCTCGCTCCTCCAAAGAGATGAAGAACATCAAGCCGGAAATCGAGCGCGCGATTCGAGAAGCACTTGAGGAACTCAAGAAGGCGCTAAAAGAAATCAAGTCAGAAGAAAAGGCAAAAGCCTAATCAGGACCCAACTCGCTGGGGTCAAAGAATCAGACCCCAGCATGGGAGCACACTCCCATTCGCGCAGGCTGCCAGCGCGAACCTAAGCGGCAGCAAGACCCCCTATGAAAGTCACCCATTACGTGGCGTGGATTGGTCACGCCTGCCTGACCTGTTGTCTGCTGGCCGCCGCACGTCCAGCCCTTGCGCAAAGCGTTATCACAGAATCTGCAATTCCCAACCCTCAGACTCCAGAAGGACCGTTTCCCAAGTGCGATTTCACGATTGCGAAGGCCATTAAGCCTCCGACGATCGACGGCGACCTGAACGATGAGTGCTGGAAGACCGCGACCCACGCCCCTGGATTCTTTCGGTTTCAAAGCAGGGAGCCGATTCATGAGCAGACCGAAGCCTGGATGTGCGCTGACAAAACCCACCTTTACTTTGGCTTTCACTGCAAAGACTCTCATCCAGACCTGATCCGCGCTCATGAGACGCAGCGGGAGGGTGACTTAAGCCATGACGATTGGGTCGGTCTTGCCATTGACAGCCAAGGCACCAAGCGCAATGTCAGCCAGTTCCAAGTCTCTGCACGAGGGACTCAGTTCACCCAGCTCGAAGGAGGCACGGCCGACAATTTGACTTGGGCAGGAACTTGGAAGGCTGCCGCAAAGCGGGTCCCAGACGGTTGGACGGCGGAGATTGCCATTCCGTTTTCCATCCTCAGGTACCCCAAGAACGCGAAGTCGATGGGAATCGTGCTTCTTCGTGTGCTTGCAAGAGAGACCAATGCCGAGATCTGGCCCTACGTTCCTCCAGCGGGCGACAATAACCCGCTTCCATACGTCCCTGGGTTCAGCGGCGTAGAGCCTCCTAAGTTTGCGCCCCATCTCGTACTCTTGCCCTACATATTGGCCACGGGAGGCGGGCCCAATGCGGTGACGGGTGGATTGGATATGAAGTATCCGATCTCGACAACGCTTACCGGCGTAGGAACGCTGTTTCCCGACTTTCGCACGGTCGAGCAGTCAGTTTCTGACCTGAGCTTTTCTTATACGGAAAAGTATGTGCAGGACCGTCGACCGTTCTTTGTAGAGGGGAGCAACCTGCTGCAGGACAATTTCCTGTTCTACTCACAGCGTATTCCGTTCGTGGATGAGGGAGCCAAACTGATCGGAAAGGAGGGCCTAACCACTGTTTCCGCCTTGGCCGCCAACACAAATCAAGCAGGAGGTCAAACTTCTGTGATGACAAATGTGGCTCAGGATCTGGGCCTGTTCAGCCAAATTGGTGCCGCCTTTCTTTCCAACGACACAGGTGGTCAGCCAACCAATGAGGTCGCCCGCGTCTCTGGGCAGTACGGGACAATGACAGGAAGTCGACAATCCTACTTGTCCGGGAACTACACAGGTTCTTGGCTTGGCGGATCAACAATGGACCACAACGACTGGTTCCAGGCTTCCAGCTATGGAGGCCACGGCAAATTGGGTGGCCAACTTTACTACACCGAAACGACTCAGGGCTTTGTGAACCAGCTAGGTCTCGTACCAGAAAAGGACCTGCACGGAACGGGATTCTCGGTGAGCCAATACGACAACCTCGATAAGGGGAATGTGGAGGTTTATCAAGCAAATATTTCTGGCAGCACCTATAACCACATGTCGGGCGGATTCTTCCACGACGATATCGCGCTGAACACCTACTGCATGGTGCGCAAGGGATATGGCTTCGAGTTCGATGTGGATGCAGGCAAGTACTGGCCGTATGTGGACAACACCGTCACGACGGCGTTTTCCTGGAATCAAAAGACGCTGCTCCAGCAAGGGCGAATTTCGTTCCAGGTGGGGCACCGGGAAGACCAGCCTTACGAGTTCGTCTCGCTCAGCCAGGGCATCTTGGTCACCAAGCCATTCTCTCTGCAGCTCAGCTTTGGGTACGAGAGGCTAGATGGAACTGTGAACACCCAGTCGATCATCACCGGAACGTACCGACTGAACTCTCACGAGACAATCGGAGGCCGACTCCTTCAGCAGAACGGCAATCTGGACGCTTACCTTTCGTATGGCAGGCGGGTGGTGAAGGGAACCGACGTGTTCGTGCTTATCGGCGACCCGAACAGCCCGCGTACTAGGGGGCAAGTGATCTTGAAGCTGGTCTGGCCGCTTTAGCTAGACCAGGCTTCAAGCACTGTGGACGACGTTGAAGTACTCGTTGAAGAACCCTTGCACGTCCACCGTTTTCGCCACTCGATCTGGCCCAGGGCCGGGAATGAGCTTGGTGTGGCCGGATGCGGAGTCACCCACTCCGTAAGCGACTTGAACCCTGCCGGACTCGTATGTGCACAGTTCTGGATGGAAGATGAGCGTGGCCGCCAGCGGATCGTGAAAAGTGATTTCTCCGGTGTGCTTAAACCAAGTTTCTGCCATATTTGCCACGGTTAGAAGTGGTTCGCTTGTGAAACGGCTTCGCACTTCCTCGGCCGGCATTCTGCACTTGAGGGTGACATCGAGGCCGACTGACAGGTGATCTCGACGGTTAGCTTTGTAGACCACTGCAGTGGCGGCCGGGTCTGCAAGCGCGTTCCACTCTTTCTGGTCTCCAGCGTAAAAGATTCCACCCATTGAAACGATGGACTTCAAGAGGTGAGGAATCTCTGGATCCAGCGCAAACAGGATGGCTGCATTCGAGTACGGACCGATTGTGAGGAGCGTAATCTCCCCCGGACGGCTTCGGATCGTGTGCTGCAGGAAGCGTACGGCGTCGTTTTCAGGCCGATCCAGTCGAGGATGGGTGTGAGCGATCGCCTCAAACTGAGGAGCTCCGGGCTGACCTGGGCCGTCGATGAGAACATCTCGCCGACCGCAGTGGATCGGAATATGGTTTCGGCCGACGGAATGGCAAATGGCCTCAGCAAGAGCGGCTCGCTTTTGGACATCTCCGCTAACGGTAGTGATGCCTACCAGTTCGCACTGGGGCTTTTTAAGCAGGTAGGCAAGGGCGACGGCATCATCGATATCGCTTCCGATATCCGTATCCAGCAGGACAGGGATTTTTGTCATTAGGTTGAACCTAGTGGCAATTTACCCAGCCTGCTGTTCGGAAGGTACCTAAACTGCGGCGCCAGCCAAAACTGGCTGATAGGCGCAGATCGGGTCGCTTCCCGCGGCGTTGCCTGTGTGAGCATAAGCTCTGGCTCTAGAGCCTCCACAGATCCGTCGGTATTCGCAGTCGCCGCACTTTCCTTCGAAGTGATCCACGTCTCGGACCATCTTGAAGACTTCGGAGTTCTGATAAATATCCTTCAGTGAAGACTGGCGAATGTTGCCTGCTTCTAGAGGTAGAAAACCGCTGGGATAGACCTGGCCGAGGTGACTCACAAAGACGATTCCATTGCCGTCTCGAATTCCGTAGCCGGCGTGAACGCTGGTGCATCGGATTTCAGCAGGAGTCATTCCCTTTTCCTTCATCGTCTCAGAGGCAACGCGTCGATAGGAAGGAGCTTCTGTGGTCTTGATTTGGAACGGAGCGACGGGTACGAGGTCTTGAATCCAGTGCATGAGGGCTTCTGCCTTCGCTGGTTCAAGTTCGTTGAGCTGCTTGCCCCGTCCGACTGAGATTAAGAAGAAGAGACTCCATCTCATCAGGGGGAAGTCGTGAAGCAGTTCATAGATCGCCTCAAGGTCCGACGCTGTTTCGTCAGTCACAAGAGTGTTTAGCTGAAGGGGAAGTCCAACTTGACCGGCCCAGCGAACGGCCTTCATCGTGATGTCGAAGGTGCCGGGTACTTGGCGGATGTCGTCGTGCTTTTCCGCCGTGGAACCGTCGAGACTGAGGGCAATGCTGTCGACTCCGGCGGCTTTGAGCTCGACAAAAGTTTCTCTCGTGAGCAGCGGACTCGCGGCTGGAGTGACGGACACCTTGATGCCTCGATGTCGGGCCATCGCAATGATGTCAAAAAGACGATCCCGCTGAAGCGGGTCTCCGCCGGTGAGAACGAGGTGTGGCTTTGGCTCGCCAAAGGAGGCAACGTCGTCTAAAAGTCTTTCCGCTTCCTGATAGGTGAGTTGGAGCGGATGTGGCGTCGGCATTGCCGAGGCTCGGCAGTGGCGGCAGGCGAGCGGACAAGCTTGGGTCGTTTCCCAATAGACAAGCATGGGTCGCTCGGCGAAATTGATGTGATCGGGACGTACCATTGGTTCAAATCTTACCGACGGGGGGTGATCTTGAGATGTCGTTGATTCTGCGGACAGTGATTCGCGCCCATCACGTTGACGGCGGCACCCAGCAATCTGCGTGGGTACCATCCAAGCGTGCTCGATGGTTGATGCCATCTCAAAGGACCTATGGCAAAGATCGGAATTATTGGCGGCGGGATTGCTGGACTCAGCGCGGCGTACGACCTATCGCGAGACGGAACTCATCAGGTCACCCTGTTTGAAAGCAGCGGCAGACTTGGCGGCAAGATCCTCACGCATTCTATTGATGGAATGATTGTCGAAGGTGGGCCGGATTCCATCTTTACTTCCAAGCCTTGGGCGGTCCAACTGATGACCGAGCTTGGCCTGGAGTCTGACTTTGAAGAGCCCATTGGCGGTGGCTTCTCCGTAATGACCAACGGAAAGCTTCACGCGGTGCCGCGCGCTCTTGCTGGACTCATTCCCACCGCCTCGACGGCACTTGAATCAGTCGGCTTTTTGAGTGCCGCCGCCCGGAAGCGCATTACATCTGAACACACGGTTAAGAAGGGCAGTGGTGAGGATGAATCCGTAGCTTCTTTCTTCCGTCGTCGCTTTGGAAAGCACTTTTCCAAGACCTTGGCGGAGCCTCTCCTTGCCGGTATCCATGCCGGAGACGCAGAAAAGCTTTCGATGAAGGCGCTCTACCCAACATATATAGGTTTAGAGCAGAAGCACGGAAGCCTTTCCGGGGCAGTTTCGAGTCCGTCCGCCACGCCGGCCGGGCATGCGCCTAAAAAAGCGGGATTTCTGACCCTGCGGGGCGGCCTTGCAGAGTTGGTCACAGCGCTGGTACAGAAGCTCGATTCGGTCGATATTCGATTGAGCTGCTCTCCGAAGGTTCTGTTGCAAACGGAAACCGGCATCAAGATTCAGATTTCAGATTCCGACTCGATCGAGGTTGACGCGGTCATCTTGGCGGTGCCCGCTTATGCGTCAGCAAAGCTTCTCAGCTCGATTCGACAAGACGCCTCGATACTTCTGAGCGGTATCCGCCATGCATCTACCGCGGTGGCCACGGTCGCCTTTCGCGCGTCCGCTTTTCACCGACCCCTATCTGGAAACGGCTTCCTCGTGCCTGCTGACGAAGACTCAGATGTGACTGGCTGCACCTACAGCTCGCTGAAATGGGCTGGGAGGGCTCCTCAAGAGACGATCCTCATCCGTGCCTTTATGGGACGTGACGGAGGCCTTAATATCGACACCCTGTCTGACGATGAAATCTTGACTCGGGCGGAATCGAGCCTGCGCCGGCTCTTGGATGCACATGAGGCTCCAATTATGAGTCGCGTCGATAGATGGTCGAACGCGATGCCTCAGTACGAGTTGGGACACCTCGAGCTCATGGACAAGATTGAGTCGCAATTGGAGGGACTGCCTATCCAGCTTGCTGGCACCTCCTACCGAGGAACCGGCGTTCCCGACTGCATCCGGCAGGGCAGGGAAGCCGCGGAGCGGTTTAAGGGTTTATAGTCCCTCGGTGCTGTATCCGCGCCAAATGCCCCTCCCACCCCTCCGCTGGAGGGGCACACCAGTTCCACTCTTTCCCCCTAGCCTGCATGTATGCAGGCTAAGGAACCGTCACAAAGGTTCCTCGCTTGCTCCACGAGTTTAGGTCGTCCAGCCCAGCCGGCCCGCCTACATCTCCAACTGGAATTCATCGGACTTCAGCACGCCTGCGCCCCGGGTTTCAACACCTTGCCGGTTGGCAAGTCTGAGGGTCCATGGAATAAGGACCAGGATTGAAAATCCAGGCCGCAAGCGTGAAAAATCTCGCACTCTCCGGAGGGGTGCCGGCTAGAGGCATATAGATATTCCGCGAACGCCTTTGAACTCAAAAGGGAGAGGCGGACCCTGGGATGCGCTTGGTCTTGGGCCGATTTTATGCCAGTCCAGGGGCGCTCAAATACTCCGCACAAACCATCTGTGGATGAGGTGAATTCTAATGACATGAGAACACTTGACGGATTTGACGGTCATATCACAATCTTGATGGGTTACTCTTTGGGTGCTGCGAAATCCAGGCTCCTCAAGAGCCGCACCCCCTAGGGAGGGGCCGATAAATCAGCTGGAGACGGGGACGTGAAGACACAAGCAATTGTTCTCGGAATAGGAATAGTAAGCCTCGTTTTTGGGGCAATGCAGGCCAATAGTCATCCCGATAAGAAAGCGGGAGATAAGGGTGATGCAGCTATTCAACAGATAAACAAGCGCTTCGCGGATGCGAAGCCTGAAGATTACGCAGGCGATCAGTCCTGTGTGGAATGCCACTCGGCCAAGTCACACAACTTCGATCAGTCTGCTCACTTTGCATTTATGACGGACGCGAAGCTGCCGCTCTCTCAAAAGGGATGCGAAGGCTGTCACGGTCCGGGTAAGGCCCATGCAGAAAACCCAGACACAGAAGTGATCTCCTTTGGGAAGTTAAGTCCAAAGGATTCCGCTGCCGCATGTCTGAGATGCCACGGCCAAACCATGGACAACTCGCATTGGAAGCACACGCAGCACGCAAAGGCCGATCTATCGTGTGTTACCTGCCACCAGCTGCATCCAGATACCGATCTGGACCTTCCAGGTAAGGGAATCAAGCGAGGCAATGCGATCGACCCGCGAACTCAAATTCGTGTAGCCAAGCAGCCTGCCAGGCAGATGCTCCTTAAGGCGGACGAAGTGACGTTGTGCGGACAGTGCCACCAGGCGCAGGTTGCGGAGTTCCGACTGAACTTCCACCACCCGGTACCTGAGGGACAGCTTGTCTGTAGCGACTGTCACGCCACTCACCCATCCAAGGGCGCGGTTGCAAGACAGACTCCTTTCAAGAGCAAGTGCGTGGTTTGCCATGCGGATAAAGCGGGACCGTTCGTCTACGAGCACGATCCTGTAGCTGGATTCGGCGGAAGCGGATGCGATGAATGCCATGCGCCACACGGATCGCAAAACCCGGCGATGCTCCTGTCCAGAACCCGAGGTCTGTGCGCTCAATGCCACTCGGACAAGTTGGCCACACATCATCCAGGTCAAACTTGCTGGTCCGCAGGTTGCCACGTAGCACCACACGGCAGCAACACGAACAGCCATCTGCTGGGGAATTAGGAGAAACAGAAATGAAGCGATGGACGACTCCTCTGGCGATTCTTGCCGGTACGGCAGTGATGATCGCGTGCGCCACGGCTCAGGCTCAGGAGCCTGTGCCTGGTGCCCAGAAAGATAAGGAAAAGCCGGCTGCAAAGCAGAACGCCAAGCCCGCCTCTGACAAAAAGGCATCTCCAGATCAGGCTAAGAAAGGGGATGAAAAGGCAGACGCCGCAGACGAAGCAGAGCCGAAGCCTCTTTTGAACTCAATCTCACTGGCATACACCACTTGGAACTCAGGTGGCCATATCAACGAAATCCACCAAAACGGGTGGGTACCCAGCGGATATGGAATCGCCAGCCTCTCGTTGCTCCAGCCGTTCACCAACGGGCAGTACAACGCTCTCCAACTGAACGGGAATCCGGGGGACGACTTTGGTTTCCGCCTTCTCAGTCAGTTGGGCACGTTCAGCCTGCTCACTACGGCGAGCCAGTTCTCCTACTTCGACCCAAACTTGGACAACATTTATCCAAGCCGCAACAAGAACCTCAGCGCGGTGCTGGATGATCGAATCGCCCCTAACTTTGGCATCTTCGGAAGCCTGAGCCTGGAGCAAGACGAGCATCATTTTTCCGCTCCGCTGGATCAGCCGAACTATCAGAATCGAACGGTAACTCTCGGCACTCAGAAGCGGATGGGAGACACCACGATCGGTGCCTCGTTCTCGGAAGTCAGCAATTCGAACGCAGCGCCGATTCAGCCCAACTCTTTGACAGACCATGCTGAAATTCATGGCTCCAGGAGCTTTGGACCTCGGTTCATGGCTGAGGGAAGCATTGGATTCAGCAGAATTCAGCTCCAGGGACTCCCTGACAGCTGGATCCACAACTACGACATCAGTGGAGTGTACGACCTGACCGACGCATCGTCGATCGGCGCCCACTTCGACCAGACCAGTCTGGAACTCAGCTCAGTTCAGAACGCATACGTTCAGAAGAAGCTGGATTCTGGAGTCACATACGACACCCACTTAGGCAAGTGGGGGCTAGGGTTTGCGTTCGGTCACCGCGAAGAAGAGCGGCTGAGAACGGACCATAGCTTCGTCGACGTTCCTGCATGGAACTCGGAGAGCTTCAAGCTCAACGGAAGAATTGCCAAAGACTATCGGCTAGGAATTAAGGCTTCGGTTGAGGATCTCTCGAGCCAGCCCGTGTTCCAGACCAATGACCCAACCCTCCTTTATTGGGAGAGAAAGGCTTCGGTACAAGCAAAGATTAGCGGCGGCAACGAGGTTAACACCAGTTACCTCTCGTACAACTATCGCTATCGTCGAAATGACGAGCGCGATTTCAACCTCAATTGGACAAACGTCGCTCTGGGCGGCAGCAGGGTTTTCTCCCCGAAGCTTCTCGGCTATGTCGAGTTCGCGTCGGACCAGTATCTCATGGGTGGCTCCAATGCCGCTGCAGGAGCACTGGGAGACTACTTCCCAACCAGCGAGACGTTTATGTTCGGAGTGGACTACACGCGCAATGCGCGTGAGAACTTCTCCTTCGTCATGACTAGCTTCTACACCCAAGACCAATGGGGCCAGCAGATTGCTGTCTCCTATCATCGGGACCTGGGCAAAGACAGAACTTTACAGATCACCTACTCCCCTTGGCTTCAAAGGGATCGGCTGTACGACGTGGATACCTTTACTGCTCCTATCCTGCAGGTGAAGATCGGGACCCGCTTCTAAGCGACAAGTGAAATGAGACTGTATTCGACCAGAAACATTAAGGAGGACTTATGAAAGCGCGTTGGCTCACCCTGTTTGCATGCCTTCCGCTGATTGCTGGAATCACGTTGCTGCAGAGCTGCGGCGGTGTTGGAGGACCTAACGGTTCCCAAACATATGCGGGCTCGAATGCACCCACACAAAACTTTCTGGCACTTCTCACGCCTTCACAAAAGGCTGCGAAGTATATAGGACCGGAGGCGTGTGGGGCGTCTACCTGTCACGGCGGAGCACCATCCGCTCATGTCGCAGGTCACTTGGCTTCCGCTACGATCGGCCATGCAAAGCCGACGTCGGGCGTCGGACAGTACGCGACCTGGAAGCAAACGCTTCATGCTCAAAAGGGTGTGACGTGTGAAAGTTGCCACGGCCCTGGAAGTGTTCACCAGGCACAACCAAAGGCCACGGACGGAACCGCGAATGCGATTCTGACTTTCCCGAAGGTCACCTCTGTGGAGGTATGTGGTCAGTGTCACGGTCCTCAGCACGATGAATTCAACGTGTCGAAGCACTCTCAGCTGATTACATCGCCAATATCTTCGACGGTTACCGGACCCACGACATCGGGTCAAGCATCGCAGTGCTTCGTCTGCCACGGCGGCCTTACTCGTGCTCAGTACACTGAGAACGGAATTCTGCCGGCACAGATGACATCGACTCAGATCGTGAATGTTGCGAATGACATCCTCAACACAGTTCCCAATGTGGCGTCCTGTGCAACGTGTCATAACCCGCACGCCAAGACCGGAAATCTCACCGGAAAAGGTAAGGAAGTTCAACTCTATCACCCAGAAGCGCTCACCGACAGTTCGGGAATCGTTGCAGGGCAGCCTGTCACGAAGTTCGCCTACGTAAACCAGATATGCGCCCAGTGCCACAACGGTCGTGCGACCAACGGCACAGATGCCTATCTGCAAACGAGCACTTCTCGAAGTTCGGCTCACCACAGCGACCAGTTCAACTCGTTGCTCGGAGTGGGTGGAAATGAATCGGCCAGCGGACCTCCGATTCGATCGGGAACGCACGCCCAGGCTCCGGGCCAGTGTGCAACATGCCACATGCCTGGATCGCGACACACGATGACGGTTAGCTACGACGGATGCGCCCCTTGTCACACGACCACTGACGCTGCTGCACGAGCATCGAGTCTGCAGGCTGAGATCCTTGGGGACCTCACCACCCTGGAAACTCGAATGGCCAACTGGTCTCAGAAGACCTTCGGCGACCCATCGTTCTGGGACTACACATCCAACATCGCTGCTGGCAAGACTCCTCCGAATCAGACTCTGATTCCGATCGAAGTCAAGCGAGCTCGCCACAACTACTACTATGTCGTGATCTCTGGAGACCTCGGAATCCACAACCCGGCATACACCCGCTACCTCCTACAGTGGTCTGCTACAAACTTGACTAACGCTGGAATTCCTAAGGTCAATCCTTCGGAAATCAGCAGAATTCCAGTCGCTGAGCAGCTCAAGCACTTCAAGGCACTGCGAAAGCAGGCTGCAGCCGTCTCCGCCGAATAATCTGATAATCCGACGGACTCACGGAGGTGAGCAAGAGGACTTGCCCTAGGGCAGGTCCTCTTTTGTTGTTTTTAGGGACATTTGAACCTAAACGCCACCAGAGGGACAGCGAATATACGAGGGTGAGGTTGGAAATGACGACTTGCCCAAAGATCCACTTTCTTCCACACTTGAAGTGCGGTAATCAGCCATGGACGACTCTGCCAAACTTGTAAGTCCACCCGATTGGTCCCTCCTAATCGGAAACATTGGTCGATATTCTATTCTCCTAGCTGCGCTCGCCTTTGTGGCTGCAGTGCTGGTCTGGGGATTTGGATATCGAAGCCAACTCGCCAAAAAGGTAGCGGGAATCTCCCTTAACTTAGGTGTCGCACTCTTGTTTAGTGCGTTCGTAAGTCTGGGCATTCTCTTTGCCACGAATCGATTTGAATTCTCCTATGTCTTTCAGCATGGAGATACCAGTAACGCTCTGCAATATCGTATTGCAGGTATTTGGTCTGGTCAGCAGGGTAGCTTCCTTCTTTGGGCAACCTGCGCTGGATTGTTTGCTGTACTGACGGCAAAGGGTTCCGGTCGATTCCGAAGATGGTATTCAGTTGCATACGGCACCTTCCTTGCTGGCCTGGCTGGAATTATGGTGTTCGAATCTCCCTTCGAGCTCAATAATGTCGGCGGGCTAACGGTCGTACCTCCAAACGGAGCTGGCCTTGCGCCCTCCCTTCAGAACTATTGGGTGACGATCCATCCACCTACGATCTTTCTTGGCTTTGGCGCGCTGACAGTGATGTTTGCCTACGCGTTTTCTGCCCTGATGGAGCGAGATGCGACCGATTGGCTCCGCCTAGTGCGGCCGTGGGCGCTCGTTGCCGTCGCACTGCTTGGCTTAGGACTTTGCATGGGTGGATTCTGGGCCTATGAGACTCTTGGGTGGGGCGGATTCTGGATGTGGGACCCGGTCGAGAACGTGAGCTTTGTACCTTGGTGTCTCACGATCGCCTTTATCCACGGCATCATCGTCCAAACAGCCCGCGGCTCCAAGAAGATGGGCAACCTGGTGATGGGTGGCCTACCGTTCCTAACATTCATGTACGGAACATTCTTGACCCGGTCTGGATTCCTGTCTGACGCAAGCGTCCACAGCTTTGCCGAAATGGACCGCTCTGCCCTCAAGCTTCTCATAGGGCTGATGGTTATCTCGGTTGTCGCATTCTTCACAGCAGTCATTGTTAGGTCCGTTCAAGGGCGCAGGGCGGTTGCACCGAAGCCTGCTGAGACCGAAGCTCGCTCGACATTAGGTCGAGAGTCGCTGATCAACGCCGGTATCGCGAGCATCTCTGCGATAGGTATTGCGACCATGATTGGGATGAGCATTCCGTTCGTGCAGGCGCTAAAGCACGAACCCTCTAAAGTTGTTGAGGAAGGGCTTTATCACCAGGTGCTGACTTGGTTCTTCATACCAACAATGCTCTTGATGGCAATTGCGCCGTTTGCACCTTGGAAGAACGTCTCGGGTAAGCAGCTCTTCACGAAGGCATACTCTGTGTTCTGCGTCACGATTGGAGCCATGGGCCTCTTCCTGATGGCGCTTATCTTTACGCCGTTTGGCAAGATCGTCGAGAAGTCCCCGGTAGTGACCCTGTTGGGTCGGCATGGCCTTCCCGGACTCACCTGGCTCCTCATTCTATTCGGAGTCTGCTTCTTTGCCATATCGGGCAACCTGTGGCGAATCTGGGAACTGCGAAAGCAGAGTTCGCTAGGGTGGTCTGGTTTCTTGGCCCACATCGGTGTCACCGTCCTAATGCTTGGTCTCATTATCTCAAGAGGCTTCGAGCAGAAGGATCAGATGATTGTGATGAAGGATCATCCAGGCAAGGCCCTTGGATACAGCTTTACCTATCGAAAGATGACCTCGAATGATAAGGACCGAAACAATCGAGTTCTGTTTGATGTCACCAAGGCGGATGCCCCAGGGGAGAAGCTTTTCACTGCTGACCCAGGCATGTACCATGTGAAGGTTGATGGCGGCCAGGAAAACACGATGGTGTGGCCAGCGATCATCCACAAGCCACTTTACGACGTCTATGTTTCGCTTAGACCTCCACAGGATGAAATCAGTGAGCCGGTTGCCCTTAAGGAAGGGAAGTCCACTGAATTCGGCGGACTCACCATCGACTACAAGGGCCTCACAATGGACGGACAGCCCGGTGCTACAGGTACCAAGTTCATTGCAAATCTCGTCGTCCATGCTGGCTCTCTAACGAAAGAGATTCATCCTTCGCTCCAAATCGGCGACGAAGGCCCTGTTCACTTCAAGGCCAGCCTCGACGACAATCTCAATGTGGAGGTGGCCAGCATCAACGCCGCTGACCGGTCAGTTACCCTCCAATTTCAACTAGCGACTCCAATGTTCCCGATTGACATCATCCATAAACCGATGGTTTGTCTAGTCTGGCTGGGCACTGGACTCATGACCCTTGCTGGTCTGCTGGCAGCAGCCTATCGTCGGGTTCCTTCAATGTCGAAGGCCGCCGATAAATCAAAGGTTGCCGCCAACTCAAAGAACCAGCGCCTTGCAAAGCAAAACTCATAGGAGACAAGAAATGAAACGCGTAATCTCGTTGATCGGCATGATCGGGCTCGGGGCAATTGCTCTTTCCACTACAGCAAGCTGGAAGGCATTCGAGGCCAAGTATCACATTGCTAAAGATTCTAAGCTGGGCACGGCAGCTTGCACCGTCTGCCACCTTGGCAAGAAGGGTGGAAGACTCAATGCTTACGGCAAAGATGTTCAGGTAGTGATGAAGGCCGAAAGCACGAAGAAGCTGACCCCAGAACTCCTTGCAAAGGTCGAGAATCTCGACTCCCTCAAGGATGGACAGACGAACATTGCTAAGATCAAGGCTGACAAGAACCCTGGTCTCGTCGAAGCAAAGTAGTTAGATAAGAGCAAAGAAGCCCGACTTGCGCATGCAAGTCGGGCTTCTCTGCGTTTCAATTCAGTTCGTACCGAGCGGCAAGATTTGTGTCAATGGAATCTACGACTTGTTGGATCACCTATGCAAAGGTAAGGTCTTTAGCTGGAGGGAACTAAAGATGAAGTTCCGCGTTTTGATCGCACTCGTTCTTACAGGGGTTTCTGCGAACGTATTTGCTAAGAGCGAATTCTTGGACTTTTTTATGAGTCATTACAAGATCAGCGACAGTTCTACGCTCGGCTCGAAGGCCTGCCTTATCTGTCATCAGACCGAAGATGACTACACCAAGATGAATGTCTATGGTGCCGACCTTAAGATGGAAATGGCTGCCATAGGGGCACCTGCGGTCAATGAAGCCGTACTCAAGGAAGTTGGAACATTGGACTCCAATGGATCTGGCAAAACCAATGAGCAGAAGATTCTTGCCGGCAGTGCACCGGGGGATCCTGGTCCTGTTTCGAACAAACCCGCCACTCCTCCGCCTGCAAAGCCGAAGTCGCTGATTCCTAAGAATTTCTTTCACCCGGCCGTCGTTCACTTTCCGATTGCCCTGTTCATTGGAGGTCTCATTCTGGACTTCATTGGACTGCGGTTCAAGAAGCAGAATTTCTTGGTTGCAGGTTGGTATGACATCCTCCTTGCCTCGATCACATCGCTAGGTGGTATCGCAACTGGCTTTGGTGCGATGCTCATCCAGAAGGTTCCGTTCAAGGGGCTGATCTTTACTCACATGATCCTCGCTCTTGTCTCGGGCGCACTGATGTTCGTGATGTGCCTTCTTCGAGTCCACCGACACGAAAAGATGCACCTTCCGACGCGACTGATCTACTACGTCCTTGCTGCCTCCTGCTTCGTCCTGATCTCCTACGCAGGTCACCTCGGCGGCGCCTTCGTCTACGGCGAATAGCCTCCAAAACTTAGCCCTCGTGCTTGAGCAGTTCCCTGGTCAAGCGGAGGGCTTTTTAATGCCCGGTTAAGCGCTGCCATGCATCCGAGATTGAATCGATCTATTTGGGATGGATGGATGCTTGCTCATGTATCCTGTCGCGAATGCATCCGCTTGATAATCCCGTCTGGCACAGCCTGATTGGTCCCCATTCTTCAGTGGCAATCGCGAAGGGTGGTGCCCGCCGTTACGATCCTCAGACGTTGCCTTTTGGCGCAATTGATTCTCCATCCGCAACTCTGGATCTTGTTGACCTCCTTGAAGTAGGAGAGACGATCATGGTGGGCGGAGTAATTCCCAGCGGTTCCGGCCTGCAGCAGATTGATGGATTAGTGATTCAGCAATTCGTGTGGAGCAAGCCAAATCCGCAACTTGACGACGTTCGAGTCATCGCTTTAGGAGCTGAGCACATCCCTGCGATGGTTGCCTTGACCGCAGAGGTTTATCCAACTTATTTCCGAGAGCGGACGGCGACGTTGGGACCCTATTGGGGTGTTTTTCAGAATGGCCAACTCGTTGCCATGGCGGGAGTTCGGATGACCTTGGATGACTTTGAGGAAGTCAGCGGTGTCGTGGTGCGTGAGGAAAATCGCGGCCAGGGCCTTGGCTCTGCCGTAACGCTTGCAGTTGTCAGCAATATTCTGTCGCGCGGCAAGCAGCCGTTCCTGCACACCGAGGACCAGAATGTGGTTGCCAAGCGGCTATACGAGAGACTCGGATTTGAGTGGAGGACGATACGGCATACGGGCAAGTTCATGCGAATCTAGCCTGGCGGCGCGCACGGGCAATCACTGAGCCTGAGTGGAGGACACGACCCAGTCGTAGGTAGGCAAGGTTCGTCCGTCTCGCAACCGAAGGCCGAGGGTGCTTACGAGAGACGTGCCTGATTTGCTGTCATACGATGTTCGAAGAGCGGTGATAGGAGTCTGCTCAATAGGCACAACCTCACCTGGGTCACATTTGCCGTTTGAATTCCGGTCAAACCAAATCGCCAGGCCCTTCAGTTCTCTTCCCGTAAGCCATCCGTCATGATTGTCGTCCAGCGCATCGAGCGCCGCAAAGGCGTTGGGCCACAGCATCCACCAAGTGGCATTGCCAAACAGCTGCCGTCCGGAGGTGATCCTGCCCTCCTTGAGCGGATCCCAAACCAAGAATCCGGTGGTGGGCTTCACCCAAGTGTACGCTTGGCTTCTTCCAGATCCGTCTAGGTCAAACTTCACGTTCAAGGTGTTGTCGAGTAGTTCTGCCAACGGCTTGGCTCCTGAAAGATCCAATACCAGTGGAGTCACGGCACGGCAGGGTGGCAACTTGATGAGGTGCTCAATCCCTGCCTTAACACTTGCCGATTGGGTCGATTTTGGCCGCAGACGCAAATAGGATTTGCCTGCTTCAAAGGCAACTAGGGTCTGAAGTCCAAAGATCGGCTGCTCACCGGTTCGCAAATCTTGGGAGATTGAGGCTTGAAAGGCAAGCAGATACTCATCCGCCGCCTTCGCGCGCCATAGATCAGTGGTGTTGAGATGCTCGAACGGCGCTTCGAGCTTGATCTTTGATGCGAGGAGGGCACCAGAGTCGAATGAGCATGCCAACGTGAGGTGAGCTAAGTCGGCTTGGGCATACACCTTTGTCGCTTTGGTTGGCTTCTCGGTCATGTTCAAAGCGAGTCGCAAATTTCGAATTGCTTCCCCAATATGCCGTCGATTCGCCGGTGTGTCCTTAACCGCCGTCTTGCTGTCCCAAGGGTAGATGTTGCCGGGAAGAGAGTAGAACTCAGGCAGGCTGTTTTCGAACTCAAGGATCTCAACTTCGCCCTTCTTTGACCCATCCGATTCCACCGCTCGGGAGAACGTAGCGTAGTGCGCACGGCCAATCAAGTAGTAAATGGCGGCGTTTCCTGGTTCTACTTTCAATCGCTCGGACAGATTGGCGACCAGCCTGTCGCCAGGAATGCGTCCGGGCATCGCTGGCATACCGAGTGCCATCACCGAGAGACACAAACAAACCGAAGCGCTTCCGACTCGCATAGTGCCAGTTTAAGCGAATTTGATTTCTTCTTGGTGAGGAACTTGATGAGGTCGGCTGGCGCTGCGAAGGCCCTTCTCCAAAACTTAAGGATGCAAAACTAGCCTGATTGGGTAAGAGTGGCTGACCCCACCTGACGTGCCAACGACGTTCAATGTGTAGGGTCCAGGCGTCGCGCTGGTTGCAACATGAAATGTCACCTTCGTCCCTGTGGATGAATTGCTTGGTGAGAATGCCGCTGTGATTCCGGATGGCACGTTCGCGACGGAGTAAGTTACGGCACCAGAGAATCCCGCTCCCGCGACCACCGATATCGGATATGCCGAAGACGTTCCTCCAATATGGACCGAAGCGCTCGAGGGCACGTTGAGCTGAAAGTCGGCGGCGCTGGAAGTGACTTTGAATCCCCATGCAACTGCGGAGCGACTGATGTTGCCTGAATTGATCAGAGTTAACGTCACGGTTGCTGTGCCCGACTGTTTGGCGGCAGGGACGAGCGTGAGCTTCCGGTTGTAGTGCCCGCCCCACTGGTCAGTAAAGTCTCCTTTCGCCACGGTGACTCCTGAGGATGGCAGCAGGATCGGGTTGTCCGAGGCAGCACTTGTCGTAATGGCTGTGGCGGCAGTCACCGGGTCGGAAACGTTGAACAGCTTTACCAAGGTTCCACCCTGAGCCACGGAGTCGTAAAACGAATAGAAGTCGCTGCTGGCTGGCGAGACACCTGCTCCGGATCCGTTGGCAAGCGCCACCTTGATCAGGTTGAGTTCGTAGGGACGCTCAGTTGGGACCACGATCTCGAGCCCATTTAGACCCGGATGTAGGATCACATTCTGTGCCTTCGTGTAGGCCCACGTGCCGCTAACGGTTGCAGGGGCTTCAAGGGTGACGAGGCCGCCATTGTTCGCAGAAAGCTCCAAAGGCTCTATCTTGCCATCCCCATTTCCAACCTGGAGGCTGATTTGATAGGTGCCTGCCTTGGGGGCGTTGAGAAGGTAGTGGAAAGTCGACCCGGCGCCGATAAAGCGCTGTAGAAAACTCGAGTGGAAGGGTGGATCGTTATCTGCTACCGCTCTTGCGTCGATATAGCCAGGAACCTTATTGCCGATCCTCACCGCCGGACGAGGCAGCTTATGGACTGCCTGGTAGCCCAACACCTTGGGCTCGGTGAGGTTGCTCAGCGTGTCTGTGATGGACCACGTTCCGTATTGGGAATCGAAGCCGCCCGCTCCAATCGTAAACCAGTTGAACAGGTCACCACCCGATTGGAACCAGTTGGTGAGATAGTCCTGAACGATGGGCTGGATTAAGGGCGAGAGGGAAGCAGACTTCTTCGCGGCAATATTGTTTGGCCCAAATGTGTCCGATCCACCTTCATATGCCAGCATCTTCAGTCCGTAAAACGCACCCTGATAGGCGACGCTTCCCAAACTCGATGAATACTTAAAGTCATCAACGGCGGTTGTCATTTCGCCAAGCACATCGGCCTGCGAAAGGTTCGTTTGGGAGTCGAGTCCAGCACCATTTCCCGCATTGAAATAGGGAGCTACCGCGATGGCGTAAAGGTAGCCAGACGGCTTGCCGTAGAGCCTGTTGAGGTAGTTCAGCATATTGTCGAACCTTGAGGAAGCCAGTTGGTAGGCAAGTACCGGACGGATTGTGGTGTTGATGGCGGATTCGCCCCAAACACCTGCAAACAGCCTGCTGATCTGCATGATCCGACGCGCAACCAACCTGTCTCCCCACGTTACGTAGCCGTTGTAGACGGTGTTTCCCGCCCAGTCTTTAAAGGTGTTGAGTGGGATGCTGTCGTAGTTCAGGTCGGACCCGTTTAGGTGAGTTCCGCTGGAGCTTTTAGAGACCACTTCGTTCACAGCGGCTTGTCGATTGACATGGGTTTGAGAGAAGCCGTCGTTCCAGACTTCGTTGGAGTACTCAATGTACAGGTGGAGTCCAACTTTGAGACCCGGGTATTTCACTCCGTTGACCGTGCTTCCGTTCTTGATCAGCGAAGCAAGCTGCTTCACGTAGTCGTCGGATGCGAGAACGGGAATATTGATCCACAGATCCTTTAGTGAGGTGTTCGCAAGCTGCACCGCCATCTCCCACGGAGTCCCGTGGTCGTACGAGATCACTGTTTGCGTTCCAAGTCCGCTTGAACCGCCCTCTGTAATTACGGTTCGTGAAGAGTAGGTATTGAAGGCAGGATCTAAGGGAAGACTTCGGTCTGCCCAATTCATCTCTATGTTTCCGTTTGTGCAGTGCCAGTCCATCATCCGAAGCGACTCGGGACCGACTGCCTTCAGGAGGGATAGGAACGCGCTTGTGAAGAATGGCGGCGTGGTGACGCTGTAACCTGGCTGAATAACTTGTACGTTTTTGACCAGCCCCTGTGTCTTTTTGAAGTTGAACTCAAGGACGTTGGGAGGGGCGGCAGCTGGCGCAAATGTATACGTACGAATTCCGCCCTTGGAGCCCTTATCGAGAAGCGTTCCTCCGCTGACTCCCGCATCGATGATCGATGTCGACGGTCCCTTGAAGGTGATCGTGTAGACGCCCGCTGGGATCGGAATTCCTTGATCCCAGACTCTTAGCCAGAAATCTTCAGTCGGCTGCCCATCCGCGCCAACATTGGCAGGCGCCATGTTTCCACCTGCATCCTTGCGCGTCAGCGAGTAAGCCCCGCGAGACATCTTCGCCATGTTGACGAAAACGTTGTCTCTGCTCCAGTCCACGACTCCATTCAGGTGTCCCGCTAGCGGCGGGGTTTGGGCTGCGGCCCCGCTTAGTGGAGAACAGAGGTGCATCAAGCCAATGAAGGCGATGCACGAACACCGAAGACTCAGGCGACAGTTCATTTCGATATGGATCCAGACCCTTCCGGATCTTTACACATCCAGGAGACGGGGTTATCCGGTCAAAGTGCGAGATGGGACGATTGCGAGTTGAATGGTGGTGCCGGAAAGTTGTGTTATCTTGGAGCATGGCTCGGCTCATCCTTGCGGTGATCGCACTCTTCCTGACTTGCCTCTGCTGCGGCGACGGATTCTATGCGGCAAAGGAGGGCGAGGGCGTACCGAAGGCGGTATTCGAGCGGGCGATAGTGTCGCTGCATAACGGGGTCGAAACCGTCATCGTTCAGTCCCAGATCGATGCCCCTGCTGGGAGTTACGCTTGGATCGTCCCGGTGCCAACTCCCCCCACAAAGGTTTTTGAGGGCAACAACCTAGTTGTCGATCAAACCTTCCGGCACTTTTCTCCTGGGCATCTTTACTACGCAACGGTTTTGGCGGGAATCATCTGGGTCTTGGGGATGGCGCTGATTGGGATATGCGCCGTCTTTCGTATCAAATTTTCGGCTTGGGGCTGGGCGCTTGTATCGTTTCTATGGGCTGTTACGGGAGCAGTTCTATTCCCGGTTTACGCGATTGACGGATCAGCTCGGTCGGTACAGGTCGACAGGAACACTCTTACAGAGGTTAGCCAGTTTGAGGAGACCACTATCAGCTCGAAAAATTCCGGGGCACTGTCCCAATGGTTCCGAGAAAACGAGTTTGTGATGCCACAGGCGCTCAAGCCACAGGTTGAGGGTTACGTCAAGCAGGGCTGGAGTTTTGTCGCGGTTAAAATGGGCCCTTTCAAAGGTGGGAAGGGTTTTCCGCTTGCACTGGGGTTGAGGTTTCCCGCGAAAAAGCTGGTCTATCCCATGCGGTTTGCACTAGCTGGAGAGGGAACCACCCTTTTGGACCTGCTGGTCATCTCGGATGGAACTGCATCTGCGCCTCCTCTCAACGTATGGCGAACCATGAGCACAAACAGCAAGCATCTGATCCCAGAAATTTCAGACCCACTGTATGAGACTCCTTTAGAAGCGCTGAGTTGGCCGACCAGCGTCGCTACCCGGTTAAGGGGGCAGATTGAGCCGAGCAAAACTCCGGCAGACCTGCAAATTCTTTCCCACCAGTACTCTGCCTATCGCCTGCCGATTGGATCGACAAAGCGCTCGAATGATCAAAAGCGAATCGCAGGCTACGAGTGGGGGCTTGCCGGAATTTGGCTTGTGGGCTTGGTTTTAGGCTTCACAAAGATTCCTGTGAATCGAGCTCTGGCTCTCTGCGGGCTCGCGGCTGTTTTGATTGGAGGCGGGGCCTTTTACTGTGCGGAGACAGGGGTGACGGAAGTTGAACCGGGGCTCAGTGGTCTGAATCCGCATCCCTAGGCGACCTTCTTCGGCGAACTAGCGACCTTCGATAGATGTAATCTAGGCCGTGTTTGCCGCGATTGCGCTTTATGCTCTGACGATGACGACGGATCCCCAGGGCCCAATTGAGTTCGTAGTTCCTACTGTGGGGCGTCAGTCAGTCAGTGCCACCACTCCTGTCCGTCCTATTAGCCCCAAAGATGTTGGACCCGGGGTGGGGAAGTGGATCTGGTCCCCTACAGGAAAGGATAGAGTCATTCGATTCCGGAAGACGATCAGCTTGTCCAAATCGACCAAAACGGTGAGAGCCTGGATTGCCGCAGATGTGCGGTATCGCCTCTGGATCAATGGCCACCTCGCCGCTCGTGGGCCGGCTGATACCGGCCGAGACTACGATTCGCCTCCGTGCGGTCCGTGGTTTGAAGATGTGCGAGACTTCACGAAACTTTTTCATCCAGGCAACAACGAGATTGCGGCTGAAGTCATTCCGTTTGCAGTGGCGGGAAACGAGTGGCCCCTAGGCCATCCAGGATTCAAGCTTGATCTGTCCATCGCAAAAGCGAAGGGTGTAGAGGCAGTTGGCACGGACGAGTCGTGGCTGACCGCGGTGGCTGAGGATCTCGACCAGTCCGGGGCAAACAGCGGATTTCGATTTGACATGACCCGAGAACCCGCTGGGTGGCAGATCAATAAGCCAGAACCCAACAACTGGTTGCCCGCAGTTATCAATTTAGCCCAGCTTCCCACTCTCGTGAGCGAACTCCCTCCCGCGTTAGAAGTGAATCTGAAGCCAAAAGCGATCAAGCGAACCACGCCGGGAGTGTTCCCAGACGTAATCAGCGGAGGAGCCAAGCTTCAGCAGGATGGAAGCTATTCAGTTTCCTACGGTCATGTCCTTTCTGGCTATATTGGCCTTGCAGTCGATGGTGTCAAGGGTGCGAGGCTCCTCATCACCCCTAACGAGCACGACGCTCCTGGCTACAATCGCCGATTTGAGGTGCTTCTGCGAGACGGCTATCAGGTCCTTGAGACGCCGCTCTTTGACAGTTTTTCAACGATCAATATCCAACTCGTTGGCGCCACGAAGCCTGTTCAGATCCATGAGGTGAGGTGTACGTTCACTTCCTTCCCAGTTCAGTACAGCGGGGAGTTTGCCTGCAGCAAACCTGAACTCAATCGACTGTGGGAGGTTTGTCGCTGGTGTACCCAGATCTGCATGCAGACGCATTTCTTGGATTCTCCGCACCACCAAGAACCTGTATCGGATGCGGGAGACTACTTGATCGAGTCCCTTAACGCCTTCTATGCGTTTGGCGATGGAACGCTTGCGAGGCAGGACCTGAAGAAGATCGGCCGCAACCTGGTTCAGCGCGGCTACAAGAGCTTTCACACCAGCTACTCCCTTCTTTGGCTGCGGATGTTGATGCAGTACTACACCTACACTGGAGATGTAGCCACCGTCCAAGAGTTGGCGCCAACTGCTTTCGCGCTCCTTGACCAATTCAAGTCGTATATCGGCTCCAACGGGCTGATTTCCAATGCGCCGAACTACATGTTCATGGACTGGGTGCAGATTGAAGGTTTCAACTGTCATCACCCCCCTGCGGTGATCGGTCAGGGCTACATGACTGCCATCTACTATCGCGCCCTTGATGACGGAAAGCACTTGGCTGCAATCTTGAGTGACCTAGACAGGGTGGAGGAACTCAGCCAGCTCCAGAGGAAGGTTGGTGCTGCCTTTGAATCGGAGCTTTGGAGCGAGGCCGACCACCTGTATTTGGACGGTAAGCCCAATGCGACGAGTGTGAAGCCGAATGAGTGGATGCCTGCTGACAAGGACATACGGACTTTCTCAACTCAAGTCAACTCCCTAGCGGTTTGGTCGGGCCTTGCCACGGGTAAGCGCGCCACGGAGGTCATGTCCCGGGTGATGGCAAGGAAGGATCTGAACTGTCAGCCCTATTTTATGCACTTTGTATTTGGTGCCCTTGGAGGGGCAAAGCTGCTTGATGAACACCTAATGCCCCAGCTTCAGCGATGGCACATCGAACCCGACACCCAGTCTTTCTATGAAATGTGGGGAACAGGGGATCTTAGCCATGCGTGGAATGCTTCTCCGCTATACCAGCTATCGGGCGTTGTGCTTGGGGTTCGACCCATTCAGCCTGGGTACAAGGAATTCGAGGTATCGCCGAATCTGTGCGGCCTGGAGTGGGCAAAGGGCAAGGTGCCAACTCCGCATGGCGAAATTCTGGTGTCGTGTCGTCGCTTAAAGGGATTGATGACGGTCTCCCTGGTTGTCCCGCCGGACACCCACGCAATTTGCCTGGGAGAACGCCTTGGGCCGGGGACCTATCAGCTCAAGGCGCCGACTCCTTAGGGAGCGGCAATGTCGAGCAGTTTCGCCTTCTCCCGGCAGAAGCCGAAAACAGCGCTTTTGTCGTTCGGTGACATGGTTGAAAGCAACTGGCAGAGTTTGTCAAAGGTTTTGAGGGTGTCCTTATAGTCGCTCTCAGACTGCTTTTGCTGTTCCGGGGTCAACAAGTCCCGATTCGATTTAAGAAGACCAGGCACGGATTGGAGTAGCTTTTGCACTTCCGATGCCCGCACGATGTTGTGCCCTTTGGGCTTAGGAGGTCTGAGGAGCGAGTAGATCACATCCTGAGCTTCGGCGTATGAACTTGATCCGATCGGCCCCCACATCGTGCCTCCGCCGGTGATGGCGGAGCCGAGGGCCACCATGTCGCTTCCAAACTCGACCACCGCCTTTCCAACCTTTTTGATCTGCCTCGTATGTGAAGTGTTTACGGCAAAGAGTCGATCATTCCGTTTTGCTGCGACGTCCCCATAGATGCCATAGGCATTGGACATTGCGTATGTGGATTCACCCGCCTTGGCGGTGAAAAAGTCGTACCACTTCTGTGGGCCCATTGCAAGAATTTGCGATTCAGTTTTGCCGTAGGTGTCGGCTGGGATTTGGGCCTGAAAGAGGGCTGAGAGGATAAGGGCGACCATGCTGATTGACAGACGAATGCCTGGGCCTGAAATTTCTATTGATCGTTTGAATCGGTCGTAGCTGGAGGTTTGCTCGCATCTGAAGCGACAGAGCGCGCCCGATCTCTCATGGCGTTTGTGAGGGATCCACTCGGGCCAGCGTTGAGGTTCTCAGTACCGCCGACCGGAGTCATCGCTCCGACATTCGGACCAATTGGATAGACAGTAGGCGACGAGCCTCCGCCGGGTTGTGCCGAATTCTTCCCTTTGACGGCATGAGTCTGAGCTCCTTGAGAAGGGGAGTCAGGGGATGTCGGCTGGGTATGGCATCCTGCCAGCATAGGAATCGCCATCAGAGCCAGAGTTCTCAGCTTCATCCCCAAAGTTTAGTCTGGATTGGATGATATGTGTGAAGACACCGCGCGTGGCGGCAGAACCAGCTGCTCTAGGGCACGATGTATTGGACACAAAAAAGGCGGGGTCGGCCAGATCGACCCCGCCAAGTCAATGAGTCTTAGGGAAGGATTCCGCTGGACTTGATGTAGTTGTAGAGACCGCTGAAGGTTAGGGAACCCCAACCCGTGGCGAAGTCCCAGCCTGCCGCTGGAGTGGCGGCAATCTTGGTACCTGGGAGCGTACCAATACTTGAGCCTGTGGTGATGTCATAGAACACGGACGAGTTTGATCCGATGCTGTACAGGTAATCCTGAACTCTTCCGAACCGAACGTTGGATCGAGATGCATTTGGCGTGACGCCTGTAAAGACTTCACCAAGCAGTGCGCCAAGTCCACCGGCGGTGGCTGGGCTTGCAATGCTGGTTCCGTCGATGGCAATCGACGTTCCAGGAGGGTAGCTGGTGCCCGTTCCGGTGTTGTAGTAGATCACCAATGCCCAACCCGTGGTTCCAGACCCGCCCAATCCGTTCTGACCACCAGCAGAAGATGAGATGTCGGGCAGAAGGCGGTAGTTGTAGGTACCTGTCTTCGAAGCGATATACGTCTTCTGGTAGGCCGGTGCAACATTGAAGGTGAATCCGTGTGCCGAGGTGTCATATGGGTCAAAGCCGCCAGTTCCGCCGACGCCACCCGAAAGGCCCCAGGGGGTTTCGCTGACTCGGGCACCCGTTGTTGAGTTCACGGTGGCGACGGTACCGCCAACCTGAAGCACTTCTGGATCGATGTCTGGGTAGGCATATCGTACGCCTCTGCTTGGGAACGCGCTGGTTCCATTGTCTCCAGTCGCAGCCAAATAGGTGATCCCCTGGGAGGTGAGCGATAGGTGAATGTTGTGTGCGGAAACGTATGTGGACGCGTAGTATGTGCTGCTGTTTGATGTTTCCCAGCCGTACGATTCACTCACTACGTCGGCGAGATTGTCGCTGGAAATCTTGCTGTACGTGGTCAACGGAGCCGCTGTATCGGTTGTTGTGTCGTCGTAAATGTAAATGTTGGCAAGCGGTGCTGCTTCCATTACTGCCTGAATATCCAGGTCCCCCTCTCCTTGCGGGGAGCCTGCCCCGTACGTGGTCCCGGTGCCAACTTTAACAACGGTGATATTTGATCCTGAACCACCAGATGGAACGGGCAGTGCATTTGCGCTGGTCCAGTAGGGAACGTTGTTCAGACGATATCCATCCCAGTTCGCGATGGCAATATGGACACCCTGTCCGTAGTATCCAGCGGAATAGGCTGCCGCTCCACCGTAAACGCCCCGGAAAAGCGCGGGGTTGAGGGTGGATGTATTGCGGGCACGTCGTCGAATCGACGTGTCAATACCGTCTACGCTGAGCACCTTGGAGGCAATCGCGGAAGGCACCTGCAGTGCGGTGATGTTCGTCCGGTAGCTGTCCGGGTTTCCTGACTCGTCTACTCGTGGCGCATAGGCCAATTTCGTTCGAAAGGCGGCCGAAACAGCATCAGCAGAGCCATCGGCAACGATAAGCATTCGATTCTTTGAGATGTCGCCAACCTGGAGACCGTTCGACTTAAGGAATGACACCACTTCGTCGACGTCGGCCTGAGTGGGGCCAAATCGATTGCCGACCTCTTCGGGAGTGATGAAATGCTTGTAGAGCGGAGACGCAGGGTTGCTTACCTGGTCGGCAAAGGCTTGCAGACCGGCGGCATCACGGAGCTGTAGGCTGATGGCAAAGTGAACAGGCTCGTTGCCAGATACCTGTACCGTTTGCGAAGCGGCGGCTTCAGGATGTCGAAGACTGTTCGCAAGGGCTGAGTACTGGGTACCCGCAGCGAGAGCGGAAAAGGGAAGGCCCATCACGGCAATCGAAGCAAGCGCACAGGACTGCTTCGGAAGTGAATTCAAAGTCAAGCGAGGCAAATGGAACTTACTCAAGACATATTCCTCCATCCCAGGCTGCTGCTTGAATCAACATCCCAGCACGGGATATTTCAGCCGAAAGTCGAGTGGCCAACTCAATCTTCCAGTGAGCAGCTGAGGCGCACATTATAGGGGACAGGTTTCTTGTTGCCAAGGGGATTGCGGTTATTTCGTATGTCATTTATGCTGGCAACGGCTCGTACATTATGAATGTTTGGCTTTTTGGTGGATGCACATTCACAAAGCGAAGACATTAGTTAACGGGTGCGAATGTTTCACATCTTTTTGCGTGAAGACTGAGCGAGTCTCCGCTGCGTAAGATTAAGGTGTGGAGCAGGCTAGAGTTCTTGAGATACTAAAGCTGATTTCCAATCCGACCCGGATGGAAATTCTTCGGCGGATTCGAAGCCGAGAGTGCTCTGGTCAGGCTTACTGCAATAGTGTCCTCGAAGGGATGGAGATTTCCCAGTCGACTTTTTCCCATCACATCTCGGAACTGTGTTCTGCAGGGTTGATCACTGCAACATCTCAGGGCAGGTTCTCCCACCTTGCCGTCAACGAGGAAATCTGGTCTGATTTCAAGTCGAGTCTCGATTCCGCGCTCTTTGGCTGACGACGAATTATATCGATGCGTATCGATATATACGATGTTCAATCTAACAGATAAAGTCATTATCGTCACCGGCGCAACTTCTGGAATCGGCAAAGCCTCCGCAATTGCTCTCGCATCACAGGGAGCCTCTGTCGTTGTCTCGGGGCGTCGAGAATCTGAAGGCCAGGCTGTCGTATCGGAAATTGAAGCAAAAGGCGGAAAGGCAATCTTCGTCAAGGCCGATGTATCCAAAGAATCTGAAGTAGCTTTTCTGTTCGAAGCAGCAAAACAGGCGTTCGGAAAGGTCGATTCTGTTTTCTTGAACGCTGGGGTTTTCAACTTCAGCCCAATTGTTGATCAATCGGCCGACAATCTCAGACACCAGATCTCCGTCAATGTCGAGGGTGCCTACTACGGGGTTCAACATGCGGCGAAGCATCTCCCATCGGGAGGAGCGATATTGATCAATTCGAGTGTTGTTGCCAAGAAGGGGATTCCGGGCGGAACCGCGTATTCATTGACAAAGGGAGCCGTCAACACCCTCGTGATTGGTGCGGCGATTGAACTCGCCCCGCAAGGGATTCGGGTCAACGCGGTTGCACCGGGGCCTATTCTCACCGAAGGCGCCGAGGCAAGCTTTGGTGGCAAGGATGCATTCGAACAGGGAATGGGCAGTCAGATTCCTCTCGGACGAGTTGGCAAGCCCGAGGAAATCGCCGCCGCAGTAGTCTTCCTTCTCAGCGACGAAGCCTCTTACGTCTCCGGTCAGATCTTGGGAGTTGACGGAGGGTTTGAGGCTAAGTAGCCACGCTCTTCATACTTGAGGGTCAGTGAATCCATGACACTGACCCTGTTGATAGGTGGAACTTGGATTACCGCCTCGTTGGCGTGAAACGTGGTTTTGAACGACCACTCATTTGAGTTGAACTAGGCTCTGAAATTGAGGATTCAAGGCTCCTTTGGGCGGAGTTAGAACGCCGATATAAAGGGCCAAGAGACTCATTGCTGAGGCAGGCTGCTGCATCTAAACTGTTATCAACAACAGATGGCGTCCTTGAAGGCAGCATATATTGGCGATCCTTATCAGATTGCACGGGTCTATTCACTGACAGCTCGGGCCGCAATATCAGAGCGAGTCAGCGTGCTTGAGGGCGTCGTATCAGCCTCTAATGTCAATGCTCGGCTCCCTGAACTCGCCGAGGTGGACATCCTGCTGTCGACCTGGGGAATGCCGCTACTGGAAGATCGGATTTTCGATCAAATCCCGAACCTGAAACTCGTGCTCTATGCTGCAGGGGACACACGCGGCTTTGCAGGACCTTTGGTTAAGCGCAGAATCCCTGTTGTGAGCGCATGGAGAGCGAACGCTATCCCAGTCGCTGAATTCACTCTCGCCCAAATCCTGATGGCGGGTAAGCAGTACTCCCAAAACGTTCGCAGCTATCGACGCGAGCGAGACGTTAGCCTCTCCTCCCGAGGGTTTGGCAACGCCGGTCAAACCGTTTCGATCCTCGGAGCTGGGGCGGTTGGGACCGCACTTATTGAACTCCTTGAGCCGTTTGCCTGGAAGATCCTTGTCTTCGACCCGTTTCTCTCCAAATCGCAGGCTGCGGAGCTTGGGGTTGAGCAGGTGAACTTAATCGATGCCTTCCTGCGGGGAAATGTGGTGTCCAATCATTTGGCCAATAATGAGGGGACGCGCCAATTGATCACCAAGGAGTTGCTCGCGAGGATGCCCAAAGGGGCAACTTTCATCAACACTGGCCGAGGGGCTACTGTCGACCAGACCGGGCTGTCTGAGGTAATGCAGATGCGTCCCGATCTTTCTGCAGTGCTGGACGTAACCGTTCCAGAGCCGCTGCTGGCTGACTCTCCACTGTGGGCGCTTGAGAATGTGTTTCTCAGCACCCACATCGCGGGTTCCGAGGAAAATGAACTGACCCGTATGGCGGATTTGTGCGTGGACGAATTGAAGAGATTCCTCGCAGGTGAGCCCTTGCTCCATCAAGTGCGCCCGCAGGATCTGGAACTGTGACGTTCTCGGCTCGTCTTCGTAGACGGATGGGTAAGATTCGCCTAGGTAGGCTGACGTACTGCCTTCCAGGGTTGGTCTTCGTTCAAGCGCCAGTTCAGTGATATCCATGACTCCGGAATTTGATGTAGCAATTATTGGTGGTGGGCCAGCAGGAACTACCGTCGGCAGCCTCCTTCGTAAGTACAACCCAAAGCTGAATATCCTGATTCTTGAACGGGAAAAATTCCCGCGAGATCATGTCGGGGAGAGTCAGCTTCCGCTGGTGTGCAGGATTCTCAACGAAATTGGAGTCTGGGATTCGGTTGAGGCCGCCGGATTTCCAGTCAAGATTGGCGGCACTTATCGTTGGGGAACCACCGACGATCTGTGGGACTTCGAATTCCTACCAGGAGGGAAGTTTGATCCCGCGCCCCGCCCTGCAAAATACGAGGGCCAACGGACCAGTACCGCATTTCAGGTTGATCGGGCGATTTACGACGACATCCTGCTATCCCACTCCCAGAAGCTCGGATGCACCGTACGCCAAGAATTGGGGGTCAAAACCGTGCTCAGGACCGGGGATCACGTCGATGGACTCCTACTCAGCGACGGCACCACTGTTACGGCGAAGCATTACGTCGATGCCAGCGGCAACTCGGGAATTCTGCGCCGGGCGATGGAGGTTGAAGTGGACTACCCCAGCAACCTTCAGAACATCGCCATCTGGAACTATTGGCAAAACGCGGACTGGGCCACGACCATTGGTGTCGGCGGGACGCGCGTTCAAATCCTTTCCCAAAAGATCGGCTGGATCTGGTTTATTCCGCTGGGACCAGAGAGAACCTCCATCGGATTGATCGTCCCAGCTTCCTACTACAAAGAGCAGGGTAAGAGCCCACAAGAGCTTTATATGGAAGCGGTAAAGGGGGACAAGATTGTTTCTAAGCTGACTGCCAGCGCGACTCCAGAAGAGGTTGTGCGAACGACGAAGGACTGGAGCTTTGTCGCAGACCGGCTGACCGGTGACAACTGGTTTCTTGCTGGCGAGTGCGCTGGCTTCGCGGACCCGATCCTTTCCGCAGGAATGAGTCTCGCGCAATCCGGCGCAAGGGAAGTGGCCTACGCCATTCTCGCGCTGGAGCGAGGCGAGTACGAGGCGGATTGGATCAAGTCGCAGTACAGCATCAACCATCGGGGGCATATTCGGCAGCATATTCGGTTTGCCGACTATTGGTACACGGCCCATGGTGCCTTCTCGAACCTCAAGGATCATGCCCGCAACATCGCCGACGAAGCTGGGTTGAGAATGAATTCCGAAGAGGCCTGGCGATGGCTCGGACAGGGTGGATTTATCGACTCAAGCGGAAGCACCGATATTGGATTCTTCGGTTCGCTTGCCACAAAGGAGCTAATCTCGACCTTTACGGGAGATGAGGCGTTTTATGAAATTGAAGGCAAGACGCACTTCAAACTCGATTTGACGGATTCTGAAAAGGACTGGGTGGCTGATCTTGCTGACGGACGCATCACGAGGTACCGCGCCTATCGGAAGGGGAATCGGGTGCTGCCGCTGGTGAAGGCAATGGGATGGGTCGCGCGATTCATTCAAGAGGAGCGCTCGTTTGCCGAGATCAAGGCTGGAGCGAAATCTCAGGCCGCAGCCAACTCGATGTCCCCACAGCAATATCACTTCTTCTGGTCGCAGTGTGTTAAGGCTCTCGAGACTCTGGTCAGCTACGGATGGGCCAATGCCCGTTCGGAAGAGGGGGCGGAAGCCTGTCCGCGCTACCAGGCTGACCTTGCTGAGATGATCCATCCGAACCGAGATGTGGCTCAATTGGTGTCCGAGACCTAGACTCTTCGGAACTTGGGGCGGCTCCTGATACAAAGAATGAGCAAGTTCGCGACATAGCGAATGTTGCGGAAATGTTAAGCGAAAACGTTCCCACAATTTGGGAAATCTGCGTTACTATTTCCGGGTCAGCAATCTTGTGCTGCCGTTTTTTTATTTTTAGGAGTTAGCTTCCCCATGGACTCTTGCCAAACAACAAAGCGTGGATTCACGCTCATCGAACTCTTGGTTGTTATCGCGATCATCGCGATTCTCGCCGCCATTCTGTTCCCAGTCTTCGCCCAGGCCAAGCAGGCCGCGAAGAAGACTGCGGCCATCAGCAACATGAAGCAGGGCACTCTCGCCTCGCAGATGTATGCCAACGACTATGACGATGCCTACATGCTTTCCGACAGCGGCAGCATCAACGGTCCAGGTTGGGGCTTCGGTCCTCCCGACACCGTTCCGTTCCAGCAGATGTATCCGTACACGAAGAACGAGCAGATCACCGTTGATCCGATGGACCCGTGGCAGAGCCTTCAGCAGCGCGTCAATGCCCAGTGCGCGTACATGGGATGTTCAAACTTCTCCACAGCTTCGCAGACCCAGATTCTTTACGCCGAGGGAGTTCGCTCCAACATGGGCTACAACTTCGCCTTCTTCAGCCCTTGGATCTACCCACAGGTTGCAGGCGGCTACTACATCGGTTCCGCTTCGATTAACGCCAGCCAGGTCTCGAGCCCTGCCCACACGCTGATGTACGGCACCTCGATTTGGAACAGAACCGCAAGCGGTGCACCATCCGGTGGTGGTAACTGGGTCGTCCAGACTCCATGTTGGGAAGATGCCAACGGCGCCTACCTCCAGCCAATCGCAACCTACGCCTCACAGGGTGACCTTGCCAGCTACGGTAGCGGCTGGGATCCAAATCCTCTGTCATGGGTCGTTTACGGTGGTCTCTGGCCATTCTACAACCAGACTTCAAGCACGGCAGCCGCCAGCGCGCAGAACGGTCAGGTGGTCATCGGCTGGGCCGACGGTCACGCAAAGGCAATGCCGATCTCCCAGGTCGCCGCAGGCTGTTCCGCCTACGGTCAGGGTGCTCTGCAGGGTCGCGTAACTGATCCTTCCAAGTTCATCTGGGCT
>CAIYLG010000038.1 GCA_903927025.1 uncultured Armatimonadota bacterium
ACTGACGCTATCGCGCCGCCAGCTTCGATTTCCTTCAACACCTTCAGGATCTCGTCCTCGGTGTAGCGCTTGCCAGTTTTCTTCATGTGATTCCAGACGGATTTCACACTTCAAGTGGGTCAAACTACGGGGAACAGGTCACCATCAAAGCCGGACAAAAAGTTTCGCATCTGAAACGCCCCGTCCTTTTTGAGATCCAGAATCATCACTTGACCTGGCGAGATCGACATATTGTCGACGGGCTTTCCTTTTTCTACACGGACAACGTCATATGTTCCGATATAGGGCGAAGTCTGACCAAAAGCCAGCATCGAGCAAGCGATCGCAGTCGAGAGCAAAAGCACCTTCACGGTTGTGAGACTACCACTGTGTTTCCGAGCAACCTGCTATCTGCAGTGATGTGGATGCAGCACCTCACGCGTGTGGTCTGCAATATCTAAAAATCTAAGAGAGGAATTGGTCCACGACCAGCCTAACGCCTTCGCTCGCTTTTTGCGTCACAACCGTGCAGTCTGGGTGGGGTGAGAGTTGGCTGTAGTATCCGCTTGACACCCCGAAAGCAGGTGGATCAGGGTCGATGACGTAGACCTTTTTGGCCCTTGTGTGGAATGCGCACAAGTTCGCCGGCCCTACTTCCAGCGTGGTTCCGACCACGATGAGAACATCCACGTCCTCCTCCGTCGCGGCTTGATAGGCTGGCTCAAAGCGGGGAAGGCCCTCTCCGAACCAAACAATGTAGGGGCGCACTTGGCTGCCGTTCACGAGGTCGCCAAGATTCATGTCTTCCTTCCAGTCGATGATCATGTCTTCATCGTCATCAGGCCGTCCCTTCATGATTTCCCCGTGAAGATGCATCACTTTGGTAGATCCAGCGCGTTCGTGAAGGTTGTCTACGTTTTGGGTAATGACCGTAACTTCGTGGCCTGCTTTCTCTAGCTCCGCCAATGCTAGGTGGGCGGCATTCGGTTTCGCATTGAGGCATTCTCGTCTGCGGTGGTTATAGAAGTCCAGCATCCTCTGCTGGCTCACAGGACCTGCCCACCAACTTTGAATGTTGGCGACTTCATTGACGCTCATACCGTCCCAAAGTCCACCTTTGCGAAAGGTGTCCAATCCGCTCTCTTTGGACACGCCCGCACCGCTAAAGACGACGACCTTCACTTCTTGATTTTAGCTTGCTGGATAATAGCTGAGGGTACTTTGTTCAAAGTCCCTCAAACATCTCGATTGAGCCTATTCAATTGGCATCCAGTTGACCGAAATCCGTGCCAGCTGATACCTCGACTTGATAGCGTATGATTTCTCAGTGGATGTTGGGCTTGGAAACTCAAGGCACTCTGGTAATCGGATCGTCCAATTGCTCGACTCAATATTGCCTGGAGTCACGGTTCTATTTCCCCTCTACAGCTACTGGTTGGGGCTGAGGCGGATTCGCGAATTAAACAGCGACCTTCCGCATGATTACGCCACTGGCGTTGAGTGGTCAAACATCTCCTTCGTCCTCTTTCCGGTCGTGCTTCTGATCATTTGGCGGGGAACGTCGACGAGCAGAAAGTGGGGATTTGCTGGCCACGCGCTCATTGGAATCTCACTTTTGAACAAGCGGACCCTGCATTTACTGTTCGGCGTATCGATTGCCCACAGGGGTTACTTCATAGATTTCTTTCCTGGCCAAGGCCCATATCTTTTCACTACGGGTCTTGCTGTGGGATTTGCGGCCATTTCGGCCTATTGCTTCCTTCGACTGTTTCAAGAACTCCACCTTACTCATCGATTCCAAATTCGCAATCTATAGGGTCATCGCGGGCCCGCTCCATTCAGGATCCGAGGAAACGGCAAGTTCAGCTCCTCGACCTTGACCTAGTAGCCCCGACTCCGTCGTCAGACTCGACCGGGATGGAGTTGATACGAGGTCAATTCCTGAAACCCCGCAACATCTCTGCTTCCTGCGAAAGATACTAGTGCCATACTCACTATAGAGAAAGGCACTATTTAATTTGAAGGACAGGAACATTTTGCCCTCCAGAGGAGCGGCGTGTGAGTCAATTCGATGTCCAGCCTTACGATATCCTGCTTCTTCTGCCAACTGTCGCAGACTTTGAAGAGATCAAAAGCCAGCTGAACAAGCTGGGGGTCAACTACAAATTCCGGTTTGCCGGCAGTCAGGAAGAATTCGAAGCCGCAACCCGATCCAGGCAATGGGATCTGATTTTCTGCAGCTGCAATATGCCTGGCTACGACATCGCCGATGCGCTGACCCGGCTCCACGAAATTTCAAACCTGTCTCCCGTTCTCGTGCTGTCGAACGATCCGTCCGATGAAGAAGCCGAGCGGGTTTTCAATTTGGGCTCTTGGGACTACGTCGTGATGCAGGGCATGGCAGGGTTGCCTTGGAAGGCCAAGTTCCTCATGCAGAACGCAAGGTTCCAGGAACGCTTGAAAACAGCAGAAAGCAAATACGGTCATCTCTTCGAGGATGTTCTTGATGGCGTTCTCCTCGTGGATCACAAAGGCACGATCCTCAAGGCGAACTTCGAATTGCTCAAGCAATTTGGATACGTGAAAAGCCAGTTAGAGGGAACCAATGTGAATCGACTGGTTCCTAAGGAGTACCTTGACGCCCACGAAGCCCTCTTTGAGCGGTCCTTCGAAGGTTCGGGCACAAGGGAAGTCAACTCTCGCCGCGAGGTGTCAGGTTTGCGCCACGACGGTACCACCTTTCCCATTGACGTCCAGGTTCGATCCATGCCGGAACCAGATAGCCACCTAACGATCGCCAGAATTCGTGATATTTCAGACAGAAAGAATCTGGAACTCAATGTCTCACGGTCTGAAAGGCTAGATGCGCTGGGAACATTCGCCGGCAGTATCGTGCATGATCTAAACAATGCCCTGGCGCCGGTCATTCTCTGCTTGGAATTGCTTCGAAACAACTGTCCAAGTTCTCACGAGCTAGTGGATACGGCGGAAGGTGGTGCCTTTCGCGCCCGAGACCTTCTTCGTGAACTCCTAACTTACTCGAAGGGTTCCCGAGTCGAGCCTGAGCTAATTCCGTCCAAAGCACTGCTTGATACTTTCATTCGGCTCATCGACCCTTTGATTTCCAACAAAGTATCTCTACAGACGTCATTCGACTCCTCTCTCGGCAATTTTTGGGGCGACCCGATTCAGATTACGCAGGTGCTTGTCAACCTTGCTCAAAACGCCCTTGACGCGATGCATGAAGGTGGGGAGCTACAAATACACGCTGAAGAAATCGAACTGACCCCCAAGAACACCTTTGAAATTCCCGACCCTGTGTTTGGGCGCTATTTGAAGATCACGTTTGCAGATAACGGTGAGGGCATCCACCGTGAGAACATGACCAAGATCTTTGAACCGTTCTTCACAACCAAGAAGCACGATAAGGGCACGGGTCTTGGACTCGCAATTGTCACCGACATTATCCAGAGCCACCACGGGTATCTGACCGTGAAATCGGAGCAGGCCGTCGGCTCGACTTTCACAGTTTTCTTTCCAGCCGCCTTCTCCTCCAACGGCTCAGATCAACAGCCTCAAACACAAGCGCAGGTGAAAGTTGAACACCCACTGGTTTTGCTGGTGGACGACGACGAAAGCGTGAGGTCGTCGCTTCATATGGCCCTAATGTCGCTACATTATTCCGTTCTGGTTGCCCGAGATGGCGCGGAGGCCATTAGGTTGGCTAAAGCAAACCACGACAAACTTGGCTGGGTCATCACTGACTTGATGATGCCGCTGATGAATGGCATTGAACTGACGAAAGCGCTCAAAACTGAGTGGCCAAAAATCGAAGTCATCGCAATGAGTGGCAATTTCGAACCTGAAATCGTGGCCGATCTCAAAGCATTGGGCGTTAAAATATTTCTGCAAAAGCCACTTTCACTGGACCTTATCGCCGATGCTCTTTCGTCAGGTGACACAGTTTTAGAGTCCAGTTCTTGAGGAAAAGGACTGTCGCAGAGCTGAATGACCAGAACCTTGCACGATTGCCCTAAGGTGCGCTGAAGATTAGAGATGTTCGCCCCGATAACCCAAACTGCAATCCCAATCCTGCCCAGCCGGTCCACTTGAAACCAAATGTCACGAATACTCCTTGTCGAAGATAATGCAGAGTTGCTCCAGGTCCTGAACCTTTATTTGCTTGGCCAGAGCCACGAAGTAGTCTGTGCCTCAGACGGGAATCTAGCCGCGCACTATTATCGAAAGGGTGGGTTTGACATTCTGATCACCGATGTGATGATGCCGAACAAAGATGGACTGGAAGTAATCTTGGAAATCCGAGAGGCAAACCCAAGCATTCAAATCATCGCGATGTCTGGCGGAGGTCAAGGTGGGTCGACACTCTACTTGAAACTTGCAGACTCATTTGGGGCGCATGCAACGCTTGCAAAGCCCTTTTCCCTTCAAGAGTTAAACGCAGTAATTCAGCGCGTATTGGTCGGTTTAAATTGTGAAAAGGGGAGTTCCATCGCTTCGTAACCGAGCCAAAGAGCTTCAGAGTCGCCAACTCCTACCGGCCTGGTGCTTCCGACTCACCTCTGAAACTGCCGACGGTAGGTTGCCGGCGTGATCCCGAACTGTTGCTTAAACGATGAGACAAACCAGGGTGCGGAGCTAAAGCCAGTTCGTTTGGCCACCGCCTCAAGCGTCAAATCGGTTTCTGCCAGCAATCTTTGCGCCTCCGCCATTTTGACGTGCTGAATCTCCTCGTGCGGCGAACGACCAAGGTGTTTCATGAACAGCTTTTCGAGGGTCCGTCGGCTGATAGGAACATGGTCAACAACGTCTGAGACCGATAGTGAAGCCATCGGCCGCTCCCGAATAAATCGAACTGCGGCGACCAAATCAGGATCCTCGATCGCAAGAATGTTTGTCGACTGTCGCGCGATGACGGTGATGGGCGGAATTAGCAGAGGTTCAGATCGAGCGGTTCCACCCATCATCATTCGCTGAAGCAGGGAAGCAGCCTCGAAGCCGATCTTTCGACTCGGAATCGCAATGCTGGACAAAGGCGGATATCCGAGGGCACACAGATAGGGATCATTATCCACACCAAGGATCGCCACATCATCCGGAACGTCAAGGCCCACCGAATGGCAGCATTCGGAGACGGCGAGGGCCATTTCATCGTTGACGGCAAAAACACCAACCGGCTTTGGCAACGATTCCAGCCACTCCGACAACTCCTGGTCTACAGGACCGAGGGTAGAGGAACTCGCTTTAGGAAACCGCGCCAAGTTGCCGTAAAAAACTGCAGGGCGATGCCCTTCAAATTCCAGTTTGCGCAGGAATCCCACCATTCGGGACTTCGCATACGCATTGTCTGTGTTTCCAGCAAACGCGAAATCGGATAACCCCAAACCCATCAGGTAGGCGGCTGCCAGGCTACCCACAGCCTGATCGTCAACAGAGACGCGCGGCACCTTCGACGCAGGCAGCCAATTGGCTACATCTACGGCAGGGATGCCGGATCGATGAATACTCTCAGAAACCTCGCCATCCAGCAGGAAGGCCAACATGCCCGCCGCACCCCATTCAGCGACGAGCGAAACGTTCTCGGGCAAAGGATCCGCAAAATGGCAGGCCCAGCGTCGTGACGGGCCCGCAAAGTCCCTAATCCCTTGGAGCACCTCATGGTTAAAGCCCACCATTCGCTCCATAAGTAGGCCAATCCGCAACAGCGAAATCTTCTTTGATCCCGGCATAAAGAGACGATAACCTATCGTTGCGCAAATCCGTAAGAGGTTTGCGCTAAAGTGAAATTGTAAGGTTTCTGGTTGCGGGTGACTTTGTTACGATGGTGCATCGGTTGGCCAACGTGCCGCCGCATGTCCCCACCAGGGGAACAGGAGAGCTTATGAAACTCGACCAGAGTCGGTCAATTTCAACGGAACGAACCGTATCACTTGCTTCACTTTTTAATCGCAGATCCGTTGTCCGTGCGGGAGTCGCCATTGCTGGCCTCCTCGCCATCGGCACCGCCGACGCCAACGTCCTCATGCAGGCGTTCTACTGGGACGTGCCATCGCCGGGCGCAGGGAACAGCACCGCACCTTGGTGGTGGGATCACCTGGGTGCGCAGGCAAACACCCTTCGGGCCTACGGATTCACCGGAATGTGGATTCCACCCGTACTCAAGGGCGCTGCTGGAGGCTATTCAGACGGGTACGACCCGTTTGATGACTACGACATTGGCTCAAAGAACCAAATGGGCACGATTCCCACTCGCTACGGCACCCGCGAGCAGTTGGAGAAGTGCTGTGCGATGCTCCGAGCGAATGGCCTGGAGATTTACTGCGACATCGTAGACAACCATCGAGATGGAGACCCCGGCAACTATGCCTTTAACTATCTGGATGCCTACGGAAACGCCAACGCCGGCAGATTTGGAAAGTCGTTTTACGACTTCCATCCTAACGTGGGACAAGATCCAAACGTGCCGCTGGGCAGCGGAGAGAACTTCAACGCTTTCGGCCGTGACCTCGCCCCAATCAACGGACCCTCTCACTGGATCTACAACGGCTTGAACAGCGCAGGCGACTGGCTCACCAAGGCGCTCGACCTGCAGGGCTACCGACTGGATGACGTGAAAGGCATGTCTACCGACTGGCTCAACCCGTTTCTCAACTACGGCAGCCTGAGCGGCAAGTTCGCGGTGGGTGAGTACTACGACACTAATCTCAACAGCGTGCAGTATTGGGTCAGCACGATGATGGGTGGCAGAAGCAGCGCCTTCGACTTTCCCCTTCGCGACATGCTCAAGAATATGTGCAATAACCCAAGCACCTTCAACATGGCCTCTCTGGACCATGCGGGGCTTGCCGGCGTTGACCCAACGCATTCCGTGACGTTCGTTGAGAACCACGACACGGACAGGTCGGACCCGATTGTGCAGAACAAGGCGCTGGCCTACGCCTACATCCTTACGTCTGAGGGTTACCCCAGCGCTTTCTACAAGGATTGGAGCAGCGACGCGGGCTGCTACAACATGGGATCGACCATCAACAATCTCGTCTGGATCCATGAGAAGCTGGCAAGCGGTACGACCACTCAGCGATACAAGAACAACCTCGTGTTCGTCTATGAGCGACTTGGCGGCAGCCACCTGCTGGTCGGGCTCAATAACAACATCGGCTACGGCTATAACCTCACCTGTGCAACTGGCTTTGGTGCAAATGTGCATCTCCATGACTACACTGGTCACGCGGCCGATATCTGGACAGATGGCAGTGGCAACGCCACATTGAGCCTTCCAACTGCGACAGGAGGAAACGGTTACGTATGCTATGCCCCAGTTGGCATTAGTGGTGGTTTTACACCTACAGCGGTTGCCACCACTCAGGAATATGCAGGCGCTCAAGACTTGGACATCAAGCCCGCGGACAACACTGCCTTGGTGCAGGTCTGCAGAGTCTGGGTCGCCGCCGGACAGCCGATCAGCGGCGCGCTGTACTACGACACGACGAGTTGGACGAGTTCGACCAACATCTACCTGGAACTAGACAATCCAAGTGGATCAATTCAGTCCACCAAGACCTACACTTCAACCACCACCCAAGGAGCCACCCTCGCGGGCACCGCGGCATCCACCGGCTGGTACACGTTCAAGATAAAGTCGAACAGCACCCCGACTGGCAATGCCAAGCCTGCCTATTGGCTAAGGGCTACTTACACTTCCAGCCAAAACTAAGAATGGACTCCGGGCGCCTCTTTGGTTTCCGACCTAAGAGGCGCTTGGCCACCGGACTTCAAAACGCGCTCCGCCAGTTGGGCCGGTTGTTACCAGAATCGTTCCGCCTCGTCCTTCGACGAGGCGCTTCGAAACGGCAAGTCCAACTCCGAAACCACCCAGGGATCGGTTTCGGCTCTTTTCCAGACGTGTAAAGCGCTCAAAGATCGCCTCACGCTTCTCTTCAGGAACGCCTCCGCCTTCGTCTGTAACGGTGAGCAGGACCTGCTTCCCATCGTGGACGAGACCAATTGACACGGTTGTGTCTTTGGGGCTCGCACGCAGGGCGTTGGTGAGGAGGTTGTCCACCACGCAGCCAACCTCTTCTTCAAGTGCCATCACTTGAGCAGATTCAGATTCCAACTCCAAGTGGACACCCGATTCGATATACCGATCCAGCCACCGAGCATGAGCCTGTTCCAGGACCTCTTCTATTTCCAGTGGAGCGGTGGCGTCCAAGATGGGCAGAGCAGACTGCAGCATCGCCTCAACCAACCGTGACATTCGCTCCGTCTCACGAAGGGCCTGAAGGAGGGCTTCCTTGTACTCGTCACTTGTCCGCGTCGATAGCATCGTCGTCTCAATGCGCCCCCTTAAAATGGTGAGAGGAGTCCTCAGTTCATGGGCGGCATCTTCAACAAACCGCTGTTGCCTGTCGACGGAGTCTTCGATACGATCCAAAAAGTGATTCAGCCGCATGGCAAACAGGCCGAACTCGTCTTCAGTGTCAATCTGGAGCCGCCTGCTTAGATCAGACTCGCTGAACAATTCTGCCTGTCGAGTAAGGGATTCCAGCGGCAGAAACGTTCGGGCTGAGGCAAACCAGGTGACCGCTCCTACGAGACCAACCAACGGAAACCAAACGATGATCACCGCCAAAGTGGCGAGGTTCATCGTGCCCTCTCGCTCGTTCCATGGAAGAACGCCAACGAGGAGCCCTTCCTTGTTAGAGATGCTTCCGGCTACTACCGTGTTCTTCCCAATCTTGATGATGCCCCACTCGATGTGGCTCTGATTGGTAGGTTTGCCGATCATGGAATAAGCCCATTTAAAGGACGGCGCCAGCGAAATTGCACCTTCGCTGGCGATCAGCTTGCCATTGAGGTCAAAGGCGCCAAAACTCAGCTGCGGGTTGGACTGGACAACCTCGCTAAGGTCCGGAAGCAGGCCGTGCTTATCCGCAGCCGTGCTTGTCTGCAGGATGGCCGGGCGCAGAATATCGTGCGCGCGCCTTAGTTCTGCGGTTTGGAAGATGTAAATCGCAAGCCCAAACAGCGCTGCGAGAATAATCCCGCAGACTGTGGAAGTGGCGAGAGCAAGCCGATTCCGGTGGCTAATCCTCATTCTGGGGCTTTCCAAGCATGTAGCCCTGACCTCGAACAGTGTGGATCAGCTTCGACGTTCCACTTCGCTCGAGCTTGTGGCGCAGGTAGCTAATGTACACCTCGACCACATTGGGATCGCGATAGCCGGTGTCATCCCATACCTTCTCAAGAATCGTTTGTTTGGAGACGGGTAGTTCTGGGCTACGTATAAGGAGCTCCAACAGAGAGAATTCGGTTACCGAAAGAAAGATCGGACGTCCGTGACGGCTCACCTTTCTCGATCCAATATCCACGATGAGGTCAGCGTACTGAAGACGGGAAATGTCTTTGTTGCTGCGGCGAAGCAGAGCCCGGACCCGGGCAAGGAACTCCTCCAACATGAACGGCTTGGGCAGGTAATCGTCAGCTCCAGCATCAAGGCCGGTCACTCTGTCGTTAATGCCAGTTCTTGCCGTCAGCATTAGAACCGGCACTTTCGAATTTGTGCGAATTCGGCGGAGGACTTCAAATCCGTCAATGTCAGGCAGCATCACATCCAACACGACGAGGTCTGGCTGTAGGCTTTCGACCTGGGCAACGGCTGGCGATCCCTCAGAGAACCTCACCGTTTCGTAGCCGGACTGCTCCAGAGCTTGGGTAAGGAAGTCAAGCACCGCGTGCTCGTCTTCAACCAGCATAACCTTCGATTTTTCTGTAGAGATGATGCTCCTCCTTTACGCGACTGCACGGACAGTATGAATTGCTAGGCTCCAGTATCGTGTCGAGTCAGGCCAGACAGTTCTTAGGATGCTTTAAGCACGGTGCCAAATCAGCATATCCGACTCGAATTTGAGCCACAACCGATTCAGTCAGAATAGATGCGATGCCGCTTGGAATCCTGATTGCCGCATGGTCCTTAGCCAAGAATGTGTCTGGACTCACTCCAATTCTTACGTTTCACGATGTGATTTCAAACCGTGATGAGTCGTCCTTGTGGTTTGACTGCAGCACCAGCGAACTTGAAACTCAGATTCGTTGGTTCAAGGTGAAGGGCGCACATTTTGTGACGCTGAAGCAGATCTATCTGCATCTGGCCGAAGGAAAGCCGCTGCCATCAAAGTCGATTGCGATTACATTCGCGGATGGCTATGAGGGATTCTACAAGTTTGGTGTGCCAATTCTACGGCGGGAAAAGGTGCCGGTGACAATGTTCGTCCACACAGACTATGTGGGCGATCAACACGGTCATCCAAAGATGACCTGGCCCCAGCTTAAGGAGCTCGACAGGGAAGGGCTGGTCGAAATTTGCTCGCAGACGAGGACGCACCCAGCCGACCTGCGCACGTTGAGCGCGGACTCCCTCAGAAGCGAGATGATTGGCTCCAAGCAGGTGCTGGAGCAGAATTTGGGGCACGCGGTACCTTTCTTGGCGTATCCGAATGGCAAATTTGATCTGAGGGTTGCCAAGTCAGCCCGAGACTCTGGCTACCTTGCCGCGTTTACCGAACAGCTGACGCCTTCCGAACGGTCGCCGAATCTGTTCATGATTTCGCGTTACGTTCATACCCGCTATCGGCAGGCATGGCGAGATGCCGGCCGACGCTGAGAGAACCTAGGTTCAAACAGCGTCGACCGTGATTGCTAAAGGATCGTTTCAAGAATCAACCGACTCCTAGCGTCAAGAGCTGTGACATCGGAAATCTCAAACCGATTTCCATCGACATCAATGAGCAAAAGGTGTCGCTCAGAAAGCCATTGAGCGTTCTCTTGAAGACTCTGCGTCACAAAGTCTCGCTCCCCTCTGTCGGTGTCCACGTGCCAGTAGGTTGCACCGAACTCTCCCTTTGCACTTACGATGTTCTGCACAAGGGAAGTTAAGTACCGCTTAGCAATCTCCTCCGCCACGGCTTCATACGATGCCGCAGTGAGTTCTCGCTTCGGATCCTTCAGCGTGATGATCTCCTCTCCCTTCCCGTTCATCAGCGCCAAATACTGATTGGGGTGCGAGAGCGGGGCGGACCAAGTCGGCTTGACCGTGACGTAGCTTCTGTCTTCTCCAATCGTCAGCCTGAGACGATCTTTGGGGAAGTGAAATAGCCGATAAGACGTGGTCTTTGGCGCTTCTTCTGCGATGGCCATCATGATCCTGCTCCAACTCCAATAATCTCGTTGATGGCGCTCTGCGCCTCAACCAACTTGTAGAACACACCTTGCTTTTCCATGAGCTCGGCGTGGGTTCCAATCTCGGCGATCTCTCCTTTGTCCAAAACGACGAGCCTCGAGGCATTTCGAAGGGTGCTGAGACGGTGCGCGATGGCAAACGTCGTCCTTCCTTCGATCAGGCGACCAATGGCTTCCTGAATCTGCTTTTCCGTCTCGACGTCCACGGACGAGGTTGCCTCGTCCAGGATAAGAATCCGCGGATTGTGGAGGATGGCCCGAGCAATCGAGATGCGCTGGCGCTCTCCACCCGATAGCTTCGATCCGCGCTCACCGACCATCGTGTCATATCCATCTGGCTTGGACAGCACAAAGTTGTGGGCATTGCCCGCTTTTGCCGCCACCACGATCTCATCAAACGAGGCCCCTGGTTTTCCATAGGCGATGTTCTCCGCGATCGTGCCATTGAACAGAAATGGCTCCTGGAGCACGATTCCGATCTGTCCGCGCATGTCCTGGAGGGGAATGTCGCGGTAGTCGATCCCGTCGATCCGAAGCGTTCCTGCGTCTGGTTCGTAGAAGCGGCAGATCAGGTTGATCGTGGTCGATTTTCCTGCTCCGCTCTTTCCGACCAGACCAATCATCTCTCCTGGCTTCGCCGTGAAGGTGATGCCCTTGAGGACTGGGTTCGATTTGTCGTAGCCGAACCGAACGTTGTTGAATTCCACCTCGCCAACGATCTTCACCCGCTCCTGATCAGGGGCGTAGTGCTCCGATTCCGTGTCCATCACTTCAAAGATCCGCTCTGCACCTGCCATCGCTCGCGAGAACCATTGGTTAACTGCGGCGAACCACTGAAGGGGACCGTACAAGAGGCCAAGAAAGGCGCTGACCTTCCAGAACTCGCCAAGCGTCATCTTTTGCGAATAGACCAGGTAGCCGCCAACTGTCCAGTTGATCAGTGTGCCCAGCGAAGTAAAGAACGTCATCGCGCCGAAGATGGTGTACCAGCGCCCGTCCGCGGCCACGCCAGCATCACGCAGCTCATTGTTCCTACCTCGAAACTTGCTGTATTCGAGGTCTTCCTTAGCGAAAGCCTTCACCACGCGAATGCCGGTGAGAGATTCGTTCAGGTGCATGTGGAACCGAGCCCACTTCTGCCCGACGCGATGAAACATCTGCGACATCGGTCGCCAGAAGAAGGCACCGATTCCAAGCACGAACGGAATTGGCGACAGAATGCACGCTGCAAGCATCGTGTTGGTCGCAAAAAGGAGCACAGTGATGCCAACGAGCATCAGCCCGTTCAGCAAAAGGTACGGAACACCTTCGACCAGGAAGCCCCAAACCCTATCCGTGTCCTGAGTGACGCGCGATGCGATCGCACCGACCTGCTTTTTGTCAAAGAAGGTGAGCTGCAGGAACTCGATGGCGCGATACACGGCACTGCGGAGGTCTGCAGCGATATGGCCAGCCAGAAACGCTATGTAGCGCCCGCTGAGAATCTGCAGAACAGAATTGATCACCAGCACCCCTAACCAACACGCCATCAACTTCCAGAGAATGTCGAGTTCGGTGTGGTTCTTGAGAACGGTATCAATCAGCTTGCCCTGAATCAGCGGCGGGCAAAGGTTGAGCAGCGTTGTCACCAAGGACATCAGCGCAAGCAGGATCGCCTTCGACCGATAGGGCGTCATGAAGCGGGCGATGCGCATCATCGTCTTTCCACGATTCACGCACGCCGGGCAGACTCCGTCTTTTTCTGGAAGCAGCCGATTGCAGTTCGCACATCGCAATCTCTCTTCCTTCAGGTTGATGAGCAGTGGCTCACCCTTTGCAAGCTGTTCGACTCCTCTTGCGGCTTCGCTGAACTTTGCGGACAGAGTGAGCGAATAGGAGATAACGGGAAGCAGCTCCCCGTTTTTGGTAAGAACCTCCAATCGGCCACCGCCAACGAGAGGTTCGTTGCGGGCCGATTTGATTTCGGAGATCGGGATGACAAACGACGGTGCGTCGCCCTGTTCCAGGACGCGAACCGATTCCGACGTAACTTCTAGGGTTCGGTGACCGAAGGAGCCATCTTCGGCAAAATCGGCCACCAAGCGTATGAGAACGTCATCGAGAGGCTTTGGATCTGAAGCAGACCCTGAGCCACCCTTGGGTGAGATATCCATATAGAGCCCCTCCTCGAAGAGACCAGTACGATCAAAAGGCGGAAAGCTTGTGCTTCACTTGGCGGGAGCATTAGCCAACATGAACGGGCTCTCGGCAGATTTGATATCAACCAAGTCAGTGGATACGACGGTGCGTCACGCCGTCAGACCTAATTTGCGACGGTGGGCTCGACCAAATGGGAACCCGTGACAGTAAAAGGGAATCGCCTGTTAAAAGCCCCGGCTGGCAACGACTCCGGGCGTAATACTACCGCAGTCAGAACAATCACGCAAGTAAGAGGCAATGAACTTGACGGAAAAGTGTGATAGGGGAGTCTAACCAGGAAGTTCGGCGTTAAGGAATAATGGAAGGAGCCGACAACAAGTGGTTGGATAACCGCATGGAATCAAACTCAACTGAATCTGAAAGGGCACCAGCAAAGCCGCGAGTGCTGTTAGTTGAGGACGACCCGGTCTCCGCTTACCTCATCCAGCAGCTCTTCATGGCGCAGGACCTCCCGCTAGATCATGCGGGAAATGGAGCTATCGCGCTGGAGATGCAGCGCCAAAATCGCTACCGGCTGGTGATTTCAGACTGGATGATGCCTGAGATGAATGGCGTTGATCTCTGTCGCGCCTTCCGTGGCTTAGGCGGCCCCTACGTTTACTTCATCCTGTGCACCTCAAAGGGTCAAAAATCTGACCGTGCCGAAGCGTTTGATGCCGGTGTGGACGACTTCATGACAAAGCCTTTAGATCGCGCCGAGCTGCACATCCGACTTCGGGTAGCCCTCCGCATCCTTGAGGCCGAAGAGGTCGTACAGCGCCAGAAGGCAGAACTGGAGTCGATGAACGCCAAGCTGAACCACTTAGCGGTTACGGACGAGCTCACCTCTCTGTACAACAGACGTCGCTTTCAGGAGATGTTGCAGGAAGGCATTGACGAGCACATCCGAACCGGGGATCAGGTTTCGCTTATCCTCGCCGACATCGACCGGTTCAAGAGCCTTAACGATCAGTTTGGACACCAGGCCGGGGACGAGGCACTGAGAAGGGTCGCCGATATCATGCGGCAGAATTCTCGCCGCCACGAGTTGCCCGCCCGTTACGGCGGAGAAGAATTTGGAATCATTCTCCAGCGCTGCGGTCTCTTTGAGGCTGCGATAGCCGCAGAGCGATTCCGTTCCGCCCTGGAGAACGCCTCTTGGCCAGATCGACCGATTACGGCCAGCTTTGGAGTTGCAACCACGGGAGTTCACATCCAGACGATGTCCGAACTCGTTGCTGCCGCTGACCAGGCGCTCTACAGTGCCAAACAAAAAGGCAGGAATCGCGTAGAGCTGTTCCCTGCAAACCAGGCGGTTCACGCCATAGGCAAAGGCTAATCGCGCTTCGGCTCTAGATTTTTGCTGAGTCCAGGAATTTCAGGAACTCACTCTTGTCTCGGGTGGAAGACTCGAACTTAGACAGGATCTTTCCGTCCGGAGCTACCGCTAGGTACACCGGAAGGGCAACGGTTCCGGTGAGCTTCTGTTGAAGCACCTGATTCTCTTCGTCCTCTTTTGACTGCTTGTCAGTATAGAGTTCAACCAAAACGAAGCGCTTCAACTGGTTCTTAACCTCCGGATCTGGAAACATGTTTTTCTCCATCCACCGGCAGTTGGTGCAGGTCACACCCGTAAAGTTTATGAACACCGGCTTGTTGAGCCGCTTAGCCAAGTCAAGAGCCTTGTCGTAGCTCTCCATCCATCCGCTTTTGGCAGGAGGCAAGAATGCCTCCAGTTCTCCCAAAGATCTCCCCGTCATACCGAGCACAAAGTATCCGGCGCACAGGGCGGTGAGCCCCATCATCACAAACCGACCCGGTCCAAAAGCTTTGGGCATTTGAACGGTCGGGAGTTTAAAGATGCCGGCGAGATACATTAGGGCTGCTGCGAATATGACGGCCCAAACGCCAAGGAACAGCGTCCGAGATAGAATTCCTGTCCCCCAAACGAGATCCGCATTGCTGAAGAATTTAACTGCAGCCGCAATCTCAATGAAGCCCATAAAGCCCTTTACCGCGGCGAGCCATGCTCCAGATTTAGGGAGCTTGGCCAAGTAGCCGGGAAACATAGCGAGCAGAAAGAAGGGAAGGGCAAAAGCGGTGCTGAAGGCTAGCATTCCCACGACTGGATAGAGGAGCTGCCCCTTGGCGGCACTGATGAGGATCGTGCCAACGAACGGCCCCGTACATGTGAAAGAGGTCAAGGTGAATGTGAGTCCCATAAATATGGGAACGATGAGGCCAGACTTCCCCTTAGCATTGAACCGGTTGGTGAGACCAGACGGAAGGGATATTTCGTAGAGGCCAAACAGGTTGAGCGAGAGAGCGATGAACATGACCGCCAGCAACAGGTTGACGACAGGATTCGTCGCAAAATTTTGAATTCCGCTGGCGCCGAAAACCACTGCGACCAGAAGCCCGAAACCGGTGTAGGCTCCAATAATTCCCAGGCAGTACGCAAGTGGTTGGGCGATCGTCGAGCCTTCCGGATTCTTCTCGTGCTGCTTCGAGAAGTAGCTCACCGTAATTGGCACCATTGGGAACACACAGGGTGTGACAAGCGCCAAGAGTCCAGCCCCAAACGCAAGGGCGATGAAGGCAAAGATGCCTTTGTCCTGAGGTGCTCCGCTCGGCTTTGTGGGCACAGTAGTCCCGGTAGCGCCGCCCGTTCCTGCAGCTGCTGTCGTCCCTCCCAAAGGGACCGTAACCGTTTTAGGAGGGATACAGGTGCGATCATTACAGGTCTGGAACCTGACCGTAAGGTTTGCCTTCCCGTCGGGCCCCAAGGTGACCGGCACCTTGTATTCAGCATGGTTTTCAAAATACTGAACTTCAGCCTCGAAGTTGGCATCGTATTTGAGAACCGGTTTGCCCTCGGTGACTTGTCCATTCAGCTTGGCTGGCGCCTCAACCCCGATCGTTGTGGGGATATTGGATGCCTTCGAAGGAACTATAGAGTAGAGATGCCAACCCGCCTCAATATCCGCATTTAGCAAAACGGTGACCTGGGCCCCAGGCTTTGCCTCTCCGCTCGCGAGCTTTGCCGACCACTTGATCTTGTCATCTGCCATCGCAAAGGCAGCAAGGAGGGCTAGAACAAGTAGGACCAGAGGCTTTAAGAGTGAATTCTTCATGCGGGTGATTTGATTTGGGTCTGCATCCAGTAAGGCGATTTGAGGCTACAGAGTTCCTCGAACCGCCTGCTCGCGCTCAATCGCCTCGAACAGGGCTTTGAAATTACCCTTGCCGAAGCTCTTTGCGCCCTTTCTCTCGATGATCTCAAAGAACAGGGTCGGCCGGTCAGTGATCGGCTTCGAGAATATTTGCAGCAGATATCCTTCGTCGTCTCGATCTACCAGGACGCCCAGATCTTGTAGCTCTTCGAGATCCTCGTCTATCTTTCCTACGCGCGCAGGGAGGTCATCGTAGTAAGTTTTTGGCACGCGAAGGAATTGGAGCCCTCGGCGTCGGAGTTCGCTAACGGTTCCAACAATGTCATCCGTCCGAAGCGCAATGTGCTGAACGCCAGGTCCGCCAAAGAACTCGAGAAACTCGTCGATCTGGGACTTTTTCTTGCCTTCTGCCGGCTCATTGATCGGGAATTTCACTCGACCATCGCCGCCGGACATCACTTTGGACATCAGCGCGGTGTATTCCGTGGAGATGTCCTTATCGTCAAATGACATCAGCTGAGTGAATCCGAGAACATCCTGATACCACTGGACCCAATGGTTCATCGCTCCAAGCTCGACGTTGCCGACGCAGTGATCCACTTCGATGAGACCCGCGGGCACGCCTGGCTCTTCACGGCTCACAAAGCGGGGGAGGAAGTGGCCCTTAAACTTGTCCCGATTGATGAAGGTGTGGATGGTGTCGCCATATATTTTAATGCTGGCCAATCGGACCTCGCCTTGCTCATCGGACAGCGTAAACGGCTCTCGAGCGGGCGTGGCCCCTCGGGCAACGGCTGTGTTGAATGACCAATCCACGTCATCCACCTCAAACGCGATGTCCTGAACGTGGTCTCCGTGTACTGCAAGCTGTTCGGCGATTGGGTGCCCTGGTCGAACCGGAGCAGAGAAGAGAAATCGAATCTTGTTCTGTTCGACAAGGTAGTCCACTTCGTGCTTGAGGCCGGTCTCCAAGCCATGAAACTGAGAAACGCTGAAGCCGAGCAGGTGGCGGTAGAAGAAGGCAGACTGCCGGGCATTGCCGACATAGAAGCGGATGTGATCGATACGTCGAATGGGAAAGGTGTCTTGCGTCATCGCTGATCCTCGAAAAGTTACTGGACAGAATTATGGATTCTGCCGTGATGCCCTGACAGCGTTTCAAGGAGTACAACCGGCTTCAGGATTCGAGAGACGAACGTCTTTCTACTGCTGAGCCGGATACTGACGCTGAAATTCCGCCAACCAGACGGACGCATTCGGCTCTGTCTGCCGAATGGGATGGGAGATGACACCCTGGACCAGGTTCTGAATGCCAAGAGTTCCAAGATCGGCGAATCGAACTTCCTGAGTTTGGCCGGAAGCCGTGTTCAGCATCGTGTAACTTCCAAGGGATGACCCTCGATACATGGTCACCGGAACCTGAGCACCATCAATCATCATCGTCGCACCAACGGGGTTGCTCAGAGTTGAGGAATCCATTTCCCCATCTAGCCACTGCTTCATCTTGACCAGTTGGAGGAAAGATTCTTCCATGGCGGGTGCATCGGGCAAGGTTTTGCCATCTCCCGCCAGATAGGCCGCTACTTGGTCGAATGCATAGCTTTTCTTCAGGTCGTCCAGCTTTGCCTGAAGTTCAACTTTAGTTGCTTTTGGTGGCGGCGCGATCTCGGTTGCTGTGGAGGCGTCCTCTTGCGGCGCGGCACCTGCTAGAGCGCTGCCAAGTTTGCTCTTGGTCAACTGGTTTAGCGGAGAGTTCTTGCTGTTCCTTACAGAGCCGGGAGCCGCGGAAGGCGGAATTTTGTTGGCAGCGACCTTGATGATGACTACCACAACAACAAGGCAGGCAATGGCTGCGACTATGAGCGCCATCGCTTTATATCCCACCGCACCGGCATGGTCCTTCTTTTCCTCGACCTGCGGAACGGAGAGGGCTTCGGCAACCTGTTGCTGCTGTGCCTCGGCGATGGGTGGAATCTGCCAAATCTCGACCTTTCCGATATTCTTGAGCTGTCGCGGTGCGAGATACTGGGCGTTGATCTTCAGCTTATTCTTGATGACTTCGTTGACCGTCCGCGAGAAGCAGATACCGTCTGGCTTGGCTTCTGCCTGAAGCCGGGCGGCAATATTGACTCCATCGCCAAAAACGTTGTCTCCGCTCATGATGATGTCACCAAGGTGGACACCAATTCGGTGGTGGAGGACGTCCTGCGCCGGGAGGGTGAGTGACTGTGAGTAGAGGGTCCTCTGGATTTCGACGGCACAGGCCATGGCATCCACTGCGCTTCCAAAGCAGAGCAGCATGCCATCTCCCATGGTGTTCAGAACCTGGCCGCTATGGGCTCGACACAGTTGTGTAATCACACCCATGTCCCGCTGGAGAGACGTGTAGACACGGGCCTCGTTTGCTGCGGCAAGCTTGCTGAAGCCGACTACGTCCGTAAATACGATTGCCGCAAGAATTCGCTGTTCTTTCGGTTGACCATCCTGCGCCGCTGGTTCCATAGCTTATGTTCCTATTCTAGTCCTTAACGCAGGTCAACGGAAACACTGCGGCAATTTCCTGCCGGCGTCCTCATTTTTCGTGACGCCAGAATCAGCCGAAACTGAACAAAAAGCAGTAGGGGCAAGGTATATTTTCCCCGCATGCCGATGTAGCTCAGTGGCAGAGCAGCTGTTTCGTAAACAGCAGGTCGTCCGTTCAAATCGGATCATCGGCTCCAGGTTTTGCGCCCGTGGCGGTTTGCCCCGGGCGCTTTTTGTTGCCTGGACTTTTCGTGCTCTAACACGAATCAAGCGCTGCCCGCCAAAACGAGTCCTGACGCCGGATGCCTGCGTCTGAACCCAAGATTCTTCACCTTAATCTCATCACCGCAATTGCGACCCGTTTGTATTTAATGCTCAGGGGTAGTGCTGTTACCTAGGCACCAGATCATCCCTTAACAGATTCATGCCCAGAACAAATACTGGGCGACAGTCACTGTCACGACTAATCGGTGCCACTTCCACCCCTGGAAGGGATTGTTCTCTGAGAAATAGATCGTCAAGAAAACGTTAACGTATCGCCAGCCAGCGGTGATCTCACTCCATGGATTCTGAGCCTTAAAGTCGCACGGCTTGAACCTACGGCGGGCTTCAATGCGTCAAATATTCAAGAGGTGTGTCAATCAGCAAAACAACCGCAATAAAGAGAAGGGTCTAAAGACCTATTGCACCGAAAATTGAAAATTTACGGAAACGGCGGATTGTTGTATACTGAACGAGACTAATCGGGCGGAAATATGCCTCACTGGAGGTGTGATTCGCGTCTGGATTGCCATAATCTCACCTCCGCAGAAATCGAAGGACATTGCCTCCATGAGAAAAGCCTTTACCCTCATTGAACTCCTCGTTGTGATTGCCATCATCGCAATCCTCGCAGCAATTCTATTCCCCGTATTTGCTCAGGCAAAGGCCGCAGCGAAGAAGACCCAGGCTCTCAGCAATGTAAAGCAGCTCCAGGTTGGATACATGCTCTACATCAATGACTACGACGGAACCTACTATGAGCACGCTCAGGGTATGGCTTACGGAACTCAGTCAGCGACCTCGCTCATTTGGAACGGCTACCTCCAGCCATACATTAAGAGCGTTGACCTCGCCAAGGACCCTGCCGCTCAGAACCCAACGGCTTCCTACAACGGAACTACCTACACCGGCAAGTACTACGTCCCCGTCGACTATCAGCAGTTTGCCACTGGCTACAACTGGAACTTCACGTCGGAATACGACTATGCCTGTTCCGTCGACTTTAACCCACCGTACTCTTCCTGCACAACGTTCTTCAACGAGTCGCAGTTCGAGTTTCCGGCTCAGCAGCTTGTTTTCGCAAGCAGCGCCCAGCGAACGCCAGGCCAAACCGGTGCCGGTTTCTGGGTTAGCCCTCTCCACAACATTAACGCCGATAACGGAATCTCGGACCGACACAATGGTTTCACCGTGATCAGCTTCATGGACGGACATGCGAAGTCTCTCAAGGCGACGACGCTCTTGGTCAGCGACCAGGTTCAGGAAATCGACCCCAACGCTTCCGGTCAGTGCGTGAACTACAACGTAGCCCACGTTTACTGGGATCCAACGGCTCCGCTCCCTGACAACTTCCCACTCTGCGAAGGTCACGGAATCCGATAAACCGAACCGGATAGTCAAATTAGAAGAGTCGAAGCCATTAGGCTTCGACTCTTCTTTTGTTTAGCCAAGGATTCAAAACTGCCCGCTTCGGTGGTCCCTTAGTCGATTCATGCCTACGCTCCTATCTCAAGGGAGCAGTTCCGAGCAACTTGGAGACCCGTACTCTATCTCACAGAATAGGTTGAGGATTCGAGCTGAAATGCAAGGTGATAGCGGAGGGGAAGACATGCCCCTTCCAAATCCGAACAAAGGCTCCAAAGTTAGGAATTTGGTTCTTCAGTTTCGTACGTACAATCGCGCAAAGAGCATCCTATCGATCTCTCGCTTTTCATGGCACTAATCCAGTGCTTGATGGTTATCCAGCATGTGTCTTAGCGAACTCAGAGTAGCGTCGAGTGCTGTTCACTTCGACTGACCAAACCCAACGGAAACACTTGAGCCCTGGTGGCTGGGTGGTCCGGGTGTATAGCCAAGGAATCCCTTCAAGTTGCGCTTGATCCACCCATTCGACCCGCATTGAGCATACGGGCAGAGTCCGACTGAACCCAAATTTGACATAAAAAAAGAGGTCCCTTCCCGAAGGAAGGGACCCGATTCTGTTTGACCAGATCAGCTTAAGGAAGAACCTTGAACTGCTTCTGGGCGCTGGTGCCGTTGACACCAGCTGTGATCGTCACAACCGTCTGGACTGCCGGAGCAATCGTTGTGATTGTGAAGTTTGCGGTGGTTGCGCCCGCAGGAACGGTGACCGTTCCGCCTACAGTTGCCACTGCGGTGTTGCTCGAAGAGAGAGTAACCACAGTTCCGCCAGCTGGAGCTGGACCCGTGAGGGTGACCGTTCCAGTTGCCGGTGCCGGAGCAGTGACGGTAGCTGGAGCGATCGTCAGCAGGGAGATGCCAGGGGCAGTCACTGTGACCGTGCTCGTCACGCTCGATCCATTAGCTGTTGCAGTGACGGTGACCGTCGCAGCCGTTGCTACTGGAATCGAAGTGAATGTGAAGGTCGTCGTTGTGGAACCTGCAGGAATGGTTGCCGTTGCAGGCACAGTTCCAACGGTCGTGTTCGACGAGGAGAGAGCAACCGCGAAACCAGCCGCGCCAGCAGCGCTGGAGATGGTGATGGTTCCGGTAGATGGCGTTCCGCCGATGACGGATGTTGGGCTGAAGGCCAGGCTCGACAGAGTCGGAGCCGAGATCGTCAGCGCCGCCGTCTTGGTGGTGCCATTTGCAGTTGCGGAGATATTTGCAGTTGCGTTCGCTGCGCCAAGAACGGTGGTAACCGTTGCCTGACCAGACGTTGCGCCAACTGCGATTGTGATGCTTGCGGGAACCGTCGCAGCTGCGGTGTTATCCGAAGCGAGCGTGACTGTCGTTGCAACTGGAGCTGCAGCAGACAGGGTTACCGTAGCTGTCGAAGTACCACCACCAGCAACGGACGTCGGGTTCAGCACGATGCTGGAAACCGAAGGAACTGCGCTGATCGAAAGCGACGCGGTGGGAGCTCCACCATTGAGCGACGCGGTGATCGTTGAAGTACCAGCCGTGAGGGTTGTGGTTGTCGTGACCGTGAAGGTCGCGGTTGTAGCACCTGCGAGGACCGTTACCGAAGTTGGAACGGTTGCAAGCGAAGTGTTGCTGGAAGTGAGGCTAACAACGCTGCCACCCGTAGGTGCTGCGACGTTGAGAGTGACCGTTCCAGTGGAAGTGGTTCCACCAAGGACCGTGGTTGGGCTCAGGCTAACTGAGGTGGCCAGGATCGGTGTAACCGTGAGGGTTGCCGTCTTAGCAACTGCGTTGGCAGTAGCTGTGATCGTCGAGGTTGCGCTCGTCGCTGTAACCAGTGTGGTGATTGGGAACGTTGCTGAGGTTGCGCCTGCAGCTACCGTGACCGAAGCACCGACCGTTGCGACAGTCGTGTTGCTCGACGTCAGAGTGACAACCTGGCCGCCAGTAGCTGCCGGGATGTTCAGAGTGACCGTACCGGTGGAACCGACGCTGCCGATGACCGACGTTGGGCTAACTGTCACGCTCGCTGGCGAGATGACTGGAGCCAAGACGGTGAAGGTCTTCGCAATCGAGTTTCCAAGATACGTTGCCGTGATCGTGACTGGGGTGTTCGCAAGAACAGCCGTCGTCGTGATGCTGAACGTGTTGTGCGTTCCGCCGGCAGCAACAGATACCGAAGCCGGTACTGATGCAGCAGTTGGATTGCTGGATGTGAGAGTCACCGTCGCACCGCCTGCGGCTGCAGGGGAGGGAAGGATGACTTGGTTTGCGGTTGTAGTGGTACCGCCGGTTGCCGACGCTGGGCTGATCGCGAGTGCGATCTTGCTGGTCGTCAGGTAAGTCAGGGTAGCCGTTGCTGTGCCTGCCGTGATCGTCACCGTGGCATTGCTGGAGGCGCTGCCGCTGGTGGAGATGTTGTAGTTAACTGACGTTGCACCAGCTGGGACGGTCGCCGAAGCGGGGCCCGAAGCGATGCTGCCGTTTGAGGTCGACGTTGCGACCAAGAATCCACCCGTTGGGGCTGGAGCCGAGATAGCGATCGTTGCGACTGTTCCTGCCGAACCGGTTACGGTGGAAGGAGTGAGGGTCAGACCCGTTACTGCGAGAGGACCAACAGTGATCGTTGCCGTCACGGTTGCGCCAGAAGTCGCAGAGATCGTCGAGGTTGAGCTCGTAGCTACCGAGAGACCAGTAACCGTGAAGGTCGCGGTTGTCGCACCGGCAAGAACCGTCACCGATGTGGGAACAGTTGCAACGCTGGTGGCGCTGGAGCTAAGGGTAACGACCGTGCCGCCCGTTGGAGCAGGTCCGCCGAGGGTTACAGTGCCAGTCGATGTTGTCGACGAAGCGATTGAGGATGGGCTCAAGGTGAGACCCGTTACCACTGCCGGATTAACCGTCAGGGTCGCGGTAACCGTGACCGCACCAGCTTTCGCTGTGATCACTGCAGATGTGGCAGTGCCGACTGCAGTCGTTGTTGCGGAGAAGGTTCCGCTAGTGGAACCAGCAGCAACCGTGACCGTCCCTGGGACAGTAGTGGAAGCATCGCCCGATGTGAGCGTGACTGCGAAGCCACCTGTTGGAGCTGCGCCGTTGAGAGTCACTGTTCCCGTGGAGGAAGTACCACCCGTAACAGCCGTTGGTGCAACCGCAACTGCGGAGAGCACGGCAGGAGTGACCGTCTGGGTCTTCGTTGTCGAGAAGCCGTTGTACGTTGCCGTAATAACAGACGTCGCGTTAGCAGCCACACCCGTCGTCACGATGTTGAACACCGTGTGGGATGCGCCAGCTGGAACCGTCACCGAAGCAGGGACAGTAACAACTGTCGGGTTGCTGGAAGTGAGGGTAACCACTCCACCGCCTACAGGAGCGACATCTGGGAGGATGACTTGGCTGCCAGTGGTGGTGGTACCGCCTACCGTCGAGGATGGGCTCAAGGAGAGACCGATCTTGCTCGTCGTGACATAGGTCAGAACCGCAGTTGCACTGCCGTTGGCAGTCGCAGTGAAGGTGATCGACGCGTCGGTAGAACCGCCGTTAACCGTGATGTTGAAGTTCGCAGTGGTAGCGCCCGAAGGAACTGTCACTGTGGCTGGGACTGTAGCGACGCCTGAAGAAGACTTCAGAGCAACCGAAAGGCCAGCGGCTGGTGCTGCAGCGGTCAGAGTGACCGTGCCAACGGAAGTGCCCGAACCCGTAATCGTGGTTGGGAGGATGCTCAGAGCAGAAACTCCAGGAGCAGTGACAGCGATCGTCGTCGTCTTGGACACGCCGTTTCCGGTTGCCGTGATCGTCGCCGATGCGTTTGTCGTGCCGCCAGCGACACCCGTTACCGTGAAGGTGGTGGTTGCTGAGCCTGCTGGAACAGTTACCGATGAAGGAACTGTGGCAACTGCCGTGTTGCTGGAAGTCAGCGCAACGGTTGTGCCGGCTCCGCCAGCGTTACCGGTGAGGGTAACCGTACCGGTTGAGGTTGAACCGTAAGCGATGGTAGCTGGGCTAACCGAAACAGCGCTGAGAGACGAGCCGGTGAGGGCGAGGCTGCCAGAGACAGTGGTTGCACCAGTGGTGCCAGATACGGAGACCGACGTGTTGGCGCCAACCGTTGAGGTTGTTGCCGTGAACGTGCCGGTGGTTGCACCTGCGGCGACAGTGACCGAAGCGGGCACCGTAACGGCAGCGTTACCGGAGGAGAGGGTGACTACGAGACCGCCTGCTGGAGCAGCGCTGGTAATCGTAACCGTTCCGGTGGAGCTAACTCCGCCAGCAACTGTCGCTGGGCTGAAGGACAGCGCGCTGATAACAGGTGCTGTAACGGTCAGAGTCGCCGTTGCGGTTGTACCGTTGAAGGTAGCCGAAATGGTGGACGTTCCATTGAGCGGAAGAGTCGTGACCGTGAACGTACCCGTGGAGCTGCCTGCAGCAACCGTGACGCTTGTTGGAACAGTTGCCACAGAGGTGTTCGATGATGTCAGCGTGACAACGTCTCCGCCTGTACCAGCTGGGCTGGAAAGAGTAACCGTTCCGGTTGAAGGCGTTACGCCAGCAACGGTGGTCGGGTTGAGCGAGAGGGAAGCAACGGTTGAAGCCGTTACCGTAAGTGTGTTGGTTACAGTCGTCGTGCCAGTGGTTGCAGAAACAACAACCGGAGTCGATGTGGTCACAGCCGAAGTGTTAGCGGTGAAGTTAGCCGACGTTGCACCTGCGGCAACGGTAACTGAACCGGGAACGGTGACAGCGGCGTTACCCGATGAAAGGCCAACGGTCAGACCACCTGCTCCAGCAGCACCAGCCAAAACGACTGTTCCTGCGGAAGAGGTTCCACCTACTACCGATGACGGTGAGAAGGAAATCGTGTTGACTACAGCAGGAATCACTGGAAGGGCAAACCTGTCGGTGATCCCCCAAGCGCTAGCCGAAAGGTTGGCGGTGATTTTGCTCGTGACAACCTGAGAAGTTACAGCGAACGTTCCTGTGGTGGATCCGGATGGGACCACACATGTTGTCGGAACCGTAACCGTCGGGCTCTGGTCGGAAGTAAGTGCTACCGAGAAACCTGCGGGCGGTGCTGCCGCGCTGATCGTAACTGATCCAGTCGTTGTGCCGCCGCCATAAGATGGGCTGGGCGCTACGGTGAAGCCAGTCAGATTGATCGCATTAATCGTCAGCGTCGCACTCTGCGAGCTGGTACCTACTGATGCTGTAATCGTCGCCGAGGTGTTCGCGCCTGACGTCTGGGTCGTGTTGACCGTGAACGTTGCAGACGTTGAACCCGCAGGAATGCTTACTGAAGCACCTACGGTAGCCGACGAGGAATTGGATCCAAGATTAACGGTGGTCGCAGTTGCCTGCTTGGCCGAAATATTGACAGTTCCCGTCGAGGAATAACCGGCGAAGACCGTGGTGGGATTTAGCGAAACGGAGGAAACCGTCTGCGCAGATCCAAGGCACGGTATGAGCAAAGCAAGTAACAAGAAAATGAACTTGGACGGAGAGGCAATTACCCTCCGAAGCTTTGTAAGTTGTTGAGTGTGTGGCATCGATGCTCCCCAAAACAGGATTCGTATGTCGCTATCCAATCTTCTTCCCCCCTAAGGACATCGCTTATCCGAGACACTCAGACAGCAGGCAAGCCGCAAAGGAGACCCAGGACCCGTGAGGGCACTAGAGCCCGAAGATTACACCTATCCCGAGCGAAATTATAACCCAGTGATTTTGCGTGCAAAACCGCATCAGCATAACCTTAACTTTAGGTTCAATTGAGTTAATGAGGCAGAGCGGCGAGCAACCTTAACAGGATGAGGAGATCGCCGGGGAAGACTGGTCCCATACGGGGTCCGATTTTTGTTAGACTTCCCGCACGAATTCGCAAGGGCACTTGGGCACAAAGACCCATGCGAGTGAAATTTTGCAACTCTTGAGGAAGAAACGGCGTCCGCAAACCCACCTTAGAGCACCCTGAATTTGCGATGGAGCACCCCTCCAAGTCGCCCAATCATGTAACCGTGTTAACATAGGTCGGCGATGAGCTCCCACCTAATGTTGAATCCGCTGGCATCACGATGTCTGAGTGTCAAGTTTGCGGTTTCTCTTCTAGCTTTTATTCCGTTGGTCGCTACCGCCTCAGCTGAGATCCGATACGATATCGACGTTCGACCTCACGACGGCATCCTGCACGTAAAGATGCACCTGCGACACACCGAGAGGGGAGCGATGCTGCAGATCCCCAACTGGGCGCCAGGCGATTACGACTTAAGCGATTCCTTTCTCCTCCCGAAGAATCTCTCTGCTAAGGATGGGAATGGAAATCAGCTGGCAATCGACACCCAAATTGATCTTCAGCAGAAGCAGTATCAGGCAGGCAAGGCTTGGAAGATCGCTGGAAACAAGGTGTGCACTTGGAAGGTGGCTGGGGCACGGGAAACTACTATTGAATACGATGTTGAGTCGAAGCCTGTGGCCGGAGCGGTTCATTGGGGAGGACCCTCGACGTATATGTATGAAGTCAACCGGCGGACTGAGAAGTGCGTGCTGGGAATTCATGTTCCCAAAGACTGGCCCATCTATACGGGACTAGTCGAAACAGGAGCTGGGACCCATACATACACAGCACCGACGTATGATTTCCTCGCCGATAATCCGGTGAGCACCGGCGAATTGACTGTCGACAGCTATGTCAGTCGTGGAAAGAAGCATTGGATCGTGATGCGTGGAACCCCCAAGGCCCTTGTTGACAGAGAGAAGCTCAAGAAAGCCTGTAAGTTTGTATCAGATGCCGAGACGGACTTCTTTGGAGGTGAAGCTCCTTATGACCACTACGTCTGGCACTTCTCCGTAAATGATGCGCCAGATGGAGCGGGGGGCCTTGAACACTTATCAAGCACGGAGATTGGCCTCGCCTCTGGAGTGGGTCCCAGAGCGGTTGGTGTCCTTGCTCACGAATTCTTTCACTTATGGAACGTCAAGCGGATTCGCTCTAAGGCGCTCGGCCCATTCGACTACACCAAGCTTCCTCAAACCGGCGCGCTCTGGTGGCTCGAGGGAGTTACGGACTACTATGCTTTCACACTTCTGCATAGGTACGGCTGGACCACGGACCAATCCTACTTCGACTCAATCGCGGGAAACATCCTCGCAATTAGGCGGAATTCAGCCCTCGCCGAAATTGGCCCCAACGAATCCAGCATGAGGGTCGATGAGGAAAATGCCGGGCGCGGAAACAGCAACGGTTACCGGATCAGCTACTACAACCTTGGATGGTTGGCGGGGATGTGCCTCGATATCGAACTGCGAGACAAGACTAAGGGTGTCCATTCGCTTGATGATGTCGAGCACGCCCTTTGGAATCTGTGCCGCGACGATAAGCCGGGCTTTCAGGAAGACGAAATTCAGCGGCAACTTACTCGATTTGGCGGAGCCGACATGGGGCTCGCTTATGATCGGATCGTCATGTGGCCAGATGGCATGAAGTTGGAAGACACCCTCAATAAGGTCGGACTAGAACTCGTCGAAACTGACGAGGCCTATACTGACAACGGGTTCCTTTTCGGCACAGGATTTAATGGCCCCGCCCCAATAGTCGCGGTCGTCAGAGGCCCCGGGGTAGGGAAACTCGTTGTGGGAGACGTGATTCTCGGAGTCGATGCAACGAATGTTCCAACCACAGGGCCAAGACAAGCGCTGGCCGCCGTCACGAAGGCATTGAGCGCCTCCCTTGTGGGCAAGCCGATCCACGTCAAAATCAATCGGAATGGCAACGAAATGACGATCGAGATTACACCCGTCGCCGGGCACCGAACGCTCTACTCAGTTCGGAAACTTGCCAACCCAACCGAACCACAAATGAAGTTAGGGCAGGCCTGGCTCGCCCACAAAGACATTAAGGAGTAGGCGAAGAGCTGAAGTGGTGGGGCCAGTCGATTTGAAGTTCTAAGAACATGGCCCCTTCGCTTAGGAAACCCTAGGCGCTCAAATTCGGATCTGGGACCATGTTCTTCCAAAGGGTCTCCAGGTCGTAAAACTGTCGCTGTTCTTCCTTCATCACGTGGAGAATCACGTCGCCGTAATCCTGCAGCACCCATCCAGAGCGCTCGCCTTCCACGCGGAGGGGCTTCACGCGGTTGATGGCCAACTTCTCGGCAACTCGTTCCGCAATGGATTGAACGTGGCGGTCACTTGTCCCGCTACAAACCACGAAATACTCCGCCACGGAAGTTTTGTCTCGGACGTCTAGCGTCTCAATCTGTTCCGCCTTCATGTCATCTGCGGCGTCTGCTATTTTTTGTACTTTTTCTTCGGCTGTCATGCGTTATACGTAAAGCTTGTTCGCCTGGATGTACTGGAGGACTTCTGGGGTGAGCCAGGGAGTCACATTCTGACGTCCGGCGATCTTGTCTCGGATCTCGGTGGAGGAGAGCTCCACTCCGGTCATCTGGATCGGGTCAATAGAGGATTTGTACTCTTCCGGCAAGCGGACAAGAACATCCTGAACAGTGTGTGGTGGGCGAACGGCGGCAGCAATTCTGCAAAGTCGTATCAACCGATTGGGGCTCTTCCACTCGGAAATTCCCCGCAAGGCATCTGCACCCATGATAAACCAATACTCTGCCGGCCTCACCATTTGAAGCTCGGTAAGGGTGTCAACGGTGTAGCTTGGGCCGCCTCGCGTAATCTCCATGTCACTGTAGGCAAGCTCGGGGTGCTCCTTGATCAGGAGCTCAACCATGGCAACTCGGTGCTTGGCCGACGTCTTCGTTTTGATCGTCTTAACGGGATTCCTATTCGCGGGGACGAACACAATTTCATCTAGGCCAAGCTGCGCCATGGCAGCTTCCGCAAGTGCGAGATGTCCCAGGTGCGGTGGATCAAATGTGCCACCTAAAACTCCAATCTTCATTGTTCGTCCGTGAAGGCGAACGACACCTCTCCAATACTCACGTTGTCCCCTTCCTGTGCTCCTGCCGCGCGGAGCTTCTCGATAACCCCGATTCGCTCGAGGCGACGATGAAGGTACCTGACAGCTTCATCATTCCTTAGGTCTGTCATCTCAACCAACCGCTCAATGCGCTTGCCTTTGATCTCGTAGCCATCTTCAGTCTCTTCCACTTCGAAGGCAAGATCGTGACCAGCTTTGAGTGCGGGAAGCAGCATTGGGATATCGGCTTCTGGCTTCGAAGCCTCCAGAGCCGCCGAAATATCCTGGAGCAGACCTTCCAATCCCTGGCCGGTATAGCCGGAGATGGCGTGAAGGGGTGGTCCTAGCACTTCAAACCTCTCACGAAGGGCGTTGAACTCTTCCGACGGAATGCAGTCCACCTTGTTCAGCGCTATAATTCGCGGCCTCTTCCACACATCTTCCGAGTAGAGGCGGACTTCATCCTCAATCAGCTTGTAATTCTCGACTGGGTCAGCACCATCGGGCGGATAGCAGTCCACCACATGAACGAGCACACGGTTTCTCTCCACGTGCCGGAGGAACTGATGTCCCAGACCGATGCCTTCGCTGGCACCTTTGATGAGTCCAGGCATATCCGCGACAACGAATGTTTCGTCCTGGTGTCGAACCACGCCGAGGTTGGGAATGATCGTTGTAAACGCGTAATCGGCAATCTTGGGCTTTGCTGCGCTGATTCGAGAGATCAAGGTGCTCTTGCCAGCGTTGGGCAGTCCGATCAGGCCGACGTCAGCGAGAAGCTTGAGTTCAAGCTTGGCAACGATCCTTTCGGGGGGGGCGCCCTTTTGGGCAAAGTTTGGAGCCTGGCGCACGCTGCTGGTGTAGTGCTGGTTGCCAAAGCCGCCCTTGCCGCCTTTGCACAACACGTATCGCATGCCATTTGTGGCCATATCGATCACGAACTCACCGGTTTCAGAATCTGTGACAACCGTGCCGATCGGAACCTTGACCTCAATATTCTTCGCATCCTTTCCGCGCTTGTTGCCAACGCCGTGGCCGCCATCAGCCGCTTCAAGATGCTGCTGAAGCTTGAGTTCATAGAGGGTGCGTCGATTCCGGTCAGCGATGAGGATGAGGTCACCGCCCCTACCGCCATCGGCGCCATTGGGGCCGCCACGAGGAACGTGCTTCTCACGATGAAAGCTCACCGCGCCTGAACCGCCGCGGCCCGATGAGAAAATCACTACCGCTTCGTCCAAGAACATAGACACTAGTTTACCTGCGTCCATAATCTCTTCCTGGACGACGAACCCTGTCGGGCCCGTCTGACACACGGATTGAGTGGAATGATCGAAGAAATCAAAGCATGGTTTCTCCAGCGCGGCTGGAGCGCATTCCCGTTCCAGGAAGAGGTGTGGTCGGCCTACCTCAACGGCGAAAACGGGCTCATTCATTCCGCCACCGGAACCGGAAAGACACTCTCGGCATGGATGGGCCCCATCGCGGAGTGGATGGCTGAGAACCCCGGCCTCACGAAGAAACTGATCAAGAGGTCGGAAGCGCCGGGTCTGAGAGTGCTCTGGATCACGCCCCTTCGGGCGTTGGCGGCGGACACCGAACTTTCTCTTCGGCTACCCATTGAGGAGCTGGGAATCCCCTGGACGGTTGAGACTCGAACCGGCGATACATCGCAGGGGCTTCGGAAGAAGCAGGGAGAGCAGCTTCCCACCGCTCTGATCACGACTCCGGAGAGCCTCACACTTATGCTCACCCGGGAGGATGCCGCAGAACTATTCGGAGACCTCAGGTGCATCGTGGTGGACGAATGGCACGAGCTGATGTCGACCAAGCGCGGTGTTCAAACTGAGCTTGCCCTTGCGAGGATCCGTCGACTTCGGCCAGTCGTAAAGACGTGGGGAGTCTCTGCAACCCTAGGCAACCTAGAAGCCGCTGGTCAAACCCTTCAGGGCCTCGACACAGATTTCCGAATTGTGAGGGGTCATCTCGATAAGCAGATCATCATCGACTCAATCCTCCCTCTTAACATCAGTCGCTTTCCGTGGTCGGGTCACTTCGGAACCACAATGATTCCACCTGTCATTTCCGCGATTGAAGAAGGTGGAACATGTCTCATCTTCACAAACACTCGTTCTCAGGCTGAAATCTGGCATCAGCAGATCTCCGCCGCGAGGCCAGACTGGGCAGAAACCGTCGGGCTACATCACGGATCTCTCGCCAGGGAAGTGCGAGACCAGGTGGAAGCCGACCTGAAATCTGGCAAGCTGCGAGCCGTGGTGACCACAAGCAGCCTTGACCTTGGGGTCGACTTCTCCCCCGTCGATCGCGTCCTCCAGCTTGGAAGCCCAAAAGGAGTGGCGCGCCTCCTTCAAAGGGCAGGAAGGAGCGGTCACCGACCAGGCGCGCCGAGCCGGGTGACCTGCGTCCCGATGCACGCCTTTGAACTCGTGGATATCGCGGCAGCTAGGCAGGCAGCAATTGCCGGAAAGATCGAAGACCGCGAGCCCCTATCCAAGCCACTTGATGTGCTGGCACAGCACCTAGTCACGGTCGCAATAGGGTCCGGATGGCGGTCTCGGGAGATGTTTGAGGAAGTCAAAACAACCGTCTCCTATCAGGATCTTTCGGAGACCGAATGGGATTGGGTGATCGATTTTGTGGTCCGTGGCGGCGAATCCTTACGCGCCTATTCTGAGTACCGACGCGTGGTTCTCGGCTCAGATGGTGTCTACCGAGTGGAAGATAAAGACATCGCGAGAAGACACAAGATGTCCATCGGCACAATCATGAGCGACATGGCGATGAACGTTCAGCTGATGACGGGTGGTCGGCTCGGCACGGTTGAAGAATCGTTCGTGTCAAGGCTCAATCCCGGTGACAAGTTCCTGTTCGCCGGGAAGGCTCTCGAGTTCATCCGGATACGAGACATGACCGCTTGGGTAAAGCGAGCCAAAAACCTCAAAGGAGCCGTCCCCCGATGGGCTGGCGGCCGACTGCCACTTTCGAACCAGCTTGCCAACGCGATTCGGCAGGAGCTCGAATACGCCAAATACGGCGAGTTGCGAGACTCTGAAATGCAGGTTCTGGCGCCTATTCTCGAGTTGCAGTCCCGCTGGTCTGCAATCCCGGCTGAGGATGAATTCCTCATCGAGCAGGTCGAAACAAATGAAGGGCACCACCTGTTCTTCTATCCGTTCGAGGGCAGGCTGGTGCATGAGGGACTTGCCGCGCTGTTCGCCTACAGAATCTCCCAAATTCAGCCAATCACATTCAGCATCGCCTGCAATGACTACGGCTTTGAACTCCTATCTCCCGAGTCACCTCCGTTAGCGGCAGCCATTGCTGCCGGCCTCATATCCTCAGCAAATCTTGCACACGATATCCCCGCGAGCCTCAATGCTGTCGAGATGGCTAAGAGGCAGTTTCGGGAAATTGCGCGCGTCGCCGGGCTGGTGTTTCAAGGATTTCCAGGCGCCAACAAGTCCGCAAAGCAGGTGCAGGCCACAAGCGGCCTGTTCTACGACGTTTTTGCCCGCTACGACCCTGACAACATGTTGTTGCAACAAGCTGCAAGGGAAGTATTGGAGCGCCAGCTTGAGCAAAGTCGCATGGCAATCGCACTCCAGCGCCTAGAGCAGTCCACGATCTTACTGACCAATCCTGAGAAGCCGACTCCGATGGCGTTCCCCATCCTTGTGGATCGACTGCGTGAAACGGTCAGCACCGAAAGCATTTCGCAGCGAATTCAAAAATTGACGGTTCTCCTCGAAACAGAAGCCGGCTAGATTCCGCATACGGCCATCCATAATGAGCCGTGCTGGGCAGCCTTGAGATTTGTATCGCCGGTGAATCAATGGTGGCTCTCCCTCAAAAAGCACTGTGGTGGCCAAGCCGAGGGACCCTGTTCGTGGCAGATGTACACCTTGGGAAGGAAGCCAGCTTCCAGGCTCAAAGCATTCCGATTCCGATGGGGCCAACTGCGGAGACGCTTAATCGTCTGGACGCACTGATACGCTCAACTCGAGCGGAGCATCTGATCCTCCTGGGAGACCTCTGGCACGCAAAATCAGGGAGAACACCCAAGTTGGTTGATGACTTCATTGCCTGGAGAACCCGCCACCAAACCGTCAAAATGACCCTGGTTGAAGGAAACCACGACCTCAAGTCAGGCAAATTGCCCGCCAATTCGAACTTTGAGGAAGTTGCAGAGCCGTTCCTGGTTCCACCCTTTGCCCTGAGTCACTATCCAGAACCGTGTGCCGACGGATACGTCTTGTGCGGACACATTCACCCAGGAGTCCTTTTAGAGGGTCGTGGCCGCCAATCGATGAAGCTCCCGTGCTTCTGGATCGGCAAACGGGTTGCGGTCCTTCCAGCATTCGGGGAGTTCACGGGATGCGCTCGCGTTTCGCCCGTCGAAGGAGACCAAGTTATGGTAGTTGCAGAAGATCAGGTCATTCGAGTCCCGCTCGTCAGCTAATCCTAGGCCGCGAAAGGTAACGTTTTAGGGAAATGTCTATCCCGATAGCACTCCAGCTTTACTCCGTGCGCGATGACTGTGCACAAGACTTTTTTGGCACCATCGCCAAAGTAGCGGCCATGGGCTACGCCGGCGTTGAGTTTGCTGGCTACCACGGGGCTTCCGCCTCAGACATTCGAAAAGTGCTGGATGACCTTGGGCTCAAGGTGGCGGGAACCCATGCGGGTTTCAACACCCTTCAGGATGACGCCATCGACGCGACTATCGAATTCCACCAGGTACTGGGCTGCAGCAACCTGATCGTGCCCTGGCTCCCATCCGAGACTCGCGCGACCCCAGAAGCATGCAAGGAAACGGCAGATAAGCTGAATGCCATCGGCGAAAAGCTCAAGCCATTTGGAATGCGGACCGGATTTCACTGCCACGACGCTGATATGCACCCTCTAGAGGGAGGCAAAAGCGCCTGGGACCTCCTCGCTCAGTACACGACATCCGACTTCATCCTTCAGTACGACACCGCCAATGGCATGGCAGGCGGAGCCGACCCGGTCCAGCCGATCCTCAACTGGCCAGGCAGGGGAATTTCGACCCACCTTAAAGAGTGGTCCGGAGAGCACGGCGCCAAGGTCATCGGGGAGGGACTGATCCCGTGGGCCAAAGTGTTTGAAGCCTGCGAAACCGTCGGAGGCACCGAATGGTACGTCGTCGAACACGAATCCTATGAAGGCATGACGCCACTGGAAGCCGTTGACCAATGCCTAAAGAATCTGCGAGCAATGGGCAAGTAATTTCAAAACCCATTCACAAATTCGCGCCGCATTTCCAATGCAGGAAATGCGGCGCGCTTGTTTTTGGTCTATCAGAAAACAGGAACGAACGGCAGAGGATCCTTAGCCGGAGGAGCGAGAAAGAGCCGGGGATTTTGAACCTGGAAGCCCAAAAAGTTATTTCTGATAATCTTTATTATGAAGCAGACTCACGAAAAATCAAACCATTTTTCCGTGATGGCTCATGCAGTCAGGTGTAGAAACTCTGACGTCACGCCGCCAGAGTTAAGATAGGTGCAATGGCTTCGCGTGATAGAATTGCGACCGTGGGACAAATTTTTACTTACGCTGAGCTTTGCTGTCCGATATCAGGAGGTTCGTGGTTCACGGAAGATGGTGAGCCATATGACATTTCTCAAGATTTATGGAGCAAATGGGAATCATTGAACTTTGAGCCCTCGGCTCATGGCGTCAAAGTCGGAATTGATAGTGTCGGACAAGAAGAAAGATGGTTTATCAATTACCTTTTGCCTTCGCTCGATCTCGATTAAGCTTGTCCCAACTTTGAATCAATTCAATACCGCCTTTGCCGTCACCTTTGCAAATGCAGTCATCAATCCTGAATGACTTCGTTGGGTCTACATCAAGGATGATGGTAGCGCCATATTGCGTCCGATCTATCCCGCGAATCACGTCACTGTCTCTCTTGTCGCTTGATTCCACATATGGCCCCTAGCTACAAGCATTTTCCTATTAGGCCGTCTGCTCTCATAATAAAAGATTATCGGCCTTTCCCTCAGCCGTTCGCACGTCTTCGGGGGTCCGGGACAAAACGGCTCCTGCCTCCACCCGGACAAATGCTTCGTGCATTTCAGCGATAATCTTGCATTATGAAGCCGGCTCATTGGTTGAGTTTCAAGATCACTTACCCGCAGACAAAATGAGGAGGTCAATCGAGAGACTTACCGAGAGGATCAAGGACCTCAGTTGGGAGTGCCGACGACACTGAGCTTCACCAGGTAGCTCCAGGCGTTCCAGATCGGGTGGGATCTATCTGACCCTGCCGATGTGAAGTCAACGGGCACACCTGCGACTTCCGCTAGCTCAAGTTCGAGTCCGGTGCCTTCCAGCAGCAGCTTAAAGTCGGCGGGATTGTAGCAGCGGACCTTCTGCGTAATCGCCATCTGCTCGTTTGGCTCCCCGGTGGTGTCGTCGATGGGACACCATGTGTCCAAAAAGCATCCGTGAATCGGGTCAAAGTTGAAGCGTCGCCGCTGATGGTAGCGATGGCTTTCATGATTCCGATTGAGCGCCCACTCCTTGCCGGATTCAACCGTCCACCGGTAAGGATTGAACACATCGATCAACACCACACCTTCTGGCTTGACCCATTCGCTTGCAATTGTCCTGAGCAATCTGCGCTGGTCCGAGTCAGAACCCACTCCGAATCCATCCCAATAGCAGACGGCGTCGAACTCCTTAGGCAAATCCACAGCGTAGAAATCTGCCTCGAGGGCCGTCAGTCTCCCAACATGCTGCCGACGAGCCAGCTCCTGAATATGCGGGATGCGGGTGGGGCTAAATTCTAAGGCCACCACCGAGTGGCCGGCATCGGCCATCACCGAAGCTGCTTCACCGTAACCGGCACCCAATTCAAGGACGCGCAGAGGTGAACTGCCACAGAATCGCTCAAGGATGGCGAGCCTGTCCAAGTGGATCTTCTCGACTCCGGGTGGCCCCCAATATTCCCCTGCCGTGGTGTAGTAAGGCTTCACCCAGCCCAAACTTGACTCTGCTCCAGGATCCATACACTTACGCTTGCGCGTCCCACACCAGGCAGGCACCGAGCAGGTTATGCAGAGTGATGAACGAATGCGTTCGGCGAGCGATGCTCCAGCTCACTAAGGGCATCCTCACACCGATCCCTGAGACGGCGCGACTTCGCTGCCGGGCTCTTGAGCCAGACGATCAGCGCGGCGGCGGCAACTCCACCTACAACGGCGGCGGCAACAACGGATTTGACTAGAATATTATTCGACTCTGATTGACTTTCCATGTCATTCAACTCCCTACTTTATTGACGACTTCTTGATCCTGTTTGTTTTACCTATGGAGCAAAGGTTAATGGAACAGGTCTTAATTCTTATTGAAACGGCACAGCCTCGCCGAAGTTTCAAGAATCGGTTGGAGGGTGCCGCACGTTCCAATAAGCATCTTGTCTCAGGAATCCGTTGAGCCGGCACCAGAAGCCGCTAAAGCCTTGGCTAAGCCACGCGACGATGTCTTTGATGTCGCGAAAGGTCTGGGAATTCTCCTAGTGTTTGGCATCCATTGCTCTAATAACTCGTCCCGCCTGTACACCGACTCAAGGTCCGCCGGCTGGTGGTCCCTCACCCTTCTGAACCGTTTTTGCAATTTTGCTGTACCTTTGTTTTTACTGCTGAGCGCAGTCCTTTATGCCCGCAGCTACGCCGCCAAGCCAGATTTCGGAAAGTTTTACAAGAGGAGATTCACCGGAGTGCTGTGGCCCTACCTGGTATGGTCCCTTCTCTACTTTGGCTTCCGGATGTTCAAGGAACCATCGGCACGCAAGCTGATCCCTGGGAATCTTTTTGGATTCAAATGCACCGGACCTGCCCTCCTGATGCACCCGAAGGAACGCCTCCTTGAACTGGTTTGGGGCAAAGCTTCCTTCCATCTCTACTTCCTGGTCGTACTTCTCGGGATTATCGCCTTTTTGCCTCCCACCGTGGCCTACCTCAAGTGGAGGAAGGCTGGATTTATTGAGGCTATCGTGGCGTCCTGCGTTATCCAGGGGGGAATCTTCATCCTTCAGCACAACTATCTCAAGCTCCAATTTCCCGCCAGCACCATCCTTTGGTACGTTGGCTCGCTTGTACCGGGAGCCTGGATAGGGATGCATTGGGACGAGTTCCGCGAAAAGCCGAATCGCTTTGCGATCCCCCTAACTGCGCTCAGTCTGCTGAGTGGCTATATTTTCTTCAAGGGAGAGATCGGGGTGTTTCTTGGAATACCGGAGGAGAACTACCCGACTCTCGGATCTCAGGCGATGTACACCAGCTGCATGGCGATTCTTGCCCTGTCGCTCTGCCTGAGTCTCACGGTAGTCCCAGCGGCTGTAAAGCTTCTCAAGCCGATCGGAACACACTCGCTTCAGCTCTATCTGATTCACCCGATCTTCATCACCGTGCTGGAGCGTCCGGCGATCACTCACGTGCTCAACGCAACCTACCTAGGTGCGATTCTGTCTCCCCTACTGATGTTTGCCCTCACGGTGGCAACGATCGGGATCATTCGCGTCGTTCGGTTGGAAAAGCCGCTGTTTGGTCGCTGATACGCCCTCAAACAGGCTCATGGGCCCGTTCCCTGGTACCTTAAGGAAATCCAATGCTTGACTCCCTAACGCGCCGATTGGCCGGAATTCTAACTGGCCTGCGAGGCAAAGGCCGCCTGACCGAAGATGACGTTGCCGAGATGCTCCGCGAAGTTCGCGTAGCGCTTCTGGAGGCAGACGTCAACTTCGCCGTCGCAAAGAGCTTTATCGCGAAGGTCAAGGAAAAGGCCGTTGGCGAGGACATCTTTGGCAGCCTAACCGCGGATCAAACGATCATTAAGATCGTCAAGGACGAGCTCACGGAGATGCTGGGCACGGAAACGCCCAAGTTCAACTACAACCCTTCCCCGCCCACAGTCATCCTCATGTGCGGACTCCAGGGTTCTGGAAAGACCACTACCACAGCGAAGTTGGCCAAGTGGCTGGTCAGCCAGGGCAAAAAGCCGATGCTCGCCGCTTGCGACGTGCAGCGCCCAGCCGCCATTAAGCAGCTTGAAGTTCTCGGCGAATCCATAGACGTCCCTGTCTTTTCCAAAATCGACGGTTCATCGCCTGTCCAGATCGCTAAAGAGGCGCTTGCCCGATGCAAGCACCTGATGAACGACGTACTCATCGTGGACACTGCCGGTCGTCTTCAAGTGGATGAGGCGCTCATGAAAGAGCTCCAACAGATCTACGAGGTGACCAATCCCAGCGAAGTGTTCCTGGTTCTGGATTCCACCACCGGTCAGGAAGCGGTCAACGTTGCGGAAACTTTCCACAAGCAGGTGAACCTCACCGGCGCCATCTTTACGAAGCTGGATGGCGACACCCGTGGCGGTGCCATCCTCAGCGTCCGCGCCAGCACCGGAGTACCCGTGCGCTTCATCGGTGTCGGCGAGCAGGTTGACGCCTTAGATCCTTTCTATCCCAAGCGCATGGCCGAGCGAATCATCGGCATGGGCGACATCATGGGAATCATCGAGCGAGCCGAGCTCGTGATCGACAAAGACGAAGCCAGCGACATCGAAAGCAAGATGATGACTGGCAGCCTCGACTTCAACGACATGCTGCAGACCTTCCGCATGATGAAGAAGATGGGGCCAATGAAAAATCTGCTAAAAATGGTCCCCGGACTCGCAACAGCCATCCCAGAAGAGGCTTTTGACAAGATTAATGAGAAAGATACGGGGCGAATTGAAGCAATCATCCTGAGCATGACTCCAAAAGAGCGTACAAATCCGGATATAATCAACGGTTCGCGAAGAAAGCGCATCGCCGCAGGGTCTGGTACAACGGTAGAAGAGGTCAACAACCTCCTCAAACAGTTCTACGGAAGCCGGCGCGGAATGAAGCAGATGATGCAGATGCAGAAGAAAATGTCCAAGCGCGGACGCCGATAAGCAAGGAAAACAAGATTTAATGGTAAAGATCCGACTTAGGAGAATTGGCACGAAGGGCCGACCGTTCTACCGCGTAGTGGTAGCAGAGAGCGCATGTGGACGCAACGGAAAGTTCGTTGAGACCCTTGGCATCTATGATCCCGTAGCCCAGCCCAAGAAGCTCGAAGTCAACGAGGAGCGCGCAATTCACTGGCTTATGGCCGGCGCACAGCCTTCCGAGACCACCGCTTACCTGCTGAACAAGCTTGGCATCTTGCCCAAGTTCCTGGAACTCCGCCCACAGCAGAAGAAGAACTACACGTTTCTGGACAAGCGAACCGCCGCTATTTCAGTTACAGCAGAAACCACAGAGACCGCCTAATGAGCTACCGACCGTTCGTAGAAACCCTCGTCAAGTCTGTCGTCGAGAATCCCGACCAGATTCAGATTGAAGAAGAGCACGAAATGGGAACTCGAACCTTCTTCGTTCGAGTTTCACCGGACGACGTTGGCAAGATCATCGGAAAGAGTGGCCGCGTGGTAAGCGCAATTCGTTGCGTCGTCAGCGCCGTTGCAGCGAAGTCCCGAGAGAAGGCGTTCGTAAAGATCGTCACAGAGTAACTCTGCAAAGAGAAAGAAAGAGGGAGCCGTCTCATAAGGGCGGCTCCTTTTTTGTGTTTGAGCGTGCATTTGGTTGCACCGGACCACAGTTGCGCATTTATTGATTCTGCTTGACGCAATGATGGCCGATTTCGGCGATTTTCAGTGCCCTGCGAGCCTTATGTTTCGCTTAGGCGGCTATTTTGGAGCAGTTGTGGGCAAGCAGGATCAGTCCGAGTTCCACCTGAACTTTTTCTTTGCTTTTGAGCAGAAGTCTTCGGAGTCCTTTATTCTGTTTGACTTGGCCGAAGACGGTCTCAACCTCGCAGCACCGGCGTTTCCGCCGTTTTATTCCTTCCTCGCTGGTCAGGAGCTTATGCGCTTTGGCACGATGCTCGTTGAGTCGGTGATTGACCTCGACCTCTCGGTTGCCCGGAGCTTTGAAGCATTTCTCACGAAGGGGGCAGGCTTCACACTTTGAAGCTCTGTACACCGTGATCTGCTGAAGGTTGCCGGCGGCGGTTTTAGATTGATATTCGCGCACCTTGGAAAGAGTCTGCCCTGCCGGGCAGATGATGGTGTCCGCAACCGCATCCTGCGGCCAATAGGCCGAATTGAAGGGATTCTTCTTCTTTCGCTGGTCCTGATGGAAACGGCTGTATTTGACGTATGCCTCGATTTTCGACTCGGCGAGAAACTCGTAGTTTTCCTCGCTGCCATATCCGGCGTCGGCGGTGGCCTTTTTGGGAAGCGCGCCCAGTTCGTCTTGATAACCTTTTAAGTGAGGAACCAAGGTTTTTGTATCAGTGGGATTTGAATGAACGCTAAAGTGAGTGACGATCTGGTTCTGGGTGGAGATCTGGAGGTTGTAGCCAGGCTTGAGCTGGCCGTTGCCCATATGGTCATCCTTCATCCGCATGAACGTCGCGTCAGGATCCGTCTTCGAATAGCTTCCCCGTCCCGCCAGGATCTTCTCCTGCTGCTGGTAGCGAGCAAGACGGTCCGGCCACTCCTTTTTCGCCAGGCGGAGAACCTGGCGAGTTTCTTTTGGGATGTCTTTCGCTCTCAGGCGTTCGTTTAGCGAGTCGACTGTTGCCTGAAGCTGTTCGGGACTAACCTTTTCAAACTCCAGCGCAGGAGTTTTCGAATCCGACTCTTCCAACTTGTCGGCATAGGCCAGAAGCTCGTTTACACGGCCGAGCATCTTCTCTTTGTTCGTCTTAACGGCCTTGCCCCAAACGAACGTATACCGCCCAGCGTTGGCCTCGATTTTCGTGCCGTCAACGTAGGATTCTTCCAAACTGACCAAGCCATTTTCAGAAAGGAGAACAACTACTTGACTGAAAACCTCGCGAAGGCTCGTGCGAAGGCGACCGCTGCGGAAGCGGGCCAGAGTGTTGTGGTCCGGAGCGCTCTGCCCAGAAAGCCACATGAAATGAATATTCTCTTCGAGAGCCTCTTCCATCTTCCGAGAGGAATAGATGTTCCGAAGGTAGGAATACACCACGACCTTCAAAAGCATCGAGGGATGGTACGAAGAAGCACCACCGCCTTCGTAAGACCTGAACAAAACGCTCAAGTCCAAAGAGTCGACCACTGAATTCACCACCCGTACAGGATGGTTCGCAGCAATGAGCTCGTCCAAACTCGGAGGAAGAAGGCTCGGTTGAGACTGCGTGTAAGGCTTGAAAGTAGCCCGACGGTTCAACGATGCCATAAGCTAAAGACGAAATAAGATAACGAAAAGGGCTGCCTCAACTTATGAGACAGCCCCCTCTTTTCATTTATGAGGTCTGTCTACTTGGTAGAAACTCTGCCAAACATCCGCAGAATCGACAAGACGTCACTGAAGTTTGAGATCTTGGACATCAGAAGCGAAAGGTGCTCAGTGTCCTTGACGTCAGCGGTTACGTCAATCTCAGCCGTCTGATTCTGGAGCGTCTTCACTCGAAGGGCAGAGACATTCGTTTTGGATTCTCCGAGAATCGTCGAGATATCCATGAGGAGTCCGGTTCGGTTGAGAGCCACGACCTTAAGCGGAACTCCGTACACATTGCCATCGGTGGGCCAGTCGAACGGTATCAGGCGGTCTGGCTCGGTCGAAACGTAGCCAAGTGCGTTCGGGCAAACCTTTCGGTGGATCATGATGCCACGTCCACGTGTGACGTAGCCTACCACCTCGTCTCCTGGGATCGGATTGCAGCACTTCGATCGGGTCAGCATCACGTTTTCGATGCCGCTGGTTGCAAGAGTGAGCTTGCCTTCCTTGGTCTTGGAGACCTCAATTCTATCGGCGGGCCGGCTTTCGGTGGTAGTTCCGCGAAGCCGCGAAATGACACTCTGCACAGAGAGCATTCCCAATCCAACTTTTGCGAGGACGTCGTTGGCTGTCTCGCAAGAGTCGATGTGCTCCGCGATCTTTTCGAGCTTCTCTTCACCCAAGAACAATCGTGGATCGAGGCCTAAGTAGCGCAGCTCCTTTTCAAGCGCATCGCGTCCCCTGCTCGCGTCCACATTCTTTGTGAGCTTTCGAAAATGCGTTCGCAGCTTGCTGCGCGTATGGGCGGATTTGACAAACTCGAGCCAGTCTAGACTCGGAGTCGCGTTCGACCGGGTGATAAGCTCAACGACATCGCCATTCTTCAGCGTGGAGCTTAACGGCGCCATCAGTCCATTGACCTTTGCGCCGACGAGAGTCATTCCAAGCTTTGTGTGAACTCGAAATGCAAAATCGACAGGCGTACAGTCCTTTGGAAGGTCAATCACATCGCCCTTTGGAGTGAAGACGAACGTCTGCTCGGCAAACAGGTCGGTAGAAACGGTCCTCAGAAAGTCGCTGGACAGACGCTGGTCCGTTGACCAGTCGAAAAGCTGCTCTCGCAGAGTTGAAAGACGGCGGCTCTCGTCAATCGCGGCCTTCCCCTCTTTATAGGTCCAGTGCGCCGCCACGCCGTATTCCGCCACTTCGTGCATTTCACGAGTGCGAATCTGGATCTCCATCGGATGTCCCGCTGGGTTCACGACCTTGGTATGGAGCGACTGATAGCCGTTAGGCTTCGGCTTGGCGATATAGTCGTAAAACTTCTCAGGAATCGGCTGGTAGGTATCGTGGGCCAAGCCAAGCGCCATATAGCATTCGTGCGTGTTCTCGACAATGATTCTCACGGCAAGGAGATCGTAAATCTCCTCAAACCGGACGCCCTGCTTCACGATCTTGTTGAAGATCGAGTACAGATGCTTTGGCCTTCCTCGGATATCCAGAATCTTGAGTCCGGCAGACTCAAACTTATTCTTGAACGCCATAATGGCCTGCTCAAGCTCGGCTTCTCGCTGAGGACGAGTATTCGCGACCAATGAACTGATTTCATTGAACTCGCTGGGGTGGAGAGAGGCAAAGGCGAGATCTTCCAGCTGCCACTTAATCTGCCAAATTCCAAGCCTAGCGGCAAGGGGCGCATACACATCCAGAGTCTCTGTGGCAATGCGAATGCGCTTATTGCCAGGGAGCGATCCTAGAGTCTGCATGTTGTGAAGACGGTCTGCAAGCTTGATGACCATGACTCGAAAGTCTTTGGCCATGGCCAGAAGCATCTTGCGAAGAGTCTCTGCAGTCCGGGTGGTCTCCGCCGCAACCTTCTGGCGGGCGGTCAGTTCGGTAAGCGGCGTGGAGCGAAGCTTTGTGACCCCCTCCACCATCGCAAGAACATCCTCGCCGAACTCCTTAGCAATCGATTCTGGTTTGACGTCTGGACAATCTTCAAGGACGTCATGGAGAAGCGCCGCGACAATGGTGTCGTCGTCCATGCGGAGTTCCGCAACAATCCGCGCTACGGCGAGTGGGTGAACGATGTACGGTTCGCCGGACTTTCGAAACTGTCCCGAGTGCGCCTTCTCTGCAATGTAGTAGGCGTAGCGAATCCTGCGAACGTTCGCGTCTCCGCGCTGATCGCGCAAGACCTGAAGCATCGCATGAAGGTCTTCGGGCTCTTCCCAATCGTGGCTAATATCGTAGGCCGCTGACATAAACGGCACCGCTTCGGTCAAGCCACGCTGCTTGATCGGTTGCTGTAAGTGTTGTTAAGAGTATATACGTTCGTCTGTGTTTTCGGGTGACCGATAAACGCCTATGCCTGACGAGCCAGTAGGATCTGACGAACCTGTTCAGCCTGTTCTGGCGTATCCACGGCTAGCTCGCTTCCCGCTCCCTTCGACATCCGAACTCGAACCCCATGCTCCAGGAATCTCAGCTGTTCTAGACTCTCAGCCTTCTCAAGAGGCGTCTGATCCCACCCGGCAAACGCCTGGACCACTTCCCTTCGGTAGGCGTAAATACCAACGTGCTTTTTCACGACGTCGGTACGCGCATTTCGCGGAAACGGCAGTGCATATCTGCTGAAGTAGAGGGCGAAGCCATCCAAATCTGTGACGACTTTCACCACCGACGGCTCGTCAACCTCTGAGTCGGGACACTCACTGTAAACGCTTCCCATCGGAACGCTTGCATCGCTTAAGAGAGGGGCCGCGCATGCGGCAATGCTGGCTGGATTGATAAGGGGTTCATCTCCCTGAACATTCACGTAAACCTCAGCGATCACCGACCGACTGACCTCAGCGATCCGGTCAGTCCCGGTTGGGTGGCTGGCACTTGTCAGAATCGCTTCGGCACCAAATGAGGAGCACGCAGACAGAATCTCAGGATCTGGCGTAGCCACCACCACTCGATCCGCAACGTTGGAGGCAATAGCAGCCTCGACAACCCACTGAACCATCGGCTTCCCTAGCAAGTCACAGAGTGGCTTGCCAGGAAACCGTGTACTGCCCATCCGGGCTGGAATAACGATGCAGCAGCGCATCTGAACAACGTACCCGCCAGGGCTAGGGATTGGGAATCCACTTCACATGACCGTCAGCATAGGCGACCGCCTTTCCGCCGGGTCCTTCGCTGTAGCCGATCTGAGTGTTGGCTGGGTCTTGAATCTGAGTGGAATTACCACCTGCAAACGTGTAGGTGAAACCGTCCAGGACATTCATGTTCTTGATATAAGGTTCAAGCTGAGCCTTCCAGTTGGGTCCTGCTGCCAACATATTGTCATCGTAGTCGCCTGAGTACATAAGCGCCGCGAGGGCAGCCTGTTTGGCATTCATCATCGCTTCCTGTTTCAGTGCGGCGTTCTTGGCCCTCAAATAGGCCTCTAGCGACACTTTCACCATTTGACGAACCATGAGCGTGCCCTGCGCTCGATAAGCGACTCCGTTGACCTGAGGAGACAGTTGACCAGCGTCGCCGTCTGTACTGACAACCGTGAGTTCGTTCTCCTTCGCAGGAATACCAGTAACCACTACACTCGGTACCGCAACACCCAATTTCTTGATGGAAACTTTGGCAGACAGGTTCTCGAGCATGAGGGTGGGGTTTGTTGTCGCACCAAATCCTGCAAAGTCTTTGGGAGCGGTCGATTCCGTCAGCTTAAGTCCCTGAATATCCACGGTGTACCAGCTCTTCTTTAACTGCTTTGCACCCGGCTCCCGCACCATCGACATCACGTAAAGTCGACCATCGTTGCTCCAGTGAGGAATGCAGCTGCGAGTGGGCAGGGTGATCGGCTCACTCACTACTCCGTCCAGCCCAAAGAACCTCATCGTTGGTCTGGAAGAGATCGGGTTCTTGTCCACAGCCTGCTGAGCCACAGTGACGTCAGCAGCAGGCGCACCGCCCTGCCTTCCAATCGGCGGACGCTCGAGAATCAAGGCGACTGACTTGTATGGAGAAGGAAGAACCTCATGGGCAACTGCCCCTGAGAATCGCCTTACGTTGTTAATCTTGCCCGTGGGGGTCACAATTGCAAGCGTCGATTGAGCATCAACAGCAGTGGGCGGGTCCATCATGGCTTCCACAAGCATTGAGGAAGAACCTGCTATCCAGTCGACTGAGAATATCTGCCCCGCAGACTTCTTGAAGCTGATGGGCATGGTCACCTTGTGGGTCACCATGCTGTAAACCAGAATCTGCTCTTCGGGGTCTGAATTCGCCTCCTTGAGGCCCAATAGGTATTCGGGCGATTCCTCCAGAGGAGATTCAACTAGTTCGCGCTCTACGGCAAGATGCTTGCCATCCTGAGACCAAAACACGTTTTTGACGGTGGGTCCGCAGACAAACTCGGGCGGCAGGAACATGTAGACGTCCTTCCCCGCCGTCAGGAAGTTTCGCTGCAGATGGAGTTGAGCACCGCTGATTGCAACCACGCTCAGCATCGCCGTCATCGTCAAGAGTCGTGCTTTCATGTTAGTTAGGACACTGTAACAGGCGTCTTAGTTTTCTGGCTGGGAAAATATGCCAAGTTTCCGGCACATTAAAGACTTCTTACTCTTCTGACGGGGCATCTGCTACCCACAAGCCCTCGTACTCATCGGGATCCTGGGGCATTTCCAGAGTGGTTGGAGAGTCAAAAATCTGCTCCCATCGCTCTTCAAGTTCGGCATCGTCACGAATAATTCGGTCGTAGCTCTCCGCGTAGAACGGGGGCCATCGTTCCCCAGATGCCTTTATAATCTGACGCCCTGCCTTCAGTTTCGCCTTCTCAACGATCTCAGAAAGCTCATAGGGCTCACCGGAAGAGGCTTCCCGAACTCGAAAAATGAGTTCCGTCTGCTCTGGGAGAACGCATACGATCAAAAGGTCCCACTTTCGACCATCGGGTCGAATCAGCATACGCAGCATGAGCAGCCGTTCCTTTTCGTCGAGTTGGCGGCGATGACGGAAGATGACGTAGTACGTCACGTCATCCGCGCGCCAATGAGGCAGCTTCCCTCGCCAGATTTTAAAATTTCTGAAAGCCATGCGTGCGTTAACCGGCGCAGGGAATCGGTTATATGGTGAAGAGAGTTCCGGTTAAGAGAGCGCCGCGTCACCGCGTTCGCCTGTTCGAATTCGGATTGCATCCAGAACTTCCGTGACAAAGATCTTGCCATCACCGATTTCGCCAGTCTGGGTTGCCGCCATAATCGCTTCCACGGCTGCCTCAAGGTCCTCGTCCTTGACCACGACTTCAACGTGCATCTTCGGAAGAAGATTCACTGCGTAGGTGCTCCCTCTATACTTGTCGGTTCGGCCCATTTGCCTGCCGTACCCACGAACCTGACCACAGCTGAGTCCAGATATTCCAGCATCCTCTAAGGCCTGCTTTACATCTTCCAGCTTGTTGACTCGAATGAATGCTTCGATGCGTCTCATCATGAAAATCGCGCCACAGTGAGCGACTCCGAACATCGTACCCATTAAGGCTTGCAGCATTTTGGGCCAGATGCGACACACTCCCAAAGGGTCATCCGTCAACACACATGGTGTCTTCCCGATACGGTTCCTGGGCTTCGAAGCTTTGCTTTGCCGCGTCCACATGCTCGGGCGTGTTGGGGGTGGTCCTCATCGTCGCTCGAGTTTCGTTCAGTCCTGGCTGGTCGTTTCTAGTGTGCTCCGTACTCCTCGGTCTTCTTGGATCTCAGGTCCAAACCGCATTTAAAGAATCGATTGAAGCGACTGCCCTGCGGCATTCCCAGGCAGAGCTTTTGCAAGTCCAGCTCGAGGAGCAGCAGCATGCAGTTGACTCGATGGCTGACGGACTTGAGATTGCCATCTTCATTTGTGATGCGAAGGCGAATATCCTCTACGCAAACCGGCGATCCATCGACCTGTTTCGATTCGAGCGACCGATTGGACGCAACATTCTTTCCGTCACGCTAAGTTCGGATCTCGAACAGCTTGTACTTTCCTGCGGCAGGTCCCACTCGCCCCAGAGCAAAGAAATCTCGTTCACATACCCAGACGAGAGGGTTGGACTTGCTAGGGTTTGGTCGACCGAAGAGGGAAATGAGCGTGTGTTCGTGTCCGTATACGAGATCACTGAGCTAAGACGACTTGAGAGAATTCGGCAGGACTTCGTCGCCAATGTTTCCCACGAGCTTCGAACGCCGATGACGATCATCCGCGCAATGGCGGAAACGCTGCTGGACGATGACACATCCATGTCAGAAAGGTCTCTCAAGTACCTGAACAAGATTATTTCCGAAGTTGATAGGCTTTCAATGATCTCGCAGGACCTGCTCATTCTAAGCGCTGCAGAATCAAATCCTGTGCGAAAGCAGCAGTGCGATATCGCTGACGTCTTCCGAACTGCAGTCCAGCAGCTTGAATCAAAGGCGGCCGAAAAGGGCATCCGAATGGACTACAGCGGCCTCGACCAGGCCATTATCGACGCGAACACTTCCCAGATGACGCAGGTTGCCCACAACCTTGTTGAGAACGCACTTAAATACACCACCACAGGCGAAATTCACGTTTCGATGCAGATGCTGGAGGAAGTCGCTCGGGTTGAGGTTAAAGACACCGGAATTGGCATACCAAGCGACCAAATCAAGCGGATCTTTGAAAGGTTCTATAGAATCGACCGTGCCCGAAGCCGAGCGACCGGTGGTACCGGGCTCGGCCTTAGCATCGTCAAGCACATTGTCGAGGCACATGGCGGCACGGTGACCGTTGAGAGTGCCCTCAACATCGGCTCAACTTTCATCGTCGAGATCCCGCGGAGCGCGTCCTCAGGAAGCGTTTAAAGTGATGACGTGTCTACCGAAACTGGATCGCTTTCAGTGCCTGCACGATCAACTGCCGTAATTGATATCGCATTCGGTTTAAGGCTTGGATCGAGCATCAGTGTGACCGTAGAGTCGCTCGTGAACCTGGGTTCCATCCAGTGACCCACATGGACACGGATCGTATAGAATCGCACAGCGGTTTTATTGCCTGGCCTGAGGTGCAGCACGATCTTGCCATCTATGCGATCAGCCTTCGCCTTGGGTTCCGCGATCTTACCGACCGCGAGCCATGGGGAAGCAGGGACGAGAGCTCGGTGAGCGTACAAGCCGTTAGAAAAAGCACCGTTGATTCCCTGGGCGTTCACAAGAAACGCTTTCATGCTGAAATGAACCACTCCAGTAGCGCCTTCCCGCTGGCGAGTCGTGTCAACTTGGTCAAGTATTTCCTTTAGGCTCCAAGTCTTTCCCTCGTCGGAAGCGACCCGGCTCGTGTACAACCCCGGCCAGATGTGTCGCTTCAGGCTGTTTTGGCTGATCCACCAATCCAGCAGCACAGGAAAGCTTTGTGGCTTTTGAGCGATGGGCCAATAGAGTTGGGGTGAAAGGTAGTCGCACCACCCCTCGTTGAGCCACTTCTTGCAGTCGGCGTACAGTTCATCATACTGATCCACACCAGCTTTAATAGAACTGGGAATTCCAGGACGATAGATGCCAAACGGACTGATGCCAACCTTGACCCACGGCTTCAGAGCTTTCACTTCCTGATACATTCCGTGCACGAATGTGTCGACGTTCTGACGTCGCCAATCTCCCAAACTCAAATTTCCGCCTTTCTTCTGATATCGGGCGTAGCTCCCTTGGTCAGGAAAAGTCTCATTCTTTTCCGGATACGGATAGAAGTAGTCATCGATGTGAATACCGTCGATGTCGTATCTCTTCACTACGTCCTTGATCACTTCGAGGGAGTGCTTTTGAACCTGAGGTTCGCCTGGATCCAGCCAGAGATACCGACCGTACTGCTTCACCACACCGGGATGCGTGTAGCGGATGTGAGACTTCGCGTAGGGGCCTTTTTGTGCGGGATGTCCGGCTCGGTATGGGTTGAACCAACAATGGACTTCAATTCCACGCCTGTGGGCTTCCTCCACCACAAAGCTGAGCGGATCGTATCCGGGCGATGGAGCCTTTCCCTGTAATCCCGTCAAATACTCTGACCAGGGTTCCAGCTTGGAATCATAAAGAGCGTCGCAGGAGGGTCGAACCTGAAAAACGATCGCATTCAGCCGCACCGCGGATGCCGTATCCAAAATCTTGATCAGCTCCGCCTTCTGATGGTCAGTATCCAGCGTTCGGCTGCTGGGCCAGTCGATGTTGTCGACGGTCGCAACCCAAGCTGCTCGAAATTCTCTTGGAATTGAGGGTGCAGCTGAATCCTGGCTGTGGGCAGTGCCCGTAATCAAAATGGCGGCGGAAATCAGGTTCAGCACGCTTCCATATTATCCGCCTGGAACGAATCAGATCGCAGGAATCGCCATTACTGCCCCCTTCAATCATGCCAGCAGCACAAACATTAGGTAGGATGCACCCCGTGAACCAGAACCGGGAACTTAAGATCGGCTCCGCCGACGTGTCGCTTCGCGGACTGATTCTCCCAATGGGGCTCCGGATCGACACCGTGCTCATCCAAGGTTCCAATCTGAGCTGTTCTTACTCGCCCACCAACATCACCGCAGAAGAGCCTGGCAAGCTGGATGTCTTCGTGTCCGCGGTTGATCTCAATCAGTTTCTGAACACCATGGCAGGAACGGGCCTCAAAAACATCAGCATTGAGGCCAAAGACGGTGCCCTTCACATTCGAGCAACCAAAACGGTGCTGATCGATGTGAAGGCCTACGCGGTGTGCACGCTCAGAATTGATAGCCACCGAAAGCTGTTTGTGGACCTCCAGTCTGTGGAGATCATGGGAGTGGGAACGAAGCAGCTCATCCAGTCTCAGCTCGACAAGATTAATCCCGTGGTGGATACAGCCGACTTCCCTATTCCAGCCCTCATGGACACCGTTCAGATCGTAGATGGCGGAATTAAGGTTCTCGGAAGAGTCCACGCGCCGGATTGAAATCGCAACTGTCGGGGTAGAATTCCGTGTCTTCGACGTGCCGTCGTGGCGAAATTGGTAGACGCGCCAGATTTAGGTTCTGGTGCCGAGAGGCATCTCGGTTCGAGTCCGAGCGACGGCACCACTTCCCTTCCTTTTAGCGGAAGGGCACAATGCTGATTGCGCCGTCCACTTCCAGCACCGCCAATTTGACCTTGGCGATTGAGGTGAGCCCATGCTGCCTGAGTGCGACTTCCAGCTCTTCGTGCGTTACACGCTCCTTGTGCATTCGCTCTTCCAAAGCCACGCCATCTGAGACAAGAATCGTCGGTGTTCCATACACAAGCGCCTGGGTGCCTGGCAGGCGAACCACCGCTCTCGTAATCAGCCAACCAGCGAGTATAAGCGTCATCGACGCAACCAGTCCAACCGCCAAATCCCCTTTTCCACGTGTCATTGCGTTTTGGACAGCGTTCGCGATCGCTATCAGCGTCGCTAGATCATACAGGTTAAATTGGGCAACCTGACGCTTCCCGAACAGGCGGAATCCTAGAAACAGATACAGCAGGACAATCGCTGTTTTGCCGGCATAGATGGATAGATCGTAGAGCATCGCCTAGGGCATCCTAATCGCCTTGAAGTGACGGCGAGTCTTGAGAACTTCCGAGTCGACCGGTACCACGCTGATGGAGCCGTCTACTTCCAGGACACACATCGCCGCCTGGTCCAAGCGTGTGAGGCCGTGTTCTCGCAGGGCAGTCATCAGCTGATCGTGGGTCACACCCTCTCGCTGCATTTCCTTCGCGATGGGCACCCCTCCGCTAAGGATGAGCACAGGGTGTCCAACCATCAGTCTCTCCGCCCGCTTTGAACGCTGAAGCACGATATTGAAAGCGCGGTTCAATACCAAGAGGACGGTCCCCGCAATGAGGCCCCCTCCCAACGAATTGTCATTGTTCATCATCGCGTTCTGGACCGAATTGCCTAGGACGATGATGAGGACGAGGTCAAAGATGTTCATCTGGCCAAGCTCTCGCTTGCCGAGAAGTCTGAGGCCGATGATGAGGAACAGGTAAACGATCAGAGTTTTGCCCGCTATAATGAGCGAGCCGTGAAGATCGGGATGGTCGAAAACCTGACTGAGCCAAGCGGACATAGTTAGCTGTTATCCTAGCGGATGCCGTTGCCCCTCAGAAGGTACAAATGAGCCCACTTGCCCAAAATCTTCTGATCGTTGCCCTAAACACCCTGTGCATCTACGCTTTTCTTGCGATTTCCATGCGGGTGCTAAGCCGTCGACAGCTTGGCCAGCTCACCGCACTTGATCTCATGGTGATCATCCTGTTGGGCAGCGCGGTGGAGACGGCGATGGTGCATGGCGATACATCACTGAAGGCCGGGCTGGTTTCCGGAACCACACTATTCATCGCGAACTACACAGTCGCTCGGCTAATTAGGAGGTCAAAGAAATTTGGCCATCTGTGCGGCACTGGACCCGTCGTGCTGGTCCACGATGGCAGGTTTGTGGACGAACACATGCGGCGATCTGGACTTACCTGCGAAGATGTGATGCATGCGCTGCGTCAGCGGGAACACGCTGACCTCTCCAATGTTCGATTCGCCGTACTGGAAGCGGATGGACAAATCAACGTGATCCCCATCGAAATGAGCTGAACGCTTTCACGCCGCACTAAGCGATTTGGCAAACCTCTGACTCCGGCCAACTCTCCTACCTAGGCTCTAAGGTTTGCTCAATACGAGTTAGGCCAAAGTGATTCAGATCGAATTGCTGAACCCAAATAATCGAAACTTGAGGGAAGACTAATCTGGATAGTGCCAGTTCCACCCCAGTCAGGCGAGGCAATTGAGAAATACCGCTCCCCAGACTCAATTTCTGAATCATTTGAAGTTAGAGAACTCTCACCCAATCCTCATTCTATTTTTAAATTGGTGCCCCACAATCCCATCAGACAACGAATCAGGGAAAAGCGATGAAAGTCGATGGAACCCGAGAATTGCAAAGGAGGGCTGAACTTCAAGTTAGGAGAACCAAATCGATGGATCGAACCGTATAAGCAAAATGCGGCAAAGATGCCCGATTCGTCAAACCAAAACTAAAGACTTCGCGTGCCTAAACTTTCGGCAAAATTCCGCGTTTAGCCAGAAGCTGATACGAGGTCGAAGAGTCGCCAGATGAGCTCTGATGTTCCGCAAAAACCTATGACACCTGTGATCGCTCAAGAAGCCGCTGCAATGGTTGACGGATTTGAATTCGTCGATCTGAACGTAACCAAACCCAACCCCGAAGCGATGGACCTGGTCCCAGGTGACTTTGCACTAAAGCACCAGATCCTCCCGATGTCGGTTGAGGGCAACACGCTCATCGTGGCTATGGGAGCGCCTCAATCGCTTCAGGCCGCCGACGACCTCGGAATTCTGCTCAATCGACCAGTTAGCGCCATCCTGGCCGACAAGAACCTGATTCAGGAGCGAATCCAGGAGTTCTTCCTTGAGAGAATTCTCGCGGGAATGACTTCGGATGACAGCTCGATCAACGAAATCGATGACGCGACTGACCTAGCCGACCTTACCAAGCTTGCCGGCGAAACCGCGGTCATTCAGATGGTCAACGGAATTTTCGCTCAGGCCGTTCGAGACGGGGCGAGCGACATCCATATTGAGCCCTACGAGCGAGACGTCAAGGTTCGTGTCCGTGTGGACGGCATGCTCAGCGACCTGATGCGCCCACCAAAGCGGATGCACGCTGCGCTCATTTCGAGAATCAAGATTCTTGGCGAGGGCATGAACATTGCCGAGCGCCGTTTGCCGCAGGACGGCCGTATCAAGCTCACCATCGCCGGACGTCAGATTGACGTTCGTGTGTCGATCGTGCCCACCGTTTACGGCGAGCGCGCCGTTATGCGAATTCTGGATAAAGGCACCGCGATGTTGGGCCTGCCGGAATTGGGAATGGCACCTGACCTCTTAGAGAGATTCCGCAAGGTCATTTCACTTCCCCACGGCATTATCCTCGCTACTGGCCCTACCGGTTCGGGTAAGTCGACTTCGCTTTACGCTTCGCTCCAGGAAATCTGGTCGCCGACCACCAACATCCTCACGATCGAAGATCCTGTCGAGTATCAGGTTCCCGGCATCAGCCAAATTCAGGTCCGAGCCAACATAGGTCTAACCTTCGCCTCTGGACTCCGCTCCATTGTTCGACAGGACCCAGACGTCATCATGGTTGGTGAAATCCGTGACCATGAGACCGCAGAAATCGCGATTCACGCAGCCCTGACCGGTCACCTTGTATTCAGCACGCTCCACACCAACGATGCTGCCGGTGCTGTCACAAGACTTTTGGATATGGGCGTTGAACCCTACCTCGTGGCCAGTTCTCTGGTGGGAGTCATTGCCCAGCGTCTTGTTCGCCGCGTCTGCTCCAACTGCAGCCAGCCAGAAGATCCCAAGCCAGACGCACTTCGCGCAATCGGAATTACCCAGCACGAAATCCAAGCCCATGGTGGTGCAGACTTTCGACGCGGCAAGGGATGCGACAAGTGCCAGGGTTCTGGCTACCGTGGACGACAGGGTCTGTACGAACTCCTGGTCGTTGACGAGCCCGTGCGCCGAATGACGGTTGAGCGTGCTTCCGCCGGTGTCATGAAGGCACACGCCATCCAGGCACAGGGGATGCGAACGCTGCTCGGCGACGGTCGAAACCTCGTGATGGCCGGTAAGACAACCCCTGAAGAAGTGCTCCGCGTTTCTCAACGCGAGGACTTCTAGGCCCGAGGAGACCAAGGAATGGCTTTAACTACCTTTGCCTATACAGCGATTGACCCTGCCGGAAAGAAGCGCACCGGGTTTGTAGACGCGGCCAGTCGCGATGCTGCCGTGGCACAAATTACGGCGGAAGGGCGATTCGTCGTCCAGATCACGGAACAGGCCGCAGAGAAAGGAACTTCGACGCACGGCAAGGGCGAGACTCCCAAACGAGGAGGCAAGGTTTCAAGAAGTGACCTCGCGCTGTTCAGTCGGCGACTGTCTGATCTTGCTCTTGCCGGCCTTCCCCTTGACCGAGTGCTGCAGGTTATTGCTGAGCAGTCTGAGAGCCAAATGCTCACAGACGTCTCCGAACAGGCACTCGCTGAAGTCCGCGGCGGTAAGCCCGTCAGCGAGTCTCTCGCGATGCACCCGAAACTATTCCCGCAGGTGTTCTGCCAGACACTGCGCGCCGGCGAGGCGAGCGGCCAGTTTGGAGAGGTTGCCTCCAAGCTCGCAGATTTCCAGGAAAGTGAGGTTGCCAGAAGAAGCGTCATCATCTCGGCGCTGATCTATCCAGCGATCTTGGCGACCACTGCGGTTGGCGTCGTGATTTTCCTTTTGACCTTCGTGGTTCCCAAACTTGAGGGCGTCTTCCACGACTTGGGAAGCGACCTCCCAACGCCGACCAAGATCCTCCTCGCGATTACTGGGTTCCTCAATGGAAACTACGTGGCGATCCTTGTGGGAATCGTTCTCGCGATCATTGGCTACAAAGCTTGGGCCGCAACCGAAGCTGGTGCACTTCAGCGGGACTCTCTCTTTTTGACTATGCCCGTTCTGGGACCTGTCGTCAAGAAGGCCACCGTATCCCGCTATGCCCGCGTTTTGGGAACGCTCCTCTACGGTGGTGTCGCTATCTTGGAGGCACTCGAACTTTCTGGCCTCGCTGCTGGCAACCGACTCTTTAAAAAGAGCTCCGAAGAGGTGATGAATGACGTTCGCGAGGGAAAGCCGATCGCCCAGGCTATGCGCGATTCCGGAACATTCCCGCCGGTTCTCACGCACATGGTAGCCATCGGTGAGGAAACGGGCGACCTGCCGAAGATGCTCGGGCGCGTCTCCGACAGCTTAGATTTTGAAGTCGACAATGGTATGCGGCGGTTAACCGCAATGGTCGAGCCGATCATCGTTCTTGCGATGGGAGCGTTCGTAGGATTTGTCGTACTTGCTGTACTGCTGCCGATCTTTGCGGCAAACAACTTGGTGAAATAGGGAAAGATTGAATTTAAGGACAGGATCGATCGACTGGGATGAAACCAATGCCGACGCATCCAATTGGAGGAAACAAGTGAAAACGAAGAATAGAGCATTTACCCTGATCGAACTTATGGTCGTCATCTTGATCTTGGCGATTCTCGCCGCTCTCGTGGTGCCAAACGTGTTGGGCCGACAGGGGCAGGCAAAGATCGCGAAGGCGAAGTCTGACCTCTCAGTGCTTTCAAGTGCGATCGACCAGTTCCAGCTGGATACCGGCCGATATCCAACCACATCGGAGGGCCTAGATTCCCTTCGAAATGCGCCCAATGGTCTGTCCGGCTGGCGCGGCCCGTACCTCAAGCAGGAACTTGTGAACGACCCTTGGGGAAGCCCCTATCAGTATGCTGTCCCCGGACAGAACGGCAGGGATGGATATTCCGTGGAATCTTACGGCGCCGATGCCGCACCGGGTGGTGATGGAGACAACGCTGACCTGTTCGATGGTTCTAACTAGGAAAAAGGGCTACACCCTCATCGAGATGATGGTGGTGACCCTGATCCTGGCGCTGTTCGCGGCTCTGATTACGCCAAATCTGGTCAACATTCAGGAGAGCCAAGCTAGACGAGCCTTCTCAACAAAGGTCGTCGACTTGGCTGGGAATGCAAGAGAGATGGCGATCTCCAGGCACGCGATCGTGTATCTGCAGGCAGACACGTCTGCCAACCAGATCGTGATCAAACAGCAGGTGAATGACAGCACCTACACGCCAGTAGATGGGAACAGCGCGAGCACAACTTCGGGATCAAATGGAGAGAACCCTCAGACCAATATTGGAGTCGCGGCAAATGATCGCAGCTCCGACAAGGTCCAGCTCACTCTGCCATTGGCCCCCGGAGTTGCGTTTGGGAACTTTCAGCTCTCAGGTCAAGCATCGGACGCATCCGGATGGAAGCTCAACTTCTATCCGGATGGCTCGTGCGATGGAGGGGCAGTGGAGCTCAGTGAACGAGGAGTGGTCCGATCACTCGTCGTTAACTCGAAGGGAGGCGCGAGCCTAACGGATGGAAACATTCCGGACACCTCTCTGGATAAATGGCCCGCAGGAAACTATGTCCAACGCCAGCTCTAAACGATCACTTAAAAGGAGGGGCTTCAGCCTTATTGAAGCCCTCGCCTCGGTGACCATATTGGGCCTCGGAATCGCCGCCGTTGTTGGCGGACTCGGAGCTGTCGCGAGGACAGAGACACGGACACGACAGATTGAAGCAATGACACGCCTTGCCCAGCACAAGTTCGATGAACTCGTGGCAACAAGCACCTCTTTGGGATCTTCAACAACCCAAAACGGCGACTTCAGCGACCAGAACAACAGCGATTACTCATGGAGCGCCCAAGTCGAAGACACGGGGATTACAAACCTCGAAGCCTTAACCGTCACGGTGACTCCCTCCAGTGATACAAGTTCAAAGGCGCCAACAGGAATCGTGACTGGCCTCATCTACGTGGCACCGGCTGCCACAACCACCACTACCGCAACTCCAGGGAGGGCGGGCGGATGAGACGAAATCAGTCCGGCATTACGCTACTGGAAGTGCTCATCACTGCGGTGATGACGGTGTTCATCCTTGCCGGTGCGGTGGCTGCGATGCGTATTGGCATCGGTTACAACGAGCACTTGCGCACGGGTCGTACGGTGGAAGAAAATCGCCGACTCTTTGAAGACAAGCTCACCAAGCTTATTCAGCACATCTACATTGACCCCGTAAACACAACCAGCGCCACAACCTACTTTGTCGGTCAAAGCGGTCAGGGTATGCCCCCCGGTCAGACGATCGTTCCGGGAGAGCAGTTGATTCCTGGACAAACCACACAGGCTCCTGCCGCGGGTGCTCAGGTAACAGGCTCCTCCTCTGGGGGATCTGGAGACGCCGATACCCTGATGTTCACGGTAGTCGGAAGGCCCGTTCCAGCCAAGGTACTAGCCGCAGACCCCAGTGACGATTTCGAGACGAACAACCAGCACTTTGGACCACAGGGTGGAATCACCGAATATGCAATCTGCATGACGCCGGTGGGAGACTCCCAGGGCCAAAAGGGAGTCATCCTGCGCGAGCAGGTTCCTGCAGATGAAGATGCTACTCAAGGTGGGTACGAATCCGTGCTTGAACCGGATATCACGAAGATCTCGTTCCAATTCTATGACGGCACCCAGTGGCAGTCGAGCTGGAATACCTTCGCTCAAACAACTCGCCAGGTTCCCGCTGCGATTCGAGTCTCCTATTCGATGCCAGGCGAAACGCAGGATCGAGTATTCATTGTTGGCTTAGCATTCACTACCGTGACACCCAACACACCAGCCCTCTCCACTGGAGGTACATCATGAGACGTCAACGAGGAGCAGTGTTTGTTTACTGCCTGGTAGTTCTCGCCGCACTGGTCGCTGTGCTGGCAGCCGTTGAATCTACGGTGAGAATTGACGTCAGGTCGGCTACAAATCGAGTCCAAGAGATCAAGGCAAGGCAGGCATGCCTGAGTGGAGTGCAGCGATATATCGCCACGATAGCCAATGACCTCAAGGGCGGAGGAGCAACCACGTCAAGCGGCTCTTCTACTTCCACGATTTCGACAACCAGTGGTGCGACAACACTTCAGGATGACTGGGCCCAACTCGGTTCGAACGGCGATGAAAATGTCATCGTTGGGGACTGCAAAGTGCGGATGCAGGTAGTGGACGCCAGTTCGCTGATCAATATGTCCAAGCTGACGACCCCTTGGCTAAACCGGCTCCCACTTTCTCAGCAGCAGATAGATGCTCTCAATGACTACACGACGCCGGGTCAAACCGCAAGTGCAGATGGCGGCAAGGATCAGTACTACAACGGTCTTGCCTTCCCCTACAAGCCGAAGCTTGCTCCCCTTGACACGTTGGATGAACTTCTTCAGGTGCGCTACTTCACCGCGAGTTCCATCTGGCAGCCCAACACCAACATCGTTTCAACAGTGACCTTCGCGGCAGGTCCAAACGGGCAACAGCCGACGCTGTACGAACTGCTGACACCCTATTCCTATTCGCCAAACGTGCAGCCAGGTCCACTCGGCCAGCAACAACCGAAAATCAACCTCACTGCACCGATATCGGCTGGTACCGTGAACCGTCTTGTGGGCCTCGGACTTTCTCGCGTCAATGTCGTCAGACTGCAGACAGCCCCCAATATTCGGACTTTGGGAGCAGCCGCAGCGGTGTTCCCAAGCATTCAGGATAAGCGGGTCATTTTGGACAGCTGTACCTACTCCGGGGCAACTCGAATCTCCGGCCTCATCAATTTGAACACTGCATCCCAAAACGTTCTGTCGACCGTCCCAGGCATCACGCCCAATCTGGCGCAGGCAATCGTCAATCAGCAACAGACTGGCTTCACCAAACTGTCGGACGTGCTGAACGTTCCCGGATTCACCGGTGGCGCGCTAACTCAAACAATCGATTCTTTTTGCGTCGAGTCCTCAACGTTCATCGTTCGAGTGATCGGCTTTTGCGGTGGAACAACCGTCGCAATGGAGGCAACCGTCGACATCATCAATAATGTGCCGCGGCTGACACGCCTGGCTGATGTTCCGTTTACTGACGTCATCGGGCGCTGGAACTGGAATTCTACAACTTCAACTGACACAACTCTCAAGGAGGCTTCGTGAGCAAGGGCAACCAAAAGACGCCAAATCTGGTCATAGAGTGGTCGCCCAAAGGTGTAACAGCCTTCGACGCGGTGACGCACAAAACTCAGCACTACGAGACCGTACAGGCGGCCTCAGCCGCTACTGGCGGCAAAGAGGTCGTAGCGGCGGTGTCGAGGAGATCCGTGTTTGTGCGCACCACGCGAGTTCCGGATGCCGCGATCGCGGATATTCGACTCGTGCTTAGCATGAAGTTGGGCGACCTCTTCCCTCTTGCTGCTAGCGATCTCGCATACGATTTCGTTCTCGCGGATGATGTCAACGTGGATGGACGCCTGGCCATCGTCGTCGCGATGTCCGCGCAAGACCTGAGAAAGCTCCATGAAGAGTTCCGGAGTGCCGGGTATCGAATTGCTCAGGTGGTGCCTTCCGCATTTGGCTCGGTTGCTTTGGCTGCAAAACTTGGCAAATCTTCCGCAGCCATCGTTTCCCGTGAGGCAGACGGAATCGGGATCGACATTATTGAAAGCGGGCAGCTCCGGTATAGCCGCCTTAGCACCAACACTGCAAATCCGGTGGCGGAAGTGTGCCGCACGTACACAGTGGCCGGTTTGGCTACCGCCTCCATCGTTGCAGCCACCGGACTGAAATTTGCAGATGCCGATATCACCACTGCAGATGGTGCATTGGATGCGCTGATTTCGTCTCCTGCTGGACTCACAACCGTCAACCTAGAGTTGCCGGAAGCGGTGGCCCTCAGAGCGAAAAAGGCTCGAGACCAGAAACAGGCACTTGCACTGTTTATGTTTGTCGCCGCCCTGGGATTAAGTGGTTTTGCTTATTTCGATCACTCGTCACGACAGGCACTTGTCGATCGCAGCAATTCAAGAGACAAAGCAGAACTAGCCAAATACACTAAGATTCAAAAGTCAACAGCAGACGACCTAGGCAAGTTGCTGTCCCCAGCATCGGTAGCTGCTCTAACTGGTGCAAAAGCCCCTTCAACCACGGCGGGTGGACCTCCTGGGGATGATGCCCAATCGAACATCAATTTGGCATTTTCAAATGGTCAGAGATTCTCCGATGTCGTGACAGTTGTTTCAAACAACGTTCCGACAGGAGTTTGGCTCACAGGAATCAGCCTTGAAAGAGGCAAGAGACTCGTCCTCAGAGGCACGGCGAAAACAAACGAACTGGTTGAGCAGTACGCGAGAACTCTTAACACATTAGATGCGAACACACCGCAACAAAGGTTAAGAGATGTGAAGTTAGAGTTCACTAACCCCGGTTCCATCGAACAAATTCCGGTAGTACAGTTTAGTATCTCCGCTTTTCCAGTAGGAAACGTGCCACTGTTCGACCAAACGAAGGTCAAACTGAAATGATCGACTTCAAGAACAAGGATGAGCAAGCTACAAACCTAGTAATGCTAGGTTCCCTGGTGGTCTTTTTGATCGCCGGTGCGGCAATGGTGTTCACCCCCAAGCCGATTCTGCCTGATGCAAGGATTCAGAAGCGAAAGGTCGCCCGACTGAAGAACTCCACGCTGGCGCTGAAGAAGAAAGGTCTGACAGCACGCGCAGACCTAGCCTCGCTCACCTGGGCAGGAAGTCCAGACGATTTGGGCCCTCAGGTGCTAAAGGTCGTCAACACGTTGATCATCTCGCACCATCTGAAGCTCGTCGGATTTCACTCCGACAAGCCGGCCGACCTACCCAACTTGACACTCATTCCCTACATTTTCTCAGTTGACGGCAGCTACACAAATGCACTGGGATTCGTGAAGGACCTAGAGAAGCCAGGTACCAAGCTGGCAGTAAATCTGCTCCAGATCTCAAATGCGGATCAATCCGACGATAAGGTCACCGCAAGCATCGGCATAACTGCTTACCAGTTGCCAAAGGTGCCTGATCCGGCGCCTGACTCCTCAGCTTCAGGAGCTAAGCCGAGCACGGAGTCGACTGGAACTTCGGCAAAGCCAGAACCAACTGGTGCAAAGGGGGCCAAGAAACATGCCTAAACTATTTGGAAGAAATGTTCCGCCAGTCATGCTGGGCGCAATGGGCATCCTCACAGGGTTCCTTGTGATTCAGGCTCTGAGTCCTGCCGACGATACCGCAACAAAATCCCGCAAGCCAAAGTCCCAGGTGAAGAAGCTCCTGAACCAGTCGGACTACCTGAACACCGACTATGCGTTTCAGATTGCCCCTCTCGGCGAGGCTGTTCAGCCTAAGGATGTTTTCCGGCCTCTCGTTTCGAAGAACTCCGGAGACAAAGCTGCCAACCAGACGGTAGACAACTTTTCGTACAGCGGAATGGCCCAGCTCAATGGCGTCGCAAATGGCCTACTTGAGAATAGCCAGACAGGACAGGGCGACTTTGTTCAGGAAGGCCAGTCTTGGCACGACCATGTTGTGGTTAAGGTGTCGGGAGACTCCATCGAGCTGCGCAACGCAAATGGTGATCTTCTGACTTTGGTGGCAGGAGCCGCCGCAACCAAGAATGGGCCCGCGGCCGCAACCCCGGCAGCGCCAACCGCCAATCCGGTGATGGTGGGCCCGATCGGATCTTCAGATATTACGATCCAAGCAGACGCAAACGCCGGAGGCAATGGCAACCAAGGCGGCGGAAGGCGACGCGGCAGACGAAACAACGGAGGCGGCGGCTAACACCGCTAGCCCCTTCCCTCTACTTCAGATTTTAAGAACGGTCATTTAGGAATCAATCATGTTGGAATTTAAGAAATCATGGATGTGTGCTTCGCTGGTCCTCCCAGCTGCCGCGTTCGGTCAGTTCCTCAACGGAACCGGTGTCGACTCTGCGAGTTCGACCCGACCGTGGGTGGACTTCAAGCTGAACGCCAAGACTAGGATCAAGCTGGACTTTCGCGACGCCTCCGTTGACAACATCTTGTCAATGTACGAGAAGGCATCCGGAATCACGATTGTCAAGGATCCGACCCTGACTGGCAAGATGACTGTAACAAGCGCAAAGCCGGTGCCACTGAACGACGCCTTTCTGATCCTCAAGGCAAACCTTGACCTGAAGGGATTCGATATCTCCAAAGACGGCAGCTTCCTTGTGATCAAAAATCGCAACGGAGGCAACGGTGGAGGCGGGGCACCTCGGGGTGGGTTTGACTTTTCGATGATGGGCGGTGGAGATGATGCTGCAACCCGTATCGGAGTCAAGGTCTACACCTGCCAGTACGCCAATGCGGCACAGCTCGCAAAGGTCGTCAACGATGTTTATGCAGGTCAGGGCCTCAACGGTGGCAACCCATTCGGCAACATGGGCGGACGCCCCGGCGGTGGAGGAAATCCATTTGGCGGAGGTCAGGCGGGAGGTCGGTTCGGCAATCAGGGTGGCAACCCCTTTGCTCAGAACGGCCGTGGAATGATGGGGATGTTCGGCGGTGGCCAGACGACCAGTACCGTTAAGGCGTCATCTGACGACTACACGAACTCAGTCATCGTCAGTGCCAATGATCGAGACCAGCAACAGGTCGGTAGCCTCGTGAAGCAGCTCGACAAGAACGCAGACGAGCCGATGACGCCGCATGTGTTCCATCTGAAATTCGCCTCCTGTAACGACGTGCAGCCGGTTCTCCTCAACGTTCTCCAAACAAACGCACCCAAAGGAAAAGCTGGCTCGGGTCCACAGTCCCTTCAATCTACTTTTCAGAATGCGATTCGAATTGGGACCGGACAGGCAGCTTCTGGCCCGGTAGTGTCGGACGTTCGCACGAACTCTGTTGTCGTCACCACGACCCCAGCCAACTTGGCCATCGCCAGCAAGCTTGTCGACCAGCTCGACCAGCCGGTTGACTTCCAGAGCACCACATTCGTCTATCCACTCCAGAACGGCCGGCCTGACATTATCGCCAACCTGTTTCTCCAAGCTTTTGGACCGAGATCTGGCGTGAATGCCTCGGCGTCAAATCGAAACACGTTCTCTGGCGCGAACCCAACCAGCAACGGAACAACCGGCGCCAACGGAACAACTGCCGCCAAAGCACCCGGAGCCAACATTGGCAACGGCGAAGACCAGTTCGCACAGAATTCGCTGCCCATCGCACTGCAAGACCCCAACGCCTCTAGCGGAGATCTCTTGACGTCAGTTGGCGTGCAGGGGTTTGGCTTCGGCGGTGGAGGCGGCGGTGGTCGTGGTCCTGGCGGTGGAGGAGGAGGCGGATCCTCAGCATCCCAGAACTCCACAAGCGTCACCCAGACTCGAAACAGCCAAGGTCAGATTACAAACCTGAGAGACCTAACCGGCCAGATCACAGTTATCCCAGACATGGACAACGGTAGCTTAATCGTGGTCACAACGCCCGACAATCGAGAATTGGTCAAGTCGATCCTCGAGCAGCTGGATGTGGTCGCTCAGCAGGTCATGATCCAGACCGTCATCGTTGAGGCGTCGCTTACCAAGGCGAATCAGCTTGGCCTTGAGTGGAAATACGCATCCACTCACAAGGGAGTCACTTCGACGACTGGAGACACCTTCGGCCTTCAGAATGCCAACCCAGCACTCCAAGGCTTCAGTTACTCAATGACTGGCGGTGACCTGACGGCATTCTTCAACATGCTGCAGACCGACACGAAGTTCCAGATCCTCTCCACCCCGAGAATCTTCACTTCCAACAACACTACGGCAACGATCAACATCAGCCAGCAAATTCCGTACATCGTCAGCACGATTCAAAATACGAACGGCACGACGAGCTTCAACTATGCCTTCCAGGATGTTGGAATCGTCCTGACCGTCACTCCACGAATCACTAGCAACGGCTACGTGAACATGGATGTGACCCAAACCGCCAATGACCTTCAGGGATACACCAACTTCAATGCGCCTATCGTCAATCAGCGCGAAGCCAACACCACGGTTTCAGTGAAGGATGGCGAGACAATCGTTCTTGGCGGCATGATCCAAAACCAGGTCACGGCCACGACGAACAAAATCCCTCTCCTCGGAGACATTCCAGTGCTTGGCAAACTGTTCCAGTCGACGAATAACACGAAGACGAAGACAGAACTTCTGGTCTTCCTGACCCCAACCGTCGTTCGCGACGTCGCTGAGGCAAAGAAAATGTATCAGAAGACACAGAAAGAGATGACTCCTGGCACCAAGGAAAACCTCAACACAATTCAATCGAATCAGAGCAGCGGTGCTGTTCAAAAGAAGACTGGAGGAAATTAAGACCATGAAACTCAGTAAAGTAGCCCTCATCGCAGCCGTAGCTGCTCTGGCATGTGCAGCATTCGCCCAAGGTGGCGGACAAGGACGACGTGGCGGCGGCGGCAACCCTTACGCCCCGATGACTCTTGTGGGCCGAGAAGAAGTCCAGAAAGAGCTCAATATCACGGATGACCAGAAGACAAAACTCACCGAGCTCCGAACGTCGATCCGCACAAAGATGACCGAAGCCCGCCAGGCCGCCGGTCAAGACAGAACCGCTCAGGCAGAAGCTTCAAAGAAAATCACCGAAGAGGGTCAGAAGGCGCTTTCTGAGATCCTCACCGCAGAGCAGACGAAGCGACTGAGAGAACTCCAAATTCAGTGGACGGGTACCTCAATCGTTCTCACCGATAAGGAAGTGCAGGCTTCCCTCTCCATCACAGACGAACAAAAAGAAAAGCTTGCCGATCTGCAGAAGCGACAGCAGACAGCCAACGCTGAACTCCGAACCAAGGTTCAGAGCCAGGAAATTGATCAGGCAGCTGCAAACGAAGCACGAAAGAAGAACGCAACGATCCTTGAGGAAGAGATCGGAAAGGTTCTCACCGACGCTCAGAAGACCAAGCTCACCGACCTTGGCGGAAAGCCATTGGCGAAGCCAGCGGCACCAGTCGGCCGTGGTGGCGGCGGGAACTAATTCCGAGCAGTGAGTATTAAAGCGCCGAAGGAAAGACCCTTCGGCGCTTTCTAGCATCTAACGATATGTATCGACCGAGTGGCAAAATCCACTCAATGAAGATTGGAGTCCGTCAAATGAAACTAGCAAAACTAATCACAGTTGCCACCATCGCCATCGTTGCGTGTTCGGCTTTCGCCCAGGGGGGCCAGCGCCGTGGCTTCGGAATGAACAACGGTGACCCGATCACCCTTCTCGGCCGTGAGGATGTTCAAAAGGACCTCGCCCTCTCCGATGATACTAAGGCAAAGGTAGTCGATCTCAAAGAGAAATCGGACGCCAAGCGACAGGAGTCGATGCAGGCCGCCCGAGATGCGGCAAACGGCGACTTTGCTGAAATGCGAAAGGCCATGGGTCCCATCATCGAAAAGCTCACCGCAGAGAACTGGAAAGCGGTTGCGGACGTTTTGAGCGCAGATCAACTTAAGAGACTCAAGGAAATTAAAGTTCAGATGGTCGGCCTATCCGGTCTCGTGAACGACAAGGATCTCCAAAAAGAAGTCGGAGTCACTGACGATCAGAAAGCAAAGCTGAAGGATCTTCAGGACAGACAGCAGAAGGCTCAGATGGAGCTCTTCCAAAAGGCTCAGAGCGGCGAGATTGACCGTTCAGAAATGCCAGCGATTCTGAAGAAGAACACCAAGATCATGGAGGACGAAGTCACCAAGATCCTTACTGATGCTCAGAAAACAAAGTTGACAGAGATGGGCGGCAAGCACTTTGAGCGCGTCGACCCAGCTCCGGGCGGCGGCTTCTAAGGAAGTCTTCCACTCGATTCTGATTCCTGCCAAAGGCTTCCCAGTGTTCCTGGGGGGCCTTTGTTGCCTTTCACGCGGGTATACCCGCATAAGTTCATGATTCTCTCAATTGCGGCATCCCTTGCGCTCCTCGGAGCGAGACCCCCCAAAAGGCCGATATTGCATCCGATGATGCTTGTCCCGACTCCCCAGCACGTTATCAGAGCGAAGGGTGGATTCAACCTCACTGCCGACACCAACATCGTCTTCAACGACGCCGCCCCTGATGATCGGTTTGCCGCAGAACAGCTGATGGAAGAGATCTTGACGGATGTAGGGGTGCGAATAGAGCCGACTGCCGAGAAATCCAGACGTGCTATCAGCCTGGTGCGGACGGATACTGAGATTGCTCCGACTGAGTTCGGACAAGGGTATCGCCTGACCGTCACTCCCACCAAGGTGACCATCGCGGCTCATTCAAGCGAAGGGATTTTCTACGGTGTGCAGACACTCAAGCAGCTCATTCGGGCGAATCTGACAAAGAACTCCATTCCTGCCTGCACAATCACAGACTGGCCCACGCTGAAGTATCGCGGTTGGCAGGACGATATAAGTCGAGGTCCCATCCCCACCTATGGCTTCCTGATGAAGCAGGTGCGGATTCTCTCCGAGTTCAAAGTAAACATGCTCACTCTTTACACGGAGCATGTTTTCAAGCTAAAGAAGCACCCAACTATTGCCCCCAGTGATGGAATCACCGCAGAAGAAATTGCGGAGCTGAGCTCATACGCCAGGCAGTACCACGTTGAAGTGGTCGGTAACTTCCAGTCTTTTGGCCACTTCAGAAACATCCTGAAGCTGCCTGAATATTCAGATCTTGCGGAAACTCCTTCCGTCCTTAGCCCAGCGCTGGACGAAAGCTACAAATTCCTTGGCGATGTGTATTCAGAGGTAGCCCCTGCTTACACGAGCAAGCTCTTCAACATTAACTGCGATGAGGTGTCTGGACTTGGAAATGGGCCAAGCAAAGAACTCGTGCAGAAGATCGGAGTGGGTGGCGTGTATGCAAGACACATCAACCGGGTCACAAACCTTCTGCGAAAGTACGGGAAAACCCCAATGATGTGGGGTGACATCGCCCTGAACTATCCAGATATCGTTCCCCAACTTCCGAAGGACCTTATCGTTCTGCCATGGGCTTACGATGGACGAGCCAGCTTCGATAACCAGATTCAGCCATTCACAAAATTCGGGCTCCAGTTCATGGTGTGTCCGGGCGTTTCCTGCTGGAATGAGATTTGGCCAAATCTCGACAACGCAACCGTGAACATCTCAAATTTTGTTCGAGACGGAGCCAAAAATGGAGCCATCGGTTGCCTCAATACCGCCTGGGACGATGACGGTCTCAATTTCTTCAATGACAACTGGTTTGAATTTATCTGGGGTGCCGAGTGCTCGTGGAAGCCGATTATTCCCAGTAAGCGAATTGACCCAGACGTGCTCCGAATTGACCGCTTTCAGCAGTACTGCAAGGCATTTCCGGGGGTCTTTTACGGTCTGAAGGATGCGGGTTTCTCGGAAGCTATTATCAAGCTGTCCCAGCAGCGCACCAACGCTATTTCAGGCGGATTGAGAAACTCGGCGATTTGGCGGGACCCGGTCACCACCTTTGCAAAGCTTCCTGCTGGAACTCAAGTGCAGCCCTACATGAACGACATTCTCGCAATCTCGTTCACCCTCAGAGACGCAAAGGCGAAGGCGATTCACAACGCGCCAACCCTTGACTACGCGATCTATGCGACGCGGATCGCAAAGTACCTTGGAGACAGCATGGCCGCCGCCGCCGCCGCTCAGGCTGGCAATCGAACCCCCTTGAAAACTCTCTCTGGTGAGGTCATTGAGCTTCGAGATTGGTACTCAGACCTGTGGCAGAGGGAGAATCGACCTTGGTGGCTTGAGCGAAACATTGCCAAGTTTGATGACTTGGCAAGCAGGGTTCAAAAGCTTTAGGTATACATCACACCACGCCGATAACTGCGGCATGATCGGACAACACCCATGAAGACGAATCTTTTGGCTCTCGGCTTGGCTCTATTTGGAGCTGGTGCCATCCTAGGAGGCTGCTCAGGCGGCTCAGGCAATGCGACTCCTGCCGGCGGTGGCAATGGCAAGGACCTCGATGTGGTCTCCTTCCAAGGTGGCTTTGGAATTGACTTCTTCCAACAGGCTGCCAAGGAGTACGAGGCCAAACATGCAGGTACCCACATCAAGGTTACAGGCGGACCACGAGTTTGGGAGCAGCTGCGACCTCGATTTGCGAGTGGAAATCCCCCTTCCCTCACCTGGCCAGGCTGGGGCATGGACTACTGGGCGCTGATCTACGACAACCAAGTGTTCGCACTTAATGACGCTCTCAAGACTCCTGCCTACGACGGAAAGGGCACTTGGGGCGATACCTTTGACCCCTCCCTCCTCAAGTTGGGAGAATATCAGGGCAAGCAGTACGAACTTCCATACCACTACAACATCATGGGCTGGTGGTTCAACCCTGACGTTTTCGCTAAGCACGGCTGGGCAGTTCCCAAGACATTCAACGAACTGCTGGCGTTGGCACCAAAGATTAAGGCTGCCGGAATGGCACCGATTACCTATCAGGGCCAGTATCCGGACTACACCATCAAAGGATTCCTTTTCCCTTGGGTCATCAGCGTGGGCGGCATCAAAGCTGCGGACGACGCCCAGAGCCTTGTTCCAGGCGCTTGGAAGTCGGATGCGTTCCTACAGGCAGCCAAGATGATCAAGCAACTTCGAGACGCCGGATTCTTCGAGGATGGAGCCAGTGGCTTAAGCCATACCGAATCTCAGACCGACTTCCTCCAAGGGAAAGCCGCCATGATCCCATGCGGCACCTGGCTGGAATCCGAGATGCGAAAGACGATGCCAGCGGGCGCGAAGATGCAGTTCATGATGCCTCCAGTCGCAGACGGTGGAAAGGGAGATCCTTCCGCCATCATGATTGGAATCGAGCCATGGATTATTCCAGCAGGGGGCTCAAATCACGAGTTGGCAATCGACTTCTACAAGTACATGACATCGGTAGACAAGGCCAAACAGTTTGTTACCGAGTGCGGAACCCTTACCGCCATTAAGGGCAGCGACCAGGTGAAGCTTCCACCGGTTCTTGAAGAGCCTGTGAAGTTCTATCGAGCTTCTAAGACGGTTTACTCCATCCAGTTCGACACTTGGTACTCGACCCTTGGAACAGAGTCCAAGAACGCAATGGCCGCACTCCTAAACGGAAGTGTAACGCCAGAAGAGTTCGTCAATCGACTCGAAGCAGCAGCAGAGAAGGTGAGACAGGATAAGTCGAAGCCAGCTCACACGATGACCCACTAAATCCATGAGGAATCGCGGCCGGACAGCCTTCATCATCACGTATCTGGCTCCGGCCGTTTTCCTCTATGCCCTATTTGTCATTTGGCCCGTCATCCAGGCAGTAGGGTTCTCGTTCTACAAGTGGTCTGGCCTTTCGTCAAACAAGACGTTCGTAGGCTTTGACAACTTCAAGAGTCTTTTCCACGACAGTGTGTTCTGGCAGGCACTTCTCCATAACGCGGAGATTTTCATCATTGGCGGCTTTGCCATCCTGGTCATCGGGATCGGAATTGCCCATGCGATGCAGGGGGAAGGCAGGTTTACCAAGGCCCTTCGAAGTGTCTACCTGTTTCCAAACATCATGTCGCTCGTCGTGGTGGCCCTCCTGTGGCAGTTCATCTACCACCCTCGAATAGGGATTATCTCTTCCCTCCTTGGCAAGCCAGCCCCGTCAAAGCCTGGTGCTCCGGTCGTAGAGCTGTCAATCCTTGGGAATGGAGACAAAGCGCTCCCAGCAGTCATCATCACCTTCGTGTGGTTCGCCGTAGGCTTCTACATCATGCTGTTCTCGGCAGGAATCAGGCAGATTCCTCAAGAGGTTGCTGAAGCTTCGAAACTAGATGGTGCCGAGGGGTTCTTCCGATTTAGAAAGGTGACGCTACCCCTCCTTTGGTCGGTCGGGCGCATCGCGGTTATCTATATTGTCATCAACGCGCTCAACGTCTTTGCCCTTGTCTTCCTGATGACTCAGGGTGGACCAGACCGAAAGACAGAAGTGATGCTTACCTATCTTTACGAGCAGGCGTTTGTGAACAGCGACTATGGCCTGGCCACCGCGCTGGCCATCGCCAACTTCGTGGTGGTCATGGGTGTAAGCGGAATCATCATGCGACTCACGAGAAAGGATCCATCTGGAGTGCCGGCTTGAACGCAATTTTTCGAGGTGCAAAGAGCGCGGCGACATGGGCGATTCTCATTGCCTTCACCCTTATCGTCGTCGTCCCACTCATCTGGATGATCTTGAGCTCGCTGAAGTCTGGCTCAGAAATCTTCGAGTCTCCCTGGGGACTTCCGAAGGCGCTTCATTTTGAGAACTTCACCCACGCCTGGAAGACGGCTGGCATTGCCCACTACTTCGTCAATAGCCTCATCGTCTCCATTGCGACGCTCATTGTCCTGATTCCGATCGGGGCCATGGCCGCCTACATATTTGCTCGTTATCCTTTTCCAGGATCGAATCTGCTGTTCGGATCTTTCTTGGGGGGAATGATGTTCCCCCAGTTTCTGACCATCGTTCCCCTGTTCTTCCTAATGAACAGCCTCAAATTGGGGTCCTACAGCCTTTACGACACCAAACTTGGCCTCACGATTATCTACGTGGCCTATTCCCTTCCTTTCACCGTATTTGTCCTCAAAGGATTCTTTGAGACTCTTCCGAAGGATCTCGACGAAGCGGCAATGATTGATGGCGCCAGTCACTCCAACGTGTTCTGGAAGGTCATGCTGCCCCTCGCAAAGCCGGGACTGATTGTTGTCGGCATCTTTAACGGTATCGGGCTGTGGAATGAATATTCTTTGGCGCTGGTGCTTGTTCCCAGCGAAGAGAATCGCACCTTGCCGCTTGGCATCGCGAACTTGGTGATGGTGGAGCACTACAACAGCGATTGGGGTGCACTGTTTGCCGCCCTCGTCATCGTGATGATTCCCGTTCTGATCGTCTACTGGATCTTCAGAGAGAAGATCCATGAAACGATGCTGGCAGGCGCAATCAAGGGCTAGAGCTTCTGCTTAGCCCTGAAGACGCGGAGCTCAGAAATGTGAACTCCCACGTTGGCGCTGTTGTAGAGCATATTGACCCGAACAAATCTTGCACCAACCGAGGCGAATGTGTGCGTCCTGCCACTTGATCGGGCTGGTGTCGAGTTCTTCGACTCGTCGACCACCTGTTTCCACTCAGAGCCATCCTCAGACACTTCAATCGTGTATCGATAGAATCGGTCGCCATCGTAAAACGTGAAGAGCTGGATTTCATCAATCTTCTCTGTCTTTCCAAGGTCGACCTGAAGCCATTGAGGATAGGGCGAAGCTGCCCAGTAGCCGCCTCGAGTTCTGCCGTCTACAGCCTGTTCAGGACCGTGCCCAGGCTCAGACGTCCCCGATACGCTGACTGGCTTCCCCACTGCGATTCCTCTATCAATCGGAGGCACTACTGGGACCAGGTACTTGGCCAAAAGGCGTTCGACACACTTGAGCGTTTCCTCAGTTGACGCATCATTGGGAACGGACTTCTGCTTTGTCCACTTCAGCTCCCAATTTCCCAACTTCGCGCTGTCGGCAGTCGTCACGTCGTGCTTGGAGTTTGACCCTGAGGTCAGTTCATAGGCTTTGAACCGCTCCTTATAGAAGGACTTCACCAGTCCACTCCATTCTTTCCAAGCATAGTCGTGCAGAATCGGACCGCCCCAAACCGTGACCTGCATTAGGGCATTCTCCTGGAGCTGCTGTCGCTCCGCGTCAGTACGCCCCCAAGACTCTGCCTGTCGAATCCAAGTGGAGAGTCGATATTCTGGCAGGGTACCAAGAAGACTGTCTAAATCATCCAACAAGCCATAGAACTGATTCATGGAAGACCGGTAGCCTGCTGAATTGTCAGCGTCTCGACTCACCCGCCCCTGATACCAATAGGTGCTTCCCACTTCCTCCAGATATCGCTTGGTCAAATCAACGAGGTCCATCTTGAGGAGATGGTTTGCGGCTCGCTGACGGCCAACACTAACTAAAAGCAGAATGGCTCGCCGAAGCTGATCAAGTTCCTTGGCTGGCTCGCCTCCAAACTCCGGTTTGGGCCGAAACATGATCTGTGCTTCTTCAGGCAAATAGCCGCCGTCGTAGATCAGTTTCAGAACGATTCGCCAGGCCTCTGAGATTTTCGCGTCAGCTAGCCCATACCTGGCTTCAGCGTAGCTCTTCGTCCACTGGTCCACATTTATGGGATCGGTTCGCCACATCGTATCCGTTGCCAATTCGTATACAGGAGCGTTCTGTTGAATCCCCTCCATCGTAATTCCCATTCCTGCCATATGGCCATGGCCTTGATCTTTCAGCGCAGTAATGGGCTGCTTGGCATACTTTCGAAGATCACCCCAAAGGGTCGTCGTTCCACCATAGTTGTGAAGCGTACAACTGATCCAGCGCTTCTTCCTCACCGCCGCCTGGGTTCGCCAAATTTCGGCCGTGTCACAGGCAAGATCAAGAACGACCATCCGATTATCCGGCACACCCTTCAGAAAAGCGTCCGTTTCCTTTTCGCCCCAAAAGGCTCGATCAAAGTTGAACATCCAACCCTGCATCACCCAGGTTCCCTTTGGGTCACCCGCCGTGATCGCATGATATACCGCCTCGCCGGCCGCCTGAAGCTCTGAATACTTGGTTGCCTTGGCGACTCGCGGGGGCATCTCGTTGTAAACATCGGCTAGATACAGGTGATCTGATCCAAAACGTTTGCGGTAGGTCTCTACGAACCGCTTGCCTATTGTCAAGAAGAGTGGGTCCTTGGGGTTCAAAAGAAGCGTGGACTCAAATCCGGCCCAAGCAGTTGACTCCGCAATCTGTGCGGATGGATGGTCCTTGCGAAAGGCGGGCGGTACAAACCCAGAGAACGCGGGTACCACCGGGTGCATTTGGAGCGACAATTCACGCTTGAAAATCCTCTGCTGAAGTCTTGCCTGTCCTTCAATCCAACTCGTCGCAAGCGGACCGCCATGGCGATTGATGTTCCCCATTCGGTGCCACGGTAAGAACGCCGGCCCCGAGAAGTAGGACCGAATCTCAGCATCTTTCAGACCAAAGCTCTTCCACACTTCCAGCCAAATAGCTTCCTGTCCATTCATGGAAAGGGGCATGTTGATGCCGTGCAGCGCCATCCAGTCGATCTCCTGCTCCCAACGCTTCCAGTTCCACCACACCGTTGAATAGCCGAAGGTGCACACGTTGAAGTAGTGCCGGTATTCGTTGGGGCAAGTCACTTCTCGAGTTGAGCAGCTAGGCAGCGGACTTGGCAAGCTTACGGTCGGTTGGCCCCAAGCTACCTGTCGGTGGCAGGATCCCTTGATGTACTCGTAGGCTCCCCGACATATTGCTGTTGCACTGGAGCCCTGAACATAGACCTTTCCGTTTGAGGCATGAACCCGAAAAATGTCCAGTCCATGCTTTGCAGGAATTTCTGAAAGGACAAATAGATTTGCCTGACTGCCCACCGTCCGCAAAAGCACGCCATGTGCCGCATCAACTGCTTGGGAGGCAAAACTGGAGGATCCAGCCAGAATCGGGAGCGAGAAAGAGATAATGCGGCAGAGGGTGCGAAACACTCCCGAATTATGAGGAAACAGCGGGGATTTCGCTCATGAGGGCGTCCTCAGTTAGCTTCAGCCCAAACTTCGGAAGGAGCAAGTAAAGAGTACAGGCAGTTCCGATGCCGCACATGATGCCGGCAACTACATCGGTGGGCCAATGCACTCCTCGGTAGATTCTACTGACGCCTACGAGACCCGCCGCCACCAGAGATATCCAGCCCCACGATGCTCTAGGTGTCTCACGGGTCAAGAACCACATCATCGCTGCGATCGCGAATGCGGTCGTCGTGTGGCCGCTTGGAAAGCTGGAGGCCAGATGCGGCTCTTCTCGGATGGCAAAGGAAAGGTGACTTGGCCTGTCTCTGGGAAACAGTATCTTCAGGACATCCGCCACAAGAAATCCGCCCACTGCGTCGGCAATCAGCAAGGGCAAGACAAACCTTCGAGTTGATTTACTGAAAGCAAACAGCAGACACGCGGCGCCACAGATCTGACCAAGACCCAAGTAGCTGAAGAACGCGAAAAATGGATCCAGCCAAGACCGGTGCAGATCGACGTTGATAGCCCGAAATAGGCTCAGATCAAGTTCATGCAACGACTCCACAGTCTTAGGGTACCGGTTTCTTGTCCGGGGTCAGCTTGAACACAAATCGGACGCGCCGCTTCGCTTTCGTTGGTTCGCCCTTTCCAAGTTCCCCAGCAACCGGCTTGATTGCGCTGACAACTGCAGAATTGGCGAATGTCTGAGCCTTCTTCTTTGCGGTCGCAGATGATTCTGAGTCCGCTTTCACCTTTGCGGGAGGTGAATTCTTGAGTCCAAGATAATCAAGGGGAGCCGACTTTGCGGCACTGACCCGATCAGCTTCTGGTACGTAAGCTGATCGTCCCATCCCTCCCATGGCTCCCCCGGTACCGGGACGACGGCGGTTTGCGGAGAGTTTCGACTTTTCAGCGGGAGCAGCCAGACCAAATTTCGGCCCGGGGGTGGGACTAGATACTGCTTCTGACACGATGCTGTCGAGCTGATCAGCCGGAACCTCGACTTCCACGAACTCAGCGGAGTGAGGGTTGGCATCCATACTGAGCTGCAATTTCGTCGGAGTTGTTGTAAGCGCGTACCTGTCCATGATCTTTCGGACTTTGTCTTGCCCCTCCTGAAGGGTGTTGCAGGCGACCACAACCGTTTGAATTGCAGACTCGGCATGGACGGATGAGAGAGCAACCGGCACTTTGTGCACGTCCGCAACAAACTTGGACAGATCCGACGGTGCTGTCGCATGCGTTTCCTTTTTGCGAACCAATGGAGACTCGGCACCGCGCTTGGTGCGAGGAACTGATCCAACCGGCTTTGCCCCGAGCTCAAGCGGAACCTTCGGTGCAGGTGACGGCATCGCAGTCATCTTTGGCAGAGGTGCAATCGATTTTTGAGCCGACGACGCGGCACTTGCCGAGGCATCGGCGGATTTGGCGTCACTCATGGCGACAGCCCCATTAGCCGTAGCCTTGGCACGAACATTCGCATCACCCCCTGGCCAGAGGATGACGACGACCACCAATGCCGCAACGGTGGCCAATCCGGACCCCCAAAGCCATGGAAAGGTGAAAGAATGTCTGTTGCTTGGCTTGCGATTGAGCGCCGCAAGCGTCTGTTCGAGGCCCAATGCTTCTGGCTGCAACGCCATCGCCTTTATGGAGTCGCCAACCTTCTTGAGGTCAGCCAACTCTGCACGCAGGTCCGCATTCGAAGCCAACTCCCGTTCCATTTCGGTTGAACGCGCAAGATCGAGTTCACCATCAAGGTATGCCTTCAGGTCTTCGGAGTAGTTCACCTTGCTGCCTCCTCAACTGGCATCAGCTGGCGCCGAAGTTGAAGGAACGCATGATGAAGTCGAGACTTCACGGTTCCTACTGGCACACCTAACACTACGGCCGCTTCCTCATAGGTCATGCCCTCTACTTCGTGGAGGATGACGACTTCTCGATGATCAGGGGAAAGGCGGGAAAGGGCCTGATTCAACGCATGACGGTCCACAACTTCATCCTGAAGCGACGTGGTTTGCGAGCCAGCACCATCCAGATCCAAGAGAGAAACCTCCGGTCGAACTTTACGATAGGCGCGGCGGCACTCGTTGAGCGCAATTCCAAACAGCCACGTTGTGATACTTGAATCGCCTCGAAACTTATGAAGCACTTTCTGCGCGGTCAAAAAAGTCTCCTGTGCCACATCTGCTGCTCGATCCGTACCTACTCTGCGCGCGCAAAAGCGATAGACCGCATCGTAGTGCTCTCTAGCGATGCGAGCCATATTGAGTTCAGAACCCCCTGTGGGCATTACTGGAACCCATTCCTATTGCGCTCTTGAAAAGTGAGTGATCGCATCGGGCTCAATCGTTCAATCTAATCATATCCGCTCGAACACTTTTTACCGTTGGAACCAAGCCAGGTAACTTGCTCTTCAGACGGTCAAAACCCTCACGATGTTTATGCAATTCCAAATCTGCCCCCGTACGCGTCCTGAATTCACAGCGATCAAACTCGGAGTTCTCCTTGCAGCCGAGTAGTGACTGGCTCGCCCGTGGGGGCACCTACTACGTTCTGGCGTTCGTTTGGATCCTCAGCGCATCGTTCTATTACGTGATGGGCATCAAGCTTGGTGCGCAGACCGGTCAGCCAAACGATGGCTGCCTAATCGGTATCAGCAATATCGTTCTTGCACTCTTTGGGGGCGGCATTGGGTTCCTTCTGCTCATTCATAACTACCCCTACTTCATCTTGAGTTCAACGTTCTGCGCGATCGGCTTTCCTGCCTCCTCAACGCTCTACTTTGCAACTCGATTCCGGAAGAAGCGCTAACGGGCCATAATCCAGGTTCCATGTCCAAGAAGATAGCGGTTTTGCCGGGAGACGGCATTGGCCCCGAAGTAACCACCCAGGCGGTTCGCGTCCTGGAAGCCATTCGAAGTGACTTTGAATTTGAAACTGCTCTGGTCGGAGGAGCAGCCTACGATGACAGCGGACATCCCCTGCCAGCCTCAACGCTTGACCTTTGCCGCGCGTCTGACGCCGTGCTCTTTGGAGCAGTTGGCGGGCCAAAGTACGACAAGATACAGCCGCCGGAAATGAGACCGGAAGTCGGAGCCCTATTGCCGCTCCGCTCTGAACTCAACCTCTATGCGAACGTACGTCCGGCAAAGACCATGAAGGCGCTTTTGTCCTCCAGCCCTCTCCGAGGCGACCGCGGAAGAATGGACCTTGTGGTCATGCGAGAACTTACTGGCGGCATCTACTTCGCCCGCCCGCGCGAAAGAAGAGACAACGGCAACACTGCCGTCGACACATGCATCTATCGACGGCATGAGGTTGTCCGCATCGCGGAGCATGCCTTTGCGATAGCACGACAGCGACGTCGAGAAATCGTCAGCGTGGATAAGGCAAATGTCCTGGAGACGTCAAGGCTCTGGCGAGAAGTCGTGACCGAAATGGCACAGAGCAATCCAGATGTTAAGGTGACTCACATGCTGGTTGACAACTGCGCGATGCAGCTTGTGAGAGATCCAGGCCAGTTCGACGTCATTCTCACCGAGAATATGTTTGGTGACATCCTCTCAGACGAGGCTTCGATGATCACCGGCTCGCTGGGTCTGCTCCCGAGCGCATCACTGAGCGATCCTAAAGATGGAACGGTCTTTGGACTCTACGAACCCATCCATGGGTCCGCACCGGATATTGCCGGACTGAACAAGGCAAATCCAATTGCAGCAATCTTAAGCGCAGCCATGTTGCTGAGATACTCATTCAACGACACCGAAAACGCGGAGCGCATTGAAGCAGCCGTTGAATCGGTACTTGAAGACGGTCTGCGAACTGCGGACATTGCCGGAACAGAAACGAGCCCGATTACTACAGTGGAAATGGGCGACGCCATTCTCAGCGCCTTGAAATAGAAAAAGAGGCTCCCTCACAGATGTTTGGGAGCCTCTATAGATCACGAACGGTTTAGTTGCAGTTCGGGTGAGCGCCTTCGACGTCCGTCGACCAGAAGCAAATGTCGCCCACAGTCTGGTGCCAGTCAAGGGTCTTTGCATGTCCGTCAACCCATTGAACGTTCAGCTTTCCTGCGTAGCGAGTAGGGATCTGCTGAAGCGCAGTTGGGATCTGGCTCGATGTAAACGGAACACCAGATGCAGTCCAGGTTGAACCACCTTGGTTCATCCAGTAGTGCGCGTAGTTGGTGTTCTGGTTCGTCACATAGGCGGATTCGTAGCCGTTTGCGTGTGAAGTGTTCCACAGACCCGACTCGCCGGTAATGTCTGGACCAGCTCCGTAGTAGCCAGCGTCTACGATCATGATCGTGCCTGCAACACGAGGAACTGATGTGAGCGTTGGAGGCGAAGGAAGATTTGCTGATCCGCCGCTCGTGTTTGCACCTGGGCTGAGCCAGAAATCGTTGTGGCCGTAGCTGTTCTGCCCACCGTAGTTATTGCCGTTCTTCGCTCCGTTATTGTTCTGGAAAGTTACAGTCGTGTTGCTGCCTGGCCAGAAAGCGTTCGTCGTATCCGGGCCCTTGAACATGGTGTAGTTCTTGGTATAAGGCTGAATGACGTATGCCCAGAAGAGCCGCTGGTTGACTGGACTGCTGAGGCCGCCTGCCTGGTCTGGCGCGGTTGCGTTTAGTCCATTTGCCTGAGTTCCCTGGTAATCGGGGCAGACTTCGGACGCGGTGTAGTTATTGGCAGCCGTTCCGCCACAGTTCCATCGGTGAGCGTATAGGGCATCGTCGTAGTCACCAGCGTACATGACAGACGCGAGTCCAAACTGCTTGAGGTTGCTGAGGTCGGACGTCTTCTTGGCTGCCTCTTTGGCCTGCGCGAAGACTGGGAAGAGAATGGCGGCGAGGATCGCAATGATCGCGATCACCACAAGAAGTTCAATAAGAGTAAAGGCTTTTTTCATATGGAGTTCTCTCCGCAGCCACGCAAAAAAGCGAGCTACCGAATGCTTTCCAGATGCAGTGTGCGGTCCACACCTCTACCCTTACCGTGGCTTAACACAAGGTTAATCGTTCCTTATTACTGTTAAGATTCTCGGGTCACTTCCAGCGAAGGATTTGTCACCCAATCCGGCAAATAGAAAGAAAAGTGCCTCCTCAGAATCAAATCTGAGAAGGCACTTACTCTCAACGATTCAGCTTTCCTTTAAGTGGAAGCCAACTCCTTCTGGGGAGGCTCCGGCAATTCGCCTTCCTGTCGTTTGAAGAAGACGGTCTTACCATCCTCCGTGTCCGCAAGAATGACATCACCTGACTGGAACCTGCCAAGCAGAAGTTCCTCGCTAAGTGGATCTTCGATGAACCGCTGAACGGCCCTTCGTAGGGGTCTGGCACCAAGGTTGGCATCATATCCCTGCTCTACAAGCAGATTCTTCACGGGATCGCTCAGATGGATGGTAATTCCCATCGAGGACGCCTGCTGATTGACTCGCTTCAGATACAGATCCGCAATTTCGAGAATTTCTTCTCTCTTGAGGTGCTGGAACACAATGACTTCATCCACACGGTTGAGGAACTCGGGGCGGAAGAGTTTTTTCATCTCCTCTACCATCTTGTTCTTCATGCTCTCGTATGTTCTAGGGTCATTGAGATCCGGCTTCACATCGCGAAGGCCAAGAGGCTTGTCCATCTCGATCGGGCGAACACCCACGTTGGAAGTCATGATGATGAGCGTATTCCTGAAGTCGACCGTTCGCCCTTGGCTATCAGTCAACTGTCCATCTTCCATCACCTGAAGGAGGATGTTGAATACTTCTGGGTGGGCCTTCTCAATCTCATCGAGGAGAACCACGCAGTATGGGTTTCGTCTGACTTGTTCCGTCAGCTGTCCGCCCTCATCGTAACCTACGTATCCAGGAGGGGCTCCCAGCAATCGGCTGACTGCAAATCGCTCCATATACTCGGACATGTCGATTCGAACCATGTTGGACTCTTTCTCATAAAGGTAGCTTGCAAGCGCCTTTGCGAGTTCGGTCTTTCCAACTCCAGTTGGTCCCAGGAAGATAAAGCTTCCCATCGGTCGCTTTGGATCTTTGAGTCCGGAACGAGCTCGTCGGATGGCTCGAGAAACGGCAACTACCGCATCGTGCTGACCGATGATTCGCTCGTGCAGGTCGATCTCCATTCGAAGCAGTTTCTGGCTCTCAGCCTCAACCAGCTTCGTGACGGGGATACCTGTCCAGCTCTGGACGATCCAGGCTATTTCAGATTCACCAACAACGGGCTCAATCTTAGGAGTGTTGGCCCACTCTTCTTCTCGGACTTGGACGCTGGCTTCCAACTCATCCCGTTCCTGCTGAAGTTTGGTCAACTGCTCTTCATTCGCTGAGCGCTTTTCAAGGTGTTCAACCTCAGCTCGCAGCTTAGACAGTCGGGTTCGATCCTGTCGCACATCAATTGGCGGAAGGCTCTGCTGAAGACGAACTCGAGATGCAGCCTCGTCGACCAAGTCAATCGCCTTATCGGGCAGGCTTCTGTCCGAAATGTATCGCTGGCTCAGAGTGACAGCTGCAATAATCGCTTCGTCGGTGATTTCGACATGGTGATGAGCTTCGTATCTCTCTCTAAGCCCCTTCATGATGTCAATAGCTTCCTCTTCGGATGGCTCTTTGACCTTAACGGCCTGGAACCTTCGCTCCAAGGCGGCGTCGCGCTCGATGTACTTGCGGAACTCATCTTGAGTTGTTGCGCCAATACACTGCAGTTCGCCGCGCGCAAGTGCTGGTTTCATGATGTTGGAAGCGTCAATCGCTCCCTCAGCCGCACCGGCACCGACAAGCGTATGAAGCTCGTCGATGAAGAGGATCACTTGTCCCTCGGACTTGCGGACCTCCTCCATCACCTTCTTCATTCGCTCTTCAAACTCACCGCGGTACTTGGTTCCTGCGACAAGTCCCGCAAGGTCAAGGGCAACTAGCCGCTTGTTGCGAAGCAGGTCAGGAATGTCACCGCTTACGATCCTCAGGGCGAGACCTTCAGCTATGGCAGTTTTGCCAACACCAGGTTCACCAATCAGACACGGGTTGTTTTTAGTTCGTCTGCAGAGGATCTGCATCACCCGCTCGATTTCACTCTGGCGTCCGACGACGGGATCTAGTCTCCCTTCGCGTGCCAGTTCGGTTAGGTCTCGTCCGAATTCGTCGAGCGTTTGAGTTTTGGTCGTTCCACTGGCAGGCGCACTGGGATTTCGCCCACTGGACTTGGTTTGGGTTTCGTTGTCCTGGAGAGACATGACTTCTTTTCGTGCCTTTTCCAGTTCGACCCCAAGCTTGGCGAGGACTCGCCCTGCAAGTCCGTCCCCTTCTCGGATAAGTCCAAGAAGAAGGTGCTCCGTGCCGATGTAGTTGTTATTCAGGTTGCGAGCTTCGTCGTACGCCAGGTCAATGACCCGCTTTGCTCGAGGGGTGAGCGTCATATCCTGGCTTGGCCTCGCATCTCCCCTAGGGAGCTGCTTTTCAACCTCAGCCCGGATTCGGTTCAGACTCACGCCCAATTTCTCGAGCACACGTGCGGCGACGCTATCTGACTCTCGCACCAAGCCTAGAAGAAGATGCTCCGTCGAAACGTAGCCCTCTCCAAACTTCTGTGCCTCTTCTTGCGCGTAGAAGACGACCTTCCTTGCGCGTTCTGTAAAGCGTTGCCACATTCTTAGCTTCTCACCTACTTAACGGCTGACGCCAAAGGCGCTAGTCGCTAGCTTTTCTACGTACTCCAGACCGTCCGTGTTGTTGACAATCTGAAAGACATCCTGACTCCTTCAGTCGGCTCTCTGCCGATCTTCGAGAGTACCCTTCGATTCCCCCTGTTGCACCTGCATTTAAGGACGACAATCTTTTACAAGTTCGCGCGGAATCTATTGATGCTCTCGTTCCCGGTTTGACGAGCTTGAATCAAAGACGGTTCACTTTGCCCAAAAAGTCCTGGGCAATTTGGCAATCTTCCGCGGAACGTCAATTTCGGCATCGATTCATCACTCCGAACGAATTCCTTCAGCATTTCGCCAGAGCCGGGTTAAACTGTTTCTCTATGCAGAGCGCCGCGAAGGTTGGTCTTTTGCTGGTTGTGTTCGTCGGCCTGCTCATCGGAGGCTACGCCGTGCTTGGCAAGAGCTTCTTCGGAACACCATCAGATCCTTACTACGTCGACCTCATTGACGCTGGAGGCGTGACCGAAGGCACCCAGGTGCTGATGGCAGGAGTTGCCGTAGGAACCGTTGCGGAAGTACGGCTGGTGGGCCCATCCAAGGCAAGGATGAAGCTGCAGCTCAAGAAAGGATTGCTTATTCCCTCAGGGACCACGCTTCAACTGCCGACTTCTCTCATTGGTTTTGGGGACAACCCTGTCACTCTGCTTCCTAGCGCCAATCCCGGCCCTCCCCTTTCCCCGGGGGCAACTTTGGTCGGAATTAAAGGTTCTCCTCTAGACTCCATCCTGCCTGAAGGAAAGCAGACGGTTAAAGAACTCAACAAAACCATGGTCGCGTTCCGAAAGCTTCTCGAAGACCAAAAGCTTCAGAGCAAGGTCGCGGACCTCCTCACCACCACGAACAAGACCCTGGACCGGTTTGGCTCTCTTGCAAGCAACATCAACTCCCTGCTGGCATCGAATCAGAATTCAATTGGCCGCGCGATTTTGGCGGCCACCGCGGCTGTTGAAGATGTACACAAGGTCACATCCCGAGTGGCAGATCTTGTAAAGCAGGGCAAGCTGCAAAAAGAAGCGATGACGATCATGGATCGAATGACCGTGATCACGAAACATGCAGATGAGATGATCGTCAGCTTAAACAGCTTGATTAATGACCCCAAACTCAGGGGCCCAGCCGCCGTCTCAGCGTCAAACATCGCAGAAATCACGAACACTGGCAAGTCAATCGCCACTAATGTGGCTGAAATCACGAAGAACGGAACCGCCATCAGCGAAAATGCAGCAGTCATAACGAAGAAGGCAATCACACTGACTGACCGCGCCACCGAAGTTGCAACGAAAGCAACCGAAATTGAGGATCAGCTTAAAGGTGTCCTCGATAAAGTCGGAGGCTTCTTCAACAAGGCGCCCAGCACTGGCAGCCTGCCAAAGATCGTCACTGAAATGGATCTGATGCGGCAAAGTCAGCCAGGCTACTGGCGAACGGACGTCAATTTCACTATTCCCCTCTCAGACTCAACTCTGAACTTAGGAATCTTCGATGCTTTGGAGTCCGACAAGATAAACGTTCAGCTGGGGAAAAACGTGACCTCTCGATTTGGATACCGATACGGTGTTTACGCCAGTAAGCCAGCTATTGGGGTAGACTATCTCCTTGCGCCAAGGTTGTCCCTACGCGGGGATGCATGGGATGTTAACAACCCACGGCTTGACCTGCGCACAAGTTACGAAATCGGCAACGGTCTCATTGGTTGGGTTGGGTTGGATCGGGTTCTACACGACAATGCCCTGACTTTTGGGATTGGAGTGCGACGATAGGATTGGTGGGGGTGCGCCTCTGCCTGAATAAGGATTATTAGAAATGAAGGTTATTCTGAATCAGACAGTGCCGAAGGTTGGGAAAGAGGGCACCGTGGTTATCGTTGCGGACGGTTATGCCCGCAACTTCCTGTTCCCTCGCGGCCTCGCCATCGTTGCTGATAAGAATCAGCTGAAGGCGCTTGAAATTCGCAATGCGCGCCACGCTGCAAAGAGCGCTGACGCCAAGACCGCTGCTGAAGCAGTCAAGACCAAGCTGAACGGACAAACCGTAAAGATTGCGGGACAGGTTGGAAAAGACCAGGGCAAGCTTTTTGGTGCAATCACCGCGCAGAACGTCGCCGACGCAATTAAGAGCCAGCTCGGCATTGCCGTTGACAAGCGAAACGTTGGCGTCATTGAGCCGATTAAGAAGCTAGGTCTGTACGTTGTTGAGATCGACCTTCACCGAGAGGTTGAGGCCAAGGTCACGGTTAATGTTTACGACCCAGCCGCTCCTGTTGAAGAAGTCGCCGCGGTTGTCGAAGACACCGAAACTGAAGAAGCCTAAGCTTCTTCAGCCCATCTGATGGATCATGCGGCCGAGCTTTGCTACGGCCGCTTCTATTTCTGGGGACCACTTCCCCGCCGTCAGCCGCACAAAGCTCCTGTACCCATCCCCCGTGCTGAACAGAACTCCTGGGCACACAAAGATGTTTGCGGCAAGAGCCTTTGTGTACAGCGCCACAGAATCAGTTCCCTCTGGCAGCTGAACCCACAACATGTAGCCACCCGATGGTCTCGAAACCAGGCACTCCTCCGGGAAGAACCTTGAGACCGCGTCCACCATGTTGGTCACGTTTCCAGCGTAAACCTTTCTTGCCCTTCGAAGGTACTGATCGTATCCTCCATTCGTCAGGAACTCAGCAATGACCAGTTGAGGAAGGCTTGGAGCAGAGATGGTGAATGAGTGCTTGAGACGCTCAATTTCTTTGTGCCATCTCCCCGCCACCACCCAGCCAACTCGATATCCGGGCGCAATCGTCTTGGAGAATGAGGAGCAGATTACGGTTTCCTCTCCTCCAGGAAACGCTCTCAAAATCCTTGGGCGATCACCAGAGAAGCCCAGGTCGCCATAGACATCATCCTCGATCAAGACGACTCCATACCGCTTGGAGATGTCGATAAGGCGCATCTTGTCCTCGTCGGACATACAGCTTCCCAAAGGATTTTGAAAGTTGGGACTCACCAGGCAAGCCTGGACCGGGTTACCGTTGTCTCTCTGTTCGCATAGTGCCACTTCTAAGGCTTCTAAACTAATCCCTTCCCTGGTCCGAGTTACGACCTCGACGCTCTGAAGTCCAGCTAGCTGAATGGCCTGAAGGACGCCATAGTGACAGGGCGACTCTACCGCCACAAGGCCGCCTGGCTTGCACACAGCTCTCAGCGCCAAGCACATTGCCTCCTGACACCCCATCGTGATCACAACTTCGTCAGGTGAGATCACAGCCCCCGCAGAAAACGATCGCTGCGCAATCTGTTCACGGATAGCTCGATGACCAGAGGGGGGCCCGTAGCCGTAGCTTGCCTCCGGATGCTCGCGCGCCACTGAACTCAGGATCCGTGCAAGCTTTGCGACTGGCAATAGCTCAGGGTTCGGGTTGGCAAAAGCCAAGTCAATCAGACCACGACGATCAATCTCATGAGTCATCGATTGGAGCATCTCATCCCGCGTAAATGAGGATGGAAGCGCAGCTGGAGTCGACCGCATCGGCTCTGGAGGCTTTAGGTTCGCATACGCATGAACATAGTAGCCAGATTGGGGCCGAGGGTGAATGAGCCCTTGATCCTCCAGGAGCCGGTAAGCATCCAACACCGTCGTGATGCTGACCCCGCACTGACGGCTAAGCTCTCTGACTGAGGGCAACCGATCGCCGGGTCGATAGATTCGGTCAAGGATCATTCCCTTGACTCGCTCTGCAATTTGTTCGTAGAGTCGGCTCCCTGCCTCTCCACCTTCCCGTATGACTGACCTCTGCATCTAGTTTGTCCCTGACCGAACTTGAACGTTCAAGTGTACAGTTAACAAGAATACGTGCCGAGATACAGATTGTGTTTCAAGAATTCATTACAGTGAACTGTATCCCGCAGTTAAGGTAAACCCTAGGAGTGAAAATCGGCGAAATTGCTCCTGACTTTACGCTTCCTGACCAGAACAGACAGTTGTTCAACCTCGGTCAACATCTTGGCAAGGGACCTATCGTCGTCTTTTTCTACCCAAAGGACGGAAGCCCGGTCTGCACGGCCGAAGCATGCTCATTCCGCGACAAGTTTGCAGTTTTCCAGACCATGGGAGCGCTCGTCGTTGGCATCAGTACCGACTCTGAGGCCTCTCACCAGAAATTCGTGGCAGACAACCAGTTGCCCTACACGTTGCTCTCGGACGAGAAAGGTGAAGTGAGAGACGCGTTCAAAGTTCCCAAAGCATTTGGCCTGGGTCCTGGCCGAGTGACCTACATTCTCGACAAGCAAGGGATCGTACGAGGAATCTTCAGCAACTTACTGAACGGAAAGCAGCATGCGGAAGAGGCGTTGGCCATCATCCGCAAGCTGTAGTTTCCTATTCTCGGCGAAGGGCGACGATAGGGTCGAGTCTGGCCGCGCTCATTGCAGGGTACAGGCCAAAGACCATTCCAATCATTGCTGAGAAGACTGCCGAAAACAGGGCTGCCATCAGAGGGAATGGCATTTCAAGGCCAGTCTTGTTTGGCCAGTGCATTGAAGCCGTTGCGATGCTGACAAGTTGCCCCAAGCCAAAGGCTATTGACATACCAATCAAGCCTCCTACAAGGCTCAGCGTGCCCGCTTCCACTAGGAACTGAGTCAGAATCGACCCTCTCTTGGCCCCAACCGCCTTTCTCAGGCCAATTTCCTTTGTCCGCTCGGTGACGGATACCAGCATGATATTCATAATGCCGATACCTCCCACCAGGAGCGAGAGTGCGGCAACTGCGGCAAGAATAGCGCCAGCGGCACCCACAACTCCTCCGAACACCTTAAGAATCGACTCTCGCGAGTCCAATCGGTAGATCGGCTTATTGCCCGACCGAATCATCATTGCTTCCCACACGGACTGCATGGCGTCGTCAACTTTGACGCCTTGCTTTGCACGAAGCATCATGATGTCGATCCTCTCTCCACCGACCCATTTCTTCTGAGCAGTCGTGATCGGCACCAGTAGCATTCTTCCGGTGTTGTCGCCCATGAAATCGGTCTTCTCAACGATTCCAATCACTTCTAGTGCAATGCCAGGCAACATGATCAGCTTGCCAATCGCCTTCTTGTCTGGAAAGAGCCTATCTCGCAGTTCCTCACCAATCACCGCCACGTTGGCTTGGGAGGCGATATCATGGGCGTTAAGGGTGCGTCCCTCAACCATCGTAAAGCGGTTGAGTTCCTGGAAATTCTCGTCACTTGCGTAGATCTGGGGATTATCAACTGACTTGGAGCCAAACAGCACCTTTTGTGCAGGCAGATTCATGACGCCAGATGCGATGTCCAGGCTCTGCACTCTCTGCATCACGAACTTGATGTCCTGCGTGGTGAGTTTGTTGACGTTTCCGAGGTTCTGCCCGCGGTTTCGGCGACCAGGATCAAAAAACACAAACATCGTATCGGCGCCAAGCTTTTTGAACTCACCGTTGATGTAGGCCTGAAATCCAGAAGAGATCATCACGATCATCGTGACGCTCATCACACCAATGATCACGCCAAGCATGGTCAGGAACGCCCGCAGCTTATGCAGCCGCAGCATGCTCAAGGCGATCAGGAACGACTGGATGACGTTTTTCACTGATCGTCGTTCCCAAACTGCATCGCACCCTTACGGGCTGGTCCCTTGTACTGTGGTTTCTGCACCTTGGTGCCCGGCGTTACTCCAGAGATGATCTCAACCTGAGAGCCGGATGAAGGTCCAACTTCGATATATTTTCGCTCTGCAACACCACCAAGCTTTACGGGCGGAATCTCAACAAAGGACCGCTTCCCGTCTTTGCCCACGTACTCTAGGGGGAGAAGCATCACGTGCGGATGGTTGAGAACCTGCATGGTGCATTTGGCAGACATGCCAGACCGCAAATTAGGTGTCGCATCGGTAAGCAGTATTTCCACTTCGTACTTCACGACTGCATCTGATGAAGACGATGTTGTGGTTGTCCCGGTTGCTGAAGTGGAGTCCTTGCTAGCCGGAGCAATTTTTCTAACAACACCCTTGAAGGAGTGAGCCGGAATCGCGTCAACATCAATGGTCGCCGGCATGCCGACCGTCATTTTTGCGACGTCAATTTCATTGACATCCAACTTGACTCGCATCGCCGTGCGGTCCTCTATCTTCACAATCGTGGTTCCGCTGCTAAACTGGCTGAGGCCCGTCGCGAGTTCGCCAACCTGAAGCGACTTCTTCGTGACAATCCCGCTAATCGGAGCGCGAATATCCGTTTCGCTAAGCTGTCTCTCAGCATCACTCACCACCGACTGAAGCTGAGAAACGCTTGCCAGATCCTGCTGGCGAGTCTTCTCCATCACTTCTGGATCCCTTAAGCCCGCTTTGGCACGCTCAAGGTCAGCAACTGCTGAAAGATAATCGTGTCTCTTTACTTCGTCCTGAACAGAATTCGCTTTCGCGGTGTCCAGAGCGGCCTGGGCCAACTCAATCTGCTCGCTTGCTTTGGCCAGTTCAGATTTGAATTCTGAATCGAGCTTATTGCGGTTGATCCGCGCGCTGTCTAGCCGGGTCCTAGCCAGGTCGAGGGCTAACTTGGCGTTTTCAACCACTTTCCCAGAAACATAGCCCTTCTTTTCAAGCTCAATCTGTCGTGTGTAATCGCTCTGGGAGTTTGCGATGTTGGCTTCAGCTTCCCGTAGTGTGCTGTCAGCAGTGGCAAGCTGGATGGGATGCGCGCTATCGAGGAGACGGCGCTTCTCCTCTAGGGATGTATCCAGGTTCATCTGCGCCTGCTTGATTGCAGAAGTGGTCAAGGTCGGCTGAATTCGGTAGGCCAGTCGCATCTGTGCCAGCTTTGCCATCGCTTGTTCGTAAGCCGCCTTTGCCTGCAGTCGACTTTGAGAAATCGAGATTCCGGTCTTCTCGGCGCCGCTCTTTGCACCTCGAAGCTGTGCCTGATTTTGCTGGAGCACGAGGCGAGTCTCTTTTGGATCAATGATGGCAATAAGGTCACCCTGCTTCACGTGGTCGCCTTCCTCCACGAACAGCTTGGAAAGTCGACCTGTAACAAGACCCTTGACTTCCACAGACTTAACGGCGTCAACCGTTCCAGTCTCGACAATATTGACAACGAGATCACCCTGATCAACTGTCTTTTCTGCGGACGAGGCGGCAGACTTCATCTCGGCCAGCTTGGAAGCACTCATGCTTCTCATAGCCAGGCCACCGATTCCACAAACGACAACTAGCGCAACAGCTAACGGAACAATCCCTTTTTTCATACGACCCGGGGGAGTATCGCTAAATAGTGGTCACCCGTTGCAGGAAAACGGCATTTTTTCGAAAAAAAGGGCTGGTTAAGACTTAGTCGAGACGTCCCAAAGCCCGGAAGGAGTCTGGGGGATGGCTGCGGCCTCCGGGTAGACCAAATAGACCGTTTTTCTGGAGTACGCCCAAGCTCTCTCGAAATCAGACCTCTTGTAGGTTCGATGGACCTGATCCTTGAACGCTGGATCGTTGATCACTGGATTCCCAAGGTCGTCAAACCCAACCAGAACGACGAGGTGTCCCGATTCCGTCGCGGAAAGCGGCAACCCACGCAACATGTCAAATGACACGGAGCAAATAACAGGAAATCCCGCTGCAGTCCAGCTTTCTAGGTCCTGGATAGAGTCAAAGCGGGCGACGTATGAGACCATTCCGCTGAACGAGCCGGCATAAGCGGTATTGAATGGCCAGTTTCCAGCTCCCTTGTACACCGGATCCCAAACGTGATATTCAACTTCGGGAACATCCTTGTTGAGCTCTGGACGTTTGAGCACATCAGCGTAGTGACTCAACGTCATCGAAACGGAAGTAGGACTACAGAGAACTCCACCGTTCGGATAGTTGTTTTGCGCTCTTTGGGGTACGTCGATTGTTTTGCCCCAAGCCGCAGATCGAGAGGGTCTATCCGGAACGGTCGCGGTGCGGCGACTGAAGCTGAGCGAAAAGAATTTGAGAGTGGCCCCTTCCTCGGCGGCCGTATTGTGCAAGGTTAGCCGAACATCAACTGCCTTCCCTGCACTCCTTAGAGCAAGAGTATCTGTATCCACCGTACCCATCGCGTCCCCTTGCCCCTTGACGCTTTCACGCGGCCCTCCATTGTCGTCCAGAGCCCAGCGCGCCATCGTGTACCACTTAGAGACAAAGTCAGCCCCATGGGCTCGGGCTTCAATCAAGAGCGAAGATCCATCCGCGTGGTCCACGTTCCAAGACGCGATAACTTCGTCAAAGTCAATTCCAGGGGTGATATCTGAAAACTCTTTGACCAGGGTGCCCCCCCGCTCTGGGAAAGACAGATTCGGGTGGAACGCGACAAGGCACGAGGCTTTAGAACCAGATAGTGCGAGCATGTAGACTGCAGAGAGAACGGACAGCACGAGTCCATTTATATTATCAGGCGAACCCGAATCTGGCTGAATAATACGAGGTGCGTGATCCCTCAAAACTAAAACCGACCGAAGAGTTGCCGTTCCGTCAAAACTAAGACCTACCGGGCGAACTTTCTGAGTTCCTCTCTGAGCCGTAGGATTTCCTTTGCCAGAGCCACAGGCTTGATGGTTGCGAGTTTGTC
>CAIYLG010000039.1 GCA_903927025.1 uncultured Armatimonadota bacterium
ATTTCAATACGACGCTCTTCGATGTGCAAGAAATAACGGTCATACAAAGTTTGCAAACCGAGGTAGTTGAACTGCAAGTCGAGGTCATGCGAGATGCGTCGTGCGCCAATGTTTGGTGCGAAGATTGTTTTCTGAAAGCAATTTGCTGTCTATTTCGATCTTTCGAGTGCTGGTCAAGGCATCTCAGATCGGCTCCCTTGTCTGTCTGGGCGTTCCGAGTTTCCAATACATTTCGGTGCCAGGGGCGCGTTTTCGTTCGCCACCCTCTCCCTGAGCCCTCTGCCGCCACCGGCATGGCGGGAGAGGGGACCGGCTTACGGTCTGGTTGAGGTCATACGAGAGGCGTCGTGCGCCAATGTTTGGTGGGAAGGTTGTTTTCTGATAGCAATTTGCCGTCCATTTTGATCTTGCTAGCCAAGTCATCTCAGATCGGCTCCCTCCACCGCCTCGTGTGGCGGGCTGGAGGGCTTGGGGAGGGGGTGGCGGCCGGTTGGCGCTGCCGACGCAGTCGGCGTCCTTGTTTGCCTGGGTGTTCCGAGTTTCCAATGCCATTCGGTGCCAGGGGCGCGTTTTCGTTCGCCACCCTCTCCCGGTCTGGTTGAGGTCATAGCAGATGCGTCGTGCGCCAATGTTTGGCGGGAAGTAGGGATCTCCATGCCTTCATAATCCCATCTATCGCTATGTTCATCGCACTTGCACTGCTGTTTGCCCAGGGGGGCGAGATGGCGCCTCCGGAGACTCCGGTTCGGGGGCAGTATTTTGTGAAGCCGACCTATGGGCCGGTGCTCTGCGACGTGGGGATGCGGGTTCGCGTAATGGGCAAGGGGCAGGCAGGGGTGGTGACGATGCCGATTCCCAGCGACTACTCGGGGCAGACGGTGGTGGGGTTTCGGGTGACCACGCAGCCGCCGCAGGCGCTGTTGGGGTGGACGTGGCGGAACCGGGCGGATGGGCTCAACCGGGTGGCGGAGGTTCACGTGCAGCCCGGCGCGGGGAATGTGACGGTCTCCTACACGGCGCGGATGCTGATCCCTGGGTTCAATGTGCTTCGGACAGAGCGGAAGGATTTTAAGAACTGGCTGGGGGAAACGGTTTCGGTTCCCTCGACGAACCCCGACTGGGTCGAGGTGAGCAAGAAGCTGCAGGAGGGCAAGCCGACTCCGGATGAGTTTATGATTCGGGTGGTGAAATGGGTGGCGAACCTCAATCTGGGGTCCACCGATGTAGACCAGCCTCTCAAGCGGGCCGAGATTTGTGCCGCCATCTTTCGGGCCGCGAAGATCCCGGCGAGGCTGGTGGCGGAGGTTCCGCGAGTCGCCAACCGAAAGTTTTCGATACATTGGCGGGTAGAGATTCAGTCCGATGAGCGGACCTGGCAGGCTGTCGACCCGTTGGTCGGAGTCAGCTATCCGGTACGGAACAGCGCCGCCGTCCTCGCCATTCCCAGTCGAAAGGATGAGAGTCACGGGCCGATCGCCAGCGCGTTCGATCCGTCTGCGCCCAGTTTTTCGACTCCGGAGATCTCGTCAGAACTGTCCTGGGCGGCGGGGGGCGGAAGCCGCTTGACCGAGCTCACCGTCATCCGAACCTTCCCGATGGCCAACGGCGCCCGGGTGATGGCCGCCGCCTACCACCGAAGCCTCCTCCTCGCGGATGTCGCGCGGAAAGGGGAGGGGATGTGGATCGAAGACGCCATCCTCCGCCACGTCCTCCTCAAGGGAGCCACGAACTTAGCGCTCTACCTAGACGGCAAGCCGACCATGCCGGACAAATAGCGCCGTGGCCCATACCGCAACGCGGTTGGTTCTCTGGAAATTCCGATTTTCCAATCCATTCGGGGCCATGGGCGCGTGTTCGGTCCCAGCCAAGGGTAGGCCGCTGGAGCGTCCAACCCTTGGCTGGCATAAACAACACCGTTGGTGTTGGGTTTGTCGGCATGTCGCCGTTACCAGGGTGGACGCCGGAGCGTCGACCCTTCGCTTCGCAGAAACCACCCCTTTGGGGTGATGGGTTGAACGTGCCCCAACGGGGCCGTTTCTGCGCAGCCCTGGAAACCTGGATTCGCCCGTGACCCATACCGCAACGCGGTTGGTTCTCTGGAAATTCCGATTTTCCAATCCATTCGGGGCCATGGGCGCGTGTATGGTCCCAGCCAAGGGTAAGCCGCTGGAGCGTCGCCCCTTCGCTTCGCAGAAACCACCCCTTTGGGGTGAACCAGACGTCTACCGCTTTGCTTCCCAGACCCGAAGCTCCACCAGGTGCACGGCTTCGTTGGCGCTGCCTCGGAGCATGTTCACCCTGACGAACCTCGCCAAGCGGGGAGAAAACCGCACTTCGTCACCCTGGTTGCTCGACGGTGTCGTGTTGGCGGACTTGTCCAACACCGTCGTCCACGCCTTCCCGTCCGTGCTCACCTCCACCGTGTACTGGTAGTAGCGGTGGCCGTCCCAGTAGGGGAAGACCTCGATGCGGTCGGTGGAGTACACCTTGCCGAGGTCGACCTGTAGCCACTGAGGGGCGGGGCCGGCCCACCAGCTGCTCGCTAGGTCGAGGTTATCGTCCACTGCCAGTTCAGGGTTCTGGGGATGCTGGGTGCCGCTGGAGGAGGTGACCTTTTTGCCGGTCGCCAGGTTCGGGAACTTGGGGGGCACGTAGTAGAACGTCTTGGCAGACTCGTACTCGCTCACCTTTCCACGAACATCCACAGCAACCGCACGCACCGTAGTCGTCTGGGTGAGATGAAGCGGGGCCGTGTAAACCGGAGAACCCAAACTTGGCAAGGTCCCGTCAACGGTATACCGAATCGATTTCCCCTTATCGCAGGAGAGCCAAACTGTGGCGGGCTTGGTAAAGCAGAGCACGTCAAACCCGCTTGGGTCCACCGCGTCCATGTCCGAGCTGAGAATCCCCACCGGGTGAATCAGCCGATCCAAAATCGGGTCGACCGCCTGAAAGCGGCTATTGAAGTAGCTAAAGTCAGAGGCAGCCGCAGGATTCCAGATCCGCTCCGCCATCGCAGGGACCAGGCGGCGAAGGTTCTCGATCTCGCTCTCCTCCGGACCCTCCCAGCTGCACGCCTCCGCCCCGATGATTCGGTCGGTGCTGGGAACCTTGAACCACTCGGTGGTCGGCAACAAGTTGCTAAAGCGCCCAAACCGGCTGAGCCCCCAGTTGAAGATCACCTTGGCTGGCCAAACGTGCCGGTTCACCACATACAGTGGCGTCCAAGAGGCGTTGATCAGGGTGTAGCCGTCCTTCAGCAGGTCCTGGGGAAGGTAGTAAGCGTTCTCAAACTCCATCACCTTGACGTCTTTGGGAATCGGGAATTTGGAGTGCGGGTCCTGCCCAAACCCCTCCCACACAATCAGCTGCCTGCCGCGCTTGCGCACCATCGCGTCGACCTGACCAATAAACCCTCGAAACAGCTCCTGTTGAGAGTGGGGAGGCAGGCCAAGCTGCTCAAACGCCTGCTGAAAGTCCGAATTCTGGTCGGCCAGGGCGATATCCGCCTCATCACCGCCCATGTGGAAGTAGGGCGAGTTCCAAAACACCTCGCACATCTCCCCGACCAAAGTCTCCACCGCCTTCACAACCTCACGCTTGGCAAAGTTGATGCTGGCGTGATGCTCGTACGGCTTGGTCCCCTTGATCTTGAACAGGTCCGGCATGGTGGAAACCAGCCTGGCGCTGTGGCCGGGGATGTCCATCTCTGGGATCACCGCGACCCCGTGCTGGTCGGCAAACCGCACCAGCTCCGCCAGTTCCGCCCGGGTATACGCCTTGCTCCCGTTCGGGTTGTTCTCCGAGAGCTGAGGAAACGCCTTGCTGGGGAAGGTGAACGACTGATCGTCCGTTAAATGCAGCTGCAGGTAGTTAAGCTTGTACAGATAGCAAAGCACCACGCACTGTTTCAGCACCGCGATGGAGTGGTGTTTGCGTGCCACGTCGATGAGAAGGCCCCGAAAGTCAGACTTCGGCACGTCGTCAATCGCGAAGTTTGGCAGCGCCAGTTTGCCGTCGCGGAGGGCAAACGCCTGAAGCAGGGTCGCCGTCCCCATGAGCACATCGCGGGGAGTACCACCCACCACCACTACGCCACGTTTCACCCAAATTTGAACCTGATGGGGTTTTATGACCGGCTGCAGCCGCAGCGCAATCGCGCCCGGCTCAGGGTGGTTCGTTACCTTCACCGTCACCCCGAACAGCTCATGAATCTCGCTGGCAAGCAGCTCCGCGGCCGGCTTAAGGCGTGGATCCGTCGCCACGAGAGTCGGGTGTGGAAACGCCGTCCATCCCCCCAACATCTGCACGCGTGCAGGCATCGGCACAAATGGCGGCGGAGTCGTTGCGGCGGCGCAACTGGCACACAGGGCAAGGATTCCCAAAAAGTGCTGCCTGAAAGATGTCATAGATTCGTGAGTCTATCCGTGTTATATTTCAGGATGAGCTCCTGCCAATGTTGCTGGCCCTCCCAAAGAGGTGCGTTTGAACCAGGATGAATTCGCAGCAATCTGCCGATCATTGAGTCCGTAGAACTGAAAATTCACTGCGACAGTGCAGGAAAGCGTTAGATGAGTGACTCTTTAGAAGAAAAGGAAGGAACAGAAAGGTGTTGTCCGCGCTGCGGAAATTCCGACGTTTCTTCGATGACGGAGCTTCACGCGCGCCTCTCTGGCCCCACCAATGACTTCTCCGCAGACATGGCGGACTGGCTTTCGCCCCCTAAGCGCCCAGTGCGTCCAGTCTCTCGCCGCCATCGCACCGGCATGCGAAACAGCATCGCATTCGGCGTCGTTTGGCTGCTCATCTTCACCGCCGCATACTTTGCCCTTTCCGGCACGCTTCCCGGCATTTTCACCCTCACTGCGGTCGGCCTGGTCGGCGTAGGGCTCGGTCTTTGGAACTGGCGAACGGAATCGGCCCTTGCCGGCCGAGAAGATCGCCTCCTCCGAGGGGCACACCTCGAGCGACAGCGCGCCTTTCTTCAGCGGAAGCGCGTTTGGGCTCGATTGTTTTATTGCGGCCGGTGTGGCATGGTCATCGACCCAATCACCCACCAGACCGCCTCGCTCTACGACGTGCACGAACTTGCCAACAGCAAGGTTTGGAGCTTGACCTACAAGGGTGTGGAACGGAGGTCCGCGCCGCGCAAGAAGCAGCCCCGCAAGGGCAGCCTCACCAAGAAGACCCATGGAGTCTAACCTCACCGGCGGCGATATCCTCATCCTTATCCGCGACTTCTTCGCGGGGGTCACCTGGTTTGTTGCCGTCATCTACTTCCTCAGCGGCACCCAAGACTTCGTGTACGACATCGGCGCTTACTGGCTGCGGTTCTGGCGCCAATACACCTACCGAAAGCAGCCCCGCCTCTCGCTGGAACGATTAAGGGCAAGAGAGCAGCAGCGCATCGCGGTGATGGTGCCGGCCTGGAATGAGGGTGAAGTCGTCGCCAGCATGGTGGACAACATCATCAAGCGGGTGGAGTACGACAACTACAACATCTTTGTGGGCACGTATCCCAACGACCCCGCCACCCAAAATTGTGTGGACCGGCTCGCCAAGGAGTACCCGCAGATCATCAAGGTGGTCACTGCCCGCCCCGGCCCCACCACCAAGGCAGACTGCCTTCACAATGTGCTCGCCACCATCCGCAAGCACGAGGAAGCCAACGGCGTCAACTTCGACATCATCCTGATGCACGACGCGGAAGACTGGGTTCATCCCCAGGAGTTCCTGCTCCACAACTATCTCATCCCCTCAGTGGACGTGGTTCAGGTGCCGATTCTGCCATTCCCCACCAAGTGGAACAAGTGGGTTCACTGGATCTACGCGGACGAGTTCTCCGAGAATCACATGAAGGATGTGCCTGTCCGCGAGAAGATCTCCGGCTTTGTGCCGTATGCCGGCACCGGTACCGGCTTCAGCCGCAAGGTGATCGATTTCCTTGCCGAGGAGCACGATGGCCACGTTTTCAACGAGCAGTCCATGACCGAGGACTACTCGATGTCCAAGAAAATCCGCGAGGCCGGACTCAAGTCAGTGTTCGTCAACGTGGTGCTGGGGGACGATGACTCCCCATGGTGGAGACCGCTGTGCAAGCGCCCGATGTTCGTGTCCAACTGGTCCTATTTCCCCATGGACTGGACTCGGTCGGTCCGTCAGAAGGCGCGCTGGATCATAGGGATCTCGCTACAGGAGTGGGAGCAGTCGGGCTGGGAAGGCAACTGGCTGATGAAGGAGAACTTCGTGAAGGACCGCAAAGCGTTCGTCGCGGCGTCCGCCTCCTTCCTGGGCTACTTCGTTCTCCTCTATTTCATTATCTACGCCATGGGGCAGGCGGGTTGGATCCCGTTCAAGTTGATGCCCATCCTGATCCCGGGCACCCCGCTGGCCCACCTCGTCTCCTTCTGCACCTTCTTTATGGTGCTGCGAGTGACCCAGCGCATCACTTGGGTGGGGCTCACCTATGGACTCGGCGCGGGGCTCCTCTCCGTGCCGAGACTTCTCGTAGGCAACGTGCTGAACGGCCTCGCCACCTTCCGCGCCCTGAAAGTGTTCTCCGATTCCCGCCGAGGAAAGGCGGCAGTTCGGTGGGACAACACCCAGCACCTCGAAGGCATCGGCGACATGGGCGCGGCGGAGCAGGATAAGTCTGGCGAAACCGTGGAAGAGGTTCCCTTCGATCAGGTGCTGGCCGGGCTGATCTCAACCGAAACCGACGACGTCGTGCTCGCGCTCAAGCGAATCCCGGCAGATGCCGACATCTTGGAGCGGGCCGAGGTCGTGGCCTATCTGCGCAGTCTTGCATCCAGCCAAAAACTCCGCATCCGCGCCGCCATCGCCCAGACTCTGGGGCGATTGAAGTGGAACGAACTCACGCCGACCCTATTTCATGCTTTGGACGACGTGGACTCCGTCGTGCGAATCAACGCCGCGCGTTCCCTGTTGGAGCGGCCCAAGCTGGGCGCTCTATTGGAGCAGGCCTTCATCTCCGCCAGCCCCCGCGCGGTGGATGCCCTCATCCGCGTAATCGAGCAGGACCGCAAGCGCCAGGAGCGGCTGTTTGAGATGATCCGAACCGAAGACCTCGCCGTGACGCGTGCAACTCTGGTCGTCTCTTCCGCGATCCTGCGCAAGCGCTTTGTGACGTACCTCAACGAAGTGGTTCCCAAGCTGGAGCCCGAGCGTGTGGGTGCCTTCGAAACGCCTCAAAACTCTTAAAGTTAAGGTCCTATCGCAGTCCTGCTGAATCTGTTGCTGAAGTGTTAGAATCAGCTACGCGATGTGGCGTTTGATCCTACTTGGAGACCTCGCTCTGCAGCGCAACGGCGTCGAAGTTCGCCGTCTGCGCGCCCAAAAGTACGCCCACTTGCTGGCGTACTTGGCTCTATGGCCAAATCGAGCCCATAGCCGCAGCGAGCTTCTCGAAATCTTCTGGCCAGATGAGCCGGTAGAAAACGCCCAAATGTGCCTGAGAACGGCGCTGGCTTCGCTTCGACGGCAGCTAGGTTGCCCCGATTTGCTGATGCCCGGTCATCGCGATATCGTCAAGTTAACACCAGGAATCATTCACACAGACGTCCAGGATTTTGAATGTGCCGTCCGCGGAAGAGACCGCGCCGCGATGAGGCTGTACCAGGGAGCGCTGCTGCCAGGATGCTACTACGATTGGGCACTCGATGAGGCAAACCGGCTACAGGCTCTCTATGAGCAGTTTTGTGCGTCTGGCGCTGAAGCTTCCACAGAAAGCCATTCGAGCTCGGTGCATCGGCAGGCGGAGATTCCTTCTCGAGAGAGCTTCCACCTCCCGAGTTCCATTTCGAACTTCTACGGTCGAGAAGGGGAGCTGGAGGAACTGGGGCGCATCCTAGAGAGTCGATGCCGTCTGTTGACTCTGGTCGGCTTGGGTGGAATCGGCAAGACACGCCTAGCCCTGGAGTTGGGCCGTCAGCTTCCTCACAGGGTTGCCCTTGCCGAGTTCGCCTCCGTGACCCGGTCCAGCGAGATTCCCAGTGTCATCGGTGCGGCAATTCGCCTCAGCCGAGTTCCTTCTCACGACTATGTGGAGAGGCTGGAAGTGGAACTTGGCAAGGTGCCAACGGTCCTGATCCTGGACAATGTCGAGGAGATCGCGGAGACCGATTCGCTCGCGTTCGTCGAGGGTCTTCTCAAGCGCGTTTCCAACCTCACCGTGCTGGCCACGTCGCGAATCCCGCTCGGGCTGGCGGAAGAGCACGTCTTTGCCGTTCAGCCACTGTCGCTTCAAGCCGCAAAGTCGCTGTTCCTAGATCGTGCCCGGTGCTGCCTCCCCGATTTTGCGGAGTCCGCGTGCCTTACCGACCTATGTGACCGGCTGGATTGCCTTCCCCTTGCCATCGAACTCTGCGCGACTTGGGCGCCGCTGATGTCCAGCCGCAGAATGCTGGAGGCGCTGTCCGACCGGTTCCATTGGCTGGAGGCCCGCAAGCGAAACATACCGGAGCGGCATCGCAGTCTCTCGGCGGTGCTCCGCTGGACGTGTCCGCCCGAGGGAGAACTTCTTCAGCCGCTGAAGGATCTCAGCGTCCTGCTGGGGCGCTGGAGTTTGGAAGCTGCGGAGGCGATCTTGGGAAGCGAGTGCATCGAGCTTCTCGATCAGCTGCAGGCGCGAGCGCTTATCCAAGTTCATGTAGAGGAAGGGGAGCCGACATTTTCGATTCTTCAAACCGTGCGCGAATACGCGCTGGAAGGGGTCACAGACCAAGACCTGGTTGGAGTTCGAGAGCGCCACTGTCGCTTCTATTGTCGGTTGGCAGGGGTTGTGGCCCGCAGTCACCACATGGATCCGCAGGGAGCCTTTAGGAAGCTGGACTTCGAGCAGCAGAACATCTTTGCCGCCTTCGAATTTGGCCTGGACCAGTCGGAAGACCTCATTGAGGTGGTGTTTAGGGCCTTCGAGGCAACCAAGTGGTGCTGGTGGGTTCGCGGATACGACGCCAGAGTTCGAGGCTTGGTGGCCAAGATGGCAGTGCTTCCAATCGATGGCTTCGAGGGTCCCATCGCGGCGAGACTCCTTCGCGCAAGGGCCACCCATGCCGTGAACGAAGGCAGGTATCCCGATGCCCTCCTTCACTGCAAAGCGGCTATTGATATTTGGGATGAAGTCGGGGATGCAGGCTGCCTATCTGATGCACTCCACATCTATGCCGTTTACCTAGGTGAGGCAGGTCTGTTTGAAGAGAGTGAAACAGCCTTTCTGCGGCACCTGGAAGGGGTCAGGCAGGACCGACACGCCTACATGATTGGGCTGGCAAGCATGGCTGCCATGCTGGTGGATTCCAAGCAGAATTTTGAGAAGGCAGAGGACTATTACAACCAGATGATCGCCTACTGGCAGATGGAGGCGAATGGAGACAGCCACGTCGCGGTTCTGAAAACGGCGCTGGCTGGCTGCCAAATCTCCCGAGGAGAATTCCAACAGGCGGAAGATCAGCTTCGCGAGGCCATCCCAATAATGGCGAACCATGGGGAACGGATCCGCGAAGCCTTAGCCTGGGACGCACTGGCCGACGCACTCGATGGGCAGGGCAGAACCGATGAGGCAAACGAAGCCAGAGAGACTGCCGCCTGCCTTCGGGCTGCCGCTCATTTGGTCCTAAAGGCCCCTTCGATGCTCGCCTAACCTCACGATTTGCTCACGGAGGCTTGGCATAGTTCCGTCGATATGGCGAACCTTATGCCTCGACGTTCTCTCGTGCTTTCTGCGCTGGTTTCCGGACTGTTGGCAGTGACAACTGGTGGCTGGTGCGCCGCGGGCATCACCCAGAAAAAGAATCAGACGAAGGGGCAGGCACAGCTAAAGGGTGCGTTCGTCAAGTTTGGCGAGGTGTACAGCCTCAAGGGTGGCTGGAATGTTCAGCTCATCAAGGCCGCCTACTCGATGGATTACTTTCCCTGCTACACCGATATCATCACGCGGTCGGATCAAAAGCTGGTCGTCATCGACTTCGCGATCAAGAACGCTACACCAACCGAGAAGTTCTTCAACACAGACGACTCCCTATTTCTTCTGGTGGACGACCAAGGCAACAAGTACCGCTGGGCAGGGATTCAGCTCGCGAACAACGGGCTCAAAGGCTTTGGTCCCAACGTTCAGCCGGGACAGGGCTATGGGCAGGTTGCTCTGAAGAACCCTCTGCGGTGCGTCTTCCGGGTTCCCCTTGATGCGAAGATCACCAAGATCATGACGAACGCGGGTCGACTGAACAAGCAGGAAGACACCCTGCGGTACATGATGGCGGGCACCGATCCTGCCGCAGACCCCGCCAACAAGATTGCGCCGCTGGCACCAGGTTTGGCAGACCCAAAGGATCCCACAGGAATCATCGCCGCTCCGGTAGGAAACGCAAAAATCGGAACGCCAGTACCTGCCGGGCACTTCATGGTCAGCGTCAAGAGTGTCACCATGACCACCGATGCGATTGCCCCCGGGAAATTCTCGGCCGATGGCAAGAAATGGGTCATCGTGGTGCTGACGGCCAAGAGCCTCAGCGCCAAGGATGAATCAGCCTTTGAGGTCTTCTACGAGTATCCGACTTTGAAGGATACGGACGGCAATAACCCTCATCCCCTTCAGTTCTGGGCTGGCAATGCACCTACGAATGCTCAGGTTGAGCACTTCGAGAATGGTGAAGAGCGAACCTTTCGCATGATCTGGCAGATAGGCGTCAACTCAAGCCCGGTTCGATTCCAGATGCACAACAACTCCACCTACTCATGGCAGTGGGATCTCTCCTCAGTCAAATGACAGGGCGCGCAAACCGCCCAGCTATTAAGTTGCTACTGGTCGGCATCGCCTGCATGGCGGCGTCGCTCGGTGCGGCTGCGGACCGAGCGACCTCTCTGTTTTGGCTGAACGCGGCGCTGAATCAGACAAAGGATGGGATTGCTCCCATCGTGCCGGGCGGATTAAGCGTGGCGATGGACAACATCGTGTGGGACTCCGCTACTGCCCTCAGCGGGAAGGGAACCGTTCACCTGCGGATCGGCGATTGGACGGCGCCTGCCATGCCAAATATTGCGTTCAGTAACCTGCAGGTTGCCGCGGATGGGCTCACCGCCACCGCGGGATCGTTCGTACTGGACGCGCTGACACTCCCCGATGTGCTCACCAGCGGACTCAATGCGATGTTGCCTGCAGGAACCACAGTGACGTTAACCCAGGGCACGCCGACCACGATGGCGTTCTCGGCAAACGGACCCATCACGATTCAGCTCCCATTTGGCGGACCCTCCCTCAACCTCTCGAAAGCGGGAAACAGCCTCAACATCTCCGGCGCTTCGGATGGCACGTTTGACCTGAGTTTCAAGGGGGCAGACGCCAATTTCAGCGTGGCAGGGTTTGCCTTCAAGTCGAGTTCAGCAAGCCTCAGTCTGCATCATTCCGCCGGATCCGGCACAGTTGACGCCTACACCTTCGTCGCGAAGAACGTCGACATCTCCACCCCACTGCCCGACACCTTCACCAGTGGAGATGACAACCTACACCTTTCCGCCCAACAGATCACCATCGACGAGAACGGCGGCGTCACCACTCAGGATGCATCCGGCAACGTCGCACCCGCCACCTTGGTGCTTCCTGCGAATCAGAATTCCCAAAACATTGGCCTTGCCAAGCCGATGGGGTTTGGACTCAGCATCAGCCAGGCTTCGGCTGCGTTTCAAAACAGCCAGCTCAAAAGCTTCACCCTCTCCGGATCTGTTGCGCTGCCACCTACGTTTACAAAGGTCCCCATCGACCCCACCGCGACACCAGACCCAAACGCAGACACCGCCGCCTCCATCGCCTTCACTGCCGATGCCCGGGACCATGGGATCGTTGCTACCAACACCGTCGAGTTCATCGCCTACTGGAACGGGTTCAAAGTCGATGTGCCTGCTGGGTCGCTTGTTTTGGACCTGAGTTCAAGCGCAGGCAAGTCCTTCGCCCTCCCCAACGGAACCATGGTCCAGGAGACCCAGCTTCCTGATGACGGTCAAAACCAAGGCACCCCGCTCGATAACAGTTGGCAGGGTATTTACATCGCAAAGGGCTCGCTTAGCCTGCCTCCCGGCATCACCAATCCAGGGGGCTCCGGCAGTCCCCTCAGCCCTTCGCTGGCCAATGCCTACATCGATGAGCACGGATTTAGCGGCGACGTACTGTTGACCCAAGCGGGACAGGGCGCCCAAGTCGAAGGTTTCCCCGTTTCACTGTCCAAGTGCCACCTCAAGGTCAAAAACGACAACATCCTGCACTGCGATATCGTCGGTGCCATCGGTGGAACCGGAACACAGAGCTTTGGGCTCTGGAAAGGGCAGATCAACATTGCCGTCAGCATCAGCCATGCCGGCATGGTCTCCGCTCAGGTCTCCACCACCGCTCCGATTACCATTCCAAACTTCGCCAGCATTCAGCTTACAAACGGCAGCTTCAGCTACGACCCCAGCAAGGCGAATTCAACCAGCATCCTCTTTTCAGGCATCCTCCAGTTTGATCCCAGCCTGCCCAAACTCGGCTCCGTCGCGGTGAAAGTTCAAAACGTCGGGTTGGACCAGAGTGGAAACCTGCATGTCCAGTCCGCTTGGATCGATCTGCCCGAGACAACCGATCTCAGCGTCGGACCCCTTGATGTTCAGCTCACCCAGATCGGATTCGGGCAAGATGCTGCCAACAACAATCAGCCATGGATCGATCTGACCGGTTCGGTCTCCCTGAGCGGGGACCTGCCCATCAACATCCAGGGCAATTTTGACGGCCTCCATATCACCCCAAGCAAGGTCACCATCCGCAACATCGGGGTGGATTGCGATTGGGAAGGAATCTTCCACCTGCAGGGCGAGCTAGCCGAACCAGATGGTGCTCCCCAGGTGCCCAAACATCAGGTGCCGCTGGACCTGGACAACCTGGTGCCGCTTCCCAACTGGCCCAACGATCCCGGTACCAACCGGCCGATGTCCGCCATGAGCGGCCACCTCGCGATGACGCTTGGCGCCCTTGGAGATGCAGGGTTGGATATCCGATTCCTGCTTGCGAAAGGCGCCTGGTTCGGCATGGTTGGCCTGAACCTAGGCGATGCCTTTATCCCGATCGGGGACACGGGAGTCGGGCTCTTCGGCTTCTTCGGTGGGGTTGGCCACAACGTCACCTCAGCCCAGCCAGGAGCTACCGGAATCCCTTCGGTGGACTATGACCTGATCCCAGACGCCAAGGCGATCTCCGGACAATCTCCCAGCACGTACATCTTCACTGCCGGCGCCCGCATCGGCCTTGTGCCGCCGGTCGCGCCTCCGCCTCCAGCCACCCCGCTGTGGGGCGATATCGGCCTGACCCTTCAGATTCCCAATGTCAACGTCGACATCACGGGCAATCTCTATCTGGCGTGTCCCATTGCCACTGCAATCCCGGCCGACCCGTCCACGATGGACAGGGTGATTGTTGGCGACATTAACTACGATGGTCCGACCACGACGTTCAAGGCCTCCGTGAACGCCGATCTCTATTTCCCGACGCGGTCCAACTGGGTGCTCCACGGCACAGGCGGCATGGATTTAGTCATCGGCCCGGTCACACGGCACCTTTACGTTGGCGGGCCTATTTCGAAGGGACCTCCGATTTCCATTCAGAACCCAGTTCAGCTGGAAATCCAGAGTCCGATCTCGAACGTGAAGATTGACCCGATCCAGGGTGCGATCACACTCAACTTCGATAGCGGTCAGCAGCCGCCGTTCATGATGCAGGCTGCACTGCTCGCTGGCATTCACATCAACGCCTCTGGCTCTGCCAGCATCGGCGTGGACATAGACTATTCGGTGAAGGGTGATGCCGATATCCAGGGCTATTTTCAGCTCGCGGTTGGGGGGACGTCTGGCACCTTTGACCCCACCAACATCAGCGGTTCAGGCACCTTTACCGTTCACGTGGACGCGGATGTCGACGCCAGTTCCAACTTCCCGATCATAGGAACCCAGACGGTCAAGCTGAAGGCGTCAGCAGATGGAAACCTCTCCGGAACCTTCTCGACGAAGCCAGCCGACATTGCCATCTCCGGCTCGGTGGATGCCGACCTTAGTATCAGCTTCGGTCCGTGGTCCGGCACCTTCAAGCTCCAGCAGAAAGTCTCACAGGAGTGGAAGATCTAGTGACTCGTTGCTTAGCCCTTGCCGTTATTCTTGGAACGTGCCTCTGCTCGGCCGCACCCTCCCGGTCTGGGCATGCCAAAGTCGCGCCCGGAAAGATGGTCCTCATGGGACAATCTGCACTTGCCGCAAACGGCCACCTCGAAGTACGACTTCTCTGGTTGCCCGTTCAGGGCTGGCTGCCAGCCGGGGGAGTGAACGTCTACAAACAGCTTCCAACCGGCGGGGAGGAACTCATCGGCAAGAAGATCGCCGGTGTGTCAGGGTTCATCAAACCCGAGACGCTGGCCAAGCTAAACGACTCTGCCAGTGTGAGCATGGATACCTTTGCCGGATCCATTGCCAAGGTCGAATCCTCGAGAGCTGTATTCAACGGGGTCAAAGCAGACGTCTCAAACCTTCTGCAGCAACGGGTACCTCCTGTTCAGATGCGGCAGATGCTGATGAAAACGGGCACGTTCGCCGCTCATCTCAAGAACCTGAAGCAGGGCGCGCCGATCAAAGGTTCGCCTACCAACACAAAGGGTCAGGTCCTCGTTCAGGCCCTGGTCAATCCCGATCTTAGCGCCAAGTTGGGGCTTTCGTTTACTGACCCAAACGTAGCTGACGGTCAGTCGATAACCTACTCGCTTCGCGCGGTCGACGCTTCCGGAGCTGAAGATCGGAACCCCATTGCTCAGGTCAAGGTCGAGGCTTCGAACAAATCCGTTCGTCCTCCTGCCCCAGCCGAGCTGGACGGGTTTCAGCTGGATCAATCCACCGCGGATCTGCATTGGGAAGCTCCGAGCGCCGCGGAGCAGGCAACGTTGGGGATGGTCAGCTATCGGATTGCCCGTGTAGATGCCCAGCATCCGTTGAGTGCGTCCATCAACAGTTCCCCAGTACTCATTGCCTCCCAGGAGACTGTGTCCGGACAGCACGTTGCGGTGCCGACGACTTTTCGAGATCCTAGTGCGCCCCTCGGCAACGTCACCTATGAGGTCTATGCCAAGGATGCATTTGGCAGAGAGTCAGAGCCAGCAAAAATCTCCCTTACCATGGCGGATCTTCGGGTGCCAAACCCAGTCGTGCACGTGGTGGCAAGGCTGGATCAACCGAACTACATGGTGGTGGCGGGCTCTTTCCAAAAGAACCAGCTGATTCATGTGTTTTATGGAGCGGAAGTCACTACGCTCATCCGTCAGCTTCATTCGACGCGCGCCTATCACGTATTCAGAACCGATGCCGATTTGGGACCGTCGAGTACCACTGAGGTGACAACAGGTGCCATCGCGGGCACCGCCGCACCAGCCAAGGTGCTCAAACTCCAGGATCTCATCGACTTATACGGACTGCAGCAGGTCCTTGCCGCGGGTGGCGCCGATATGCGGCGCACCTTCAATGAAACCCCACAGACAAAGTGGTTGGCGAAATATGGCTCGCAGACGATGTCCGAGATGCAGCCCAGCCCAGCCCTTGCTGATTTGGCGAACCACGTCCTGGTGTACGACGACCCAAGCCCGGCTCTGGACCACTACTTTAGCTACAGCGTGACTTCCGAATACACCGAGGTGGGCAGACAGAGCCTTCCCAAGCCAAGCCGGAATGTTGGCGTACCTCTCCTAGCGCCTCCTCCGCGCCCCGCCGCCCCAGAGGGCTCTTTCGTGGTTGGCCAGGGCAAATTTGGATTCTTGGATGCCTCTACCGGAACCCCAACTGGAAATCCATCCGGCATGAAGCTCGGGCCATCCACGCTCAAGGGTCTTTCTGGCACCGTACTTCCAAGCACCAAAAAAGCGTCGCTTCAGCGGTTCGCACTGGAGCAGGGGCACTTTTCTCACGCTTCCACAGGAGTGCTTGGAGGCTCAGTCACACTAACATGGCAGCCGGTCTCGCAGACCAAAAACATGCGGTACGCAGTCTATCGAGCGAGTGCGTCAGGAATGTTCCTCACCGCAAATGCGGGCCCACCACCTTCGACTGGCCCAGGCGCGGCACTCAAAGTTTCGTCGGTGATCGCAGGCGGTGCTTCCTATCAGTACTACTTCAACGCGCCAAACATCCCTCTCGCCAATTGGGTCAAGCTGACCGAGACCAGCAAGCTCGCCTATGTGGACGAGACCCCTCGATCTCACGCACAGGTATTTGCCTACCGGATCGTTGCCCTCAATCGATGGGGAGTGGGCAGTGAGGTTTCCCCGCAGCTCAGGGTGACGCTTAAGGCAACGTTGCCACCCAGCGTTCCCGCAGTGGTGGCAATTAGTGCCAGCGACAATGGGGGTGTCAACCTTGTTTGGAATCCCAATTCGTCCGACGAGCAGGTCAACCAGTACGCCATCCTTCGTGTGCCCACGATCACGCTTCTGGATGAAATTATTGGAGCCAATGCGCCAGTCGCCCAGGCGCGAGTTGTCAAAAAGCCTAAGATTGACATCGCCGGTGGACTTGGCTCTTCTCAAATAGCGACCGGAGCCCGAGCCACCCACAGTCTGCAGACGCTCAAGAAGTTTGGAACTTCTCTGAAGGTGTCCGAGGCGGCAATTCTGCAGAGCGTGATCGCACAGTCTAGCGGGGTCGGTCGCCAAGTTGTCGGAGGCACTGGGTCCAAGGCGACTCTCTCTGCTGCGGCCAAGGCGGCTGCAACGAGTATCGCGGAACTCTCAAACTACGAAGTTGTGGCGACCGTGAAAGGTGTCGATCCTGCCGCTACCGCTCAGATCACTTACAACGATGCCTCTGCCAAGCCCGAGGTCGAGTACCTGTATCGAGTCGTAGCGATCTGCACGGATGACATCGCCTCCGATGGTTCCAACCCGATGGATGGGATGGCCATGAAGGTCACCGCAGATCCTCCAACCGCGGTCACCTCTTCCTTTGACGCCCCCAGCCGATCGGCCAAGTTATCTTGGACGGCACCTGCCAGCGGCGCTGGCTCCTACTTTGTCACACGTCAATCGATGACCGGCTCTGCCCCGTCTGGCCCCGTTCTGAATTTAGGGGTGCTCACCGGCTCACCGCCTCCAACTGTCATTTCGGACCCGTACGTCCGAACGGGCCAAAGCTACCTATACACGGTGGTTGCCACAGACAGCCTTGGCCATGTCTCGGTACCAGTTCAGTCTCCGGTGCTGGGTCCCATCCCGCCCGTGGCTTCCAACCCTGACTCGTTCAAGGCTGGATCACCAGACACCTCCGGCTCCGGCAGCAATGGCGGCAAAGGGGGTACCGGAACCACTAGTGACAACTCTGGGGACGATCCCGCAAGCGTGGTCACCTACTTCACGGGAACCCTTCCCGCCACCACGGATGGCGTCTACAACAAGGCGTACCGAATCGTTCTGAACACGGTTGCGGTCGTCCTTCGCAAGACTTATTTCAAGGACGGCAACATTTCCTGGGGCACCCCAGGGGGCGAGAATGGCACGTTTACCAGCAACACGGGCCAGCACCTGTTGGTGCTTGAGTTCTGGGTCAAGAACATCTCCGCCGCAAATCTAGGCTTCGGCAACAGCGACTATGCGATTCGCGTCACCATGGCGGATGGAACAGTCTTTGTGAGCACCAAATCCGTGATCCAAGACACCAAGAAGGATTACCATCTCACTCTGGCGGCAGATGCCACGCTCCACTTGATCAGCGCCGTGGCGGTGCCAACAAGCGGAACTCCGGTGAGGCTATCCATTGTCGGGGGACTAGGTATTCCTACCGAATATGATCTAACAAAGAATCCAATCGGCAAGAGCTGAGGCTCTAGGCTGGCTTTGAGATGTGCAGCGTAATCTGCTGCGCCTTTCCACCAGGGGCGGTGGCATTGATCACTGCAGTTTGGCCTTGGGTTACAGCGTTGGTGTTGATCACGAACGACAGGGAAGATGAGCCAGCGGGAATGCTCAGGGTCGCCGGAATCTTCACCGCGCTGTTTGAACATTCGAGAGTGATGGTCAGCCCTCCAGCCGGAGCAGGACCGTTGAGGTTGATCACCGCGGTGGTCGACTTCCCAGCTACAACCTCACCGGACGGTGAAGTGAACGTTGCTATCTTCGGCAAGGCGACAACAAGAGCCAATTCAATCGAAGAGGCGGGAGCCCGCGCAACGATTCGTGCGGAAACCTGTTCTGAAACGGACTTGGTCTTTATTTCAAACTGACCCGTCGTCTCGCCCCCATGAATCATGACCTCATCAGGCACTCTTGCCAGCGGAGAGTCTGAGGACAAGGTGATGCGAACGCCCTCGCTCGGAGCCGGTCCATTGAGCTTGAGAATTCCTGTCGAAGAAATCCCCCCAACGACTGAAGTTGGCGTCAGGGTAAAGCCAGTAAGGAGAGGCGGGGTTAGGGTCAGGATCGATGGAACCCTAGCAGTCGTGCAAAAGGCATTGACGGTCGCATCGGCCTTGAAGCCCACAGGCTTTGAAGTGAAGCTAAAGCTCCCAATCGTGTCCCCAGCAGAAACGGTGATGAATTCAGGCCCACCCCATGCAGGAGTGCTGGAAGCAAAATGAACCTTAATCCCACCGGTTGGGGCTGGACTTGTCAGCTTGACGCTTGCCGTAGACCCGGAACCGCCCTGAATCAGGGCAGGAATAAACGCAAACTCTGCGACTTGGGGAGCAAACACTCTTAGTGACGCAGATTCAGTTGCCGCCCCGGCCGTCCCCTTAATTTGGACGTTTAGGTTTGCAGGGACCGCTACCGTTGAGACGGGGAATGTGGTCGAGGTTTGCCCACTAGGAATGGCAATAGTTGCTGGAACCGTCACGGCAGGGTTTGTCGCGGCGAGTGTCACAGTGAGCCCTGCGGCAGGTGCCTTTGCGGAGATTTCAACGGTAGCCGTCGTTCCAACGCCGCCAGTTACCTCGGGCACGGCCAAGGTGACCCGGGAGATTTTCTGGGCACATGCTGCAGCCGCCAAGCTGGTGAAAAGAACGGCGGCACAAATTTTCAATCCGTGATTCATTTGTATTCCCCTAAACCGAATAGCCAGCAATAAAATAGTAACACAGCCTCCTGCCGTATTCCAATTTCGCTGGGACCCTACTGGGTCCTATGTGGTTTACCGCTAAAAGGTTATCCAAGATTCCTATTCGGATCGTTTTGGTCAACTTTTAATGGAATCGTTGTCCATTTACTGTCGTGCAAGTTGAATTGACGGTTAGAAACATCCCGTTCGAATGGCTCGTCCAAGCTATTGACAGGCACTCGGAGGAATCTATGTCTCACGTGCACCTTGAGCAAATCTTCCTGTGGACCGCCGTTCTGAACTACGCGCTCCTCATTCTTTGGTGGATTCTGATGCGGTTGCCGCATGCCTGGCTCTATAACCTGTCGGGCAAGCCGTTCAAGATGTCGGAGGACACCTTTGACGCCTGTAACTTGGTTGGAATAGGACTCTACAAGATTGCGATTTTGGCTTTCTTTGTGATTCCGTACGCTGCAATGCGAATCGTGGGTCCCTAGACAAACCGCTTGAGCCGAAGGGAATTCAGGACGACGGAAACGCTGGAGAAAGCCATTGCGCCTGCTGCGAGCATCGGGTTTAGAAGTCCCGCCGCCGCCAGGGGAACCATGACCACGTTATAGCCAAACGCCCAAAAGAGATTCCCTCTTATTGTTGCTACCGTTGCTTTAGAAAGGCGAATTGCTTGGGGGACCGATCTCAAATCGGATCGCATTAGAGTGATCCCTGCCGTCTCCATCGCAACGTCTGTTCCGGTGCCCATTGCGATGCCCAAGTCAGCAGTTGCCAAAGCAGGGGCGTCATTGATGCCATCCCCAATCATTGCTGTTTGCCCGCGCTTTTGATATCGTTGGACAATCTCAGCCTTGTTTTCAGGCAGAACCTCAGACTCAATCTGACTGATGCCAACCTCTCGACCTACCGCCGCGGCGGTGCGGCTGTTGTCGCCGGTTACCATCACCATGTCGAGGCCAAGTTCACGTATTTGATGCACTGCTTCGCAGGCCTGAGCGGAGACCTCGTCGGAGACGGCGAGGATCGCCATATTCTCGCCAGATTGAACGAAGAATGCGGTTTTGCCTTGACCCTCGCGAGCCAAGAGCATCGCCGTAGCGGGTTCTGGAATCGAGATGTCGTGATGAATAAGAAGGTTCGGGGTCCCCACGAGGACAAGAGTCCCGTCCACGATTGCTGAGGCTCCCATTCCTGGGTAAGCCCTAAAGTCTGTTGCCGGCTGCAGGTTCAGCCCTCTTTCAATGGCAGCGTTGGATACAGCCTTCGCCAGGGGATGTTCGCTCAACACCTCCACGGAGCCCGCCAATTGGAGTGCTGAATCCGAATCCCACTGGTCGATGGGATGAATATCCGTCAGCTGTGGTTTTCCAATGGTGAGAGTGCCCGTCTTATCAAACAAAACAGTCCGGACCATGCTTGCCCGCTCCAACACTTCGGCATCTTTGACCAGAATTCCGAGTTCAGAACCGCGTCCGACGGCAACCATAAGGGCGGTCGGGGTTGCCAGACCCATTGCGCACGGGCAAGCGATCACAAGAACGGCAACGGCTGCGGTAGCCGCTGAAATGGAAGCATGTCCAAGTGCCAAGTGACCCACAAAGGTCAGCACAGAGATTAGCAGGATGGCTGGAACAAAAATTGCTGAGACTCTATCCGCCAGCCTTTGAGCCGTTGCCCTCGAACTCTGTGCACGCAGAACCATCTTTGCAATTCGTGCCAGCGTCGTGTCGGAGCCCACATGAGAAGCAAGGAAGACGACAGATCCAGTCGTACTCACCGTCCCTGCCAGGACCGGATCTCCTGCCTGACGATGGACTGGCATAGGTTCTCCAGTCACCATCGACTCATCCACGTAGGTCTCTCCGGTTTCAATGGCACCATCCACAGCAAAAGTCTCACCTGGGCGGACTCGAACTCGATGCCCGATACAAATCTCGGAAGAAGGGACCAACCGCTCATCTCCATCGGCATCCAAAATGGTCGCCTGTTTCGGAGAGCGAGTCATTAGACTTCGAATGGACTCAGATACAGATCGCTTGGCGCGGGCTTCGAGGGCTCGCCCAAGAAGAATCAGAGTAACGATCACCGCGGCAGACTCTGGATACTGGTGTCGGGCACTTTCCGCGGCAGGCAACGAGAGCCCATAGGCAGAAAGTGCAAGCGCTGCGGTCGTCCCCAGCGCTACAAGCGTGTCCATAGTCACCGAGCGATGAATTGCTGAAGACCAGGCTGCCCGAAAGATGGGTGCCCCAAAAACGAATGTCACCGTCAGTGCGGCTGCCAGCAACCCGAAGTTGACCCACTCAGGTCGACTCATCCACCCCATCGAAACCACCATGATGAGGCTGGTGGGTATCGCTGATCCAATGAACCGCCGGAAATCCCGCTTTGCGCTGCCCGCTTCGTCGGCAGCCAACTCGACGGCATCTGCTTCGGTGATGGGTCGTGCAGGATAACCTGCCGCCGCCACCGCCTGCGCAAGCTGAGTGCCAGATACTCCTGCTGAATGGCTGACCGAAGCTTGGTGAAGCGCAAAGTTTACGTTAGCTTCAATAACACCTTTTGTGCCGACAAGCGCTCGCTCAATTCGGCGACCACATGCTGCACACGAAATGCCATCGATCGCGAGAAGCGTCTCGATACTCTCGGCGTTCGGCTGAAGGAGGCCCTTCATGATCTATCCATTCTTTATGGTAGCCGCATAGCCCAGATCGGCAAGCGTCGCTACCAGCTCCGTTATCGGCGTGTCACCGGTGACGATGGCGGTGTGGTCCTCAAGTTTGACTTCAACCTCGAGCACGCCTCCAACCCCCAACAGTGCTGTTTTAACTTCCTCTGCGCAATGATTGCAAGCCATTCCGAGGACATTAAGCGTTCGCTTCATCGTTCTTCCTTGCCGTGCGGTTTCGGCTACGTTCGTGGTTGATGGCATAGGCGGGAGCGGGCTATCAGCTTCGCGATTGCGGCGATAGCCCACGAGAATATTTTGCTAGGCAGTGTGAGGTCGCAGAAGAAGGACGGGGTACTTCTCATGAACGATTTCGTGAAGGCAAGTGCTGCCCACCACGATGCGGTCCAGAAGTCCGTGACCTCGCGAGCCCACGATCAGAAGTTCTGCGTCAGATTCCTTCATCTGGGCGTGAATGCTCTCTTCGACGTGGCCGGCAACTACCTTGGAAGTTGTCGGAATTCCATTCGCGTTCATCCACTGCGCCAACTCAGAACCTTTCAATTCGAGGTTCTTCTGCGTCTCGTCAAGAGTTTCGGTTTTGCTGCCACCCTTCATCAGCGAAAGCAGGCTGTTATGCTTTTCTCGCTCATAGACGGTGAGAAGCGTCAGGTGTGCAATTCCTTTGGGTGCCATGCTGACCAACAGCTTGAGGCACTCTGCACAGTACGGAGACTGGTCCGTGGCCATCACAACCTCAAGCGGTCCTTCTTTCGGCAGCGCTTCGCGGGTTACAAGCACGGAATGGGTGGATTCAATGGCAAGTCCTCTTGCAACGCTGCCCCCAAAAATGGCACCGATGGCACTCCGGGCACTCGATGCAATGGAAATGAGCTCTGCCCCGCGTTGATTCGCAACGTCGTTTAACAGCGGTGTTGGGAACCCCTCCATGATCTCGGTGCGAGGGTTCAGCCCGAACTCCTCTCCCTTGGCGGAGGCTTCTGCGAGAGCAGCCTTGCCAGCTTTCTGCAGGGACTCGTGGATTTCGTCAGTCTCTGTAAACATGCCATAGGCGCTGTAGGGCATGGACAGCTGTAGCGGCTCCGTCGCATGGACCAGAGTGGTCTCCGAGACGTCTAGCTTGAGCTTCCCAAGCAGAGCCAGCGCAGACAGGTATCGGCCTTCCAAATCGATTCCAACTACGCACTTCATGATGTTCCTCCAACTAAGGTTCTATGTCAGATTGGCATAGAAATTGCCAACTAACCCGTCAGCTCTTTTACGTCAAGGTTTCCTAGGACGCTCTTTGGCCTGACAGAAGTGCGTGGACCTCAAATGCAATCTGTCGCTCCTCATCGGCGGGCACAACCCACACCTCAACTCCTTTGCGGGCGTCAACTTGCGCGGCAGAATCAGTGAGCGGAGCATTATTGAGTTCTGGGTCGATCGACACACCTAAGAATCCCAATTGAGCACAGACGCGGCGGCGCACGGTTGCCGAGTGCTCACCGATTCCACCGCTGAAGGCGACAGCGTCGAGCCCTTGGAGGGCGACCGCATAGGCTCCTATGTACTTCGCGATGCGATAGCAGAACAACGATATGGCCAATTCTGCAGCCGTGTCTCCCTCCGCCGCCGCCTGCTCAATATCTCTAAGGTCAGCGCTTGTGCCAGAGACTCCGAGCAGGCCGCTCTCCCGGTTCAGCAACCGATCAAGGTCTTCGAACTTTAGGCCGCGCTCACGCATGACATAGAGCAGAACTCCTGGGTCAATGTCACCAGACCTTGTCCCCATCATTAATCCCTCCAACGGCGTGAACCCCATGCTGGTGTCGACACTCTTGCCCTCAAGGACTGCGCAGACGCTGGCGCCGCTTCCGAGGTGGCAAATCACCAATTTCGAAGGCAAGGAGGGGCTGAGGTTCCGCAGAGTTCGTACGGAATGAGAATAGGAAATTCCATGGAAGCCATACCGGCGGATCCCCATCTCCTTGGCTAGGGTCTGAGGAATCGCATATTGAAACGCATGTGGGGGGAGCGTTTGGTGAAATCCGGTGTCGAAGACCGCGATGACAGGAACGTTCGGAAGTGCCTTCCGTCCAGCCTGAATCGTAGCGACATCCCGGGAATTGTGGAGCGGTGCCAACGGACCCAACGCCCGAATCTGCTCAACGATGGCGTCATCCACGCAGATCGGGTTTCGAAACGGTTCGCCTCCGTGCACGACTCGGCACCCGACTGCCGCAACTTCATGCTGTTCAGTGCAAAGGCGAATAGCCTGTTCCACGGCATCGCCTAATCCAACGTTTTCGGCCGGAATCGTGGTTGAGGTCCCATCAATGCCCTTCCAAACGCAATTTGCCTGAGGGGACCCTAAGCGGTCGTAGAGCCCACGAATGAGAGAAGTCTCGCCAGTTGGCGAGACTTCGTAAAGGGCGAACTTGAGGCTGGAACTGCCGGGGTTCAGCGACAGAACCTTCATGGCTTAGTAGGGCCAGACCCAGTTTCGAATGGACGGCATGTCATCGCCGTGCTCACGGATGTAGTTGTGATGCTCGATCAGCTGATCTCGAACCCATTGTTTGGTGTAAGCCGCGTGGTACCCCAGAGAAGGCACGCGATCGATAACATCCGACACGAGGTGATAGCGATCAATCTCATTGAGCACGCACATATCGAAGGGTGTGGTTGTCGTTCCTTCCTCTTTATAGCCACGAACATGGATGTTGCCGTGGTTTGAGCGACGATAGGTCAATCGGTGGATCAGCCACGGATAGCCGTGATAGTTGAAGATGATCGGCTTATCTGTGGTGAAGAGACCGTCGAATTCCGAATCAGTCAGTCCGTGTGGGTGCTCAGTGTGGGGTTGAAGCACCATGAGGTCCACCACGTTGATGACTCGAATCTTCAAGTCCGGACAGCGTTCTCGCAGAATGGCGACGGCGGCCAGTGTCTCGAGGGTTGGGACATCGCCGGCGCAGGCCATCACCACGTCTGGGTCGCCACCCTGGTCGTTGCTTGCCCAATCCCAGATTCCTAAACCAGCCTGGCAGTGTCTACATGCCGATTCGATATCCAGGAATTGGAGCTGAGGCTGCTTTCCCGCCACAATCACGTTGATCTTGTTGGTGCTTCGCAGGCAGTGGTCTGTCACAGAGAGCAGGGTGTTTGCGTCCGGCGGAAGGTAGACGCGGACAATCTCGGCCTTCTTGTTCACCACATGGTCAATGAATCCTGGGTCCTGATGGGAAAACCCGTTATGATCCTGGCGCCACACGTGAGAGGTCAGCAGGTAGTTCAGCGAAGCGATCGGCTTCCGCCAGGGAATGCCTCGCGTGACTTTAAGCCACTTTGCATGCTGATTGAACATCGAGTCGATGATGTGAATGAACGCCTCGTAACAGGAGAAGAATCCATGTCTTCCCGTTAAGAGGTAACCCTCGAGCCACCCTTGGCAGTTATGCTCGCTAAGGATCTCCATCACCCTTCCGTCGCGACTCAAGTTAGTGTCGCCGTGGACCATCTCTTCCATCCAGGTGCGGTTTGTGACCTCAAAGAGGGCGTCCAGCCGGTTGGATGCGGTCTCGTCCGGGCCAAAGACGCGGAAATTCTTCGCCTCGTCGTTAGCCTTCATGATGTCGCGCATGAAGTAGCCAGTCTGCCGAATCGACTCAGCGGTCTTCGTGCCCGGCTTTTCAACAGGAAGCGCGTAGTCGCGGAAGTCCGGCATCGTTAGCTCTCGAAGCAGAATGCCGCCGTTCGCATGAGGATTTGCGCTCATCCGCCGATCACCCGTGGGTGCCAGGGCCGCCAGCTCGGGCAGAAGCTTGCCGCTTTCGTCGAAGAGCTCCTCGTGTCGGTAGCTTCGCAGCCACTCGTCCAGCAGGGCGAGATGGTTGGAGGTCTCCATTTTGGCGATCGGCACCTGGTGAGATCGCCACGTGCCTTCTGAAGGGAGGCCATCCACAAATTTCGGACCGGTCCAACCCTTGGGGGTTCGGAGGACGATCATCGGCCAGCGTGGGCAATCCGTGGTTTCCGTTGTTCGGGCGACCTCTTGGATCTCTTTAATGCGAGAAACAACCTGACCTAGGACTTCAGCCATCCTCTGGTGAGTTGGATATGGGTCGTGGCCCTCAACGAAGAACGGCTCATATCCCAGACCGCCAAAGAAACTCGCGAGGTCAGCATCGGACATGCGTGCCAAAACCGTCGGATTGGCAATCTTGTAGCCGTTGAGGTGAAGGATAGGTAAAACGGCGCCATCTCTAGCCGCGTTCAGGAATTTAATCGAATGCCAACTGGTGGAAAGGGGTCCTGTTTCTGCCTCACCATCGCCGACAACTGCGCAGACAAAAAGATCGGGATTGTCAAACGCAGCGCCAAAGGCATGGGAAAGCGAATATCCCAACTCTCCGCCCTCGTGAATCGAGCCAGGTGTCTCAGGGGCCACGTGGCTAGGAATGCCACCCGGGAAAGAGAACTGCTTGAAAAGGCGTCTGACTCCTTCGGTGGATTGAGGAATGGCAGGGTAAATCTCAGAATAGGTGCCTTCCAGATACGCATTGGCAACCACGCCTGGCCCGCCATGACCTGGTCCACAGACAAAGATGGCATTTAGGTCAAAGTGCTTGATAACCCGATTCATGTGGGCGTAGATGAAGTTAAGCCCGGGAGTGGTGCCCCAGTGACCCAGAAGCCGCGGCTTCACATCGCTGATCTCTAGCGGAGTGCTGAGCATCGGGTTGTCCAGCAGGTAGATCTGGCCGACGGAAAGGTAGTTGGCGGCTCGCCAGTAGGCGTTGATGCGGTCGAGCTCGGCACCTTCAAGCGGTGGAATGGGGTTGGATTTGAGTTGCGTGGTGGACATGCTGTCTCCTGAGAACCTCACCTGGCACGATAGCACGGCCTCCAGGTTCAGTCGAATCTGTTGAAGACTTCAGCGTCTGACGGTGGCAAGCGGCAACAAAGCCTGCGGATTCGCGAAACGAAACCCACCGTGTCTCAACGCTTTTCATTTTTCTCCCAACTGGTGTTTTTTGCCAGTCGTCGCTTCTATGTCCCTCGATCCACGGACGAGCGCAGTAAATGCATCTCGTCTGTGATCTGGGAAGCCTGACTAGCCTGCGAAGAGGTTGAGAACGTCTGTCAGGTCTCGAACAATGCAGGTCACAAGTAGGCCTGCCTGCGTTTCGGTGGCGCTGAGCGCAGTCGCCATTGGGAATTCAGTTCCATCCTTCCGGCGCGCAAAGGTTGCGAGATGCTCGCCCATGCGCCGCTTCACAGGATTCTCGTGATACGCCGCACGGTTTACGACGTGGTTGTGACGGTATCGCTCAGGCACCAATTGGTCCACGTCGAGTCCAATCATCTCTTCATGGGTGTATCCGAAAATCGATTCCGCCTGCTCATTTGAGAGCTGGATCGTTCCAGACTTGGTAACCAGCAAAATTCCGTCTGGTGCGGAGGCTACGAGGCCGCGTACAACTTCGAGGCTGCTTCGGAGCATTTCCTCGGTTTTGGCTTTTTCGTTTAAGGCGTCCAAAAGGGTCTGGTTTTCTGCTCTTAAGCCCTCAACAACGGTGGCTGCCTGCTCCTGGAGAAATACGGCCACGAGTTCTGTTCGGTTCAGCGGACCGAACTTGATACGTACCCTTCCCCAGTAGGTGCCAACGGTTGCAAGGCTAATTCCCAGTTTATGGGCAATAGCAGTATCCGTAAGTCCTTTAGAAGCCAATACAACCAGTTGCCGTTCACGGTCAGAGAGGGTTTCTGCCATTGCAGGAGGTCGTTGGTCCATGGCCCTAGCATACAGTGTCAGTGAGGTTGGAAACCATGACGTGAGATCTCTGACGCATCATTCACGACTTGTTGCAGCGGTTGACCTGACTAACAATGTTGCAGTTCGCTGCCCGCGGACGGAGAATCGATCATGACTACTGATCCCGGCACTTCAATATCCCAGGTTATCCGAAACGCCGTTTCGGAGACGGTTCGACTCGCGTCGGACGTGACTGACTGTGAGTCCAGCTTCCGACCCCCGGTCGATATCAAAAGCACGGCTCACGAAATGGTGGTGTTCATCGATCTCCCCGGGGTAGACGAGGATGAACTGAAGTTCAACTGGAAGCCGGATATGCTCACCATCGGCGGACACCGGGACTTTGACCACGACGCGGAAGATGCGGAAGAGTACGTCCAAATTCAGCGCACGTACGGAAACTTCGCCTGCTACATCCCCCTTGATCGCTCAGTGGACATCGACCAGGCCTCCGCCAAATATCGACGCGGAGTCCTAAAAGTCCGAATCCCTCGCCGCCGCGTCTACGGCTGATAAATGCCGTACTCGCCGGATACCTGCCGACGAAAGGAGTGCGAGCTTCAGAGTCTGCACCCCAGGTTTTAACACGGGGTCGGTTGCAAAGGCAAAGGACTCATGGCGCAACGGCCTGGGCTCAAAGTCCAGGCCGCAGGCGTGTTAAAACCCGCACTCCACCCTGGCTGATGCCAGCGAAAGGAGCGCGAGTCCTCGCGAAGCAGCTACTCACCAAGTAGGTAGCGGATCACGTCGTTCGCCGAGTAGTGGTCCTGGCCTTTGGGCACGAACCTCTCCAGGTTCATCACGTCGTCTCCGGCCGTGATGAGGGCTGGCTCTTCGGCTCCGTTCTTGCGTCGCTGACCCATCCCGATGGTGGCGAAGAGGCCGTTGCAGACGCACTTGCGTGCTTCTGTGTCCTCGATCTTGCCGCCCTTGGCGACAAAGTCTTCCGGCGGTTCTGCCGGGCAACGGTAGCCCATCGTTCCATCGTCTTTGCGGTAAGTCTGTCTTAGGTAGCCAAGATCACAGACCTTTTCGCGCTGACTGAATGGGGCATCGTCAGACAGAGTCCCTTCCAGTTGAAACACCTTGAAGGGGAATCCAGTCGGCGAAGCGAACGGATCGGTGTGAACCTTGCCCTCTCCGGCAAGGCACTTCTCAATCACGCGCTTCTTAATCGAAGGATCCACGCCGGACTCATCGCAGAAGGCAAATGCCGTTCCAACCTGGATGCCTGCGGCACCGGCGGCGAGCGCTTCCTGAAGCTTGCCTGGCTCCGCAAAGGAGCCTGCCAGCCAGAAGGGAAGGCCAATCGCGGCAATCTCCGTAAGGTCGGCAACATCTCGTGGACCATAAATGGGCTCACCCTTCTCATCCAGCTGCATCGCGCCACGAGGGGGAGCGTTGTGCCCGCCAGCGGTTTGGCCCTCAACCACAAAACCATCGACCTTTCCAGTGCTCTTGCGGGCCAAGGTGATGGCCAATGTGCTGGAGGAGATGATGGCGAGGAATTTAGGTCGATTGAGAGACTTGATGGAATCTGGAACGAAGTCCTTGGGATTAAATTTGACGGTGAACTCTTCACCGGCCTGAGCGCCGGTGACATCAAGCTTTTGCTCGGTAACTTCGAGTTCAGAAAGCTTGTCCAGCATGGCGGGGATGGCACGGGGGATGCCTGCACCCATCAGGACATAGTCGACATTTGCCAACATCGCGCCAAAAAGCGAGGGAAGCGTCGGCAACTGAATTTTTTCGAGGAGGTTGATGCCCACGACGCCTGCGTGGCCAGCCTTTGCTAGGAAAACTTCCGCAAAGTTGGCGACCACGGTGAGCTCAAGAAGCGCCTTAGTCGAATTCTGTGCCGCGAGCGGCTTGCTCTTAAACGGTTTGCTTTCCTTCTTCCCGCCGGCAACGTAGTACCGATCCCAAACTCGCTCAGCCATTTCCTTCAGCGGAAACGCATCAACCGCTTTCCGCAAATCGCCATCGGGGTCTCCCAGTTGGAGGCGACGCGCAAAGACTGCATCCAAACCGGTTCCCGAGACAACGCCCAGCTGACCGCTCATCGACACGGTGCGGGCCAGTTTCCATGAGGAAACGGCTACACCCATGCCTCCCTGAATAATGCGCGGATAACTCATTTAGTGGGGATACCTTTCTGAGGCGATCCGTGACTGTACTGAGTTTTTAGGACACACAAGCCCTATTGGACTCTTACGCCATTCTATTCATATGACCGTTTTGGACAAATTAGGTTCAGATCGGGGCAGATTCGCGGGCCGGTACACTCTCTGGAGATGTCGAAGAAGTACACCATCACGACGCCGATTTATTATGTAAATTCGGTTCCACACATCGGAACAGCCCTAACAACCCTCGCTGCAGACGTTACAGCGCGGTATCAGAAGATGTGCGGCAACGAGGTGTTCTTCCTCACCGGCACCGATGAAAACGGCACAAAGGTGAAGGAAGCCGCCGAAAAGGCAGGCAAAGATCCTCACGCATTTGTCGATGAAATTGCTGCAGCCTTTCGCGAAATTTGGCCGGGGATGGGCATTGAATTTGATGACTTCATTCGCACAACCGAGCCCAGGCACCGGATCGCCGTCCAAGAGTTCTTCCGAATCCTCCAAGAAAAGGGGCACATCTACCGCGGCTCGTATGAGGGCTGGTATGACGTTTCCAGTGAAACCTTCTACAAAGAAGCCGACCTCGTCAACGGTCTGAGCCCAGACGGAAACGAAGTTCGCTGGGTCAAGGAAGACAACTACTTCTTCCGGATGAGCGAATTTGGGGAGCTGTTGCTCGCCCATATTGAGTCGAACCCAGGTTTCATCATTCCCGAAACCCGAAAGAACGAGGTGGTGTCCTTCATCAAGCAGGGCCTCCGGGATGTCTGCATCTCTCGCGCCAATCCAGGTTGGGGAATTCCTGTGCCCGGCGATGACAGCCAGGTCGTCTACGTCTGGTTCGATGCCCTCATCAACTACGTCGCTGCCGCAGGCTGGCCCGCCGCCGGATGGGAAGATCGATGGCCCGCTTCGGTTCAATGGATGGGCAAGGATATCCTCACCCGATTCCACGCGACGCTTTGGCCAGCCATGCTGTTGGGCGCGGGTCTGCCGTTGCCAGAGGCGCTCGTCGGTCATGCCTGGCTCTTGATGGGAGACGGCAAGATCTCCAAATCGAAAGGGAACGTCGTCGCCCCGCTTGACCTTGCTAACTCGCTCTCCGAGCGTTCAGGGTGCTCGCATGACGTTGCGGTGGATGCCGTTCGCTACTACATGGCCGCGCTGATGCCCATCGACAACGACGCCACGTTCACCTACGAAGAGTTCGATCGGCTTTACAACACTCACCTTGCCAACGACCTTGGCAATGCGCTCAACCGCAGCCTTGCCATGAGCCAGAAGTTTGCCGAGAGCATCGTTCCTGGTGGAGAGGTCGAGTCGGAAGCCGCGCTCGCCATCGATGCCGCTAAAGCCGCCTTCGAGAAGGCGATGGCCGGATTCAGAGTGGATCACGCCGCCGAAGCCGCGCTCAGCGTCGTCCGATTCCTCAACAAGTATATAGACACCCGGTCGCCATGGGCACTCGCCAAAACCCAAGACCCAGCGCTCCCAGCAGTTCTCCGCTCGATGTTGCTCTGCTTGAGAACCGCAGAGGGCCTCATCCGCCCGATCATGCCCAAAACGGCGGACGCCGTTTGCGCTCAGCTAGGCGTCGCCCCGCTCACCGACTGGCAGGCGATCGGCTCCGAAGCCTCCCTTCCCGCAGGAACCAAGCTTCAGGCTCCGCAGCCCATCTTCCCCCGCCTTGAAATTGCCAAACAGGAACAACCTAAGAAAATGGAACAGCCAAAACCCCAGCCAGCGCCCGCACCCGTCAAGCCCGCCGAAGTCCCGACCGAAATCTCAATCGATGACTTCGTTAAGGTTAAGCTCAAGGTCGGCAGAGTTCTGGAGGCAGAACCCGTCGAGGGCTCCGACAAGCTGATGAAGCTTCAAGTCGTTATCGGTGAAGAGAAGCGCCAAATCGTGGCTGGGATTCGAAAGAATTACTCTGCTGAAGACCTTATCGGTCGACAGGTCATCGTTTGCGTCAACCTCAAGCCGGTCAAGCTTCGGGGCGTGGAGAGCAACGGAATGCTGCTCGCCGCCACCGATGCGGATGGCGGAGCGATTCTTCTCCAGCCAGACCGCGAGGCTCCAGAAGGGACTGGCGTCAAGTAAGATCGGTGGGTGACTGCCGCTCTTCTCGCCGCGCTCGCCCTGGTAGGTTCCATGTCAGCTGAAAGCCGTCCGCCCAGTCGAATCAAGGCGGAGCCGTTCGCCCTCAGCGATGTGCGCCTCCTCGATGGCCCGTTCAAGCACGCCAACAAGGTGTGTGCGGACTACCTGCTCACCGTGGATCCCAACCGTCTGCTCCACAGCTTCCGCGAAATCGCGGGGCTAAAGGCGAAGGCGCCGATCTACGAAGGCTGGGAGAACTCCGGGCTTGCCGGCCACTCGTTGGGACACTATCTGTCCGCCTGCGCCCAGCAGTTCGCGGATTCGGGAGATGTCCGATATCGGGATCGAGTCGAGTTCATCGTCCGCGAATTGGACGAGTGCCAGCGCCACCGGCCGGATGGCTATATCGCCGCGATGCCAGATGGCGATCGTGTGTGGTCCGAAATCCGAAAGGGAGATATTCGCAGCCGCGGATTTGACCTCAACGGCCTATGGTCGCCTTGGTACACCCATCACAAGGTGCTGGCCGGCCTTCTCGACGCGGATCGCCTTGCTGGCAGCCATCTCGCCCTCAAGGTGGCGGAGAAGTTCGCCGATTGGGCGATCGATACCACCAAGAATCTCACCGACGACCAGTGGCAAAAGATGCTCGGTTGCGAATACGGGGGCATGAACGACGCCCTTGCCGAACTGTATTCCCGAACCCATCAGCAGCGGTATCTAGACCTCTCTCGCAAGTTCTACGATAAGCGAGTATTGGATCCGCTCGCCGAAAATGTCGATTCGTTGCCGGGCAAGCACAGCAACACCCAGATCCCCAAGATTATCGGCCTGGCTCGCTTGTACGAGCTCACGGGTGACGCAAGAGATCGCGATATCGCCCAGTTCTTCTGGTCGGAAGTCGTCCATCACCACTCCTATGTGATTGGGGGCAACAGCAACCACGAGTACCTCGGCCCGCCGGACCAGCTCAGCGACCGATTGTCCACCAACACGTGCGAAACGTGCAACACGTACAACATGCTTAAGCTCACTCGACACCTGTTCGAGTGGGACCCCAAGGCGGAGTACGCGGACTATTACGAGCGTGCTCACCTCAACGATATCCTCGCCTCCCAAAATCCGGAGGACGGGATGATGTGCTACTTCGTGCCGCTTTCCAGCGGAGCTCACCGAGACTACAGCACCCCGTTTGACAACTGGACCTGCTGTCACGGTTCGGGAATGGAGAACCACACCAAGCACGCCGACAGCGTGTACTTCCATGGGGGTGGGCACAAACTCTACGTCAACCTCTTCATTCCTACTGAACTGGACTGGAAGCAGGCAGGCGTCAAGCTCCGCATGGATACCGTCTTCCCCGAGAATGGCCGCGTGAAACTGACGGTGACCTCCGGCGCGCCGAAGCGATTCGAACTCGCGATTCGCCATCCAGGCTGGGCTGCAGGTCCGCTGTGGTTTAAGGTGAACGGAGAGAAGACAACCGTATCGGACCAGCCAAGCTCCTACGCAATCCTCAATCGTGAGTGGAAGGCGGGGGACGTTGTTGAGTTCGAGCTTCCCATGGACCTCAGAAAGGAGACGATGCCGGACAATCCCCATCGGATTGCGCTGCTGTCGGGTCCGGTGGTACTGGCTGCCGACTTGGGACCAGTTGACGGACCTGAACCGCGAACACCGATTCTGGTGAACGGGGCCAAGCCAGTTGATCATTGGGTCAAGCCGGTATACGGTCGTCCGCTCGAGTTTTCAACCATGGCCGCCGGACGCCCAACCGACTTGAATCTCAAGCCGTTCTACGCGATCTCCAAGAATCGATACGCGGTGTACTTTGATGAATTCACCGACGCGGAATGGCAGGCGGCCGAAACGGCGTATCGCGAAGAGGAACGCCGTCAAAAGGACATTTTCGATCGGACGATTGATTTCATCCGAATCGGTGAAATGCAGCCGGAGCGAGACCACAATCTCGTTGCCGAGAAAACCGACATCCGCGACTCCAACGGTCGAGGCTTCCGGACCCCGCTCGAAGCCGGCCATTTCGAGTTCGACCTCAAGGTCGCCGATGCTGGCGTGAATCAGCTTCTCATCACGTACTGGGGCAATGAACGCTTCGATCCCCAATTCGAGGTCTTGGTAGATGGTCAGCTCCTCGTCAAGGAGACGCTCCCCCACCGCAAGAACAACGCCTTCTTCGACGAACTCCACCCGATCCCAGTGGAGTGGACGCAAGGAAAGTCAAAGGTTCGCATCGCCGTCCGAGCCATCCCCAGCCACCCAGCCGGCTCCGTAGCCGGCGCACGGACACTGCGAGTAAATGGAGACTCTTCCCCGACGCTCCATTAGGAAGGGGCTACTGCCGTTTGTGGATGGCTCGCACTGCCCTTTCAGGTTCACCGGGGGGAGTAACGTTCTCCATTTCCAGCGTCAGCTGATCAGCTTGGTGGTGGAATGAAATCGTCCAACCCCACGTCTCCGTGCCTGCGACTTGACCACAGAGAAGCATCACACCCGTGCTCTGATGCCATGGCGTTCCTCTTTCAAATAGTTCTCGGCTACAAATTAATAAGGATCCCTAATGGAAACTGTGTCTCGCCTGGCGTGGAATTATAGATTGCATGTTTGCGCCGATGGCTTATCCTCTGGATTGTTTCACGTCCTTAGCTTCATCATTTGAGCCTAGCCAGATATGCGGTATGAGGTTGCCTTCTTCGTCGTAGGTTGAGGTGGTGACATAGTCCTTCGGACCATCCGGGTTCGGGTCCGATACACCAGCATGGGGTATGGCCTCTGAAGTTTCTTCGCCGGGTGGGTTGGGGGAGGATGTCCTGCTCATTGCGTCGCTTGCATAGAATCTCAATCCCAATTCCTCCCGGTTGGTGATGGTTGCATCCGGATTGATGATATGCGTCGTGCCATTCATCGCATCAATCACGTACGACGGTGGTCCTTTCTTTTTGTCTTGCATTGTTTGCCTCGAGCTTTAACCTGTGAGCTAATTCTCCGACATTGGACCGACTACTGCCAAGCCGAGCGCCTTAATCGCCCGCTCGGCATAATGTCCCTTGCCTTCCGGTAATTCGCCGATGACGGTCAGCAGTTCATGGACCGTGAGGCTTAACGCACGCTCAACCTCTCGCCCGGTTATGAGGGCGCATAGGACGCCGCCACATGCGGATGAGCTGGGGCAGCCCGGCGACCGGTAAGCCGCCCGAATAACGGACCCATCCTCTATGACCAGCCACATCTGCATATAGGGGCCATCCCCTCGCGGATCGGATTCGCCGAAATGGGTGGCTCCTTCAAGAGGGCCCCGCATGAGCGGACCCTGAACGAACTTCAGGGCGAGTTCGCTCATCATGACAGGGCGTCTCCCAGCAGCTTCATTCGCTCCTGCGCCTCTTCGAAGATGGGCGTGCCCCATTGCTCCACTGAGCTTGGGATGTTGCCGCGCCCATAGAACGCTTCCAGTTTCCGCCACAGGGCGGCATCGCTGCGCAGCTGGCGCATGATGCGCTCCGCGCTCGGCAGGCTGGCAAAGCTCACTCCCTGCTCGTGCTGCACAAATACATCTTGGGCCACCACCGGGCGCTGGCCAAGCATCCGGTTTCGCCATGAGAACTCCAGGTCGTCCGCGCCCAGCTCGGTGCCCTCGTCCAGCAGGCCGTGCCTGTTAAGCGTCTCGCGCCGCACCATCACGCAGATTCCGACAAGGAACTTGGTATCAATCGCCGCGCCCGCCCGCTCTTCGGCAAGGATCTTGGGAATCTCCTCGAGCTTCGGGTGCCTTTTGCCGAGCACACTCCCAACAAACTGGTCGCCGCCGATGTTGTCGGACGTCGGCCCAACTGCGGCGACGCCCTTCTTGAGGTGCGTCGACATCGCCTCAATCCAGCCTGGGTTTACATAGGCGTCGGGGTTCAGCGTGACAATGTTCTTGCCCTTCGAGGCGAGCATCCCCTGGTTGGCGGCGGGGCTGTAGCCAACGTTCTGCTCATTGAGAATCAGCTTGATCCGGGTGTCTCCTGCCGCAATGCCTTCCAGCACCCGCTGGGTGCCGTCCTGGGAGGCGTTGTCGACGATGATGAGTTCGTCCTGCGGTCCAATCGAGCCCAAAACCCGTCTTGCGCACTCGGCAATTGTGCAGACCGAGTTGTAGGTCACCACTACTACAGAGGTTCCGGATTTGGCTGCACCAAGCTTTCCAACGTGCGGACCCACCAGCACATCCTCACCGCTGCCGTCAAGCTTTGGCGGCATCTGCTCGACGAGGATGCGGCGAAGCTCGGCCACCTGCTGCTGCGTGGGTTCGTGGTCAGGGTTCAGGCTCTGGGCGATGAGCATGTGCTCCAGCCCGGCGAAGAAGTCTGCCCTACGGATGGCGATGAGCCCGAGGAAGAACGCGCCCTCGGCCGAGCCGAGGCGCTCCAACTCCTGCAGCAGGGGTGCTGCTCCACGCTCGTCGCCTCGCCCGACAAACATGCGCGACAGCACCGAGAGCAGCCCGACCGAATACGGAAACGTCTGCAGGGCTCCCCGGATCGCCGCCTCCGGGTCCTGGCCCGCCTCGGTGCTCCAGCGGCAAAGCAGCTGTGCCCACGGCTCGGTCGGACCCAGTGCAACTCTCACCGCGTCAAGCGCCTCCCGCGCCGTTCTAAGATCTCCGTGCTGAATTGCCTCCTCGAACATCGCCTCCGCGCTTGGCGAGAAAGATGGCGCGCACTGGACCGCCGCCTTCCACCACGCGATCGCTTCGCGATACTGGCCCATGGCAATGCAGACAGAGCCAAGATTGTGGAACTTCTTGAAGGTGAGGATTCCCACATCGTAGCTGCCAAGCCTGCCGGTGGGCTGCGCCGGAATCTGCAGGTACATCTGCTTTGCCTCGGCGAGACGGCCAAGCTGGTGCAGCGTCTTTCCTGCCTCGAACAGGAGCTCGGGGTCGCCCGGCACCCGCTCCAGGCCCTCCATCATCGTTGCGAGCCCAGCCTCGGGATCTCCAATCTCGCGCCTTGAGGCACCCAGCATCGTGTAGGCGCAGTTTAAGATGGAATCGTCCGGCCCGCAAATTCCGAGGCAGCTTGTGAGCCACTCAATAGCCTTTTCATGCTCGCCGTTCCGGTGCGCCGTCATCCCAATGTTGAAGCGTCGGAACGGATGGTTGGGATCGTCCTGGTAGTCCAGCCACAGGTGCTTTTCATCCCGTTCCCGTTTGATGGCCTGCCCGCCTGGGGAGCGGTCATAGCCTGAGTGGAGGACCACCGCATGGTCAATGGGCGTGATGGTGAATCCGCTGGCGCGGATGGATGAGAGGATCTGCTCGTGGATTCTGCCCTCAAACTTGATGCTCGGCAGATTGCGGAACACCTTGAGATGATCCACCTGCGTCCCCCCGCTCGGCCCATCGCCAAAGCTGACGGGAACCACAAATCCGCCAATCTGCTTGGGAGCGCCGATGACCGCTTCCAGAATTCGCTCAAGCGAGCGGCGGTCGATGGTGTCGTCCGCATCCAGCCACATGATCCACTTCGACTTTGCGAAGCTCATCGAGTGGTTTCGGGCAGCGGCAAAGCTGTCTGGCCAATCCATTTGGCAGAGGTCGATGTCGTGGCGCGCAGCGACTTCCATCGTCCGGTCTGCAGATCCGGTGTCGACCACCACTCGCTTTACGAACCCGTATGTCGTGCTTTCGAGGCATGGGCCTAGGGTTAGCTCCCCGTCTTTTACGATCATGCACAGAGTGATGTCCGCCTTCTTGGCAAGGCGCTGGAGCCTGCGGTCTATCTCCTCCGGGCGGTTTCCCTCGTTGAACACGATGCGCTCCGGCGACATGCCGGAAAGGTGGGAGGCGAAGCCGCACCGCAGGTCGTCCTTCCACTTGTCCAGGAAAATCTGCTGGTTGCGACCGAGAAGAACCGCCGGATGCTCCCGCCGCCGGTTCAGGCTCTGGCTGCCGGTGTGGTGGACAAACGCCCGCTTTGCCAGGACCAGCCGAAGACGGGCGCGACGAATGCGATAGCACAGGTCGTTGTCCTCGAACATCCCCGTTCCGAAACGGGTGTCGAAAAGGCCGACCTCCTCCAGGACCCGTCGCTTGACGGCAAGGCAGAACCCCACGAGCATGTCGACATCCTCGTCGTCCACATCCCGGCGCGCCATATCTTCTGCGAAAAGTGGCATCGTCTCAAGCGACTGATAGGTCGCCGCAATCTGCTGGTGATGCCCGGTGTTGTTGGAATATGGGCCTGCAGCGGCGACCGAGTGAGAGGCCATCAGCGATTCTATGAGACGGATGAGACCCGCTCGGGGGACAACGGTGTCGCTGTTGAGAAAGAGGACGACCTCACCCGTCGTGTGCGCAAAACCCACATTGCAGGTGCCTGCAAACCCTAGATTCCTCTCGTTTCGGATGACCTTAGCCCAGTCATAGCCTTCGGCGATGCAGACGGCCCCGTCGGGCGAGACGTCGTCCACAACGACCACTTCGTGGATGAGATCCCGGAGACCCTCTAGACTTCTCAGGCAGAGTTCAATGTCAGCTTCTCCGCCGTAGAGGGGAATGACAACCGAGAGCTTCGGCCACAGAATTAGCGGCTCAATCTCTTGTGACTTTGGATAGGCAATGCCGGCAAGGGCGGCGGGAATGTTGATGTGCTCAACCTGCCGATACACGAACGGGTGAGTCGGGTGCAGGTCTCGCATCAGCGGATCTGAATCCCACCCGAGCCAGACCTTGGAGTACCAGCCGTCGATGACCTCGTCTCGATGTCCCCAAGTGGAGATCTTCCGCTGAATCCTCTCGTCGCCGCCCGCGTAGCTGAGGTGATGCAGAACTCCGTAGTCGGGATTCAGCGTGAGGGATCGCCCTCCCGAAAATTCGCGGATGCGAACATGCCGGGTCTGTTCCAGGTCGAGCAGGATCACCGGTGTCAGTGCCTCTCTTGGCCGAATCACATACTCGGGCGACTTCCAGTACGTGTCCATGTGGACGCAGGCGCGCTCCGCGATTCTGGATTCAGCAATTCCAACCAGAGTCGAGAGCAGACCGGGCTCGATGATCTCATCCGAATCCGGGATGAAGGCATGGGTGAACCCGCGCTCTCGCATCAGCCTGAGCGCTTCGCGTCGGTGGAGGGACTCGTTCGGCCAATCTCCGACAACGACTTCAGCTCCAGCAGATATCCCGGCGTCATGGCACCTATGCCAGTTCCCGGCGCTGCCGTCCCAGGCGAGGCGGCTCACGAAGACCACCACAGGCCCCGCGAGCTGGAAGGAGACGACGACCTCCTTCAAGAAGGAGTCGTCGTCGTGACAGCAGATGCATGTGCCGACTTTGGCGTCCATTGCAAGAAAGTTATACGGTGTACACGGTAGTAATGTGAAGCGGTCTGAGCGCCTTTTTTGATGATTTTAACACCCCCCCTAAAATTGCAAAAAAAAGACCTTTGCGAATCGCGGATACCTGTGTTATCTTGTCGAAGGTGGCAGCGCATAGGGCATGAATTGTTGGCAATGCGTGGCTTAATGTACTGAAGGAGTAACTATGGGTGGGACGATCTGTTGCGCGGGCATCTGCATGAATATTCCGGGCTTTCCGACGACAGGGCCGAGGCAGCCCGATCACATTCCCATTTGTCTGCCCGTTCCTGGTGACAGCGCAGCTGCTTGTGGCTCTGGTGGAAGTATGCCTTGCGCAATGTGCCCGTGTCCCGTTGGGGGCGGTTCGTCTTACCTGCCTTCGGCACTGAACGCTACCCCAGGGCTGAGATGCATGATTGCATGAAACATCATGAGCAGCATAGGATTACAGCTTAAAAGCCTCGGCTACAATCTCTCGATTGACTTCATGTACGATCCGACGAGCTCCGCCGACGCCGGATTCGGCATTGGCCGCAATTGTTCGGCGAATGCGTATGTCGTTTCCAATACAGATATTGGACTCGCCCAAGTGATGCGCGGAGATGGCTCGCAGAGCGTCTACTACCCAGTCGGCGCATCCGGCGGGATCACGACCTACAGCGTTTCGACGCTCTCTTACAGCCCGAACACGCTCATCTACGACGGAACCTACTTCCGGGAGACTTCAGCCAGTGGGGCGCAGACGGTGTACTCATCTCACACCTCGGCCATTCCGGCAAAGTATGAAGTTGCTGAGGTCATTACGCCTCAGGGCCTGATAGCTACCTTCGCTTATGGATCGGGTGGGTTGGCCGGGCTCCTCCAGACTATAGAGATGCCGGACAGCAGGGTTGTGTCGTTTTCATACATTCCCGGTCCGACGGTCTCACTTCTGTCCACCATTGAGGACTGGGGAGCAAGGCTCTACAGCTTCTCGTACGATTCCCAAGGCAATCTTGCCCAGTACAAGTCTCCGGTTGGCTGCGCGACGAACTTCGTTACGTACCCGAGATTTTCATCTAACCCCGGACTGGTTTTCGAGATTGAAGATCCGAGCGGATACATCACCCAGTACGGCTACGCCACCAATAAGCAGGTTGCCACCATGGTCGCAGGTGCTGCAGTCTGGAGCTGGAGTTACGGCGGGGGACTTGGTGCCACCTACTATGGCGCGACGATGACAGACCCTGCCGGTGGCGTCACTCGCTGGAATCTGAATGGTCAGGGACTCCTGTCCAGCATCTCGTATCCGTTCTACATCGCCACATACCTTTACGACTCGCACAACGCCAAGGCCCAGGAGATCCATCCCAATGGCGCTGTCATGAGCGTAGTCTATGGCCCCCAGGGAATGGCGACTGTTTCTGACGACATTCTTGGGTATCGAACCACCTTCCAGTACTCAGCCGCTGGAGATCCGACGACGATCATCGACGCTTGCGGCTACTACTGGACGAACATTTTCGACTCGTATCACAACCCAATCGTCAACGTCGATCCTCTCGGACGGCGCACGACGATGACCCGCGACGTTTACGGCAACATCCTGACCTCTCAAGACGGTCGCGGTCTGGTGACCACCAACTCATGGGACCGCCATGGCAACCTTGTCAGCATTCTCTATGCAGATGGCGGCGTGGTGACGATGGCGTATGACGTTCTCAACCGCATGGTTGCAAGGACAGACCAGATTGGGCGAACGACGACGCTGACCTATGATGCGGCGGACCGAGTTATTGCGAGGATGAGTCCGCTCGGACAGGTATCCAGCCAGATCTATCAGGCATGTCAGCTCATTGCGACAGTTTCGCCGCTCGGATTCAGGACGACCAACGCCTACGACCGGTTCAACAACGTGGTTTCCACTCAGAACCCGCTCGGATACATCTGGACGAACCTTTACGACATTATGGGGCGGCCGACCGGGACCATTGATCCGCTGGGCAACCAAACGACGACCGTCTGGAACTCGGCCAGCCAACGGATCGCCACGTTCGACGAACTTGGCAACGGGACGACTTACGCCTATGACGCCTCGAACCGAGTTGTTTCGGTCATGGATTCGAGAGGCTACGTGACTACGACTGTTTGGAACCCTCGCGATGCTGTTGCCAGCCAAAATGCGCTGGGAATTTACATGAGCACGGTGTTTGACCCGTTGGACCGACCGTACGAAACCATTTCGGCGCTTGGGTTTGTGAACACCACCCTTTTTGACGGCGCAGGACAGGTCACTGCGCAGATTAACGCACTGTCGCAGTACACGACGATGAACTACGACGGAGCGGGCAACCAGACTTCGACCGAAGACGCCAACGGCTTCTTTGCCACGAATATCTATTCGCCGACCTCCAACCGGGTTGCGGCAAACGTCAATGCGCTCAATTACTACACCACGATGCTCCACGACCTTGCGGGGCAGCAACTTGGACAGCAGAACCCGGCCAGCAACTGGATTACGATGGCGTATGACCCGGCAGGGCGGCAGGTTTCGATCTCGAATGAGATTGGGAACGTGACGACGAACGCCTACGATCTGAATGGTCGCGTTGTGTCGATCATCGACGGAACGGGTCGCGTCAAGACTATGGTGTATGACCCAGCGTCGAACAAACTCAACGTGCTGTATGCCGATGCGACGATTCTTACCTATGCTTATGACTCGCTGAACCGCGCGACCACGATGAGCGACTGGGGCGGAACGACGACGTATGCCTTTGATGCCGAGAGCCGCCTTGTCGGCAAAACAGAGCCAGGCAGTCTGGTTCAGGCCTATGCCTACGATCCGAACTCAAATCGAATCAAACTCGTCGACCCTGATGGTGGCATCTTCACCACTGCATCGATGCGCTGAATCGCGTGTCAGTGGTCACAGGGGCGGATGCAACGGTTTACACTGCGCAGTACGACGCCGACAGCCGCATTACCACGTTGGCTTCAAGCGAATTGGCGGCGACTCTGTGGTCTTACGACGCGCTCTCTCGGCCGGTAACGGTCATCGAATCGAGCGGTCCATCGACGCCGATCGCGACTACGGTCGATGCTTTCGACCCAGGTGGTCGGAAGACTTCCTCAACCCGCAACGGCATCGTGACGACCTATTCCAATGATGCCATCAACCGTCTTCTTGGGCAAACTGTTGCAGGCGGAGTGGCCACTTTCGTATACGACGCGTTGGGGAACACGCTGGTGAAGTGGCAGCAGGGGCAGCCGCCGCAGACAATGATGTACAACGCGGCCAGCCAGCAAACTACTATGGTTTACGCGGCCGCTACAACCGGCTTCACTTACGACAAGGCCGGGAACACCATTGCGGAGAACACGGGTGGAGCGGTGACCGGATACGTCTACGACGGCGAGAACCGCATGGCAAAGATGACGTCGCCTGCCTTTGCGGTGACATCGTTCAGCTACACAGGCGAGAGCCCGCTGAGGCGCTCGTATCAGAAGCCAGGAGCGGCGGTTCGCACGATGATCTGGGACGGAAGCGACTACCTGGGGGAGATCTGATATGGCAATGAGCGTGGTGTACACGACGATAAATGGGATGATCGTCCAGGAAAATCGCGGCGGAGTGAAGAGCTTCTACGCGCCGGATACGATGGGCTCGACCGTGGCGCTGTTGAACTCCTCTGGTGTTGTCACCGATACGTATACCTACTGGCCTTACGGGGAGATTCGCAGCCATGTGGGCTCCAGCACTACCCCGCTGACGTTTCTAGGGATGATTGGCTACTACGCGGATGTCTTAGGGAGCTTCATTTATGTCAGGGCGAGGTATCTGCGGCAAGCGCTGACTAGGTGGCAGACCGTTGACTCGCTGTGGCCGAGCGAGTCAGCATATTCTTATGCTATGTCGAATCCGTCTACAGTTACAGATAGATCTGGTTTAGGCGGCGGTTGGCAATTTCCATTCGATCCCCTGGTTCCGCCTCGCCCCAGCCCCGGCCCGCCCGTCTGCGCCCCGCCGAGTTTGAGGTCTCGGTGGAACCAATACATCTATGCGTACTGCCACTCATGCAAATTGTACGACACCGACTGCCAACGAAACTGTGACTCACTGGCGCGGCAGTATTTCCAAGCTTGCCACAAGCATTTCGGAGATTTACCATACCCATTCGGTTGCTCTGGGTTTCCATTCCAGCCAACGCCGGGCGGTGAAATTGCCCCGTGGCCCCGTTGTATCCCCAGGGATAATAATCCGTATAAGCCTCGCGAACCCGACCCGACTGGTTGGGGACTCTTTGCGCAGTGCATTAGGAACGCTATTAGCGGATTCGGTGGAGGGTAATACCATTTTTTGGAGCAACCCTAATAGCGTGTTTTGGCTAGTAGACACTACTCGACGAGGCTTTTGACAATCAATCTTTTGTAATAGTCCAGCATTTTGAGGAGTAGGGCAATATTGATTCGGTGTTAGAATGAGCGCCGCTCTTTAACTGTTGCAAAGAGGATTATTCCCCTTAAGATAGGAAAGTTATGAGAAGCCCTTGTACCAAGGGACTCTCATATATTTGTATCCAGGAGTTAGTGATGAAAAATGAAAACCACAACGCGCTTGAAGAGTACCATGGCCATTCTTCTGGCTATTGTAACGCTCTCAGCATTTGCATCGCCACCAGACTTATTGCAAACACTACACAGAAACCAGATAGATTGGGATCGTTACACTCTCAAAGGAGACATCGCCAGTCTTGAACGTCTGTTGATATTTACCCATACTGCAGACTTCCGCACTACTGACGAGTTGAACAAAGCCGGCGGGCCTCGCATCCGCACGTTGTCTCAGTCTATTCAAGACCTTCGGGCTGCGCTAAAGTATCTGAAGATAATTCACAACTCGTCTAAGATCACAAGTGTAAAGCGCTCAGGTGGCAAAGCAAATGTCCGCCTAATCGTCTCGATGACTGCGCTTATTCCAAAGAATAAGTCACCCGACGGGCATTCTTATGAGGGGAGGGATATTCAAACTTTGGATACCATTTGGGTCGTCGACGGCGGCAGATGGAAGATTAAGGCTTCAAAGACGATAACTGACGATTTCGTCAAAATTAGGCGCGGGTAGGTACCCCCGCGTAATTCTCCGAATTTTTAAGATTTCCGTGATATGTTGTTTGAACTGGCTGCGGGATTGTAGCAGCCTGTTCGGGACCTGACACATTGGTGGCGCATGCATTAAATGCGGTACGAAATCATTTCCTGTCATTCCTATTGGCACTCTAGGGCGGCCCGTTGTCACGGAATGCTTGCCCTCCTGCCGAAACCCAACCTTTTCCATGCTGTTGACCGGTGCCAACTGGTGGCGTATGATTTGGTGTGTTCACTCACGTCAGGCGACCGCGTCAAGCCCTTTGTTGCGCACTATGACCAACAGCTTAAGCGACGCAATGCTCCCGCCGGGTGCTTTTCCCCGCGCTCCCACTGGCTGATCACACCGGGCGAAACGTTGAGGTAGAGCGCGAACACGCTTTGGTTGACCCGCGATTTCACCCGAATGTCCTTGATTTCGTCTGGAGAGAGGCTGTTGCAGAATCTCCCTCAAACCGGACCCTAGTGGCCGAATATCCGGACACTAAGTGGCCCTGAATCCGGACACGAGTGGCCGCGAAAGCGGACACCTGTTTCTTGAGCTTTCTTTCCTTGGCTGTCCCCGTCCCGCCCCTTAATTCCGCCTGCTGCGGATCGGGGGCAGCCACTTGGCAAGGAAACCAATTGCAATGAAGAAGGTTCGTGAAGTGATACGCCTGCATCTGTCGCACGGCTCGAGCATGATGCAGTGCGTATCACATCATGCGGAATCGGTCGCAGATGCACAATACACAATTCATTCAGTAGGTAAAAACTAGACTCGCTGAAAATCCTAGGGAGATTTCTAGAAACCAGTGTTACCATATAGGGTGGATAGAGCTTTAGCAGAAGTAGTGGCTAACTCGATGGTGATTATCTGATATGGCAATGAGCGTTGTCTACACGACGATCAATGGGATGGTCGTCCAGGAGAATCGCGGTGGTGTACAGAGCTTCTACGCTCCAGACACGATGGGCTCGACCGTGGCGCTGTTGAACTCCTCTGGTGTTGTCACCGATACGTATACCTATTGGCCTTACGGGGAGATTCGCAGCCATGTGGGCTCCAGCACTACCCCGCTGACGTTTCTAGGGATGATTGGCTACTACGCGGATGTCTTAGGGAGCTTCATTTATGTCAGGGCGAGGTATCTGCGGCAGGCTTTGACGAGATGGCAAACAGTAGATCCAATTTGGCCGTGGGAGGAAGCGTATGCGTATGCAAGTTTGAATCCGGTGACGGGCAGCGATCCTTCAGGATTGCAGGATTCGGTCAACATGAGTGCTGGAGGATTTTTCAGATATTGTGTGAATCAAGTTGCGTCAGGAATTGATAGTGTAATATCAATTGTGAAGAAGGGTAAGAAGCTTAGAGATCAAAGCAAGGACGCACTGAGTGGAAACATAAAGTGGCTCGGCAAGAAGTGTTCTGATGCAGGACCTAGTTGCAAGAAGCTATGCCAAATGTCAAAGCAAGGTCTGAGTCCAAATTCTTGGCCCTGTATTGAATGCGCAAGAGAACTTTGCGGGCTCAACCGAGACTGTGTGCACGCGATAATGGCTACTTGCGGAGCACAAAGCTTCTACGGGTCGTCTGGAGGCACACCCCAGCCACCTTGCAAATGCTAACTATGGTGATCGTATCGAGACCAGCTCGTTTTATAGCCTATCTTTTGATCTTCGTTGCCTCATGCGTTGTAGTTTCATCTTGCGCATCAAAACAAAGCCGCCTAGCCTCGGCGGTTGGCGTAGACTCCACCAAAATACTGTTGGCAAAAGATCCGACTGTACTCGAGGCCGAGGTTCAGCAGGGGCACGAGACCCAAGCATGGCTCTACGCGATAGCTGCCGCGCACGAAGGAGGCAGTCGATCAATCCAGAACTGTTGCTCAGTTCTGGATGAACTACGCCGTCACAACACTGCCAATGTGATTCCAGCCTGCGCTCTCCTAGAAGAAGCCGTCATAGAGCACCCGGGCGAGGACCTAGATAAATATTTTATCATACTTTCTTACTGTCAATTCTCGCCTTTACCCACTGATAGTCGTGAATGGAGGCGAGGTTTCGATTTAGGCGAGGCTGTCGCACACAACCGAGCGCTCGATGACGATGCCAGAAAGTTCTGCGAGGAGCAAATGACTAGCAACAATATTGCAAGACAGCACACAGCATTTTCCATTCTGGTGGCCGCTGGAGATCTTCAAGGTGAACCTAAGCGTTGGGCTCAAAGCCTGTGCGAGACACAGCTAAAGCGCCCACAACCGCCCAATCGTCGAATATGGAACTTGATATACGAGTGCATAACGGGTCACTACTATTCCTCCAGTTAGCGTGCTCATAAAATGTCGCAGGTGGAGTCGCCACTATCGCTTACGATGTCCTCAGCAACACTCTCGTCAAATGGCAGCAGGGATTTCCGCCGCAGACGATGACATACAACATGACTAGTCCCCGGATTCTGACCCACCTAGAGTGTTAGTGCCTCTGCCTCCATTTTAGTCTTTAGATTTGCCTTGTATGTCGCGGGAGAGAGCCCTCCGAGTGCCGAGTGAGGACGACGGTTGTTGTAGAACTCCGAGAA
>CAIYLG010000040.1 GCA_903927025.1 uncultured Armatimonadota bacterium
AGGCGCCAGGGGCGCGTTGCGGTGCACCCTCTCCCCACCCTCTCCCTCACTGAGGGAGAGGGAATCGCTGGACGGATGACGAGAATTGAGTCGCAGGTAAGTACGATCCGGAGCCGCTTTGCGGGGGGACTGCGTCCCTTGGCCTTTTGGCGTGTTGTCGCCGTTGTACCAGGGTAGTCCGAGCTTTGCTCGTCCAACCCTTCGCTGTGTTAAGCAATCCCGTTGGGATTGGAATAAGGCGCCAGGGGCGCGTTGCGGTACACCCTCTCCCCACCCTCTCCCTCACTGAGGGCGAGGGAATCGCTGGACGGATGACGAGAAATGAGTCACAGGTAGTACGATCCGGAGCCGCTTTGCGGGGGGGGGGGGACTGCGTCCCTTCGCCTTTTGGCGTGTTGTCGCCCTTGTACCAGGGTAGGCCGAGCTTTGCTCGTCCAACCCTTCGCTGTGTTAGGCAATCCCGTTGGGATTGGGGTTCGGGCTTGTTGCCCATGTACCAGGGTATGCGCTTAGCGCCAACCCTTCGCTGGATCAGGGAAGCCCTTCGGGCTATGCGGGGCGGTTCCAATTTATCTCATGTTCCGGGAGGAGTGGATGAAGAAGATTAAGACTGAAATGCCGCCGGCTACGACGGCGGTTCCTCCTCGTCGGGAGGAGATGGCGGTGGTTACTGATTTGGCGGAGCCGCTCGTTGGGTCGTCGGTGGAGTACGGGTTTCTCCAGGCGGATCGGGCGCTTCCTCAGACGATTGATGATGCTGAGCGGGATTTTGGGGAGGACATTTATGATCGGATGTCCAACGATGCCATCTTGGGTGGGGCGGAGGCTTTCCTTAAGGTGCTGGCGCTCAGTGTGGATATTTCGGTGGTGCCCTGTTTGGAGGAGCCGCGTCCGCATCATCCGACCCAGATGCACGCAGAGTATGCAAAGGCGGTGGAGGCGGCTGAATTTTGCCGAGAGTTTGTTGACCGGCTCGGCGTGACGGATCGACCGCTTCGAAAGATCCTTTGGGACATGCTGGATGCGATGCGCAAGGGGCATCGGCTTGCGGAGATCGAATCGGAGGTTGCTGCGGAGGGGCCGCTGAAGGGCTTTGTGGTTCCCCGAGCAATTCGACCGAAACCTCGCCGGAACTATGCGTTTGTGCTGGATGAGTACAACACGTTCCGTGGGGTGATCGCGGTGGTTCCTGGGGTTTCGATTGCTTTACGGAATGGCATTGTCTACGGGCTCGCTGAGATTCCGAACGCGATTGCACCAAGCAAGCTTTTGGTGCTGACGTTTGGGGGGAAGGACGGCGATCCGCGTGGCCAGTCTTGGTTTCGGCGTGCCTATGACCCTTGGTATCGGAAGCAGATTGTGAAGCCGGAGGCGGTGAAGACGGCGGTTCAGTTTGGCGGTGGGATGATCACGGCGATTGCGCCAGAGGACATCAACCAGGTGAACGTTCAGGACCCGGTTAGCGGGAAGACGGTGCACATTCAGACTGCGATCCAGTCGATTCTGCAGCAGCTCTCCAACGGAGGAACGGCGACGTTTCCAGGTGGGACGAAGCTGGAAGTGCATCGCCCGGATTCGAACGGCACCTACTTTGAGGACTTCTTCGACCGCTGTGACCGAGAGATGGTGACAACATTTCTGCTGTCTGGGCGGGCGATGCTGGAGGCTCGGCATGGATCAAAAGCAGATTCTGCCGCGTCGCAGGATGTAGTGGACGATTTGGTGCAATATGTTCGCCATGAGCTGTGTGAGCTACTAAGTTTGAGGCTCTTTCGTCCGTTTTTGGAATTGAACTTTGGATCGGAGTTCGCGCAGAGGTACGCGCCGCGCGCTTCGATGTTGAAGATGTCTCGTCCGGACTTTGCCGCGAATGCCACGGCGGTGGCGGCGTTGAAGACGGCGGGTTATTTGGATCCGTCGCAGTTGGCGGATATTGATCGGGAGATTTTGGGTCTACCAGAGCGGCCGGTTGGTGGTCGGTAGGGGTTGTATTTCCTAGACCTAAGTTAGAGGTGGGTTGGAATTTTCTTGTCTTTCGCTTTTTGGGTGAACTTGCATTACTGATGCATCGTCGTGTGCCTGCGTAGGCGAGTGAAGGTTATGAATAGGTTTAGAGGTGTGTTTTCATCTTCGGTACCGAGCAGTGTTCGGCGCGGTGTTTGGGCCTCGATTTGGATGGGCTGCATGGGGACCTCTCTCGTGCTGGCTCAGGCGATGTCGGCGGACAATGCGAAGGTGGCTCGTGCTAAGGCGGATTTGACGACCCTTGCCATATCTATTCGACAGTTTCGTATCGACTGCGACCGATATCCGACGCAGTCAGAAGGGCTGAAGGCGCTTGTAATGGAGCCGGCGAAATTGACTACTTGGCGGGGACCCTACCTGTCGCGTCCGTTGATCATGGATCCGTGGGGGCATCCGTATCGCTACAAGGCAGTGACCCAGAATGGACATTCCGGATTTCAGGTGATCAGCTACGGTGCGGATGGAAAGCCGGGTGGAACTGGGGCAAATGCTGATTTTGTGGATGGGCAGAAGTAGAGGGTAAGAGACCGATGATAAAGGTTGTTGAAGACGAGCGCTCGGTAGTGATCCAAGAGAATCGGAAGCGGCAATCTCGGCAGGGCGTCCTGCCTGTCCTGGTCGTCGTTCTGCTCCTGTGGGTCGGATGGGCGGTGCTCATTGTGCCGAATATATCGCGGCGGTCGGGGCAGGCGAAGGTCGCAAAGGCGATGGCAGACCTTTCCGTGCTTGCAGGGGCGGTGGACCAATTTAGAGAGGATTGCGGTCGCTATCCGACGAATGCGGAGGGGATCGGATCTCTGACAGTGGCTTCCCATAGCCTCAAAGGGTGGAAGGGGCCGTATCTCAAGGACATCACAAACGATCCTTGGGGGAATCCCTATCGTTACAGGGCACCTGGAAAGAACGGCAGAGATGGCTACCTCGTCGAGAGTTATGGGGCGGATGGCAAGCCAGGCGGAGAAGGGGATGATGCCGACATCTTTGATGGGTCGTGGTAGGACCCTCGGGGTAGTTATTCTGCGTAGTCCGATGCGGGTGGTCTACGTGACGCTCATGGCGATGCTCGCCTTTGGGGTGGGATGGTTGATTCTGATACCTCCGGTTTTGGGTCGCGCCTCCCAAACGAAACCGGTGAAAGCCAAGTGCGACCTTTCGGTGTTGGTCGAGGCAGTTCAGCAATTCAAGGCTGACATGGGACGCTACCCGACGGATGAGGAGGGGCTTTCTGGGTTGAAGGACGTGGCGGTCCCGGAAAGGAAGCGTTGGCGTGGGCCGTACCTCAAACAGGATTTGTCAAAGGACCCATGGGGCAATCCGTATCTGTACGCCGTGATGGATACCGATGCGGGTGAGAAGTTCCAGGTGATGAGCTATGGTGCGGACGCGATGCCGGGTGGGGTAGGCGATGATGCGGACTTGGTGGATGGCACTTTAGAGGAGCAAGCTGGATGAACACGTCTCTTGGCTTGGTGATCCAGAAGCGGGTTAGAGAAGTTCGGTGGTGGCACCTTGGTCTACTGCTGGGGCTTGCACTGGTCATTCCGGTGATGGAATTCTTGGTTTCAACAGGGGCTCGTGGCCATCAAAAAGTTGCGAAGGCGAAGTCGGACCTCTCGGTTTTAGCCGCGGCGATTGACCAGTTTAAGCTGGATACCGGACGCTATCCGACTCGGACGGAAGGCCTGTCTGGCCTGTCTGTTTGTCCAGCCGCTGCGCCTGGATGGCGGGGGCCCTATGTCAGGGAGGATTTGTCGCAGGACCCTTGGGGCGAGCCCTATGCGTATCGGTTGATCGAAGGCAAGCGGTACAGGGTGATCAGCTTTGGCGCGGATGGGAAGCCGGGTGGGGTTGGCGATGATGCGGATTTGGAGGATGGGAGTTAGGCGCCCATCGGGTTCGAATGACCGCGACGGTCATGTTCGAGGGTTGGATTTAGCCAGGAGATCGGAGGCATGTGTTTCGGCCCGTCGACGTTTTGGGCCGTTACGTTACACACCGGGTTAGCCGCCGGATCGGCCGTGTTGAGTTCCGTCATGTTTCAGGGTAGCCGCTGACGCGACAACCCTTCCTGGATCAGATAAGCCCTTCGGGCTATCCGGAGCCGCTTTGCGGGGGGGGGGGACTGCGTCCCTTGGCCTCTTGGCCTCTTGGCGTGTTGCTGTCCTTGTACCAGGGTAGGCCGAGCTTTGCTCGTCCAACCGTTCGCCCTGTTAGGCAATCCCGTTGGGATTGGGGTAAGGAGCCAGGGGCGCGTTGCGGTACACCCTCTCCCCACCCTCTCCCTCACTGAGGGCGAGGGAATCGCTGGACGGATGACGAGGATTGAGTCGCAGGTAGTACGATCCGGAGCCGCTTTGCGGGGGGACTGCGTCCCTTGGCCTTTTGGCTTGTTGCTGTCCGTGTACCAGGGTAGGCCGAGCTTTGCTCGTCCAACCCTTCGCTGTGTTAGGCAATCCCGTTGGGATTGGGGTAAGGCGCCAGGGGCGCGTTGCGGTACACCCTCTCCCCACCCTCTCCCTCACTGAGGGCGAGGGAATCGCTGGACGGATGACGAGGATTGAGTCGCAGGTAGTACGATCCGGAGCCGCTTTGCGGGGGGACTGCGTCCCTTCGCCTTTTGGCGTCTTGTTGGCCGTGTACCAGGGTAGTCCGAGCTTTTCTCGTCCAACCCTTCGCTGTGTCAGGCAATCCGGTTGGGATTGGGGGGTTGCTTGGCGATTGATTTTGGCGTGTCCGACCAAGGCTTTACCCGTTGGCTCTCCATCCCTAACCCTTTCTCTCGGCGAGCGAAAGGAAGGGAACGTTGGTTGGTTTTTGATATGGATAGTGCTTTTTTGTTTGATGACTCGGTGCTCTATGAGGGCAAGGTTTTTGAAGCGGGGGTTTATCCGGACAAGGACTTTGCGATTGGATTGGAGGAGCTCAATGCGAAGGCGGCGGCTTTTGCGGGGGTGGACTTGGACCTGGAGCACTCGGCTTTTAAGGATGTGCTGGGCAACAAGCTGGGGCGACTGGAGTCGCTCTGCAGCCGAAATGGGGAGCTGATTGGGCGGCTTCGGATTCCCAAATGGCTGCATGACCTGGCGGGAGGGCGCTTAAAAACCTCGCTCTCCTTTGACCCTCACAAGAATATCGTCGGCTGTGCCCTCACGCTGCATCCACGGATTCCAGATGCGATGGTGGCGGCCGCTTTTTCCCGTGCCGCCGGGCTTGCGGATTCCCCGCCCATTAAGGAGACAAAACGAATGCCTCAATCATTGAAAGAAAGGCTGCGCACCCTGTTTGGTGCCGCACCTGAAGCGACGGAGCAGGCCGGAATTGACCCGGAAGAGCTGGATCGTGTGGAATTTCAGCGCGTATCGCCAGCCCTTGACCCTGCAATTCAAGCGCAATTGGCGGAGTTCAAGGCTATTAACGATCGGCTGCTGGCGGCCCAGTTGAACACGGCGGCGACGCAGTTTGCTGATGACGTTGTCCGCAGTGCGAAGGCGGTTCCAGCACAGCGGGAGCACCTGATTGCCCTGTTCAAATCGGCTGCGTGTGCCGATGGGAATGGCGCGGCTCAGTTCTCGGCAGAGGGTCAGATTGCGACCGGCGCGAACTTGACCGCGCTGAGAAATCTGTTCAAGGATGCTCAGCCTCACTCGCTGTTCAGCACCCAGATTCTCAATGCAGACCCCAATGCCGACAGCCAAGCTCCGGACCCCTCGATGGTCGAAAAGCTGCGAGGGGCGACGCGCTTGGGACAGATGACGACTCGACAGGAGCGTGCGTAAATGCCGATTGCACCTTACGATATCTACACCCAGTCTGAGCTGACGCCAGCGATGTTTCCGGAGCGGATGCTCAAGGCTTCGCTACCGGTAGCGGCGAATCTGCACATGGTGAAGGGGACGGTGGTGGGGATCTGCACCGCCAATGCGGCCAATGACGTGCAGACCCTTAGCCAGGCGAGCTCAACGGGTGGCACCTTCAGCATCACCTTTGGATTCGGCACGGTCTATACCACCGCTCCGATTCCCTATAATGCGACGGCAGCTCAGGTACAGGCGGCACTTCAGGCGCTGCCAAACATCGGTTCCGGCAATGTGATCTGTACGGGTGGTGCGCTGGGGAGCGCCGGCGTCGCCTGCACGTTTGGCGGCAGTCTGGCGAACCAGCCTCAGCCCACTTTTGCGATCAACGAGGCGGGGTTGGTGGGTTCTGGCGCGAACGTCAGCGTGACGCATACCACCCTGGGTGTGGCCAATGGGGCGATGGAGCCTTATGTGTCCTCGAACACAGATGGATCGCAGACGCCGGTTGGGCTCCTTGCTGTCGAAGTTGCAACGGATACTCAGGGGAACGTCACTTACGGTCCACTTCCGATTGGAAATGGATTTGGCGCGGTTCGACATGTGGCGCCGATTGCGATTTCGGGCTATTTCCAAACCGGGGACCTTACCGGACTCGACAGCAACGCGGTCAGCAAGCTTGGCCGCCTAATTGATGGCACCACGTCTGCGGGCGTGCTCTGCGTAACAGGAGCCTAATTGAGCACATACGCCTACGCACAAAATGCGGAACTCAGCATGATCCTGCAGGACAAGCTTCCTGTGCTGACAATGAAGGATCCCCTGTTTGAGCTGATGCCGATCAAGTCGAAAGATGTGGCACGGGTGGTTTGGGATCAGCGCGGCAACTATGTGGGCCTGACCTCAGCCCGCGGCTACGATGGTGGCTATGGCCGGGTCAACCGAGAATCGGTGAGCCGATACGGCGTAGACCCAGCTCCGTACGGCGACCAGAAGTTCATGACGGAGGACTGGCTGACCAACTCTCGGCAGGCGGGCACTTTTGGTTCTTCGATTGACCTGACGGAAGGTCAGGCGGGGGATCAGGACCACCTGATCACACGAATGATTCAGCGGCTGAAGTCGGTGGGCTGGACTCTGTTTACCACCGGCACTTACTCCGTGCTGGGGCCGATGGGGCAGCTCATCATGACGGATACGTTCAATCTGACGCCGTTTAGTGTGGCGACCCCTTGGGCGACACTGGCAACCGCCACTCCGCTTTTGGACCTGCGGACGGCAAAGCTGCGGCACCGTGGGCACAGCGTGAGCTTTGGTCGGAATGCGAAGCTGTTCCTGAACTCCCAGGACGTGAACTCGCTGCTCAGCAACGAGAACCCGAACGACTTGGGTGCCAAGCGGGTGATCACGGTGAATGCCGGCGCTCAGCCGATGACGCTGGCGGATGTGAATCGTTACCTGCTGGAGGCGGATCTGCCCCAGGTTGTGGAGTACGACGACTCGTATCTCGACGAGACGGGCACGGTGCAGATGTTCATTCCCCAGGGGTATGGGGTGCTGGTTGGGGCTCGAGATTACGGCGACCCTGTCGCTGAGTTCATCTTCACGCGGCACGCGGACCTGATTCGGGCAGGCGGACGGCTTGGGTCGGGGGATTTCTCGAACGTGTACTACGACTTCGAGCTGAAGAAGAATCCCGCGCGTGGGATTTCGACGCTTGCGTTTAATGGAGCGCCGGCGTTCTATTTTCCGAGCGCGATTATCCCGTTTCGGTGTTAGGTTAGGGGTTAATCCATTTGGTTATCGCTAGCGAGTAGGTGGGTCGTCGCTACCAACGGTCGCTTACCCACCTGTTTCTTCTCACATCCAACGTCGCGCGTACGCTCGGCGCTGGCCGTTCTTCTTCCGGCGCCTTCGACCTGCGCTTACGCTCATGACGTGGTGTGAGCGGCGAACTCGGCCCCTTCGGGCCTCAAACAGCGCCGCTCTCCTACACCTCGTCAGATTCGCTGCTTCGGTCAGGGCGCTTCCAGAAGAACAAAGGGGTTTGGTTTTCCGGATTGTATGAGGTGGTTAGTGTCCGACGGAGGTCGTACATGCCAACTGAACCCAGGGTAACCCACGGGAGCGTGTAGACCTGGGCAATGCAGAGGCAATCCCGTTGGGATTGGTTGAGACACTTTAGGAGGTTTGGATGGGTTATTCCTTTGATCCGGGGCTTGGGTCGGTTAAGGATCGGGTTCGGTTGCGGCTGCAGGATACGGATTTGAATAATCCGGCGGTGCAGATTTTTCAGGACGAGACAATCGAGGCGATGCTTGGGATGTTTTCGTTCGATGAGGCTTGTGCGCAGCTTTGCGAGAGTGCGGCGGCTTATTTTGCGCAGATGGCGGACAGCGTGGACAACGGCCCCGTGAAGTACGCGTGGCGGGCTCGGGTGGATTGGTATGAGAAGTTGGCGGTCTCCATTCGGTCTCTGAGTGAGCCTGGTCCGGGTGATCCGATTTGGACGGGGGCGACGACGGCGCCGATGCTGGCACCGAACCTCTTTGACTACAGGACGGATTAGCGATGGTGATGATAAAGCCGCACACAATTACGATTGCGCCGGTTTCACAAGCGGTTCTGACGACTGGGGTTTTGGCAAATCCGGATACCGGGGCGGCGAGTCCGTCGATTCGCTGTCTCTGTACGCCACTTTCGCCGCAGGAAGCCTACTCACAGTTGGGGGCAACACTGGTGAACCCTTGGAGTGTGCTGCTCGAGGTGTCGGATGCGGTGGCCTACTCGGCACCCAACGCTGAAATCCTGTTCAACGGGAGGCAGTTTTGGCAGAAAGGTGCGGCGGAGGTTCGCAGCAACGGAGACGCGGCGGACTGCGCGGTTTTGTGGATGGCGGAAAATCAATATCCGCTGGAGGGATAGGGAATGAGCAACCAAATTCAGACAGCGGTACTGCTGGATGCCATTCGGTCGGCGGTCATTGCCGCCTGGCCGACGATGCCGATCTGTTATGGATCGCCTAGATTGCCTCTCACTGCACCTTACTGCGTAGTACAGGCTACTGATATTGGAATCAGCCTTTCCGGACGGGTGGCGACGGTGGGGAACACGTCGCAGGTGAATCGCTTTTCGATCCTGGGTCGGTTTCCGTTTCCTTCCGACGCGTCGCAGGTGATTTTGCTTCAGAAGGTTTCTTTTGCGAATGATCTGATCGCTCAGCTTCAGGCGGCGGGGACGTTTGCGGGCGGGGTTTATCCGTTGGTGACTTCGGTGGATTTCTCGGAGGCGGATGATCCGAATGAAAAGGTTTTTGAGGTGGTGTTGGGGTTTTCGGTGGAGACTCAGGCGAGTCATCACTGAATGGTCTTTTTGGAAGGGTAGTGAGTCCCTTTTCGGGGCTCGGGCTTGCGTCCCGGGCCCGAACGGCCCGGATCTCCCTCCCTAGCGCTACCTCTCGTCGGGCGAAAGGAACGGGATGGTTTATGGGTATTTCCAGTTGGAGAAGTGATTGATGGCGGTTAGGACGGCTTTGAATATGGTGGCGTTTTCTTATACGCCCAACGCTTCCGGGTCTCCGGGTGCGGTGAATGCGCTGGGGTTGTTGAAGACGTTTGCTGCGAGTGCGGCGAACGATCAGCGGGATGCGGGTGGGCTGGCGACTCGGACACCTGTTTTCCTGAATGTGAAGCAGGGGCAGACGGTGGATTTCACGGTTTTCGTGCCGAATACCGTGTCGGGTGCAGCCGAGCCGGTGCTCAGCAATTTGGATATCTCGGTTTACAGCGAAGCGGGGACCAGTTACCTGGGTCAGCTGCGGTCGGGGAGTATCGATGTGGTGACGCTGACTAAGGAGGCGAGTGGGATTGCGTCGGCGTACAAGTCGCCCAGTGCAACTCGCACCCAGATTCAGGTGAGCACTCGCAAGCTGGTGATCTCGAATGCGGTGGATATGCCCCTGATGCTCAACGGGACCAGTGCGGCGATGGATCTTGCGGTGGTGTTCACGGTGGGAACGGTGAGCTTTGAGTGTCCGATGACGCTGAAGAGCGCTCGGCATCTTGTGGACCGCGAGGAGCTTCAGTTTGAGGATGTGGTGCTTACTCCAAAGGGAAGTGCGACCGGGCCGAGCGACAACTCGCTGCTGGGGAACATTCTCCTGGGGACTTCGCAGGTTGCTCTCGCAATTGATACGGGAGCGGGGCAGTACAGCACGGGTTCCGGGATGTGGGCTCTGATCACGCGGCTGACTACGAAGTTTGAGGATGGAAACCTGATCGAGCAGAACGGTCAGCTTCAGTTCCAGGGTCCTGCGGTTTGGAGTGCGGGCTAATGACGGTCGATACGGTGTTCGAGTCGCTTCTCAGCCGAGTGACTCCGGATGCGGCTGAATTCAGCTTGGTGCTGGAAACCGGCGAGGAGCTTCGGTTTCGGCACGTTTTTGGTCGGGATTCGTTCCTTCAGCTTCGGGCGGCGGCGCATCGGTTTGCGGCGAGCATCTCGCCCGGGAGTGCGCCGGCAGCGATGCGTCCCTATGTGGATGTCAGCCAGGAGACCAAGGCTTGGTGCTGGCTGATGGCGGCGATGAGTTTGGACGAGGGGGCGGGGGAGTTGGCGTTCCTGAAGATTCAGCATCAGGCGCCGGTTCTCTTTGAGATGATCCTTGAGGAGTTCAAGGCAGGGATCCTCCACCTTGATGGCCAGGCGGAGATGGCGGCGGTCGACGAAGCAAAAAAAGAATAGAGGGGTCGGTGCTCTGGCGGAACCGGCTGGAGGTCGCCCGTGCGGTTTGGGGGCTCCACCCGCGTCAGCTTGAGGGCGACCCCTACGACGATTTGATGATGGCGGACTATGTCGCCCTGGCCCTGCTGTGCGAGGAGGAGCGAGGATGAATTTGCATGATCTTGTTTCGCGGATTGAGGCGGGGGAGCCGGTGCGGCTTCGGGTTCCAGAGGGTTCTGCGCAGGAGGTTTGGGGGCGCCGGGGTTTGGTTTCCGGGACTGCTCATGCGCCGTCGTCGGGCTCGGGTAGTGAGCGGGTTCGAATGGAGCGGGCGCTGCTTCGTGAGCCGGCACGGCTTCATTCGTTGTCTTCACGTTCGCGGCCCGAGGTGCTTCGGGTCTCGCATTCTGCCCCTTCGATTTCTGTTGATGGTGTTTCGGCGGGAGTTTTTCGGGATGAGCGGCGGTATGCGATTGGCGGTGGGGAGTTGGGTTCGCAGGGTGTGGAATCGGTAGAGATGCGGGCCCACTCTGTGTCCGGGACTGGGGTGAAGGGGCGATTGGTGGCGGCGATTTCGGAGTTCGTGGACGTGCACGTTTCGGGTGCGATTGGCGGGCATTTGCGGTCGGGGGTTTTGTAAGTCGCGTTGGTGTGATCAGGGTTGGTGAGCGTATTCGGACTCCCAATTTGTCTGGAAAATCCGAGTTCCCAATCCATTCGGTGCCAGGGGCGCGTGTTCATTCGCCACCCTCTCCCTCTGCCCGCCACCGAAATGGCGGGAGAGGGAACCTCCATCGGCCCGCCTTGGCCCCCCTTAAACGTTCAGTGGCTAGGCTGGGAGTCTTGGAGGTGGTTCGTGCCTGTATGGCCGGGTTGGCAGGGACTACCGCGATCGCGGGGGCCGCGTGGCGGCCTCGGACTCTGTGACGCTGTTGCGTCCTGACCCAGGATAAGCCGCTCGGGCGGCTAACCCTGCGCAACGCATAGATAACACCGTTGGTGTTGGCGTGTCTCTGATTGGCCGCGGGTCGTGGTCTTCTCCATTTTTATGAGTGAATTTCTTTCGGTTCTTCTTGACTCTTCTCAGGAGAGGCTTTCTCGGGATGCTTTGTCGATTTTGGTGAGCGGGCGGGATTGGGATCCTACTAATTGGGAGGACATCTGGGTGGATCCGGTGACCAATACATGCATGCTTTGCCCGGCGCCGCTTTATCCGGATTGGGTGAGTTCTAGCTCTGGCATCTTTGCGAAGTGGACCAAGAGCACTTACTCCAGCCTGACGGATTCTGGGAATTGGCTTTCTCACGGGGCGGATCAGGGTGGGGCGTTCATTCAGTACAACGGCAGCGGCGGCAACACGGCGGGGCTTACGGGGATTGGGCCTAGTGTCGGTGTGAATCAGCCGATGGTGGTTGAGTACTTCCCGCAGCGGGGCACCAATGGCAAGGTCGAGGCGCTCAGTTTTGGTTGGTCCAATACGGGTGACGGCACGCTTGGGCCATCCATTCGGGTGTACAGCAACGGGGATATGGACGTTTGGCTGGACAACGCGCTCGTGGGAACCTACAGCGGGGGCGGCAACAGTCCGGACTACTTCAGCCAGGCGCTGCCGGTGGGAACCACGCTGGCGGGTGGAGCGCAGAGTGGGCAGGCGTATGGCTACAACCGGATCATGCTGATCCCCTGTCGGGACCGTGAGCTGCTGGTTGTGAGCTCGGGTGGGGCGAGCTTTTGCCACATCTTTCAGAACCTTCCAGAGGGCGTTGCGGGGCAGACGATCACTCCAGCGGCGGCATTTTGGTTCTACTTCCCGGCACCGGTGTTTGCCGAGGTTCGCATCGCTCCGCTTCAATATGCGGCGAGCGGCTTTGTGTGCGGGACGCCGACGAACTGGAGGTTTGCGCCACCCTCTGGGTCGCCCACCTTCGATGTGTTTGAGGCTCTTTCCGATGCATCGGGCCAGGTGACACCAAGCGTGATCACTCCGGCGACGAATCCCTACAGCCTGGCGAATCCGGTGCAGATCAAGCTGGCACTCACAGCGGCGGCGGCACCGAATTGGACGCCATTTTTGTACGGCTGCCGTGGCTACTACGACCCCGCCACCGCGACGACGGCGGCGAGCAACTTGGAGCTGCTGCCTTACGTGCAGGCGTTCCATCTGAACGTTTCGGACACTATCGGCGGGACCCGAGCAAGCCTGATTCTGAATCGACCTTCTGCGATTGAATCTGCGGGCGGCGCGGCCATCACCACGATGTGTCACCGGGCGTTAAGTCTCTCGGATGAGGTCGGCATGCTTCTCAACGGCGTGGCGGAACCTCCTCATTGGAGCGATTCTTACGGATTCAGTCCGACCGCCTACGATGCCAACCAGGACATCCAGCTTGAGATTCGGGATTTGTGGAAGCTGTGCGAGGAGTACGTCTTCTCCGACCCGATTCCTCTGGATGGCATGAAGCTCAGCGATGCCTATCGGCTGGTGACGAGCATGATTGGGATTCCGAGTTCGCAGGTTTACGTCAGCAGCAGCGCGGATAGCTTTACGTTGCCGTTTACGCCGGTGTCGGGTGGAGACTGGGGCTTTCTTTGCGACGTGGGAGACCGAGGAGCGACGATTTTGGACCGACTGCACCAGACGTACGCCTCCACTTGGTTCCACGGAATGCGTCCGAATGGGACGAACCCGCCAGTGCTCAGCCTGATCGATCCCACCGACTCCAGCGGCCTACCTTCAACACCAGCGGTCACGCTTTACCCTTCGGTCGCAGCGGCAGAGGCGGCGGGGAAGACTTGGCGTCAGGTCTACCGCACGTATCGCACCCAGATTCTGGAGCCGGAGGCGAACGACATTTCGGTGGTGGGTCGAGACCCTCGAGGCGGCAAGCCCATCGTGGCTCACAAGGCGGATGCGGCGAGTGCGGCAGTGGATACCGCGGTCGGGTCTCGGCCCGCCAATTGGCTCGGATTTCCCCGAAAGTACAGTTGGGTGGACCCCGCCATCACCACCATGGCGGCGGCACAGTACGCGCTGGGACTGCTTTACGATCGGTTGACGCGGGTGCGCGAACTCGTTGAGTTTGAGTGCGAGTACCTGCCCGGTGTTTGGCGGGGCGATCTCGTCGAACTCTTTCGGCCAGACGCCTCCGTGGTGACGGTGCGGATCAAGACATTCAGCGGCTCATTTGAGCATGTGGGCACGTTCGGCGGTTCGGACGCCCCGGATGCGGTTTGGCGTCCGTGCCGGTACATCGGCGAAGTCGGCGCGGCTGTGTCGCCTCTGGATGTCCAGGGAACCACACTGTCTGCAATTGCGGCCGCTTGGCACACGCTGCGCACCCTCGCTAAGACGATGGTGAAGGACCACGGCGAGATCTTTGGTCGACGGCCGACTTTAAACCAACAGGAGTTCTGACATGGGCATTCCCTTCAAGACCGGTCGGCCGATCCCTCGGCTGAGGTTTTCGGGCGCCATCGTGGGTTCCTCACAGACGATTGGCGGCGGGCCGATGGGGACGGCGGCGGCGGACACGGCTTCTCAGGGCCAGATCGTATGTGGTGGCACCACCCTGACCTTTCATGCCTACTCAAAGTACGACTACGGCGCGGTATCCAACCTGCAGGTCACGCTGTCCGCACCAGACGGCTATTCCGACGCCCAATTGGTCCACGTGGGGGATGAATCCAGATTTTCCACCTCGATTGATGCGAGCGGTTCTTGGGAGGTGGAGTTTGATGTGGAGGAGTGGGCCAATGTGTATGTGCCGGCTGCGTCTGCCACCGTCAACGGGAGCAGCTTTCCGACGTTTGGCGGGGCGGCGCAGGGGGACGGGTTGCCAGCAATGGGCATCCAATACTTCCTGTTGCTCAAGGTTGGCGGAACCTACTCCTGCAGCATCACCAGCGGCAGCGTGACGCTTTCCCATGCGTTTACCATCGCTTCAGCAGGCTCGGTGGGGTTCTTGATCAACCCTACCGTGACCACTTCCGCTTCAGGTGGAGATTCCAACACCACCAGCGTGGGAGTGCAGTACATGGGCACTCCCATTTCGACGACCTACCACGAGGTTGGAACCTCGGCGTATGGCACGATGACGGTGGACGCGACGGGCGGCTCGGTTTCGGCAGAGGTTGCCAGCCAGGGACAGTGCCAGATTGAGGCGTTCGTGAACCCTCCCATCGTGATGAACCTCAGCGGTCGGCTTCGAAGCTGGGGCCAGATGTATCCGGGCAGCGCTAAGGTGACGTGGACGAACCTGGCTGGATCCACTGCGACCCTAACGCCCTCGATGGGCGGGTTTGCGGACAGCGTTACTCAGAACGAATGGAGCTGCTCTGGGTATTACGAATCCGACCTGATCGGCACCCACACTCCATACCCAACCGTTTCGGTAGAGCAGTGGCAGGCCGCGTCGATCTGGCTGACCAACCTTGGCCTTTTGGGGAGCGGAGACGACACCCACGACTGGCGGATGCAGTTTTCCGGGTTTAGTTGGCCGGCGGTTTCGCTTTCTCGGGCGACCTCCCTTTTGCTGGATCCGTGTTCCAGTCTGGCGCAGTGGTCGGCAGGAGCCAACACTTCGCTATCTCTTTCTGGAGGAGTGACTGCATCCGTTTCTGGTGGTGGCGGCTCGCTGAATCTTGCGGTCCCACACGCAAAGCGGGTTTGGGAGGGTTATCGGTACCTCGCGATTGCATGTAGCTTTGATGCGTTTATCTATAACAATACGACGAGTTATGCGGTAGGTGACTGCTGTAGCTCTGGTGGGTTGGTGTATCAGGCGATTGCCGCCACCACCGGGAATGCGCCGCCGAACGCGACGTTTTGGTCGGTCCCTGATCTGCTCCCAGTCACGGTGGGGGCTGGTTCCAGTTGGGTGCTGAATGTGCCGCTTGCTTCCGGCGTGGTGCGCCTCGACCTTTGTTGCGGCACCAACGACCTAGCTACGATTGGCGTGGTGCAGAGTCGGTTCCCGATTGCGTATCCGGGCGGTTTCCCGATCAATCAGGATCCGATTGACGCGTATGACTTTGGCTGGGGCGTTAACTATTCAGATTCGGTTGGGTTTGGGGGCATTCCCAATGGGTGCATCGTGACGATCTCGGATGTGTCGCTGGTCTCCGCGGCAGGTGGGGATGCGCAGTCGGCAGTGACGCTCCTGGAGAACTTCCTAAATTTTGTCCAGGGCTGGACCTCGCCAACCGACAACACCACGGTTCAGCCGTTTTTGTTTTTGGAGGCGGATGGTCGGGTGATCGACATCCCCGCGCTGTGCCTGGTGACTCCCACCACTGGCTCGACGGGACCCACCTACACTTGGTATACGCTAGCTCAGCTTGTGGAGATACTTGAGTATTTTCCTGGGCTCACCGCCTCTGCGCTGCCCGACCCAACCGATACCTATCACGGTTCGGGGCTGTTCGGACTGTTGTTGGGTGGGAGCGGGGCCACCTACGACTGGACGCTGCGCGAGTGGACGGATTGGGTGGATGTGGGTCTGCCGCAGACGGCGATGCCGGCGCAGGATTTGTGGGACGAGGTTCAGCTTTATCCTGGATGTGGGGAAGTGTTCTCCCAGTCGGGGACGTTTGGGGTGCCGGCTCCGCTTCGGGTCTCGAAATCGTTGCGCGGACAGTGTGTCGGACTGATTTTCGACACCAGCGGAGTCGCCGCTTCCGGCGTCCAGGTGAAGGCGTATCAGACGGCGGTGACGACGAATTCAGAGGGGGACGGGACCTCCAACACGCTTGGGGCCTACCTCACGGGGACTCCTTGGCTGGATGGGAACGTGGATTCGACGGCGGACCTGAATCTCGCCCCGATTCCTCACATGACCCACCACGGAGTCGTGCAGAACCGGCAGCGGTTTCGTACCTCGTTTCGGCATGCCCGGCCGACCACCAAGAGCCTGGGCTATGACGTTTCTGGAACGCTTCGGCATGTGCGAACCTATGCAAGTTCTGGTTCGGGCGACATCGGGATGCGCACGGCGGGAAACGTGCTTCCGCAGACTTGGAGCGACACCGATACCGGCCTTGCCGGTTCCTGGGCGCGTCCCCGGTTTCAGGACCACGGGTTGGGTTGGCCGATTGGGCTGTTCTTTGGCGATGGCTCGACCTGCACGTTTGCGCAGACCTATGATGAAGGCTCGACTTGGATCAACTCGACTTCGATGGGGGCAGGGTTAGTGGGCGATTTTGAGGAGGGAGCCAACGGGCTCCGATGGTTCTTTAAGGTTCAGGATGACGGCGGCGCCTACAACGTTTACGGCCGGATTTTGGACGCGCAGCTCAATGTCGTACGGGATTGGACGCTGACCAGCGTGACTGGGATCGACAATGCGCCGCTGGCGTGTCGTGAGTCATCAGTCGCGGATGGCTCTTGGCGGATCGGGCTGTACTACACGGTCGGCGGGGTGGAGACAGTGAAATTTTCGCAGGATGGGTTGGCGTTTGTTTGAGGGGATGTTCCCTTCGCCGTTTGTCCAAATTTGGCCTGGGTACGCCCATTCCGCGTAACATAGAGGAGTGAAGGTTCTTTTCGGATTTTTGGCGGATGCGGCTAACCAGACGGCGGATGGCAAGCTTAATGTGTTGGGCGTTTTTGCCACGATTGGGGCACCATCGTTTCCTGCCACTCGGCCGCTGGCTCATGTGGTGATTCGGATCGAGCTTTCCTCGCCAGAACTTGGCGGCACCTACCCGATCAAGCTGATTCAGCTTGACGAGGACGGGGTTGAGGTTTCTCGGCTGGAGGCGGATTTCACGCCTCATTCCAACCCGAATGCGGCCCCGACCCTCAACAGCCATGCCGACCTCATCTTCCAGGTGCAGATTCCGCTACCGAGGGCGGGTGCGTACAACTTCTCGGTGATGCTGCAGGGCGAGGAAAGGGCGCGCGTGCCTTTCTCCGCGGTTTTGGTTTAGCCGCGAAACTGGACGGTGGGGCCCCCTTGGGGCTGTGGTTTTCTTGGCTGACAGCATGCATCAAATTCTCCGCCGCAGGAGAATCTGTGCCTTCACTGATGGGGGCAGTTGGTTACCCGGGTCAGAGCCCTTGCGCATCTGCTTCGGACAATAGTTCATTCAAGGATTGAAGAAGCCCTGGCACATCGGTTGTAGCTATATTGAGGACACGGATTGGGTCAATCGCGTCGTATGCGTGGACGAGGAAATTGCGAAAGGCAATGATTCTGTGGACATCCGGAAGTCTTACGTAGATGGGTTCCTCAAGATCTCTAATTCGAACTAGAGCCTCGCCAACGATCGTGAACTGTCGCTCAATAATCGACTAAATTCTCAAGTCCTTACTGTAAAACTCACGACTTACCTAAGCAGAAGCTTCAACGATCCGTTCACAAGCCAGGCGTGCATCTGCGAGGCAACTTGCCGTTTCAGGCCGCATACCATTCCATCGCTGTTCGCTCGAGGTTTTTAAGGAAGTATCGGTTGCGGACGGCGGTTAATTCAACTAAGTCCACGGATCGCTCCAAAAGGGACTCAAGGTCTTCCTTGAACTTGGAATACTGGTCGAAAGGATGCATCGAAGGTGGGGTCGTGTTAAATTCCACGACGAAGTCATAGTCGCTGGTCACAGGATCCCAGGCCCCCTTCGCCGCTGATCCAAAAAGTCGCAACCGCTTCACCGCGTATGCTCTGCACAGCGATTCGACTTCCGTGCGTCGAGCACCAAGGAACTCAAGGGCGTCAACCATGTTCGTAATAAATGTACGCCGAATTGGATTCCTGCGAAGAAGAACCTGGGGGATCTGGTTCATCTGTAGGAACCCCGTTGCGATATGGCGCCTATCTGATCCTGGGTGAATGACGGATCGTTTTGCAGGATTCGCGCGCTTATTGTTCCCAGTGAATCACGGCTTGTTGCATAGCCACGACTTTGAGCAATACATAGACGTCGACTGGTTCCAACACGTACACATCATTCCAGATTCTGGAATCTAATCGTTTTCCCAGGACCCCTGATCTTATCCGAGACCTCCAACCTGCAATGCATTCGGGATCTTATGGGAGGTGGAGGGCAGCGAAATCGCGAAGACAACTTCTCCCATAGCCCCAGCTTAAGTCGCTGACGATTTGGGTTCTAGGCGTGAAGCGACTGCTCCTGCCCAACGTTTTGTCATCGAGGCAAGTCGCAGGGTGAATAGCTGCCATACCGGCAGAAGCAGGATTTGAACAGCGGTTAGGCCGGCCGCGACTGCCATTTGAGCCACGGGCGAGAGTTCATGAGAAACGTAATGGCCGAGAGGCTTTTGAACGAACACCAGCACGATTCCGTTGACGATCAGGAGATCGAGCGATTTTGAACCAATAGAGCTAAGTTGATTCGACAGAGCAGGGATGGATCTTGCGATGACGTCAGCCAGAAGAATGACGGCAAGGCTCCCCGCAGTTGCCGATAGCACGAACAGTGGAATGAAGCCAAGTTCTCCGTGGGCCATGAAAACCCCAAATCCTGAACTGAAATTGCTGCACGACTGGTTGGGGTGAAAGGTGCAGCCGTGGTTGAGTTTGGAGGCGACCATCGCAATCGCAAAGCCAAAAAGGGCGCCTGTGATGGCTGGCGCATTCCGATTGAACCTTTCCGCGATTTTCTGTTTTGTGATCCAGTAGCCGAGGGCGAACAAAGCAAATCCCTCTGGCACAGTTGAAATCTGCCAAGTGTTGATGTGCTTGGCCTGGCTTGCGAGAAAGATCACCGCCAACCCTACTGCTAACATAATCCGCTTTGATGCTGAAGTTAAAAGCCATACGTTGAAAAGCACCTGGACAAATGCAAGTGAGACCAAAAACCAGACTACAACGGTCGCGAAGTCGCCTCCCTTAGCAAACGGTCTTATGAGGTTGCCCAAATCTTGGCCGTTAGGACGGTGGTGGGGAAGGCCAACCAGCAGAGCGGCCGCCCATACGAAAAAGTGAATCGCGAAGGCGATAAAAATTAGGTTGAGTGACCCCTCTACAATTTTTGTCTTGGACTTCTGGCGGAAAACCAACCCCGAGATGACATAGAACAGCGGCATGTGAAATCCATAAATGAACTGCCACTGTGTAAAAGTGCTCTCCGGAAATGCCGATGAAGTCGTTTTTGACATCTCAAGTGCATGGGCGTACAGCATGAGGATGATTGCGATTGCACGCGCAACGTCAATAAATGCGACTCGGACTGGGCTATGAGCCGGCCGCGACAATGAATCCGTTCCAAAGTATTTGTGTGTAAGTGCCAAACGGTTCATTAAATTCATATAGCTAGATCGGTGCCACTAAGTCTTACTCGGCTCGTAATGGTGTGCTAATCGCAAAAGAGCTAGTCTAGCACCGAGTCCCCAACCGCACTTGCCGTCCATGTTCTGCACCCCACTCAAAAGGTGGGGCTTTCCATTTGGTCTACGGGCCAGTTGCACACTTCTACCCTGCGGCGCCGCCATCACGTACTGCTCGATGCGTCGATTAAGGGGCGATTTGCGACGCATATTTGCGCCGCAAATACGGTCGAATCAACGCATGGGCCTGATCTACAGCCACCGAGCGCCAGATTGGCCCAACTATACTTGGGATCGCACGACCTTTTCGGCCGATCTCGCGGCAGTGCACTTCCGCCTTGGGCAGCTTGTTGTAGCGATGGCTGCGCTCGGCATCGAGGCGAGGCAAGAGACCGTTTTGTCCGTTTTAGGCAGGATGTCTTGAAGTCGAGTGAGATCGAGGGAGAGCACCTCAATGCGCAGCAGGCGCGTTCTTCGATCGCGAGGAGACTCGCACTCGAATGTGCAGGGCTACAACATTCTTCTCGTGAGATAGCCGGACAGGTTGTCGGCACCCAGAAGTTTGTCGCTTGAAAGTCATTCGAGGAATTACCGGGTCCCTCGGATCCCTAACGGGATGGCATTGCGCCATCGCCCACCCTCGGCGAACCCTTCGCCAATCGAATCTGGAGGTAACGAATGCTTCTTTCCTTACTAGCCGCCGCCCTTTTGCGCGTGCGGCAAATCAACCCGCCTGGGACGCTTGCTGCGCCCGTGCAGGCGGCGTTCTACTCTGCTTTAGGTGGCTCCTTGAATGTGGAGATGCGGGACTCAAGTGGGCTGCCAGTGCCGTTCGTGGATGCCATTGGGGTCAAGCGATCGGCGGTCACAGTGACGCTTCCCGCCGGCACTGCCGTGGGACTCGGGTGGGAAATCACTCAGACCAGGCCGGATGGCACGAATCTGTTGAAGCCGGTTTCGGCTGGCTATTCGATGGTGGTCACGATGGGATGCCAGGCAACCGAGTCGCCGGTAGGCACCTACGATGGGTCCGCCGGAGCTGGCAATGGAATTGCCACCGGATATCCAGCCCCTGGAGCCAATACACCGACGAATTTTCTTGCTGGAGTGACCTACCAGTTGGGATATGGTGCGGTGGTCAGTGTTGTCAGCTCAAGCTTGCCGGGGTTCTCGGGGTTGCCCGCGAAGAGCAACGTTTCGTCGAATTTCAACACCTTTTCTTCAGGGGGTGAGGCCGCGAACTCTGTTTCGACTTCGGCATCGGCATTGACCCTGTCTGGAGGCGGAGACCCTTCCTCGCCGGTGTGCGTCATCGTGACAAACGCTGGTTCCTCTGATGTTTGGGTGTCTCCCTATTCAGGTGGCCACACCTGGCTCTGCCCAGCCGGTGCCACTACCTACGTCCCCAGCGGATCAACCGCTCTGTTTGGCCTTGCAAATGGCGGGATCTCGACCGTTTACTGCACGAAGGCGGCTTATTGATGAAATACCTGACTCTCTTGGCGGCTCTAATCCTGACGTGTATGGGTTTCGCGCAACTCAGTGCGCCTTCAGGCTTGACGCGGACACAGGCATCTAGCGTATTTATTGGAGACTACACAGTGATCAGCCTTAATCCTGGTCAAGCCTCGAACTATCAGACTAACGCGGCTGGTTCAATCTACAGCGTCACTTCGCGAACTCTCTTTGAGTTGCCAAAGGGCATGGCAACTTCTAATGACCTGAGGGCGGTGTGGTTTGGGGGAATAAATTTTAATGCCAACAGCCAAATTAACTACAGCCCAGCGCCAAACCCGGTTAAGGTAAGGGCCGATGTTTTCACCCGCCCAAGTTTTACAAACCTAGCTCCTGTAAGTGCTGACGCACCAATCGGGTACTTCACATTCGGAGGATCTTCTACCGGCCTCCTTGAAGGCGGAAAATTCCTCTGGGGCGATTACCATGGAGCCACGCTTACGCAAGGACAACCGTATTTTGTCCATGCGTACGAGTATTGCGGACTCCAGGCCAGCCCGCCTGCGCCGGCAATTACTGCGTCAGGAACCGGGTCGTCTTTTGCTGGTGGCACGACCTACTACGTTTCGATTAGGTTCCATTACCCAAGCGGTGATTGTTCCCAGGCGTCGGCCTTCTCGACTGGTGTCTCACCCGCATCGGGACAAAACATAGTAGTTACTGCCCCCTTAAATCCAGCAAATGGTGCGGACGGCTACGAGGTCTATTTGAGCAATACGAATTCCACCTCGTACCCTGCCTATGACGTGAATATTGGGGTCGTCCCGTTTGGCACGAACGCAAACATAAGCGTTCCATTCCAGTCTGGCAACACGGGTTGGCTCCCCTGCGTTTATGCAACCGGGTCATCTCAGACTGTTATTTACGGTTCTGCGATTTATGGGGGATCCGGGATCGGCGGACGCTCTGATGGAGAAGGCTACATCAATAACGCCGACTGCACGTTTGGGTCTCAAGCGATTCCTCAGGTTCAAGGTGGAAACTGTTTTGCGCCTAACGCGATACTGTGCAGAGCACCAAGTGGGACCTGGCGGTCATATGCGATCTGGAGTGACTCTATTGGCGCAGGTACTGGAGATAATGGATTTGGTGGCTCAACTGGCGTCGGTGCAATGGCTCGAGCTGTCATGGCTCAATCGACCAGCCTTCAATTCAATCCGTCGATAATACAATCATTCGGCCATGTCCAATGTTCGGTGGGTGGAGATACCGCCAAGGCATGTGCGACGAACCAAGGGAATACCCGTGCGCAAATCGCAAACCTGTGCACCGATGTCCTATGTGGGCTTGGAACGAATGACCTAAGCTACGGTGTGGTCCCAACAATTGCCAATCTCCAGAGCATTGCTTTAAGGCATCTTAATGCGGGTCGCAAGTGGCATTGGTGGGGCCTCATACCGCGCGGCGGTACGAGTGACGCCTATACAACGCTTACAAATCAGAACCTCTCAGCTGGTGCGCAAGCTGAGGCCGCCAGAAGAGCAATGAATAACTGGGGCAACGATACCAGTTCTCAGGGTCCTACATTCAACCAAACGCTGGCCCCGGGCGACGGCTTGGCTACTACGTTCTACTTCTCAGCACCAATCATCTCCCAGACTGAACTTGTCAAGGTGAACGGAACCACTTCCACGTACAATGCCTCACCTTCCGGAGTTACGCAGTACAGTGAGGTTGGGCTCACCACCGTGGGCTCAACCACTTGGGTGAAAGGAGTCACTTTTGGCTCAGCACCTGCCTACTCAGCGTCGATTACCGTAGCATCGGCGGTGAACGAACAGCTGTTTAGAGGGTTTACGGGAAACGTTGGTCCAACAGCAAATATCTACGGTTTCGCAGACGGAGCGGCGACCCAGTATTGGTTCAATCGGCCGATCTTGTCGGGCTCAGAGGCGATATATAGCGGTGGATTGCTCTGCACCTACTCTGCCTCTCCTTCGGGAGCCACGCAGTACAGTTACCTCCTCACTGGAGGAATTGGCGGTTCGACATGGGTAAGCGGGATACAGTTTGGGTCCGCTCCTCCAAATTTGAATTCGTTGACGTACACCGGTGTCAAGCTAGCAGGGTTGCCTGTGTTGCTAGGAACGGGCTCAGATTTCATCAACTCACCAGTTTATTTCGGAGAGCTGAATTCGAGTGGAACGTTGCAGATGAATGGAGGCTTCGCACCGCTGGGGGCTGCCCCGGTCATAGGGGCTTTTTTGAGTCCTCATACCTTGACAGCCACGTCGGCCAACGGATTCACCGACACGTCGCTTGGTGCAATCAACCAGGATCAGTATGCTGGCTATTCTGTTACGATAATCGCGGATTCGGTGAATCCAGCAGCTGCTGGACAGACCCAGTGCATCGCCACGAACACGACGGCGGGCGTGTTCACATGTGGAGCCTGGACCGTTCAGCCATCCGCGTCTGCGACGTATGTGATCAGTCTCGCTCCAATGCAGACCACGACTCACCCGACTAGCTACGGTTACATGAATTGGGCTGCGGCACTTCGAAAATGGCGGACAGACCTATTCCCATATTAATCGAGCACCTAATTGCCCGAGCAACTGCTCAAAGTGCCCGAACACATGTGGGCAGGTCCCATTCACCACATCAATCAAAAGAAGCCCCTTGGCCCATGCCAAGGGGCTTCTTTTGCGTTTAAGGCTACGGGTTGGTATTCTAGCGGGCGATGAAACTCCCAAGACTTCCCCATCAGGGTGCTAGGTCCCGCGAGCTTGACTTTGTGCGAGGTATCGCGATTCTGATGGTCATGGGGGTCCATTTCTTTAGCGTTGAGACCCATTCTCGGCTGTACCGCGCGCTAGAGTTCCCAGGCCGAACCTTTGGCGGCCAGGGTGTTGACCTATTCTTCGTTTTGAGCGGCTTCCTTGTCGGAGGGCTGCTCATGAAGGAGTACAAGAAGACGGGTGGACTGTCCGCGAAAGCGTTCATCTTCCGACGGGGGTTCAAGATTTGGCCGGCCTATTACGTGTTTATCCTCATTGAGGTCGTGACCCATGCGCATCCGCTGGGGACCTTTCTATGGCAGAACCTGTTCCACCTTCAAAACTATGTAGGTTCCAGCATTCGCCACACGTGGACACTCTCTCTAGAGGAGCATTTCTACCTTCTGCTCGCCTTTGCCATGGGGTTCATGGTCAAGCAAAAGTGGCAGCCAGAGCGCATCCTTCGTACTTTTTTGACCGCGATGGCAGTCGTTTTTGTGGTGCGATGCACCACCGTTGCCTTGGGTTTACCGGGGGCTATGGAGTACACCCACAACCGAGTCGATTCGCTGATGTCGGGTGTGTGCCTCGCAGTGCTGTATCACTTCTTCCCGGAGAGATTCCAGCGCCTTAGCAGCAAGCCGCTCATTCTCGGTGGGATTACCGTGGCCGTCGTTGCGTTTATGTCCCTTGTCACGAATGAGAAGATCGTTCAGTCCGTCGGGTACACGATCATCTATGTAGGTGCCTGCTCCTTCCTCTTGCTCACTCTAGGGCACTCGGGCAAATTCAAAGATTGGGCTATCTACAAGGCAGTCTCGGCTGTGGGCGTCTATTCGTACGGTATCTATCTGTACCACCTCTCCATCCGACGTCCCTCGCAGGTAATCGCTTTGAAGTTGCCTCATGCCATCCAGTGGCCGGCGATTATGGTGATCCAGTTTGTCGCAGCCGTTGCAGTTGGAGTTGTGATGACCCAGTTAGTGGAGTGGCCGTTCCTGCGCATTCGCAACAGGCTCATCCCACAGAAGGTCGAAGATATTGGGACTCCCGACGAGCCCGAAGAGACCATTCAAGCCGCGCGACCAAGGAGAAAATTTGGCTTGCGGGAAGGAGCGGCAGCCGCCGTGCTGTCGGTTTTGGCGGTCGAAATTGGGCTCCGGGTTTTTCTTGGATTAGGTCATCCCCCACTGTTCCAAGCAGATGCAAAGGCAAGCTACGTTCTAACGCCGAATCAGCACCTCAAGAGGTTTGGAAAGCGAGTCTATGTCAACCGGTGGGGGATGCGCAGCGAAGACGTTGCTGATATGCCTGCGCCGGGCACGCTGCGCGTGCTGTTCGTGGGGGACTCCGTCACGTGGGGACAAGTTACGACTGATCAAGCTCAAACCTTTCCCTATCTTGTGGCTGATAAATTAGGAAAGTGTGAGAGCCTTAACCCCTCTTGCGGGGGCTGGGCACCGGAGAACGAGCTTGGATGGCTCCAGGGGCATGGAGTATATGGTAGCCAAGTTGCAGTTCTCGTGATCAATGACGACGATCTGTACCAGCAGAAGAACCCCAATATAGTTGACCGTCATCCAAACTACCCATCTAGCAACCCACCCTTTGCGCTTTACGAACTGGTGACGCACTACCTGTTGCCAAAAGTGATTCATATAGACATGACCGACTCGGGGACCGGTGAGGAAAATCCCACTCCTGAGATTGCCGCACGGGTTCGAAAGGCGATAGCCGACGAAATCAAACTTGTTGAGAAAGATGGGGCGAAGCCAATCGTGGCTCTCATCCATAAGGATCCAACTGCGCTTCAGAAGCCCGAAACGGCGGCGGGTCGTGCAGAGTTGCGCAAATTTGTCGCCTCGATGGGAATTCCATTTGTGGAACCCGATCTGCCTGATCATTCGCTCTATTCGGGCGGTCCCCATCCCAACGCGAAAGGCAATAAGCTGATCGCTGACGCTCTCGCCCCCGTAATCGCAAAGGTCGCAGGCCGTTGACTTTCTAGCTCTGCGCCCTATACTGCATCCAGAGTTCAAAGATGATTCTTCCTCTGGCTGCAGCCCTTCTTTCGCTTTCCTCCATCCAACCCTCTGCCGACGTCAAGATCGGCACCCATTTCACTGACGCCCTTGCCGGGCTTGCCGTGTACCTGGACGCCAAGCACTCGGTGATCATGAACCTAGGCTGGCGCACCCAGAACGGGCGGCTGAGTGTGGGCTACAAGGCGCTTGTGGATGCTAGGGTCCACTTTGGCGACGCGGCACCGGATGACAGCTATCACCGCATCAGTTGGACCACCGAAGGCAACACCCTGACCTACGAGTGGGGCGTTACCTCTCCCGGCGTCGCCGTGGGCGTGGTGAGCTGCTCGGAGCCGATCGAGATCGAGCCGCGATTCAGTACCGGCTGGAGTGAGGTCAACGCGATCACTCTCCCTTACTCCGTCAATTCGCTCTCGGTGGAAGACCTCACGGTCCAGTTCAAAACGGCCGGCGGGACCCGTCTCATGGACGCGAGCCGCAGCTGGTTGATTCGGCCCGATTCTCCGATGCAGTTTGTGATGGGAGTGGGCCAGTTGGGGGACCCGGCCCGAGCGGCCTCGGTTCTCGCCAAGGCGAGGGAGAAGTATCAAAAGAGCCGAGTGTGGGCAGAAGGGGACTGGGGCGACTTCCTAAGCCCGCTCCAAAACCAGCTCGGCAATACCAAGATTTACGGGTCCGATACCGGCACCCTCGCCCACATCGTCTCGCGAGGCTGGTGCCTGCCCGATGGCCAGGTGCTGTTCTGTTGGGGCAGTTTCTTCAACGGGCTCCTGAGCAGCCTGGAGGACCCCAAGTTCTCTCGAAACACCCTTCGCGCCATCCTTGCCGCCGCGACACCGGAAGGGTTCGTACCGAACTATGCGGGGAAGGGATGGGGCGTGAGCAGCGATCGATCTCAGCCGCCCGTCGGTTCCTACTGCGTTTGGAAGGTCCACGAGCGAGATCCCGATGTAGCCTTTCTTAAGGAGGCATACCCCAAACTGCTCAAGTGGCATCACTGGTGGTTCTCGAAAGCCCGCAAGGGTGGGGTGACCCGGGATGGCAACGGCAATGGCCTTTTGGAGTGGGGAACCACCTCCGGCGACCTCCAGAACGCGAAGTTCGAAAGCGGGCTGGACGACAGTCCGATGTTTGACGACGGCCAGATGGTCGGTGCAAACATGAACCTCGACTCGACGGACCTCAGCGCGCTGTACGCGTTTGATGCCGAGTACCTTGCCAAGATTGCCGCCGCCACCGGCCATTCTGCCGATGCCGCCCAGCTTCGCGCGGAAGTCAAGGCCATTTCAGCGCGGATGAATCGGCTTCTTTGGAACGGCGAATTGAACGCTTACTGCTACCGATACTGGCAGCCCAAGCAGGTTGTGGAGAATGTGCCGCTGGGTTCGGTGTGTTCAGCAGGAAGCAACAAAGGTCTCCTCGCGGAGTATTTCCAAGGCCGCGACCTCAAGGGGACGGCAGTAAAGGTGCGGGAGACGGACGTGGAGCACGACTGGTCTCAGGCCCCGCTTCCTGGGTTCACCACCAAGGATTACTCCATTCGGTGGACGGGTACGGTGAAGGTGAAGAAATCAGGGCCGTACCAGTTCCAGGCCGCATCGGATGACGGGTGTCGGCTATGGGTGGATGGCAAGAAGCTCATCGATAGCTGGAAGATCCATCCGCTTACCAAGATTCAGACCCCGATGCTGGCGTTTAAGGCGGGAGAGAAGCACCAGATCCGGTTTGAGTACTTCCAGGCCGAGGGTGGGGCGGCTGTTAGCCTTAAGCTGATGCGGGTGGCAGTAGAGAAGCCTGCCTCGGTGTTCTACCCGCGCCTTTCTCCCCTCAACTTCTACCCGCTGATGGTGGATGCCCCAAGCCCCGTGCAGGCACGCAAGACGCTGGACGTCTTCTTTAGCCCCAAGCAGTTTGGCGGCGAGTACCCATGCCCCACCATCTCCAAGAGTGACCCTGCCTACCCGGCTCAGGGGTATTGGCGAGGGACGGTTTGGGGCCCCACCAGCTACCTCACTTTCCAAGGCCTGCGCCGGTACGCGACTCCGAAGGAGATGACCGACTTTGCTGGCAAATCTGTTCGGTTGTTTATGAAGAACTGGAACGAGGATGGATCCTGCCACGAGAACTTCAACTCCATCACCGGCTGGGGGCGCAGCGACCCTCACTACACCTGGGGAGCGCTGCTGTGCCTCCTTGGTCTTGAAGAGCTGTGCGACACCAACGCCGATGGATCGGTGACCCTAAACGGGGTCTCGGGCAAGCACATTCGGGTGCACAACCTCCGGTTGGCGGGCGGTTTGTACGAACTGTCCGTCGAGCCGAAGGGTGCGACGCTTAGCCGAGGTGGGAAAGTCGTGGCTCGGGTTGTGGGGAAGGTTGGGAAGGTTTGGTTGGCGCGGTAAGGGCCCAAATGGAGCTTCCAACCCTGGCTTCGCGTGGCTTGTGGCGTGGGAGGGAGCCGATTTGCAGCGTTTTGGCTTTGCCAGAAGTAGGATGCACCCTTCAAATTCAAGCACTTTGTTCTCGCCAAAAAGGCGGTAATCCAGGTTCCCTCAACCGCCATCGTGGCGGGCGGAGGGCCAGGGAGGGGGTGGCGGACTGAAGACGCGCCCCTGGCACCTTATCAAATACCAGCTACAAATCACGAAGAATGTGGACCCCGGCAAAGCCGGGAGCGCCA
>CAIYLG010000041.1 GCA_903927025.1 uncultured Armatimonadota bacterium
GGGCGCGTTGCGGTGCACCCTCTCCCCACCCTCTCCCTCACTGAGGGAGAGGGAATCGCTTCCGATCTGGTTGGCTTGGAGATTGATCGGGATTCCATGTTCCGTGTCTGAGGTGGTTGGTTCTCCGGAAACGAGTCGTTGCAGCGGGAATCCTGAGAATGTGGGCACCTTGCTGAACCCATTTTCTTGCCGCGGGTTGGTCTTTTGGTGAGGCGCCAGGGGCGCGTTGCGGTGCACCCTCTCCCCACCCTCTCCCTCACTGAGGGAGAGGGAATCGCTTCCGATCTGGTTGGCTTGGAGATTGATCGGGATTCCATGTTCCGTGTCTGAGGTGGTTGGTTCTCTGGGAATGAGTAGTTGCCGGGAAGCCGGAGAATGTGGGCGGCTTGAGTAACCTATTTTCTGGCCGGGGGCTGGATTTTGTGAAGAGCCAGGGGCGCGTTGTTATGCACCCTCTCCCCACCCTCTCCCTCACTGAGGGCGAGGGAATCGCTTCTCCAACTCATGGATGAATTCGGGAGGCCCTGAACCCAGGGTGGGCCGACGGATTGGCCAACCGTGGGCCATGCAGAGGCAACACGGTTGGTGTTGGGGATGGCATGACCATCGCCCGGGTGTAACATGGCGGGGCGGACCTGATATGGCCTACTCTAAGACGACCAAGCGGACGTTTCTCAACGTGGCCGAGGCGACGCGGCGGACGATGGCGGCTAACTCCAGTACGGAGACCAAGCCGGAGGTCAACTTGCGCAAGGCGCTTTGGGCGGCGGGGCTGCGGGGGTATCGCAAGAACGTGCGGAAGCTGCCGGGCAAGCCGGATATTGTGTTTGGGCCGCGCAAGGTTGCCATCTTTATCGATGGCTGCTTTTGGCATGCCTGCCCCCATTGTGGGCGGTTTGTGTATCCCAAAAAGAACGCCGACTACTGGCATGAAAAGATCGAATCCAACAAGCGGCGGGATGTGGAAGTGCGGGCCCAGTTGGAAAGGCAAGGGTACACCGTGCTCACGGTCTGGGAATGTGAAGTCAAGAAGCACCTGCAAGATTGCGTGATACGCGTCCGACAGGCCCTTGGCGCGCAAACCCAGGTGTAAGATGGATTGAATGAGTCTTCGGCTCAACTGGCAGCGTTGCCGGCGCATGGTGCTATCCACCTTATGCGTCCTTGGCTGCGCGTCTGCCCAGGCTGATATTTCCCTCCGCTTTGTGGTCTGGGATGGGGACGAGGCGATGAAGGTCATCACCTCCGAGGTCCACAACTTCGAGGTCGCCCACCCCGGCATCCACGTGAAGCTGGAGACGGTGAACGCCAACTACCAGGAGAAGCTCCTGGCTCAGGTCGCCGCCAACGTCGCTCCCGACGTGGCGATGATGGACCCCGCCGACTTTCAGCGGTTCTCCACCCGAGGCAAGCTTTACAGCCTCAACCAGTTCTTCAAGCTGACCCCGGAGTTCGACCTCTCCAAGTACTACAAAAACTTGGTCGACGCCCACTCGCTCAACGGCGAGCTGTATGTGCTCCCCCGGGATATCGCGCCGTGCAGCGTGATCTATTACAACAAGAGGCTGTTTCGGGAGGCGGGGATTCCGTATCCGGACGGCACTTGGACGTGGGATTTTCAAGAGCGGCCGGACCTGAAGGATAAAGACTTCCTGTGGGTGATGCACCGCCTCACCAAGCCGGCAGCCAACGGCGGTCTGCCCGCGCAGTGGGGCTACTCGCCCGGCTGGAAAGAGCTGTTCCGGGACATGATCTACCTACAGATGGGGGCGAGGGCGCTGGATGACTATGCCAGCCCCAAGCGGATGCTGTACGACGACCCGCGCATCATCAAGGCCACCCAGTTCTCCGCCGACCTCGCGCTGGTGAACCACTGGATGCCCAGCGACACCGAGATCACCAACGCTCTGCAGAGCAACGCCAGCCAACTGTTCACAGAGCAGAAGGTGGCGATGTTCCAAAGCGGCATCTGGGAAGTGCCCGGCCTTCGAAAGGAACTGATCCCCGGCACCAAAGGGTATTTCGAGTGGGATATCGCCATCGCCCCTGTTTATGCCCACGGCGTGCGCGCCTACCCCACCGGCGGATCTGGCTACTGCATCCTGAAGCAGACCCAGCACCCCAAAGAGGCGTGGCTGCTAACCCAGTGGATGGCAGGTCCCCACGGGATGCTTGCGATGGCACGCGCGGGCCTGGCCCAACCGGGCATTCACGAACTGGCGATCTCCGAGCCCTGGATTCCGGGACCGCACACCCCGATCGACCAGCAGGTGCCCCACAACCGAATCATCACCGACCAATCGGCCCCGTACGTGGTGTTCTCGCCGACCACGATCTACTGGTCCGAGATCAGCGGCATTGGCGGGCAGACCCACGAGCTGGTTTTCCGGGGCACCGCCAAAGCCCAGGATGTGATGCCCCCCGCCAACCTGCGCGCGCAAAAGCGGCTGGATGCGCTGATCCACGACGAGCGCCTTGTTCCGTTCGACTGGAAGCTCGGCGGAGTTGCCGGAGTGGTGCTGATGGGGATCCTGGGAGCATGGATCTACGCGCCGGAGCGGGGCAAGCGCCGCAGCACTCGGCAAAAGAAGGACAACCTCGCGGGCTACATGTTCATTCTGCCGTGGCTGCTGGGCACCATCCTGTTCACGGTGGGACCGATGGTGCTCAGCTTCCTGATGAGCTTTGCAGACTGGGACATCATCCGGCCCGCCAAGTGGCGCGGAGCGGGCAACTACGTGGAGGCCGCCACTTTTGACCCCACGTTTTGGAAGGCGCTCAGCGTCACCCTGATGTACACGGTGGCGGCGGTACCGCTGGGTGTGGCCGCCAGCTTGGGGCTCGCGATGCTCCTGAACACCAAGGTGTGGGGCATGCCGCTGTGGCGCACCTGCTACTACCTTCCCTCCCTCGCCAGCGCGGTGGCCTCGGCGCTTATCTGGAAGAAGGTGTTCCAGGCGGATGGCGGCATCCTCAACGGGTTCATCTACAGCTCGTTTGGCCACCTCGCCGGGCTGGACAAATTCTTGGCCCCGTTTGCAGATGCCACCGGCAAGGTGAACTGGCTGGGAAGCGAGAAGACGGCGCTGTTCTCGCTGGTGCTGATGTCAGTTTGGGGGGCGGGCAGCGGCATGGTGATTCTGCTTGCCGGGCTGCAGAATGTGCCGCAGTACCTGTATGAGGCGGCGACTCTGGATGGTGCCGGGCACCTCAGTCGGTTCCGAAACGTGACGCTGCCGCTGGTATCTCCCACCCTGTTCTTCAGCCTGATCACCGGGTTTATCGGCAGCTTCCAGGTGTTCAGCAGCGCGCTTTTGATGACGGACGGAGGGCCGAATATGGCCACCACCTTCTTTATGCTCCACCTGTACAAGCAGGCGTTCCTCAGCCTGCGCATGGGTTACGCCTCGGCGCTGGCGTGGGTGCTGTTTGCGGTGATCCTGGTGTTCACCGTGGCTCAGCTTCGGATGAGCAAATGGGTCTATTACGAGGGGGGCAAATGATCCGGCGCGGTTCGGGGGAGATCTCCAACAAGGCCGCCAATCGGGCGATCTGGCTGGAGCAGGGCGGCAAAGGCGTGGGTCTGGTCACGCTGCTGCTGGGCGTGGCCGTTTTCCTGCTGCCGTTCTACGTGATGCTGGCGATGGCGCTGAAGGATCAGAGCGAGGTGGCCACCACCAGCATGTGGAGCTGGCCGGTGCATCCCACGCTGGCCAACTTTGTGGAGGTGCTCACCAACCCCAACGTCAGCTTTGCCCTGTTCCTCAAGAACACCACGTTCATCGCGGTGACGTCCACCATTGGGGTTGTCATCAGCAGCTCGATGGCGGCCTACGGGTTTGCGCGGGTGGAGTTTGCGGGACGAGATCGGCTGTTCCTGGTGCTGCTCGCCACGATGATGCTGCCTGGCATCGTCACCATGATTCCCACCTACGTGATGTACGCCAGCATCGGGTGGGTGAACACGTTTAAGCCCCTGATCATCCCCGCCTTCTTTGGCGGCGGCGCGTTCAATATCTTTCTGCTAAGGCAGTTCTATCTGGGCATCCCCCGGGAGCTGGACGAGGCGGCGGTGCTGGACGGGGCCAACCACTGGACCATCTACTGGAAGGTGCTGATGCCGCTGACCAAGCCCGCGCTGGTGACGGTGGGCGTCTTCAGCTTCATGGGTGCCTGGCGAGACTTCATGGGTCCCCTGCTGTACCTCAACGAGCCAGAGAAGCAGACCTTGGAAGTCGGTCTGCGCACCTACACCGCCCTTCGCGCCGAGAAGTGGCACCTCCTGATGGCCGGATCCGTCCTCGTCATCATCCCCATCCTCATCATCTTCTTCATCGGCCAAAGGTCGTTCATCAAAGGCATCGTGATGACCGGCGGCAAATAGGGTTCGACCCGTTTCGATCTACCCCGGCAGGGGTTGTGCAAACTAGCCACGGGTTGGCGCCAAAGGCGGCTACCCGTGGGCTCGGGTGCGTCGGCGTGAATCTCCGGACCTACCCCGGCAGGGGTTGTGCAAACTAGCCACGCGGTTGGCGCCGAAGGCGGCTACCCGTGGGCCCGGGTGCGTCGGCGTCCCAAATCCACGGGCCGCGGAGCGGCCCCCCGCAACGCGGCGAATGCATTTTGGTTTTTGGTCAAAACCGGGGACACGGGTTTTATCGCTGCGCGGGGGGACTTCGTCCCTCGGGTTTGTGACGCCATCTCGTCGTTATCCACGGGTAGGCGCGGAGCGGCCAACCGCGTGGCTAGTTTGCTCAACCCCTGCCGGGGTAGACCGGAAAATGCTTTGTTCCTATTTAGGGGACGTCATCTCGTTGTTATCCACGGGTAGGCGCGGAGCGCCAACCGCGTGGCTAGTTTGCTCAACCCCTGCCGGGGTTGGCCGGAAAATGCTTTGTTCCTTTTTGGGGGACGCTATCTCGTCGTTATCCACGGGTAGGCGCGGAGCGCCAACCGCGTGGCTAGTTTGCACAACCCCTGCCGGGGTAGACCGGAGGGTGACCTTGCGTGAATATATATTTTCTCTATGCATAACTCATAATTTGATATATACTCATCATATGGCATATAAACCGGAGATCGAGGCGTTGGTTTTGGGGGCGCTGCGAGAGGGGCCGCTTCATGGGTACCGGATTGCGGCGGCGATTAAGGCAAAGAGCGAGGGGGTGCTGAAGCTGGGGGACAACCAGATCTACCCGATCCTTCATCGCCTCGAGGAAGAGGGGCTGGTCAGTGCGGAGTGGCAGACCCAGTTGGGCAAACCAGCCCGCAAGGTGTACGCCCTCACCGCCTCCGGAAGCGGCCGGCTGGAGACCCATAAGAAGAATTGGCTGGAGTACGTGTCCACGTTCTCCTCGGTGATTGGAGCAGAAGGTGTCGGAAATGTTTGAGCAAAACGTCCAGTTCGAAATCGACCTCTACATAAGGAACCTCGGCCAAGAGCTGGATGTCCAGGGCTTATCCCCCAACCGGATCGAAGAGATCGTGCGAGAAGCCCGATGTCACCTGGACGAGGCGATGGAATGTGCCGGCGCCAAGAACGCGACAGACGCCAGGCGAGTCCTGGCTGAATTCGGCAAAGCCAAGCGGATGGCGGCTCAGCACGGAGCAGAGATGAATCGGCCCAGGAAGGAGAAGTTCTTGTGGCCAGCGGCGGTGCTGCTGTTCCTGATGACCTTTCATGAGGGGTTCTGGACTACCCACATTTGGTACTACGTCACCGTATCGCTGTGGGTCGGAAGCGCCCTGTTCTTCTGGTTTGGGTTCCGGGGCCGCAAACCGATTGTGAGCCAGTTCGTCGTATGCATGGTCGCGTTTGTGGCTGTTCAGACGGCCTGGAACACAGCGCTGACGGTTCCCACGGTGTTCACCAGCGGCGAGATTTTGCCGGTGGGCATTCGTGAAGTGGAGCATGAAACGGCTCTGCTCCAGCAGACTCAGACGAAGCTTGAGGCTGGAGTCACAGAGATACAGCAGGGTATGCGCCTGTTCACTGAGTCGAATAAGGATAGGGCGGTGCCCAGCACCTTCCGCTATGGCACTGGCTACTGGGTGCCCGAGGGGATCCGGGAACTTCAACTGTCCATCCCAGCGTCCGAACTCCATCCTTCTCTTCATGTGGGAACGTGGGAAGAGGCGGTGAAGGAGTGGACTGGCAAGGGCAACTTTGCTGGCCCCGTCGATGCCATCCGCATCAGCCGCGCAGATCAGTCGATGATCCGTTCCGGGTTTGAGAATCTCGCTTGGATCCAGCACCAGCCGATCACGGTTCGCGCCGCCATCGCCTACATCGCAAGCCTCCGCCGGGCAGGCGTCTATCTCGCCCTAGCCCTCGTCACCGCCAACTCCGGCTGGCTGTTCTGGCAACTCACCTACCTCCTTCGCGTCAGTCGACGCCGAAGGGGTATCCAAGCCAGATTCGAAATCGGGTAATTCCGGCTACCCCGGCAGGGGTTGAGCAAACTAGCCACGCGGTTGGCCGCTCCGGCCGCTTACCCGTGGATTCCGGCGTATTGACGTCCGGTCTACCCCGGCAGGGGTTGTGCAAACTAGCCACGCGGTTGGCGCCGAAGGCGGCTACCCGTGGGCTCGGGTGCGTCGGCGTGAATCTTCGGACCTACCCCGGCAGGGGTTGTGCAAACTAGCCACGGGTTGGCGCCGAAGGCGGCTACCCGTGGGCCCGGGTGCATCACCGTCCCAAATCCACGGGCCGCGCCGCGGCCCCCCGCAACGCGGCTAAAACATTTTGGGCTTTGGCAAAACCGGGGGTTGCGGGTGTTATCGCTTCGCGGGGGGACTTCGTCCCTCGGGTTTTTGACGCCATCCCATCGTTATCCACGGGTAGGCGCGGAGCGCCAACCGCGTGGCTAGTTTCCTCAACCCCTGCCGGGGTAGACCGGGAAGAATGCTCTTCATCCATGGTTGGCGCCGCGGCCCCCCTCACTCCCAAATATATCGCTCCTCGCATTCCATTCCGTGCTCCCTAAAGAGATCCCGGAATTCCTCTTGAAACGAAATCGCGTGGTGGTGCCTTTCTTGGTTTTCAATGTAATGCCGAACCGCCTCCACGCCCCGACCGTCAACCGAAAAGATTCCGTACCCGCCCTGCCAGGCGAAGTTGGCGAGGTCCGGCTGGCGGTCCTTGATCCAAAGACTCGACACCCTCTTAAGCTCTTTCACGTAATCAGACTGCGAGGTGGTCTTACCGAGGCTACAGAGAATGTGGACGTGATCGCTCACGCCGCCGATGGCCCACGTCTGGCAACCCAACTGATTGGATACAGCTCCGAGAAAGCCATGAACCTCAAGGCGAAATGTCCGCTCACCGAGGAATGGGCGTCGGTCTTTCGTTGAGAAAACGAGGTGGACATTGACGGCAGAAAATGATCTGGGCACGGTAATTGTTCCAGGTGGAACATTGGCACAAATTGGGGCGAATTTGTTCGCGTCGCTTTCGAAAATGTTTGGGGAATCAGGGAGATTTTGCCGCGTTGGGGAACCACGGCGCCCCAATTCCGGATCTACCCCGGCAGGGGTTGTGCAAACTAGCCACGGGTTGGCGCCGAAGGTGGCTACCCGTGGGCCCGGGTGCGTCGGCGTCCCAAATCCACGGGCCGCGTCGCGGCCCTCCCGCAACGCGGCTAAAACATTTTGGGCTTTGGCAAAACCGGGGATTGCGGGTGTTATCGCTTCGCGGGGGGACTGCGTCCCCTCGGGTTTGTGACGCCATCTCGTCGTTATCCACGGGTAGGCGCGGAGCGCCAACCGCGTGGCTAGTTTGCTCAACCCCTGCCGGGGTAGGCCGGAAAATGCTTTGTTCCTTTTTGGCGGACGCTATACCCGTCGTTATCCACGGGTAGGCGCGGGGCGCCAACCACGTGGCTCGTTTGCACAACCCCTGCCGGGGTAGGCCGGACGGATTGGCTATATCGACCTAGTCGTAGGTGCGCCAGCCGCGTTTTAGGGTTAGGCGGTGCATTAGGACGCAGGCGATGGCGGAGACGATGGCTTCGATGACCCAGAAGACGGGGAGGAGGCCGAGGGAGGCGAAGAGGGTTGCGCCGCCTGCTACGCCGATGGAGCCGAAGATCGAGAGCATCATCACCGGCATGTTGTTCAGACTCTTTGCCTCCTCGATCGGATTGGAAAGCGGAGCGGCGTTCTCAAAGGCCCCCGGGATCATGGCGTAGATCGGGAGCGCGAACAGCCCGGACAAAACCATACCCAGGCTCGAAATGCCCCGGGTCGCCACGAAGAAAATCGAGAGCGCCACCATCATCGGCAGGGTGAGGAAGAACACCACCGCGACCCGGGCACCCTGCATGAGCGGAGCCGGCCCAGGAAGCGGGGCGGCGATGAACACGTCGCTGGCGCGGTACTGCTGGGAGAACTTAAGCAGGTTCAGCGCGGAGAGCGGAACCAGGCAGACATAGGTCGCGCTCATCGCGGAGAAGAAGCCGCCGAGACTATCGGACACAGTCGAATCCATGGGCCCCTTCGAGATCCCCTGGTTGCCAATCAGCAGCATGATCGGCATGATCATCATCGGCGCGACGCCCGGATACAGCCTCAGCTTGGTGTCCCGGTCTCGAAACATGTAGGCGGATACCAATTGGAAGCCAGCTTTGGAGACCGGAGTGCGAAGGAACCAGCTCAATGGGGCAGATTCGGATAGGACCTTGAGGGTGCGGTAGCGCCGCGTCTGATTGGCAGAGGGTTTCGCGGCCTCATTCAGCGTCTGCATCCCCGCTTCATAAACTGCCGCCAGCTTGGTGAACCCGAGCCACAAAATCACTCCGGTGACCAAAACGCCGACCCCGGCAAGCATCCAGGAGGATTGGCTGTGGCTTCCGGCTACGGCATCGTCCAGACTCGCGAACCAGGCCGGAGGCAAAACCTTAAACCACCAGGCATCCAGGCTCACCTTGCCGAGATTGCCGTGACCGATCGCCCTTGGAAGGATCTGGCTGCCCATGGTGATGCTGATGATCAGCAGCACCTGCATCGTGGTCATGATGCCTTCCAGCCGCTCCCGACCCAGCCACTTGAGGCAGAGCTGGTACATCAGCACCACCGCACCGATGCTGAACAGCGCCTCTTCAGCAGTGGAGACGAGGTGAACCAACGGAAACAGGATCCCGCCGTCGTTGGCGGTCATTCCCACAAAGAAACCGATCGCGTTAAGCGCCAGCGCCACCGAAAACCCAATCTGCAGAAGCACGGCGGACTTCGCCCGCAGCAGCATCTGCGAGGTCACCGGACGGTGCATGAGGATCTCGGACTCCTCCTTGTTGAACAGCGCCTCGCCAGCGGAGGCGGAGATGAACATCCCCAGTGCCAAAAAGGTAAGCGAGTGAAGCGAAACCGAAATCAGCAGCACCGATTGGCGGATGAGGGCAAGCGATGACAGCCCGAACAGGCCATAGATCAGGAACATCATGCCCATCTTCTGGGTGAAGCTCTTGGCAACGGTCTGCTTGGTGATTCCGCGCGCCGATTGGCCCCGGACGAAGACGGTGAGGAACAGCCGCCGAAGCGTCTTCTCAGGCGATGGCGCCTTCATTTCCGGCCGGACGGGTGGGGCGGCGCTCATGGAAGAAAGGTCTTGGCAAACGTCTCCGCCCTCTGCTCTAGCTCCTGCCCGCCCGTCACGCTTGTGAAGAGCTTTTCCAGGGTGCCAGAACCGTGCTGGGCCACCAGGTCATCGGGTCGGCCATCCAAAAGCGCGCGCCCCTTGTCGATGATAATCACGCGGTCACAAACCCGCTCCACCACGTCCAGAATGTGGGAGCTGTAAACAATCGCCTTGCCCTCTCGCGCCAGAGACTGGATCAGCGCCTTGAAGCCGACGGACGCATTCGCATCCAGACCCTCGAGCGGCTCATCAAAGAACACCACCGGTGGGTTGTGAAGCAGCGCGGCGGTGATCACCACCTTTCGCCGCATTCCCTTGGAATAGGCGCCCAGCATCTTGGAGGACAGGGTGTCCATGCTGAGGTCGAAAAAGGAGATGAACTGCTCAATTCGTGGCCGAGCTACCTTCTCTGGGATACCGTACAGAGCGGCGACCATCTCAAGGTGCTCAAGGCCGGTAAGCGACTCAAATACTGCACCCGAATCGGGGACAAAGCCGATGTGTCGCTTCACCTCTAGCGGTTCTTTAAGGAGGTCAAAGCCACAAATCGTCGCGGTCCCGCTCGAAGGCTGGGTCATGCCGGTCAGCATTCTCAGAGTCGTTGTCTTCCCGGCTCCGTTGGGACCGAGGAAACCAAGGATCTCGCCACCGGGCACATCAAAGGTCAACTGATCTACCGCAACCTGGTTGCCAAACACTTTCGTGAGCTGTTGAAGGGATACCATAGGGCGGCTCATTCGGTAGAACTCTGACGCACAGTATACGTGCGTTTCCATGCACCGTTTCGCCAGACGAATTGGAGCGCTCAGAAGTCGCGTGCCCTTGGTAATTCAGGTTCATGGTGGCTAGTCGTTGCCAGGATCGGTTCAGCCTGGCGCAATCATTCCTTTGGCGGTGGCGAGAGCCGATTGACGGCGTTCTGGCTAGCCAGAAGTACCAGAAACCGCGAGCGCTAAGGCCCTGCTTCAAGCCCGCCAGACGCCAATTCAGGTTCCCTCAACCGCCATCGTGGCGGGTGGAGGGCTCAGGGAGGGGGTGGCGGACTGAAAATGCGCCCCTGGCACCGAGTTGATTTCCAGCTACAAATCACGATTAGCAAGGACCCCGGCAAAGCCGGGAGCGCCAAGGCCCTGCTTCACGCCGAAGAGCTTGTAATCCAGGTTCCCTCTACCGCCATCGTGGCGGGTGGAGGGCTCAGGGAGGGGGTGGCGGACCAAAAACGCGCCCCTGGCACCGAGTTGATTTCCAGCTACAAATCACGATTAGCAAGGACCCCGGCAAAGCCTGGAGCGCCAACGTTCGCCACCCCCTCCCCGCCCTCCAGCCCGCCACTTATGGCGGTGGAGGGAGCCGATTTACGGTGCCTTGGCTTGGCCAGGAGTGGAAAGCACTCTTCAAATTCAAGCACTTTGTTCTCGCCAAAAAGGCGGTAATCCAGGTTCCCTCAACCGCCATCGTGGCGGGTGGAGGGCTCAGGGAGGGGGTGGTGGACTGAAAATGCGCCCCTGGCACCTTATCAAATACCAGCTACAAATCACGAGGAATGTGGACCCCGGCGGAGCCGATTTACAGCGCTTTGCCTCGACCAAAATTTACTGGAGTTCTGAATTTTTGAGGCATGATCTAGCTTCTGGTGCCCCTATCTGGAACCCTTTAGACCATCAGCAGCCTCGTCTGCCTTTCCATCCAGGATTTGCCGAACGGCGATATCGAGTGGTAACGGATTCTTATGAGCCTTTCGAGACTCGTAGATCTCATCAGGCAACCTGAGGTGACTTGGCTTATAAGGAAAGGCAGGATCTGCCTTTCGGCGATGCGCTTGGATCACCTCAAGGTCTCGATAGCCAAACTCGAGGGACGGTTCAATTTGGGTTCCTTCACCCCAGTCGTTCCAGGTGGCTACCTGAATGAACGGCGCGCCGGATGCTTCTGCCATTTCGAGCGTTCGCTTGAAAGTGGCTCCCTTGTCGTCCCGAATCTCTCCGTAGCCGGGCCCTACTCCCGCTTCCTTATAGATGTCGTCAAAGCGCGGATAGGCCACCGGCACGGAGGCTTTCCACTCCTTGGCACGAGCGTAGAACGACTGGAGCTGGAGCCAGCTTTTGTCGTTGTCCACCTGTGGCTCTGGCCATCCGAACGCACCCACCGCCGGCCCCTTCTTGCCGAGCAGTGAGAAGAACGCGATATCGCCACCAAAGTGCCGATTCAGTTCCGCTTCCTTGTAGTACTGGGGGCCAAACATCATGACGACTGGTTTGCCGTTCCACTTGAGATAGCCGGACATGCCGAACCAACTGGCTTTCATGGATGCAACCGCTGACGCTGCGAACTCATCTGGGGTGGATTTGCCCGCTTTCACCAGTTGCGGCACCACCTGATCTTCCATCACGATGGCGAACTTTAGACCAGCGCGGACGCAGGCGTCGATCATCTTTTGGGTGTTCGCGTGGATCTGCCGGTAGTCATTCAGGTCCTTGGTGCCGTACCAATCAATGAGGACACCGTCAATGCCGGCGGTCTTCATCTGAAGGGTCTGACACTCCAGCACGGCGGCATCTCCCGAATCGTAGGCGCCGATGCGAGGGCGGTATTTGGATGCCAGTAGCTGACGCCCACCGCTTCCCGGCTGATCTGGGTTGAAGTGGTTCATCGTCCAATGCCATCCCCACTGCCCCCCAACTGACTTGCTCTGATACCAGGGCATGTAGTGAGCCAGGATCAGCGGCCGGGAAAGGACGGCAGCAGCAAGAAGAGCGATCATGACTTCTTCTTGTAAACCATCTTGCGCTTCGCACCCTCCTGAACTAGGGTCAGCGAGCTTCCGGATACGGTGGCACCGTACTTCAAAACGGTTTGCGGCTGAGAGCCCACGGTGTACTGAAACATCAGCGAGGTGCTATCCACCAGCCACTTCCCAGTGATGTGGGAGACGCTCTTGCCCGCAACGGAGCGGGTGACAGAGTCGATTTTCAGAGTTCCGTCCTTTTGGATATCGAGGGTGGAGCTGCCGTCGCTTGCGACCCAAGTGCCACTGTAAACGGGATCAAGTTTGCCTTGAAACGTATAAGTTTTCGGCACGAAAGCTGGTGCAAATTCGTCATCAGCCTTCTTGCACCCGGCCACCAGGATGGCGGCGGCGAAAGCCGCTCCCATCCCAAATGAAGCAAGTTTCACTTTCCTGCCTTGGCCCTCGCTGCCGCCATTGCCGCCGCATCCTTTTCTCGCTGCGCGTTCATCGCACTTCCAGTCTGGGACATCTTCGAGGCATAGGCGGCCTGGTCACTCGTCTGTGGTTTGCCCGACGGGTTCATCGCCGTGCCGTTGCCCGGCTTTACGGTTCCCTCGTCGGCAGGGGCAGACGAACCGCACCCCGCGAGCAGCAGCGAACCCGCTGCTGCTGCGCAAAGGAGGATGCGCCTCAATTTTGCGGATACCCCGCACAGGCTTGACCCGCGTTGAACGCGTAGCCATCATCCCAGGCACCTGGCGCATAAGGGTCCACGAAGCCGCCGGACACGTGCATATCCGTGCACCAGCTCAAGGCGCCCTTGTGCTTGGCCTTGGCATGGCCATCGGACCAGGCGATATTCACAGATGGGCCCGCCCACCGGAATCGAGGCAGTGAGGAGTAGGGCCCCACGCCGTTCAGGTTGCCGTCGTACTGATCGTGCACAGCGGAGTCGGTGTCCCAGTTCGGTGGAATCGTCGCGCCCTTGATGGTTGCGCTGGCGCCTTGCCACCACCACACTCCGCTCTGAAGCACCACGTTGCCGGAATCGTAGAAGCTGGTGTCCACACCCTGGTTCACCACCATGAGAGTGTTCGCGGGTCCAGGCAGACCGGTCTGGGACACGGACGGCACGGGTGCCTTTCCGGTCGGGTAGCCGTTTGGATCCTGGTCCGAGTACTGCGTGTTCCCGCTGTAGTTCCACAGGTTCCATGTGTTGCCGGAAGGCATGATGAACTGGTTTGCGCCGTAGTCGTACCGAATGTTGCTGGGGACGGTTGGGCTCTCCCAAATGGCGTTGTCTGCCAGCGGCATGCTGGTTCCGTTGGTGGAAACCCAGGTGTAATTGTCGATGCCGTTCTTGATGTAGGGCCCGGTTGCCTCGCGATACGTGAAGGGCGCCCACTGCTGCCGAGTCGGAATGATGTAGTCGTTCCGAGGGAAGAAGTCGTCGAAATCGTTGCAGTACATCATCGCGCCCAAGCCGATCTGCTTGAGGTTGGAGAGGTCAGAGGTCTTCTTCGCGGCGAGCTTTGCCTGAGCAAAGACCGGGAAGAGGATGGCGGCAAGAATCGCGATGATCGCGATGACGACGAGCAGCTCGATGAGGGTGAAGGCTTTTGACTTTGGATTCAAATGCATGAGAGATCTCCTAACCTTGGAGAGACCGCCGCGAACTGCTTAGGTCGCGAGGGTCCAGTGGATGAATGTCGGAGCCGCCCGAAGCGGCAGTGGTGATAAGAGAGAATTGGCCGTTGCGGCCACGGGATGAAAGACTAAAGGTGGGCATCACGCACCCTCCTGGATCGACTCGAAGGAGGTCCCAAGCGGACCGGGCACCTGAACCCAGAGTGACTTCGCCTGGGTGAGATCTGGACGGAAGCGATGGATGCGCTCTCCCTCCTTGGATTTAGCGAGTGCCCGAATCAGGGCAGGTGTGACAAAACGGGCCAGGTTGTCAATCTCGATTCCCTGGTAAGCCAGCGCATCGCCAAACATCAACGTGAAGGGGCTGGAAGTGATTCCGGCGGCAGAGCAGCTTCCTGGGTTATCAGAGAGCCTTAGTCCAAGTTCGGCGAGGCACACCTCGACCGCCTGCCACGCCTTGTTCCCCGCTCCCATTACAAATGCGGTTGGCCTCTCGGAAGCGGGCAGCTTCAGCCAGCGGCGAACCTTTTCGACGTTAGGGACCACGTCATCGTCAAACTCTCCCAACATCGCGGGCTCCGGCGTTTTGCCAAGGAGTTGCTCATGGGCGGTGAAATAGCCGCGGCGGAGGCTCTGAACGAATCCATCGGAGTGGGGAAAGCCAAGATACGCCACCCGCTGGTGGCCCAGTCTAACCAGATGCTCGAGCGCTTGAGCGGTCATCAGCTCGTGGTCAAAGTCGACCTGATGCCAATGGGGGTGAGAAACTTCGTGACGCCCCTTCACCACGAAAGGCATATTCAGGGACTCGAGCAACTCGGCCTGAGGCTCAGTGTCTTCCTCTCTTCCCCACAGCACCACCGCGTCGCAGGCATGAGAGCTCGCCAGCTTTTGCAGGTGGGCCATCACCTCGTTTTGGGTGGCGAAGTTGGCCACTGTGAGATCGTAGCCAGCCGCCTGAAGTTCGGAGGAGAGCGCATCCATCAAGCCGCTGTACGCCAGCCGATACGCCGCTCCTGGCAATCGCTTGTAGGCAAACACGATTGCATCGGTTGTCCCTCGGCTGAGCGCTTGGGCAGCCGCGCTCGGGTGGTAGTTGAGCTCGAGAGCCGCTTCCAGGATCCGGGCCCGGGTTTCCTCCGACGCCCAGATATGCGGGCGGTTGTTTAAAACGCCGGAAACAAGGGCGGGTGACAGGTTCACCTTCGCCGCAACATCTTTAAGTCTCGTTCTCATCTCAACACCGACATGAAACGCTTGATACGTCTATATGAAGCGATTCATATCCTAACATAAACCGGTTCATATGCCAAATACTTTCTGCATTTTATGCTGAGATCTTTTCGCGACTCCTTGAACCAACCGCGGGATGGGTCAAGTCAGACTGTTGTGATGAGATCGCAATTGGCTGGCGCTTGGAGGGCATTGGTGCTTGGTGTGGCGATCTTTTCCCTCGGGTGCAAACCCTCAACCCCTCCTGTGATTCCCTCCGCTGTACCTGCGCCCGCTAACTACTTCGTCACGGAGCAACCGGTTCGAGGATCGCATGCTCAGGGAGATTCTTGGGGGCAGCTTAAGGTGCTGCTGCCCAAAAGTGCCATGGATGCCTATCAGTCAAGACCGGCCAACGCCCCTCTGCTGAAGATAGGCCGTGCGACCGTTGTGGATGCCGCAGGGCACCGCCTTGAACTCGGCAAACTGTACGCACCCGTTGCCAAGCAGACCCAAATCAGTTTCAGCATTCCCCGAGGATACGAATGGCATTGGGATAAGCCGTTGCTCAAGCTCGAATTCGATGACCATCACACGGTGACACTCAAACTGAAGGACCTTCCCGATGGCGAAACAGTTGTTCTATGCACCCCCAGTGTTTCGTCTCGAGTCCAATGCCAGGCAATTCCGAACCTGCAGACAGCGGGATTATACGGATCAGGCTATGGCAAGCCGGGTCCAGATGCGCCCGGGTTTTTGGTCAAATTTGATCCACCGCTTCCAAAATCCACCCGTGAAGAGAACTATGCCGCTGGGTTGATGGATACCAATGCCGCCTCCCATGTGGGGGGTTGGCTCTTCGAGACAGCCCCGGACGCGAAGGCGGCTCCCGGGAGCCGATTCGCTGTGTTTCCGCTTGCTGAATCAACCAAGTTGGTGCGCATCGCCCTCCGCCATGTGAAGTGCAGTCCGGTGGAAGACTTCTTGGAGTTTCCTGGCTGCCGCATCGTCTCCAAGTTCGGCGGGACCGGTTTCCAGGTGGATGCCGATAGGGTCCGCAAGACCCGAAGCGGGTGGGAGATCACGTTGCCGCGCCAGTACTCTGGCCCTCAGCGCACAGTGAAGCGAGACTCGAGATCGATTGATATCAGGGTCTCCACCAAGCGAACAACCGGTCCCTCAAAGTTGCCTGCCTGCCTGCGTACCAACATGGAATTCTCCACTGAGAACGGATGTGGAGTCGGGCTCGCCTCTCCGGCGACGGATGAACTTGGCCTGGCCTCCATCCAGCTCGGGACGCAGCAGTCGAAGAACACCACCGGCGCGAGGCTCGTGAAATATGGGACTTTCACCCTAAGGCTTCGAGTGACCACCACATTGACTCAGGAGCTTGGAATGGAGACGTTTGTGGTTCCCGTGAAGCTAGCCTCACGGTAGGCGCGGTTCAGGGACCAATAAGGTCCGAACGAAATTGGAGCTGGATCGTGTCATCCAATTGTCATGAACTCGCTTTTGCTTCCAATCGCCCTCATTTGTTCGGCAGGTCTTGGCAACCCAGCTTCGACCGTCCAGTCGGGCTTTAAAGTGGTTCACCAGCCCGATCGCCAGTCAAAGCCGGAGGGCGATACCTGGGGGCGGATTGACGTTCAGATTCCGGCAGCGATGCAGTTTGTGGCCTCAGATTCGCCATCGCGCCAATGGACACCGACAAAGATCGGCTCCGCGTATCTTTCCGATGCTGACGGCCATCGGGTTCTTCTTGGACTCTTGTACCAGCCGATGCCAGGTCAGACGTCTTACGGCTTCTCGCTCAATCGCGGCTACGGCTGGCATTGGACGCATCCCAGGCTTGAGTTGGAAATCACGGATCGGCCAACCGAGACGCTGAAGCTCAGGGACTTGCCGGAGAGAGAGTCCGCAAATCTTCCTGAGGCGCTCGTCTCAGCCAACTTCACGCTGGAGGCGGTTCATGACCTTCAAAAGGCTGGTCTTGGAGAAGACGAGCATCATCAGCCGTTGCCCTCCGTGCCTGGCTTCGTCTTGAGTCCCACCCAACCCCTCACACTGGGTCCGGGTGAAACGGTAGAAGCCGCTCTCAGTGCAACCGACTCAGCTCCAGGTCTGGCTTCGCTGATGTTTCAAACCATCATCGGGCCTTCAGACAAGCCAGGAAAGATGTTCATTCCCTATGCCTATGCGGAAAGCACCAAGGTAGGCCGGATCGCGATCCGGCGCATCAAGAAGGGTCCCACTAGCTTTGAAGTGGAGGTGCCTGGCTGTCGCCTCGTCTCCCGCTTTGGCGGATCTGGATTTGAGCTGGACCATGACGCCACTGTGCATCTTCCCAATGGCTGGAAAGTCACCGTCCCCCGCCAGTACTCGGGCCCGTTCCGGGATGTGAAGCGAGATTTGAAGCGGATCGACATCCGCTGCGATGTGATCACATCATTTGCCTTGAGATCCACCGGGACGTACGACGATCAGGCGTACGAGCAGATTCGACGTTGGGACGCCGATCAGTCCAGCCGTGAATGGGGAGTTTCACTCGTCTCCCCAACCCCATCCGATCTCGGCCTCAGCTGGGTGCAGATTCGCGGCAACCACTTCACCGGATCTGAGTCCGACGCACCCGTGAAATACGGAGACTTCACCCTGAAGCTAAAAGTCACCGCCCTCGTGACCCAGGAGCTAAGCCTGGAAGGCTACACGGTCAAGGTCACGCCAGCTAAACAGTAACGGAGCGTCCCGACGGAGTCGGGACACCTCGGCCGTGGCTTCAGCAGGCTTCCCCGGGGCCGGTTGGCGCGCGGGCACTTAGCCTAATTCCATCTAGTTTGAGATTCGAGCGACCCGGTAGGCCCTCCATTTGCTTTCAAGCAACAAGATTTTGGGATCGGTCCCCTCGCCTGCCCGCGGCGGGAGAATGAGTCGCTCCCGAAAACTGGGTCGCTTGAATCTAAGATGTGAATCGCGCAGGTCGAGATGTAAAGCTTCATATCCACGGGTAGGCGCATTGCGCCAACCCGTGGCTAGTTTACGTAACGTCTGCGACGTATTTCGGAACTATCCTAGTGCTGGCCTTGGGCTCGCTGCTCCATGAACTTGATGAAGTTCGGGTCGTCCATTACCATTCCGGGTTTGCCGCGTCGCTTTTTGAACTTGGGATCGGCGGGGTCGAAGGTGGCTTCTGGCTTGAAAACTCTGGGGTCGGATTGGATTGCCTTGTATGGGGTGAAGTCCGGCTTGTCCGTGAACATGTCGTCCAGAGGAGTCGCGAGGGCGTCGAAGAGGTTGTTGGGGCCCAGGCCGAAGATGTCGTAGATCGACCGGATGACGCTCATGATGCTGGTGTGGTCATGGCTCACGTAGTGGTGCTTGCAATACGGACCAATCGCGAGCACGAAGCTGCGGCATCGGTCCACGTGGTCGTTGTCTCCGCCCGGATCGTCCTCAGTGACAAATACCGCCATGCTCTTCCACTCAGGGGTGTGAGACAGGTACTCGATGGTCTGGCCGAGGGCTAGGTCATTGTCTGCCATGTAGCTTGCCACGTACGGATACCCTTCTTTGGGGCGGGGGCCGGTGCCGTGGTCGTTGCAGTACGCGATGTTCAGGAAGCTAGGGATGGACTTCTTCTTGGAGCGGAACTGCTTCTCCAAGTCCTCTTTGAACCAGTCGAACCGGGCGACGTCGGGGATGTTGGTGTTGAAGATTGGGAAGTCCCAGCACGTGTTGTCAAACAGCACCTTGGGAACCGGGAAGTTGATCGGTTCGACCGCGCCGGTCTTGGAGAACGGACCGTCCTCGTCCACACCGGGAAACTCGAACCCTTCTCCGTAGTTGCGGAAGCTGACGTGGCCACGATCCAGACCTTCCCACACGGAGCCGTTCTCCAGGTAGTCCTCCGGAATCTGCGAACCGTTGGACTCAAAGGACACATAGCGGCCTTTCGCATTTCCGGTTCCGAAGTGCCATCCCGCGTAATACAGTCGAGAGGTCCAGATGCTGGCGTAGACGCCGACCAGCCATCGGTGACCGTCTCCGCTCGCGCCGGGTTCCATGTAGAAGTTGTCGCTGATTCCAAACTGCTTGGCAAGCGCCACATGGTTCGGCATGATCGGCACACGCTCGGTGCGGCCCTTCTCGCTGATCCACCCCTGGTCGCCATATTCGCTGTACTTGGGTTCACCATCCGCACCGGGGACGGTGCCAAAAATGCCGTCGTAGGTGTGGTTTTCCTTAGTGATAAACACCACGTGCTTGATCTCTTTGGGGAAATGCACGGTGCGCGTCAACGGACCGGTGAGGCCGTTGTTTTCCAAAACCTTCGCAGTCAATGAACTCAGCGAGCCCAAATGGTTGAGGTCGATGCGCTGAATCAGGCCCGGACACTCGGCCGATCTTGGACGGTCATCGGTCTCGGACCGCTTGGTAAGGTAGCCACGAGGGCCGTAGCCAAGGCCGAACTGACTGCCTACCGACAAGGTGGCGTCGTCATCGGACAGCCTTGCCATTACGGGGTAGTAGCCAGCGGGGATGTGGCCAAGAACCTTGCCGGCCTTCGGATCGATCACGGCAACCGCCTCAAGGCCGCTTTCGCAAACGTAGAGCCGAGATCCATCCTTGCTGATGGCGAGGCCGGTGGGAATCACGCCGCGAAGGCGCTCCACAAGCGGGGTTGGCGCAAGCTTGATGGTTTTGAGAAGCTTGAGGTTGGCGGCGTCGAAGACGGAGACGGTGTCGCTGTTGGCGTTGCTCACGTACAGCTTTCCGCCGTGAACCACCAAGGCGTTTGGAGCGCTGCCGCCAACGGCCTTGCCGTGGTCGGCGGGGGCGTGGATCAGCATTCCGCTGATTGCCTTCTTAACCACGGTGGGGTTCGAAGGGGTTGAGACGTCGTAGCTCCAAACTGACTGCGCGTCCGGGGTGCCCGGCTTGCCGATACCCGGCACAAAGCGTCCCTCGAACTGCATTCCCTTTTCCGATTCCTTGGACGGAAACGCAAATGCGGGTCGGGTCAGGCCAGGGAGTCCGCCCTTTACTGGGGTGATCGCCGAGTAGTCAAACAGGCCGATGTTGGCCACATACACTCGGTGGGCAGCTTCATCGTAGGCAATCGCGTACGGTTCGCGGCCCGCTTTCACATGGCTGACAAGCTTCCGCGCTTCCAAGTCCACCACGTCCAGCTCCTGGTTGGTGACGTCGACACCGTACAGGTATTTGCCGTCCGAGCGGATCGCGAGATCGTTGATGTACGAATCTTTGTCCTTTCCGGTATTGATCGCGATATCCCCGGGTCGCTTTTCCCAGGTTGCGGTATCGTACGCGCCGATCTCACCCTCATCTCCTTCGCTGACGTAGAGTGTTTTGCCGTCGGGAGAGAACACGGCGGCGGGGCTCCACTCCTTCTCTGAGATCATTTTGTGGCCGTTGGGGCTAAAAACGTGGATCTGCCGCTGGCTCATTCCAATCGTCGTCTTTCCGTCTGGACTGACGATGACGTTGAATAGGTCCTCACCCGTGTAGCTGCGCTCACCGATTGGGGTCACAAATCTGCCGTTGGGCAGGATCGTTCGTCCTCCTGGAGCCACATGGGCGGCGCGAATTCCAGCCGGGGCACCGAGGTGAGCCAATTGGGCGCTTAGGGCGGCGCGGTCTTGGGAAGCTACTGCCGCGAGAATGAGCGAGACACAGATCACGCCGCTATTATTTCAGCCCACGGGCACCAGACGACGACGTCTGAACCTAACCTTTACATTCCCCAAACAATCGACGCGAAATCACCATGGAATTGCCAGTAATTCTGTATGGAGGGCCAAACGCGCTAAAATGCGTGTGATCGTTGTTTTTGGGGCCGAATTTGGGCCTCATAGGGGTCCTTCAAAAAATATGAAACGCTTCTCAGGCCGGCTTGCATTTGGCGGAGCCATTGGAATTTCACTCTTGATGGCAGGTTGCCAGGCTAAAGAACCTGACGTCGTTGCCACTCTTCCGCCTCCTGCGGCACCCAAGCCAAAGGCCAAGACATACACCGAGTTCACGATCGTGAAGCAGCCAGACGAAAAGGCAACTCCACGCCGGGGCGCCTACGACCCAATCGTCGTTGGCGTTCCTCAATCGCTGATCGTTGCCCCCGATCCCAAAGCGACGGCACTCGTGAGCATGGGAACCGCACGCATCGTTGACGATGCCGGACACTCTGCAAACCTTGGCAGTATCGACCAGCCAGGAAAGGATGAGACTGAGACCACCTTTTACATCACCCGAGGATTTTCTTGGAAGTGGTCGCATCCCAAGCTGGAGCTCACGCTGACCGGTAAAGCGCCTCAATTGCTTCCTTTGAAGGACCTTCCCGAACCGGAAGTGGTCGAGCTCACCGGCTCCCCCGCCCCCGCTGGCGTCAGCTGCGTCAGCGTGCCGGACCTTTCAAAGGCTGGCATCACGGCTTCCGATGACCGCGCGCCACTCACCGAACCAGGCATCGTTCTCAAGGGCGGCACCGCGTTTGGCGGAGAGTCCGATGGCGGCATCTCCTGCCAGGTTGTGCTGCTGGACACCCAAAGCGCCAAGGGGCTCGGCTTCGGCTTCCGAGATGCCGCAGCGCCTGCTGGCACCAAGTTTGTGCCCTTCCGATTTGCGGAGGCCACCTCAAAGATCCGCGCGGCGGTTCGAAAGACGAACAGTATCGTGGAAGTCCAGGACGTTCAGTTCCCCGGATGCAAACTGGTTCAGAAGTTCAATGCAACCGGATTCCAGGTGGATAAGGACATCACCGTAAAGGGCACCAACGGCTGGTCGTTCACACTTCCTGCCCAGTACGACGGACCGAAGCGAGAGCCACGAAAGGACTCGCGCTCCATCGGGATCAATGTCATCGTCAACCCGCCAAAGGCGGACGCTCCTGCCGAAGAAGAAGGCGGCGGTGGCGGCGGACGACGAGGCAACCGAGCCCTCGCCGGTCTCCGACGACGCGACGTCGACCGAATGAAGGGCTCCCCCACGTTCGAACTGGTCACTCCCAAGCCAGAAGAGTTCGGCCTGAGAAACGTGTTTGTGGGCGGCCACAACTACGTGAACCCAAAGGCAGACGGCCCCGTGAAGTACGGTGACTTCACCCTCCACCTCAAGGTCACGACGACGACGATCAAGGAAGTCTCAACCGACAACATCGTCATCCCGGTGACGAAGAGCAAGTAGCTAGGCACCTCGGTTGCAGTCAGCGTTCCTTTGCATTGAGAGGGAGGAACGCTGGCATCCGCCGGCGCGCGCCGTGATGCTTCAGCACACGGCCCTGGGATTCGGAATTGCTGGGGCATTTCTCGCGGGCTAAAGCCGCGCTCGGCGTGCCGTCTGAAGACAGCGTTCCCTTATTTAAAATCTGCGCTCCGGCCGTGGGATCGGATTTTGCAGAAGAGGTTGATCAGGACCATCTCTTCCAACCCGCTCGCTGGGCCATGGGCAATTCTTGGGTCGCCGACGACGATCGCCAGACACTTGGCGCGGCTGATGGCTACGTTAATGCGGTTCCGGTCGAGGATGAAACCCAGGCCACGGCTGCCGTACTCGCCGTAGCTGGAGCAGAGGCTGAGGATGCAGATGGGGGCTTCTTGGCCCTGGAACTTGTCCACGCTTCCGACTTTGGCTCCGGGCGGCAGCGCCGCCTTTAGGCCCGCGACCTGGGAGTTGTAGGGCGAGATGAACACGAAGTCATCCAAGGTCAGCGCCTGCGTCATCCCGGTTTTGTCCTGATACGGAATCCCATCCAGCTTTTCAAACAGGCCGACCGCTGCCTGGATTTCCGCGTCGCTGCGCTGGACGTCCCCGTCGTGCTCCACCCCCACGAAGACGATGCCCGCCTCCTTCCCCACCGCGTTGGCCTGCAGCGTCTGAAGGGCGCAGTCCGCCGCCGATTGCAGACGGCCCTCGTAGATGCTCTCCGAAATGAACTCGCACACCGCCGGGTGCATTCGCCGAGATTCACCGAGGAACAGACCCAGGTTCTCCGGAACCACCGCATGAAACACGGGGGCATCAGGCAGGCTCGCCTTGGTGTCTTTGAGGGCGTACTGCAGAACCGAGAGCCCGGAATCGCCAGGATGGGTGCCCTGAATCGGCTGCTCAAGCTGCATCTGATCGCCGAGCAAAACCAGATTTTGGGTGGACCGCGCCATCGCCACCGCGTTTGCCATGGAGACCTGGCCCGCCTCATCGATGAACAGGAAGTCGAGCTGATCCGCCATGTCTCCCAGCGCAAACAGCCATGCCGTCCCTCCAAGAATCCCGCCCTTGTAGGTCGTGGAAGCCGCGCCGTTCGCTGCAGGCTTGATGCCGGGATAGTCGTCGAAGATCGGGTCCTTGGCATCGCCGCCCGCCTTCACCCCCTGAATCTCTTCGCCCGCCTCCTTCATGGCGCGACCACACTCCCGCATCAGGTTGAGAATCGCCTTGTGGCTGTTGGAGGCGATTCCCACTCGCTTGCCGCTCGCCACCAGGTGGGTGATCATCCGCGCCGCGGTGTAGGTTTTCCCGGTGCCAGGCGGGCCCTGCACCAGCAGACAGCCGCCCGTCATTCCGGTGGCGACTCGCTTCCCCGCCTCCAGCAGCGTTTCACCAGGAAGCCGCATCATGGGCGCCGCGGGGATGCGATGAAGCAGCGCTTGGATGCAGGGTCGCATCTCGCCCGCCATGAGGGCCAGTCCGGTCGCTTCCAGACACCCTTCCATCGGCTCGGTGCCAACGATCTCGTACGGAATGAGGCAGCCCGCCTCGGGGAACTTTCCACCATTGTTCTTGTCGAGGGAAGCCTGGGTCGCCTTAAGCTGAAACTTGCCCGCCTTTGCGTCGAGGCCGATCAGCGATAGCTTCCAGTTACGCAGCCCCTGGAACATCACGGTGGGCTCCCCGGAGAGCTTGCACTCTTGGTCGGGATCAAATTGGTAGGTCTGGGCAAACGACTTCTTCTCGGGAACCGGCTCACCCACCGCGGTGACGTCGGCGATGCAGGCGGGGTCGTCTCGCAGCTCCTCCGTCGTCGCCGCATCGCGGTCGAACATCCGCCAGTAGACCGGCTTGGCTTCTCGCACGTGAAAGTTCACCAGCTCCCCCATCAGCTCGGCGGTGGCATCCCCCTTGGATCTAAGGTCCTCGGCAAGGGCGGCTCGGCGCACGCGGTCTTCCTTAGGCTCCCTCGTCTCCTCCGGTTTTGGGTCAGCATCGGGCGGCGGAGCGTCGTCAGGGGATCTCAGCGACCAGAGCCAGTCCAGAAGCTCGGCGGTGGATTTGCAGTCGTCTTCGTTGTAGTCGCGGATGTCCTGCAGAATCGAGCTCTCCTGCCAGGATGGGGACTGGCGCGACTCGATCCAGCGGGAGTACTGGATGATGCTGTCGACGGCGGTGGCAACTTCGGTTTTGCGCTTTTGCCGGTACAGGCGCTCCACCCGTTTGATGGAGTAGCTGTCCTCCCCGATTCTCAGGCTGTGCCGAATGGTTTGGTACAGGTCCACAAACACGCGGTTGCGCAGGAGGTCGTCCACCTCATCCTGCCGGGTGGCGTGCCGAGTGCTTAACCTGCGGACGGCACTGACCTCGTAGGCGGCGTAGTGGTAGAGGTGCATGTCCGGGTGTGCCTTCCAGCGGGCGTAGGCCCAGTCGATAAAGCCTTCAAAGGCGGCCTTCTCCGATGCTCGATCGTGGGCCCACCAATCCAGGAACGGCGGCTCCGCGTCCAGAATCCAGACTCCAAACAGATACTCCAGCCCACCTGGCGTCAGCGGGTAACCCTCCATGTCAAAGAACACGTCCTGCGCGCACCGCTTGGGCAGGTTGAAAAGGCCCTTCCCGGTTTCGTCCGCCATCTTCTCGAACTCGGGCGGGGCATCGGGTTGTTCCAGGCGCTTCAGCTTGGTGGCGTGCTGTAGCCGGGCCTGGGCCGCCAGCTTGGCCAGCGACTCCTCCGCCATGCGCGGCACCTTTTCTCCCTCGACGTTGGCAAGTTGGGCCAGGGTTTCGATGCCGGCTGCCCTCAGCTTTTTGATCTGCCCGGAGGTGATGCCGGCGACCTGGGTGAGATGGTCGGTCTCTAAAAAGTACGCCTTGGCGTGGGAATCCCACCGGCCATGGTCGGCACTGGGCAGCGGTTCCGGACGGCTGCCCAACGCGGAGTCGAACTGCGCCTGCATCGCCAGGAAATCCGCCCGGAGCTGGCGATAGAAGTAGATGAAGTCTTCGGTCCGGAATTCGACACGCTCTTGGGTCCCGAGAATGATGCCGAACTTCTCGGCGAGCGGCTCTTGCAGAATCCCCGCCAGCATGTCGGTGTAGCAGCTCAGTTGGATGGCGTAATACGGCTTGGGCGATCGGGCGAGCTTGGCATCCCAAACCTGATACCGGCCGTCTTCGTTGAGGATAAGGAAGTCGGCGCGTCCGGCAAAGGCCTCATCGTCCAGGTACGGCTGATAGATTGCGGGGACCCGCCGGGCGAGCGCATCCAGGGTTTGGGTCCGGGCAGCTTCTGGGCTCGCGGGGTCGATGCAGACGAGGTCTGGGAATTCCTGTCGAATCTCCTCCAACACCGTGCGCTCGTGCTGTTCGCCAAGGGCGATGATCAGCTTCTGATCTTCCGACGCCTCATCCGGCTGAAGGGAGGACGGGTCTTCCAAAAACAGACGATCCATCCAAGATGCAAACGGCGACTCCGAGAACCGAATCAGGTCCGATGGAGAGTAAAGAATCCGCCCAGCCGCCATCCGCTTCATGGATTCCATCATGCAACATCGGCGCTGGTTGGGTTCAGAGAACTTGCAGGCGGCCAAATTCGGATTTCATTGAGCAGGAGAATCAAGGATGTTCGCTCAATTCGACGCAGGGTAAGAGCCGTTCATTCTCCAGTGCAGATCAAAACTGCTCATTCAGAATTGAGCCATTATCACTGCGTTCCAAACCATTCCGTCACTTAGGAGGACTCATATCTGCAAATCAGTCCATGTCGTAGCGAAACAACTTTGTGTGTCTGTGTCTCTGTTCTCACTTGTATCGCATTCTCATGGCGCGTTGCAACAACACAGCTCGCTCCAACCTGTGCAGAAATTGAGATACAAAATCACTGTGTTCAACGCGCAGGGGCCGAAATCGACGGTTTTGACGGTAATTGCAGGTAGAGATTGGGGTTACTGCAAAATAGGAACTAGATTGCTTTGTGAATGGGATATGCGCTTGTCGCGGGTCCTTATGCGCAACAGTCTTGTTCCAACAGAATTTGAAGACGGTTTAAATAGCTTTGTCATGACATCAAATCCGCCGCCAGTGAAAACAATCGTCTGTGATCAGTTGCTGATTACAGCTGAATCCCTCGGGAGCAACAAAGCAAGCGGTATTGCTGTTCGAGAAGCCGTATGCCAAAGATTTTCCACTGCCCGAAGCCCGCTTAAGGTTCCTGTTATGGTACGTGAGATGAAGGTTAAAAGGTTGTCACCCTCCGGAAACCGCAATTCTCCATTCAGGCAGCTTGATCTGGAAATTGCTGGTGAATCAGATGTGCTTTTCGCCTCGATAAGCCAGGTGGACGAAAGGGGTCTGAAGTACTCACCAAAGATCCACTTGGACAGTTCGATCAAAATCGATGTCGAATACTCAGAGGCTGCGATGACCATGCTAGGCTTCAAAGGCGGAAAGGTCATCGAGCAAATGACAAACTCAGAAACATCATCGAATTCAAAATAGTTGACCTATATCACAATCGCCAAAATGCCGACTGGTGCTAAAGCAGATAGGTGAGGTGCCTAAAGAACGTAGCAACGGACTCTACGGCCCAAGAATCTACTGCCGGCGCCGTTGACGAGGCAACAAGATCCATTACAGACCTGCGAGCGAAGAGAAGGTTGATCGATTATGCAGGCCAGTTCGATATGACCGCTCGCCAGAGTCGATGTGCTCGTGCTGGACGACTGGGGTGTTGCAATAGCAGCTGATATTATAGTAGCGATAGCAACAGTGATGGGTTTGATTCTAAGCGGTTGGTGGGGCGCTTGCTATTTCTTTGTTCCCAAGAATCCCACGTGGATCTCTCTAACTGGAAATCTGATTCTTAATATTAGTGGCGTCGGGCCTCCATTTTATTCAGATTTGATTCAAGGGTGTTGCTGATGTTGTTGGCAGCTAGTGCATTTAATGAGGGCTGGAAGATATGAGAAATCGAAAGCTAACAAGGCGCGTCAAATATTACATCTTCCTCTGGGTTTTGTATCTGCCGTTGGGTCTGCAGGGGCTTGCCTATTTTGGGTCGGATTCGGCAGTCCCAATTGTTCATAAGTTTGCACCTTTGATGATAGCGATGGGATTGCTTCAACCGCTGTTATTCTTAATGGGCTTCCTTATTAGCAATGAGCGTTAGGCAGTTAGCGGGCTTCGGCATACCGTTACCCGGTCAAGCGGTAGTTGCAAGTGTAGCCGCAGTTACATGAGCGTGTCACAATGGGCTCAACAAACCGACTGATTCTAAGATGTTATGCCGGTCGAATTGTGAAAATGCGGGTACCTGGTGCAAATATGGTATGACTTGGAATTGAGGTGTGAATCTGCATAACCCTAGTCGGGTACTGCGGCACAGATTCTTTCCTGCGAAGATCAGAACCACTAAGATCGATGGGCGGGTCATCATCGTAAAATAGGCCAGCACCACGAAAAGTAGCCTTAATCTGACGCGGATGCCGTTATCACCTGTGTTCGTTCGTTCTGATCGTTCCGTAAGGCTCGTCTTTTCGAATTTCCAGCAACGACCCTCAACAGATCCTCACACGGTTGCGGAACCGTTATGTTTCCTATTCCCCGCGCAATTTTAGGGTTGCATTCCCGCCTATCTGTGGGATGTGCAGAGCCTCAGGCATTGGGTTGGCACGAGTGTAACTATCTCCGAGACGATCAGCTTGGATTCGGTGAGGTGCCGCTCGGCTAAACTTTGTTCACCACCATGAAAAAGCTGAACATCGGTACGTCGGGTCTGGAAGTTTCTGAGGTTTCTCTGGGATGCATGCGCATCGGGGGGATGGAGGATGCGGCGCTGGACAAGCTGATCTCCACCTCGATGGATTTGGGGATCGACTTTTATGACCATGCCGACATCTACGGCGGCGGGAAGTGCGAGGAAGTGTTTGCGAAGTCGGTCAAGCGTCTTGGAATCGACCGATCCAAGCTGATTCTTCAGAGCAAGTGCGGCATTCGCAAGGGGTTCTTTGACTTTAGCAAGAAACACATCCTGGATTCGGCCGACCGAATCCTGCAGCGGCTGGATACCGACTACCTGGACATCCTGCTGCTCCACCGGCCAGACACCCTGATCGAGCCGGAAGAGGTCGCGGAGGCGTTCAATATCCTTCACGATGCCGGCAAGGTGCGCAACTTTGGGGTGAGCAACTTCAACCCGGGCCAGGTGGAGCTGCTTCAGGCAAGCCTGCCGATGAAGCTGCACGTGAACCAGCTCCAGTTCAGCATCACCAACACCGGCATGATCGACCGCGGGCTCACCGTGAACATGGCCCACGAAAACAGCGTGGACCGAGACGGGGGCATACTGGACTACTGTCGGCTGAAGAAGATCACGATTCAGGCATGGTCGCCGTTCCAGTACGGATTCTTTGAGGGCGTATTCATCGATAGCCCCAAGTTCCCCGAGCTCAACAAGGTTCTGGACGAGCAGTGCGCCAAGTACGGCGTCACCAAGACCGGCATGGCGATTGCATGGATCCAGCGGCACCCCGCCAAAATCCAGTCCGTCCTGGGCACCACCAGTCCGGATCGCGTCACCCAAGTCGCCGAGGCATGCAAGATCGAGCTCTCAAGGCCCGATTGGTACGAGATTTACCGCGCCGCGGGCAATATTCTTCCGTAGGGCGGGGTTGAAATTCCCCTCCCGCGGAGGGGTGCCCGAAGGGCGGGGGGGGTGGTTTCTGTGGGCCGAACTGGCGCAACCACCCCGTCCAGCTTCGCTGTCCACCCCTCCGTGGGAGGGGAATTTGGCCCGGGGAATTTCTGGGCTGGGTGATATCGGTGGCACCCTGGAATACAAGAACTACAAGCCAACATAGACCCAAACCGCGTACTTCATCCCCAATACACGCAATTTTACTTCGGAAACTCAGAATGTTGTCGTATCCTCAGTGAGACTCTGATGTGAGGAGTCTTCTTGCCTGCAGGTGATCAAAGGTGACCCTAGCTGTTGTGTATTCAAATTTCTGCGGAATGGTGGTCAGCGAGACGCGCAACGGTGTCGAAAGCGACTACGTTTGCGATGCCCAGGGTTCGACGATTGGGCTCCTGGATGCAAGCGGCGCTATGACAGACCGGTGGGAATATTGGCCCTATGGTGAAGTGATCACTCACACCGGCTCAAGTGTCACTCCGCTAACATTCCTCGGGGTCATTGGATATTTTCGAGATGTGTTGGGGAAGCTGCAGTACGTCAGAGCGCGACACCTGCGGACAGATTTGGCAAGGTGGCTCACGGTAGACCCGCTTTGGCCAATCCAGCTGGCTTATGGGTACGCAAGGAGTTCGCCAGCAACTAGGACAGATCCGTCGGGTCGGAACCCGGTCTGCCTTGGTGCCTGCGCAGGGTGCGCTTCTTGTGCGATTGATCTCTTAATTGTTTGTCCTCCAGGAATGGATAACTGGGCTCAGTGCGCGTCGGACGTCCTCAGTAACTTACCGTCCTGGTTACAGTGGCTCTGCGGGGGTGCGTGCGCGGGCTGTGCGGCCTGCTTAGCGGTTGTGGCTGCAAAGGCAGTGATCCCTCCGCCAGTTGTTACCATAGGGCCGATCTTGGCTGGAAATCAAGTAATTTGCACGCTCTACGCTAACTCGTACTGCCGCTTTCTGATCGACCTGCCACCGCTGTATTACGACTGCATTGCCGAAGCGATTCCAGCATGTATGCTTGCCCTGTCGCCTTAGGAAAAGGCCCCAAAAGGTCCAGATGGTAAATCAGTCCATTCCAGAGATATTGGCGCTGTACGATCGCGGCGCCTACGATGATGCAGCGGCTAGATTTGAGTCTTTGGCGACACTGGAGGCTCTGCCCTATAAGGTGCTGCTACCAGTGCAGACCTTGGGTGCCTTGCTGAGGCAATTCTTGGAGATGTCTCATCGTGGCGAAGCTCCCACACCTGCATTTGAAATCTGCGCCATCGACCTTGAAATTGGGATCGGGAAATACGGCGAGGCACTGGCAAGAAGCTCGGGGCTGATTCGGGAAGCTAGCCTAACGCGGAGCAACCTGCACCAGCTTATGATCTCCCTTTGCAATCTCTATGAATTTAGCGGATGCCCCGTGGAATCGTCCCTGTTCGCGACGAAGATTCTTCAGCGCTTAACGCAAGAAGCAAACCAGACTCTCTCCCTGCATCCCACTTATCAGAAGTACATCTTTGCATGTGAGCATGCGCTTGGTCAGAAGGACTGTGACCCTGTTTGGATTGAGCTAAGCGAGCACTATCTCTCGCAGCAACAGTTCCCTAACCCAATTGCAGACGAACTCTGTCGACTGCTGATTCTTCGTGGCCGTGATCCCGTGCCGGCGTACCTACAAGATCTTAGGTCGTAATCCATTCCTTCTCTCGGAAATGAGCGTGATGCGCATCGCATCGGGAATGCTGGATTCATCCGGCCTGCCGCGTGATGCTTTAGCGCACGGCCCAAGGCCTTGGAATTGCCGAGGTATTTCTCGCGGGCTGAAGACGGCGCTCCAATTTCACCCGCAACCGCACGAGTTCGTGTACACTACATTCGTGAAGAATGTCACGATTTCGCTTCCGGATGGGGTTTTGGAGAAGCTTCGGGATCGGGCAGCGGCGGAGAAGAAGTCTTTGAATCAGTGGCTGCGGGAGCTGCTCAGCAAGGAGACTGAGGAGGACGACGGCTGGTCTCGGACTCTGCTGGAGCTGTCCGACGAGATTTCTGCCAACCAGGGTCCAAGGGTCTGGAATCGTGAGGATGCGTATGCCGACCGTCTTCGTTGATACCAACATCTTTCTTTACTGCTTCGACCTCTCGGCACCGGCGAAACGCGATATTGCTTTGGCGAGAATCTCGGCGTTGGAAGAGTCCCTGGTCACCTCCACCCAGGTGTTGCAGGAGTTCTATTGGAATGCGACCAAGAAGCTTGGGATGACGCCGGCGGAGGCAAGACGAGCCGTCGAGCACTTGTCTAAGCGCAAGATAGTCCAGGTTGGGGCACCCCTCGTCTTGAGCGCGATCGACACCTCGGAGCGGTACCGGATCACCTTTTGGGGTGCGCTGATTGTTGAGGCAGCTGCGCTCGCGAAGGCAGATGTCCTCCTCTCGGAGGACCTTAACCCTGGTCAAGTGATACGGGGGATGAAGGTAGATAATCCGTTTTCGTAGAGGGTGGTCTTTGCGGCGCGGATGGAGCGCGATTGTGGAATCATCTTGGGGATGAACGCGGATGGGTTGGCTGGGATGGGGGCACAGCATTTGCGGGCAGGGCGGCCTCGGGAGGCGGAGGGGGTTTTGCGGGGGGCGGTTTTGGCGGAGCCTGGGCACCCGGAGGCGAACTTTCTTTTGGGGATGATCCTCTGCCGGACTGGCCGATGGGCAGAAGCGGTTCCCTCGCTCGAGGTCGTCGTCGCCGCGCAGCCGACTCGGGATGAAGCGCTGTTTTGGCTGGCGGTGGCCAAGAAGAATTTGGGCGAACCGAAGGCTGCGGCGGAGCTGTGTCGACGAGCGCTGGCCATAAACCCGGACAACCCGATCGTGCTGAACGAGTTGGGCGTCTGCTGCCTTATGGTGGGCGAAGCGGCGGAGGCGGAGAAGGCGCTTCAGAAAGCGTGCCGACTACAACCGCAATCTGGCACCTATGTGTTCAACCTTGGCATGGCGCTCTCCCGGCTGGACCGAATCTACCGGGCGCTGGAGGCATTTCGACAGTCGGCTCAGCTTGACCCAAACCGGGCCGAGGCGTTTCTGGAAGCAGCGCGAATCCTGGAGATCCTCAACCAGCGCGACGAGGTGCTGAAGGTGATGCATCAGGCGGCGAAGCACCACCCCCAAAACCCCCAGGTGCGGCTGGCCCTGGCGTCGGCAATGGCGGCGACCGGGGACAAGGAGAACGGGGAGCGGCTTTACCGCGAAGTGTCGTCGGACCATCCGGACCTGGCGGGCTCCTACGGGCTGTGGCTCCAGAAAGAGGGGCGATTTAGCGAATCGATTGCCACCTTTGCCGATTCGCTGAAGGCAGACCCGGTTCAGGGGCTTCCCTACTTTGGCCTTGCAGAAGCGAAGACGTTTGAGCTGAACGGAGAACGGTGGCACTCGGCGGCCAAGGCGGTGCTGGATGCCCCCGAGCTTGACCTAAAGGGCAAGACCTACCTTGCCTACGCCCTTGCCCGATCTGCCGAGCGGGCCAAAGATTATGAAGAGGCGATGCAGTTCTACACCCTGGCGAATGCCTCCGCGTATCAGCTTTACAACGCGGGAAGACCCTTTGACCGGGCGCACCTGCGTGAGTTGACGGATGAAGCGATAAGCACCTATGACCAGCCAACCGTTCGGCGGCCGCTTCCGGGTGCCAGCGAGACGGACTGCCCGATCTTCATCGTGGGCATGATTCGGTCTGGCACCACGCTTCTGGACCAGGTGATCGCGAGCCACCGAGACGTGCAATCGGCGGGCGAGCCGGTATTTTGGCTTCGAGAGGCGGACAAGGTTCGCCGGTTGCCAGCGGCCTCGGTGACGGCAAATCTCATCTCCGGCCTTGCTGAACGGTACCTCTCAAGCCTTCGGGTGACCGCCGGGGAATCTCGTCGCATTACGGACAAGATGCCGCTGAACTACGCCCATCTTGGCCTGATCCACCGCACCTTCCCAAAGGCGAAGATCATTCACATGCGGCGGCAGCCGCTGGACACCTGCTTCTCGATCTTCACCACCTTCCTAGGCCTGGGACCGGTGTTTTCCTATCATCCCTCCAACATCATCTTCAGCTACCTGGAGTACCTGCGGCTGATGGAGCATTGGCGCCATGTGCTGCCCAGCGAGAACTTTATCGAGGTGGACTATGAAGCGCTGGTGGAGGACCGAGAGCCGATCGTGCGCGACCTGCTCGCCTTCTGCAACCTGGACTGGGATGAAGCATGCCTCCACCACGACCAGCGAGAATCGACCATCTCAACCCCCAGCAAGTGGCAAGCCAGGCAGCCCGTCTACAAAAGCTCCGTGGAGAGGTGGCGGCCGTACGAGGCCTGGCTCGGGGAGTTCATGGAGCTTTATCCGACTTAAGGTTAGCGTGGCTCGGCAAGGCGATCTGCAGCGCCTTGGCTTGGCCAGAAGTGAATGACACCACGATCGTGAAAGCCCTGATTCATGCCAAAAAGGCGGTAATCCAGGTTCCCTCAACCGCCATTCGTGGCGGGCGGAGGGCTCAGGGAGGGGGTGGCGGACTGAAAATGCGCCCCTGGCGCCGAGTTTATTTCCAGCTACAAATCACGAAGAATGTGGACCCCGGCAAAGCCGGGAGCGCCAACGTTCGCCACCCCCTCCCCACCCTCCAGCCCGCCACGGAAGGCGGGAGAGGGAGCCGATCTGCAGGGCCTTGGCTAAACCAGGAGCAGGCTAACTGCCCCAGTTATCTATGCGCTGATTCATGCCAGCAAGGCGGTCATCCAGGTTCCCTCTACCGCCATTCGTGGCGGGCGGAGGGCCAGGGAGGGGGTGGCGGACTGAAGACGCGCCCCTGGCACCTTATCCAATACCAGCTACAAATTACGAAGAATGTGGACCCCGGCGGAGCCGGGAGCGTTGACGTTCGCCACCCCCTCCCCACCCTCCAGCCCGCCAC
>CAIYLG010000042.1 GCA_903927025.1 uncultured Armatimonadota bacterium
ACTGACGCTATCGCGCCGCCAGCTTCGATTTCCTTCAACACCTTCAGGATCTCGTCCTCGGTGTAGCGCTTGCCAGTTTTCTTCATGTGATTCCAGACGGATTTCACACTTCAAGTGGGTCAAACTACGGGGGACATGTCAGTAGGTTGAGGATTGAGCTGTGAGGCGTTCCCGACGAAGTCGGGGGCCATACTCAAAGGGTTATGGAGAGTTACTTGTTCTGTCCCGCTCCTTGGATTCTCCTGGAATCCTCGCTGAACAGACCAACCACCTCAGAGCAATTCCATGGTTTAAATGCCGAAGCGTATAGATTCCAACTTCCCAGATTGAGCAAGGGGCCGGTGGCGCGTATATCAGCCCCACCCTCATCCCACCTTCTCCTCCCTGCGGGCAGGAGAAGGAGCCCAAGTCGAGAATATCGTCGCTTGAACCTAGATTTTGGTGCGATTCACATGCTTCGAATCTCGAACTGGATGTTATTAGGCTGAAGCCAGCGCTCCTTTTTGCGCCAGCATCACATCAGGCTCGGCTAGCTACCGACGAGTGCCTTCACGAGTCCTGGCACCGGAGTGAAGTTGGATGTTCTGACCGACTTCATTTTCTGCATCAGCTGCTCAGCACTGTCGGTGTAAGGATCCAGCGGAATTGGCTTGCCGGGTCGGCTATAGACGCCCCACTGGCCCATTGGGCCGCCCTTGGCGTCTGTTTTGTAGGTCCAAATAGTCCAGGACCAGCCCGCCTTGGTCATTTCTTGGGTGACGTCATGGGAAGCTTCGGGGCTGGAATTTGGTTCGAGATTGAATTCACCAATATATAGAGGTGCCTGGCGGTAGCCCTGAAGCTCCTTGTCTTTGGTTTCATGGCTCTTCAACGCCGTGAGATGGTCAGCCGGGGCCTTCGCATCGAAGTTATAGAAGTGGAGCGAGAAGGCCACATTCGTCCATTGGGCAAGGTTGGGATGAGGTGTGGTGTCGAAGCCCTTATATCCGTCCTCGATCAGCAGCACCTTCTTGGGAGCCGTCTTTCGCACGGCGCGGTAGACGCGATCAAACACCAGGTTCAGCATTGCGGGATTCGGAGCGCCCATCGGTTCGTTCATCAGGTCGAATGCGGCGACGTTGGGGTTGTTGCCGAACTCGCGCCCCAACATGGTCCAAAGCGCTTCCATCTTCGTGATGTTCTCGACATCGAACCATAGACGATTTCGGTCAACTTGACCAGAATGGTCAGCGCTATTCTGTCCACCCGGAGCGCCATGCATGTCAAGAATCGTGTAAAGGCCGTACTTCGCGGCGGTATCCACAGCCTTGTGCAGCCGTGCGAGCCCGCCCGGCTCATCAAAGAGGGAATCCAGGAATGGAATTCGAACGTGATCAAACCCTCCCCTCTTGATTTCGGCAAAGTCGCTCTCGGTAATCCAGTTGTCCCGCCATGCTTCGCGGATCTTAACCATTGTCGCAGCGCCAAATCGAGATTCGACCAGCTTCCACAGACTGACGTGATCCTTCACTTCCGGAAGCGTGCTTCCCGTGGGTGGTTTGTCCTGCCACGGCGTCATCCACATCTCCTCTACCAGCCAGCCGCCAAGGTTCACACCGCGGAGCCGAACCGGCGTGCCGCTCGGAGTCACCAAGTCGGTGCCTTTGCAGGAGAGCGCAGGCAACTGTGCCTGACCGAATGACGAAAGCAGCGTTGCCGCCATCAGAGTTGTAAGCATTTTTTGAAATCCGGACCACTATCCCAAAATCAGCCTGATTAAAGGATAAACCTAGCCAGATTCTAGCTGAAAACTCGTTTATTCAGCCTTCAGCTCCGATCGCTCGCAGGGAACCTGAAAGTCGATAGAATGCTTGGCATGGTTGCAACCTGCCTCATTGCCGCAATCGCCATAGCCTACCGACCGTTAACCCCAATGATTCAGCTTAGGACAAGGCTGGATAGAGTCTGCGCATCCTTCCACGGCCGCATGGGCTACTGCGTGAAGTTGCTGGAGACGGGTGAGATGATTTCCAATCGCGGAGATGAGCGGTTTCCAACCGCAAGCACCATCAAAACCGCGGTCGCCGTAGAGGCGGTCCGAGAGGTGGAGGAAGGCAAGGTCAAGTGGACCGATCAGCGGCCAGTTCCTCCCATGGACGGAAGGCAGTTCAGTATGTGGTCCTACTTCTTCAAAGACGGAACCGTGCTGGACCTAGATGGCTGGGTGAACTTGATGCTCACGGTGAGTGACAACACGGCAACCATGCTCCTCCGGGAGTGGCTGAAGCCAGAATCCGTCAACGACCGCATGGAAAGCCTTGGCCTGAAGAGCACCAAGGTGATGTGGGACAATTTTCCGCCTGATGAAGTCTCCAACGTTCGCCTGCGTGGCCAGTTTGGCCTTGGCGTCACCACGCCCAAGGAGATGAATCGCCTGATCGAACTGATCTATCGAAACAAGGCGGCAACCCCTGCCGGGTGCGACCGGATTTTGCGCATTCTCAGCCACCAATATTGGGATGATTACTCGGGAGTAACGGCTCCGATTGATGTGAAGGTTTGCAGCAAGTCTGGCGCCATCGATCGAAGCCGCAGCGAGGTTGCTCTCGTGTTCGCAGAGCATCCATACATCCTCACGATCTATACCGACAACATGAAAGATCAGCGTTGGGTCGCCGACAACGAAGCGGAGGTGGCTCTCAGAAAGATGTGCGGAATCGTGTGGAACACCTTGAATCCAAAGCGACCCTACACGCCGCCAGCAGGATATCAGCGGTTCTTGCCGACCGGCGGCGGAGTCGAGTAGTCAAAGTTTCGAAACCGAACCGCTTAAGAGGACGTATCGTCACCAATGCTTGAAGTTCAGGGCCTCAGGAAATCCTTTGGAGACACTGTCGCCGTTCGCGATGCCACATTCAGCGTGGGCCACGGCCTCTGCTACGGGCTGCTTGGCCCCAACGGTGCCGGCAAAACAACGACGATCTCCATCATCACTGGAACGATTGATGCCGACGGCGGCAAAGCCACGCTAGATGGCGAAGTGATTTCAACTAAGAACCCGGGGCCGAAGCGAAATATTGGCTACGTGCCGCAGGATCTCGCGCTCTACACGGAGATCAGCGCACTCGACAACCTAAGGTTCTTTGGCTCACTCTACGGCCTAATTGGTCAGCACCTCGAGAACCGCATTGAATACGGACTTGAACTGACTGGCCTCAAAGATCGCTCAACCGAGCCCGTGGCGCAGTATTCGGGCGGTATGAAGCGCCGCCTCAACATCGTGGCCGCCCTGCTGCATGAACCGAGCCTGATCATCCTGGATGAGCCGACAGTCGGAGTGGACCCTCAGAGTCGCAACGCGATCTTTGAGGCACTTGAAGCGCTTGCCAGTGAAGGAAAAACTCTGCTCTACACCACTCACTACATGGAAGAGGTGGAGCGTCTGTGTCAGCGCGTAGCGATCATGGACAACGGCAGCATCATCGCCGAGGAATCCATCTCGAACATCCGAAAACTTCTTCCTCAAACCAATGAGGTCGTCATTGAACTCGACGGAGCCACTGGCAAACTCACCGCCGCACTCCCAGGAACTCAGCGGCAGGAACTCTTCGATTCAACGTTGACACTTGAGATTGCCGACCTGAACCGAGACCTTCCGCGCGTCCTGCTTGCCCTCGCCGATATGGGCATTCGATACCAGTCCGTACGAACCCAGGAGGGCACTCTCGAAGAAGTCTTCCTCCACCTCACCGGGAAGACCTTAAGAGACTAACCATGCTGACCCTCCTTATTGAACTGGTTCGCAAGGACCTCAAAATCTTTGTGGCAGACCGCAAATCGGTCATGATCTCCTTCCTAACTCCCGTGATTCTCGCCTGCTTTGTTGGGTACCTGATGAGCTCAGGCAACTCCAACGAACCGAAGAAGGTGTCGATCATGGTGGTGGACCAGGACAACTCAGATTTCTCAAAAACGTTTTTGGAGAAGCTGAAGGCCAGCGACTCAGTGGACGTCACCGTAACCGATGAGGCAGAGGCGACTAAGCGCGTGAAGCAGGGAGATTTTCCCCTCGCCGTTGTCATTCCTCCCAACTTTGGCAAAGACGCTGCCGCCGCAATGATCGCGCAGGCAGATGGTCCGAGCTACCGCTTCCTTTCTGACCCCACCCGCTCCATGCAGGTAGGAATGGCGCAGGGAACCATCATGCAGACCACCATGCGGGTGCTGCCCAAGGTGGCTTTCGCCGGGTCGACAAGCACCGTCGGGGAAGCGGAGCATCGGGCCTTTGATGTGAAGCAAGAATACGAGACAAGCGACCGGAGTCCTGCCACGAGCATGTCCGCCCACGCCTTTGCTGGAATGGGAATCCAAGGTTTGCTCTTCTGGGCGATCGAAAGCGCGATGACGATTATGCGGGAGCGCAGACAGGGAATCTGGAAGCGGCTCCGCGCCTCGCCGGTTTCGCCATGGATGTTTCTGCTCGGCAAGGCAATCAGCGCCGCCATTCGTGCTCTTGCGATCTTAACCGTTGTCTTCGGGGTTGGGTCGATGGTGTTCCACTTCCACGTGAGGCCAGACCTGGCCAGCTACGTCGGGTTTGTCCTTATCGCAATCTCCGTCAGCATCATGACCGCCTGCTTTGGGCTGCTCGTTGCGTCACTTGGCAAGACTGAGCAGCAGAGCCGCGGACTCAGCATCCTCGCCGTCCTCGGAATGAGCATGCTCGGAGGAGCCTGGTTCCCACTCGACTTCCTGCCGAAGTTCATGCAGACCGTTAGCAAAGCCATCCCCATTGCATGGGCCATCAACGGCTTCGACGATATGGTTTGGCGCGGCGGCGGCATCAAAGAAGTGGCACTTGCCGTGGTCGTTTTGTCCGCCTTCTCAGCAGTATTTGCAGCAATTGCATTGAAGCGAATCCAGTGGGAACCCGAAGCCGGTTAGGGTTCGGGTTCGGACCTCGCTCATTCTCCGGTACCCTCTAGAGAATGTCAGTCCGAGTTCGATTTGCACCCAGTCCCACTGGGATGCTCCATGTCGGCGCCCTGCGGGATGCGCTGTTTAAGCACCTGTTTGCCAACCATCACCATGGCGTAAACATCCTGCGAATCGAAGATACCGACCAGACTCGCTACTCGCCCGAATCCGAGGCTGAGTTCATTTCCACCCTCGAATGGGTCGGAATCGGTTTCCAGGAGGGCCCTCACATCGACGGTCCGAACGGGCCGTATCGCCAGAGCGAGCGGAAGCAGGCCGGCATCTATCAGCCTCACATCGAGAAGCTGATGGCACTTGGCCACGCCTACAAGGCGTTCGATACTCCCGAGGAACTTGCCGAGATGCGAAAAGTACAGGAGGCGGCGAAGCAATCGACTGGCTACTACGGCGGAGCGTGGCGAGATGCGACCCCGCAGCAGGTCGCTGAGGCGGAAGCGGCTGGCAAGCCGTTCGTCATTCGACAGCGAATTCCTCGCGATACGGTGATTTCGATCAACGACGCGATCCGCGGTCATGTCGAGTGGGACAGCAATACGATTGACGACCCCGTGCTCATCAAGGCCGACGGGATGCCGACCTACCACTTTGCAAGCATGGTGGACGATCACCTGATGGGAATATCCCATATCATTCGCGGAGAAGAGTGGCTATCGTCCGCTCCAAAGCATGCCGCGCTTTTTGATGCGTTCGGTTGGAAACGCCCAATCTTCGTCCATTGTCCCGTCATCGTTGGCACCGACGGGAAGAAGCTGAGCAAGCGACACGGCGCCACTCGAGTGCTCGACTACGCTGCTCAGGGTTACCTTCCTGGCGCGCTCAAGAACTTTATTGCCCTCATTGGATGGTCTCCTGGCGATGACCGTGAGGCGATGACGGAAGCTGAGCTGATTGAGGCATTCGACCTCAAGGGCCTTCAGCCATCACCTGGCAAGTTCGACATTGACAAGCTGCGATGGCTAAACGGTCTCGCAATTCGGGCTCTTGAGCCGGATGACTTGCTGGATGTGTTGATCGATTACCTGCACACACCGTACACCCTCGACTATTTCAACCAATTGGAGCGCGAAGAGGGCCAACCAGATCCGAAGCAGATTGAGCAGGATCTGCTGAACCTTGACCGGGCCATATCCCATGATCGTGGGTTTGCGCTGGAGGCGATCAAACTGGAGCAGCCCCGTGTTCACACTTTGGCCGACTTCGGCTCTGCATGTGCTTTCTTCTTTGGCGACTTGCCGCACATGGATGAAAAGGCAGTTCAGAAATGGTTCTTCCAGCCTCACACCATTGCGCTGTTTGACGAGATGATCGAGAAATGCTCCACCTCCTTTGGTGAAGACACAATGATTTCGGATTACGAGGCGGCTTTGCGTGGGTTCCAAGAGGCACATGGACTGGAGAAGCTTGGTCCGGTAGTGCATCCCACTCGCGTTGCACTGACAGGTAAGACTACGGGCCCAGGGTTGTTCGAGCTGATGGGGGTGCTTGGACCTGAGCGCATGAAGAAGCGGTTCCAGCACGCCAAGGAGCTTGCGACTCCAGCATGAGCCTTACGACCTTCATCGACGCACGCATCACGGATCCCTTTCCTCGTTTGAATTCCCGGCAAGCAGATCGAGATGAGCAGACAGAGCTCATCGTCGCGCAGATCATTGACGACGTCCGAAAGCGTGGTGATGCCGCCCTTCTCGAGAGTGGGCGGCGATTCGATTCCTCTGCGCTCAACTCAATTCTGGTCACCGAGGAGGAACTTGCCTCTGCCGAGATCCCGGAGCGACATCTCAGGGCTCTGCAACTGGCCCTGCATCGAGTTCAGGAGTTTCACACGCTCCAGCTTGCCCATTTCACACAGGGTCTGGAACCGCAAGGGAAGTCCTTTGGCTGGAGTCACAACCACGTGGGGCAAAAGGTTGCGCCTCTCCAAAGTGCGGGTGTATACGTGCCCGGCGGCAAGGCAACCTATCCCAGTTCGGTTCTGATGAACTCGATTCCCGCAAAGGTTGCGGGGGTAGTCGACCGCTACGTCGCAACCCCATGCCGAAGCGACGGCACCCTCGCCCCGTCTGTGCTCACAGCGTTGCGGCTCACCGATACTCGCAAAGCCTTTAAGGTTGGCGGCGCCTCTGCAGTCGCCGCATTTGCCTTTGGCACGGAGACGGTTCCGCGCGTCGACAAGATCGTGGGTCCTGGCAACCGATTCGTAAATGAGGCCAAGCGTCAGCTATGGGGCAAGGTTGGCCTGGATGGCTACGCTGGACCCAGCGAAGTCTGCGTCTTGGTGGACGATTCTGCCGACGCTGAGTGGGCCGCCGCTGACCTATTGACCCAGATTGAACACAGCGAAGACAATGCCGCGTTCCTCGTGTCGACCGATGAAGCAAAGCTCAAACAGGTGCTTGCGGCGACGGAGCGTCAACTCGTGGGAGCTGCTTGCGAAAACTCGATGCGAACGGCACTGGCCAACGAGAGCCTGGCGATTTTGGCTGCCGACCTCTCTCAAGCCATCGACATCGTCAACGCCATTGCCCCGGAGCACCTCACCGTCTCAATCCGAAATCCTGAGGGCATCGTCGATCGAATTCAAAACGCCGGCTGCATTCTCCTAGGAGACTTCACCCCCGAGTGCGCCGGAGACTTCGTCCTCGGCCCCTCCCACACTCTTCCAACCGCACGAGCCGCCCGCTTCGGCAGCCCCGTCAATGTCTTGGACTTCCTCAAGGTCCAAAGCGTCAGCTACCTGAAGCCCGACCAACTGCTCGACCTGATCCCCGCGATAGAAGCCTTCGGCGAAATGGAAGGTTTCCCCACCCACGCCCGAGGTGCCTCCATCCGCCTAGCCCGGTAAACATAATGGAGCGCTGGGCATGCCGGGTGGACCCAGTGCTCCATATTCTTAAATTCGGGGCGGGCGGTTCATCCTGCACTTAGGTTCAAGCGACCCAGTTTTTGGGAGCGACTCCTTCTCCTGCCAAACGTGGCGGGAGAAGGAGGATTGAGGGTGGTGCTGTTAGGCGCACCCCTGGCACCTTGCTGAATCTGGGAACCTGGAGACGAGCCATCCAATGTCCGGATCAGACGAACCCGATCTTTTCTTCCATAGCCCGGAATCAGTGGGACGCAAGGCAGTTCAGGTTCGAATGTTGCGGGTTTCCATACCGATAACGAGCCAGGGGCGCGAGTTCAAAACCACCCTCACCATTTCCTCTCCCGCCGCGTGCAGGCGAGGGAACCGATCCAAGACGCCTGGTCCTGCTCAGTAAGGCGCGGTAATCCTTTCGCACCAAATGGCAAATCTCAAACTGGATGGCATTAGGCTGAAGCCAGCGTTCGATTGGTCTTTCTGACCATGATGACAACCCTCAATTCCCAACCATCATTGCCCAGCTTGGAGTACTTGAGTTATCATGGCCATACGCGGTCTGGCGACTGACGCAGGTAAGGCAAGCCCGATGAAAAAGCAGGAAAGCGAAGAAAAGCCGATGCCGTGGATTTTGCGCTTATTCGTCACGACTGCTTCCGATGCTCCTGACGAGCAACCAGTGCAGCCGCATCCATCCAGATTTGTAAGATTGTGGCGTCGTGCCATTCTTGAGCTGCCTTTCTCAATAGTCGGGGTATGGCTGGTGTCCTCCTGGCCTCGGGAACACAGCGTTCGCGCGGTTTTGGACGGATGCGCGATCTATATGGCGGGCCACGTTGCGAGGGAGTCTTCGTTCGGAAGAACCGTTACGCAAGGCGGTCTCCTGGGTGCATTGACGGGGTCCAAACCTTTGAATCCCCTCCGGATTGCGCGTGCACTCGCATCCGCAATTGGAATTTGTCTCGTAGTCGGCGCGTTTTCGTCTGCGGTATTAGCCACGTCGCTCCATTTCACCGTCCACCGGTTTGTGGCCTTTTGGGTGGATCTTATTTGCTTAATGGCGGTTCTCGCCGTCACCGGGATGATGATTGATGCCCTCTGGTTGCGGTTCAATCCGGAACTCGGAGAACCTGTTAAGGTGAAGGTTTGAACCCCGCCAACCACCCCATTGATGCGCAAAGCATCTTGCTTACTGGGATTGTCTATGGAATTGGATTTGCCATTCGCATTCTAGCGGGGGCTCGGCGCCAAGGACTCCATCGAGCTTATTCATTCAAATTAGCGATTGTCATGACCTTCGGCCAGGCGTTTTGGGTCGGAACTTACCTGTCGGCTCTCATGGCTAATTGGATGTTTGCCGCTGCGATTGGGGTTGAGCTCTTCGTTTATGTTGCAAACCGAACAGTCAACCCGAATGCAGCACCTTAGGCTCAACTTCGTTCAGTTAACGAAAGCTCATTGGCCTATAAACAAAGCAAAGCGGGCGACGACTATTTAACTTTCATGGTTAGAGGCTCCATGGGTTGGAGCTAAGTTGAAGTTTCTTGTATATTGGGGCGAACGGACTTCCACCGGCAAAAATCGAATGAGCGAATTCTCCAGCCCTGGCCCTCTTGGCACTTCGAACCGCGGGTTGAATCGCTTTTGGGATCGTGGCTGGGGGCTGGTTCTTGCATCGGCTCTGATAGTCGCAGCCCTTACTTGGGTTATCTACCACCAGCCACCGCCATTTCATCTCACCCCGAAATTTGCCGCTGCCGTGGTGCTGTTTGCGGCATTCTGGTCTCAGTTTCTGGGCCGAGCGACATACGCAAGGCGGCTAGAAAGATTGGGCCCCGGTGGGGCAAAGAATGCCTTGCTTAGAAATCAGCTCCTGATATTTCTCGTCATCGTCGTGGCGTCCCAAGTCTGTATCCTGATAGCCTTGGCGATTCGGGGGCCAGCTGCATGAACCCCCCATCGATCAACTCGTCAGTCACAACCAGAGGCTTGTCGTAAAGGAACTCACCCCCATGACTTCTCCAAGACGACAATATCTCATTCTTCGTAAACCATTTACGGTCTATAAAGCTGCCGCCGGAATCGCTTGGCTGAGCTATTGCTTCGGAATATATGCACTGGTGATCATCAAGTATCCAGCGCACGTGAAGATGCCCTTTTACGTCGCTATTCCAGCGATTTACTCGTTGAAGCTATCTCTGGATTTATTCACTTCTATCGCAGAAAGGTTCGATTCTGTGGACCGGCTCGCTCGAACAAGCCGTGCGCAAGCATCCACGGTTGAGCTTCCCAAGTAAGAAACATAGCAAATCCGGTGGGCGCGCGGACATTTAGTCCGCTTTTAGAAAGGGGCTTCAACCCCCTTGTTGTCGGTTCCGGCAGGTTCAAACTCGCGATCCCGCCGAGTCGGGAAGGCGTGACGCAAGGCTGAAGCCTTGGCCAAGGTGACTCATCTGAAGTTCTGCGCTCCGTTCCGGAGTGACTCCCACCGCAAAACTTGCCCCTCCGCGACGGATTGTTAACTTGGCTGGTACCCTTCCTCCCGTGTCTGGCAAGGTGGGTTTTGTAGGGTTGGGAGTGATGGGTGGACCGATGGCGGGGCATCTTCTCGCGGCAGGGCATTCTGTTGTGGTTTGGAACCGAAGCGCGGGGAAAGCGGACGCACTCAAAGAACAGGGTGCGACGGTGGCGTCCGACCTCCAAGAATTGGCGGCGAGCTGCGACATCGTCATGCTTTGCGTCTCCCGCACTGAGGATGTTCAGCAGTGCCTTGACGAGTTGACGATCACCGCCAAGCCGGGAACGCTTTTCGTCGATCACTCCACCATCGCCCCAAATGCGGTCGCTGGCATCGAGGCAGGCCTAAGCGAAAAGGGATTTCGGTTCGTCGATGCTCCCATCACCGGCGGAAGCATGGGCGCTCAAAAGGGCCAGCTCACCATTTTTTGCGGTGGGTCCCAGCAGGATGTTGCCGATGCGATGCCGTATTTACAGGCCTATGCCAAGCGTGCGGAGCGAGTCGGGCCCAGTGGAGCCGGTCAGCTGATGAAGGTGGTCAATCAGATCGCCGTCGGCGGTGCCCTAATGGCGTTGTGCGAGTCTCTCAGTTTCGCTAAAAAGGCGGGCCTCGATCTTAGCCAGGCGCGTGAACTCGTCGGTGGCGGGGCTGCCGGCAGCTGGGCGTTTGAGAATTACGGACCCAAGATCCTCAACCAGGATTGGACCCCAGGCTTCAGCATCAAGAACCAGCTAAAAGACTTTGGCTACTGCTGGGAAGCGGCGACCGCAATCGACGCCGCGATTCCTGGCACTCAGTTGGTCCAGGCGCTCCTTCAAACATCTTCTGCTGCTGGTCACGACGGACTCACGACCGCCTACCTGTATCAAACCCTGCTGGAAATGGGAGGGAGTGTGTGAGTTTCGCCGTCCGGATGAAGGGGATCACGAAGCATTTCGGTGCGGTCGCCGCATTGAACAACGTGGATCTGGAGGTTGCCCCCGGCACGATTCACGCCATTGTAGGCGAGAACGGGGCGGGGAAGACTACCCTTATGCGCGTGCTGTACGGTGCGCTCCATCCTGATTCCGGCACACTGGAGGTTGAAGGCAATCCCGTTCGCTTCACCTCTTCGCGAGAGGCTATTGAGGCGGGCGTTGGTATGGTCAGCCAACACTACGGCATCATTCCTGCCATCAGCTGTCTTCAAAACCTGATCCTTGGCGCTGAGGGAGGCACCCTCCTCAACCTGAAATCGGCCGCCGAGCGAGCCCAGGAATTGGCGGACCACATGGGCTTCCAATTCGACTGGCTTAAAGATGCCGAGACTCTGAGTCCGGCCGGTGCTCAAAAGCTGGAGATCCTTAAGCTGCTGTGGCGGAAGGCGCGGATCATGATCCTGGATGAGCCGACAGCCATGCTTTCGCCGGCCGACTCCGCCGCGCTGTTTGAAAGCCTCGATCGCCTGGCTGCGGAAGGTGCCACGATCATTCTCGTCACCCACCGCCTGCCCGAGGTGCTTGACCACTGCTCCCGCGTGACCGTCCTTCGCGGCGGAGTACGCGTTGATGAGCGGCTGGTCTCGGAGACGAACGGACAACAGCTTGCCGAACTAATCGTTGGCGGATCGGTCGCCAAGCACACACCCAGAGAAGCTCCTATCGAGGCGCCCGTGTCCCTTGAAATCAAGGGACTCACCGTGAAGGGATCTCGAGGCGATATGGCTCTCAAAGGGATCGACCTCAAGGTTCGTCACGGTGAGATGCTAGGAATTGCCGGAGTCGATGGCAGTGGCCAGCGCGAGCTGTTTCACACCCTGGTTGGGCTTATCAAGGCGGCGGAAGGAAGCGTAATCCTAAACGACCAAGACCTGCTTGCCAAGTCTCCCTCAGAAAGGATCGAAGATGGGGTCCGAATCATTGCCGAAGACCGTCACGAAGAGGCCGTGATTGAAGATTGGTCGCTGGACGAGAACGCTTCGCTCGGGCTTCAGCGCCTCGCCCCATTTGCAAATGGTCCCTGGGTGGATTCCGCCAAGAGACACGAGAAGGCAGGCGAAATAGCGCTTCGATTTAAAACGAAACACGGCGGGCTCAATCTTCCGATGGCGAGCCTTTCTGGTGGCAACCAGCAGCGGTTTGTTGCGGCACGGGCGCTGTGCCTCAATCCAAAGCTGATCCTCGCGTTTCAGCCCGCCCGCGGCCTCGACCTAAAGGGCACCCAAGATGTTTACGATGGCATTCGCGCTGCCTGCGCGGAGGGCGCTGCCGCGATCGTGGTCAGTTTCGATCTCGATGAACTCCTCGAGCAGTGCGACCGACTTGCCGCGATGAACGGTGGACGGCTGGCAGAGCCGGATGCCGCCCATGCGAGAGATCGAACCGCTATCGGTCGGCTCATGGTGGGTGTGGGATGATCTGGCGCGTCGTTGCCCTGATCTCGGGAGCCCTTGCTATTCTGGCCGGTGCCCTTCTCAGTGCCCATGTCGGGCCGATGGAGGCGATTCGAACTCTCCTGCACGGGAGTCTTGGTTCGCCCGCAGCCATTGGTGGCACCCTCCGAGAAACATCTCCGCTACTAATTGCTGGACTGGCCGTTTTTATCGCCCTGCGGGCTGGCTTGTTCAATATCGGCGTGGAAGGTCAGCTTTTGTGTGGGGCTGCGTCCTGCACCTACGTCGCGCTCAAAATTCCAAACGTTGCGGGAATGCTTCTCGGCATCCTCGTTGGGATGCTCGCGGGTGCTCTATGGGCGTTGCCTGCCGGGCTTATCAAGGCTTACCGAAACGGACATGAGGTCATCACGACCATCATGCTGAACAACGTCGCCCTGTACCTCACCTCGGCCCTTGTGTCAGGCCCGCTCAAAGAGAAGGGTCAGCAGGATACAACGACCGCAACCGTCGCCGATGCAACCCGCCTGCCGTGGATCTACAATCATCCGCCTGTTCAGGTCAATATCGCACTTATCGTCGGGGTTCTGGCGGCGTTTGCGCTCGCGATCTGGCTGAAGAAAACGGTAGCCGGTTATCAGCTTCAGGCGGCGGGTGCAAATCCTACGGCTGCCAAATTCGCGGGCATCTCAACCGCGCGAACCACGCTCCTTGCAATGACCGTCTCCGGAGCCATCGGCGGACTTGCCGGTGCCATGCAGGTACTTGCCTACGAGGGAAGGTTCTACGATGGATTCTCCCCTGGCTATGGCTTTGATGCTCTAGGCGTTGCGCTTCTGGCTGGCTCAAACCCGCTTGGAGTTCTTCCGTCCAGCCTGCTGTTCGGAATCCTGGCAAAGGGTGGCATTGCCCTCCAGATCGATGGGGTCCCTAAAGGGATCACCACCGTCGTGCTGGGCTTCTTGATTCTCATCGCCGCCGTCGTCCGCTACAGGAAGGTGAACACGGTTGCTTAGTCTCCTTCTTCTCACCGTTGCGCTGTCCACTCCGCTGATCCTTGCCGCGATGGGCGGGTTCACGAGCGAAAGAGGCGGCGTCATCAACATCGGTTTGGAAGGCATGATGCTGATGGCAGCCTGCGCGGATGCCCTTGCCTCGCCGAAGTTTGGACCGGTGGGCGGTCTCCTCATCGGTATTTTCGCCGCCGTCTGTATCAGCCTGCTTCACTGGCTGGTGACTCAGATTTACAAGATTGACCACGTCATCAGCGGCATGGCGCTCAACGCGATTGCTGCCGGTGGCACCAACTTCATGCACCTGAAGTTTACAGACGAAGCGCATAAGGGCTCGGTGCCCAACTTTCCAACCTGGGTCTTCTACATCTTGGCGTTCGTGATTCCGATTGTCCTGTGGGGCTACGTCAGGCAGACAAGAGGCGGGCTCCGCCTTCTTGCCGTCGGAAGCGACCCGGACAAGGCGCGGCTGATGGGTGTCCAACCGATGCGGGTTCGCTTCTTCGGACTCTTGGCGACGGGTGTGCTCACAGGGATTGCCGGAGTGGAGCTGGTTGCCTACACCGGCGTGTTCACGGACAATATGACGGCGGGACGCGGCTACATCGCCTTGGCCGCGCTTATTCTGGGTGGCTGGCGTCCGCTCCCCGCCCTTGGGGCATGCCTGGCCTTCGGATTCTTTAGCGCGCTGCAGGTTCAGCTCCAGGGAACGCCGGTGTTTGGCATAAGCATTCCCGCCGAGATGTGGGCTGCGCTTCCGTACTTGGTCACAATCGTTGCCCTGGCGGGTTTCCTTGGGAAGAATCGCACTCCGGCGGGACTTGGCAGGGCCTAGGAAAAGGTAAATTCGCCGCGATGCCGTTCACGTTCCTCATCGCATCGTTTGCCATTGCAGACGCCCGCTCCTACTTCGATAAGTGCGAAGCTCAGCTGAGAAAGCTGGCGTCCTACTCCGTTCATCTGGAGTCTCGCGGCGTCAAGGGAACCCAGAGGGATTTCACCCAGTTCGATTTCTCGATTTCCGGGAGTTCGGTCCTGTTGCGGGTTCGTGAACCGGGCACCCAGCTGATGGCGGCTTCGGATCGGTTTTTTCAGCTTAAAGCGGGCCAGTTGACGGCCTATGACCGCAACACAAACGAAGTGATCCGACGAAAGCTTCAAGACAAGGATTCCTATATCCAGAGGTACCAGGCTTTGCTTGGCAAACTCGATCCAGCCCTGCTCTCGGTGATGGATCCGAATTTGTTGAGGAGCTTCTTTGCACCCTATCGCGCCTTAAAGGATTGGAGCGCGACTCGATCGAATGGGCTGGTATCGGTGGGGCGCTCGGCTAAGGGGACCGGGCAGATTTTCCGCTTCGATGCATCAAGTGGCTTGCTGAAGGAAGTTTGGTTCTCGGAGAAGGGAGCAAGCGCGGACTGGAAGTTCACGATTAGGTCCGGTGGACAGGTTGCCCTCGCTGTTCCCACGGACGCCAAGCGCGTCTCCAGCTTTTACGTCCGCGAGGCACCCCCTGTCTACAGATCCAGAGAAGCCAAAGCTGCCGTGGAAGCCATGCTCAAGAGGTACGGCAATTTCTCGGCAGGCAAAATCGATATCGATTCGGATGGCAGTGAGAGCACCATTTATCTCAACGGACGGCGAGTCCGTGAAGACACAAGGAGTTTCAGCTGGTCTTATGATGACGGCATCCTCACAGTTCTGAATCACGCGACGGGACGAGTGAACCAGGGCAAGGCAACTCGTCCGATCCTTGCTGAGTATTTGTCGAAGCTTGGTGCCGATGTCGATCCCCTCATCATGCGCATCCTCGCCAGGCGAACTCCGTACCAAGAGCTCTTCCCGGCACAAGCGGTGGTCAGCATGGCTGGTTCCGCAGGCTCCGGGGATCGACTGGCCGACATCATCACAGTGAAGGCTTCCACGGTGCGGCTCTCGATGTTCATCAACCACACCAGCCACCTGCTGGACAGTCTTGAATCGGAAACCTCCGACCTCAACGGCCGAACTCTCACCCGCACCTTCCGCAGGTTCGCCTACTCTCAGCTAGAAAATGGCCCCGGACACCACCTCTTCCACATCGAAACCCACGGCGCCAACCCATCGCCGCTCCCATCCGTCGAAGTCTCGCCGGGCCACTAGGTCTCTAAACGGAGCATCCCGACTCATCGGGACGCTCCTAGCGTAGCCACAGGATAGACGTAAACTAGCAGCCATGGCAAAACCGCACGCGGATCGTATTTATCTCGATCACGCGGCGACAACTCCGCTCTCGGAGTCGGTACGAGAGGCGATGCTTCCATGGCTGTCGGGCGGCTTTGGCAACCCGAGCAGCCTACATGCCGACGGTCGCCGGGCCAAGGATGCGATCGACTCCGCCCGCGAGACTTTGAGTCGCGCTCTTGGATCGCTCTTCGCGGAGGCCCTCTTTACATCGGGGGGCACGGAGGCCGCCAACTTGGCGATCTTGGGCACCGCACTACAAAACAGGGAATCTAGCCGCAGGCGCATTCTCCTTGGCGCGGCTGAGCATCACTGCGTCCTGAATACTGCACCTACCTTATCGGCACTTGGCTTTCAGGTGGACCTGATCCCAGTAGACCGGCAGGCTAGGGTCGACTCGCAATGGCTAAAGGAAAATCTGGATGACCAGGTCCTCCTCGTCAGCGTGATGCACGCAAACAACGAATTTGGCACTCTAAACGACATTCGGCTTTTCGCGGACTTGGCGCACTCTGAGGGTGCTCTCCTTCACACCGATGCCGTTCAAACGTTCTTGGCTCCCGGGCTCAAATGGAAGGTTCAGGATTTGGATGCAGACCTGGTAACGGTCTCCGCCCACAAGATCAATGGCCCCAAGGGGACTGGAGCCATCTACATGCGGGCAGGCGTCAAGGTGAAGCCCCTCATTGCCGGTGGTGGCCAAGAGAGGGAAGTGAGAGGCGGCACCGAGAATGTGATGGGGATTGTCGGCTTTGGTGCAGCGGTGGCCGAGCATCTTACCGAGACAACCCCAGATGCAAACCCAAGGGATCACCTTCGCGAGAGAGCTCTCTCGGTTGGAGCTCTCCTTTCTGTGGACAGCGACACTCCGATGCTTCGAGGACACCTGCACGTCCGCTTTCCTGGGATTGATGCGGAGACGCTTCTCATCGTCCTCGATCGACTTGGTGTGAGTGCCAGCAGCGGCGCCGCCTGTTCAAGTGGAAGCATCGAACCGAGCCACGTGATGCTGGCGGCCGGTTATTCCCAGGATGAGGCCAAGCAGGGAGTTCGCTTCAGTCTGGGTCGCAAGGCAACCGTTGCCGAAGCGGAAGATGCCGCAGACCGATTGGCGGAAGCCCTCACTCAAATCGGCACTGCCAAACGGAAATCTCGCTGATTCCTTGGATTGGCGCTATCATGAAATGCATGAAACCCAGTCTGAAATTCGTTGCTCTTCTCTCCCTGTTTGCGGTGGCAGTCGCACCTGCACTGGCGGCCACCCCATCCTCCGCAAAGGTGCTGCTCAGCCGGGCGACTGCTGAGGCCAAGGCCGGCAACAAGAACGTCATGCTGATCTTCCACGCCTCTTGGTGCGGATGGTGCAAGAAGATGGACGCGATGCTGGAGTCGCCAGAGTTCGCCAAGACGTTTGACAAGAGCTTCGTGATCACCCACGTGGTCGTGCTGGAGAATCCAGATAAAAAGAACCTCGAAAACGAGGGCGGAGTTGCCCTGATGGCGAAATTCGGAGGCGCAACGGCCGGTCTTCCGTTCTTTGTGATCCTCAATGGCAAAGGCGAAAAGATCGGAGACTCCTTCCTTGCCAACAAGCAGAACATGGGCTTCCCATCCGAGCCCCAAGAAGTCAGCACCTTCATGGCGCTCATGAAGAAGACCGCTCCAAAGATGACTGCCGCGGAGCTGACGTCACTGGAAACCTTCCTTCGCAACCCTAAGAAGTAGGCTGCGAACATATCCCAATGGGCCTGAGCTCTGCGCCACGCGATTCCGACTTGTCGGAGTCGCGTGTTTGAACCCATGGGAATCGACAACAACGGGGTTGAAACCCCTTTTTCGATGCGGACGAAATGTCCACGTTCCCGTCACTTCCTACAATAGCTTGCGAAACGCACCGCGCGGCAGAAACGTCGCCGCGTAACGAGCGTACGTTTTCCAGCGACCTGGGTTCAGGCGAATCGACGCCGCATAAGCGGCGCGACCGGCGGCCGGGGTGCCGTTGAGGGTTGCCACGGTGCCTAGCGCCGCTTGGTTGAACGCCTGAGCGGCACGAACTTCGGCGGCGGGGAAGCGGTCTCCCAGGGATTCCAAACGCGGACCGATCCACCGACGCAGCTTTTCGTCGTCTCGCCAAATCCGCTCCAACTTGTGACTGGCGTTGGCGCCGTGCACGCGATAGTGGGTCAGTGGGGCATCGACGAAGCCGACATCGTGCTTTTCCGCGATGCGGAACCACATCTCCCAATCCCCGGAGCCAAAGTAGTCACGATTGAATCCGCCAAGTTCCTCAAAGCAGGAGCGACGGGCGAGGGCCGCACTGGCAATGATCTTGTTCTCGTACACCAGCCCAAGCAGGATATCGCCGGTTTCAAAGCGAGGGAAAGCAAAGCCAAGCGGGTTGCCCTCCGTGGTGTTGCCACTGCCGTCGATGAAATTGCCGCCGGTATGGACTAATCCCACCTTCGGTTTGGCGTCCAATAGCTCCACCTGCTTGGCGAGCTTTTCGGGTTCCCAGAGGTCGTCGTCATTGAGCACAGCGACAAATTCTCCTGCGGTCTCCCGGAGCCCGACATTCAAAGTCTCGTAGGTGCCAAGGTTCTCAGCGTTAAAGATGCAGCGGATATCTGATTGCTCGGACAACCACTCACGGGTGCCGTCCGTCGACCCGTCGTCAATCGCCACGATTTCGAAGTCCCGAAAAGTCTGCGCCCGAATCCCTTCCACGCAAGGGGGAAGGTATTTGATGTGGTTGTAGCACGTCAGTAAAATCGAGACTCGAGGCATTGAAGTCCATTTTATCCTTCAGTGTTAAAGTATTGGACAGTCAATCACGCCAACATCTGTGCACCGTAGCCTAGGTCTTGCTTTTTGGGGTAGCTGATAGCTCGTCTAACGAGCCCACAGCCGTAATTCGCAGGCCCAGAATTATCAACCAGCCTGGTAGCTTCGTAGTAACTTGCTCATTGTTACTTGCTGAAACGAAACAAGCCTCCCCTGATCCGAGCATAAGTCCCGCGCCCTGTCTAAGGTTGGCGGACCACCACCCAAGGGGCCTCTAATGGCAGAACTCGTGCCCCAATGGAACGCTGGGTTCACCCGGCGCGCCGAGCGATGCTGCAGCACGCGAGAAATCCCTTCGAGCTCTCCAGGCACCGTTTATCGCAAACCCTCCCTGTCGAATCATAGCGTTAAGGCGTGCGCTCAAGCACACGCCGCGCGCCGGGTGAACTCAATGCTCCCTTCCACTTTTTTGAATGCTCCACGAGATCTTCACCATGTTCAAAAGGAACCTCATCTACCGGTCATTCATCTTCTTCCTGTGCTTCGCACTGGTGAACATTGCCGTCCCCCAGAGTCTCGTGCTTGCGGTGGGGCAACCCCTTGCCAGTGCTATCGCCGCCAGGCAGAAGGCAGCCGCCGAGCGGAAGAAGGCGCTCGACGCCCGCAAGGCCGTCAGCCGCACCCGGCTGCTCAGCGAGAAGGAGCTGCGCACGCTTGAAGGCAGAACCGCTACGTGTCCCTACATTGCCGGGACCAATAAGTGGGATCCAAGCTTCCAGGGTGTGGACCTCGTCAGCGGCAACTACAGTCTCAGCGCAACCGATCTCAGCTTTGATGGCGGCTTCGGCATTCCCGTGAATATCACCCGCAGCTACAGCGCCAATGATGCCAATGAGGGGCCTTTCGGCTATGGCTGGACGCTGAGCGCGGACGTGCGCACCACTGCCGGCGGCCTGCTAAAGTCCAAGGGCGCTCCCGTCCTTTCTGTGCCCACCACCTACAAGGAGCGCTCTCCGCTCGAGACGGACCCAAACATCGCGGTTCAGCCGGTGGACGCCGTTGTCGCAGAGGATGCCTCGGGCAAGCAGGAGACGATCCAGAAAGACGCTGATGGCGTCCTTTCTGCCGCCGCCTGGGACCAGAACGTTACAACCACGCAGTACCAGAACATCCTTGTCGGCACTTCGGTCTATCAGGTTGCCACGAGCCAGACTACGGTGACGCCCGACGGCACCACCTACGTGTATCAGGTGGAGGGAAGCTACACCAACGGCGGCACCTATCCGTACGGGAATCCTTCTGCCGGTTCGACGCCAGCCAACGTCCTCAAGTGCGTCAGCGCTACGGATCGCTATGGCAACACCACTACCTACAGCTACGATCTAGTCAACTACGTCACCTTCAATAAGATTGACGGAACGACGTCTGAGCACCCGCTCCTGTCGGTAAAGATGCCGAACGGGCATGTCATTACCCTCACCTGGGGCACCGGGTCCACCGTTCCCACCAACCGCGTCGCCTCGGTCTCGGACAACGCACTCGGCGGCGGTCAGTCCCCCCGAACCGTGACCTATTCGTACAGTTCCCAATTGCCGCATCAGCTCATTTCACAGACGTCTCCTGCTGGTCTTGCCACCAGCTACGGCTACACTGCCCCCGTAAACAACTACAACGCCGACACGACGCCTCTGGTGCTCTCCTCCATCACCAACCCCCAGGGGCTAACTACTCACATTCAATCGTTTGTGGGCCTCGCCGATGTAATGCCCTACAACGTGCACGTGGAGGGCATCCTCGTGAACGAGATTATTCTTCCCAGCGGGGTTACCACCGTGTACAACTGGGCAATCAATCAGGGCTACCAGATTGAGGGCTTCGCCGCACCGGACGGTTCTAACTTCTCCGGCTCCTATGCCCAGCACGCGGGCGGTATCAGCGCCCCCCTCATCTCGACCTATTTCAACTACATGACGCTCTCCGGGAGCAGCGTCACCGTCAATCAGTGTTACAACAGTCTCTACACCAGCACTCCCGTGCCCAATCAGGTGGACACCTACGACGTGTTCAGCCAGGCAAACCTGTATTCGGCCAGGTACTCGATGCCCGCCGCCGATCCCAACGGCACCAACCTGTACCTCTCCCGCAAGCTTAGCTACAGCCCGTTCGCCTACGAGGGGACTCAGACGACAACCACCTACAACTTCCTCGGCAACCCGCTTGACGTTTGGGTGTACGAAGTGGAGGCGCCGACTTCGGGCGGCGTCAACACCCTTCGATCCGCCGAAACCTCGTATGCCTACTGGGACGCGACGAAGTTCTACCAGCAGAAGGCGGTCAAAGACCCTGGCGGTCGCATCAGCTTTACCGACTACTACACCGCCACCGATTCCAACCTCGGAAATCGCGGACAGAAATATCGGGTGTACGACCCCAAGTATGGGGGCGTGGCGCTCAACAGCAACATCATCCCACCAGCCGGCACCCAGACGGGCGATGCGTGGCGCTACCAGGTCTACGCGACGGCTGGACAGTATTCTGGGCAGTTCACGTATGACAGTCAGGGCCGCCCGCTCACCGTGCTGAAGCTCCAGGCAGCAACAGCCGGTAACCCATCCACCTACCGGTACGTAACCACCCAGACGTCCTACAGCTCGGAGCCGTACGTTATAACCTCGCCAGACGCTTCCTGGGGACAGGCAACTCAGGTTGTTGAAGATTACGGCGGAATCAACCGAACGACCCGAAACATGGCCTACACCAGTTGGGGCAAGCCGTGCAATGTTATCGATGGCGCTGGCCACCAGTTCGTCACCAGCTTCGACGGCGACGGCAAGGTGCTGTATGTGACTCTCAACGGGAACAACGTTGTCACCTACACCTATGGCACCATCCCGACGACCGGCATCACCAGCAACGGTTTGCCGGTCTCGGTGGTGGACAACCTTTCCGGCGTCGAGCAGGATATCAGCTACCAGAACTCCGGACCTGGAATTGGGCAGCCTGGCGCGGTCGTGGAGAAGCGCGGTGGCAACACCGCCATCGACAACCAGTGTCTCTATGCCTATGGCCCGACCGGGGACAGATCGATGGCAACTTACTGCAGCGGCCTGTACAACGGGAACGGCAGTCCCGTCGTTCTCGCCCAGTGGGGCTACTACGACTACATCGGACTCGGAGATCCCAGCAAGGGCGCTCATGCGTTCCAGACGCTGTGCAAGCTGGATGGAAGCGGCAATAGGACTTCTGAGGAATTCCACTACGCCTACGATGCGCAGGGCAGGCTGTACGAAGCCACGTTTGCTCAGACTCCCTCCAACTTGACTCCCGATGCGAACGGATACTATGATGGGTACGAGGCGGCGACGAGGGCGCGGGCGCACTACGAGTATGATGGCGCAGGCCGATTGACGTGGCTCGGCCACTATTGGGACACTTTGGGAACTGGCAACACCTATACGAGTCAGGCCATCGTCGGTCAGTATTGCGACTACGAGTCTAACGGGATGAACAGCCTAAACCGTGGCGTGAAGACGGATGCGGTTTACAAGACGGCCGCAACACCCGGCTCTGCATCCTGGACCACATCCCAGACGGATACCTACGGGTACGACGCCCAACTCGACTACCTGACGGCGGCCAGCTACGGAGACGGCCTCGCGAATGCGAGCCCCACGTGGAGCTAC
>CAIYLG010000043.1 GCA_903927025.1 uncultured Armatimonadota bacterium
CTCGGAGTTCTACAACAACCGTCGTCCTCACTCGGCACTCGGAGGGCTCTCTCCCGCGACATACAAGGCAAATCTAAAGACTAAAATGGAGGCAGAGGCACTAACACTCTAGGTGGGTCAGAATCCGGGGACTAGTCACTCTTAGATTGAAATGGCTCATCCATTTAGGTTCACTTTCGAGGAAGGTTAGTTCGTCGTTGAGCACGACTCAAGATTGTTTCGATCCGTGCAGAACCAATAATCTGCTGGAGTCCAGCCAACGTAAAACTGCTCTTTGAGAAATGCCTTGGCATGCCCATCAAACATGCCAAGGTTGTCTTTTGAGAAGTGCCTAAAGCTCGGACGTGCGTCGTAAACATCATTGATGTCGTCGTCTGGCACCACAACCTTCAGCGAGTTGTACACGGGCGTCTTTAGGTCGTCCTGAGTACCGAGCTCAGACATCATGACTGTTTCGGAGGGAAATGCAAAGTCCTCCATCGTGTGGAAGGGGGGGACGGGGCCGGACCAACCGTAAAGATCGAAAAAGACAAGCTGGTTCAACCCGTAAGATATGGACGAATTCTGATCGTCCCCGCAGACCCGCAACTGGGAGCTTTTTAAGTACGGCTGAACAAGGTCAGCCCAGATGGGCGAGTTGGATGGGTAAGCCAACGGAGGCAAAACCTCGTCGAAGTCGCCTGTGTACAGAATCATTCCAAGATTTAGCTGTTTGACGTTGGACAGACAAGCGGTCTTTTTCGCCGCTTCCTTCGCTTGAACGAATACCGGAAATAGAAGTGCCGCGAGCAACGAAATGATCACCACGATTACCAGGAGCTCAATCAAAGTAAAGCCGAAAGTTTTGACCGTCCTACCGTTGCTCCACATATCTAAAACGATTTTAGTGCAGTCTGAGCCAGTTCATGAGTCCACCGGGATTGTTTTGGCAGTGTCACTTTGAATTTAGTGTTGAACGCGTGAGATCACTTGGGAGAATGCCAAGTTCTCGCTTCATCATCTCGGTGAATGCACTCGGATTGCTGTAGCCAAGTTGATAGGCAACTTCTGACGCGCTCGAACCTTCCGCAAGAAGCTCCGCCGCAAGGATACACCTCCTACGGCGTACCCACTTTCCAAGAGTCAAGTGGGTCTCCCGCTCAAACATTCGTTCCATCGTCCGTCGGCTAAATCCACTCGAGTCGAGCGCTGCTTCAATCGAGGAGGATGCGTATGATGCCTCCCTGAGAGTCTCCACAAAACCCAGAGTCGCGGAAGACTTCGGTTCAAGAAGGGAGGCGGAAAGAATCTGAGACCGTTCCAGTTCATAGCATATGAGTTCAAATAGAGCTCGATGCAAGCTGTCCGTTTCTACGAGGGCGCCGATGAGGACAGTTTTCTGGATGAGCTCCCTCAGGAGAGGGTTTACCGTTACGGCGACACACCGGTCCTGTGGCAGTTGAGACAGAGGCGGCGCAGTTTTCGGAAGATAGATCATCCGAATTGTTAGCACGGTTCGATTCCGAAACTCACACCCAAACCCTGCCGGCACCCACAGTCCAGATTGGGGAGGAATGAGCCAACTGGCTCCGCCCGTAACGATGCTTAGAGGCTGGCCAAATGAAACGACAAATTGATGCCATTGTTTGGAGGCAGGCGGCAACAAAGTGGGCTGAGAGAAGGTCAACCCGAAGGTCCGCAAAAGAGTTTGCGACTCTGTCGTAATTTCCGTATCAATTGACATTATTTCGATAAAGCGTCAAGGGCCAGACGCCTTACAATACCGGACATGGAGACAACTCAGGTCCACGGACAGCTTGCCCACTTTTCAATAAATGCCGACGATATTGACCGAGCAGCCAAGTTTTACAAGGCAGTCTTTAACTGGGATTTCGAGCCTTATGGCCCTCCAGGTTTCTTCATGATCCGATTTCCAAGCGAAGGCCCCGCGCCAACTCTTGGGTCTCTCCAAGGCCGACGGGAGTTGGTGAAGGGCGTCAAAGCAAATGGCTTTGAATGCACGGTTGCAGTGAGAGACATCAACGCCGCGATCCTGGCAGTAGAGCAGAACGGCGGCAAGATTCTCATGGCCAAAACGACCCTTCCCGCAATCGGTCATCTGATCTTTTTGGAGGATCCAGAAGGGAATATGATCGGCGCGATGCAATACGACAGCGAAGCTGTGTGATTGATCATCGGATTTAGCCTGAAATCCGAGTCAGCCGATAACAGTCATCCGCTGACTCGGGGCAGGCCGCGTGTGCTCAATGATCGCGAATTGGGCATACTATGCGCGTGACGCTGACAGTCCTCGGTGCCGTTCTCGGCCTTCTTCAAAACAGTGCTCTGGTTCCGGAATCCCGACCGGATTCCTGGTGGATGAATCGACACAACGCGATGGTGGAAGCAGCCCAACCGGGCGATTCCAGACTCGTCTTTGTTGGAGACTCGATCACCCATGCCTTTGGCGGTGTGCCCGATACCAATGAGGACTTTCACAACCGTGGGGCCGACACTTGGGACTACTTTTTCGGTGAGGATAAGCCGCTAAACCTAGGCATCAGTGGCGACCGAACTCAGCATGTCCTCTGGCGTCTTGATCACAGCGAGCTGGGCAAGAATCGCCCGAAGGTCGCGGTCGTGATGATCGGGACCAACAACCTTGCCTCGAACACTCCAGCGGAGATCACTGAAGGCGTCGAGGCCGTCTGCTCGAAGATTCAAAGCCTGACGCCGTCGACGAAGGTTCTGCTGTTGGGCATTTTTCCGCGTGACAAGGCCAATTCACAGAACCGCAAGTCCATTGCCGCGATCAACAAGGACTTGGAGGAGTGGGCCCCCCATCACAGAATCAAATTCCTCGATATCGGATACGCATTCCTAGATTCTGCTGGTGAGATTCCGACGGATGTCATGCCGGACCTGCTGCATCCGTTTGCCTTTGGCTACCGAAAGTGGGCCATGGCGATGGAGCCGACGCTTGCTCAGCTGATGCATCGCCGTCCAAAGACAAAGCTCGATCCGACAAATTCCGCGGTCGTGCCAGTGACCCAGGATCGCGACTACCGCACTTATGACTGGAAGACGAGGTTTGCGCTGACCAAGCAGTATCCCAAGGATCACGCCTGTCGGCTCGCGTTCATCGGCGACTCCATCAACCACTTCTACGGCGGGCCACCGCTAGACCGCGGACTCAAGCAGCCAACCCCGGTTTGGCAGAAATACTATGGCAACCGTGACGCCGTCGATCTTGGATTTGGGTGGGACCGAACCGAGAATGTGATATGGAGGCTGGAGCAGGGCGAACTGGATAACATGCCTCTGGAGGCGGTAAGCCTCATGATCGGCACGAATAACCTGTTCATCAATACACCTGAGCAGATTCGGGACGGTGTTCAGGCCATCATTGACAAGATTCACGAGCAGAAGCCGCACTGCAAGATCCTTCTTCTCGCCGTTTTTCCGCGTGGTGAGAAGCCTGCAGACGCAGGACGACTGGAAGCCACCAAGCTGAACCGACTGCTGGAGCCTCTTGGCCACCAGCGCAATGTGACGTTCATGGATATCGGTTCTGTATTTCTTGAGCCAGATGGCACGATCTTGCGATCGACGATGGGAGACTTTCTCCATCCAACCGCCGAGGGTTATCGACGCTGGGCGGAGGCGGTCGAGCCTTGGATGAAAGTTAATGTGAAGTCAGCGACACCGTAGGCGAAAACATCAGCACTTCCATCCGGATGGCATCTCCGTCCCAATTCTTTCGAGGAGGAGTGCGGGTGATTTTGTCCGGTTTCGTAGTGTCCAGCACGTTGTGGAACGATTGAAAGCTCTCGAAATTAGGACCGGATTGGTCAAAACCCTCCGCCAAGAAATCGGAATTTGGAAGAGCGAAAGCGTTGACTAGGTTGGAAGGGGACTCATCAAGAAGCTGGGCCCCGTTGACCATCAAGATCATGTTGCCGGACGCCGGAGTGGAAACACATTCGAGGCGATCACCATACTCCTTTGAAGGGCGAATCTGGAATTTCTTTCCTTCGGCCACTGCTTCCCAATGGCGAGGTCCCGCCCTGTGAAAGTGAAGGGTAATTGGATTTCCTGGAAGGGTTACCAAACGTCCCCACACCGAAACGTAGTGCTCCCTGTCCCGAGTAAACGGAGAAGGCACAACTCCCTCGTCGGATAAGCCGTCGGTCTGCATCACTTCTTGACCAGCTGTGAATTCGGTGACTTTGTCTAGCGTTTCATTGGGGTGGCTTTTAACTCGCTGGTAGTGCAGTCGATAAGTTCGCGTGAATCCGTCAGCGATGGGCTGATCCACCTGCTCGAGCGAGCACTTTACTTCTGAGCTCGGCGGAGCGATACCGTATTCCACGGGGCCAGGTGGTTTGACGCCAATTCGATCCTTCTCGGCGGCCTGATCTGCCGAGGGGGTCAGTCCGGAGATTTTCCAACGGCCCACCTCTTCTCCTGATTCTCTCGCAACCAGATAAAAGCTTTCACCCGGGCGGACAGATAGAAAGGCCGCTCCGCTGAAGTTGCCTTGGTCAGGCTGTCCGAACTCAGTGCAGAAATATTCGCCGTCTGCGGTTTGGGCAAGGATAAGTGGAGCTTTGTGTTCTGGTTGGGCACCGGAGAAAGTGAAGCCAAGCGTGGCGCGGTGCTCCTTATCCGTTGAACTGACGACACCGTTTTGGATGGGATAGGGGTGCATCGGGATCTCGTCATCCCCTGCCCGTCGATTCACCAGATCTACCACGCCAACCAATTTCAAATTGATGTCTCGGTGGCCACCATTTCGCAGCGGAACTTCTTCAGCCCTCACTCGCGGCAATGAGAGCAACACCGCGAAACAAAGCGCCGGAATCACTCCAAAGACAACAGCAAGTCGCCGATTTAGCCGCATATCAAGTGCAGTATACGACAGTATCTTTGACGAGCAGAAACTCACAATTTCTTCGTCAAACTGGTGACCTCAACCTGTTCCTTTGATTGAAAGGAGGTGCCAAATTCAGAACGAGAACATGCGGCTCTGGATCTCACCCCACTGTCCTGATTTGTTCAACAGCGGCTTCGAAGTGCCAATGACATCTGGCTTTGATGCGTCGACAACTGCCCGAAAGGTCTCGGTACCTGTGAACGGGGACCCGGTTTGATCGAACCACCCTGCGTCGAAGCTAGCTTCAGGCAACTCAGCAAACACCGAGCCAGATGCCGCATCAAGCTGCGAAATGAGAGCACCCTGATAGGTGATCAGTTGGGGGATGAGGCCGTCGACGCACTCGTAGTCAAGCTCGTTCCCGTACTTGGGACTGGGTTTGATGCGGACTTTGCCCCCTCCAAGTGAAGCTTCCCAAACACGATTCCCTTTGAAGCTGAAATGAACTGGATGAGGCCTTCCCGGCAGGGCGACCAAGTTGCCGATCACAGAGAAATAGTGGGCGCGATCGCATGAGGAAGAAGGAACGCAGGTTCCTGATCTGCTGAGCATCGATAAAAAGAATCCACTGAAGAAGGCGTTGGCAATACTCATCTTCTCCAGTTCCTTGGACGGGTCTTGGGTGCGAAGTTCGTAGTGCAGGCGATAACAGCGAGTAAACCCGTCCGCCACCTTCTTCTCCGCTAGTTCCAGCCGAAGGGAGACGCCTTGGGGAAGTCCTGTAGGATTGGAAGCAGCAGTCAGCGGCGGCTGGGAGACGTGCTTGTCCTTGGCTGCCGCAGCATCGTATGAAGCAGATAGGCCGGAGATGCGCCACCTTCCAACTTCTTCACCCAATTCCCACGCGACCAGATAGAAGCTCTCGACTGGGTGTACAGAAAGGCAGGATACGCCCTGCATTTTTTCATTCTTAACTGGGCCGCACAGGGTTTGTAGATACTCACCAGCCTCCGTCTGAACCAAAATCAGCGGCGCACGCTTTCCCGAAGGAACTCCTTTGAACACCTATCCTAGAGTCGCTCGGTGATCCTGATCTTCGAACCATGTCGTCGCAACGACTGCCTGGTCAGGCTCCGTAGAGACGGCGTTGCCTCCGTCGGCACGATTGACGAGATCGATGATCGAATCGAGCCTCAGAGCAGGGTTGCGATGCCCATGGTTTCGCAGAGGGCTTTCTGCAAAGGTTAGCCTTGTTCGAGTGAACCGAAAGACTGCGACTAGCAGGAGGATTGTCCCGAAAACTATTCCAAGGGGTAGAAGTCGCCGCATTCAAGCAGAAGTATAAGATGTTGAGTCGATTGGGTTCAAAGCTTTTTTGATACCGAATACGGTAGACCGGAATCAAATGAGATCGCACTTATCAGGATTTGTCGTTGGTCTTGCGATCGCTGCTGGGGCAACATCTGTGCTCGCTCAAGATTCTTACGTCGCCGGCTACTTGATCCTGCCGACTGGCGAGCGAGTCGACCGTTCCTACAATGCGGGTTTCAGCATGTACGTGGCTGCCTGGCCATTGCTTCCGTATTATCCGGGCCACCGATACCAAACCGGGTTGCCAGGAACTTGGATGTTTGCTCAATACGACGGCAAGGCACCCAAGGACATGTATTCGGACGTTGAAGGCGGCCTCGGCTGGTGGACTGATACTCGTTTTGCAACTCCAACCCCGAAATTCATCATGGGTGGAGTCGCTCCAAACTTCTCCGAGATTGCGAACGGACCCGCGCATGGAGCGGGCAGCTGGGAGGATCCAAAGGGGCTTTACGGTGTCGCCCAACTGAGCCCCTGGCTCCTATTTCCCCTTGATGGACTCAACCTTAAGCAGGGAAGCTGTGGCGAACTCTTCGGTTGGGGTTACCTCAATCTTCCGCTTTGTGAAGCGAAACAGAAGACAGCCGGCCAGCCGCTACCAACTGGGGGCAACACTTGGACCCTGTTCGTGAACTCGGCCAATTTCAAAGGGCCGGTTGCCTTCTTCTTGCCCTATTTCTTTTCCCACTCAGTGCTGAAGGATCCCGCTCTGGCTGGCCAGTTGCTGGATAGCCGACCTTCTGAGCCAAATACCGCGATCCAAATGGAGACGCAGTACATCCCGTGCCGGATTGCCAAGGATAAGCAGGGACAGACCTATGCCAGAGTCGCCCCAGTAGCGTTTCCAAACAACACGCAAGAAGGTTCTGCACTGATGCATCAAAGCACTTCCTACAACCCAGACGCGCTTTGGAAATCGGTGAAAGAGTGGTTCGACGGCGGCAAGCCAAGCTCCGGAAGAATTGACCCGACTGGATCGTTTGTTCGAACGTTCAATGGCCAAGGCTATGCCACCTGGGAAGTGAGGCAGCCAGGCGAGGACGGCAAAGAGATTCGCCAGGCAATTGATTGGAATGCCTTCGCTCAGCAGGTCTCCCTGAACCGGACAACCTTGGGCTACAAGTGGAAAGCTCCTCCAACAACGACTGAATCCGGCAAGCAAAAAAAGGTCGTTCTGCCTGAGTACTACCGCCTCACAACGGCAACCAATCGGAAGCAAAAGTGGGTTCCCGTCCGAGTCGAGGACGTTCCAAATGAGACCAACCTAAAAGAGATCAAATGGCAGACCCCGAAGGAAGACCCTCAGGAGCCGTACGACACACCTCTGTTGCCGGCTACTCCTTGGAAGTGGCCTGGTCCGGCAGCGGGTCCGTTCAAAGCTCACTTAGGAGATGGCACGGTGGTGACGTACTACTGGTATCGGTTTGCGGATCAACCTGCGCTCCTAAACGCAGACCTTTCCAAAGAAGAGCGCGAGCGACTTCAGGTCAAAGTCGAAAAGATCCATCGAGCATGGCGAAAGGACCGGGAATACCTGCCGGCGCCAACAATCGGGAAGTTGGCATCCGTGGACCCTGCTCAGATCGTCCGTCCGCCGAAGGGGCTGGAGATTGGCTATGTTCCAATTGCGGTTCGCCAAGAGCTGCCCACCCAAAAATAGCGGCATGGCCCCCGGTAGACTCCTAGTCAATGGAATTGAAAGACAGCGTCATTATCATGACGGGAGCCTCGTCCGGCATCGGTCTCTGTGCAGCGCGTCATCTGACTGCCTTAGGTGCAAAGGTAGCGCTAGTAGCGCGATCGACGGAAGCGCTTGAAGAGATTCAACTGGAGCTCCCAGGGAGCTACGCGGTAACGGCTGATATGACGAACTGGGATTCGATCCGAGCGATGGTGCAGGAAGTTCATGCTCACTACGGCAAGATTGACGGCCTGGTCAACAATGCTGGACGGGCCTACGAAGCCACCATCGAGCAGATCGATCCTGAGATATTCGAGGAGATCTTTCGTCTCAATGTGCTTGGTGTCATCGTTGCGACTCAGGCGGTCATCCCAATCATGCGCGAGCAGGGATACGGCACCATCGTGAACATCAACTCCGGGACTGCATTCATGCGAGTTCCCGGTTATGCCGTTTACTCCAGCAGTAAGCGGGCCCTCGTGGGAGTCAGCTTTACCGCTCGTGAAGAGCTTGGAAAGGACGGAATCTTGGTCAGTCAGGTTTACCCAGGCATGACCAATACGAATTTCGGCGTCAACAAGCATGTCGCAGATCCCGTGAACGGAGCAAGTGGAAACGGACCTGTTCGGGATTACACCAAAGGCGACCCTCCCGAGATGATCGCTGAACTCATCGCAAAAGCTCTTGTCGAGGGTGAAGCGGAGTATTTCGCGCATGAGCGAATGCGAACATTGGAAAACCGCTAGCCGATTGCGTCTCGCCAATGGGAAACTTCGCGGTCGGCAGATCAGACGGCAGAAAGAGAGCTTCTTAACGTCCGCTACATAGTTGATGGAACTTTAAACGTTTGTCGCTTCTTTGGTTTCCGTGAACCACATTGACGCTCAAGTCGATGGCACCAAAGAAGAGAAACCATGAAAAAGACAACCCTCATCGCACTCGCCGCTGTCACTCCAGGATTTGCACTCGCAGGTACGAATCACTTCGTTTACACCCTCCTGAACCAGTCCTCTGGCAATGCTGTCCAGGTTTACTCCCAAACCGCGGCAGGCAAATTGAAGCTCGTGGGGCAAACTCCGACGGGTGGACTTGGGACAGGCGCCGGGCTCGGAAGTCAAGGAGCTTTGACGCTCACGCATAGTGGTCGGTACCTTATTGCGGTGAATGCTGGAGACAATACGGTCTCGCTGTTCTCGGTCAGCCAAGGAAATCTCACACTTCTGGATGTTGAAAAGTCCGGAGGCACTTCTCCGGCAAGTGTCACCGAGAGCGGCGGGCTGGTCTACGTGCTCAATCAGGGTACGAAAACTACGCCAGGAAACATCCAGGGCTTTGCAAACTTCTTGGGTGAGCTCATCCCAATTCCTAAAGCCGTCGCCCCAATCAGCGCCGCAGGTGTGATTCCGGTAGAGGTTAAGTTCACTCCAGACGGCACCGGCATAGTCGTAGCCGAAAAGGTTTCCAACAAGATCGACACCTACAAGCTGGATGACCGTGGGCTTCCGACTGAATTCCAGTTTCAGGCTTCAAACGGCCCAACTCCGTTTGGATTCGACTTTGATAGTCGGGGGAGACTCTTCATTACAGAAGCTGCAGGCGGCGCATCCGGTGCCAGCACCGTGTCGAGCTACTCTCTTGACAAGAACTTGAATTTGAAGACGATCACCCAGAGCATTGCTACCACGCAGTCGGCAGCCTGCTGGGATGTCGTATCGCCCAACGGGAAGTTTGTCTACACGGGCAACGCTGGAAGCGGCACAGTGAGCGGATTCGAAATCTCTGCACCTGGCAAGCTATCGATCCTTAAGCCGTCTGGCATCAGTGGCACCACCGGCGGACACACACAGGACATGGCGATTAGCGCCGACGGCGAGTTTCTCTACGTTCTTTCCGGCACCAATAACCAGATCACCACGTTTCGAATCGGCGGCAATGGTGGCCTGACTTTGGTTGACACGGCCGTCAACCTTCCGGCTGGCACAACCGGCCTCGTCGTCAAGTAAACAGTCAGCTCGGGCGGGTTCACGGAACCCGCCCGAGCTGACTGTTTCATGGGAGGAAGTGCTTGTCTTCCATCGCCATTTTGATGTCCGCCGAGAACAGTGCAAAGTCGTCTGGATCGTATTTCTGTTTGCTGGTGTAGAACTGGGCTAGGGAAGTGAGGCCTGCTTCTTCAATCTCTCTTCTGACCGACGGCATCGACATATATCTGGTCCATCCCTTAACCTCTCGGTCACGGTAAGTTTCCTCAATCTCGGCTTCGGAGATCGGACGATACTTCTCCTCGTGGAGGAACGAGGCGAGGGGCAATCGATCTCGCTGGTTTGGCGCCTCGTCTGGGTACCCCACTACGATCGTGGTAACAGGAAGGCAAGTGTCTGGCAACTCGAGGAACTCAGCAATCGCGGATAGCGAGAAGAGGGTGGTCCCCATGTAGCAAATGCCCAATCCTCTCGCCTCAAATCCTAGGCAGACGTTTTGAGCGACAATCATGGCGTCGTATGCCGCAACATGATAGCCAACCAAGTTGTTGAAGTTGTCCCGTGCACCTCGGAGCTTGAGCCACTCTCGTGTGCGATGCCAGTCGGCGCAGAACGTAATCAGCAACGGTGCCTCCAAGATGAAATCTTGTTCAAAGTGGAGCTTGTAGAGGTGTCGTTTGCGCTCCGGATCACGCGTTAGAACCAGCGAGAAGCTATTCAGGTTGCCGGAAGAGGATCCTCCTGAGATCGCTTCCTGACATACCTCTTCGATAAGCGCCTGATCGATTGGGTCGGACTTGTATTTGCGTATCGAACGGTGGCTGGCCAGTACCTCTCGGAATTCCATCGCAGGATTATGCAGATTCCAAAAGCTAGTCTTAACCACACAGGCAGTCCCCATTGCCAAGTTCCAAGAATCCTGGCAAGCTGGTAGAGATGACGCCGAAGTCTTTACTGGGGTCCTGGGGACATAGCTCTCCGTTGCTGATCGTTGCCGTTGCGGCTTGCCTGCTAACGCCTTTGAGCAGCGGGGCTATCCGGAGAAGCGAGGCCCCAGCCGATCCTCATGCGACAAGAGAAGTGCGCCGGATGCTTGATTACCTGCGAGCTCAAACTGGCAAGCGAATGGTGGGTGGGCAAGTTGACCTCCCCGACCTTAAGTGGGTCGCTGAAAACTCGGGGCGAACTCCGAAAATACTGGGCCTCGATTTCATGTCCTACACCAGCCAGATGGGAAAACACGTGGAGAACACTCAGATTGCAATTGACTGGGTGAAAAAGCATGGCGGTCTGGTGACCTTTCAATGGCACTGGGTTTCACCCACCGGGGCAAAGGATCTCGGCAAGGGTTTTTACACGGGAAGCACAGACTTTGATCTTGCCGCTACCTTGGCCGCGCCGCAATCTGCAGGCTATCGCGCACTTCTATCGGACATCGACGACGTTGCTGCAGAACTGAAGAAACTGGCCACCGCGAAGGTTCCGGTTCTTTTTAGGCCCCTTCATGAGGCTCAGGGCCGGTGGTTTTGGTGGGGAGCAAAAGGCCCAGAAGCATGTGTGGCACTCTATCGCCTCATCTTTGACCGCTTCACTCGAGTGCATGGTCTTCACAACATCGCTTGGGTCTGGAACGTGTATCCGGCAAGCCAAGACAAAGGGGACCCTGTAGCTTGGTATCCGGGCAACTCTATTGTGGATGTTGTCGCGACTGATTACCTTCAGGACGGATTGGCGTATAGGGATTTGGTCCACCTAACAGACGGCCACAAAATCGTTGCGCTAGCCGAGACCATGAACCCGCCTTTGCCTCAGAAGTCATTCGCAGATGGGGCAATGTGGTCCTATTGGGTTGCGTGGGCAAGGCGAGATTGGAACAAGAACAGTGCCTCCGATATGAAGGCTTCAATGACAGCGGCAGCGACTGTCACCCTTGAATCCAAACGTTGACACTTCGCTTAACATCTCTGGGTTAAAATCTTCACTGTGAAGCGCGGATTCACCCTTATCGAACTGCTCGTTGTCATCGCGATCATCGCGATTCTGGCGGCGATCCTGTTTCCCGTATTTGCTCAGGCAAAGGAAGCGGCAAAGAAGACTGCGTGCCTATCCAACACCAAGCAGCTTGGGCTAGGCCTTCAGCTGTACTTAGGGGACAGCGACGACACGATGTTCTTCCGATCGGGGTTCAAGAACTCCAGAAGCGGTCTCATTCCCACCGCAAACAGCAACCGCTGGTGGAACCTTCTTGTCCCGTATGTGAAGAGCACGGCGATATTTAAGTGTCCGAGTGACACCCAGGCAACCGCCAGCAATGACATCAATGGCGTTCCCTCAATCCAGCGCTCCTATATCGCGGTGTCCACAGCCGAGAGCCTGAATCTTTCTGTGGTGCCTGATCCAACCGATACGACTGTGCTGACTGAGAAGTGGGGGCAAGACTACACGGGCTTGGTTGGGGACTCATGGATAGAGCCGTTCAACGGAGACTTCTCGGTTGACGCTCACGACGCAACTCGGACCTATAAGGCGGCAGATCGTCATTCGCATCAAATGAATGGGGTCTTTTTTGACAGCCATGCGAAGTCCGTTTCGGGTGGCTACGTGCGAAGCAGCAAGGACATTACCGGCTGTTCGCTCCTCTACAACTTTCCGTTTGGGGGCGTCAATCCTCCGACTGTGCTGTCTCAGAGCTCTCAGCCCGGTCAGCCGAACGTATGTTCCGCATTCTCCTGGCCCTAGTATTGGCGGCAATTCCGGTTCGTGTTGGGAGAGAATGCTCTCATGCTTGATCACATCACGATTCGAACGACGCAGATCGAAGAGATGCGCCAGTTCTTTCAGGACCTGCTTGGACTTACGATCGGCTATCGTCCCGCATTCGGGTCGCACGGCTACTGGCTCTATGACGGACCCAATCCGATCGTGCACCTGGTTCCCGCGAGCTTAGAGGCTGCAAGCCGTGAGACAGAGGCATACGATCACATTGCCTTCCGCTTGAACGACTATGAAGGGGCAGTTGAGCATTTGAAACGGCTTGGACTCGAGCTATCCGAATACAAGATTCCAGAACTTGGAGAGCATCGAATCTTTGTCCAAACCCCAACTGGTCTCCCCATCGAACTTTGCTTTGGCGGATACACCGAAGGATAGGTTGGAGCGCTTCCCAGCATGCATGCGGGAAAGTCGTCGGCTGTGATCAGGCTTAATATTCACCGAGTATTGTCCCGGCGATGATTTGTATTGGAAGCAGCGCCCTGTTGTTCTTTTCCCTATTCCATTCCCAGGGGAGAATCACGGATGAATTTGACGCCTATCTCAAGAAGCCGGATTCAGCATGCAAATACAGCTTTTCGAAGGATGGGAATACCACTACCTTTGATCTGACGAGTCAAATCTGGCAGGGCAAGCCTTGGACCCACACTGTTGTGATGAAGGACACGGATGCTCCGGCGAAACCAGGGCTAGGTCTCATCTTCATTACTGGCAGCGGACCGCGTCCTGGGGATCAGCTGTTGATGAGCACGGTCAGCAAGGCCGTAAAGCTTCCCAGCGCTTTTCTGTTTTCGATTCCAAATCAGCCGCTGTATGGCTTTGTGGAGGATGATCTGATTTCCTACACGTTCGATCAGTATCTGCAGACGAAGGATGCCTCTTGGCCTCTTCTGTTTCCGATGACCAAAAGCGTGCTCAGGACCATGGACATGATCGAGGATCAGACCAAGCCGTCAAGGAACCCGATTCATGAGTTCATCATCGCTGGCGCCAGCAAACGTGGATGGACGACTTGGCTAGTTGGTGCATCGCAGGATCATCGAGTGAAGGCGATTGCACCGATGGTGATCGACAATCTGAACCTTGGCGCCCAGATGCGGCATCAGATGGAGCTATGGGGCAGGTACTCGGAGCAGATTGAACCTTACACAGCGCGTGGCCTTCAGGCCAAATTCGCTACCGGTGAGGGGCAACATCTGGGCCGGATTGTCGATCCGTATACCTACCGAGATCGAATCAAAGTTCCAACGCTCGTGATCACCGGCTCAAATGACCCTTACTGGACGGCCGATGCGTCCAGCCTTTACTATCCTGAGCTCAAACAGCCCAAATGGATGGTTACTGTCCCGAATGTCGGCCACAGCCTAGGCGGCGGTGCTGAGGCGGTCGAAACATTTGGGGCGTTCTGCCAGACAATCGCGGGTAAGGCGAGAATGCCGCACGAGAACTGGTCGATTACTCGCGGGAGTGGCAAGTCGGTAACGGTGACTTTGAAGTCGCGCGGAGTTCCCGTGAAGAAGTTGACCGCCTGGGTAAACAAGCGCGCCGACTTTGACTTTAGGCTCGGAAAGTATGAACCCGTGGCAACCGTACTAACGGAGTCCCACGGAACTTGGAAAGCAACTTTCGATTTGCCGGGAGACGCCAATGTCTCGGTCTTTGGCGAAGCGGTCTACGGTGAAGAATCCACGTATCGCCTTTGTAGCCCAACCAAGGTATATCCACTAAAGCCATTAGCTCCGGGTCATTAAAGGAATGCCCCGGATATCGAAATAGGAAAGATTCAATGAAAGCAACCGTCACCCTCGGTACATCCATTGCAGTGGTCGCGGCCGCCCTTGGTTCGGTTCTCTGGCTCGGACCCAGGTTTAACCTGCCCGGCCGGATGGATAAGGATGGAAGCAGCCTGCTTGCCAACGGCGTTCGTATCAGTCCCGTTGGGAGGATTCACATTCCTCTTCACGGAGACCTGCCGCTATCCATCACGTCTTCGACCGATGGCAACCGCTGCATGGTGGTGACGGGAGGCTTTCACGATCATGGGGTTTCGTTTATCAACCTTAGGGATGAGACTTCAGATGTTTACGTGCCTACGACAAAGTGTGCTGGAGGACTTGCTGTCCTTGATGGTGAAAATAGCCTCATCGCGGCCGGGGATCTCGGGCTGCGGACGGTTCGAGCAACCAGTGACAAGGATAATTGGGCTCCCACAACATACGAGTTCGCAAAGGGTGCTTGGGTTCAGGCGGTTGCCAAAATTCCGGGACGATCGGTGGTGGCGACGGACTGCAACAATGACGAGGTGCGCTGCTTTCAGCTAGGGAGTTCAAGTCCGACGTGGACGCTCAAAGTTGGCCACAAACCGAATCGAATCGTCGTCAACTCGACCTCGCACACGATTGCCGTGACCAACTGGGGAGGGTCTAGCATCAGTCTCTGCGACTTTGGCGGGAAGAATTTCCACGAGGTCGCCGTCGGCGCTCAGCCAAGCGATCTTACCGTTCGAGCTGATGGAACGATTTTTGTCGCAAACTCCGGTTCTAACTCAGTCTCAGTCATTCGGGGAGATTCCGTGGTGGCAACCGTGTTCACCAGCCTTACTGAAAACGATCTGGTCGGCTCTTGTCCAAGCGCGTTAGCGCTGAGCCCAGATGGAAAGACCCTATTCGTGGCCAACGCCGGTTCCAATAATGTCGCCGTGATTCGTGTTGAGGAGGCGACCAGCCCCAAGGTGCTGGGCTTTATTCCTACCGGTTGGTATCCAACCGCTGTTTACGTTCCTGCAGACGGAAAGCGACTCCTCATCGGGACAGCAAAGGGACTTAAGGCAAGCGCCAACTATCCAGGGATCAAACCGGAACAGACACTGATGGACAACATGAAACTCCCATACGACTACCTGCCAAACCGGTTGGAGGGGGATCTCATCATCGTGGACCTTCCAGACTCAGCCGGGTTGAAAAAGTATTCCGACGTGTGCCTGCGAAACGCCCAGCGTGAAATGCCAGCGCCTGAGGTCGCCAAGGAGCAGGCGATGCTTCCTACACTTCGAAAGATCAAGCACGTTCTCTATATCATCCGCGAGAACCGATCATACGATCAGGTGCTGGGAGACCTAAAGGGCGCGAACGGCGAACCCAAACTTTGCATGTACGGCGAGAACGTTACGCCGAACGGCCACAAGATCGCCAACACGTTCAAGGCGTTTGACAATTTGTACTGCGACGGTGAGGTGAGTCAGGACGGGCATCAGTGGTGCTGCTCCTCTTACTGCACCGACTTCACAGAGAAGGTTTGGCCGACGGGGTACGCAGATCGAGGTCGTCCAGATGAAGATGAAAGCGTGGCAGCCTCACCTGCAGGCTATATTTGGGACAACTGCCGCAAGCACGGCCTGACCTATAGAAGCTATGGCGAGTTTGCCTCGTTTAAAGCCAATCGCGGATCGGCTCCAAAATACGAGGGAATCTCGGGTCTTGAAGGGCAGGCGAGCGAGGAATGGTCCACTTCTGGGGGCCGAGACATGGACCGGGCTGACATCTTTATTCGCGAAATGAAGCAAGCCGAGGCAAAGGGAACGTGGTGGAATTTCATGGTGATGTCCCTCGGAGAAGATCACACTTCTGGGCGATCGCCTGGGGAGTACACGCCGTTTTCCAAGGTGGCAAGCAACGATGTTGGCCTTGGGAAAATCGTGGACGCGATCTCTCACAGCAAGTTCTGGGAAGACACCGCGATCTTTGTGATCGAGGATGACGCCCAAGATGGACCTGACCATGTGGATGGTCACCGGACGGTCGGCTATCTTATCTCGCCCTACGTCCGGCGAGGCGGTGTCGATCACACAATGTACAGCACGGCTTCGATGATTCGCACGATGGAACTGATGTTAGGTCTGCCACCGATGACCCAGCATGATCGTCACGCCGTTTCGATGATCGCCTCATTGACGGAAACGCCGAATCTCAAGCCCTATCAATACGAAAAAGCGAAGATTGACCTTTCCGCTAGGAACCCTAAGCAGGGCAGTCTGGCTGCGGAGTCGCTGAAGTTGGATTTCTCTGAGTACGACCGAGCGGACCCGCAGATTCTTAACCGAATTCTTTGGGCAGACGCTAAGCCGGGCATACCGTATCCCGCCGCTTCACATCTTTCACGATAGTTGCGTGCGAAATGTCGATTGGCTCTGATTCGGATCGACTAGTGCTGTAACTTGCTTCGGGGTCCGATCGCTTGATTGGATGGATCTCGGAGCGGGGGAGAATACCAGACCCATGAAATATCTATGCCTGGGCTACCTCGACGTAGCCGCCTTTGATCAGATTTCAGCCGAAGAGCAGTCCGCGGTCATGACCAAGTGCTTCGCGCAGTGCAAGCCATTTCGGGCGACCGGCAAGGTTGTTGAGGAGGAGGGGCTTCAAGGTGTCTCCACCGCACGGAGCCTCCGGACTCGTGGTGGCAAGCTCAGGGTAACTGACGGTCCCTTTGTCGAGACCAAAGAGCAGCTTGGAAGCTTCTTCATCATCGAGGCTGATTCGATGGAAGAGGCCATTCAAGTGGCGTCCCTGCATCCTGCTGCCATGTTTGGTGAAGAGTACGGATTCGGCATAGAAGTCCGGCCGATCTCGGAATAATTGACTCAAATCTATTTGGCCCAAGGCAACTTGCCTTGGGCCAAATAGATTTACTTGCTGTCGACCTTCATAAGGCCGTCCCCGTCGCCAACCTTCTTCATTTTGGCGCCGCCCATCTCAACTTTTACCTGAGCCGGACCGGTCGTCTTTTTATCAGTGGGAGAGGCGCTGGGAGACTTCTCGTTGGCGAGAGACGCGTTCGAATCTCGACAGCCGACGAGGAAGACTGAGCCAAGCAACGCACCCAACAGTAGGAATCGCATTACTGAGTCGGCCTCGGATTCCAGTGGTACTTGTCCGTTTGACCCGGTACAAAGTGGGTGTCATTGCTGTTGATTCCCATGTACCAGGTGGTTCCTGCCGCCAGCTCACCCAGGGCGGGTTTGCTGCAGTGGCCGTCTCCCCACACGGTGACTACTTTATTCGCCACGCGAGGAGTGACAAATCCGGTGTCGCCGCCATGGGCATTGTCCAAACCATAGCCTGTGTCCCAAACGCCAGTTCCCCAGTTCCAGTAGCAGAACACGTTTCCATCCACCTGGTTCGGGTCGGTTCCGCTCAGGTTTGTGTCCCAGCACTCGGGGGCGTCTACCATGCCGTTCTGCCACCAGTTGCCGTCCCAAACCCAGTTTCCGTCGATCTTGTTGTCGACCCCGTTGCTGTACATTTCCGTAAAGTAGACAGTCTCAGCCGGTTTGGAAACTGAAGTTGAAGAGAGGCCGATCGGAGCTTGATTCGTGCCATCGTAATACATCGGCGCCATGCCCATGTGGTTGATGCCGAGATTGCCATAAAACATTGCGTTGAGACTCGGGGCAGAAGAGAGCGCCGGACTCTGAAATATGTTGGAGGCGGTTGGGTCCACGTAAATTTGTGAACTCTTGGTGTACGGGTAGAGCAGAGAGCGCCAAGAGTTAAAAGGGATGCCGTCCTTGGTGAACTGCTGCCCGTTGATTGGCGCAGTGGCATACCAGCTTTGGGCGATCACCATATGATCGTCATAGTCACTTGGATACATCAGCGCAGCGGTTGCGATCTGCTTCATATTGCTGACGCAGGCTGTTGCCTTGGCGCTCGCCTTCGCCTGTGCGAAAACAGGGAAAAGAATGGCGGCAAGGATCGCGATGATCGCGATGACTACGAGCAGCTCAATGAGAGTGAAGGCTTTTTGGGTTCGAAAATGACGGAAATGATTCAAATGATTCCTCCCTAGGTTCGCCTGCTAACAGTGCACAGACGGTTCTGACGCGGTCTCTTATTGAAGTTTCATGTGATCTTACGACAGTTGACAATAATCGCCGTTTGATTGAGAATACATTTGAAAATCAAACATGGCTAGGCTAAAGCAGGGGATTTCGCTGTTCAGGTATCCGAACACGATGCCGCCGGTGAGCTATGTCGGCAGTAAGGTCAGCGCAACTGGCGATCCCATTGGAATGCTTCCTCATTCCCACCCTCACAGCTTCGAGGTATGCCTCGTGGTTCGCGGAAATATGGAGTGGTGGTCTGGAACCGATACTCACGAGCTCAACCCCCACGACGTCTATGTGACCCCTCCTCGAGTTCCGCATGGAGCAGTGGATTCGGCACTTTCACCATGTGAGTACCTGTGGGTTCACATCGATGTTCGGCAGGTTTCAGACGCCGTTCGCACGATACTGGACGTTCGAAATCTCTCCGGAGTCCACAGGCAGAGCGACGAAGCGGGGAAGCTAGTGACACGGCTGTACCAGGAGCACTGTTTGAGGGACAGTTTGAGCCCTGAGGTCTGTCAAAGCATGTGCACGATGCTCGTTGCATCGCTGGCGAGGACGGGGAATCGCGACGGTGCATCAGGCTTAAGCGAACTGGTTCAACAAGCCCAATCCGCACTCATGGAAGGAGACGGAGGGAAGCAAAGTATTGCGCACGTTGCTCAATCGCTGTACATCTCCGACGCCTGGCTTACTCGCCGATTTCGGGAGGAAGTGGGTCTGACGCCAGCTGCATGGGTCACCGCCCAAAAGATGAATGAGGCTAAACGGCTGCTTCGGATGACGGACGAATCCGTCACCCAGATTGCCCTCTCACTTGGATACAGCTCAAGCCAATACTTTGCGACTGCCTTCCATCGGATCACGGGTAGAACGCCTTCCGCGTATCGCACCCTTTATCCCAGGGTTAGCGGCCCGGCTCGTTTGGTCGAATGGAAGCGGTAACGGTTGGATATTGGTGGTCAATGAGTGGCGCTCCGTCCATGACTTTCCGTTTCACCCAACCATCACGAACCATTGCCTCCAAGGTTTCGGTGATTCGGGCATGAAAGGCATTGTCGAAGGAAATGCCCTTCTTTTGAACTTCATGGGCGAGGAACGGGATTGCGTGGTCTAGCTGAGCTGAGTGCTTCAGCGCCTCAATCACCCACATAAAATATCCATTGAGAGGCAGAACACGGTTTTCCCTCTTTAGGGCCTTGATTCGATGGATTCGGCCCATCTCAAAGCCAGCGAGCGTTACTTCCTCGGCATTTTTGAGATTTAGGACGAAGATGTTGTAGCCGTTCAGGCTACTTGTCGGTGGAACGCTTGAAAGGCGGTGCCCGATTTGGTGAACCTGGTCGAGGCGCAGGGTTGCGAAGCCGGCAACACCCATATCTTCTTCAATGAAGCCACCCGTTCCGAGCCACTGAAATGCCTTTTCGCCATCCAACTCAAGTCCAGCCTCGCTGGCAATGGTGGAGACGTAGGATCGCAAGTCGTTGAAGTTGCCGTTCCCGGTGTACCAATAGTCGGCAAATTTGATGTGCTGGCGGATTCTGCGTTGATTTCGAGACTCGTACTGCTCTCTGAGCCAAGCAAAATCACCGCCACGTTCGACGTCCATGAGGATGTAGGCCGCCTCCCGGGCACTCGTATGGGTCAGCGTTAGGCCCGCTGACAGGATCGGGTCTGCAAACCCTTGGGACTCCCCAACAAGAAGCCAGTTCTCCCCGCTCATCCGGGTTGAGATGAAGGACCAGTCCTTGGTTGTGCTTAAGTTGTTTTCTCGCTTGGCATCTCGGAGCAGTTCTGAGACTTTCGGTTCCTCAGAAATAGCTTTCAGATAGAGCTCTTCTGGCTTGAGTCCACTGTCTCTCAAGTATTCCGCTGGGCACACAAATCCAACGGAAGTGCGACAGTCGCCGATCTGAATGAACCAGATCCAGCCGTAGCCGAGTGACAGCACCTGAATTCGAGTGCCACCAGTTCCAAGCTGTACGGCCCACTCTGCGTCTGTCCAGTAGTCCCACACCGCAACATTCCTAAGGAGAGCCGGTTCTTCGATCTGGACTTCCATCTGGCGGCGAATGAGTCCAGCGTGTCCGGTTGCATCGATGTAGTATTTGGCCCGGACCTGGTTGCCACCCTCAAGAATCAGACTGTCAATCCGATCTCCATCACGAATGAGAGTACGAACGGGTTCTCCGTAATGAATGTCGCAGCCGAGTTCCGAAGCGAAGTCGGCAAGGACCGTGTCATAGGTTGCTCGGTCAACTTGGAATGCAGTCGACCGCCTTTGACCGTGAAATTGGGCGGGTCGCGGCTCGGGCTTCAGGTCTCCATGGGGAAGGAAGTTGAAATCCCACAGGTCAGAAGTATTTCCCCATCGGTACGTTCCACCAACCTTAATTGGAAAGCCGCACGCCTCGATGCGTTCCCAAACTCCTAGCTCATCGAGGATGTTGCCGACAATGGGGAGGAGACTCTCTCCAACGTGGTCTCGAGGGAAAATGGCCCTCTCAAAGATTGAGACGTGTAGATGCGGGGCATATTTCTTTAGAAAGGCACCCATCGTCGAACCGCCGGGCCCTGCACCCACGATTGCAACGTCAGTTTCTATAACGGTCATAGTGCTCGACAGGATTGTACAGCGTTGGGGGAATAAGTGGAATCGAGTGTTTATGGTTGACCTTGCATAATGTGCAAAAGAGGACATTCCATTGTCACTATCTCTAAATTAGGTATCCTCCTGTTTTCAACGGCCGCCAGAGAGCAGGGTATTGGTGCCGATTTCGTGGGTTTGAAGACATGGATCCCAGTAGCTCCCGCTCCGTTAGAATGGCTGTAGAGACGATACGCTCGCAGATTCGTCTCGGTAAGATCAAGGCAGGAGCGCCGCTTCCCACAGAGAACAGCCTCGCGGAACTGCTCGACCTCAGCAGGGGAACAGTGCGTCGAGCGATTGAGGTCCTAGCTCAGTCCGGGGATATCACTCGGAAGCCGTACTCTCGGCCGATTGTCGCCGGCACTAGGTCGGAAACTGGACCGTTTGGATCCCAGGTCCACGTTTGGATCAGTCATCCGATTGCCGATGACGCGACCCTACAGCTCCTTCGCGGTGTTTCAAATGGTCTGATGGGGACAAGCTTCCGTCTGGTCGTTAGGGAACCTAATCGTTTCTATGCGGATTTTGTAAAGTCTGATGAACGCGAGTTCCTGACAGATCTGCTTAACGACGACAGCGCATTTTCAGCGATCATCGAGAGGGATGCCGACGCCCGCAACGATGACCTCTATAAAATGGTTGTTGAGAAAGGCAAACATCTCGTCTTTGTGGACATTCCGCCGCCACCAGGAGTTGCCGCGGACTATGTGGGCACCGCGAACATATCAGCGTCCCGGCGGTGTACGGAACACCTGCTCGAGCTCGGCCATACCAGGATCGCTTATGTTTCAGAGTCTGCAACTCCCTACACCGTTCAAGAAAGGGTCAAAGGCTTTTGGCGAGCGCTCAGAATTGCGGGGTTGGAAGGCAGTGGAACTGTGCTGTTTGGAAGTGAGCTTGAACCTGCAAACATCAGCAAGGTTCCCAATGGTGGTCTTTACGGTCGTGGAATCAGCCCAAGCGCCTATTACAACGAACTGACACAGCGCCTCGTGAGAGAAGTACTCTCAATGGACCCACGCCCCACTGCTATAGTGGCCAGCTGCGATGTTTTAGCCCACTGGGTGTGTGCCGTGCTTGAAGATATGGGATTCCAGGTTCCTCAGAACTTTGCCGTGGTGGGCTTCGACTGGCTGGCAAGGTGGGATGACCCTTCCCGAGACGTCCTGAGCAGTGCCAGTCAGGATTTCGAGGGCTTTGGGTACCACGCGGCAGAAGTCCTCCTTGATCGCGCTAGTGGCGAGGGACCGACAACACCAAGGCAGATCCTTTTGCCTGCGCCAACTATCGTTCGTGCATCCACTGCGGGCAACTCAGCCTAATAATCGGATCTCCGTTTGGCCTCGACTCCGTCGCGTTGTTTGGAATGTACAAATACAATCTTAGATTGTTCAAAAGTGGCTCATTTCTTGTCACTTTCGTGAACGGTTCGTATAATGAGCGTGCGTAAGGCCTTACGCGAGATGAACAAGCTTCATCACTTATCTGATCTCGTTTCCCTTTCTTGTCAATCTGGCTCGTATTCATTGAACATGAGCCGTGATTTGAACGCTATGCAGATACAAAATGAAACAATCGCCTAAACTTGGTTTCACGCTCATCGAGCTCTTGGTAGTCATTGCCATCATTGCCATCCTTGCTGCCATCCTTTTCCCAGTCTTTGCACAGGCAAAGGCGGCGGCGAAGAAGACAGCTTGTCTCTCTAACAATAAGCAGCTTTCGCTCGGGGCTTTGATGTACTCAAGCGACTACGACGACGAGTTCCCGTACCAGGCCGCCGGAGACTCAGGGTTGACCTACTACGGCGAGCCGTATATCAACGGCGCCATGGACCCAACTGCCTCCACGAACTGGGATCGCGGTATCTATCCGTACGTCAAGAGCTACGGCGTATTCCTTTGCCCAGTGGCAACAGACCAGGACGGTTCCGATGGCTGGGGCTGTTTCGAGACGACCGGCGCGCTCAATGGAAAGCCCACGTCCTTTTGCAATAGCTATGGAATGAATGCGATTGCCGCTGGTAAATCCAATACGGCAATGCCTGCACCGGCGAACACGATTCTGATGAGCGAACTCACTCAGAAGCAGAAGACGGCGGCAACAATCCCATCCTGGCAGGGCTTTGGTGTCAGCTGCACAGGCTACATTGGTGCTCCTGTGCTGAACAGCAGCGGACAGCAGGCGTGTCCAGATGGAAGCGACGGTCCCACAACCGGAGTGAACCATGGTGGCGGGAACTGGGGGTTTGCCGATGGGCACTCCAAGTACATGATGAAGTCCCAGATGACGTTTAGCATGTTCGGCCACACTGGCCCGATCACGATGCACGGCGGCAACCTTACTCCACCTAATATCACGGGCGCGGACGCCACGCTTACCCACTTGCTGGATGTGGATCCGAAGATGTCGGGTCAGGGCTGTGGTCCGTGGATGTACTGCACATGGAATGCTTTCGGAACCGGAAGCGCGTTCTAGATGACGAGATGCTGGTGGGCTGATCGACCCTCGTCGGAAGGCAGCCCACCCGGCGTTTAGAGGAACAACTTGAATCTGAAGATAACAATTTTCGTTCTAGCCGTTCTCGGGGGGACATCTCTTTGGGGCTGTGGGCAACCTCTTCCAGAAAAACCCAAGACGACGGGAGGGATGGCGAGCCCTGAGCGCGCGCTTCAGCGCATTAAGGACACGGAAGCGAATCCAAAGTTCACGCGGGAGCAGAAGGATCAGGTCATCGCCACGATTAAGCAGCGCAATCATATGCAGTAACGTGAGTGAACTCTCAAATCGACTCAGAAATTGATATAAGCATCGCCACGGCTGAGCGCCTCTATAATCAGGGGCGCCCGGGCGAGGCGCTTGCCATCCTCCATCGATTGCCGCCCGTACACGGTGCGCTAAGAGAGAGAGTTCTACTGATCGTCGGTGCCTCCTTTGCTCGAATGAAGCGAAGGGAAGAAGCCAGGCGCGCCTTTCAAGAGCTGCTTCAGCTCAATCCCGACTCCTTTGAAGCGTTGACATGGGTGGCTGTACTCCTTAGGAATTCTCAGGAGATTGATCAGGCAATCGCCTACGCCAAACGGGCGATCCAGCTTCAGCCAGACAATGCCCTGGGCCACAGCTCCCTTGGCTCCTGCTTTCTCTTTTTAAGACAGCCCACTGAAGCCATCCGAGCGTTTCAGCTTGCAGTTGAGCTTGCGCCGGATGCGGCTGAGCTCGAACACAATTTGGCCCAGGCCTATCTGATGGACCATCAGCACGGTGAGGCCATACAGCGTTTTCGTCGGGCAATCCTGCTGGCACCGTTTGACTCACACAGCTACCTGACTCTGGCCCGTGTCTATATGCTTTACGGCATGGCGGGCGAAGCCCTTGAGTGTCTCGAATCGGGGCTAATTGCCCTCCCAGACTGTGCGGAACTTCATTCGTCTGCCGGAGCAGCGTTTGCAATGATCCGCAACGATGAGGCCGCCGAGCGGCATCACAGGCGGGCGGTTGAGCTTTCCAATGCTGCGGAGCCTGATTACGCCTCCTGGCTTCTCAACCAAGGGAGGTTCGAAGAAGCGGGATCTCACTTTTTGAATCTGATTCAATCCGACCGAGATCCTGCTTTTGGATACTACGGACTGATGCAGACCAAGAAGCTTGCGTCAGGAGACGAGCCATTTGTGGCAGATATGCGGTCGGTCCTCAACAGGCGATCCTTGCGGAAAGCGAGCCGGATGTACCTCAGCTATGCCCTCGGAAGAGCAGAAGAGCAGCTGAATCATGGAGGCGAAGCAATGAGCCACTTTGACGAAGCCAATGCGCTTGCCTTCGAAATCAACCATTCCGCGCACCCCGTTGATCCGAACTCTTTTGTTGAGGATCACGCCCGGGTCCAGGCCCTTTTCGAGCAGTTAAGAACGGGAAATTCAATGAGCGACAGTGGCGCTTCCCCGATCTTCATCGTCGGCATGATCCGCTCAGGGACCACCTTGCTGGATCAAATTGTTTCCAGCCACCCTGATGTAACCAGTGCCGGAGAACTTCGATTCTGGATTGAAGAGGCCCTGCGCCTTGCTGCCACACCCGAGCTTGCAACTCCAGAGAAGCTGAATGATCTGGCAGAGACGTACTTGCGGTACGGACAGCTTTTGGTTGGAAGCGAGGTTCGGTTTACCGATAAGATGCCTCTCAATTTTGCCTATGTGGGCGTGATTCGAGCCGCGTTTCCCAATGCGAAGTTCTTGCATATTCGCCGTCACCCAGTGGATACGTGCCTTTCTATCTACACCACTTACTTTGGCAAGGGCGCACTGTTCGCCTATAAGAAGTCTAACATCGTGGCCTACTTCAAGGCGTATTTAGCTTCAATGGAATACTGGCGACAAAACCTGCAGCCGCAGACGATGTTCGAACTGGACTATGAAGATCTTGTGACGGATCCGGATACCGTCATCCCGCAGGTGATTGAATTCTGCGGTCTGCCTTGGAGCGAAGCATGCCTCCGCCATCACGAGAACAAAAGCGCCATCAATACTCCCAGCCGGTGGCAGGCGAGGCAGCCGATGTATCTGTCGTCGACCGAACGATGGAAGCGATACGAACCGTGGCTGGGGGAGTTTACAGAGCTCCTAGCCTAGAATTGCGCCATCACCGAAGCACAATTCTTCCCTTCGAGTCGTTGCCTCCATCTCCCATGACGTGAAGAATGAGGAAGTATTGAGCCTTGGGATCGAGTTCTTTTGCCTTGAGACTGTACACATTGTCGCGAGTAACAATGCCGCTTCGGCCGGGGTGGATATCCACAGCGACGATCCCCCCATTCACCGCCATATTTGTCTTCTTGGCTAACTCGGCACCGGAGATCACAATCGCGTTGTTGCCGGACTGATACTCAACAGAAACCGAAAATTGCGCTTTGCCAATACTCTTCAGGCTGTCGGTGACATCCCAAATCAGAGTTTGATTCTTATCTTGTGAAGCACCCAGGGACCAGGACCACCTCTTGGTTTTTTCTTGCTGTCGTTTCCAGTAACGTACGCCAGCTTTGAAATAGGGGAGATAGCCTTTCCAGAGGGTGCCCGCTATTTCCAGATGTGTAGCCTGCGTCGGATATGTAGGAGTTGTCCTTTTCTCCCACCCTGCATACGCCGCCGTATTCTTTATCGGCTTGCCGGAAAGTTCGCAGTCCGCAGCGTACAGGAAATCCCACCAGCGGGACCAGTAGTAAAAGTCAAATAGACCGTCCCACTGTCGGTAGGCATAATCCGAGAGGTCAGTCCTCGTCGGTGACCAGAGGGTGATGAGCTGTCTAGCTTCACGTTCTAACAGCCCCCTTTCTGTATCGTTTGTCCCTTTCGCTCTTGCTTGGGCAATCCATTTTCCTAGCAACGTGTAGTCGCCGCTGGCGAAGACAGTGGCGTTGCCTTGCAACAGACGGAGGAAATTCCGATAGAGTGGCTTGTACGCGACGAGGTCTTTGCGCGCATACGCATCGGAGAGCTGTTCGTAAAGTTGAACGCCGTAGTCATTGAACAGCTGTCGCATCGCTTCGACGCAGTCGCTTCGATAAGTTGCCTGGTTTTGGAACTTGGCGGAGCAGGCAAAAAGCGATTCTCCCGCCTCAACCATCTTGCTTAGGTCGTGTGTCAGGGTCGCGTCTCCCCAGGAAGAAGCGCTGGTGATGCCCCATTTCGGTTGAGAGCATAAGAGGTTTTCCGATTGATGGCCGAGGAGGTCATTGCCCATCAAAGCCCAGAAGCGCTCTGCGTTCTTGTCCACCGCCCCATAGCGACGATGCGCGTATTCCCGTTCCCACTTGGCAAGGTCTACATCATGACTCTCCCACGCCATATCGCTGAAGAGGTCATAAACGGCGGGGTTCGTATCCAGTCCTTCGTCGAGGATGCCGATTCCAATGTTGTTCTCTGTGTTGCCCTTCAGCAGATGGCTGGGCATTGTGGCAAGCGTTGACAGCTTTCCTCCCAGGGTCTCATGGCCACCAAAAGTGTTGACCATGCAGAAGGTCCAAGGTCGCCCGGCGTAGTTTTGGATGGATGCAGTCTGCGGATAGCTTTCGATGTACTGCACCGCAGTGTGAGAGGGGTCGGTTGCCAATAGCAGCGGCTTGGGTGGGTTGCCGCTCCATCCCTGAAGCACCCAGGTGGCATCCGGGTTGTTTCGCCGCATTTCGCTCTGAACCGATTTGGCGCAGCCAGCAAGGTCTAGGCCGGCCGTGCGCCCTCCTTCGTGGAACAGATCTCCGCCGTAATAGCGCGCTTTGCCGTATAGTTTTGCGTGCTCCTCGTACCACATCTGGGCGATTCGACCGAAGTTGGGGTCGAGCGGGCTTAGCACAGAGGGACGCTGGTAGCCTCCCGCCCACTTGCCCTGATCCACGATGTTGGCCCCAGGCAAGTAGTGGGGAAGGGTGGTTGGAACCACACCATTGAACCCCTGAAGAACTGGCTCCATTCCGTACGACCGCATGCGACGGAGGATCTTCTTGGCAATGTCGCTCTCCCGTTGGATCAGCGGTTCTGGTACCGGTCCGCCTTCTCCTTCCAGGTTGCCCATCAGCCACCAAGCGGTAAAGGCGCATCCAGGAATGAACTTACTGATGTCAGGCTGACTGTATCCAAGGCGCTTGAGCACTCGCTCCCAAACCAGTTCGTTCCCAACGACCATGAGGGGGTTCCGTACGCCGGACATCGCCATCAGGTCGATCTCCCGCTCCCACTGCTTCCAGTCCCAAAAGGCGGCTGTGTAGCAGAAGGTGCAGTAGTTGAGGAAATTCACCATTCGGTAGGGCGAATCTTTTCGAATCTTAGCTTGAGGAAGGGGCAGGTTCGACGGTGTCTGATCTCCCCTTCGGCTGAGCTGGCCATTGGCAACATGCCGGAGGTACCAGTTGAAAGCCGACGCAAGCGCAACCCCATCGCTGCCGCGCAGGATCACTCTTTGACCCGCTCGATCCACTTCCAGAATCGGGTGCCCGGCCCTGGTGGTCACAGACTCTAAAACGAAGCGGCTCTCTCTACCTGGGAGCACCCTTGAAATCATTGCCCTCACCGGTGAAGGATCAAACGGTGGGACCGGCAAATGAAGGTTAGTGGCCGAGACAAGGAGAGCTACTGTAAGCGTAAGCATCTGTTAAGTGAGATTATGAATCCGCCGCCAGGTTCTCTCTACTGCGGGAACGACTTCACGGAATCCCATAGCTGCTCCATGCTCGCCTGGCTGACATGAATCTGCCCGCGTCTCGGCCGATCAATGTCTAAGATGATGTGGACGAGGATGGCGATGACGACCAGCGGAACATATGTTGTTCCCGACGGACGGACTCCGTTGACTCCGGATGCATAGCCCGCGACCCCTGCCGCAGCCAAGAAGACCGCGAATAGAAAGAGCAGGACGTCTTCCGGGACATGGCGATTGAGGGCAGCCTGGTGGGAACTGTACGAGTCAATCATATCGTTCAGTGCCTGGATAAAGAGCCCCGTTGTCACCGGATTCGGCTCGGCTTTCGCGGCCAAAGTGGCCTGTTGCCATAGCTTTACCTGATCTGCCTCGGCAGATTTCAGCAGAGTTGTGCGCGTTGAGTCTTCGATCTCCGTCAGGCTTTCCGCGATCCGTGCTTCGATGTATTCCCGCATAAGCTGTCGCACCGGCGTGCGGATCGACTGTGGCAACAAATCAGATCGCAGGTAGGCGGTCCCGATTGCATTGGCCTCGCTAACCACGGCTTCGCTTCGGCTGTCGAAGCGCTGGACGGAAAGAGTAAAAGTGAAACCGATGAGGAGGGCAAGGATGCCAATCAGGGTTGACGCTGCGGATACCACCTGCCCTTTCGTCACATCTGATGTCTTTGCGCTGTGCTTTCGACCATAAACGAGCCCAACTTCGATTGCTCCAAGGACAATCACAAGCAAAACCATGACGATGGCTCGGCTTTCGATGCGGTAAAGGCTCTCGTTCATAGGGCGGCAGTGAGTTCATGTGCCGCAGTGATTCCACCGGGCTTGCCCAGTTTAGTGGATTTGTTTCAGTCCGGTGAACTGATCGATCTCTCACGATCCGAGGGGCGGGATGTTTTCCTTTCGACATACCAGGCTCTCAGAACCCACTCGTCCGGCTTCACTGTCCACCGTCCAAAGACACCTGGGATCTACTCACCCCGGTTCTCTTCGCGAGCAAGTGCTTCGCTTTCGGCGGACACGTAGGTCCAAGCTTTTCGGAATCCCAGGACCAAGCCGACACTAAACAAGACGATTGCCCAACCATGCTCAGTTGCGAAGGCGTTGTCCAGCACTAGCCCAATCCCCAGGCCGATGGCGCTTGGGATGGCAAGGGTCCATCCGATAAGGCCCATCATTCCGACGCCGAGCCACACGTCTCCGATGCTGCCGTGAGATCGCGTCATCGACTGATCCCTCTCGGCATGGGCTGGGTGTCGGTAAGGCAGGCCAACACCGCCTCAATCACCCTTTTGGTTTCGTCTGGATCTTCAACTTCAATCGAAACGACTCCTGCCTTCTTGGCTGGATAGTCATTCCCCCCAGGGAAGATCGCGTCTCCCACAAAAATCATCTCGTGAATGGCGATATCTAACTCGTCCCGAAGCTTACGGATTCCATAACCCTTGTCAATGCCGTGGCGCGTGATGTCGATCGAGGTCGTCCCTCCCATCCGAACCGTGAATTCGGGAAGATCGGGGTCGAGAATCGCTTTGAGTTGCCTTCGCTTTGAGAAATCCGGATCCCACTTCGCCTTCTCCTCGCGCGGCGCCTCTTGTCCTAATGCAGACAGAGTGACTTGGCTGCCTCGGTCTTCAATGGTCTCTCCCCACGTGTGGTCAATCTTGAAGTTGGCTTTGTTAATGGCGTATTTCAACGAGTCAACAATTTTGTCCCTCTCCTCACCCGTGAAGCTTTCGGAGTAAAGTCGCTCCCATTCCGATTCGTATCGGTAGAACTTGGTTCCGCAGGTAGGCAACAGCGAAAGGTTCTTAAGCCTGCTGTCGGCGGGAAGCTTCATCAGAACCTGGCTTTCAAACTGGGGCCAATCTCCTCCGGAAATAATGGCGACTCGTGCGACATTGAGAAGCGCCCCAAGAAGCTTCGCCATTTCTGCATCCAACGAGGATTTACTTTCGGCGAGAGTTCCATCTAGGTCGAAGACAATTAGCTTTTTCATCGAAATGCTCCCTCTGGCAGCGAAATCTCCAATACGGTTACCGATTCAGTCGGCTCAATAAAGCAGGAGCCTACTGCGGCGGGGAGCAGGGTTACGTCGCCCTTCCGAACTGGATAATCGGCGATTTCGTGCTTAATCTGGCCCCCACCTGCCACACACACAAGCACTCGCGCCTTGTTCATCGCTCCAACCATGAACGGAGAACTTCCTGAGAGCCTCCAAAGTCCAAAATGTTCGCAATCGAACAGCCGTTCTCTTAAACAGGGAGTTTCGGTTTCAACAACTGGTAAGACGGGCGTCACGGGTCCCTTCGAATAATCGACGCAGGCAATCGCCTGTTCAACCTGCAGGGCGCGTCGCTTGCCAGTCTTGGGGTCCACTTGATCCCAATCGAACAGGCGGAAGGTCACGTCACTGTTCTCTTGTACTTCAAAAACGACGACACCCTCTCCAAGTGTGTGAACCGTCCCTGCAGGGATAAAGACACCGTCCCCGATCTTGGGTACGAAGCCAGACAGCAGGTGCTCAACCGTTCCATCTTCAGCCGCTTGCTTCAAGGCTTCTGGAGTGGTACCAGGAACGAGACCAGCACGGATCATGCTCTTGGGGTCCGCTTCCAAGACCACCCATGCCTCAGTTTTGCCATGCTCCCCACGGGGAATGTATCGGGTTTGAGCGTCAGAAGGATGAACCTGAACCGAAAGCCGTTCTCGAGCATCTAGGAATTTAAGAAGGAGTGGGAAGCGAGTGTACAAGCCAGCCGCGTCGCCAAGCAGCGCTGCTGGCCACATGAGCATGAGTTGACTCAGGCTAAGTCCCTTTAGTTCACCATTTGCGACTACGCTGGGGTGGTCATTGCGATCGCTCAGTATCCAAGCTTCCCCAATCGGACCTTCTGGGAGTGGCATGTCGAGAATGTTTTCCAGTCTCCTCCCGCCCCACACGCGATACTGGTAGATAGGTTCAAATCGCAACGGATAAAGTGGGACGTGGGTCAAAAGAGCCTCAGATCTTCGGGCGGCTCATTCGAATCCCACTTTGGCGTGCTTTTATCCCAATATGCTTTTCCGCCTGCCATAGCGACCTCGGGAGTGTCCGCCACTGGGAGTTCGTGGCCCATGGCGTTCCAGTTTTCGACTACTGGAATATCCGGGTGATGATGATCAAAGCTTAAAACGCTGAAAGATGCTGTGTCCAGAGTGAAGTGCATCGCCGATTCCACCGCGAGACCGATCCATCTTGCGGTGAGGGCACACCCGAACTGGCCGTGCGTAAATAGGGCTATGTTGCCGCTTAGCAATTTGAGGCGCGCGATAACGCGATCCGCCCGATCAGACAGCTCCTTTGTGCTCTCTCCGTTGGGACAGCCATCAAGGAAGATCTCCCAATCGGGTCGTGCCAATCGAATCTCCTCAGAGCGCTGACCCTCGTAGTCACCGTAGTTCAATTCTGCCAAATCCGCGTCAATCACCGCAGCTTGGCCCAACCCGGCGAGAGCGCAAGTCTGGCGACAGCGCTGCCTTGGACTTGAAAAAACCTGCGCGAATCGCACCTTTTTGAGGTGACGTCCAAGCTCCTGGGCCTCATGCGCACCATCAGTCGTCAGGGGAACTTCGGTGATGCCGGTGTGCTGTTGAGTAAGGACCCAGGGTGTTTCCCCGTGGCGAACCAGGTAAAGGTGAAGCGGATTGGATGCCGCGATGGGTTTGCTCATGACTTCTCCATGGATGCGTTGTATTCGCCGCGCCTGGCAGATCGATTGCAGCTCGCGCGATGGTTGAGGGCGTGCTGGGCGCCGATAGTGTTGGCCTCATCTCCGCGCCAAATGTCTAGCGCAGGCTGTTGAATGGCTCTCGCAAAGGAGAACCCAACTTCCCAGGGCAGGGGAGCCGAAAATTTTTGGTTCATCGCATTCAGGCGAGCAGAAGCAAGCGTGGCGGTTTGCCCACCCGACAGAAATAGGATCCCAGGTACGGCGGCGGGGACCGAGCGGAGCAGGCACTGTACCGTGGCGTGGCCCACTTCGTCGATAGACTTTTGCTTGGAACAGGTTAGGCCAGGCAACACCATGTTTGGCTTAAGAAGCATGCCTTCCAGCAGCACTCCCTGTTCAAACATCTGATGAAAGACGGCATGAAGTACTTCTCCGGTGAATTCTTGGCAGCGCTCCATGGTGTGGTCACCGTTCATCAGAACCTCGGGCTCTACAATTGGAACCATCCCCGCCTCTTGGCACAGTGAGGCGTAACGCGCGAGGTCCTGCGCGTTCGCCTCAATGCACCCTCGAGTCGGGATTCCTGGTCCAATCGTGATCACAGCGCGCCACTTGGCGAACCGAGCACCCATCCGCGCGTACTCATTGAGCCGCTCCCTTAAGCCATCTAGGCCTTTTGTGATTCGCTCACCGGGATGAGCTGAAAGATCGACGGCGCCGGTATCCACCTTGATTCCTGCAATCATTCCCGCATCGGCAATGACATTGAGGAATGGTGTGCCGTCCTTCTTCTGCTGGCGAATCGTTTCGTCGCAGAGGATCACGCCGCTGATAGATGCGGCCAGCCCTGGGGTCGTCAAAATCATCTCGCGATATGCGCGACGAGCTTCGGTGGTCTGTGGGATTCCCACACTGGCAAACCGCTTATTGCAGGTAGGGATGCTCTCATCCATAGCCAAGACACCTTTGTCATTGGCAAGTAGCGCTCGAGCCGTATCCGCCAATTTTCGAGGACTCATTGGGGAAGGTTCCATTTCCAGTTCCGTACCTCTGGCATGTCCTGGCCGTTTTCGTTGATATACAGCCGGTGCTCGATGAGCTTGTCCTTCACCATCTGCTTTAGGTAAGCGCCCTTAGCGCCAAGCCCAGGAAGGCGGTCCACGACATCCTCGACCAAATGGAAGCGGTCAAGGTCGTTCTGGACGCGCATGTCGAATGGCGTGGTGATCGTGCCTTCTTCTTTATATCCGCGCACGTGCAAGTTGCGGTTGGCTCTTTGGTAGGTAAGCCGATGGATGAGCCACGGGTATCCGTGGAAGGCAAAGATGATGTGCTTGTCTTTGGTGAACAGCGCGTCGTAGTCGATCTCGCTGAGGCCGTGGGGATGTTCGGTGCTGCTCTGCAGCTTCATCAGGTCCACGACGTTGACAACTCGAATCTTGATGTCAGGAAGGTGCTCCCGCAGGATGCTCACAGCGGCGAGGATCTCCAGCGTTGGGGTGTCACCACAACATGCCATCACAACATCAGGTTCGGCACCTTTGTCGTTGCTGGCCCATTCCCATATGCCGATCCCTTCTGTGCAATGGACAATGGCGGCCTCCATCGATAGCCATTGGGGCAGGGAATGCTTGCCGGCGACCACCACATTAACGTAGTTTCGGCTGCGAAGGCAGTGGTCAAATACTGACAGCAGGCAGTTGGCATCGGGAGGGAGATATACCCGTACGATATCCGCCTTTTTGTTGATGACGTGATCTAAAAAGCCAGGGTCCTGATGGGTGAAGCCGTTGTGATCCTGCTGCCAAACGTGAGAGGCGAGCAGATAGTTGAGTGAGGAAATCTCTCGTCGCCAAGGCAGCTCCATGCAAACCTTGAGCCATTTGGCGTGCTGACTGAACATGGAGTCGATGATGCGGATGAAAGCTTCATAGCTGTTGAATAGGCCGTGCCTTCCCGTCAGCAGATAGCCCTCCAGCCATCCTTCGCACTGATGCTCACTGAGCATCGAATCCAGAACTTGACCACTCGGGGCAAGTGATTCGTCACTGTCTAGTACACGGGCATCCCATTGACGGTTGGTGACCTCAAAGATGGCGCCGAGGAGATTGGAGACAGTTTCATCAGGTCCGAAGACTCGGAAGTTGCGACGGTCCTGGTTGAGGTTCACAACGTCTCGCAAAAACTTGCCTAAGACCTTTGTGTCTTGCTCCTCCACCGCCCCGGGGGTTGGAACGGTGACGGAGTGCAGATGGAAATCGGGCATTCTAAGGTCTTGAAGGAGGCTTCCACCGTTGGCATGAGGGTTGGACCCCATCCTTCGATTACCCTTTGGGGCCATTTCATACAGTTCCGGAAAGAGTTTGCCGTCCTCGTCAAAGAGTTCCTGAGGACGGTAGCTCTTCATCCACTCTTCGAGAATCGCCACGTGGTCTGGGTGGGCAGCATCGACGATAAGCGGAACCTGGTGAGAGCGAAATGTCCCCTCAATCGGCAGGCCGTCCACCATCTTGGGACCTGTCCAACCCTTTGGCGATCGAAGCACAATCATCGGCCAACGTGGACGGGTCGTATCGCCGAGGTTGCTTGCGTTCTCCTTGATTTGTCGGATCTCGCTGACGCATCGGTCCATGGCCGCCGCCATTGCTTCGTGCATCAAGTCCGGTTTGTCTCCCTCCACAAAGATCGGGTTCCATCCGTTGCCTCGGAGGAATTGCTCCAATTCCTCATGCTCAATTCGTGCGAGAACAGTTGGGTTGCTGATCTTATAGCCGTTCAAGTGGAGAATTGGGAGGACCACGCCATCGGTGATCGGGTTGAGAAACTTGTTGGACTGCCACGCGGTGGCAAGCGGGCCCGTTTCTGCCTCGCCGTCTCCCACCACACAGGCCACGATGAGGTCGGGGTTGTCGAACGCCGCGCCGAAGGCGTGGCTAAGCGAGTAGCCGAGCTCTCCCCCCTCGTGAATGCTGCCTGGGGTGGTAGGAGCGACGTGACTGGAGATGCCGCCAGGGAAGGAAAACTGCTTGAACAGCTTTTTGAGCCCGGCGAGGTCTTGTCCGACATTGGGATAAACCTCGCTCCATGTCCCCTCAAGGTAGACGTTCGCCACGATAGCAGGGCCGCCATGGCCGGGTCCCGCAATGTAGAACATATCGAGGTCGTAAAGCTTGATTGCCCGGTTCAGGTGAACGTAGATAAAGTTCTGACCTGGTGTGGTTCCCCAGTGTCCCACGACGATGGGCTTAATGTGCGCTAAAGTCAGCGGCTCGCTTAGCAGCGGGTTGTCGAAGAGGTAAATCTGGCCAACGGCAAGATAGTTGGCCGCGCGCCAGTAGGCGTTGATCGAGCGAAGCTGCTCATCAGTGAGTGTTCTCTGAATAAGCGCGGGTGGGGAGACTACGGATGCATGCACGGGGCATCCTCCTGCGGCTTTGGGGGTGCGGGGACTCCATCCGGGTAGGGAGACATCTCGGGTTCATCCGGCATTGGACCCCACAATGGCTCGTCTGGACTCGGGCGAACCAAAGTGGCACGAATCGATTCTGCGATATGGCACCGGAGCGCGGTATCCATTAGGTTGACCGTGTTCAGTGATGAAATTTCGTCGGCAAAAATATCGATTCGGTGCGACATATTGGTGTGAGGGCTCCTTCCGCTTGATCCGCCACCTCAAAGACCCGCCGGCCACTCTCCGCCTTGAAGTGGGAGCAGGCTGAGCTGTTCGAAGTAGCAATAGCTTCCCCCAAAGGCAGAATTGATGAAAGTCCGATTCTGCACTGACAACTATTCAGCGTCCACGGTGAGGCAGGGGTAACGCTAAACGAGCAGAGTGGGTGGGTTATCGCTAATCAGGTTCCAATAATCTGGGGAGTGCGGAATTTATCACGCTTGCTGCCTGGAATTTCTATCCAGGTCCTTATGCCGTGAACCTGTTGTCATCTCCAGGATTAGGACCGACCGTCGTTAAAAAATTGTAAGATGTGGCTCATATCGCAACGGCGATTCCGCGGTGGATTTGGACACGTCGAAGCAGCAGATTTGGATTCGAATGTTGGGTGAATTCAGGGTTTGCCTCCCTGAAGCAGACACTCTTCTGCATAAATTTAGGTCGCGAACCGCCGAAGCGCTTGTTGCTGCACTTGCGCTTCGCATAGGAAGAACCATGAGTCGAACGGAGCTCATGGATATGTTGTGGCCCGAAAGCGACGGAGATCGGCAAGCTCAAAACCTCCGCAGAGCCGTGGCCGATGCCAGGATGGCGCTGGCGGATGAGGGCCGCGCGCCCACCATTCTGCTATCACAAGGCGACCGCTTCTGGCTGAATACGGAACGGGTCGATACTGACGTTTCTCAATTCAAACTCGCGACTGACGCAGGTCTAGCGGGCAATGATTCGGAATCCAATCTTCGATCGGCGGTGGAACTGTATGAGGGCCCTCTTTTGGGCGGGCTCCAGGAGGGAGGACTTCAGGTCTATCGAATGGAGCTGGAGGAGCGGTTCGGTCAAGCTGTTCAGCGGCTGATTGGGCTGTTGCTTGAGAGCGAAAGGTTTGGCGAAGCGCTTTTGATTGGCAGAAGAGCCATTGTCGCGGCACCGCTTCGGGAGGATGTCCACTTGGCGCTGTCCTGTGCGTATGCATCGGCTGGGCTCCGGGCGGAGGCCATCCGGCAATTTGAGGAGCTAGAGACCTTAATGCAGGATCAGTGGGGCGAGTCGCCTTCGCAGAGGAGTATTTTGGCGTTCGAGCAGTTTTTTGCCCAATCCCAAGAAATTGCTGCTGATCCAGGATTGGCAGAGCGCGCCGTAGTGATCGAACCTTCGGGAGGTGCCGTTCCCGCAAACTCAACGTTTTATATTGAGCGCTCATGCGACGAACTAGTTAGGCAGGCGCTTCATCGTCAAGAGCCGACGGTGCTTGTTCAAGGGGCGCGTCAGAGTGGCAAGACATCGCTCTTGTTGAGGTCCTTGAATCGGTTCTCCAAAGCCGAAGCCCGGGTTGCGATGACCGATCTTCAGGTGCTCAATCGCTCTCAGGTCTCCAACGCAGAAGCTTTTTGCCGTGCCCTTGCCTACGGCTTTTCGCAGCAGAGCGGACTGAATCTGGACTTGCCGCGACTTTGGAACGAGTGGCTCGGGCCGAACATGAATCTGCATTCGGTGGTCGAAGAGGTTCTCCGTCAATCCGATCAACCTGTGATCTGGGCGATTGATGAAGCGGATCGGTTGTTTGGTACAGACTTCGGCGACGACTTTTTTGGACTCATTCGGAGTTGGCACAACTTGAGGGCAAGCCAGACCGCAGGCGAATTCTCGCGGCTCACGATCATGATTTCTTACGCGACGGAGGCTCATCTCTTTATTCAGGATATCAATCAGTCCCCCTTCAATGTTGGCGTACGGGTCATGCTCAATGATTTTGGAGAAGAGGAGATTGCCGAGCTGTCGCGCAGATACGGCCTCAGCGCTTCGAGGGCTGAGGTACTGCGGATCCTAGAACTCACCGGTGGGCAACCCTTTCTTGCTCGAAAGGCACTCGACTCGATTGTCCACGGCGGTCTCCGCGTTGAGGATCTCAGTGACCAGGCTACTTTAGAGGATGGACCCTTTGCGGAGCATTTGCGGCGCTTGCTTTTTGTTGCATCGCGTGATCCTCTCATGAAAAATGAGGTTGTTCACTTTCTAAACGGAGAGCCATTTGAAGACTCCAAAACGATCTTCCGACTGATTGCCGGAGGTGTATTGGTCCGCAAAGTCGGAGGGAAGCTCGATTTTAGAGTGCCTGCCTACCGAGAATTCCTCTCGAAATACCTCAGAGCCTAGACGGGGTCATTGGGCCAGACTGCCAGATGCGAAGCGTGTGATCTTCTCCGCACGAAAGGATCGAATTTCCGTCTGGAGTAAAAGTAACTCCCAGCACAAAGCCAGTGTTGCCCCGGAGTTTCAAGAGTTCAAACCCGTTCTCGGGTGCAAACACTCGAATGAGGTGATCGGCGCATCCGGTCACAATCCTCCGCGAGTCCGGTGACCATTCGGCTGAGGACACCCACGAGTCGTGCTGCAGAATCGATACCGTTTTGCCTGTTGCGGTGTCCCAAACCCTGGCGGTTCCATCAAATGAATTTGTCAGAATCCATTTTTCGTTTGGCGAGAATCGAGCCTGCCATATTCGAGACGTGTGGCCGGATAGGACTTTGACCTCGCCCAATGAATCTAGGTTCAAGAGACTTGCAGTACCGTCTCGTGACGCGATGGAGAGGACATGGCCGCTAGGTGAGAACTCGACCCCTGTAATGTAGGCAGAGTGGAGCTGGCGCTTATAGATCACCTTATCTGACCTGGTGTCCACCAGAAAAACGGAGCCATCTTGTCCTCCCAAAGCTAGCATGTTGCCGTCCTTTGAGAGTGCCGCTCTAGAGAACGATCCCTTCACACTGCTGAGTGTCCGCAGATTGCCTTTCCAGCTATCCATGAGCAGAACGCCACTGTCACGAAGGGTCAGAGCTATGTTTCCACTTGCAGAGATAGCAACGGAGTATGGGCGGCCATGGGACCAAGCAATCTTTCTGAGGATTCGCCCATCAAATGGGTTGGCAAAGAGAATATTCCCATCTGAACAGACCATGAGCAGAATCTTTCCGTCCGGTGAGAAGACGGTCGCCGGAGCCTCCGGAAATTTTCCGATCGGGATGTGTGCAATCGGAGTTCCGGTCTTGAGGTCGATCATCCCAACCATTCCGTTTTGAACATAACCGATGCATCGACTGCCATCTGGAGAAACCTTGATTGAGCTGATTTCTGCTGCGTCGGTGGTCAGTACCCTCGCTTCATGTTCCCGCGTTACTGGCCAGGAAACGAGGGAGCCATCCATCGTGACATAGAAAATCGATCGCTCATCGGGGCTTAAACTGATGGAGGCGCCAGGCTTATCCGAAGCGTAGACTGCCAGTTCACGACCTTCTTTTACGTTCCACACGCGCACAGTGTGATCGTGCGCACAGGTCACTAATCGGGTTTCGTCTGCAAACCAGATTGCTTGCGAAGGAGGAGCAGTGTGACCTTTAAGTTCCGAAACCAAAGAATTGTCATCTACGCGCCTAACTTGAATCTTTGAATCCGCAAGCTTCACAACCAGCATGTATTTGGCTTTTGGACTGGGCCAAAGGTTGTAGGGAATCCATAACTTTTTGACAAAGTCGTATGTCATTTGACTGTCTAAACCACGAATTGATAGGAATCGACCGTCGCCGGAATAGCTGACGTCGTAGGGCCGAGTAGGACTCTGGAGGACCTTGGTGGTTCCGGTTTCGACATCGCGGAGTTCAATTTGATTGGTGGTGCCAACAATAACGGCAACTTGCTTGGCATCCGTTCGAATCGCATACAAATTCTTTGGAGATGTTGCCAATAGTTGGGTGATGGTCCGATATCGAGCATCCAGTGACGCACGGTCTTTTGTGGCCCAGAGCCACGAGACGCCATAGGAAGCAGCGTGGCTGTCTTGAAATTTGCCAATAAACCGACTTCCTAGAAAGAGGCTCCCTGAGCGCACGGTTGCCAAAGAACCGCGCTCAAGCCATGCATATTGGATTGGATTCCGGAGTCCGCTCATGGGACTTGGAGGAATGATCTCGGTTGGGTCAGGGAGACCGTATTTGAGGTAGTTCCACTCCCAACCGCGAAGCGAGGCATCTGTTTGACCTCGGAGGAGTGCCAATGCCTTCAGCTGATTCCCTTCCCGAAGGGTTTCTGAGGCCAGCGCGATAGACGTTTGGTAGGCAATCACCGACCGATCCGCGCTCTGCCTTCTGCTCTCAGCAAGGGCACGATCCCGTGAAGAGGCGAGGAGAATGAGCCAGACAACGAAACAGGCCAGCACCGCAAAGCAGGCGGCAGAAATCCAAACTGCCCGAAGCGCTCCCCTAAAGGAAGCAACTCGCTGACGCTGGGCTTCTGCGTCCGGCAGACTGTTCCGTCGCCATCTTTCATCGAACAAGGTTCGATAGAGTCGGTTGCGGAATCTGAGGCTACCGGCTTCTTCGATTGCAATCCCTGACAGGAGCATTGCCAGCACCGCAGGTTCATCGTGCCGAGCAGGGACGAGGGAATTAGTGAGCATGAGGGCGTGAAGCTCAAGGATTTGGCTTCGAGATTCGTCCGCAGATTGGTTTGGAAGCCTCGTTTGGAGCAGCCGGCGCTCTGCGTCTGCAATGTTGGGCTCCCTTTGCCTTGATTCGGCGCTGAACAGAGTCGTCCGGACGTACGCATCAACGTCTGCCGGATGCCGAATTTCAGCACGTGCAGCCACGCCCCCTGCCAGCACTTGGGTGAGGTAAGGGTGACCGCTCACCCAGTAGAAAATTCTGTCAACAAGCTTCTTTCCATTTCTTCCCGATCGTGCAATCTCAACCCCATAGGGTTCGATTTCCTCTCGCGTGAAGTCGGTGACTTCAACGCGTCTGCCCACATTGAAAGGGGTGACGTCTTGGTTGTTGATAAGCTGGCTGGGAGATGCGACGCCAACCAGGCAAAAGGTGACCCTTTCGAAATCAGTCGATTCAGACCGACGGTTGTAGAGCTGCCTGATTCCAGCAAAGAATTCATCGACGGAGAAGGGAAGCGCCTGGCAGAAGTCGACTTCATCGACGAAGATCACCAACGGTTCCGATGTGCCTTGGATAAGAACCGCTTCGATGGCAGCGAAGAATCGAAATGCGGGGCCGACCACTAGATTGCTTTTCCAGAACTCGAACAGCTCTTCGGTTTTGCCCAGTTCCTGGCCGATAGAATGAAGAAGTCCCGCATACCACTGTTCTGGCAGGAGGTTATTTCCCAGTCGTTGAAAGTCGATTCGAGCGGTTCTGACGCCCCTAACCTTCAGGTCAGCGATCGCGCGCACGATGAGGGATGACTTTCCCTTTTGACGAGAATCTAGGACATAGACCAGCTCCGACTTGAGGAGAGCCTTCAGGATCTCCTCATCCGCCTTTCGACGAACGTAGCTTGCCGAGTTGGGTGGAAGGGTTCCTCCGGGAGTGAAGAATGAATCCCTTGCAAACACATATGTATAGTAGCGCCACAGGTGTGACGAGATCGTGCCCGTCCACCATAGGCGCAATTCCCCACGACTCACAATCTCGTCACACTTAGCTTCGTAAAGTCTCCTCACAAGCTTTTGCACGTTATTGCAAAAGCTCAAAGGAGAAAGAATGAACTTAAAAGTAGCTGCCTTCAGCAGGCTTAGCCTGCCGTGGCAAAAAGGTGACCGCAAATGGCCCCATGTATCCGTGTTCAAAGGGCAGTTGACCCGCGGACTCGTGTTGTCGCTCGCCGCTTGCGTTGCCTCAGTGCAGATTGCCAGCGCGCAGCCTGCTCTCACCGGTAGTGGAAACCTAGGTTCGGTGGCATCCAGTCTCGGGCCGCCCACGTTCTATGGCGCAGCGCCTGGGACCACCATGTCATTCGCACCCGGGCGACATTCTGATTGGGCGGGAACGTTTACTCGTTCTGGGCCCGGCACTTCGAGCCCAAATATCGGCACGTCCACGTACATCTTTACGGGGCTCGCCACCGGCTGCTTGCCGCCAGGGACCTATGTTACGTTCAGTGACGTGGACCAATCGGGTGAGACGTTTAATATCAAGGCTTATGCAAGCAACGGTAGTCAAATCACGCTGCCCTGGCTCGACGGCCCCGTTGTGAAATGGGGAAATCCAAGCTCCTATCCACTACCGGACTACACTTATTCGGGAGGCGTTTACACGTTCGATGGCGGCATTGTACAGAACATCACCGCGAACGTTGCCTACTGCCTTCGGACGAATGTGCAGATCTACAAGATCATCGTGGTGAAGGCCACCAACAACTATGGGATGGGTTTTGCCGCTCCTGCCCAAGACATCGAACATCCACCGGTCTGTTGCGCAGGTAGGAACTTCGTTGGCAACGGGAGCTTTGATGCTGGATTCACCGCGTTTACCAGCCAGTTCGCATGGAACCCTGGACCCTTTCCTCCTACACCGTTTATGCCCGGCCAGATCACGATCGGCAACGGCGCGATCGCCAGTCAGATCAATTCAACCTGGTCGGTTTGGGACCAAGCGACTCAGAATCCCTACTTCGGTCACTTCTTGATCGCCAATCTGTCTGGCCGACCGAACCAGATGGTTTGGAGTCAGACGTTTGACTTGCCCAACAAAGCGGTCTGTTCGCTCTGTGCCAGAGTTAAGGCGTTGGGCAACTCCCCCGTCTCCGTGACTCTTCAAGTCAACGGCGTCAACTTGCCTCCCATCGTGGTGACTCCTAACGGTTTACCCGGCGTCTGGCAAGATCTGTCCGCATCGATCGGACCCGTCGGCGGCGCGGTGACTATCAAGATCTTCGCTACGGGTCACGGTGGACTTGCTATCGACAACATTGCGGTGATCGAAACGACGACTCCCTCGCCGGCAGCCTACGCCAGCATTGGCGTGTCTACATCGGTTCCCAGTGGAGGCACCTTCACCGTTACCGCAACCGCTCCCGCACTTCCTCCCGCCTACGGCTACTACTGGTCCGTCACCGACGTCACCACGAACCATCAGGCTGCGAACCCGCCTGCCTGGTGGCTTGCGACTTCGACTGGCCAAACCCTGAACTTCCCGGGCTTCCACAGCAACTCCAACACCCTATCTGGATCATCTGCGGGGGTGTTCAACGTGGGTGACCACTACATCATCAGCTATGGCGTGTGGAGCAAGTGCACGCTTTGGAGGGCGAGCCGATGGGATATCACGTTCACCCAGGATCTAAAGAGCAGGAACAGCAAGCCGGTTATCAGGCAGCTCCCCGATTCGGAGGGCATCGAGATACCGATCGTTCGTGCGGTCCAAGGTTCCGGAAAGGGAACTGATAAGTGAGGCCAATTGGGCAATAGCTAACTCTGAAATGGCAATTCGTGATCTCGCCTTGGTGCGAGATCACGATTTCAGCGTAGGTTCCATGACAGTTGGATCGTTGACAGAGAATTTCCTGACTTGCGCAGTTGTTGAGCTGACTCGCAAGCTGTTAGGGCAACCCCAACGCGGGAAGGGTGGACTGACACATCCGCCATTCCCTGTTGGGCTGCGATTTGCCCGACGGCAATGGATGGCGTTTGGTACCAGCGAGGACGCCAACTTCGAAAACAGAACACCCGTCAAAGACCAAGCCGATCAAGAAGGGAAGTCCGGCCCCGCCTGAGATTGCCTCTCTTTCGGTGCCCGAGCTTCTTGCCAAACTCGATGTTAATCCTGAGAGTGGGCTCTCGAAGGCTGACGTCGACTTGCGCCGCGTGAAGAGTGGTGCGAATGAAGTGGCTGAGGTCAAGGCACATCCACTCAAGCAGTTCCTGCTCAAATTCTGGGGAGTCTCCGCTTGGATGTTGGAGCTCATCATCGTTGTATCTGCGGTACTGGGCAACTATCCCGATCTCGCGGTTGTTGGCGTTCTCCTTGTGATGAATGCCGTGCTTGGCTTTCTTCAGGAGCGCAGGGCAGAGGGGGTGGTTCAGGCTCTGCAGAAGCAGCTTCAAGTGAGCGCGCGTGTGCTGCGAGACTCCGCCTGGAGTGTGATTCCCGCCCGCGAGCTGGTGCCGGGGGACATCCTCCGAATACGTGGTGGAGACATCGTTCCAGCGGATATCAAGCTCCTGACAGGGACATTGTCGGTGGATCAATCTGCGCTTACTGGCGAATCCAAGGATGTAGCGATCACCGAGGGTGGTGTGGTCTCGTCTGGCTCGGTCATCCGGCGTGGAGAGGGGAATGGCCTCGTGATGCTCACCGGCGCGAATACATTCTTCGGCCGGACCACTCAGCTTGTCCAATTGGCCCGCCCGAAGCTTCACATAGAGGCCGTTATTGGCCAGGTGGTGCGCCTACTGTTCGGCATCGTCAGCACCTTGTTGGCCGTTATCGTCATTCTTTCTCTTGCTCGGGGAGAATCGCTCCTTAAGATATTGCCGCTCCTCCTTGTCCTTCTTATGAGTGCGGTGCCGGTGGCCCTGCCTGTGCTGCTGACCATTAGCATGGCGGTGGGTTCGAAAGAGCTGGCGAAGCAGGGCGTGCTGGTCACCCGACTCAGCGCCTCGGAAGATGCCGCCACGATGGACGTGCTGTGCGTGGACAAAACGGGCACCATCACGATGAACCAGCTTGCGGTGATGGACGTGATGCCGCAGGACAAGGCTAGCGAAAGCGATGTGCTGTTTGCGGCCGCGTTGGCTTCAGAAGAATCGAACCAGGATCCGATTGATCTTGCGTTTCGGGCTGCCGCAAAGGATAGGGACGCGTTTAAGGGCAGGGGAACCGCCACTCCAATCTCCTTTGTTCCGTTTGATGCTGCTACGCGCAGGACGGAGTCGGTGGTCGAAGTCGGCGGCAGGCGAATTCGGTCGATGAAAGGTGCTGTCGAAACCATTGCGTCAGCCTGCGGTCTTGATCCTGCCGCAGTAGCTTTGATCTCGTCAAAGGTCACAGCCGCCGCTGCAAAGGGTTACCGCACCTTGGCCGTTGCCAGTGGGCCAGAAGCGGGACCGATAGCGCTGCTTGGGCTCGTTTCGCTCTATGATCCCCCGCGGCCAGATGCAAAGGAGCTGATTGCAACCCTTAAAGATCATGGGATTGCAGTGAAGATGCTGACAGGAGATGCTCTTGCAGTGGCGGCCGAAATTGCCGCCGGAGTCGGTCTCAGCAACATACGCCGAATGCCAGGAGGGGCTGATGCAGAGACAAAGAAGAAGACGATTGCTCTGCTTGAGGTGTCAGACGGGCTTGCCGAGGTTTTTCCCGAGGACAAATATCTTGTCGTGAAGACGCTGCAGACTGCGGGACACATTACGGGAATGACTGGGGACGGTGTAAACGATGCCCCCGCCCTGCGCCAGGCGGAGGTGGGCATAGCCGTGAGCACGGCAACCGATGTGGCAAAGAGTGCGGCGAGCGTCGTTTTGACCGAAGCCGGACTAACCAATATCGTTTCTCTGGTCCAGCAGGGACGCACGATCTATCAGCGCATTCTCACCTGGATTGTGAACAAGATCAGCCATACCATCCTGAAATCGGTGTACGTGTCGGTTGCCTACCTGGTGACCGGTAAGTTCGTAGTGACGGCACTGGCGATGCTTGTCCTCACCTTTATCATGGACTTTGACACCATCACACTCTCTACCGACAACGTGCGGCCCTCCAAAACACCGGAGACGTGGAAGATCAACGGTCTCATCGCGGTTGCTCTTGTTGCGGGGACGGCGATGGTGGTTGAATCGCTCCTGCTTCTGTGGTTCGGTTGGACTCGATTTGGGCTTAGTCATAACCCAGCCGCGCTGTGCAGCTTCAGCTTCCTGCTGTTGCTTTACTTCTCAATCTTCTCGACACTGTCTTCCCGCGAGCGACAAGCCTTCTGGGCCAGCACGCCCAGCCTCCCCCTGCGCGTCTCCTTGAGTATCGTCGCCGTCATCGGCACCATCCTCACATGCATCGGCCTCCCCGGCCTTTCCACTCTTCCATGGCCGGTGATCCTAACCCTCTTTCTCACCGCCATCCTTTCCTGCCTGGTGGTGAACGACCGCCTGAAGGTGATTCTGATCAGAAAGCTACTCCCTGCGATGCGAGCTGAATTAACGAATTAGGTCACCAAGGCTGCCTGCCAATACTGTCAAGCGAAGGTTCCAAAACCTCAGCTACCCTCGGCCAGTGTGAGCATCTGGCCCAGGGCAGCGATGTCTTGTCTTCCGTACTTGTCCTCAAGGTTTTAGAGATGACCAGCTTCCACGTACTTTCCCAGGGCGGTTTTCATCCCGGGGAAGCACATGGATCGCAACTAATGCTATTTGCCGCCCTCCTTGATGAGCAGAAGGTCGGCCTGGGCAGGCAGGGCGACGGGATGTGGCGGAGGAGAGCTGCTTCTAACTCGAACGAGATACTATAATATTGCAATAGTATTGTGTATGCAGTCGTTTAACGGCGTTTATCGGGTGCCGGTCAGGGAATGCCTGTGTTGCTGGACGGTGATTCTCCTGGGGTTCCATTCGGTACCCCAGGAGTTAAACTATCTTAAAAGTTTAGGCCAGCCGTGATCATAAAGCGATTTTGCCGTGTCTTTGGGTCAGACCAGGCAAAGCCATTCTCATATCGGAACTCAAGGCTGGACCGTGCCTTTGTTCCATAGTCGTTCCACAGAGTGAAAACTGCGGCGACCATTGGTTTCCACCTTGGGCCGTTGGGCTCTCCGGCGAACGTGTACCAGTTCTTGGTCTCAACTCCGAGGGTGTATGACGGAACCTTAAGGTACTTGTCGAGCAACAGCGTGTATTCTTCGTTGACGACCTTCTTGTACCTTTCTGCCGACACGGTTTCGGGATGAGCTCGCTCATCGTCGGTAAAGCCACTGTCTCCAGGATGCACCTGATGTGCTCCTCCAACGGTTAGCGCGAAAGCATCCATCGGTGGAGCATTTCGCTTTCCCGAAATCAGATCGCTCATGGCATCTCCGAGAGCCTTGAAGGTTGGATACTTGGCCAAATAGTCCTCCTGTGCAAACTGAGGCTGCATTGTTTTTGTATGCACATAACCCCAGGCTTTACCTAGGAAGCCACGCAAGGTCGCGATACCAACGCCGGGAGTGGACGGTTGCCCGTTTGTCCATGCTTCTGCAGCGGCAACACCCGGAATCAGCCAATTCGCCAATTCAGTGTTCTTTAGCCCGAGGTCCCGCAAATTGAATGGGAAGTGTTCAATTCCTACCTGTCCATTCAATGATTTGCCGTCCATCGATCCGGCAATGTCAGACTGAACCATGAAAGCCGGACCAAGATTGATCCGCGGAATCGCGAAACTTTGGAGGTTGCTGCCCTCGAATGCAGTTCCAGCCAGCCCACCGGTTCCCTGGAAAATGTCTAATTGAAATCCGGGAACAGTTGCCGTAGATCCACTCTTGTCGCCCAAAGAGAAGGCACCTGAAGCATCTAATGCCGCTGGAGCAGCCCCGGCGGCCAACAGTTGATTACCCTTGTACGTGATCTTGTACCAAGTCGTCGTCGAACTGGGATGGTAGAACATATCCAGACCACCGTTAAACGAAAACCCCTCGTACGGGCTCATCTTTGGCGGAGTGGCTTGGTCCCCAAATACCACAGCGGCGACAGAGAGCACAGATATAGAGATCAGCACCTTCTTCATCCGAGTCCACCCCAAATGATTACGGACGCAAAAACTTGGTCTAGGGTGTCGGTAACCATCGGGTCCGGTATGGTTCCCGGGGGCATCGGGCGATTGTTTTCGTTGTGTGCCCACCACTGCGTGGCGACAGAATTCAGCTTCTTGCCCAGAAACGCCAGAATTCCCGACAACGCGCTGGCGTCCCCGGCGGCGAAATCAACCAGTTTGATACCGGTCACCTGATCGACGTTACTCTGATCACCGACACCTTGCCTTAGTGGGCGAAAGTTGGCCGTATCGGATCCATCGTTATCTGTAATTGCGTAAATTGCCGCCGCTGCGATTCTCGCAGCGTCAACATCACTAAGAATTGGAAATGGCATAAGGTCCCTCCAGACGTTCTATCGAAGCAAAAGCACTATATCAGGTCACATAAAGTAACGCAAGTGGATTCATGATTGTCGTATGAGAGCGGATCCCGCGCGTCGCGGTCAGGATAATGTATCGTCTTGTGATGCTTCCGTAGTAATATTTGCGTGGATTATTGTGCCAAACGAAACGCCAAAAGCTAAGCAATGTCTCTTTCACGCTACAAAATAGGTTTGGAAGTCACGCGGTATGTAATCAAGGGGTCTGACTGGAACTGTCGCTTCTCGGGGGGCTGGGTCCCACGGACTCTAACGGCGAGATGCTAGGTACTAGGGTTGTGCTCGCTTTGCGAGCACAACCCTAGTAAAACAATCCCATTGGGATTTTTGCTCGTCTGATCTAGCTGACTGCGGCGGATCGGGTTTTGGGTGTGCCCCAAGGGGGCTGTTGCTGCGAAGCGAAGCGATGCGCTCGTGCAACGAGGGCTTCCCTGGGAATGACGGCGCACCGCCGAACCGGTACCGCAACGCGGTTGATGTCGCGCGACCCGCGCGGGCCTCCGATTCCGGGTTCGCGGGGAAACAACGCCCTTGGCGTTGGACATCAATATTCACGTGCCTTACCAGGGTAGACCGAGCTTTGCTCGTCTAACCCTTCGCTCTGTTAAGCAATCCCTTTGGGATTGTTGGAGATGGTTCGAAATTAGTCTTGCGACACGGTCAGGAGCCAGCCTTTGCCTGGCTCGACCGTGATTGGCTCTCCCACTTTGAACGTGGCACCTGTCTGGAATTTGTCGATGGGCTGGGCTTCGATCTTTGCTTTCTTGGGATCGATGCCGAGGGCCCTCCAGTTGATCTTTAGCTTTATGCTCGTCGCTCCTGGTGCCCATGAGGCGAGGGCAATCAGAGCTGAGCCGGGGCGCTTGTACACGGTTGCCAGCACGTCCTTGTCGGATGTGGTCACGGGGCAGTCGGCCCACCAGCCGATCATTTCGGATTCTTTGATACCAAATTCATCCCAGGCTTTCCACAGCGGACGCGGATCGCCGCTCCAGGGGCGGCGGGCGGTCATGCCGAAGAGCATGCCTCGCCAGGGGTTGCCGCCGTCTTGGAGCATTTCGCCCATGAGACCGTACGGAATGCCGGAGATCTCCACGAGCCAATAGTCTGGGCTCTTGGTGTAGTCGAAGTACTCGCCGAACCAGAGGCGGTCCAAGAAAGGCATAAGGTCGGCGTAGAGCAGGGCGCTGTTATTCCAGCCGTCGTTCGGGTTGTGCTGATTGGCGCTGTGCAGGTCGAGCACGGGGGAACCGCCCTCTCCTCGTTCTGCGATCCTCCTGGCAAGGACCTTTCGAACGCGGAGCATCGTCGTCCGATCGAAGGCGACGTCGTCTAGGTAAAGACCGTCAATTCCCACATTGCGGGCGAGCCAATCCAGGCCCTCCACGTAGTAGTTGTGCCACCGGCTCATGCCGGAGTCGATGATCGCGGCATCGCCCACCTCGGTGGCGTGCCATGCCGAGATGTAGTTATCGTCCAGATGCTCGCGCAGCCAGGAGCCTCCGCCGCCCTTGCCCTCGCTGAACACCTCGTTCCCCAGGCTCTTCAGCATGAACAGCTCCGGAGCGCGGTTGGTGAGTTCCCGGATTGTGTCGTAAATCTTCACCTTCATCCCACGCTTGTGGGCATCGGTGATATAGGCTTTCATCTTCGCGCTGGGTCCGTTGTCAAACCCGAGGAACGGGTAATTGATCCAAGGGTTGATCTCGGTGGCATGGTGCACGTTGACCACGTTGGCACCATCTCGCTGAATCGCGGAGAGTGGCTTGAACGAGTGGTAGTACCTCTCGCTGAACTGCCGCGCAGGCTGAATCGGCTTAGACGGCGTCAGCATCATGTGCACGTTGAAGTGGAGGATCTCTCCCTTCTTCATGGTGCGGGGGCCGGAGTAACAGGTGACTCGGTAGACCTCGCCTTCCGTTTGGATGCGGATACCGCCGCTGCCGCTGTTGCACCACGAAGAGGGAAGGATCAACGGCTTCTCGTGGTAGAAGTTTGTGTTGAGCGGACGAACATACCGCTCGTCCCGAAGGGCGAACAACAGCCCGCAGTTCACCGCGCCGACCCAAGCTCCTTCCTGGTTGTTCTCCACGTTCCACTTCCAGTCGAGTGCCTCCGGGGCGGTGCCGCCTGTGCGACCCAGCCCCATGAAGTACTTGGCCACGTCTCGGCGCAGTGGAAGCTCGAGGCGGATATCTTTTAGGCTGCAATCTTCACTTGCGGTGAGCTGGACCTGGAACTCTGCAGTGCCATCGAACTGCAGACTCCCGGTAAGGCTCTTGATGAGGGGGCCAAGAGTTGACTTCTGGCTCCATGTCACGCCGTCGGCGCCGGTGCGTTTCTTCTTGGGCTTCGCCTCTACCTTCTCGGTTGGGGTCCCTTCGGTCGTCTCCACCGTCAGCCGCATTGGCTGGGCCAATAGCTTGGCGCCGCGGGAGGACTGTCCGTCCATTCGAGTGGTGAAATTACGGCTGACTTGAGCAAAGAACCCGCCCTCGCTCAGTTCTGTCTTGCTGGCAAGCGGACCCTCCGCACTGAACGGCTGGACAATCTCGTGATCTTGGCCAAGCCTGCTGTTCAGCCACCGAAGGCGGGTCATATCTTCCGGATGGTCGTCTCCATGATCCTTCGCGATCTGGTTGGTAATGGTCAGGGAGAGCGGAATCTGTGTTTCGACGAGGCCGCGTCCGGTGATGGTAGCCGTCCCCGAGTAGACACCCGGCTTGGTGTCGACGGGAATATCAAAGCCGCACCAAAGCGGCTGAACTTTGCCAACTTGCACGTTCAGTTGGATCTGAAACGGCTTGCCTTTATAGTCGACACCGTCGGTGTTGAAACAGGTGAACGCCTTGCTGGTTATCACGCTTTTGCCACTAGTGAGGTTCGATACAGAGACCTGCACCGAATCGAGCGACTGCTTGGCCGCCCACACCCCGAGTTGGAATGCGTAGTACTCGCCGCGCTTGGCCGAACCCTCAAAGGGAGTGTTGGCCCCACGCTGTGCCCAACGTGCGGGGAGGTCGTCCCACATTCTGATGCTGAGGTGTCGGTCTTCCGGGAAAACGAGATACGAAGCCAGCGGATTCTGGGCGAGGATGCCGGCGACCTCCGAATGTGTGGCGATCACCTCCATCGGACTGTAGGCGTCTAGTTCACTTACCGATTCAAACTTTTCCGCGATCGCTTCGGGGAGGCTGTCCCAACCCGAGGCTGCCTTTTGTTCCCATCCTTTGTCGGCTGTTTCAACCGGCGGGGTGTAGACGACGCTTGGGTAGTAAGAGCCATGGGTCAAGTGGGGCAAGTGATACAGGTAGTAAGTTCCCGTGCCGGCAGTGGGCTCAAATGCGATGTCTCCAAATTCTCGGTTGATCTCACGTCGGTAGACGCGGAGAACTCGATGCCCAGCCGCATCGGTGACTACAGTGTCAATGTGCTCAGGGTGCCTATCTCGCCTGCGCCATGGGATGTGAACCTTTACCGCCGAAGCAGCGGTCGGAACAGAGATCACAGTGCGGTGGTTGCCCAGCGTCGTCGGATCCCAGGTGCCGATGCCGCGCGGTAGTTCGGTGGAGAGGGAAGGTGCGGATACGGTCATAGCGGCAAGCAAAGTGGCAACCCACATAGTTGGTCGCATTATGGAGTTGGGGTCTAAAACTTCGCTTTTCGAATTGGGCGGCGAACTCGTCTCAATCTTGCAAGCGGCACCGGAGTCAAGTAGACGAACTCAATCGAGGGCCATCGGCTCCTCAGTGCAGCCGTGACCTGAATGATGGCTAGTTCCACAGCCGAGACCGTGAGTCCTTCTGCAAACAGCACATCGCCATTCACGATGATGCTGGAGGGCCCGACAAAAACCGCAAACAAGTCTGGTACCCCCGCGACTCCTGCTTGCGCGGTAACGATGTGCTTCATCTCGGCCAGGGTTGCGCTGGAGACTCCTCGGCCTGTCAGCAATTCTCGGTTGGTTTTCAGAAGAAAAGCAGAAGTTGCAAGGAGGAGCAGACCGATGAGTCCACCCGCCAACGAATCGGGGAGGGTGCTGCCGGTGAACTCGCTCAACAGCAACCCAACCATCGCGACAAATCCGCCTAGGATGGCGCATCCCCCGCTTACCACCACCGTGGTGAGAGCGGGGTCGGAGTTGCGCCTCAAGTGCTCTCGAATTGTTAGGTGTCGGTCCAAGGCTTGTTGCCGCAGCGGAGGAATTGACACGAAAAGCGCGATCGAATCAAGAAGTACGGTAACCCCCAGCACCAAGTAGGATACGGAGTACGACCCGATGGTTGCTGGCTTGATCGCGGATTGAAGCGCACCTTCCAGCGCTAGTCCACCGCCTCCCACGAAGATTCCAAGCGCGGCAAAGAGGGACCAGAAGAACAGCTCCCGTCCGTAGCCTAAGGGGTGAGTGTCATCCGTTGGTCTTGCGCTTGAAAACACTCCGATGCACAGGAACAAACCCACAGCGGACGCCGCAACATTATCTGCGGCCTGGGCGCGAAGGCCAAGTGAGCCGCTTAAGGATGCGGCAATTCCGAGTCCGAGCGCTTCGATGAGGTTGATGGAAACAGAAATGAGGACGCTTCGACGTGTGCCCCGCGCTTCGGATTGGTCCACCATGTTTTGAATCCACCGATACTCCTACATCATCACGTTACCGCACGTTTTTGAGTGCATTTGGATACGTACTTCTCCCTGACAGTCGGTTTGCTGACAGGAATATGTTCGACTTGTAACCAAGGGCGTAACGGCCCCATCCTCAGGTTGTAACTCCAGCTCCGACGAACCCAAGCCGCGCTTGGAAATTTCGGCTCTGGCTTGCCGCGGATACCGCGACAAAGGAGAGTTCACAGTGATTACAGCAGTCAAAAAGAAAATCAGCGATGAAGATCTTCAGAACGACATTATTTCCGAGCTCAAGTACGAACCAAGTGTGACGACGAGCGACATCGGGGTTCTTGTGCATGATGGCATCGTTACTCTGAATGGGTACACGTCTAGCTATTTTGAAAAGGCAAATGCGGTTAAGGCCGCCAAGCGCGTGGTAGGGGTGAATGCAATCGCAGATGACATTCAGATTAGGCTAATTGGCTCTGCAAGCCACGACGACGGAGATATCGCGATGGATGCCAGCCGAGTGCTGAAACACTCGCCATCCGTACCAGCAGAAGTGAATCTCGTCGTTCGTGAGGGCTGGATAACCCTGGAAGGACAGGTCGAGTGGTGGTATCAAAAGAATGCGGCAGAGGAATCCGTTGCTTACATCAACGGCGTGAAGGGAGTCTCCAACCTCATCACGATTCATCCAAAGCTTTCCGCAGCGGCGATTGAGACGGACATTAAAGAGGCGTTCGAGCGAAGTGCGATGTTGGATGCGGATGACGTAAGCGTCGTCACATCCGGCAACCATGTCACCCTGAACGGAGAGGTCAAGACCTACTCCGAAAAGGAAGAAGCCGAGCGAACCGCGTGGGATGCTTCTGGTGTGAAGACTGTGGACAACAACATCACCGTCAACTGGTCTTGGGTCGGCGACTAGTCGCGGACGTCAGTTAGAAAGAAGGGCGCGGAGCTTAAGCTTCCCGCCCTTCTTTTTTGTGCGCGGATATGTGAGGCGACGTGGAAAGATGGCCTGGAATAAAAATCCAGGCAGCAAGCGTGATAAATCCCGCACTCGCCGGATAGCTGCCGACTAAAGGCGTGCGTGCTTCAACCTAATGCCATCCAATTTGAGATTTGAAGCTGGTGCGTCTCCCTGCACTTAGGTTCGAGCGACCCAGTCTTTGGGAGCGACTCCTTCTCCTGCCGAACCTGGAGGCAAGCAAGGAGGGTTGAGAATGGTGCTGTTAGGCGCGCCCTGGCACCTTGCTGAATCTGGGAACCTGGAGAGAAGCCATTCAAAGTGCGGAGCAGATGAACCCGATCTCTTCTCCCATAACCCGCACCCAATGTGATGCAAGGCAGTTCAGATTCGAATGTTGCGGGTTTCCATACCAATAATGAGCCAGGCTTCAGCACGCCTGTGTCCCGGGTTTTCAACGCGGGGGTCGGTTGACATGGCAACAGGTTCAATGCAAAAGGAACTGGACTGAACGTTCATGCCGCACACGTGAAGGAGCCCGCACTCCTCGGGTGGGGGACACCCTCTAGAATGCGGGCTACGGCACGGGAACCAGCATTAGGCAGGCGCTTTGATGTTTGCAACCCGGATCAGCTTCTTGTTGACGAATTCCTGGATTCCGAGGCTGGAGAGCTCTCGGCCGTACCCAGAATTCTTGATGCCTCCGAAGGGAAGGTCGGCGGCTGTCCAGGTTGGGTGATTGATGAACATCATCCCCGTTTCCACGGCATTGGCCACACGCTTGCCTCGCGAGTCGTCGTTGGTGAAGACGCAGCCGCCAAGACCGAAGTCAGAATCGTTGGCAAGGTCAATGGCCTCGGCTTCACTCTTCACACGGAAGAACAGAGCGACTGGGCCGAAGAACTCCTCGCGGAAGGCGGGATTGGTCGGCTTGATGTCAGTGATGATGGTCGGTGACATGAAAGCGCCTGGTCGATTGATCCGCTTGCCGCCCATGATGATGTTGGCGCCGTTGGCAACAGCGGCGTCAACCTGGCTAAGCAGGTGGATCAGAGCGGCCTCCGTGGACAATGGCCCAAGCGTCGTGTGCCGGTCCATCGGGTCGCCTGGCTTAAGTCCCTCGAGTGCAACCTGGAACTTTTGAAGGAAGACATCCGCGATCTCGTCCATCACGATAATTCGCTTCGCGGCGACGCAGCACTGGCCGGTGTTGTTCATCTTCCCCCAAAGCGCCCACTGCACGGTCCTATCGATGTCCGCATCCTCCAGAACGATGAACGCATCGCTGCCGCCAAGCTCCATCGTGGTCTTCTTGAGATTCTTTCCGGCTTGGCTGGCAACCGATTTGCCTGCTTCGACGCTGCCCGTAAGGGCAACACCCATGATTCGGGGGTCATCAATAACGTGCTTCACCTGGTCGTGTGAGATGAACAGATTTGTGTAGGTACCGATTGGAGCACCCGCATCCGTCCATAACTTCTCAAAAGCCATAGCGCACTGGGGGACGTTGGAGGCGTGCTTCACCATGACCACATTGCCAGCCATGATGTTGGGTGCGGCAAAGCGAGCAAGCTGGTAGTACGGGAAGTTCCAAGGCTGAATACCAAGGAGGACGCCAGTTGGGCTGCTTACAATTTCTGCGTGGCCACCTGATTTAGGGTGCAGTCTCTGCGGAGCGAGGAACTCCTCGGCGTTCTCGGCATAGTATTCGATGATGTCGGCGCTTAGCTCGACCTCACCTTGGGCTTCTGCGTATAGCTTCCCCATCTCCAAGGTGACCAATCGTGCGAGTTCCACGGATCGGTCTCGCATGAGCTGGGCAACTTGGCGAACGACGACGGCTCGCTCGTCAAAGCTCTTTTGCTTCCAAGTGGCATAGCAAGCGTGTGCAACTGCGGTTCGCGTCTCAAGTTCTCGATTGTTGATTTCATCAAAGCTATCGATCAGCTTGTTGTCAAACGGGTTGATGCTTTGGAATGCGGTTGTTTTAGTGGTTGTTGTCATTGCGTTCACTGACAGTCAAGGATCACTTTCATGGCGCCGGTCTTTTGCGCGTTTCCGAATGTGTCGTAGGCCTCGAGGATCTGGTCGAGCTTGAAGTGGTGGGTGACCAGCACGGTTGGGTTGATCTTTTTGGACTGAACTGAGTTGAGGAGGGTGGGGGTGGTGACGGTATCCACCAACCGGGTGGTGATGGAGATGTTCCGGTCCCACAGCTTCTCAAGATGGAGAGTAACGGGATGCCCATGCACTCCGATGTTGGCAATGGTTCCGCCGGCACCGATAAGCATCTGACATAGCTCGAAGGTTGGAGGAACGCCTACCGCCTCGATTGCCGTGTCCACTCCCTTGCCATCGGTAATCTCGAGAACCTTGGCCACAGCGTTTTCGGAGCTGTTGTTGATCGTATGGGTTGCCCCTAGGCGCTTGGCGACCTTCAACCGATTGTCATCCATGTCGATCATGATCAGTTGGGCTGGAGAGTAAAGCTGGGCGGTAAGGAGGGCGGCGAGGCCGACGGGGCCGCTGCCGACGATGGCCACCGATGAGCCAGGGGATACCTTTCCATTGAGGACGCCGCATTCAAAACCGGTAGGCAGGATATCACTGAGCATGACAAAGGCATCTTCGTCTGCCCCAGCCGGCATGTTGTAAAGGCTGGTATCTGCATGAGGAATGAGGACGTATTCCGCTTGAGTGCCGTCGATGGTGTTGCCAAGAATCCAACCGCCGGTGGTGCAGTGGGAGAACATTCCTCGTCTGCAGTATTCGCATTTCGAGCAGGCGGTGATACAGGAGATCAGAACTTTGTCTCCGGGCTTGAAGCTGGCTACGCCCAACCCTACCGATTCAACAATTCCGATGCCCTCGTGTCCGAGGATTCTGCCAGCGACGCAAGTCGGTACGTCTCCTTTCAGGATATGAAGGTCGGTTCCACAGATTGTCGTCTTGATCATTCTGATGACGGCATCACCAGCGGCATTTACCATTGGCTTTGGGCGAGCTTCGAGGGACATTTTTCCCGGTCCGCCGTACACGAATGCGTTCATCATCCCACTTGCCAGGTCGGTCAGCGATTCCGAATTGGGCTTGGTGGCGATCATCGACTCACGTTCTCCTGATTGTTTGTATTGGCTCGCGTTGACACACTGAGTGATAGGAACCTTTCAGGTGATAGCCCATCAAAGTAGGATGCGGTGAGGAGGTCGTGAGAAGAGTGACAGGCTTGAATCTCCGCTTCGTTTTTGCAGACGCAGTCAAGGTTGTCCATCCATTTCGCAAGGTTCATAGTGAAGTTCTCCACGCAAGCTCCCAGAGTCACAGCCCAGAAAGTTCTGGATCGGAACGAGAGGTTGCAACGTGTTCATCCTTGCGCGGATGGGGCCGGAGTGTCACGTCGCGTTATTCGTAGTCGGTGGAGTTTAGGACAGCCAAATCAGGGACAGCTGAAGGGCTGCAACGTTGTCATTTGGCTAGTTCCATCCGCTCCTTGCTATCATTGACAGTGCGCCGGCAAACGCAATCCGTCTTACTCCTGACCTGTATAGGGCTCCTTCTGTCGTGCCAGGCTGGGCTCGCTCGGGACCCATCGGCGTCAAGCGGCGAATTCCTTCCCGCAGACTTGTATCCAACCGTTGACGTCCTTGTACCTTCACCTGGCGACAGCACCTATTTCGTAGACCCGATTCACGGTTCTGACGCCAACAGCGGGATCGCTGCAGACAAGCCATGGAGGACTTTGGCAAGGCTCAACCAGCTCCAACTGGCCCCGGGGGACAAAGTTAGAATTTCTCCTGGTGTCCTGGATATCTCGCTGATGCCCCACGGCAAAGGAACTGCTGAGAATCCCGTTGTGATCCGGTTTTTAGCCGGAATTCATGAGTTTCGGTCCACCCGCGCGGCACGGGTGTGCCGATTTGTTTCCAATTCCGCTGATGCCCCATACACCGCCCAACCCGTGGGAGTGCTTGTGAACCATTGCAGCCACTTCCGTGTTGAGGGAGCTCAAGGAGCTGAGCTCATTTACGCGGATCGAATGACCCAGTTCATCAATGAGTACTCGGACCACATCACCTACCAAGACTTGACCTTCGATATGGCTCGCCCCACCGTATCGGAGTTTAGAGTGGTCGCGACGAGCAAAAACTCTGCGACGATCCGAGTTGCCGAAGGGTCCACATATGGCATAAGCGACGGGAGATTTAAGTGGTCGGGGGACCTTGGCAGCGGCTGGACAATGGCTCAAGAAGCGATTCCAGATACCGGACGCTGTTTTCGCTTGGGGAAGTGGGATCCCTTCCTATCCGCCCACGCGGAACAACTGGCAGATGGAACCGTACGGCTCACCTACAAGGGAGACAACATAGGCCTGAAGGTGGGACATCAGTATCAATTTCGAAACACGCAGCGAGACACGGTTAGCGGTGTCAACGCCCGGTGTCGAGATTTAGCGTTTTTCAACTGTCGTTTCTACGCTCTTCCAGGGATGGGCGTGGTCAGCCAGTTCACGGAGAATCTCACATTCCGCGGAGATGCGGTTGTGCCGAAGCCTGGGACACTTCGCACCTGCCCAGCTTGGGCCGATTGCTTTCACTTTTCAGGCTGTGGCGGAAAGATTTTGGTGGAGAGCTGCCGGTTCTCAGGGACTCAGGATGACCCGATCAACGTTCACGGGACCTTCCTTCAACTCGTAGACAGAGTTTCGCCAAACGTCGTCACAGTTAGGTTCATGCATCCTCAAACCTTTGGGTTTGCCGCATTTCAGCCAGGGGACTCGATCGAATTCGTGAGCCACGTCAACCTGCGCCCATTCCATCGGAACAAGGTTCGCTCAGTTGCGAAGCAGACGGATAAAGAGTGGCGTTTGACGTTGGATTCACCAGTCGCGTCCTTTGCGCAAGGTGATGTCATTGACAATATCTCCTGGTACCCAGACCTTACGATCCGAGGCTGCGCTGTGACAATGGATTCTTGCCGTGGTTTTCTGATCACTACTCGCGGCAAGGTCCTGGTTGAGAACAACACGTTCACTCGTACAGAGATGAGCGCTATCGACATCGCCGATGATGCCAACTCCTGGTTCGAGTCAGGCGGGGTGCGGAGTGTGACGATACGCAACAATCGCTTTGTCGAGTGCGGCGAACCAGCGATCTTCATCCATCCGGAAAACCAAACGCAAAACCCGAATGAGCCGGTTCACGAGAACATCCAGGTAGTGGGGAATATGTTTCTCTTGAACGGAACCGCGGGAATCTCTGCAAGGAGCGTACGGAACCTTCTCATCCAGGACAACCAGTTTTCGACCACCTCACTGCCTGTAATCACCTCTGCGTGCACGGAAGTGACGAAGAAAGGGAATCACTTGGGAGCAAGTGGTGGCCTGAAATAGCCATCCCAGGCAATTCGCCTTGGTGGTTTTGTTGTTACAATAGGCCAGAGAAGATTGAAGATGGCTTTGACTAAACACCGTGTGATTCAGTGGTCGCTGATATCCGTGTCTGGCGTGGCCGCGTTTGGCCTGTTCTCAGCGGCGGTAGCCATCTACCGACTGCCTGAGCTGGGTTCGGAACTTCACTCCAACGCGCAGGAGGTTATGGGCAAGCGCATCGTGTTGCCTGGAGAGTCTGGCTTCTGGGTTCTTTATCCCACTCGATCAGTTTTCCCGGCAAGCGCCGGCGGTGGCGGAAAAATCACTTGGCAAGCAAGGAAGGGAATGGTGCCGACCCTTTGCGAACAGGAGCCCAATTTTGACTACTGTTGGGGCTTCAAGCTCTCTACCATTGAGGGCGGTAACTGGAAGGTTGACAAAAATAACTACCGGATGGTGGGCAGACTCTACTTTCACTACAAGCCAGTCGCAAACGGCACGCCAGGTGCGGTTCCGTTCGAAGGCAAGATGTTTGTGAAGGACGGCGCATCATGCGCTGGGGACTTCACAAAAGCGGGCTAGAGTTGGGCGAGGCAGATCGCCCCGCCTAAACATTACTTCGAAGCTTTTCGAACGGCGTCTTTCGCCTTCCCGTACTGCTCCTCAACTTTTCCTTCGACGACTTTAGCCTCGCCGACAATCTTGTCGCTCTTGGAGTGGGTCAGTTTGCCTTTGGCCTTCTGAAGCTCCCCTTCAATCTGCTTGACTTTGCCTTTAATCCGATCTTTGTCCATTGGTTTTGACTCCTCTGATGTGGAAACTTCACGGTCCGCGTCTGAATTCTTCTGACTCCGTCTTATCGGTGCGGCGTTTCTATCGCTTCTCTGCAAGGATTCGAAAGGCACCTTTAGTCCCCTTCGGCCGCGTCAGCAGAATGGTTTCCATCAATCGGACTGTAGCCGTGTGAGCAGAGCAATTTCGAGCCCGCTCTTTTGCGTCCGTGTCTGCGCTGACACTGTGTCAAGGGACAGTGTCTGTTCGGTACCCCCTCCCTGGCCCTCCGCTCGCCACGGAAATGGAGGTGGAGGGAACCTGGGTTACCGCGTTACTTGCATCGACTAAGAGGTTGGAATTTAAGATTCTGCCAACCTAGACAAGATTCTCCTAGAGCCCCTCTTTCTTCATAAATGTCACCACTTCCGGCGGCGAGCTGGGCTCGTTGGAGGCCATCTTTAGCCAGCGGATGGCTTCACTGTGATTCCCCAAGTCGCGGTAGGCGCGATACATTTTCACGTACAGGTCCCCCATCGCCCAGGGCCCTATGCCTTTAGATTCCATCTGATGCCGAAGGCCGATTTCAGCTTTGACCGTTTCGATAACCCCGTTGTTATCCTTTGCTCTCTCGAGCTCCGGCTCACGGGTACCAAGCTCTTGGAGAAGTACGTCTTCGTCATTCAATGGGCCCATTCCCATAAGGGGTGCCCAGTCAGGCGTCAGCGGCGTCGTAGGACGTTCAAATTTCCACTGGAATCGATTGCCGCTGACATTGAAGGTTACAGCAACGGACTTTCCGGTGAGACGATTCCGGGGAATGAGCCACAGTCCCTCCAAAACCTCACCATTTCTAAGCACGACCCCCTTAGCGAATTTTTCGCTAGGCCCAGTGATGTATGGCTGTAGGCTTCCACAGGACAAGTAGGCTACTCCGTCAGATCCGGTGACTTCAATGCTTGGATGCGATACATAAGGGACGACTACTTTGTGAGGCATTCCGTCATGCGGAAAAGCGAGCACTGCATCCGCATCACGTTGACGCTGCGCCTTTGTCTCCCCATCGGAATACATCAAGAAAATGTCTCCATTCGGGTTCATGTCGATGACTCGAATGGCAACCACCCTGTTCTCCCAATTGAAGGATTTGATCGGCTTCTCGATACCCGCGAGGAAGGCGATTTTCTCATTGTCGAGGTCGACAACAGGCATCGATGAGTCGAACTTTGGAGCAAAAAGCGCTGGATCAAGAGGCTTGTCATACGAAGCTCTTGCCACTGCGCTTTGATGCCATCCATTTGGCGTATTGCCCTGCATCAGGAAGGCGATTGGCATTGAGGTGTTTCGGTCTGCCATCAGGACCAGCCTTTCTTTTTCACCCGGTTGGGTGATCGTGACTCGGGTTACTGGAATACCCTCAAACTCATCCGACCCAACTTCGATCTTGTCTCTCCAGTTCCAGCGGGTTAAGTCGGCGATCATCGCCTTCGCGCTGAATCCGCTTGGATTGTAGGTGAATGGACCCTCTGGTGCAGATTTAACCGTGACACGCTTGAGGTCTGGTTCAACCTGCCAGCTCTTGCCAGAATTCCAGATCTGGTAGCTCGTTCCTCGCTCCATCCTCCACCGGCCATGGTCATACAGGGTGCGGGCGCTGATTGCGGTTTTCCCGCTTGGTTGGGCCGAGTAGACCGTGATCTCCGCAGTTTGAGCATCACTCACGGCACCTTCGATTTGATGAAGCCGATACAGGCCGTAAGCCTTTGGTCCAAAGGAAATGGAAAGGGCACCCACCGCGAACGCCGAAGTCGCGACAACGAAAGTGCGTCTGTTTCGCTGCTTCCTGATGATCTGTCCTTTTCGGATTTTGATGGAGGTCCAGGCAGATTGTCTCGCTTCCTCATCAGGGGCGAACCCTGGATAGGCGTTTGAGAGTTCTTCGTTTAAGTTCATAACATCTCCTCGTCTGCAATTCGGCTCTCGTGCCTAACTTTGTCTTTCGCTCTTTGTATCAGTGCCTTTACGCTCCCTTCAGATCGCCGCATGATATGGGAGATCTCACGGATGGATAGTCCTTCCAACACTTGGAGCAGCAGAGCTTCCCGCTGAAGATTCGGTAGGGAATCGATGATGGCGCGCAGGGTAGCTGCGGTCTCTGCACTTCGCGAATCCGGTTGCTTGGGTGCGGGTTTTGAGACGCGTTTCGTACGGCGGAGGTGATCCACAAGCTTGCGTCGCGCGATTCCGTAAAGCCAGCTAAGGGGCTCCACGCCTTTCGGAACCTTGGCACCGAGAGTGGCGGCAAATGTTTCTGCCGCTAGATCTTTAGCGTCCTCCTGGGAAGACACTCGACGGGAGAAGTACCGATACACCGCTTCAAAGTGAGCGGCAAACAGCTCTTCCGAGGTCTGCGGATCACGCCGGACGCGTGGTGCCGGGAGCTCGATTTCTGCTTCGCGGGAACGAGAGGTCAGCATTGTTCAAAGCTCTTATTCGCCTAGGACTGGGGATCGGACCGCCCGCGCACTGAATATATCGGAAATTGTTCGATTTCGGGGTTGATCAACAGCTTCCTAGTGTTCCGCGCCAGGTACACGTAATTTCACCGAGGCACTCACGTGGCGTCTTATAATCCACCTATCCATGCAATGCCTTCTTTTCATGCTCACCGTTGGAATCGCGCCTGTCCAAGCCGTTCGAGCCTCCGATTTTCTTGAGAGCATCGGAGTCAACTCCGCCATCAGCGTTCGAGGTGAGAGCCTTACGCGGACCATCGAGTGCGCCAAATATTTGGGTATGGGATGGTTTCGCACCGGATACGAGAGTGGGGTGACCACAGAAGATCAGCTTCGCCTGCACCGAGAGGCGGGGGTTCGTTTTAGCTACGGACTTGGGAGTGGTGGGAACGATATCGCTCGTCTGCTTGCAGGGCCGCGTGTTTTGGCGCAGGCCGATGCGCTGGTGGCGATTGAGGGGCCCAATGAACCGAATAACTGGGCAATCACCTACAAGGGTGAATCTGGCGGCGGCAGCAAGAGCTGGAAGGCGGTGGCCGCCCTGCAGCAGGACGTCTATTCTGCAGTAAGGAGTGATCCGATCTTAAAGACGGTCCCGGTTTGGGGGCCAAGCGAGGTCGGAGCCATGGTCGACAACGTCGGGCTACAGTTCCTCGTGGTACCCCAGGGTGCGGGCACCCTGGTGCCGGCGGGGACTCGCTATGCCGACGCGGTTAATGTTCACAACTACATCTATCATCCCAATTCTCCAGGGGTGGAAGACAATAAAACGTGGAACGCTTCGGATCCCTCACCGGCTTGCCGGATCGACGGCCTCTATGGCAACCATGGCTTGACGTGGGGGCGCAAGTATCAAGGCTATTCGGTTCCTGAGTTGGAGAAGCTTCCGAAAGTGACTACGGAGACCGGTTGTGCCATCGATGGAGCGATTACGGAGGAGGTTCACGGTCTTAATCTCCTCAGCCTTTACCTCGACCAATTCAAGCGTGGCTGGAGCCACACAGCCGTTTATCTGCTGCGGGATCGCGTCGATGAAGGCGGGAACCAGCAGTATGGGTTCTACAAGCCAGACTATTCGCCGCGAAAGGCGGCGATGTACCTACATAACCTCACAACGATTCTTGCCGATAGGCAGCGCTTTTCTGGCAGGCCCGGGGAGCTGGCTTACTCGATCGTGCATCAGGATCCGACCGTCCACGATCTTCTGCTTCAACGGGGAGATGGAAACCTCTCATTGGTGATTTGGTCCGAGAAAGTGAAGGGAGGCAACGAAGTCTTGGTGAAGTTTGCAAAACACATTCAAAAGACGGTGATCTTCGATCCGACAATCGGGACGTCTCCCGTCCATAAAGTTGGCTGGACGGATGCGATCCGCTTAAACCTCACTGACCATCCTGTCGTATTGACGTTTGGTTTCGGGGAACGGTAATAATGCCGGCCCTGGCCGAGTTAAGTTAGGTATCGAATCCAGTCAGTCAAACAGCAAATGAATGCAATGTCTGCCGCTCCCCTGAAAATGAACGTCGTGCGCTCGATTAACGGCGTTGGTATCGTCCTCGCGGTTATTCTTGGAGTGATTCTTGCGATACCAAATACGCCAGATGCACCCCCCGGTTTCGCGGATACCCAGCACTTTTTTTACTATCTGCTGCCGATTCCTGTGCTGATGATTCTTTCATATAAGCGGGTTTTGATCGATCCGTCGTCAAAATGCGTTCAGTTCACTGCAGGGCTCTTGCCGATTGTGTTCAAGTGGAAAATTCCGTACGAAGATTCGCCCAAGGTGCTCTTGGATGCGATGCGGTTAAAGTACGGAAACTCCTATTCGGCAGAGATGGTGTTGCCTAGCGAAAAGAAGCCCCTTGCGCTACAAGTGGGCGGGGACGAAAGCCAACTCAGAGAGATTGTGAATTTCGCTGAGAAAGCAGGATTTCCCATGACCTCCAAGAAAGGCATGAAGCAGCTTGCCCCTGCCTGGCTGAAGCCGAAAATAGCGGACCTCAATGAGGTTTGAGGCTCCTCATCTTCGAATCATCTTCAGGCCGCGGTAAATACCGAGGACGCCAATTCCGAATTCAAATGCTAGCCAAAGCCATGGCAGCCCCGGTTCTAGCGGCATCGAGCCCGACTTTGAAAGGACCCTGCCGGTAATGATCTGGTAGCCCACCATCCCGAAGAGGAGCGGAGCGATGCAGAGGAATGCGATTCCGGTTTGGTAAACGGAAAGCTTCCCAATCCGGAGCCTTTCATATTCTTCGTCGTTCCAGTTCATCGACAATCCTTAGTAAGAATGTTACGCTAAGTTAGAAGACTCCCTAGTCCCACCTTTGCCCTACCTGGATGGTGCCAATGAAATGTCGGACTCTTGAATTGCTTACTTGCACGCCTACTTGATGGCGAATAGAGAACCACTGCCGATGTAGATCGTTCCGTCTAACCCAATCGCCGGAGACGACGAGAGGGTCGTACCCGTCGCATAGGTCCAAATCACCTTGCCGTCTGGTCCTACCGCGTGAACCACGCCGTCTCGGCTGCCAACGTAAACCCTGCCGGCGGAATCTACTGCTGGGGATGAGCGGACTAAGGAGCCTCCGGTGTTGTAAGCCCACCTCAATGTGCCGTCGGGATGGACAGCATATAGATTGTGGTCGTCACTGCCCACATAGATCGTTCCATCCGAACCAATAGCCGGTGAGGAGTTCACCGAGGCGCCGGTTTGGTACTTCCACTTTAGCTTTCCGGTGGAATCCACAGCATTCAGGCACCCGTCTCCAGACCCGACATAAATCGTTCCGTCTGATCCGACAGCTGCGGAAGAGTAGTAGATCGGTCCGCCGGCTGTGTACCTCCATATCTGATGTCCGTCTGAACCCAAGGCATATAGGTAGCTGGAGTAGGATCCAATGTAGACCGTGCCATCTGAGGCAACTGCGGCAGACGAGTAAACATAACCGCCGGTGGGGAACTTCCACTTCTGGGTGCCGTCTGGGTTGATAGCATAGAAATTGAAATCGTAGCTACCTGCATAGATCGTTCCATCTGGGCCAATAGACGGAGAGGAATCGACCCAGTTGCCTGCTTTGAACTTCCATTTCAGACTACCGGTCGGGTTGACGGCATACAGGTTGTTGTCATCGCTTCCAATGTAGATAGTCCCGTCCCCTCCAATCGCCGGAGATCCCTGAATCCCGTAGGTAGACGCGCCTGTCTTGAATTTCCAGTTGAGCGTTCCGTCTGGGTGAATGGAGTAGAGATTGGAATCGCTGCTTCCTACGAAAAGGGTTCCATCTGCACCAATCGCGGGCGAAGAATAGCCAACGGGGCCGCTCGCGACAGAATCCCACTTGAGGGTGCCAACCGAGCCAGTTCCTTCTCCAAGTGCCGTGTGAAGAAGATCATGCCGAAACATCGGCCACTCTGACAGGGACAGAGCAGGCAGAACAGTCAAAATGCCATTCGCAGACTTGTTGCCACTCGTCGCTGTGATTGTGACGCTGGTGCTTGCGGTCACCACGGCGGATGCGACATCAAAGCTCGCAGTCGTCTGACCCGCGGCCACAGTGACGGATGCGGGGACGACGGCAGTCGAGCTGTTTGATTGAAGAATCACAGTGGCTCCACCAGTTGGGGCGGCTGTGTTCAGCTTCACTTGACCGGTGGAGTGGGATCCCGACGTTACGGAAGACGGACTAAAGGTCACCGAGACAGGATACGGGGCTGGGATAACAGTGATTTGGGCGACGGCAGTCTTGCTGTTTACTGAAGCAGTGATGCTGGCGGGCGTGTTGACGCTTATGTATGTGGTGCCAATCGTAAACGTTGTACTCGTTTGGCCTGCTGGCACCGTAATCGTCGCTGGCACGGTTGCCGCAGAGTCGCTGGAAGTGACACTCACCAACAACCCGCCGATTGGCGCCGCGGCATTCATGGTCAGCTTGGCTGAGGCGGTGGTTCCGGCCGTGACTGAAGTGGGTGTCACGGTGAGGCTTAGGGGAACTGGGGCAAGGATGGTCAAGTTTGCCGAAACTGTCGTGCTTCCCGAGGTCGCCGTAATCGCAGCGAGCGTGTCTGTCGCCACTGCGTTCGTCCCGACGAGGAACGATGCGGTGGTCTGGCCGCCTAGAACCGTTACTGATGCCGGTGTGGATGCTGCGGGGTTGCTGGACGCGAGCGACACCTTCAGGCCGGATATCGGAGCGGCGGCATTGAGCGTAAGGGTTGCTGTCGAGTTTCCTCCGCCCGTCACGCTGGAAGGGGAGACGGACAGACTGTACGGCACCGGCGCAAGGATGGAGAGTGCTGCGGAGGCAGACTGACCGTTTGCTGATGCCGCGATCGTAGAGGATACGTTTGCGGCGACCGCTACAGTGGTGACCGTAAAGGTTGTGCTCGACTGCCCGGCTGAGACGGTTACCATCGTCGGTACCGTTGCACTCGTGCCGGTGGCAGATAGTGAAACGTTGAGGCCACTAGAAGGGGCCATGGCGTTTAAGGTGACAGTGGCAGTGGATGGAGATCCTCCGGTGACGCTGGCAGGCGACAAGGTCACCGTAGCGGGAACTGGTGCGAGAATTGAGAGGATCGCAGACGCGGTTTTAGCGCCAAGTGCTGCCGAGATGGTAGCGGATGTGTTTGTAGCGACCGCCGAAGTGGAAACGATAAATGTTGTGCTGGCTTGTCCTCCAGGCACAGTGACTAAAGCCGACGTGGTTGCCGCGGGGTTGCTGGATCCAAGCGTAAGATTCAAGCCTCCACTCGGCGCAGCCCCGTTCAGCACAACAGTCGCGGTGGAGTAGGCTCCGCCCGTAACCGTCGCAGGGGATAAGGACAGGGAAGAAGGACTTGGCGGAGAAACGGTTAAGGTTCCCGAACTGCTCTTGCCATTTGCCGATGCACCGAGGGTGGCGGTGATATTGGCGGAGACGGGCACCGTGCCGATAGGGAAGGTTGCGCTCGACTGGCCGGCGGGGACATTGAGCGTTGCGGGGACCGTAACGGAACTGCTGGAAGAGGAAAGGGTGACCGCAAGTCCTGTAGCGGGTGCAGGGGAGCTTAGCGTCACAGTTGCCGAGGCGGAAGTTCCGCCGACTAAAGATGTCGGAGTGACCAAGAGGGCCACTGGGTAAGCCGGAGGCGTCAGAGTCAGAGCTGCGCTAGCGGTGCTGCTGTTCGCCGAAGCAGAGATATTTGCGTTCGCGTTTGCTGTCACGGCTTTGGTAGCGATGGTGAAGCTGCCCGAAAGCTGACCAGAAACGATCGTAACCGAGGCAGGAACCGTTGCTTTTGCATTGTCCGATTTCAAAAGGCACTTCACTCCAGCTTTGGGGGCTGCGCCAGAAAGCGTCACGGTTCCGGTAGAGCTGGCACCGCCGACCACGCTGGTGGGAGCAAGCTGGACGCTGGATAAGGTCGGAGGCAAAATGGCAAGGGTGGCTGAGGCCGACTTACCCCCAGCTGTGGCGGTTAGGGTCGCCGAGGTCTTTGCCGCTACCGGGATGGTTGAGATTTTAACCGTTGCAGTGGATGTCCCAGTTGCGACGACTAGGCTGGACGGGGTGCTCGCCGAAGTCGAAGAGCTTTTGAGGGTGACCGTCATTCCACTCGTTGGAGCTTTTCCAGACAGCGTGACGGTACCCACGGCGCCAGTGCCTCCCAGCACACTTGCTGGCGTCACCGAGAAACTTTGAACAGCAGGAGGATTGATGGCTAGCGACGCAGTCACATTCTTTCCACTGAGGGTGGCGGTGAGAACAGCGGACACTTTGGTGGCGACAGCTAGCGTCGAAACTGAAACGGCTGCACTGGTATTTCCCGCTGTGATCGTCACGCTTGACGGGAGCGATGCAGCTGAGCTGCCGCTCTTTAGGGCGACCGTGACGCCGCCGGTAGGCGCTTTCGCCGTCAGGGTGACGGTGCCCGTGGCCGAATTTCCGCCTACGACACTTGTTGGCGATACGGTAATCGACTTTAGCGCCTGCGCTGAGCTTATTGATGCTAAGGCAAGGGTAAGCATCAGGCCAAGCAGGGGCCGAAGACAACGTCCGAGTTTCATTAGTCAGAAATATACTGTTTGAACGTTAGGAGTCAGCGGCCCGGTGTTATTTCGAGGTGAAAATTGGCTGTTATCCTCACGGTGATCTCGACCCGGTTTGTGCTTTCCATTCAGCACGTGTCGGTTCTGTGAGCGAGATCTTTTTGGCCAATCCGGTCGACCTTATTGAGCCAAGAGAGCGCCCGTAGTGGCTCATGGGCGCTGATACTTGACTTGAGGTGACGATCCACGTTCATGGGGATTTCGACGTCGACGTGTGACTCCGGTGTGATTATCCGAACCGGATCTCTACGCATTGAAATCCATGGTTGACCATGGTGAGTATGTTTGCCTAACAAAAGTTCAAAAGGTACTTGCATCAACCGATGTCTTCTGATACCATGCGAGTGACTCAAGGGTGCAGACACGTGAAGATACCAAGCAATATTGCAAGTGTACTTGGAGGAGTTATGTGCATAACTCCGTGGGTCTTACTGTCAACCAGTCCGAATCTTGGATGGGGGGCCGTCGAAGGGAAGCGTAAAGTAGTAATCCTAATTACCGGAAACCGGGGTGGATACCTACAGCCCTGTGGATGTAATGCAAATCAGTTTGATTATGGCCTTGCTGTTGAGGCCGCGAATCTCCAAGCAGAAAGAAAAAAATTTGAAGACCAAGGGAAAATAGTTATCCTTTTGGATTCTGGTAACTTCGCTTCAAAATTGCCTGACGTTACCGAAACCACAGTCCGAGCATTTGCGAAGATGGCGTACGCCGCTGTACACATAACTACTCAAGACAGAGGGGCGAGTAACAGCGTGGAGGGTCTGCTCCATGCGAAAGGTATTCCGGTGGTTGAATCTGAACCGTTGCACCAGGTCAATGCGGGTGCGACGACTGACAAAGGGTCAGCCTTGCCGATAGGTCTCGGTGTGTGGAAATCCTGGCCAGACATATTGACTTCTAAGTCTCAATTGGCGTCGATCAAGTTCTCAGAGAAGGTGGTTTCTGCACCAGAGGCGGGAACGAGACTTGATGACGGTCACCCTAGCTTGATCGTGGGGCCATATTCTGGGCCACAAAGGGCCGATGTTTGGGGCAATGTTCTCTACGTTTCGGCTCCACCCAAGGAAGTGTTCCTAGAGTGTGAGCTTGACGAAGCCGCCGGTCGTTTCAAGTTCCTGCGTGAAGTTCCAGTAAGGGATATTGGTGTCCGCGACGAGACGGTAGATACGGTTGTGCAACAGCACTTTGCCACCGCTATGGCATCTAAGGAAGGGCTCAGGTCAACAAAGGAGCCAGCGAATATCCCGTTCAAGCTGGCTGCAAAGTGTGAAAGCTGTCACCACAAGGAGTTCGCTTCTTGGCAACTGAGTCGGCATGCCTCGGCAATTAAGTCGCTGGAGGCAAAGAATCGACTGATCCCGGATTGCCTACCCTGTCACGTGGCCACCTATCAGCCCGAATCACATTTTGATCCAGCTTCGAGTGAGTCGAGGGAGTCAGTGACATGCGCGTCGTGTCATGGGCCGGCGATCGTCCACTCGGTCACTCAGAAGCCAACGGACGTCATCAAGACGCCGTCAATCATCACTTGTCAGAAGTGCCACACGAAGGACACATCACCAGGATTTGTATATGCCAATTCAATCAAAAAGACGTTCCATTAGCGCCGCCGTGCTTTTAGTTGCGGCAATCGGTGTTGCTGCTCCTTCGATCCGACAGACAAATGTTGGTGGACTGAGTTCGAAGTCAGTAGAAGTCTTATGGATTTCCAGAGCGTGGGGGCCGGAGTACGACAGTTCGCAGATCGTTGACCGCTATCCGAACTTGAAGCGCGTCTACCTGCCGCTGTTCCAGTTCGCTCCAACACGACTTGCGGCGTCAACTGACAAGCTGTCGGCCTACTTCCAGAAGGAAGTTCGAGACTACAAGCTATTCAAGTCGCATGGGATCGAAGTCTTCGGAGTATTCGCACCCCTTGAAATCAATGATCAGACAGATGGGCCGCCAAGCCTTCACGAGCTGAGCTTGGTGCAGGCGTTCGCGCCTAAGCCGAACCCAGAGACGCTAACCATCTTGGGCGAGGAGGCTGGAAAGCAGTACGCCGATTGGATGGATGAGTGCCTTAGCTCGGCTGAGGTGGATGGAGTCGTCATTGATATCGCCCAGCCGATTGAGAAACTGTTCAGTTACTCGTCTGCTACTCGCGAATACTTTGTCAAGAAATACCATTTCGATCCAGTCGACATTGACTATCCGCTGGGGCTTGTTACTGGACTCAAGCTGACTGATCAAGACTTGGTGGACATCATCGTCAAGGACCGGTTGGAAGGGATTTCCTCACTTGTAGGCAGAATTTCCACTGTTTGCAAGAAACACAAGAAGCAGACTGAAGCCTTTTCGCTCGCAACCAGCTACACCTATCCTGCTACGACGCGTGCTGCAAGCCTGTCAGATTGGGGGAGATGGCTCTTGGAGAACAGCGATTTGCGAGTTGTGCTGGGGATGTCTGGAATTGGAGAGTCGGAAGTCGACAGCTGTGTACAGGCTCGCAACTTGGCGAACGGTCTAAAGATTGATCCTGCCAGATTGACATTCCTCCTTCGCAGCGGTGAACCGCTCTCAAGTCTTTCCTCGACAGGGGGATTTTCATTCTCCGCACAGACCAACTCGTCACGATTGGCTGTTCTCTACACTCGATTGAAATCGTGACATCAATTCTTATCTCACCGTGGAGCTATCAATGCTAACTTCGTTTACCGGCAGGCGTTTCCTTGGAACCCTTGCGATTGTCCTTGCAGCAGCCAGTTCTTGTCTAGCGCAGACTCATGATTGTGGAACTACGACTACATCTTGGGGTGCGTCGGGCAGCCCGCCTTCATGGAACGGAACTTCGACAGACTGGGGGACCCAAAGCACCGACATATCGTTCCAGCTTCTGCAAATTGCAAATCCTGGATGTTGTGGCACCATCACCTATCCAACTTGTACTCAGCCAGTGACGCCTATCGTGTTAACGCTGAGCCAAACACTGACCCATACATACACTCTTAATCAGAGTTGGGATGCCAGCACGACCAACAGTGCAACTTGGGAAGTTCTCAATGTGTCTGCAGGGTTCACCTTTACATCGGGGGAAACTTACACGTATACCAACGCGATTACCTCAGGCCTCACGAGAACCATCAATTGCGGATCCGAGGAATTTGCCTATCTTGAGACGATCACAACTGTGACTAACGAGAATAGCCAATACAGCTCTCTGTATCCTTGGATAACTTGGGCGAACCGTTCAAAGAACGAGAGCACGCAGTTGTTCTACCTTTCGCCTCTTACCCCACCTAATTCTTCGTTCACGGTGTGCACCGGGTTGATCACGCCAGGGCCGAAATGTCCTGCCGTCATGATCGATGTTCGATGCGGAAAGCTCGGCGGTAACTAATTCGGCCGTAGCTAATTAGGCAACGATGTAACTGTTCGGCGAGCCAGAGGATTAGGGCATAGCCTCAACAAGATCGACTTGTTTGACGCTTGCTCGTCGGACTTTTACACGGAGAGTTTCTGTTTTCTGGTCGCGCTTCTTCGTACCAGTTTTTGTGATCAAATGTTATTCCTATACATAGCTAGCGCCGCTATATGCGCACAGGACAACATAAACGCATCTTTGTTGGCCATGAGGGAGCCAGGCAAACTTTTCATGGTTCGCGTCCTGCCACAGCAGACGACGGTCGCAACTATGGACGTTCGGCCAGAGTGGATGCGTAAGCTCGGATTGGTGGGGCCATTTTCCCATGAGAAGTGTGCCGGCTTGAAATGGGATTCAAGCAGTTTGCTTCCACTGTATGTGCCAACAGACGCCGAGAAGGTGCTTGCACACTCAGCAAAATCCATGGGTAAGTTGTTCGCGAATCCAAAGCTTGACGCTGAGCAACTGATTCCGAGTCCCGGACACACGATTCATTCACCCGGTCAGGGGATTGCGCTCTCGAGTGTTCCTTCGCTTTCGAACGCGATGTTGACCGCAGGAAGCGTGGGCGATGTCACGATGGGGAATTTCACCGACACGCGCATGATGTTGCAGTTCAATGCCTTCGTCGTATTCAAAACGAGGGACGGAAGGCAGGAGGCCTTTGAACTAAAGCCAAGCCGAGCAGGCGGAGTTGTATCGGGTCGACCAACAAGACCACCAGGACCAAACTACAGCAGGTTGCCTTTGAGCCTAGCAAAGGTCTTGAAAGGCAGGGCGTTTGAGCCCGGTTTACAGCAGCGAGTAAAGGTTGGGGAGCTAGTCGCGCGACTGGCGGCCGATGGGCCATTGCCCCTATACGCTGATCGGAGGGTGGAAGGAGATTCGGTGTTCATCGATCTGCCAGAGAACAAGGCGTTCTCGCAATATGACGTTGCGCTCGGCCTTGCCTATGCCTTGGACATGTATTGGAGAAAGGTGGGCAATTCGTATTTTCTGGCATCAGCTCCAAAGGATCCGAGGGAGATTGCGCGCAGTCACTTCTACGAGAAGGTGGAAGAAGATTTGAAGTTTGTCGTTGCGGCAATGGAGCATGCGAATATGTTGCCGAAGGGTCTGACTGCCGCAGACTTACTTGCAGAGGGTCGATCGCTGTCTGAATTCGATTCGACCTTTTTACCATCTCTACAAAGTGAGATCGTATTTGCATCAGCCGTTGATCGTCAGCGATTTAACGATGTTGTGCAAAGCAGCGATTATTTGGAAGGAACTGTCGAGTTCTGCGCGACTGGAGCCCCGTACTTGATCAGCCTGCAAGGGCACATCAACGCAGGGGGGCAAAGCTTTACATTCGAGCATCCATAAAGAATGGTAGGGACAGAGCGCGCGGGCCCAACATTGCAGCGAGTCGAAAGGGGATTTCAAGGAAGGGGCATAGACCCTTCCAAGCGGAGTGCGGTGTGGACATTTCGTCTGACCTCGCCAGCAAGTGGGCGAGTAGAACAGCTGGGGGAGTTGTGAGCTTCACGCTGAGATAGCATCAAATCCTAAGCACTCCTGGTGCGGAGAGATCCAGAATCTCGGAATCTGAGGCCGTGGATGCGGACCAACGCAGTTTCGGCTAAGGATTCCCTTGATGCCCCGCCTGAGTTCATCAGCTTGGGCGCATTCCCTTCTTTCTCTCAACGCAAATGTTTGCTCTTCAGGAACTTGATGAGATCGCCAGGATGATCCGTCTGCAGCCCGTCAACGCCCATTTCCAGGACTGGAGCCCACTTCGCGGGTGACTCATCGGATCCCTGAATGTCGGGGACAACGGCGACGCCGAGCTGATGGAATTTGGCAACGAATTCCGCAGTGTAATCCCTGTATCCACCATCCGTGATCGCAAACGGATATGGCTTCCAGTCTGCTTTAATCTGGTCTGTGGATTTGATGTCATTGTCAGAAATGATGGGGATCTCGGGAGCGTCTCGAATCCATTCCTTTCGATGTTGCGGACCGTAGAGGTAGGCAATCACGTCGTGCTCCATGTGATGCTTCTTGAGCAAGGGGAGCACATCCGTCGCGTGAACAGCCTTGATATCCATGTAGATGGACAGCTTTCCCTTGATGTCGGTCAACAGCTCTTCAAACGTAGGAATCTTCTCGTTGGGACGAAGGGGGTGCTTGAAGTGGAGGGCTCGAATCTCGGAAAACGTGAAATTGGAAACCCGTCCGTGTCCATCCGTCGTACGGTCGACTGTGTCGTCGTGCATCAGGACGATGACGCCATCCTTGGTCATTCTGAGATCGGCCTCACCGAAATCGGCACCATCTTTTGCTGCTCGCTCATACGCATCCAGCGAGTTTTCAGGCGCCTCGGTATGGTCACCTCGGTGAGCGCAGACAATAAAGTGGTGTCCTCGCCTCAAGAATGGTTTTGCAAGAGGGTTTGGGTACGGATTTTGGCCGTTGAGGGCAAAAGCAGCGAGAAGTAGGCCTGCAACCATGGGTTCTACTGTCCGTCCTTGGCGCCCTTCTTGGCCTTCTTCGTCACGGATGCTTTAAATTCTGCGGCTTGCTCTGGGGTTAAAGTGGGCCCCGGTTCTGCAAGTTGCTTCGGCTGTTTCGCTGTGGAATCGTTTTCGGTTGCAGGAGTTGATGAACTACATCCGTTTAGACTCAAGAAGGCGATCGTCAATAGGGAAGCGAGGACAATTGTTTTCATAGGTGAGTTGAGGCACAGAAAGTGACTCCGCCATTAACATACGAATGGATGGCAGAGACACGGAACGGCGGTGGGAGGAGGAGATCAGTCGTTGAACCAGGTGATGCCGTACTGAGTGTTGATGTAGGCGGCTTCCTGGGCGCAGGTCAGGCCTGCAATGGTGTTGTTCGTGGAAGATGGGTCCGCACAGTAACCAAGCTGATCGGTTGGATTCTTCGGCAGACCCCACAGATTCTGCCCCTGATCGAAGCCAGCCTTGAACGCGACAGCCTTTGCATGCCCATCCGCATAGTTCATGTTGAAATGATCCCCATGTCGGAGCTGAGAATTTGATTTGTCGCCGATGTAGTACTGAACGATGTAGTTCGGGCAAATGGTATAGCGGGGATTGTCGCCAGTGTCACCGTAAACGAATACCTGGGCTGAACTGACCAGCTGAGAAAGTGGAACACCAGGCTCGGTATATCCACCCGCAAAGTGGATTCGATTGCCAACCATTGCAGTGCGGCTTCCGGACGTTACGCCCCAATCATAGCCGTAGCCAATGCACTGCTTGCGAGGATTGGTGGTCTCTTGACCGGTGCAATCGTCGCCCGAATTATCGAGAATATACTCAGTTCTGTCTGGGCAGAAGAATACATCGTAATTCTTAATGTAAGGCTGAAGAATGGCATAGAAGTCCGTATCTTCTGCCGCTCCGCTCGTGTGTACTAACGATGGTGCGACGTCATCATAATCATTAACATAAATGCTCATTGCAATTCCAGCCTGCTTCATATTGCTGAGGCATGATGTGCGTTTGGCGGATTCTTTAGCTTGAGCAAACACTGGGAAAAGAATAGCGGCTAGGATTGCAATAATCGCGATGACAACTAACAATTCAATGAGGGTAAAGGCACGTTTCATAGCTTAATCAACCTTAACAAAACTGGATATGAGTTAACTCAATCGCATACATTATAAAATGTGTCCTGTTAAGGCACGTGACGATTAGTTAAGGCAGAATTAACTATCGTGTTAACACTAGTGACGATTACCAGGTTCGGGACAGTTTTCCAAGGAATTTCTTTTAGAGGGCAAGGATTACGGGCATTTGCGCATGCACGGATCAATCGCCGACTAATTCGTCCTGGACATATTTGATCAGAACCGTTACCCGTGAGCCCAATCTGGCTTGCACACAGAAGCACGCACATTTCTCCGAGGGAGGACTCGGGAGAAAAGAATCTCCGGGCAATGGTCGGAATTCCGAAGTCATGCCCCGGGGCACCTCAGATTCGATAATCCGAAGACCGTATTTGTCGTCTAGAAGCTTTTGTTGCCTGACAACGCCTCGAATCCAGAAACAACATCAAATAGTTCTTCGTCGATCCCGCTTTGACGCAAACTGTGGAACTTGCCGTTTAGACTCTCCAGCAGCTCCTCAATGTTCTTTTCGGCACGTTGCATTGCCGCAAGTCGGCTGGCGTTTTCACTTGATAGAGACTCCGCGCACGCTCTAAATATTGTGATGAATAGGTGGCCGCTGATGAGCGCGCTTAGAGTAGCTGTTCTGTTGCAGAGGATCTCTGGCAAGGTCGCGGTAGGCCAATGAACCTTGACTAGATCACGCCTCCATATTTCATCCAGTGGAAGCAATTGTTGCCCAAGCGGCTCGTAGAGCGCCCCGGGTTTGGGCGTGTTGTGGAAAATGTAGACCCTCAAGTTAGTCGCATTGTTCCCGGCGGTTTCGACTGAGATCTGTATCTCCCCAACAAGTTGGGTTATCGATTCGACAGATGTCGGTACCGAAAATTGCCCCTTCACATCAAGTCCAGCATCCGCCAACAGCCAACGAACCCGTTCTCCTACCGCCCAGATGTGTGGCTTGCCTGGGAGTGCCTTGATTGCATTGATTGTGAAGTCGGCAATGACTTCATTGAACCGGCCAACGAGTCCTTGATCCGATCCAAACACCACTGCAGTCAAGTTGGCCTGATCTGTTTTGGGAAGCTCTCGCGATGAAACAGGGGCTAGTCCGGTTTGCCGAAAACAGGCGCTAAGGCCCATATCTAAAGCCAGGGAGTAGTCCGCCAAGGCGAGTACGGAGGCCTCGTACTGGCCGATGCTGGAGGCGGCCAATGCCTTCATCGTGCGGACCACAGACTGTAGGTCTCCTGCACTGTCGATCTTTCTGCGCAAACTCGCAACAGAGTCGCTCATGGTTTCGCCACAGGTTTTGTAGAAGCATCAAAGGCTGCAAGTGAGTTTCTGGCAATATCGATGATCTTGTCTCGGTCCTCATCGCTCAGTTTGGTTGCGGTTTGAAACCTATCCATCATATCTTTGGGTAAGCCGAAGGCACCGGAGCGAACTGCCTTTGCTGCTTCGGGCATTTTTTCCAGAGGGATTGAGTCGAAAAGTTTTGCCGTGAGAGCCAGGAGAATTGCAATCTGCTCCGGTACAGATACAGGTGAATGTTCGGCCTGCTTCAGGCAGGCCCGAATTCGCTGACCATGCTCGATGGTCTTCCTTGTATCCTCATCAAGGCGGGCACCAAATCGGGAGAAAGCCTCCAGCTCTTCGAACTGAGCGTACTGAAGCTTAAGATCGCCAGCGACTAAGCGAAAGGCTGCTATTTGAGCTTTGCCACCAACCCTAGAGACAGACTTTCCGACATCCACTGCGGGAAGGACTCCCAACTCGAAGAGGGATGGGGACAGGTAGATCTGCCCGTCTGTAATAGAAATCAAATTGGTAGGAATATAGGCCGAAATATCTTGAGCTTCTGTCTCAATGATCGGGAGGGCTGTAAGCGATCCGCCGCCACCTTCTTCCCCTAGGTGAGTTGCCCTTTCAAGCATGCGCGAATGGATATAAAAGATGTCGCCTGGGAAGGCCTCGCGGCCAGGAGGTCTTCTAAGAAGCAGGGACAGTTCTCGGTAGGCACGCGCGTGATGGGTCAGATCATCGTAAACGATAAGAACATCACGCCCTGCTTCCATGAAGTATTCGGCAATGCTCGTGGCAGCGTACGGGGCGATGTAGGCAAGACCGGGAGGGTCATTGCCTTCCGTGACCACGACAACCGTGTAGTCCATTGCTCCTTTTTCTCTTAGAACTGCAATGGCCTGAGCAACCGCAGAGCCCCGCTGGCCAATTGCACAATAGACGCAGACAACGTTCTTGTCACCCTGGTTGAGGATCGTATCGATGGCGATGGCGGTTTTGCCCGTTTGGCGATCACCCAGGATCAGTTCGCGTTGGCCTCTGCCTATTGGTATCAGGGCATCCAGAACCATAATCCCGGTCTCTAGAGGAACCGTGACCGGAGCTCGATCCATGATCGGAGTCGCTGGGCGTTCGATGGGACGACGTGCGACTTCGACTACCGCGCCCTTGTCGTCAAGTGGTCGTCCAAGAGGGTCGACAACTCTTCCCAGCAGCCCATCTCCTACTGGAACATCGATCACTCGGCCCGTGCGCTCCACTTCGTCACCTACGTGGAGGAGCCAATCCTCGCCGAGCAAAACAACGCCAATCTCATCCTCGTCAACGTTAAAGGCGATTCCAAAGACTCCACTTGGAAACTTTATAAGTTCTTCGAATCCAATATTTGGAAGCCCGGTGACCGTTGCGATTCCTGTGGAAACAGACTTAACCTTGCCCACTTCGCGAGCAACAAGCTCAGGCGTGAATTCTTCTAGGGCCTTATCGATGCCTTTAAACGTACGATCAACCTCGAATTCCAAATCTTCAGGTTCAGAGTTCATTTGGTTACAGTCAATGCTGGCTCCGGTGGGGCCTTAGCAGACAAGAGATCATTGACACTGCTTTCTAGGGATTTGAGGTATTCGTCAATGCTCCAAGAGACCTTTTGCCCGTTCGCGCTCAGCTCAATTCCGCTGATTACATCGGCTGAAGTCTCAAATTGAAGTTCAACCGAAGTGGAATAGATTTCGTTGAGTGCGTTTTGGATCGTCGCACGTTCGTGGTCAGGAAGGTCGAAAGCACTCCTCACCCGCGAAGGAGATCCAGCATTCTTCAGTCCTTCACCAAGAGCCTCCTTTGTTTTGGGGTCCATTTCATGCAGTCGTTTGGAGAACACCTCGCTCATTCGCTGTTCTAGGCTTGTTGAGGCAAGCTCTGACAGCGCCTTTCTGCTGATCGCAAACACCTGCTGACTTGTACGGCGAGTGAGTTCCTTATTGATGTGGGCTGCATTGGACTGGAGCATTGCTTGGCGCTTTGTGGCCAAGTCATCGGCCGCCTTTCGAGCTTCACCCAACAATCGCTCTCTCTCAATCTTGGCATCGTGCGTCGCTTTGGTCATAAGCGCTTTCCGCTTCAGATCAAACTCTTGATTCTTATGTTCAAACTCTTCGTGCTCTGTTTGTGCTTCGGCCTTTTGGGTATGAGCCGAGGCAATTTCAGCCGCAATTTTCTTCTCTCGCGCTTCAATCGCGGAGAGGATAGGCTTGTACAGAAATCTCTTCATCAGCCAAACCAAAACCAGGAAGTTGATGACCTGGGCACAAACTGTGAACCAATCAATTAGCATGGGCTCACTTGTGACTGGCTAGACTCAAGAAATGACCCCAGAACGGATTGGCAAAGATGAGGATCATCGAGACGACAAAGCAGTAGATTGCCAAAGATTCAATCATTGCTAAACCGACGAACAAGGTGCGAGTGATCGTTGGGGCGGCATCCGGCTGCTGGGCAATCGAGCTTAACGCGGTTGCAACCGCCTTCCCCTCGCCGAGAGCAGGGGCAATACACCCGATGCTGATCGTGAGCCCCGCCGAAGATATTGAGGCGACGGCGATAACGGTTGTGCTATCCATTGGAGTTTCCTTGTTTCATGAGTTGTCATTAGTCAGGTTGCGTGAGTCTGTGCCGAAGTTCCTTTCGACCCCTTTTTTGCCTTTTTGGAGCTTGTCGCCGCGGCAATATAAACTGCGGCAAGAATCGTAAAGATGTAAGCTTGAACCATGCCTGTCAGCAAGCCGAGGAGGGTCATAACGACCGGGAAGACAAACGGAGTAATCGTCAACAAGATGCTGATAATCATTGCCCCACTCATCATGTTGCCGAACAGCCGAACGGCCAGGGCGAGAGTCCTCGAAAGTTCACTGATGATGTTGAAAGGCAACATGATCACGGTCGGCTGCAGGTAGGACTTCAGATAGCCTCCAAACCCCCGATCCTCTATACCAAAGAGAGGAACGGCTACGAAAACGCAGAGCGCCAGGGCGGCGGTAGTCGAGAGAGAACCAGTTGGCGGCTCGTAGCCAGGGATGACCGTAAATAGGCTCGCTGTCGCGACGAAGAGGAACAGAGTGCCAAGGAAGGGAAGATACTTCTTAGGGTTGCGGAGCCCGACGTCTTCAATTTGATTTTGGATGGATGTCACAACGATCTCCAAAAGACTCTGCCAACGCTTTGGCTGCAGACGTCTGGAGAGTTTCCGCGTCACGAGGAAAGACCCAAGAACCAACACGGCCATGATGGCCCAGCTATAGACAATCGTCCCGTTTAGCTTCAGGAATCCGTATTGCCAAAACACCAACCCATCGGAACTAAGGCGCACGGGTTGCCCCCTGCGCATCGCACAGTGTTGATTCCTTCGGCAGGCGCGTGAACCACATCACCATTTGCCTTGCCAACATGAAGCCAAGGAGACAAAAGAGAAGCCTTGCGATGCCTCCAGTCGATGCCCAATAAAATCCAATCAGCGTGAGGCCCATCCGAGAAATCAGGCTGCCAAGAAACCAAGCTGCTGGCGCTCTCGCTGTGACAGCTTTGCCGACTGTCCACCAAAGGCCGCCGAAGAAAATTGCTCCCAGCCCAGCGCCGAGGAACAGGGTTAAAGCGGAAGCGAAGATCTCACTCATCGTCTCCTCCTGGGTCTTCGTGCATTGCACGATCTTGCTTTGAAACCCAGTGCCAGGCGTTATAGCAACCCAGTGTTAGGCCCGCCGCGAGCAGGGCAAGCGTCCACGAGTGACCTCCCGAATGGTTCTTGTCGAGCCAACTTCCGATGCCGGCTCCAATGAGGGTTGGAATCGTGACGGACCAGCCGACTAGCCCCATCATTCCTAAGCCAAACCAAACGGTCCGGTCAGATGTCCGTCGAGCCTTAACTTTCCGTGAAGCCTCAGCCTCAATGTGATCAATGAGAACCTCACGCTGGTTTGGGCTCTTTTGGCTGTCTTGATTATTCATTTTGCAGACTCGCAAACCGATGCACAAATCCAGACTCAAGTTTTGCGGTGGACATCCGCACCTTCTTTTCCTGTTCATCCAGCGTGAGGAACTGTTCCTCTAGGGCACTTTTAAGCTGCTCGACTTCGTTCCCAGCAATTGCTTGCCGAACTGAAACAGTGACACTTAGTCCAGCCTTGACGAGAACGCCCCGGTCAACCGCGACGTAGGTCTCACGCTCTCCTTCGGTTTGGTACACCAAGATCCCTGGTACAAGGGCAGCTACACAGTCAAGGCGGCGAGAAAGGAGCCCAAAGGAGCCGTCAATCGTCTGGACAACGATGCGCGATACGTCCTGCTTCTCCATGAATATGCGAAATGGCAGAAGGATCTTAAGATTCATGCCCGCTCTTCTCCTTGATTGCAGGTTTGCTGACTGAACCAGCTTTGTCGTCCTGCGGTGCCGGGCTGTCCTGATGATCGGCAGGTTTAGCCTTTTTGGCTTCGTCTATTGTTCCGATCATGTAGAGAGCGCTCTCTGGATAATCATTGAATTCGTCGGCAAGGATTCGCTCGCAGCCGTTGAGCGAGTCCGTGAGACTGACGAGCTTTCCGGCAAGTCCAGTGAACTGTTCCGTTGTAAAGAAGGGTTGGGTGAGGAATCGCTCTAAGCGCCTGGCGCGGGCAACGATCTTGCGGTCTTCAGGTGAAAGTTGTTCCAGGCCCAGCATGGCAATAATGTCCTTCAGTTCGTCGTACTGAGCCAGGGTGCTTCGGATTTGTTGGGCGATAGCGTAGTGCCGGTCGCCTACAATCCCAGGCGTTGCCATCTTTGAACTTGATCCGAGTGGGTCGATAGCAGGGAAGAGGCCTTCGCTGGCGCGTTTGCGCGAGAGGACAATGGATGCGGAAAGGTGGGAAAACGTGTGTACGGCGGCAGGGTCGGTAAAGTCATCCGCAGGAACATACACCGCCTGGATCGAAGTGATTGCACCCGTTTCCGTAGTCGTGATGCGCTCTTCCAAGCCGGATAATTCAGTTCCCATTGTGGGTTGATATCCTAGCCTGGATGGCATCTGCCCCATCAGTCCAGAGACCTCCATGCCCGCCTGAATGAATCTGAAGATGTTGTCGATGAGGAGAAGGACATCGCGATGTTCGTCGTCTCGAAAGTATTCGGCCATTGTCAGGGCTGCGAGTCCAACTCGAAATCGGCTACCGGGCGGTTCGTTCATTTGACCGAAGACCATCACCATATTTGGCAGCACACCGGCATCCTTCATGTCGTGATACAGTTCTTCTCCCTCACGGCATCTTTCGCCAATGCCGCAGAAGATGCTCACTCCCTGTTGGTGACCCAGCATGTTGTGAATCATCTCGGTGAGAAGCACTGTTTTGCCGACGCCAGCGCCACCAAAGAGCCCCGCCTTACCTCCTCGCTCCAACGGCACGAGGACATCAATGACCTTGATTCCGGTTTCGAAGACTTCCGACTTCGTAGAACGAGTTGCTAGGGGCGGAGGTGGTCGGTGTACGGAGCGCCACTCAACATTGGTCAGCGCGTCTCCGCGATCAATGGTGTTGCCGAACACATCGAACATTCGGGAAAGGAGAGCCTTACCGACCGGAGCTTTGAGCGGTCCTCCCGTATCTTGAACCGGCATTCCCCTCGCAAGCCCTTGGGTGGGAGTTAATGCGATCCCCCGGACGCGCCTATTGTCCCGTTGGGCCAAGACTTCGATGACGATTTCCCCTTTCTGTCCAGCCCGAAGCACAGAGTAGATCGGCGGAATCTTGTGCTCGAATTGTACGTCTACGACGCTCCCGCGAACAGAAACGACTCTTCCTGTATTTGTTGCATCGCCATGAGGATTCAAGGCAAATCCCTAAGATTTGATGCGTTGGCCAGAGCGCGATCTTTGAGGCTGGCGATCTCCATTTGTGGGATGACATTCGGCAGATCCAGTTGGGCGACGCCAATTTGATCGTCTCCCATGCCGTAATACACGTCGAAACGGTTCGGGAATGCTATGTCGTTCCGTTGATCGATTCCTGTTGGAAAAACAACGTTTCCAGTGACTCCAACTCTCTCGTCCGGCAGCTCAGGCGTAAGTAAGGGCACTGGCGATCGATAGAGAATCGCACTGGGAGTCGCTTTCGAAAGGACCATCATGCCCGCCGAGTAGCGGAGTTTGACGATATTGCCGGTGGCGTCGGCATCATTGCTTACTCCGTGATAAAGCAGCAGCCAGCCGTTCGGCGTCAATATCGGCGGAGGTCCGCCGCCAATTTTCAGTATTTCCCAGGGTGCCACAGGGGAGGCTAGGCGATGGTGAGAAGTAAAGTGGCAAAGGTGAGGGTTGGATCCACCTTCAATCGACATGTCGCGATACGAAATCCAGATGCTTTCTCGATGAACGTCGACGGCATTGGCGGGTGAAGCAGCAGCCTTTTCCTCTGGGAGCGTTCCAGGAAAGAGAGGTCGATGGATGATCGCGAGTGACAGACGATTGTTCGGATCGGGAATTGCGATCGGGAATACACTCGCATCCTTGTTGTCAATCCCATCGAACGCGATATCACCGTAAGGCTCAAAGGTCACTAGTCCGAGTCGACGCCAGTGAAAAATATCCTCTGATACGGCAAGCGCAATGCGCGGTCCGGCAGAAGTCAATGCCGTGTAAGTCATCACATAATGCCCCAGGGTCGCAACAAACGAAACCCTTGGATCTTCACAGCCACCACAACTGTGTCCGCAAATTTCATACTCCGCCTCAGGCTCGAGAGCGATACCTAGCCGTTCGACCCCGACTGGGTTATGCTTTGCATCAAACTTGACTCTGGCGATGCCTATCCGCGAATAGTTCCCGCGAGAAACAAGGCGCGGGAACAAGTATAGGTGTCCATCTGGTCCGCGAACGGCGGCTGGATTCAAGACTCCTTCGATCTCCTCCGGTAACCCTGGTTCGGGCTTCATGATTTCGCCGAGACGCTTCAATTCGAGGGTTCTCATCGCGTAGTTGCCCCTGCTTTTGAATGGCGGTCGCCTGCTAAACACGTAAGCATGGTTTCGATGACTCGCTTGCACTCGGTTGGATCTTTCACCTGAATGCATGCGACTCCCGCCTCCTTTGCTGGATAGTCATTTCCTCCAGGGAACAAAGCATCCCCGACATAAGTCATTTCGGGAATAGTAACGCCGAGGGTTTCGCACAGCTTCTTAATTCCGTAGGCCTTGTCGATGCCGGCACGTGTCACGTCAATAGATGTGGTCCCACCAAGACGTACGGAAAACTCCGGAATCAGCTTTTCGAGACGATCTCTCATTTTTTGCCGTTTGTTGAAGTCCGGGTCCCAACTCTTCTTTGCATCGATTGGCGCGGCCTGTCCAAGAGCTGACCAAGTGATTTGGCTCCCGCGATCTTCGATCTGTGGACCCCATGTCCTCGGGATCCTAAACTCAGATTCTTCGACGACCTCAGTAAGAGACTCTGTGATTTTCTCGCGCTCAGCATCGGTGAAGTCCTCTTCGTATAAGAGTTTCCAGCCACTCCGAAATGAATAGAATTTCGTTCCACAGGTAGGGAGAAGGGAAAGGTTTGCCAGTCTGGCGTCTTCAACCAGCTCGGACAGAAGCTGGCTCTGAAACTGGGGCCATCCACCGCCAGAGATGACGGCTACCTTGACAATGCTGAGGAGGGCGTCCAAAAGCAATGCCATTTCGGCATCGATCGCAGATTTACTTTCCGCAAGCGTTCCGTCAAGGTCGAATATGATGAGCTTTTTCAACTTCCGTACACTGCCGGCTTGCGGCGTGAAGGTGCCTGATCGGACGAAACTTCTGAAGGCCGGCTTAGGCAACTCCAACAAAAATAGTCAGGAGTAATTTCATAGGCAACGGGAGGGATCCTGCTCAAATCGTCATCACCTCGTGGACGCGGCCCACACGAACGTGTGTCTGGGATGTAATTTCACCGCCTTCGTTTTCCCATCTTGCAATGGCTGCCGACTTTGTTTCCTTCGGTACATCGGACCCCGGGTAAATGCCTAGGCTGAAAGAGGGACCCTCACCGCTCCACCTCGAAACCACAGGCACGTCTGGTTGGTGGTCAGCGTACATCAGGATCGTTACGGACCCGGCTTCTTGTGGAAAGTGTGCCGCCTCTGATACAGGAAGTCCGATCCACCTCATGGACAGAATGCTTCCAAATTGACTATGCGAAAATAGGGCTACATTCCCAGTGATTGGGCGCAGCCGACTAATCAGGCGATCTGCTCGAGCTGCAACCTGCGCAATAGATTCCCCACCGGGACAGCCATCACGATAGAGATCCCAGTTGCACCGAATGTTCCTAACTGCCTGAGTAAGCTGCCCTTCATAGTCTCCGTAGTTCCACTCTGCCAAGTCTGGTTCGATCTCAGCAACGGCGCCCGAAAGGGCAAGTTCGCGCGCTCGCATAGCCCTTTGCAACGGGCTGCAAAGGATCCGACAAAATTTGATGGTTTGGAGCCGTTGCCCAACTTGCTGAGCATCAAGCTCCCCCTGGTTTGTGAGGGGAATATCCGTGTTCCCGTTATTGCGTCCTGCCTTAGACCACTTGGTCTCGCCATGGCGGATAAGGTAGATCTTGAGGGATGTTGGTGTGCTCATTGTTTCTCTGCAGCGGAGGCACCCTTGCGTTGAAAGGTTTGATCCAGCTGGCTTTGCACATAGGAGGCTTTTGGCGTGGGGTCAATGTTCCACTCGTCTGGCTCCAAAATTGCGATTTCATGCAGACGGCAGAAAAGCGCATGGACCGCTGGGTAGACGTGGATCAAAAACCGCTGTCAGGGAAGTGCGCGTATGTATTTCCACAGGAACCTTGCGTGTGTATCTGATCGAGCAACGGGGAAACCTACCTTCTGGCAAAAAAGATCCAAATGAGAGTGCGATCATGAAATCCAAATAGGTTCTCGTTGGTGGTGGCATTCATATGGTCACGATCGAGCATGTCCCCCGCGAACTTGGTCTGGAATTTCGAGTAGCATCGCATCCAAGGCGCTTATAACCAATGGTTTGGATCTGCAAAAAGCACCGTTTCCCCTTACAATATCTGGGTGATCCTTTAGGACCGACAAGCCACGAACTTGAACCTTTTCGCGAATGTTCAGATGTCGCCTACAGGCCAAGGGCAGTGAGGGTTGCCTGTAAGACCAATGAAGCTCTTTAACAGGCCTAATGGCGGAAGAGGCCCGAATCAAGTGATTCTCAACCTGTGTCTGGCGTCACCGGCGTTGCTTTGCCTTTTTGTGCCACATGCCAAATTTCACGTGGGCTTAGTGAATCCGCCGGAGAAGACTTTCACCCAGGTTGTTCAACCCTTTCTCAGGGAGTACTGCGTGAAGTGCCATGGTTCGGTTCACCCACGCTCGGGTTTAAACCTGGAGGCGCTCCCAACCAACTTCCGCGACGCCGGAATCGCAGCTAAGTGGGCGGATGTGGTCACCGTGATGAACGGGCACCAAATGCCTCCGGCTAGCGCAAAGCAGCCGCCAGCAGCAGAGGCGGGGAGAGTGATCGATTGGATCTCCTCGCAGCTTGCGAGTGCGGAAGTTGCCAAACGATCCGCACACGTGGTTCTAAGGCGTCTCAACCGCGCTGAGTACAACAACACGATTCGCGACTTGGTAGGCGTGGATTTTCATCCAGCAGATCAGTTTCCAGAAGATCCGCCGGCTGGCGGATTTGACAACATTGGACAGGCGCTAACCGTGTCGCCGATGCAGATTGAACTCTATTACAAAGCGGCAAATCAGATTCTTGATCGCGCCCTTGTCGAAGGCCCGAGACCGCCGACGATCAAATGGCATTTCGAACCGCGACAGAACACAGAGGGCATGGATCGACTTCGGGTGAAGCGCGACGGTCAAGATATCCTTCTGAACAGCGGTGCGAATCCGATCCAGAACGGCTTCACCATGGTTCACCACGACTCTTGGGACAAGGTCATCGAGTTTCGCGGATTCAAAGTGCCAAGCGAAGGGGAATACATCATTCGATTTCGTGCAGCAGGGCGTACCCCAAGTCGAATAGAGGTAGCCGATTCCGCGGAGAAGATTCTAAAGCAGCGCTTCGATGAGGCAGTCAAGGCGAATCCCGCGGGCAAACGGTATGCCCAAGAGGCACTTGATTCGGACCTGCTCCACTTCAAAACGCATCGGGCCTACGATTACGGTCCTCCTCGCATTCGAGTCGTTCAGCACCTGGGAAGCGCACCGCTCACCGTTGCAGAAATGGATATCGAGGCAAAGGAGACTGACCCAAAGGTCTATGAAGTGCCCGCCCACTTCACGACTCAGGATGCTGGGGTCGAGATTCACTATGCATATGACATCCCTAAGTATTTGGAGAACTTTTGGCTCCAGGGAAAGGACGAGTTTGCTCGACCGACTCTTCTTTTCGATTGGGTTGAGCTTGAGGGACCGATGCATCCCGTCTGGCCCTCTGCAAGCCATAAGCAACTCCTTGGAGATGTGAAAGAACCGGTGACGAATGAAGGACTTGCAGTTCGCAAGGTCCTGAAGCGATTCATGCCCCTCGCTTTCAGGCGACCCGTGAGCCCAGCCGAAATCGAAGAGAAGGTGGCGCTGTTCAGCAAGCACCGAGGGGAAGCAAGCACCTTTACCGAAGCGCTTAAGATTCCATTGAGCGCGGTTCTTGCCTCACCAAACTTTCTGTATCTTGTCGAACAGCAACCTTCCGAATCCAGCTCACAGCTCCTATCGGGATACGAACTCGCTTCAAGGCTCTCCTACTTCTTTTGGTCATCCATGCCGGATGAGGAGCTACTAAGCATTGCCGCAAAGGGCAAGCTCCAGGACTCCGGTGTATTGATCGCCCAGATGAACCGGATGTTGGCAAGCCCTAAGTGCGATTCGTTCATCAAGAACTTTGTCGACCAGTGGCTGGGGCTGAGAAAGGTTGGAGCCAACCCTCCCGCAATGAGCCTCTATCCGGACTACGACCGGCACTTAGAAACCTCGATCGTGGGCGAAACAGAGGGCTTCTTTAAGGAGATTCTTCAGAAAGATCTCGACGCACGAGACCTGATCAAGAGTGATTTCGTGACGGTAAACGAGAGGCTGGCGCGATTCTACGGGATCCCAAGAGTTCGTGGAGATGCCATTCGCGTCGTACGGGTGCCTCCGAGCGTACACCGTGGGGGTCTGTTGACCCAAGCCTCGATTCTCACCACGACCTCCAATGGAACCCGAACATCCCCGGTGACACGAGGCGTGTGGGTGCTCCGGACCCTGCTCGGGTCAGATCCCGGATTGCCGATTGCCAATGTCGGCGAAATTCCGAGCAAGGTGCCCGGTATTGATCGTGCTACGGTCCGAGTCAGACTCCAAATCCACAGACAAAACCCCTCCTGTGCGAGATGTCATGACAAGATCGACCCGCTTGGGTTTGCCCTGGAGAACTACAACGCCTGCGGCGAATGGCGGGAACGAGAGGGCCACGGATATCAAGGGCGCATTGAAGCAGACGACCCCCTAATTGATGCAGCATCCACGATGCCGGACGGGACCGCGATTCGCGGCATTGAAGGTCTCCAGGATCAGCTCCTCAAAAAACAGAATTCGTTCTTTAACACCCTGGCATCCCAGCTCGCGACATACGCGATGGGAAGACAGCTCGGCTTTTCCGACCACACCATGCTTGTCAACGCAGTGTCGAACATGAAACAGCATGGCAACACCTTGAGGTCTTTGATCGGGTCGATCATCACCTCGCCTCAGTTTCGCTCTCGGTAAGAACAAGATGCAGAACTCAAATCCATCCACCCTTTCCCGTCGCACCGTCTTGCGCGGCATTGGAGCCTGCGTCGCCCTTCCGTTCTTGGAGGCGATGCTTCCAGCCCGGGCATGGGCCTCTGAATCGCACTACAAACCCTGGCCGAAATCGTCGGTAAAGCCAACGCCGCGAGTGATCTTTTGCTACATCCCGAACGGGGTCAACATACTTGACTGGGTGCCCCAGAAGGCTGGGAAGGGAAGCAATACTTCGCCAAGCCTTGATGTTCTTAAGGCGCACCGAGAGCACTTCTCGGTTCTCAGCGGGCTCGGTCATCCCCATTCGACGGGAGGGCACTCCGGAGCGGATACATGGCTCACTGGTGCAGATCTAACTTCGGTGCCGGGTAAGGACTACACGAACTCCATTTCGGCCGACCAGTACATCGCCGAGAAAATTGGGCTGCAAACCCGGTTCCCATCGATTGAAATCGGCGACATGTCCGGTACTGGAAGCGCGCTTCACAGCCACACCCTGGCGTTCGATAGGAACGGCACGCCTCTCCCGACTGAAAACAGCCCGCTTCGCCTCTTTGAGAGACTGTTCGTTCCCGATGACCTCAACTCACGTGCCGCCACCCTCAAGAGGTTTGCCCAGAAGCGCAGCATCCTGGATGACATTGCCGGAGATGCGAGCCATCTGATGAAGAAGCTTGGCAGCGCGGACAAGGCTAAGTTGAATGAGTATCTCGCTTCAGTGAGGGAGACAGAACTGCGCGTTCAGAGACAAGTTGGGTGGATTGACGTGCCAAAACCGAAAGTCGCTTCGAAGGACCTACAGCTGGAGAGCCAGCCGATCAATGCTCACGACCGCCCAGCCTGGTTGGACGTCATGCTTGAACTCAGCTACCTTGCGTTCATCACCGACACCACGCGGGTGATCACCTTCGAGTGGTCTCGCGAAGCCGGTGGTTTTGGAGGCGGTGGCGAAAATCACCACGAACTTTCGCACCATGGAGGCGATCCCACAATGCTCGCCAAGCTTGCTGGGGTTGATCGATTCCACTTGAAGGCGCTGGATCGCTTTCTGACATTTCTTGCCTCCACCCAGGAGGGCGAGCGTACGATGCTGGATCACACCATGATCATGTTCGGTTCTGGGATGAACAACGGACTTACCGGCGATCACTCTCCAAAGAACCTTCCCTTGTTGCTGGCGGGTGGAGGAGCCTGGGGGCTGAAACACAATCAACACCTGGCACACGATCCCGACAAAGCCCCGCCGCTCTCCAACGTGCTGTTGACGCTGATTCAAAAGATGGGGGTTGAGACCGACAGGTTCCAGGATGCTAAAGGGACGCTTACCGGTTTAGCCTGAGGCGTCGGCGGATCGGCCTAGAAATAGGGAGCTGATCAAAAGATCGCGGTGTTCTGGTAGCACTGCTTCGCCTTAACTTGCACAGACTTAGTCTTCCACCTTATACTTCCCGTGCCGTGAATAAGCTTATGCCCGTATTTTCGCTGATCGCCGTTGCTGGGCTTTCCCACGCCGACTTGAGGTCGGAGTTGACCGCCGCTCGCAAGAAGCAAGAGAAGGCAACGTTGGCGAAGGACTTTAAGGGAGCAGAAGCGGCCCTGAGAGAGACTCTCACCTCCGACTTTAAGTACATACAAGGCAAAAAGGTTCAAGACAGCAACACCTATATCCGCAACTTCACCGCGACCCTGGCAATGTTGGACAAAGTCACGACTTCATCTGAGCGAATCATCAGCCTAAAGGAAAGTGGCACGAAGGGAGCAGGCCAAGTCGAGATCAGAATGGTCGGAACCATGAAGGATCCGGGCAAGAAATCGCACCCATTCGACTGGACTGGCTCTTTCACTGAGGAATATCGAAAAGTTGGCGGGAAGTGGAAAACTTCCTCGATGACCCAAGGTGCCCAGAAGTTCCTGATGGACGGCAAGCCTGTGAAGATGTAGCGCGGTTCGTTTCAATTCTTGGCATCGCCCTCGAACGGCTCATGGTGGTTCTGCTCAATCGTTGTAGGTGGAATCAATCGCACAAATTCTCACGGCAATTTCTATTGACGATTTGTCGATTTCGCACAACGGTCTTCGACTACAGTTTGAGGAGAGGAAAGCCATCCTATCCTACAAACGGTTCTAGGAGAATTCATGATATTTTTGGTAGCGATTCACCACCCCGACAACTACGACGGATCCTTGGAAGGTGAGGGGATGATGCGCGACATCGACGCACTTAACGAGGAGATGGCCGCGAGGGGAGCCAGATTTTTCGCGGGAGGGCTGCAACCCCCCACGGATGCAAAATCGCTGAGGGCGCAGCCCGGCGGCAAGGTGATCGTCACCGACGGACCGTACCTGGAGACGAAAGAGCACATTGGTGGGTTCTGGCTGCTCGAGGCGGCAGATATGGATGAAGCGGTAGAGTGGGGACGCAAAGCCGTCATCGCCTGTCGCGCGCCGGTTGAAGTTCGTCAGTTTCTCGGAAACAGTGCCTCAGCAAAAAGCTGAGCGAACCTCTTCGAGCCATTTGATCCGAGATTCGGTTTCGCGCACCGCACCCAGCATCGCGAACTCACTGGGTTTATCACCCATTTCCCGGAACTGGAGGAGAGAATTTCTGCACTCCTCCAGAACCCGATGAAGCCCCTGTTGCGAAAAGTCGATGAAGGACGCGATCTCGTCCTCTGTCAACAACCTAAGGAAGTAGGTGCGAGATCGGATGAGGTCTAGGTTTGTGGAGATCACGGACGGATCAAACGGCGGCTGGAGCCATTTCTTCAGCTCCGCGAGCCCAGCTTCTGTAAGGGAATATTCTCGGTGAGTACAGCTCAGCAAGCCTGCTTCGTGGAGCCGCTTCATCAGCGGGTAGACCGAGCCAGCACCACTCCGGTAAGCCTGGGTGTGAGAGTCGCCAAATTCTTTGACGACGATGTGTGCCACGCACGGGCCGCGTTTGAGGATGATTCCAAGTGCGGTGTACTCAAGGGAAGTTAGCGGACGATCCACCTGAAAATATTACATGATGCGGAACTTACGATTCGTAAATCGGGTAATTACGAATCGTAAATGCTTTTTCTCCTGCCTCTCATCACCCTCATTTCCTCTCCTCAGCACATCTCCCCATCCGTGGACGTGCTGAAGGTCGATCCGCTTCTGCTGGTGGAGGCAAGGGAGGTATGGGACATTATCGGTCGCAGAGACAATCCGGTGTGGCCGGGTTGGGATGCGCGGAAGACGCCCATCCTAATCTATCTGCCTGGCAAGCAGGACCTTTTGGTAAATCACCCCGCACCACCTACAGGGTTTCACAGGTACAGCGGCGCATTAAGATCTTCCATAGGTGGCATTTCAGTTAAAGATGGGCCAACGATTTTTGATCTTGACGGGCAGAACACCTCGACGAGCGTGAATGGAGTCGAGACTCTGGTCGTAGCGGACACATTGTCTTCCAGGCGACAGTGGATCGAAAATGCGGCCGATTCGATTGTCAAAAATCCATCCGGCGCTCCCCAAATGATTGCCAAAGGATTGACGCCAGAGCCCTTTGATTCGATGGTGATGTTCGCCCATGAAGCGTTCCACGTCTACCAGCGCCAGAAGGCCCCCGATAAATCAGGCGTTGAGTCTTCGCTGGTTCGGTATCCCTCGCTATCGGTGGAGAACAACCTTGGATATTCCTTGGAAGCCGATCGATTGGTCGAGGCGCTTCATGCCACTTCTGATCGTGAGCTTAGAGAGTCGGCCCTGCGCTGGATCGCGGTTCGAAACTGGCGTCGATCGCACCTGTCACAGGAGGCCATCGACTATGAGAACGGCACGGAATTTAGCGAGGGTCTTGCCAAATACGTGGAGTACAAAACCTTGGAATGCCTGCAAAAGCGTAAACCATCCCCTGAGATGTGGCTGGTTCAAAACTTCCGAGGATATGGAGATCTGAGCCCCGAACGAGAGCGGCTCCTCAGGCAGGCGAGGTGGTTTATGAACGGCGAGAGCGTCGTGAACAACGACCTATACGGTGCCTCATCCATCCGTTTCCGTCTGTACTTCTCCGGAATGGCGATCGCAGCTTTGCTGGATAGATTGGGTGCAGATTGGCATGATCTGATCTTCCAGAAGGGAACCACGCTGACCGGACTTGCCGAGAAGGCGATTCATGCGACACCGGAGGAACTGCGTTCTGCCCTAGCCACTGTGACGGCTTCATCCGAGTACGGCGCCGCTCGAGCCAAAAAGGAAAAGCTTGCCAGTGATGGAGATGTCTATGTTCGCGACCAGATCAAGGAATTCAATTCAGCGCCAGGAGAATGCGTCATTGATTACTCGGAACTCGCCGAAAAGGACTTGTCCATCGTGTACACACCCTTCGGAATCTTGCGGATAGACGACAATCGGTGCTTCTACCGCCTCATCCCAATCCGAGGGAAAGTCGGGGGCGTATCCTTTGAAGAAGAACTAGCCAAACCAATCCTCATCGATCGCCAACTCAAACAGATCCGAATCCCCCTGACCGCGTCGCTCGAACCCTCAGACCTATCAAAGCAGCTGAATGTGTCCGACGTCTCCAGTGTCGCTGTCAATGGCCAAGATCTGAACCTAGGGGGCCTAAAGCTGAAAAGCATCAAGGGCCAGCTGAGACTTCAGGGGCGAGAGCTGGTGATCAAATTAAATCGATTGACTCTCTAGCTCCGTGAGATGCGGAACTCATGGAGACAGTGCCAATTGAACGGGCTAGGAACAACCCAATCCCAAACGGATTGCTTAACACAGCTGAGGCTTGGGCCGACGAAGTCGGACCTAGCCTGGTGGAGGGAAGCAGTGTTGTGTCCTAAGTCTGAGGGCCGCTTTGCGGCCCCCGCTAAGCGACAGAGTAATGGAGCCAGAATTTCCAAGGTCGATGGCGCTCAATGTGAAACCGTATTCAACCGAATTGCTCCAGGCTGCATCTATGTCTGTGTTCCTTCTTCCGAAAGAACATCAGGACACAATGAACGACGTTGAGACGGCAATGCGGATCGCAAGTGGAGATGTAGAAGCAACGGAGAAATTCGTGCGCGAAAACTACGCTTTCGTCTATCGATCACTCCGACACCTCACTCGGCACCGAGAAGATGCTGAGGATCTCACCCAGCAGGCATTTATCAAAGCTCGAGCGGGCATAGAGTCGTTTCGAGGCAATTCGGAGCTGAAAACTTGGCTCTTGCGGATCGCATTTAATGAATATGCCCAGTGGAAACGAAGATCAAGGCACAGCGTAATGCTATCCACCGACCAATCCGCAGAGGATCCGGGTTATGGCGCATTTGTTACTGGAGACTCGCTCCTCAGCGCATTGGCAACACTGCCAGACAAGCAGCGTGAAGCGATAGTGCTGCACGAAATCGAAGGTCTGAGTGTCGTGCAGATCGCGAAAATTACCCGAAGTCCTGCAGGCACGATCAAGGCCAGGCTGTTCTACGCCAGGCGTCGCTTGAGAGCTCTTTTGGAAGACGGAACGGAGGTGAAAAGAATTGAGCCACAAGAAGCAACTATTTGATCGCACTTGGATCTCATCTGAGATTGAGTCACTCCGCGTAGAGGAGCCAAATGCCTACGCAGTTGACAGAACAGTATCACGAGTGTTGGAGCAGTCGCCGAGGATTGGTACAGGACATGATCGCTCCTTGACGACCTGGCGAGTTGCAATTGCGGCTTGTGGTCTAGTCGCTGGAGGAGTGACTTTCTATGCGACGCTTCAGCCGGCAAATGCTTCAAGCCTCCGGGAAATTGCGTCCGCCCTCAAGAAGCAGCGCACACGCCACACCATCGATTCGCGTCCAGATGAAAATGGCAATCTGGCCTTTAGGGGGGAACTCTGGATCGACGGGAAAAAGCACGCCGAGGTTTATGATGAGCCTCATCGCGGCATCTCTAGATCCGGATTTGACGGGATCCATCAATTTCAAATGACAGCTCAAAACCGCGGGTATGTCGACGACGCAAGCTCTGAGGGCTCCCCGATTGAAGATGTCGATTCCTACCTAAATATCCCTAGCCCCAAGACGGTCTCTCATATCGCAGGGGTTGAATTGGAAGGTAAGACGGTTGATCTCTACAAAATTGGATTCAGCAACGTTAAGTTTGACCTTTACGTTGAACCGTCGACCCGCCTCCCCATCCGCCGCGACGTCTTCTCGACCAATGGTCATCTCACGGAACAGGAACGATACGACTATCCGAGCAGCATCCCCGCCAATACCTTCGAACCACCAAAGACTTCCGGTCTCACAAACTATCCGCAGTTGCGCTCAAAGCTGGCTGTGAAGTTGAAAGGCGCTGGCGAGACAAAGGAGATAGGCGGAGTAAAGATAACTCTAAGGGCCGTAATTCTCGGACCTGGCAAGGTTATAGCCCTATGGACGGGTGGTGCAAAAGGGGAAGACGTACCAGGAGGCGTCATGGAAGTCGAGAACTACAAGACAGCGTCCATCTCGGCTCGGCCGAGTTCTTTCTCTCTACCAAATCAAGAGAACAGAAACGTGCGATCGTTGTCGCCGCTATTTGTCGGCACGGAGCAAGTGCTTGGAGATGCAGCTTGGCTTCTGGAAGGCGGTAAGAATCGGGAAACCTACATTAAGGGGCCATTGACGATCAACGTCCCAGTGTGGGCGGAGGATAGGACTCGACCCGTGCACGGTAAGGGGGACGAAGTCATCGGATACCATAGCCGGCTCGTTGGACGCCTTTCCTTCAAAGTTAGCGACCCGATAAGAGCTGATGAACCAGACAGAGTCGCTTGGGGACCAACGTTTGACGAAGGCTCAACGATTCGGGCAACCTCAAAGCCATAGCCCTCAAAGCAGTCGGAAGTACTTCCGACTGGCCCCAAAAGGGATTGCTTAACACAGCTAAGGCTTGGGCCGCCGATGACGGACCAAGCCTTGAATTAGGAGGCGCTACTCCTTCTTCGCAAAACCCTGATCGATCAGCCAATCCGTCATGCGCTGTGGCCAGGTTTGTACTGAGATGAGCTTCTTCTCGCGGTTGCCGAGGTTGAAGCCGTGCCCGCCGCCGCTGGTTACGTGCATTTCGGAAGAAACCTTGGCCTTGCGATACAGGTTCATGATGTCGATCGTTGGCCGAAGGTGGCTCTCGTCGTCAAAGGCGCAAAGTAAGAAGGATGGGGGAAGAGTTGGCATCGTTGGCGACAGCTCTTGTGGAACGGCGACCGGTCCTGTGTAGATCCACATGGCATAGTCGGGACGGGCGTTCACTGCGTCGATCGCATCAGGCGCCTTGACGGCTGGTGCGTCGCCAAAGACGACAGACGAGACGACCTCTCCGCCGGCTGAAAAGCCAATGAAGCCGATTTTTGCGGGATCGACGCCAAAGTCCGCCGCCTTCGCGCGGACCATCCGCATGGCGCGGTAGCCATCCTCCTTTGCCGAGACTTCCACCGTGACCTTGGAACCCGGCTCACGCGAGAGGCGATATTTGAGCACGAAGGCGGTGATGCCGAGCTTGTTGAAGTAGGCCGCCGGCTGCTCACCCTCTGGGCCGAAGACATTTGAGCTAAATCCGCCGCCGGGGGCGATCACGATGGCAACACCGTTCGCCTTCCCAGCGGCGGGGCGAAAAACGGTTAGGGAAGGGTTCTGGATATTCTTGATCGAGTAGTTGTTCGGATGAACTTCCGGTTCATTCCGCCTCTCCTCCGAACCCGGCGCTCCGTTCGGCCAAAGCGTAATTACCTCTGGCGCCTGGGCAAACGAGCCGTGCGCAATCGTCGATGACAGCAGCAATTGTAGGAGCAAACTCATGTTTTCCACCCTACCACGATTCGAGGCAATGTGCCACTTCTGGATTGATCCCTATGGAGACTGGATGACCCCAGGTCACGGCGTCACGGTTAGTATGGTGGACTTAGTGACTCCCGAGAGGGTGCCGGAAATCGTCACGGTCGTGCTCGCGGTGACCTTCTTATGACCAACGCTAAACGTTGCGGTCGACTTGCCGGCAGCGATGGTCACCGTCGCTGGCACTGCGACGGTGCTGGCTAGGGAACTGGTCAGGGCGATAACCCTGCCACCGGTCGGAGCCGGACCGGAGAGGGTGACAGTTCCTTTAACGGAGGTAGTGGAGCTTCCCTTCACCGAGGTTGGAGACACAGAAATGGAAAGTAGAGTCGGGGCATTAATCGACAGACTCGCACTTGCGGAACTGGATCCGAGAGTCGCAGTGATGGGCGCAGTACTTGTGGCATTTACGGCCGTGGTGGTAATTGTAAACTTAGCACTGATTGAGCCAATCGGCACACTGACGGTGCCTGGGAAAGTGATTCCCTTGCTTGTCGTTGTCAGCTTCACCACGACTGTGCCGGCTCCAGTCCCGGGTGCGGCATTGAGACTCACGAGCCCAGTGGAACTGGAGCCTCCCACGACACTCGCCGGAGAGAGGGTTAACGTTGCTACAGCGAATGGGCTCAGAGTGAGCGTTGCCGTCTGAGTTTGGCCGCCGTAGGCGGCGGTAACTGTAACCGTCTGAACGGACGAAACCAGCTTGTGGGTGATGGCAAACGATGCCGTTGAAGCTCCGCCTGCAATCTTGACCGATGCCGGAATCGTAGCCAGCTTCGTGTTTGAGCTGGAGAGGGTCACCGTCGCACCAGCAGGCAGCGCGGATCCATTGAGAGTGACGGTGCCGGATGCCGTCGTCTGTGAGCCCCCAACAACGCTGGCAGGTGCAATTGCCAATGACCGCAGGGATGAAGGCTGAACGGTAAGGGAAGTGGACATGGAATTCGTGCCCAAGGATGCAGTCACGTTGGACGTGGTGGATGATGCTACCGGGCTTGTCCGCACTGTGAATGTTGCCGAGGATGCGCCGGCCACCACAGTGACGCTAGGTGGAACGGAAACGGCATTGGAACTGGAGGACAGGCTCAGAACGGTTCCCGCTGGTGGTGCGAATCCAGAGAGGGTGACCGTGCCCGTCGCGGAGGCTCCTCCCGGTACCGAATTCGGCGAGACGGAGATCGAAGCGACTGTGGACGAGATCACCGTGAGACTCGCATTTTTGGTCACGCCGCCAAAGGATGCGGAGATTGTTGCAGTCACCGAAGTGGCAACTCCGGAAGTGGAGGCAGTAAATGTTGCGGTGGTGGCGCCGCCAGCCACGGTCACGGTAGCCGGCAATCCAACTACCGCGTTGCCTGAACCCAAGTTGACGGTGAGTCCGGCAGACGGTGCTGCACTTCCAATCGTTACGGTGCCAGTCGAATTCGTCCCACCGACCACCGAAACAGGACTGAAACTCAGACCGGTTAGCGTGGGGGGCAGGATCGTAAGGGAAGCTGTCTGCTTGGTTGAACCGAGCGTCGCGGTGATGGTCACCACCTGTTGCACCGCTACCGCTGAACTGTTAATCGTGAAGCTGGCGCTCGTCGCGCTCCCAGGAATCGTTACGGTTTGCGGCAGTGAAACCGCCGAGTTGGGGCTTCCCAATGAGACCGCCAAGCCGCCAGACGGTGCGGCTCCGTTGATGGTTACCGTCCCAGTGGAGCTGCCTGTCCCCGTCACCGTGCTTGGCGAAACGCTTAAGCTGACCAGGCTTGGAGACGTTATCGTGAGGGTTACCGACTGAGATATTGCGCCCAGCTTCGCGGTGATGGAAGCGGTCGCGGTACCGGAGACTGGGGTTGTCGAAACTGAGAACGTGGCAGAACTTGCGCCGGCCGGAACCATGACGGATGCGGGCACGGTTGCCGCTGGAATGCTTGATCCCAGTTGAACAGTTGCCCCAGAGGGCCCAGCCTTACCAGAGAGGGTAACCGTTCCCGTCGCGGTTGACCCGCCGAAGACCGAGGTAGGACTGATCGAAATTCCAGTGAGGGTCGCCGAGGTAATCGTTAGGTTGGCGGATTTGGTGACGCTGCCTAAGGTTGCCTGGATTGCTGCCGTGGTCACGGTATCCACCGGCGAAGTCGTGATGCTGAAGTTTGCCGTTGTCTGACCGGCGGCAAACACGACGGATTTTGGAACGACTGCACTTGCCGAGTTGGAGGCCAGGCTCACTGTGGTGCCGTTTGGCCCTGCGGGTCCATTGAGCGTCACGGTTCCAGTGGACGGACTGCCACCAGCCACCGAGCTAGGGTTGAGTGACAAACTGGCAAGCGCAGCGGGGTTAATCGTAAGCGTCGCGGACAGGCTTTTGCCTGCGAGCGCGGCGGAAAGGGAAGCGGGCGTTGGAGTATCCACTCCAGTTGTGGTGGCCGTAAATGTCGCCGAGGTCTGGCCAGCGGCTACCGTCACCGTTGAGGGAACGGTAGCGGCGGCGCTGCTTGAACTTAAGCTAATCACGAGGCCCGCACTCGGAGCTCCACTTGAAATCGTAACGGTTCCTACCGAGCCCGTGCCACCCGTTACTGAGCTTGGATTCAGTGTGAGACTCGTGAGGGTAGGTGCCTTGATCGTAAGAATGGCGCTCACAGCCTGGCCACCTTTGCTGGCCCAGATTTTCGCGTTGGTATCGGTACCAACCGGAATGGTGGTGATGGTGAATGTGGCGGACGTCATTCCTGCGGGAATCGTCACGCTTGCCGGCACGGTTGCCGCGCTGGCGTCACTTTGAAGGGTGATGACATAGCCGGCACTCGGGGCAGGTGAGGAGATGGTTACCGTTGCTGAAGAGGAGTTGCCTCCCACAAGGCTGGTTGGATTGAGCACCAGACTTGCTATTGTGGGTGCCGTGACCGTAAGTTTTGCCGAGAGAGAGGCAGCGCTGGTTCCTGCGGTGATCGTTGCGGTCACGGTGGAGTCAACGGCGACGGTAGGAATTGTGAAGCTAGCGGTGGTGCTGCCACCAGGAACCGTTATCGAGGCGGGAGGCGTCACGCTTGCTTGATTCGACCGAAGGGTTACAACCGCTCCATCCGATGGTGCCGCACCGGAAAGGGTAACCGCTCCCGTTGAGGATGTTCCTCCGGAAACGGACGTGGGCGATATCGAGAATGACGTCAGCTGCGGTGCCTGTACATTGAACGTTCCGGTGACCGAGTTCCCGCTCATGGTCGCCGTCACCTTAACAACGGTGTCGGTGTCTACAGGCACCGATGAGACAATAAACGTTGCCTGAGTCTCACCGGCAAGGATGACGACGGAGGCTGGCAGACTTGCTGCCGTTGGATGATCCACGCTGAGCGCGACCGTTTCTCCACCCGTCGGAGCCGGAGAGCCGACGGTGACAACTCCCGAGAACTTAATGCCGCCCACAGCGTTCCCCGGCGTGACCACAACGCTGATCAAACCGACCGGATTGATGTGCAGAGTCGCCGATTGACTCGTGCCAAGATAGGATGCCGAGACGGTGAGATCCTGTGAGGTCGATACGATGGAAGTGCCAACGGTGAAGGTCGCGGTAGACGCTCCGGAAGGAACCGTAACCGTAGTCGGTACGGTGCCCAAAGACGCGTTCGATGTGCTGAGCGACACCGAGATGCCGCCACCAGGAGCCGCTCCAGTGAGCTGCACAGTTCCCGTGGAAGGAGACCCGCCCGGAACTGTGGTTGGAGAAAGGGTCAGGGACTTCACCCCTTCCGAAATGGGGGTCACTGCAGAGAATTCGCTCGTGCTGCCATCCGGCGCGGTTGCGGTCGAAGAGACATAGCCAGCTGAATCGGGCACGGTTGCGGAGAAGGTCGCCGACCCGGAGCTGTCCGTGGTGACCGTCTGTGTTCCTAAGTAGACCTTTCCTTCGCCGTAGCCGGAGACGCCTGGCGTAGGAGTGCCATAGAGGTCAATGATGATCTTCGTGTTGGCTGCGCCGTTGAAGGTTCCGGTAACGAATAGAGAGCCATTGCCGCGCGTCGCATGGGAGACTACGGGGAAGTTCTGCAGGTCATTTGGACCCGAGTCAGTATCTAGCGGGTCATTTGCAGTGACACCGTAGTTTCCGTCGTTGCCGGCAAGCTGGATGCCCAGCCAAGTATTTCCAAAGATCTGGTTTCCACGAATCGAGTTGCCAACGGTGGCAGCGTCATAAACTCCGACTCCGTTGCTGGAGCCGGTTATGAAATTGCCCTCGCCCGCATTCACTCCGCCGATCAGGTTGTTGGTGGCGCCACCCCACAACGCGACTCCATCCGAAAGGTTGGGTCTTGCGGTGCCGTCCAGCAGGGCGCCAATCCAGTTGTTTCGAATGTTGTTGGAGCTTGTTCCTGCCTGCCCAATGACGATGCCATCGTATTTGTTGCAGCCGATGATATTGGGAAGGCCGGGTTCGCCGACGAGATTGCTCGCCGCTCCGTTTCCGATCCAGACACCGTTGGCCTGATTGCCCATCGCCGCACCAGATCGGGTCACACCGATGAAGTTGCCGGAAACATGATTGCCGGTTGTTCCCGCATCCGCGAGAACAACTCCGTCAGATAAGTTTCCGGCTACAACGTTCTCTAGCCCGGATGCACCGCCGACAACCGACTGAGTCGTACCACCACCTAGGAAGATGCCTTGATAGGTATTCGGCAGGGCTTTCTCTCCAGTGATATCCGTACCAACTAAGTTATTTGTGATCGTTGTCGCGGTCGCACCAGACAAGACGACACCCTGGTTGGCGTTGCCGCTGAAGACGTTCTTTGAGATCGTGGCTTTCGATCCGTTGCCCGCCCAGATTCCACTTCCGCTATTGGCAACGATGACTTTTCCGGTGAGGTCCGTGCCGACAAGATTGTTCGTAACCGAAGTTGCCCCTGCACCATTGAGGGAGATCCCGTTCGACCCGTTGCCGCTGATCAGGTTGTTGTTGATCGTCGCGGTTGCGCTGTCCCCAACCCAAATGCCGCTGTACTGGTTAGGAACCGCCTTGGTGCCGGTCACGTCTGTGCCGATGTAGTTTGCTTCTACGTCGACATTTCCGGTACCCGGATTGACGATCGTGATCCCTTCATTGCCGCCGTTGCCAGAGATGACGTTCCCTCGAATCGTCACGTTTTGAGCGGCACCGGTTACGTACACGCCGCTATGGGCGCCAGCTATGCCTTTGGTTCCCGTGCGGTCTAGACCGATGTAGTTGCCCACAATCGTGACGTTCTGCACTCCTATGCCGGAGACGCTAACCCCCGAACCGTTACCGCTGATGACGTTGCGCTGACTGGCAGTCGAGCTGCCGATGGTAACACCGTTTGAAGCGCGAAAGACGCCAACTCCCGCATAACCGTTGGCGATTGCAATGCTTCCAGACCAATCGGTTCCGATCGAGTTTCCGTAGATTTGGGTACCTGTTGTGTTCGCGTCCCAAATGCTCGCTCCGTAGCCTGTATTGCCGCTGAGAAGGTTGCCAGCGCTCGTGCCACCAAGGAGCATGTTGGTGGTTCCACCGAAGGCTGCGATTCCTTCATAGACGTTTGGTGCGGGCGTTACGCCATCCGCCTCTATGCCAAGATAGCAACCTTGAATTGTCGGGTTAGCCGCGCCATAGCATTGGATGCCAGATGCCGTGAAGTTGCCAATCGCGATGTTCTTAATCGTTTGATTGGAGCCCGTCAAAACGATGCCACAGGTGGTGGTGCCCGCATCGGTGCCGTCGATCATGATTTCCGGTCCGTGTGGGTTTGTATTCCCGGCGTAGGCTGCTTGGCTGGCGCCGTCGATCGTGAGGCCGGACCAGGTGATGTTCGGCAAAGCAGACTTCAGCCGAATTCGAAAAAAGCCTTTGGACGAGTCGTAGCTTGGATCCGAAAGGGGAATATTGAATGTGGAGGGAGCGGTGGGGAAGTCCTCTAGGAAGTACAGCCAGTCTCGGAAGCTGCCGGGACCTGAATCGTTTCCGTTGCGAATGATGCCCGGACGTGGCTGCGAAGCATCCACCGTTACGGTGACGTTAAAACCAGTGGCGTCCTGGGAGACGACTTGGACGCTGATGCCATTTGCTGCATCGGAGTACGTTTCACCTGGCGTCCACTGTGCGCCCGCATCATTGGGATCTCCGTTGCCATCAGGGTCAACCACTTGGGCAGACCGGTCAAATCGAGGTGACACCGTGTTCGAGTCCGAGACATAGCGATGCTCGACAACGTCGTGGATCACCACCGCGCTGGGAAGCGCCAAATCGTAACCCTCCGGCTCACGCGCCTCAACCGTGTAGTAGTGCTGAGAAGATCCGCCGATGTAGATCTTCGCCATCAAAGGGTCGGTTGTGTTGGTCGGGTCGGTCAGTCGTTCAAGATGAAAAGAATGAGTCTCACCGGGGAACGCATACACGATTCTATTGGAAGTGATCCAGCCATTCTTGTAGCGGTGGTAGGCGTTGTAACCATTGCCGACTCCAACCGTGCCTAGGACAGAATCAGTGACATTGTGATAACCACCTGACATCGCGTCCCAGTGGGAGTCGTACGCAGTGTTGTAGGGGCCCGAAGAATGGTCGAATCCAAAGTTGTGCCCATCCTCATGGCAAAGCGCTCCGATTCTCGGCCCGACATTATCTTCTGTGATCGGCAGCCACTGGTTCATGCCGTCCACGGTCATGTAGTAGTAGGTGGCGTAGGCGCTGCCGTTTCCATCATCACTGGTGTTCATGAAGATGTTGATGCCGCCGTACTTGGAGAAGTCGACGGTGGGATCCAGCTGCGAGATGATGTCCGGCAACAGCTTCTGGTGATCCCAGCGGTATTGGGTGGGAATGTCGGGGTTCAGAGTCTGGTAATCGCTCTTGTTCTTGGGAAGATTGATCCACCCAGCCACCGCCGATCCTTGGACGGACAGGGCTCCGTAAGACATATTCCGCACGTAATGGTCGAACCTCGGGTAGGTCGAATCCATCATGGTGAGGTAGTCAGAAGCAGGGTCCGGTGTAATGGTTGTGGTGTCTGCTGTCCGGCATAGAACGTTCAGATAGGGCCTAAATTGTGTTCCGGGGCTGAACGAATTCCGCTTAGACTTGAGGGCAGCAAGGATGGTCTTCTTGGCCTGGGGAGGCATCTGAGCGTAAACCTTTGTGTCGCCGTGATAGATGGCTGACTGCAGGGCTTGAGGTGTGACCACGCCGAATTTGTGCATTCGGAAAAATCTGCCATTCTTCTCCGGCGTGCCCTGTACATCCACCCATTGGCCGACCATCCGCTCTGGACCGCCATAAGATGCCACTCGTACCGCATCTAGAAGAATCTCTTGCCGGTGACCATTGATGTCATCGACGAAGTATTTGGGACTCGTCCGAAATTCACACCCGCAGTCATGAAGGATTCCGTAGGGTTTGCAGTCTCGCTCCGTGATGAAAAAGCCCGACACGGTCTTATACACCGTCGTTTGAAAAACGGCGGCTGCGAGAAGGGGTAGGAGCATCGGTTAAAATACTATCAGACTAGAACAGTAATTTTGAAAAAATTCCGTTCCGGAACCCCTTGGGAAAAGACTGCGTAACCACGCAGAATGAAGGCCCTACTGACACTGGCTTCGGCCGCCTTGCTTTACACAGGGGCTGTTGCCAAAGATATCGGTCCGGGCAGCCCTGCTCCCGCCCTTAGCATCAAGTCTTGGATCAAAGGCGAGCCGATCCATGGATTCCAAAAGGGCAAAGTGTACGTCGTCGAATTCTGGGCGACTTGGTGCGGTCCATGCATTGAGAGCATTCCCCACATCACAGAGATCGCGCATAAAAACCCTGATGTAAGTTTCCTCGGCGTCAGTGTTTGGGAAGACGACGTCAAGGGTTCAGTCAAGAAGTTCGTCGACGAGATGGGCGCAAAGATGGACTACCACGTGGCCTACTCCGGTAACCAGGAGGGCATGGCCAAGACATGGTTGGAGCCCGCGGCCCAAAACGGAATCCCGACCTCTTTTATTATAAAGAATGGGATGATTCAATGGATCGGGCATCCCATGTCCATCGAAGCTCCGTTAGCTGAGGTCAAGGCTGGAACTTTCGACGTCAAGAAGTTCCAAGTAAGTTTTGCAAAGAGGGCAGAGAAGAGTCGCGCCGCGATGGCCCTCAACAAAGATTTGTCGACAGCCTCGGACTTGTTTACAGCCGGCAAACGAGCTGAAGCCAAGGAGAAGCTCAACGCAATCCTCGCGAAGCGGCCCGACGCTGCCGACCAAGTTGAAAACATGCGGTTCCACTGGCTGGCAACTGAGGATTCGAAGGCCTGGGAACTTCAGGCTAGAGCGCTGGCGCAGTCGAAGAAGCCGCAAGCCATCCAGCAGCTAAGATCCTTCGCGCTGTATGAAGTCTCAAAGGAGAAAGGTGACAGTCACTCGGCAAGAATCGCGATTGAGTGCGCCCTCTCTGGCTCAGAAGCCGCTGACACCCTGACCCTGCAGTACGCAGCCATCATCTACGAAAAGCTTAACGAAATCGCGCTTGCTATCGAGTACACCAGCAAGTTCCTCGCCGCCACGCCAGACACCCCTGAGAATGCAGAGATCCGTAAAGCGATGACCGCAAAGAAGATAAATCTCGAAGCGCTCAAACACTGACGACCGCTGGATTGATTTCTGTTTGCCTGAATTGGGGTCCACTCTCACGGGGTATGACTCGCTCGAGTGGTTCGACACATACTTGTTGCAGTCACTGGAGATATGAACATGATCGAATTCCCAGATCCAAGAGTTCAGGAGTCCGTGCCCTTCCTTCACGTGGAGGATATGTCGAAATCGGTCCATTTCTACGTGGACCAACTGGGATTTCGAATCGTTTCTGATTGGCGACCAAACGGCGAACTTAGATGGTGTCGATTAGAACACGGCAGGGCCGCGATCATGCTCCAAACCTTTCGGCCGGGACGTGTCCCACCTGCGCGTGGAGTCGGCATTTCCGTTTCCTTCACCTGCGAGGATGCCTTGGCGGTCCATTACCGATGCCAATGCGTGGGTCTCGACTGCCCCAAACCCTTCGTCGGGAACGGCCTCTGGGTCGTCGCCTTGGAAGATCCTGACGGCTACCGAATCGAATTCCAGAGTCCAACGGACGTCCCCGAAGGCACGACCTACTCTGGCTGAGGGACGGCGCGCAGGCAAAATGATAGGTGCTTGAGGAATGCCCTATGGAAACCGGCAAAACGGAGGATGGCGACCTTTTGTCAATCAGATTTCAAAAAGAAGATATCCAGCGGGTGTTAAGTACACAGGTTTTCTGATTGCGGGTTCCAGAGATCAGGGTGGATCTTAACAATCCGTCGGCGAATTGTTTCTAATGAACCGCAAGTGTTCCAGAGCTTGATCAGGGGACCATCTGGCTGGTATCTGGATGCCCAAATGGTTGGCTGCCTCGCTTGGAAAATTCTTTGAGAGCGGCAGTCAGAACGGTTTGATAGAAATCGTTGTATCCAGTCCGCTGGATCTGAGGCTGTTGGACCAACAGAAGGAAAATGCGGTTCTGAGAGGGGAACATCGTCAGGCTCGTATCGTCGGCATCGTCGATGTGGCAACCCGAGAGAACCTGCTTCTCAAGACGAGGCCGTCGATTAGAAGCTGCGATCTCGTCAAAGAACTCGAATGGCTGTTTCTGGTTCACGGAAAGCCCAAGAAGATCCGCTTCGACAATGGACGTGAGTTCCGCTCCCAAAAGCTCACTGAGTTTCTCAAACAGCAGGGCGTGGAAGCAGGGTTCATCAAACCCGGATCTCCCTGGCAGAACGGACATATCGAGAGCTTCTTTGGAAAGCTTAGAGACGAGCTTCTCAATATGGAGATCTTCCTCACCGGCAAAGATCTTCAATCTCACCTGGACGACTTCCAGGAGTTCTACAACAATCGTCGTCCTCACTCGGCATTGGGTGGACTCTCTCCCGCGATCTACAAGGCAAATCTAAAGACTAAAATGGAGGCAGAGGCACTAACACCCTAGGAGGGTCAGAATTCGGGGACCGGTCAATGGCGCGCGGTTAAGATCTTGAATCTGTCGCTGCGCGCTCGACCTGAACCTGGATTGATCCTGTTCTTGATTCGATCTGCTGTGCTACTTCCGGGATAGTATGTTTCCCTTCAGATGTTCTGTACCGAGTGACATGATTGTTGGGAGCTGATGCTAAAAGATCCTTGACTTACGGGTGAGGTGCTCCTTCGCCCCAACCAGGGTCAGAAAGCGTTACGCTCCGGTGCTGACCCTGCTATGCTGTGCCTCTGCGGTTCCGTCAGCGATGTCAAAACTGAGCGATTTATTTCTTCCCGGACTGATTTCGTTATCACTCTTGGCCCTTGTCGGCACTGAGCTCCGCTCTCATCCGAAGGACGACGCGACGAGAACCCATATTGCGGTTTGGGTCGGGTGGAGCGGGTTTGAATACGATACGTTTCAAAGTGTTGTCAACGACTACAACAAGTCGCAAAACAAAATCTTTGTCGATCTGCTTTCCATTACAGGAAACTCAACCAAAACCCTCATCAGCACATCCGCGGGCGTTCCACCCGAGATCTCCTTGCTCAGTGCTGCCGAGATTCCGCAATTCGCCGACGCGGGTGCCATCGAAGTACTTGACGATGCCTGCAGACAGCGAGGCTGGACGCAAGACAAATATGTCCCTGGTTACTGGGATGTGCTGCAATACCAGGGCCACACCATGGCCCTGCCCGCCACACCATCGACCGTTGCCCTCTACTGCAATACCGATATCTTGAAGCGCTCCGGTTACGACAAGCCGCCTGAAACCATCGAGGAGATGGACAAGATGGTCGACAAAATCACGAAGGTCGAGGATGGCAAGGTGAAGTTGGCCGGATTTCTGCCTGCAGAACCGGGTTGGTGGCCATGGGGTTGGGGTCCCTATTTCGGCGGCAGTCTCTGGGATGGGAAATCCAAGATCACCATGAACACCCCGGAAAACCTTCAGGCAATGAAGTGGGTGGAGTCATTCAGCAAACGGTTCGGGCCAGCCCAAATTCAATCGTACAGGAGCGGATTTGGGGTGTTTGCCTCGCCCGAAAACGCCTTCCTTGCCGACAAGGTGGCGATGGAAGTGCAGGGCGTTTGGATGCACAACTTTATTCAAAAGTACAACCCCAAGCTAAAGTGGGTGGCTTCGCCATTCCCATACCCCAAGGATCGGCCAGACATGAAAGGCCATACGATTGTCGATCAGGACATTTTTGTCCTCTTGAAGAACTGCAGGCACCGCGAAGAGGCGATCGACTTCTTGGCTTATGTGCAAAGCCAAGGACCGATGGAGAAACTCTGCTTGGGGCAAAAGAAATCTTCGCCGCTGCGAGTGAAGTCTCCCGAGTTCTGGGCAAAGCAAGACAACCCCAGCATCCGCCTGTTCGACGATATGGCCTACAGCAAGAGCTGCATATCAACGCCTAAGCTCGGCATCTGGCCCGAATACAGTGCGGAAATTTCGAATGCGCTGGACGAGGTCTCCCTTCTGCAAAAGTCCCCGGAAGATGCCTTGAAAGCTATTGATGAGCGTATTCAGCCCAAGCTGGATCAGTATTTGAATCGGTTGGAGAAGAGGAGGACTGCCGGAAAATGATGCGTCGCAAAGAGAGTCGAGCAGGTTTTCTCTTCGCCTTGCCCTGGCTGTTTGGGCTGGTCGCGTTCATGTTCTATCCGTTGCTGATGTCGCTCTACTATTCCTTTTGCGACTACTCGGCCTTGAGGTCACCGGTCTGGATAGGCACCGACAATTATTCTGAGCTCTTCCACGACGAGGTCTTCTGGATCTGTGTGAAGAACACGCTGCTGTATGCCTGCTTCTCCTTGCCTCTCAGCATGGTCATCGCAATCGGTTTGGCGATGTTGCTCAACACAAACGTCAAGGGCATGACGGTCTACCGGACCATCTTCTTTATCCCTTCGCTGGTGCCCATGGTCTCGCTGGCGATGCTCTGGCTCTGGATACTCAACGGTGACTACGGGGTGCTGAATACCGCGCTGGCCTCAATCGGGATTAAGGGTCCCAACTGGTTGAGCGACGTCGCTTGGACCAAGCCTGCTCTGATCCTAATGAGCGTGTGGGGGGTGGGAAATGCGATGCTGATCTTCCTCGCCAGCCTTCAGGATGTTCCAACGTCTCTGCTCGAAGCATCCGAGTTGGATGGTGCAAGTGCGTGGCAAAAGACTCGCAACGTGACCCTACCGATGATCTCCCCGGTGATTCAATTCAACATGGTGATGGGCATCATTGGATCACTCCAAGTCTTCGCGATCCCGTTTGTCATGTTCCCCGGCGGCATTCCCGCTCGTTCAACGTATTTCTATGCGATGTATCTGTATGACAGCGCTTTTAACTACAGCCGCATGGGCTACGCAAGCGCCATGGGCTGGATCTTATTCGTCGTCATTTTGTTGTTGACCCTTATTGCCCTGAAACTGAGCAATAAGCACGTTCATTACGGAGGCGTTTAGAAGTGAACCAAAAGAAGTTCAGTACAGCCTTGACTCACGCCGCGCTGGTGACGTTGTCTTGCTTGTTCATCTTCCCGTTTCTTTGGCTCCTGGACACCGCGGTGAAGCCGATAAGCGAAACCATGAAGCAGCCGCCGGTCTGGATCCCCAGCAAGTTTGAATTCGGCAACTTCTGGGAAGCCGTCAACTATGGGTCGGATAAGGTCGGCTATATTCCGTTTCTCGTCTATGCCGAGAACACGGTGATGTTGGCGCTTCTCGTCGTGACCGGTACGGTGGTTTCCAACGCGATTGTGGCTTACTCCTTTGCCCGTCTCCGTTGGTGGGGCCGAGACCTCATCTTCGCGGTGACCCTGGCGACGATGATGGTTCCGTTTCCGGTCATGATGGTGCCGACGTTCACGATTTTCAAACACCTAGGTTGGATCGGTACTTACCGCCCGCTATGGGTGCCGGCCTGGTTTGGAAGCGCGTTTTCGATTTTTCTGCTGAGGCAGTTCTTCAAGACAATTCCGTTTGAACTCTCCGAGGCCGCCAAGATAGACGGCGCCGGAGAGTGGACGATTTTTCGATCCATTATTCTGCCCCTCAGCAAACCAGCGCTTTCAGTGGTAGCCCTATTCTCGTTTATGGGAACCTGGAACGACTTCTTGGGCCCACTCATTTACCTCCTGCGCCAGGAGACATTCACGCTTTCCCTCGGGCTGGAGTTCTACCACAGCAAAGCAGGCGGTACCCAATGGAACCTGCTTATGGCTGCGACCAGCATTGTGATTCTGCCGGTGTTGGTGGTCTTCTTCTTCTGCCAAAAGCAGTTCATTAAGGGGATTTCAATTACGGGTATCAAGTAAGTCTAGGTGGCAGAACTTTCGCTTTAGCTCCCCCGAGAAACCAGTCGGCTGACGAGTATCTCGGGGTCACCGGGCAACTGACAATCGCGGTGAGCCTGCACGTGCTGCTGTTGACCAAATTGGCCAGCTTTAGAAATGCGTTATCTGAAGCGGGGTTGCGAACTCAGTCTTCGTTACTTTTCCCTTCTCCGTTTTGCCGAAGACGTTGATGAGAAAGCTGGCAACCTCCGCGGGATTGTACTTGCCGGGGCGGTCGGCGTTTAGCTGGTAATAGTCTATCAACTTGGCAAGTTGGGAGTGATCCAGAAAGCCAGTTCGCTTATCGTCGAATCGGTCAAAAATCGCTGACAGGGTGTCGGACTTGCCAGTAACCGCGAGGTCGGCCGTTGCCTTCTGATGAGTCAGCAAATGCTCCTCATCGAATGAGTAATTGAAAATCTCAAACCCCATTTCGTTCGTCGTCTGCTCACCCCACCAGACCGGCTTAGGCGGATTGTTGGGGTTGTTCAGGTTGGCGCTGGAGTTGTCATAGTGCGCCACAACTTCAACGTGAGTGCCTTTCGGCAGGTGGACCGGCTGCCGGTAGATGTAGCGCGTCTGCCAGTTGAAGTCGTAGTGATCAACTCGGTTCAGCTCCTGCTTTGTGCCGTTGGGCAACGTGGCAGTTAGGAGCATATCGTGCCCAAGTTTGTGCATGTGTGGAAACATGTCGTAGACGGTTATCGGGGCCGCCAGATACATGTCCGCCTTGACTTCGGCGTTGGTGCTGTCTTTCGGAATGGAAATCAGAACATTTCCAAACAATGAAGCTCGAATCTCTTTGTCGACAGGCTGGTTCGAAAACTTGAGGCCGATTTCGCTCTGGTCGTGCTCAACCTTGCCGGTGGGGTGATAGTGGACCTGAAGAATAATGTCAGCGCCCTTGGGTAACCGTATTCCGGTGTTCAGCGGAGTTGTTACCGCCCGAATACCTGGAGCCCAAACCGCTAAAACGCCCGATGTGGCCACGCCCGCGCCACCGAAGCTCGAATATCCGGGCTGTCCATCTTTCCCGTCTTTCTGCCGAGCCTCGCCCGAGGTGCTGACGTAAACCACGATGTGGTGAACCACCTTTCGATTTTGTGGCTTTAGCTCAATGTCCGATAGAAAGCGGTCCGAGTCAAAGTTGGTTGGCACCACGAAGCACCGATATACGTCGGGACCTTCCGCCGCGACTTCAAATGGCATTACCGGCTTCGAGGAGAAATCTGGTTGCCCAATTTGCCAGTTGCCGTTGAATGTCGGCGCCTTTGGCGCCTTGGATAAATCTCCGGACGGAGAGCCTTCCTCGGACCACTCCTTCAATATCGCAATCTGATCCGCGGTCAGGCTGCGGTCGTTCAAGTACTCCCCGTGTGAAACCGCATGCCAGGGGGGCATGAGTTTCTGCTGAACTGCGGCCACGATGGTTGGCGCCTTTGCCCGTGCATCCTCGTAGCTCATCAGTGAGAACGGTGCCACCTCTCCCTCGTGATGGCATCCCGCGCACTTGGTATAGAGAATCGGAGCGACATCATGGGCAAAGGTGACTTTCCCTTTTGTCCGCTCCGTAGTTCGGGAATGACTCGGAATTGTGAAGGCGAAGCAAGCAACCGCACCCGCGGCAAAAAACAAAGAAATTGGAAGGCTGTTCATGTGGACTCCGTTGGCACTGGCCTTAAGTTGGGCGCATTCTACCATTGCGCTTCGCTGGCAAATGCAAACCAGCAACCTAAGTTTCTTCCTTAGTGCTGGAGTCACGAGCTTTGGCGACGAGATGCAGGAAATGGGCCAATTGGCAAAAGCAACCGATCAAGTGGGTTCAAATCCAAAGGGGCATAATGGCGATGAGCGCAATGAAGCCGAACTCTAAGATTCATGCTGGGAGCCTATCAACCCCGCTTACTCGTCGTCAGGTGATTGTGGCCGGCGTCTCGGTAGCAGCCTTCGCTGTCACGGGTAGAGAATCCCTTCTGGCCCTGTGCCAGGCAACTCCTGCGCGCCCAGGCGAGATCACGCTGGTTAGCTGGGTGCAGGTTAAGGATCCTGAATCCAGGGGCGGCAGTGTGCTGACGCTCGGGAATGGCGACCAGTTCGATGGAATTGTCTTTGGAGAGATTGCTCCCCATAGATGGATGGCTGGAAGCGAGCTGTACCATCGAACTCAGATGAATCAGGATAGCTGGCCGACAGAGACCGCCGGTGCAGCCGAATGGATTCAGGTTGCCCTTGTCTACCGGGACAACACGATAACGATGTTTCGCGATGGAAGGGAGTTGTGGAGCTACAGAGCCGCATCCGCTCCGATCGCGTTTGGAAAGGGCGAGTACGCAATGTTCGGATGGCGACACCAGGGTGCCGGCGGACCGGGAGGCTTCTTCCATGGTGCGATTCGGGATGCTCGGATCTACGCCTCTGCGCTTACCGGGGCCGACCTTAATGCGCTGAAACCTGGCCAGAAGTCTGCAGTTGAGCCGTACGCCTGGTGGGACTTTGCCCGAGGCGCAACCGACCGGATGAGCCGGTTTCATCATTCAGAGTTCGTAGGCGGAGCCCACATTGAGAAGGGAGCGCTTGTGCTTAATGGCGTGGACGGATACCTGAGCACTGATAAAGCTCCGCAGGCAATCCGTCGAGGGCAGTTCCGCCCCAGCCGCGGGGTGTTCGCCGACCCGATCCCGTTCTACTGGAAGGGCCAGTACCATGTCTTCTATCTGCAGGGCGGGGTGGGCAAGGTGCCATGGCAGCATATCGTATCCACTAACCTTGTGGATTGGAAGGAACTGCCCACAGCATTGGTTTCGGACGGCGATCCTCATTCATTTGATGGGATGCACATGTTCACCGGCTCCGTTGCGGAACACGACGGCACTTTTTACATCTTCTACACCGGATGGAATCCGAATAATCCACTGGGGCGCGAATCGATACTGCACGCGACCAGCCCGGATCTGATCCATTGGACGAAGGTTCCGGGCCAGCGCGTCGATCCCGATGGGGTGACCTACTCCAATAAGCAGGATCGAGACTTCAGGGACGCCTTTGTCTTTCGCAACGAAAAGGAGCAGACCTACTGGATGGTGCTCTGTGTAAACTCGCTCAAGGGCGGCGGTCCCGGGCTCTACACCTCGAAGGACATGGCTGCATGGGCACCGGAACCCGCTCTGTTGGCTCCCAATCAGGAGTGCCCAGACCTATTTCAAATAGGCGACACCTGGTACCTCATTGGCGGTGACAGCTACCGATACAGCAGCGATCCGAGGGGCGAGTTCAAAGCCGCCGTTCACAACGTGATCGATCGGCCGGGAGTGTACGCAGGCAAGCGGATGTTTGATGGCCGCCGCCATATCTGGGTGGGTTGGATTTGGGACACCTCCGATAAGCACGATAGCGAGCAGGCAACCTGGGGCGGCACCATGAGCCTGCCCAGGGAACTCTATCCTGGCCCGGACGGAGTGCTTTTCGTGAGGCCGGCTCAGGAGGTGGTCAACGTATTCCAGAAGCAGCGTCTCAAGCTAAGCGAGACGAGACCGCACACTCTTCCATCAGGTTGGACGTTCGACGGCAAATCCCTGGAAGGGAAGTCGAGAGACCTTGGGGAGTCTGGCTTGGCACTTGTCGGCGCGCCGCTGGAAGGAATGTTCGAGATCAATGTGAACATGGCGGCAAACACGGAATTCACCATTCTGTTCCGGTTCGACGAGGCAAAGAAGGATGGCTACGCCTACACCCTTCGTCCCCAGCAAAATCAGGTCGTCGTCAGCGGTAGCAACATCCATCGAGTGCGGGAGGGAGTTGTGGTGGACACGTCCAAGCCCGTTCATATTAGGGCGTTCTTGATGGGAACCACGATCGAGCTGTTCATCAACGACCAGTACGCCTTCACCAGGCGAGCCTACGATCTCAGCGGAGACAAGATAGCCTTCCGAGTCGACTTCGGCCAGGCAACGGTCAGCGACGTATCGGTTAAGACGATGAAGTCGTAGTGGAAATCAGTGAGCCGAAAGGCAACCCATGATTCCAGAATGGCCTGTCTAACAAAGGGCCGGCGCCTCAGTGCGACCGGTGGCCGATCCTTGTCACTGCGGCGACATGTGTCTCCTGTCGGACTTTGCACTTGAAGTGAGTCAACCCAAGGGGAACAGGTCAGCCCGAATTCGGATCCAGGTCAGTGGTTCTCGCCATCGCGCTCCTTAGAGCATCACGACACATTTGCACGTCCTGATCGAACCCGGATACGGAATATCTACGATTCGATCCTTCTGCCCTTTTTGGAGGCCCGCCCGGTGGATTTCAGAGAAGAGTAGAGCAGACTCTGTCGCCGTGCTCCAATTGGTCCCTGCCCGCGCGTTTTTAGATTGCTAGACTTTCCGAACGAGCCCGCCATTTTTCATGACATTCTTGTAGTCCCACTGGACGACTGGAGATTCCGCTACCCATCTACGCACGTCGGCGGAATCGATTTCGTCTACGCTCTGGTAGGTCTTTTCGGCCGCCTGAAACGTGCCAGTCGGTTTAAGGCCCAGTTCGCTGAACGATTGCCCGCTCCAGAAAAGGAGTCTGATGCCCGCTTTAAGGTTGTGATAGCCCACGATCGGATTGCCCTCTAGGAACCAGACCGGCGCGCCGTGCCAAAGTTTTACTTCGGCTTCAGGCAGCGTTGCATGAATTTCGGCATAAAGGCGGTCGCAAATCGCGCGGCGCTCGGGCGACTTTGCCTCGTTGTAAGCTCGAATTTCTTTGGTCATTTTGCGACTCCTCGCATTTGGCAAGGTCCGAACCAGCCCAAGAATAGGAATCAAGCTTTCAGATTCAGATTGATGGTGGGCGGTACAGTCCCGATTCCGCTGCGCTTCATTTCCCTTCGGCGGGATCTAAGGAGATGCCCTAAACTTCGCTAACGCTAGTTTAGCTGGAAGCTCGGCTGCGGCCATTGCTGGGAGAAAAATGGTGGGCGGTACAGGACTTGAACCTGTGACCCCTACAGTGTCATAGAAATTTTGCAGGTGAAAATCGCAAGATTTGAGTCTCTGGACGTGTCAGGACGTCCCTGATTGTCCCTGGTCGTTGAGAGACCTTTGAGTGACCGGCGGGTTCGTATCACAGCGCCATGCATTACGGCGAAATTGACGCATCTAAGAGGCTTCTCGTAGACTCCCTCGTGGCGTCCGGCGTGTTGGCAGGTTCTGGGCGTTTCGGTCCGTTCGTTAGCTTGTCGATTGGTCCGGCATCTGAACTGTATGACAGGATTCTACGTCTCTTGTCGGCCGGAAAGAAGGTCAATGAAACTTCCATCCAATCCACGGAAGTGACTTCGTGGCGACACAACTTTCCTCGGTAAAGACGCCCCTTGATGTGGTCACAACTCTGTGGGTCTTGGCCGCAGATTGTGCACTTGCACTGGCCGACGACTCCAGGACTCATGAACATTTGGGGTGGGAATAGAATCCGCTCGAGACATAGGAGCATCCGCAACCGTCGGTCTGCGCGGGTTATCTCCTTTCGACCGAGAAGGAACTCACAGCACCCTTGCGCCGTGATTAGATGATCCCATGCTCGTTCATAATCGCCGCTCCGAATGGCAGTCCACATTTTGAGTTCAGCTCGAACGCCCTTAACAGAAGTAATCAGGCAGAAAACAGAGTCGGCAATATGATCAGGCTGGTCAGAGTCCCTAATCGCGTTCTCAAGTACCGCATCCATATGGGCAATGAGTGTCTCGATATTCGCAAGCGCTCTTGCCTGAAGCGTTTCATCTGCGCTCACAAAGCAGAAATGTTCGGCGTCATCCTTCACTTCCTGCCAGACCTGTATTAGTTCATTTAAGCTCATGGAGTTGCGCAACCTCGTGCAAGATCTCCGTAACTTCGGCAAGACCAGTGGCGTTGCCTTCAAATTCAACAACCGTTGCTCTGCCATTTGGGTGGGGTACGTAGATTCGTAACTTCGTCTCCCTTTGAAAAACGGAAACCTTCTTCATTCCATCGTAAATATAGTTGCTGAGCACGTTGAGGACTATGCTCAAGATGTTTGGATTCGCAAGGATGAGTTGAGCGCTGATCAACAGCTCAGGCAGACTGACGCCGCCAGATTGCTGGATGAGTTGCCCACTTGAGGCATTCGGCAGAGCAACGACAATCTGGTAATCGACTCGGAGCAGCTTCGCCAAATCGAGTGCATCGTCGGACTGAATTAGTCGGACGTTGTCCTGCTCTCCCGCAGGGTATGGGAGGAAGGCAATTTCAACGTCATTCAGCCCGCCGAAGGCATCCAGAAATTCGACGTCTTCCTTCGTGATGCTCGACTTGATATTGGCGACTACTTCTTCGTCAGCGATGTATTCATCGATTGTCTCCCGGAACGTGTCTATCCGTGGATCTTTCATGCTCTCGCTCACAGAGTGCAGTACGTCAACAGCGACCAATCGTTGCAAGTCACTTAAGTTTTCCGCCGACTCTGCTAACCAAGTGTTGCCACGTCATCGAAGAGTTGCATAGCCAGCCGGTTGTTCCCGATGTTAAGAATCGTAGTTAGGCTCAGAAACGAATCAAAAGCAGCGGGGCTCTTTCTTCTCACCGCAGAAACGTGAGGGCGGGCCGCAACTAAGAAATTCGCCAACGCATCGCTTACTTCGCTTCCATGCCCTTGGGGAAGCTGTCCCTTCAGTTCCTCGTCAAACCAAATGCACGCGGGCGCTATGATGTCGACACAAGCTGGTAGCCGAAGAAAGGCCAAAACATCCCTAAAGCTTCGATCAGACTTACACCTCGCCCTGCACCAAGACTCGTAGATGGGCATGTGACCGTTCACGAATGAGCGATGACCATCCCTCCAGCTAAATTGGCGCGAAATACTGTCGTTGCCAACTAGCCAATCCTCCCAGTCATGCCGCCCGAGCGACTGTCTCCAATCATCTCGTTTCGGGTTCCTTGTTCCCAGGTAGAGCTCTACGAGAACAAGCCAGTTTTCGACAAGGTCCGGTTCTGGTCGGTCAGCGTCGAGTAGGCGTCTGAAAACTCCATTGACGAATTGTTCGGCGTGATGCTCCGCGTACGGCGTGATGCCGACAATCTGCCTTCCCCAGTCCGCCATCAAACCGGGTTCGGGAAAGGCGACAGCAAACTGTCCAAAATAGCCAAATAGTTCCCCCTCCGCGTTGTACCAATGGACTGAACTCCGATCTTGTGTCGCAGCTCCGTTGTTCCGAATTTCGGCCATAAGCTCTTCAAATAGCTCGCGCCAGCGCGTAAGGATTTCACTACGTGCCTCATTATCACTCGGCGGTCGCTGCCAAGGCAAATTAACGGCGAAGTAGAAAAGGCGATGTGTGTCGAGCAGTGGCCTTGCACGATCCCGATGCTGATTTACATTCCGACGTTGTTGCGGGTTAGGGAGAACGGTAATCGGCTTGGGTAACGGAGACAAGGTCATTGCCGACGTACCTTCAACGAAAGCGGCCCTGAGTTGCGGGTAGTCGGGCCAATCAACCTTCGGAGGTTCGTAGCCCGTATACCGCGAACGGCGTTCCAGCTCTTGTACATGCATGGTCTCGACTGCGCGCTGGCGAATCAGAGCTACTGATTGATAATATAGGTCTGAATGCGACTCGCGAATTTCAAAGAGAGATCTTCCTAAGTGCCCCGTAGTCTTGTAATGGCCTTCCTCAATCAAATTGGCCATACCCGCTCTGGTTTGCCGATCCGCCGGAGACGTGCTCCACAGTAAAGGATAGGCCTGCGCTGCAAAGTGACACCACTGGTTGTCTAGCGAAGATTGGTCGCTGTCAAAATTAGTACGTGGCGGAGGGTTGTTACAGATGCGTACAAGAGTAGAACGACACCACTCATCAATCTCGCTACTAGCCTGAATAAGGTGGACAAACTTTATCAGGAGCACAGCAGCGACTCCAGCTAATGCGTCCTCTTCCGTGACGATACTGTCACCAGTAAACCCGTCAAGATCAAACTTCCTACACTGTTGATACATTTCGTGTATCAGGTCGTCAGTCACTGGCTCTTGACCGTTTAAGATCTGCCTGCAACGCATCGTCAGGACTAACGGAGCAATGGATCGCTCGGAGCGCTCCTGGCTTACTTGCGATGCCGCCTGCACGTCCTCCGGTGTATTGCACGTAATCAGAACGCCTTCTTCGTGTTGTTCGAAAGTGTAGTTCTCAGCGGTGTACGTGGCGATCAGACTGTTCAGTGCAGTCCGATGTTGGTCGTCCGGAGCGATAGCAGCCAAGTATGCCCAATTGGCACACGCAACCTCAGCTTCCTCCCGACCTTCAGGAAGATTTATGGCGAAGATGGCATATTCTTTCAGGAACCGTTTCCTGTGTGGCATATCGTGCCATTGACGAGCCTTGGAGATCTCCTTGTCGCTCTTGCCAGTCCAAGCGATCATTTGATGTCCCTCGTTCTTTATTACTACCTGGACATCCATGAACTGAACGAACTCGCTAAAGTGCATGAAACGAAGTGTGCTTTGGAATAGCCTTGGTTGCTTCTTTCCAATGGAGACAAGCAGACCCAAGATCGATAAATCTCGCAAGTTCTCTACGATTTTCTGGATGACGGAATCATCTTCGGTGTTCTCGATGACGGCGTAAAGATGTTTTTCTAGCGCCATAAGCGCACATACTACGAGATGCGGACACCCCACTCCGTCGCGATACCATCCGTATGATCCGACATCACCTTTGAGGGCCCTTTCTTCATCGCCAATCAAGATGAAGAACCCTTCGTCCGAAGAACCAGATTCAGTCAAGCGCTCTTCTACGCGATCTGACGTAAAACCAACAAGAGTGAAGATAATATCTCTGGCCCAGTCAGCATCTAGATCAAAAATAAATGAGAACAGGCCGTTATCGTACAGAGATGGATAGAGGAGACGAGCATTCGCGACAGCCAATTCACGGTCGGGCTCCGATAGTGCGTAACTCGGACGTTCCAGATAAGGCTCTCTGATCATGGCAGCAAGCACAACTTTACGCGCAAGAGCCTGATCGCGCGAATACATTTCCCGCAACCCTCCACCCATCAATATGTATTCTCGGAAGCGGACGCTGGGTCGGGCAATAGGGCCAACGGGGAACGGACCCAATACACGAGAGACTTCGGGAAGCATATTCGAACCAGAGTTAACGTATCGGATACCGTTTCTCACCGTTGCGCCCGGGTAAGGATCGCTTCCTTGCAGCCCAATAGCTTGCAAGATCAGCTGTTCTGCTTCGTTTGGAACCTCCGAAATGGCCAAGAATAAGCATCGGAATATGCGAAAGTCATGCTGCTTTTGCTCACGCAGATGCAGCCGTTCAGCATCCAAATAGTCTTTTGCGATCGCTACCGCCAGCTTCGCGATTGCTTTGTTAACCGATACGCCTGATGGAATACTTTGAAGCCACGGCTGAATAAGCGGCACGGCGAGAAAGGGGGCTAACAATCGGCATTCGTCGGGATTCTCGGCAATGAAGCGAATAACTGGTCCCCATAAATACCAGTAAGGCATACGCAATTCTGCGCGATATGCTACTAGCGTCGATGCGTCTTTTCCGGCAAAGGAACGTGCAAGTAAATCGTCCGGAGCAGACGCAGAGAATAAAAAGCGTGTAAGGAATCTTCCTAGAAGTACACCTTTGTCAGCAAACAGGATTGGGCGCAGGTCAGTTAGGTATTGATAAGAACCACCCGCAAGAGCCAGGCCATCGAACATTGCATCGCGAAGAAGCCACTGGACTGTGCCTTTTCCGTCAAACTGGTCGAATGTGTACTTCCACGCTATGGCTCCGTCTGTCTCCAAGAGAATCGCGCTCCACAGTCGCATTGCACGCAACCACAGCGGATTCTTGCCACGTTCTAAAAAGAAATCTAGCAAGTCACTCTTGGCCGCATCTATGGACCTCAACCGAGCCCAATCACCATAGAGATCGTGCTGAAATGTGATGCCCTGATCGTCTCCCGCGACGAGTCCTACGCTGCGAAGATGATCCAAACCTGCTTTGTCCGAGATCGCACGAGGATCCACATGAGGGCTGAGTAAATCAGCCTGTAGGTCGGCAACTTCCCGCATTGCCGTAGATCGAGCAATGCCGTTAGTGCCTTCGGCGACATACTTTTCCCAAAACCAATCAATAAACTGCTTCTGGCTCGTAACGCCTTCACCGGATAGCTCACCAAGTTGATCAAGTCTTCCAACTAGAAGGTCAAGATTCTTAGCTCGCAGCAATAGATATCTAAGTTCCGGTCGAAATGCCAGGTTGTTGAGCACCGGGAAGGTCTCAACAACTAGTTGAAAGATCGCTTCCTGGTCGGGCTCGAAGATTTGTCGGGCAACATCCTTCTGCGGTAGAGCCGATGAGAGACGCGAAAGTGCTCGCTCGGCCTCTGCGGTCTGGCAGCCTAAGACGAATTTCAATCGCGGTCGAAGTCCTACTGTGGCCGTCAAAAGCTGTGCGACATCTGCGATTTGTTCTCCCTTGAGTAAGCGGTCCACTTGGTCGATAATCAACGTGACCGTTTTGTACATGCCCTCAGAAAGGCAGTCAACTAGAGAGTGTTGCAAACCCAAGTGGCTCTCAAGGTGAGTGGGACTGACCGAACTCAGGTCCGCGCGAAAGTAAAGCCTAAGGTCACCGTCTGGTGTGTTTTCGCTGAAATGTTTGAGGACGACTGATTTGCCAGTTCCCGAAGCACCTAGAAATAGAACGACGGGAGCCGCTGCGAGTCCGTCTTCCAAGAGCTTTTCTCCATCGGCGGTTGGTAGCCTAAAGTCATCGCCGATTACAGATCGAACGGAAGATAGGTGGCGCTCTCGGCTGAACTTTTGGAGTTTTAGGAGGTCCTGTTCGACCCGCGGATGCGCGCGAAATCGAAAGTAAGGCGCAAGTTTGGATACCAAATCTGAAAGCGTGAAACTGCCCGCGCTTCCGCGAGCGTCTGACGTGTCCCCCGTAGTTTGACCCACTTGAAGTGTGAAATCCGTCTGGAATCACATGAAGAAAACTGGCAAGCGCTACACCGAGGACGAGATCCTAAAGGTGTTGAAGGAAATCGAAGCTGGCGGCGCGATAGCGTCAG
>CAIYLG010000044.1 GCA_903927025.1 uncultured Armatimonadota bacterium
GAGCGCCAAGGCCCTGCTTCACGCCGAAGAGCTTGTAATCCAGGTTCCCTCTACCGCCATCGTGGCGGGTGGAGGGCTAGGGAGGGGGTGGCGGACTGAAAATGCGCCCCTGGCCCCTTATCAAATACCGCCTACAAATCACGAAGAATGTGGACCCCGGCTACGCCGGGAGCGTTGACGTTCGCCACCCCCTCCCCGCCCTCCGCCCGCCACGTATGGCGTGGGAGGGAGCCGATTTGCAGCGCCTTGCGTTGAGCAGGAGTGGAAAGCACTCTTCAAATTCAGAGCCCTTGTCCATGCCAGCAAGGCGGTAATCCAGGTTCCCTCAACCGCCATCGTGGCGGGCGGAGGGCCAGGGAGGGGGTGGCGGACCGAAAGCGCGCCCCAGGCACCGAGTTGATTTCCAGCTACAACATACGAAGAATGTGGACCCCGGCAAAGCCGGGAGCGTTGACGTTCGCCACCCCCTCCCCACCCTCCAGCCCGCCACCGATGGCGTGGGAGGGAGCCGATCTGCAGCGACTTGGCTAAACCAGGAGCAGGCTAACTGCCCCAGTTTTCAATGCCTTGATTCATGCCACGATGGCGGTTATCCAGGTTCCCTCTACCGCCATTCGTGGCGGGTGGAGGGCTCAGGGTAGACGCTGAATTTTCTTTACCCCCGGCCCAGGTTAAGAGATGTGGGTGGGCGGTGTTTTAGGTCTATTTTAGGTCCCTTCTTTACACTCAGGGGGAAGCTATCAAAGTCGATGGCTTATTGATAACAAGCCTATGTCTAAATCATCCAAAGCCTTTACTCTGATCGAGTTGCTCGTTGTCATCGCGATCATTGCGATCCTTGCCGCGATCCTGTTCCCCGTATTTGCCCAGGCGAAGGAAGCTGCCAAGAAGACCGCGTGTCTCGCCCAGGCCAAGCAGACGGGCCTCTCCGAGATGATGTACGCCAACGACAATGACAACGTCATGGTGCCAGCCAGCTACGGATCGTACGATCCGACTTGGTCCGCTCCATGGTTTGGTCAGGGTGTTGGCCTCCTCTACTGGAACCAGATTATTCAGCCGTACATCAAGAGCTGGGACCTTTTGGTTTGCCCAGACAAGGACTACACCAACTTTGGATATGCCGCCTACATCAACGGACAGCCAGCCGATCCAGGCAACACCACTTCGAGCCCGAAGGGTGAGCTTCGCGTAAGCTGGTCTTGGAACGACCTTGAGTCCTGGCCATACGCCACCCAGGTCGACTCCACGTTCAACCCAACCGGAAAGACGGGCTACACCCACGGCAATGATCCTTATGCCTACTGGAACGGTGACCCCGTTGCCGAGTCTGAGGTTCAGGTTCCTGCGACGGCAATCTGGATCGCCGAGGGCGACTGGACGGACATGTCTGGCAGCGACCGAAACGTGGACTATGGCTGGCAGCGATATACCAACGGCAAGCCAAACCAGACTGTTTCGGGTCTGACGGTTCCGGGCTTCTATGTTCGAGCTCGACACATGGGAAGCTTCAACACCGTTTACGGAGACGGACACGCCAAGTCCCACAAGTGGAACAGCACCCGGCCGTGCGACTGGTCCATTCAGTCATGCCCGTAGTCGGCAGATTCTTGTTGGTCGCGATTGTTGCACTCGGCGTCCTCGCCGGGTGCAGCGGGAAGGATACGACCCACGATGTCGAGCCTATGGGAGGGCGTCCCAAGCTCGGCGTGCCGAAGTTCGTCAAGGATAAGAACGCACCAAAATCCTAATGGGAGTCTGTTGCAGACCTTGAACGACAAACTCACGGAGCCAACGCCTGTTGGCTCCTTTGACATTTTTCATGAGCGTGCGATGAGTGCGCTCTCCGTTCGCAACTACCAGGCGGCGGAAGTTGCCGCGCTCCAGGCGCAGTCGATTCAGCCCAATCACGCGGGTGTATTCAACCTGCTTGGCCAAATATGGCTTGCCCAGCAACGGAACGAAGAGGCGGCAGATGCCTTTGCAGCGGCAGTCGAGCGAAACCCTGCGCTGCCCAATTTACGATTTAATCTGGCCCTTGCCTACCAGGCTCAAGGCAGGCTGGATGCGGCGATCGAGCAAGTTGCCTCGGCTGTCCGCCTTGATCCGGGAACTGCGGTTCTGCATGCCAAGCTTGGCCAACTGCTTCTGATCAGCGGTTCTGCGGCAGAAGCGGTTACGGTGCTGAGGCACGCAGTCGAACTGGATCCCCGCCCAATGGCTCCTCGACTCAACTTGGCGCAGGCGCTGATCGACGAAGGGGAATTTTCGGAATCTGAATCGCTGATCCGTCAACTGCTTCGGGAGAGTCCGCGCGACCCGAACACCCTTCGCCTCGACGGAGTTCTGAACCAGGTTCGTGGTGACTTTGCGAAGGCCTCCGGTCGATTTCAGGAGGCCATTGCCCTGAGGCCGGTGGAGTCGGCCAATTACCTCTCGCTCACTCAGTGCAAAAAGATGAGTTCCGGGGATGCCTCGCTGGTGGACCAGATGATGCGCCTCTGCGTGCAGCCCGGACTTCCCCACCGAGACAAAATTCAGCTTTCCTACGCGATCGCGAAATCGCTTGATGACAGCGGAGACTATGAAGGCGCCTGTCGGTGGTACCAAAAGGCGAACGAGATGGCGTTGAGCTCAATGACAGCAGCCGGTCGACGGTACGATGCCGCTGAGGCTCGAGAACGGACCTCTGAGCGCATTCAGCTTTTCACCAAGGAATATTTCTCAGCTTTGCCATCTGTGACGATCGAATCGAAACGCCCTATTTTCATCGTGGGCATGATTCGGTCTGGCACCACGTTGGTCGAGCAGATTCTCAGCCGTCATCCGGATGTTTCCGCGGGTGGGGAGATCGCATACTGGGCGGGCAGCGAAGCCGCCCATACCGAACAGATTCAAGCCGGTCCCCTTGCTCCCGAGGCGGTAGCCACTTGGCGGCAGGAGTATGACGCGATCTCGGTTCGGGCCAAGAGCCATAAGGGCTGGATCACGGACAAGATGCCGCTGAACTATCGCGCGCTGGGCACGATCCTCACCGCCTATCCGGATGCAAAGATTGTCCACTGTCGCCGCAACCCTCGGGACACATGTTTGTCCATCTATCTCACGCCGTACCGTAGCGCCCCAGAATTCGCCCACGACCTTGGGCATATCGCCGACGCCTACCAGGATTACACCCGGCTGATGGATCACTGGAGGCAGGTACTGCCCGCCGATCAGATGATAGAAGTGGAGTACGAGGCACTGGTGGGCAGCCCAGAGGGACAGATTCGAGAGCTGATCGGCAAGTGTGGCCTGCCTTGGTCGGATTCATGCCTAGACAGCACGAAGGGAGCGGTTGGAGTCCAGACGCCGAGCATTTGGCAGGTTCGTCAGCCGATTCACCAGGGCTCAGTGGGCCGCTGGAAGCGGTATGAGCAGTGGCTCAACCTTTCCCTTTAGCGCGTTTGGCTAGGCGAAAGTTGGCGTTCCCGGCTTTGCCGGGGTCCTTGTTTATCGTGATTTGTAGCTGA
>CAIYLG010000045.1 GCA_903927025.1 uncultured Armatimonadota bacterium
CCAGGGACGAGAAAGCCCAAGGCCCATCGCAAAAAGCTCTTCAGATGTCACATTGAAATCACGGACAAAAGAGTCGAAAAGCGTCTACCTCTGAGAAAGATCTGCATTGAACCTAACCCACAGGAAGTGAGAGAGAGCCATCCCAACTGGGAGTCGGTCCCCACCGTAATACAGTACGATTACCTTCCCGATTCAGGGTTAGACTATTTCCCATCAATTGCTGGGGTTTACCAAGACGGGATAACCGTTTTCAGCGACATGAATTGTGCCGATCATGGTGACCCCTTGTATAGCAATTACGTTGATCACCTTGGTTTGGGAGTGACTTTGGCTGGGAATCTGATCAAGAAGAGGAAGGCTGGTGATGCTCGATTTCAGGTTTGGTGGGCCCGACCGTAATTCGGGCCAGGAGTGCGTCTATGAAAAAGTGGTTGTTGTTGGTTGTCGTGTCCGGATGTGTAGGGCTTGGAGTCGGTTCCCAAATCGCCGTCGGATCTACCCCATGTCCTCCTGTGGTTGCAGATTGTCCGCTTGGACACTTTGGAAAGGCAGGTGGCCCAGCATGGATTTGCTGTGCAGATGGCACACATGTTAAGTGCGTTAACTGGTCGAAGCAAAAATGGATCTGCAACTATACAGATCCAGGTCAGCCCGTTACTTACGGATATACGCTTATTTCTAGTGTCGATACTGTCAATTTGAATTGCGACGTCCTGAATCCGGGGTCCTGCTATTGAGTCGGCCCGGGCGCATTAGCTCATCTGGCCTTACTAGGCTCGGTTGGCTCGGCGGCCTTGCCCTAGCTATTCCCATAACCATTGGGATCAAGAGCCGCCTCTTTCCAGCGACGCTGGAAATGCAGGCAAGAACCGTCTTAGACTGCGAGATGGAGGCGAATGCTCCGTGCATTCAGAGTTACCTATTAAATGATGAAGCAAAGGGATACAGTATTTCTGACGGAATGCTGTCTAGGCTTTTGTCGGACTATGTGAATCCTGCTTATTCCGACGTCTCTGGGGCTAGGTCCGAAGACATGCAACCACTAAGGGATCAGGGAGAATTCACTGCCATCTACATGTGGAATTCGGCTAATGGTAACGAGCCGAAGAGGAGGTCTGTTACTTTGGCAGCTACTCCCGAAGGGGCGAAATGCCCAGGATTAGTGCGCGAAATGATCACAGAGGTCTTGTTCGCGAAGTATCGGAGGAAGGATGATGACGGCATTTACACCACGCTCATTCGGGGGATTCATAATGATGCGGCGAGGCTGACGTCGCTAGGAGTAATGGGCTTCTATGACGATACAAGTAAACGGGTTCTTGCCTGGGATCAGCTAGCAAAAAACTGGCAGACGAAACTTGATCGGCATCACGCTGATCAGTTGGCCGTCAGACCCTAATACTATCTTTCGGATAACGCATGAATGAGATCTCATTGCATCTCAACGCGTTCTTATTCATGCGCTTCACTCCAAACAGTGAGCAGGGGTAAAGTCAGTGATCAGACGATTTAGTGGCGCTTGCAACCAATGTTGCCCACGATGCCAGGAAGCAAAGTCCGCCTAAAGGTGTGATTGCGCCCAAGATCTTTACGTCGGTAACCGCAAGAGCGTAAAGACTCCCGGAGAAGATAACGATGCCGGAGAACATCAGCCACCCGACGGTTTTGATGCTCTTTGCGGGCAAATTCCCAGCGAGGATTCCGACTAAAACCAATCCGATCGCATGAATCAGATGATACTGAACCCCGGTTTTCCAGATCTCGATCCCAGACGTGCTGATTCTGTCTTTGAGCACGTGGGTCCCAAAAGCACCGAGAGCGATGCCTAGAAATGCCATGGCGCTGCCAAGCGCCACAAACCGTCGATCCATAGGGTCAGCGTACCGGTTTAGCGACGGAATTCGCCGCTACGCGCCGGTAGCGGAGAAGTCTTCGTGGTCGTCTTCCGTGCGGAACGTCTCGTGGGCGCTCATCGTGTTGAGAACTCCCTGTTCCTGACGTCGCTGAATTCGTTCGTACAGAGACTGCTTGGCTAGCTTCAGATACCGAATCGCCTCTGCGTTTTCTTCGCAGGCTAAAGGCCCATCTTGAAATTGGTTGAGTTTGCCGAGAGCAACGTCGATAACGTCCTCAATTCGGCAACCGTTGACCCCAGCTTCCCGTGGGAGACCGCGCTGAAACACGACTCGCACAAAGGGGGTTTCCACTAGGTCTCCGCCCCTAGGCTTTGTCGAATTTTGAACTGCATCTTGAACCATGCGCTATCTCCCTAAAATTGGATTCAATCCTTCTACCAGTATCCGCCGACCCGCGTTCCCTTGCAAGAACAGAATCGAGAACCTATCAACAGCCGGTGGAAAACTTATCCGCCGACGACTCAAACCGGATTCCCTAACTATTAAACGTATGCTTTCCGGGGGGAGTTCACGATCGTCGAATTTATATCGTCACCATCGCGGTGCCGTGCGATTTCGCCCGTGCCCATGCCATTGCGAGCACAGCCAATTCAGCGAGCAATCCACTGGTAACCGAGGCTGCTGCCAGAACCGGTCCGCTCCAGTGTAGCCCCACCCCGATCGCCAACACACCGATTAGGACACTGATTGCTGCGACAACCGCCACCAGCCGAGATACGGTGAGGTGATGTGCCGTCAAAACTCCCCGAACGTAGGCCTGGGCGGCATCCACAAACGGCACCGCCGCCGAAAGAAGATAGCACCAGTGAGCCACCTCGGCGATCGCGGGTTTAGCATCAATGAGCCACGAAAAAAGGAAGCGATCCATACCGGTGAGTCCGGAGATGAGGATGAAAAGACTGGAAGCAGCTCCTACCCCAAGGCTGAATGTTCTCAGCATTTTGAGGGACTGCGCATTCTTATAGAGGGTGATCACGACCTCAGGCAGACAAAAAGTTACTGCCCGGTGCAAGAAAATGATTGCTCCTGCCACGCCACATCCTGCAAGCGCCAATACTGGGTTCGGAGTCCGCGCCAGGCCCGCGCTTACGAGCGGCATCACCAGCAGGTTCACCATCGTAGTTGCCGTGAGGGGAAAGTGAAAGGAAACCAGCTTCTTCATCGAAAGGGGCTCTTCCGTCGAAACTCTTCCGGCACCGAAATGTCGAGCGATGACGTCTCTGCTCAACCAGTGAACAACACTTGCTTCAAGCGTTACTCCCGCCATGATCGCCGTGGAGGCAATCACCATGCTTGGCAAATGCGTGGTTTGGTAGAGCGTGATCGAGGTGATCAACAGCGCCAAAACTCTCGCCGTGGTTCCAACACTAATCGACCTCGTCTGACCGTGACGGATCAGGATTCCCTGTAAATACCGTCTCCAGCCAATCAGGGCACTCCATGGAGTCAGGATCATTAATCCCACCCGGGCGGTTGTTGCAACTGAGTGTTCTACTCCCATCATCCCCTCAGCCATAACGGTATAAAGCGGCGAAAAAGCAATCACCGCGTGAATCACGGTGACCCAGAGCAACAGGTACCAAACAAACCGACTCAGCGTTACATACCGCTGCCGATCCTTAGCCAGCGTGGTTGAAGTGGAAAGCAGATCAATCACTGGGCTCTCTAGCCATATAGCGATTGACATCATCACCGGCCATGCCGCCGCGCTGATTTCGGGATGAGCCATTCGGTTGATGACTCCCTCGCAGATGGGGCCCTCTAGCCCCATGAAGAGCCATGAGACGGCCAAGGGAGAATAGAACCTGAAGATTGTCCAGGACGTGAGCTGCGGAGAATCTTCCAAGCCGTAAAGCGTACCGTCTGGTGAAGCACAGTCGAAAGAACAATCGGTTGACCACAAGGGCTGTACACCCAATGAGAGCAATGTCGCTAAACTCGACCTAAAACGAAATTATCGTTTGTATACGTCTTAATGTCGCGGTAATTTCGAAGTCGATTGGGTGAGCACGAATGGAATTGTGGAACGGACTTAGCAAGCGGCGGGAAATTGGCGCGGCGAAGGAGAAGTGGATCGGATTCCTTATGGCCGGTGGCCTGGTCATCACCATCCTATTCGTGGGTCTTATTGGCATCCAGGTCCTTATCGGCCTATCCAAGACAACCGCTCCAGATCACCCTTCGGGCCCACAAACTGGACTGGACTTCTTTCACTTCACCCTCTGGGGTGCGGTCGTTGGCACCTTCATGGTGGTGGGCGGCTTGGCATTCGGAATTTACTCCGAACGGACGCAGCATCAGGGACCGCAGCAAACAGAGCCAAACTTCCGTGTTCTCTCGCGCCTGTGCCTCGATAAGAACTTTCAGCTTCTCATATCGGATATCGATATCGAATATGCGAAGAAGCCAAAGTTCTATATCCGTGGCATGCTTCAAAACGGCATGGTCGGGGAGTTCCAGACTTCAAGAGAGGTCTTCTACAACTCAGGAGAAGGGATGACCGGAGAAGCAGAAATCCAAGGGAAGTGGCTCGGGAAGTTCGTCCCATACATTGGCGAATCCGCTGGTGTATCCGCGGAGTTCGTCGTCCGAGTGTAAGGTCGTCCTGTCCAAATCAGCCAGCGATTCGCAATATCAGAAAGCAGCTTGCGGTGTATGCTCACCCGCATGGTCAGGTTGGGAATTGTCGGTCTCGGAAACATGGGCTCCGGTCATGTTGCAAACATGCATCGGATCAATCGATGCAGCCTCACGGCAGTTTGTGATGTCGTTCCCCAGAAGTTGGGAAAGTATTCGGACTACAAGACATTCACCAGCAGCGAAGAGATGATTCGAAGTGGCGAGATTGATGCCATCCTCATCGCCGTCCCTCATTACGGCCATACAACCATCGGTATCGATGCCATGCAGAACGGCATCCATGTGCTTACCGAGAAACCCATCTCAGTTCACAAAGCAGACTGCGAGCGGCTCATCGCAGCTCATACCGACAAAAATCTTATTTTCGCGGCCATGTTTAACCAGCGGACCGACCCGTATTACCAGCGCATCCGATCCATCGTCCAATCCGGCGAACTCGGGGAGATTCGACGCACTGCCTGCATCGCTACCGATTGGTTTAGAAGCGAAGCCTACTACTCAAGTGGTGGTTGGCGGGCAACTTGGGCAGGGGAAGGCGGCGGTGTGCTGCTCAATCAATGTCCACACACACTGGATCTCTTTCAATGGATCTGTGGCATGCCCAGCAAAATCCGGGCCTTCTGCAATTTTGGAAAGTTCCACAACATCGAGGTCGAAGACGATGTCACCGCCTACTTGGAGTATCCGAATGGAGCGACGGGAATCTTTGTTGCCACCACCGGCGAGGCTCCCGGCACCAACCGCTTGGAAATCGCCGGAGATCGAGGCAAACTCGTATTCGAGAAGGACAAGATCACCTTTGAGCGCACTGAAGTTTCGGTTCAGGAATTCAATCGAACCACGCCGGAGGCGTTTGCCACGCCCAAGACGTGGATTTGCGATATCCCGGAGCGACACCATGGCCCCCAGCACATTGGGATTCTTCAAAACTTCGTTGACGTGATCCTCGATGGCGGCAATCTGATCGCCCCGGCGGAGGAGGGCATTCATTCGGTCGAATTTGCCAACGCCATGCTCTACAGCACGTTTACAGATTCCATCGTGAGCCTCCCCCTAAACTCTGCAGACTATGAGGCGGCGCTGAAAGAGCGAATTGCCACTTCACGGTTTGTGAAGCAGGTGCGAGAAGACGTGGCTGTGGATCTCAGCAAGTCATTTCGCTAGAGAGGCTTCTTCTTGATTTCAGCCCATCGCCGAGGATATCCCTTGGCGGTGGTTCGAACCTTCTCATAAACGGGAAAGAGCCTAACCGAGTCGGTCCCTGGAAGCGTTCTGGCTATCGAATTGCCGAATTTTAATCCCAAAATCTTGAGATCGATATCCTCAAGCAAATCCAAGTCGGCCGTCGTCCGCATCGGGATCACTTTGCCCCCTTTCTTGCAAAATGCCGCGCTGATTTCCAGTTGGCTCGATAGGGGCGCAACCGCTCGGCCGGTGACAATATCAAATTTCTCGCGCTCGTTCCACTCCTCTGCCCGTGCATTGACTGGATGAAGATTTGGTAACGGCTGCGAGGTGAGAAACCCCAGCATCTTGCCATTTGAATCCATGGCCGTTACCTCTAAGTCGGGCCTAGCACACGCCAACGGCCAAGCGGGGAACCCTGGGCCAGTTCCGATATCCATAACCTTAGCCCCTTGAGGAAGCAGATCCTGCATCAGCAAACTGTCCAGGAAGTGGCGACTCCAGCACTCTCCGCGTGGGACTCGAGTGAGGTTCATCACTTCATTTGCAGTGTAGAGAGCATCCTCAAACTGAACAAAGGCATCCATCTGAGATTCGCTCAGAAGGATGCCCAGCTCTTCCAGCTTGGATCTGAAGAGGTCGATATTCACGATTACTCGGACTTGGGGGACACGTCTTCCACATGGACGGCGGTGACATATTCCTTGCCATCCACTTTGATCGTCACTTTGTAGTCGCCTTGTTGCGCCATCCGGCCATCAAGCCTTCCAGACCATGAGACCACGTTGAGACCCGCTTCGGTGCCACCATCATATTCCTGAGTTCGGTCACCTTTGATGTCCGACACCACCACAGATACGTTCTTGGCAGACTTCTTTAGGTAGTACATGATCCGGGTTCCCGGCTGAGTGTTGGGGGATACGTAATATCGATCTCCATTCCATCCGCCACTTCCCGCTCGTCCCATCATCAGAACGTCTTGGGGCTGGGTGAGGACCACGTCCTTAGCTAGGTCATCCTTGTCCATTTGCTCCAGCGCGCTGACGTCAAGGGTCCAGATGGAACGTCCGTGGGTGGCAATAACCAAGTCAAGCTCACGAGGATGAACGACAAGATCGTGGACCGCGACGGTCGGGAAGTTCGATCGGAACCTAGTCCAGTTTTGACCTCGGTCGAGTGAGATTCGAAGCGACATCTCTGATCCCAGATAGAGGAGGTTGCTGTTCTTCTCTCCTTCTGTCACCACGTAGACACAGTCGTTGTCGGCGAGCCCGGCCGCTAGGGACTTCCATGTCTTGCCAAAGTCTTCTGTGACGTAGATATATGGCTTGAAGTCGTTGCCGCGGTGTCCGTCAAACGTTGCGTAGGCACGGCCAAGCTCCCACTTGGAGGCAACCACTCTGGAGCACCAAGTGTTGCGGGGGAGACCAGGGATGTTTACCGTGACGTTCTGCCATGTTGTGCCGCCGTTGCGCGTCACGCTGACCTGTCCGTCATCGGATCCTGTCCAGATCAGTCCTTCCTGGATTGGAGATTCGCTGATCGTGATCAGCGAACAGTGCATCTCTGCGCCAGTGTTCTCAGGAGTGACGCTGTGATCACCAGCATGGAGCTTGGATGGATCGTTTGTCGTCAGGTCTGGGGAAACAGGGAGCCAATGGTCGCCTCGATCAATGGTCTTAAACAGGCGATTGGCGCCCATAAACAGGGTCGAAGAATTGTGCGGACTGATGATGAAGGGGCTGCTCCAGTTGAATCGCAGTCGCTCTCCCTGTAGCCTTGGTTGAATACCACGCGAGTTGCCCGTCTTCAGGTCAACTCGGATGATTCCTCCGCCCTGGCTCTCGGTGTAAACCGTGGACCAATCTTTGGGATCGGCCTGGCAATGGAATCCATCTCCGCCACCGATGTCGATAGCGTCATAGAACGACACGCCTCCACGTCGGGTCTGGGTGGGCGTGCCCCAGCAGCTGTTGTCCTGAAGTCCGCCATAGATCCAATAGGGGCGTCGCATATCAACCGCCACGGCATAGAACTGGCCGATTGGGAGTTGATTGAGCTGCTCCCAGGCTGCTCCTCTGTCACGGGTAACGAACATTCCTCCATCGTTCCCATCCAGGATGTTCTGGTTATCTTTGGGATTGATCCAGAAGGCATGGTGGTCCGGGTGGACGTGCATATTGAGGCGCTTAAAGGTCTTCCCGGCGTCATCCGAGTACCACATGCTGTCGCCGAGGATATAGATGCGATTAGGGTCGACCGGATCCTGCTTTGGGGTGCTGAAGTAGAAGGGACGAGGGTTCAGGAAGTTGACGCGGGTCCAAGACTCTCCGCCATCGGTGCTTCGGTAGGTGCCACCGGCGTAGTTCTTGACTTCACCATCATCGGTCGGCCGCTTTGCGGGCGGCTTCTCTGCAAGTTCTGCCTTACGGTCTGGCTTGTACTCGAAGGTTCCAACGATGATCTTCGGATCGTTGTGGAAGTAGCTGAGGCCAATTCGTCCGAAGTTGGTATCTGGAAGTCCTTTCGTGATGCGTCGCCAAGTTCGTCCTGCGTCTGAACTCTTGTAGAGACCGCTTCCTGGGCCGCCGCTGATGAAGTCATACGGCTTTCGCTGTCTCTGCCACAGCGATGCAAGAAGCTCCCGGTTGTTCTTCGGGTTCATCTCGATGTCGATGACACCGGTCTTGTCATCTACATAGAGAGGGCGTTCCCAGGTTTTGCCGCCATCCGTGGTCTTGTAGAGTCCACGCTCCGGACTTGAGCCCCACAGTCTTCCTAGCGCTCCAACGTAGACGATATTCGGATTTTTCGGATCAATGACGATATGCCCAATGTGCATCGTCTCCTTGAGGCCCATGTTCATCCATGTCTTTCCGCCATCTGTGGACTTGTAGACACCATCGCCCCATGCGACCGAGTTGCGGGAGCTGCCTTCCCCAGTGCCAACCCATACGATGTTGGGGTCTTTCGCGCTGACTGCAACCGCGCCAAGGGAGATAGAGCCTTCCTTCTCGAAAACAGCGTGAAACGTAATGCCCCCGTTTTCGGTTTTGAAAAGTCCTCCCGAAGCGCTGGCTACGTAGAAAATGCGAGGATCTGCTTCGTAAACGGCGATCCCCATAATCCTGCCGCCCATCGTTGTCGGACCCAGTTCCCGAGCCGTCAAATTCTTGATCAGCGGTGTAAGCGGACCATCTGACTGAGTGGGTGTCACAGGCTTCGCAACTGCAGGTTTCGTCTGAGAAATCGCTGCGATCGGAAGTGCGCAAACGAGAAGGGCTAGTATTCTTTTCATTGGAAAGGTGATTGGGCCTAACGGCCCCGCGCGTCAACGAACGTCTTACCACATCGACCATGAAAATCCGTAAAATTGGCCACTGTTGTCTATTGATAGAAGACCGAAGTGTGAGGGTTCTTACCGACCCAGGAATCTTCTCGACCGACCAGAATGAAGAGAAGTCCATCGATGCAGTTCTCGTCACCCATGAGCACTCTGATCACATCCACATTGATTCGCTAAAGCTCATTCTGGACAACAACCCAAACGCAGCGGTAATTACCAATACTGCCGTTGCGAAGCTTTTGGATGAAGCTGGCCTCTCGTACACCTTGTTGGGCGACCACGGAACATACATGGTCGGAGATCTGGCTGTGTCTGCCGTAGAGAGCCTTCATGCCGAGATTTACGAGGGCATCCCAAGAGTGCTGAACACTGCCTTCTTCATCGGCGAGCGGCTCTTTTATCCAGGCGATGCATTTGTAGACCCGGAACGCCCGGTGGACATCCTTGCCTTGCCGGTGTCTGCACCGTGGATGAAGATGTCCGAATGCATCGACTACGCCAGGCAACTGAATCCTCGAATCTGTTTTCCAGTTCATGATGCTATCGTAAACGTGCCTCAACTCTTTCACGGCCTTCCAAAGCGCCTGCTGGAGCCTTGTGGCATCCAGTTTCAGCCGCTGTTGGCGGGTGAAACTGCAGAGTTCTGAGTCCGATTCTCACGGGTATTCATGAATAAGAAGCGCATCACATTTGTAATGCCGCACGCCACAAACGTGCCCATTGGCGGCTACAAGGCCGTCTATGAGTTCTCAAACGGACTGGTTGAGCGAGGGCACGAAGTTTCCGTGATTCTCCCGTGGGTCATGGACCCAGTTCCCGGCATTGCAAGCGCGATCAAGGCGAATATTCGCCCAATCATGTACCGTTTCAGGCCGCCAATGAAGGTCACTTGGTTTCATGTGGACCCTCGAGTCACCTTGAAGATCGTCTCCGACCTCCGTCAGAGATGGGTGCCGGAAGCAGATTTTGTAGTGGCAACCTCCTGGGCGACAGCTCCGTTCGTGAGTCGATACCCAGCAAGGTGTGGGAAGAAGCTTTATCTCCTTCAGCACCTTGAGACGTTCGGTGGACCGCACGACGAGGTCGTGGCGACTTGGAAGCTGCCGCTCCAGAAGTTGACGATTGCATCCTGGCTGTCCGACTTCGCGAAGTCTTTGGGTGAATCAAGCATTCCCGTCCGGGTCGGAGTCGATCTTGACGAGTACGGCCTCGATGTTCCTATCGCCGGCAGGGGCAATATTGTTTCAATGCTATACGGAGACACGGCAGTCAAGGCCGGCAGCGACGGGCTTAAAGCTCTTGGACTTGTGAAGCGAAAAGTGCCGGACCTAAAGGTGCGCCTATTTGGAAACAGCGAGCCGCCGTCCCTTCCGGATTGGATGACCTACGAGCGAAGTGTGCCCAGTAACCGATTGAGGCAAATTTACAATGAGTCATCTGTATTTGTTCATCCAAGCACGGCAGAAGGTTGGCCAGCCCCGCCTGCGGAAGCAATGGCGTGCGGCGCGGCTGTGGCTGCCTGTGCAAATCCAGGCGTGATGGACTACGCAAAACCTGGGATCACTGCCATCACCAGTAAGCCCGGCGATTGGGCAGAATTGGCAGACAGCATTACCACCCTTCTGACTGACTTGAATCTGCGCCGAACCATTGCGGAGGCGGCCTTAGAGGACGTTCAGCAGTATTCTTGGAAACACGCGCAGTCCCGCTTCGCGGAAGTCATCGAGCAACTAAGCCGCTAACCACCAACCTTATGGATCTCACGCAGGAACAGTACGACGAACTTTGGATAGCAGCGCAGGAGATTCACTGCTTTGTTGCAGGGGTAAACAGGGCCTGGACGGAAAGGCTTATCGACCGAGCCGTTCCTGAGTTCATTTATAAAGAACATATTGGACGCTACCGGTCTGTGCTGAAAGACACCGCTGGCATGGAAGTGCTGGATATTGCCTGTGGGACTGGCTACGGCACCGACTTTATCAACCGGGAATCGAAGCCAAAGTCGATCACTGGGGCTGACATTGAGCCTGATGCGATTCGATATGCAAAGATCCGATACGGTAAGTTCGGTATCGAATACCTCGTAGCCGATGCGTGCTCAGCCTGGACGGACCGGAAATTTGACACGATTGTGTCGTTCGAAACCATTGAGCACGTCCCTCGGCCGGATCAGTTTCTAAACCACATGCATCGAATGTTGAAGCCAGATGGCGTGCTCCACGTGTCTAGCCCAATTCGACGTTCTGGCAAGCTTAGCGACAACCCGGCCAACCCCTTTCACATTCGAGAATGGACTGTTGATGAGTTCAGATCCCTCCTGGACCTCTACTTCGAGGAAGTTGAGCTATCTGGTCAAATGTTCACGCTGATCAAGCGAATAGGGCCGTTCCGGATTCCAGGACGAGTTTTGGCAAAGGCGAGGAAGCCCTACCCTTTGCCATGCGGATTCTTTGACGCGCTGCTCTTCGAAGTCATTCCATTCGATATCATGCCGGCTCGGTTCTTGGCTGGGCCGCCGAACACGATGGTGGCCCGTTGTTCAAGGCCGCGAGCAAACGTGGATCCAAGGGAAGCCCTTCTGCGGGCCATGGGCTAAGCGCAAGCGGTACCCTAGAACCATGGATTTTGGGCTCACGTCTGAGCATCAGCTCCTTCGGGAGATGGCATATAAGTTTGGCCAGCAGGAAATTGTTCCTGGCATTCAGGAGCGGGATCGGGAAGCCAAGTCTGATCGATCGATCCTTGAGAAGATGGGGGCAGCCGGGTTGTTGGGAGTCAGCATTCCGGAAGCTTACGGTGGATCGGGCACCGACTACATCTCTCTGGGCCTCGTCTGCGAGGAACTAGAGCGAGCTGATACGAGTGCGCGCGTCGTGATGAGTGTTCACAGCGGCCTGCATAGCCTCACTCTGCTGCAGTGGGGAACGGAAGAGCAGAAGAAGCGATGGCTGCCTCAGCTAGCGAGTGGCTCAAAAGTGGGTGCATTCGGACTCACGGAGCCAAGTGCCGGCTCGGACGCGATCAGTCTCAAGACCACTGCACGGAGGGATGGCGACAGCTATATTCTCAACGGCGAAAAGACTTGGATCTCCTTGGCAGACTATGCGGACCAGTTCTTAGTCGTCGCGAAGCTAGCCGATTCTGGCGACAAACCCACATTTGTGGCCTTTATCGTCGATCGAACACTTGCGGGATTCCACAGCAAGCCCCTAAAGGGCAAGCTCGGCGTTCGTGCGGGCAACACCGGCCAAATCTTCTTTGATGACGTTCGGGTTCCAGCAGATTGCCGTCTTGGGGAAGAGGGAGATGGCTTTAAGATAGCGATGTCCGCCTTGGATCATGGTCGCTACACCGTCGCTTCCGGTGCCGTGGGCATCATTACCGCCTGTTTGGATGCCTGTACTGTCTATTGCCATGATCGAAAAGTGCAGGGCGAAGAGATTGGTCGAAAGCAGCTTGTTCAGCAGATGATCGCCAATATGGTGGCGGGGCGAGATATCGGTCGCCTTCTCTATTACCAGGTGGGGTGGATGAAGAACGCCGGGTTGCGTCACACGCGAGAAGTCAGCATGGCTAAATGGCAAAACTGCGCGAACGCGTTCAAGGCAGCCAACGACGCAGTCGAGATTCACGGCGCTTACGGCTACTGCGATGAGTTTCCCGTGGAGCGCTACTTCCGCAATTCACGTGGCGCGATGATCTATGAGGGCACTCACGAGATTCACACCATCGTCCAAGCCGAGTACGAGCTGGGGTACCGAAGCGACAAGCCGCTGAAGGTGACACTTCCTCCATTCGAAGGTGCTTGAAAACTTAAGACAGATCGAGGATCCCACGTGCCGTGCGACCCTCGATCATGTCTTCGTAGGCTTCGTTAATCTCTTCTAATCGATAAGTCTTGGAAATTAGGCGATCCAATGGCAGTGCGCCGCTTTGGTAGAGGTCAGCGTACAAAGGGAAGTCGCGAGCTGGGACAGAACTGCCGTAGTAGCAGCCCTTCACGGTCTTCTCCTGGCGCGTTAAGATTGCCCCTGGAAGGTTGGTGGCGCTGCCAACAGGCGATATTCCCGCCAAAACTGCGGTTCCCCCAGGACGGATGATTGCCAGAGCAAGTTCCTGCAGGTAGGGAAGTCCCACTGCTTCGAACGCATAGTCCACCCCTCTCCCCTCTGTCAGAAACCGGATCTCTTCAGTGATGTCTGCGTCCGACAGGACACCATTGGTGGCTCCGAAGTCTCTCGCTGTCCTCAGCTTTGCTTCCGTTTTGTCGACAGCGATAATCTGGGAGGCTCCTGCATGCTTGGCACCCATGACAACGCTAAGCCCGACTCCTCCCGCACCGAGGACCGCGACCGTGCTGCGGGCCGCGATCTGGGCGGTATTCAGGACGGCTCCAATGCCAGTCGTTGCCGCGCAGCCGATGAGTGCTGAGACTCCATACGGAATGGATTCTCTCATCGGGATGCAGCACACAGCAGGGACGACCGCGCGCTCCGCGAAACAGGCGAGTGAACTGAAGTGATAGATGGGAGTGCCATTCAGGCTAAGGCGCGTAGATCCATCCTGCATCGTTCCCGCCCAAATGGGACCCACGTAGGCGGAACAGAGACTGTTTTGCCCCCTAATGCAGTAGAAGCAGGTTCCGCAGCTTGGTGCCCAGTTCAGACAAACATGGTCACCGATTGCGAGTCCGGTCACCCCTTCGCCGATTGATTCCACAACTCCGGACCCCTCATGGCCTGCGACAACTGGCATTGGGTGGGGAGTGTCCCCGGTGACAAGATGCCAGTCACTGTGACAGACCCCCGCCGCCATCATTTTCACTAGTACCTCGCCCTTGCGCGGCGGTTCCAGATCAACAACTTCGATCTTAAATGGAGTTGTTGGGGAGCTCAGAATCGCGGCTTTGACCTTCATGCGCCTAAAGCCTACCGCTCGCACGTTTATCTCACGGTTTTCAGTTAAGCAGCAATGCCGGTGCTGAAGCGGTTAAACCATAATGCGAGTCGTATATCTTTTTATTGCCGCACAAGGACTTGAGCAACTCGACTGACTGATGATCTACAACTGGACACCAGGCGCGATTCTGCCACTCATATCAGCATTCTGCGTAGCCCTCAGCGCCCTAGTGGCGCTGCGAAGCAAGCAGGTAGCGGCTACGCGCCCGTTCCTCGTGATTCAGGGAGCGGCGTTCATTTGGTGTGTGGGTTATGCGCTCGAACTCTGTTCGGTTGACCTGAACCAGGTTCTCTTCTGGGCGAACGCGGAGTACATAGGAATCGTGCTGCTCCCCGGAGCCAGCGCATGGTTTGCCCTGGTTTACAGTGACCGTGTTCGCCGGCCAAGTCGCGTAGGTTGGGCCCTCCTTGCGATTCAACCGCTCACCGTATTGCCGCTCGTGTGGCTCAATCCGGGCGGTGCGATGCGCCTTGCTCCGCACATTGAGATTGTGGAGGGGCACGCTCTCCTCGCGTTTACACCGGGCCCAGCCTACGACTACAACGTCATTCTTTCCCATCTCCTGCTGGCGTCGGCCTGGGGCACCTTCTTCTATCTCGCCCTTCTTCGCAGCAACTCCTTCCGAAAGCAGGCGCGAATGCTGTTGCTCGCGTTTCTGATGCCCGTCCTAGGAAACATCCTTTTTCGCTCCGGGTTCGCTCCTGTCAACCATTACGACATCACCCCGGCGATGTTCTCGCTATGCGGAATTATCACCACGTTCAGCCTCTTCAGACTTTCATTCCTTGAGTTGGTCCCCATTGCGCGGGGAACCATTGTGGAACAGATGGTGGACCCTGTCATCGTCGTGAACCCCAGAGGGGACCTCGTTGACTTCAACCGGGCAGCAGGGCAGATGTTTGACCTGCCTGACGATGTGATCACCGGCGTTGACGCCTATGTGATGCTGCAGAAGTCTGGACGATTCACCGGCTCGAACGTCGGAACGGATGCCCTGTACTACCACGCAGAGAAGATCTACGCAATCAAGCGCTCTCCTCTTAACGACCCTTTTCGGGGGGAAATCGGGCAGGTACTCCACTTTTCGGATATCACGGAGCGCATGGAGTTGGAAACGACCCTCGCGCAGGCGAAGGAAGATGCCGATTCGGCGAACCTTGCGAAGTCGAACTTCCTAGCGAACATGAGCCACGAAATTCGTACTCCGATGAACGGTGTCATTGGGCTCATCGACCTTCTGGAGGAGACTCCGCTAAATGACCGGCAGCTGCATTACGTCCATGCTGTTCAAAGCTGTTCTCGTTCGCTGATGCACATCATCGACGAGATTCTGGACTTTAGCAAGATCGAAGCAGGCAAGATGGCCTTGAGAATTGAAGCGGTGGACCTCATCGCCTTGCTGAAGGATATTTCGATTGCCCACCGCGTGATCGCTGAAGGGAAAGACCTTCAGTTCATTGTCTCGACCGAGGAGTTGACCGCACTCCCAGTGATGGCCGATCCCTCCGCGATCCGCCAGATCCTAAACAACCTCATTGGTAATGCGATCAAGTTCACCTCAGAAGGGTTTGTAGGGATCTATCTGTCCAGTCTTGGTGAGAATAGGTTCGCAATTGAAGTTCGAGACTCGGGAATCGGCATCGCGGAGGATAAGCGGGCGGTAGTGTTCGATCGATTTAGCCAGGCCGATGAATCCACGACGCGAGAGTTCGGTGGCACCGGGTTGGGACTCACGATTACTCGGCAGCTCATCGACATGATGGGCGGTGCTGTTTCGGTCGAAAGCGAACTGGGTAAGGGAAGCTGTTTCCGGATGGAGGCTGTATTTCTACCGGCCGTCGTCGCACGGGATTTTGTCGTCGCACCCGAACTCTTGAATCTTAGAGTGCTCCTGGCCGAGGACAACCTGGTCAACACGATGGTGATCCAGCATCAGCTAGAGCAGCTAGGGTGTCACACCACTCATTGTTGCGATGGCAAGGTTGCCGTTGAAACTTTCCACGCAGATCGGTTCGATGTGGTTCTTCTCGACGTTCAGATGCCCGTGATGGATGGAATTGAAGCTTGCCGCCAGCTGCGTGCAAGCGCTGGCGCAGATGTGCCCATCGTCGCCTTGACCGCCAACGCTCTCGAGAAAGAGCGCGAGCGGTGCTTGGAGGCAGGAATGACAGCGTTCCTCACAAAGCCCACAACCGTGAATCAGTTGAGGCAAACGCTTCACCGGGTCTCTACAGGGACTTGCCCCGAATAATCACGTTCGTGACTTCGCTCCCTGCCATTGGAACGATCCAGTTCTCGAGCTTCATTTCGAATTTGAGCACTTTCCCGACTCTCGATAGCCACCAAAAACCATCCCCTTTGATCGGCTGATCTCCCGATTCGGTCACTTTGGCCCCAATGAGAATCGCAGGCGCACCTTCGACGAGTTCGATGGACTTTACTTCGTAGGCATAGGTGAACTTACGGCCGTTGGCTACAGGTTTTGGCGTCATCGTCCATTTGTCGCCTGGGGCTACCGGCTTCTCTGGATAGACAAACACGAGTGGAGACAACATTCTGCGATAGTCGTCTTCAACGGCTCCAGCCATTGCGAGCAACTCACCATTCTTTCCCACAGTGACGTCCCAAGGGTCGATTTCCTGCCCCTCCTTTTCGTCAACAGATAGTCTCTCCCATCGAAATGTCTGGGTTGTCTTCTCAGGTGCGGAAGACTTTGTCAGTCGTGTGAGATTGAAAACGGCATGATGGCTAATGCCTTCGGACTCAGCGTCGACTATCGTTGCCCAACTTTCCTTGGGCGACTTGGGATCTGTCTTGAACGTCAGAGTCCACGATTCAACCTGCTGTTGAAGGGCAAGGCATGCCGCGATAGCGGTGAGGAACATGCCAACCAGTACGAGTTATCGCTGTGTTTTGGTTTCGGTGGCCTCAGACTCCAGTCTGCCAACTCTTCCAGTAGGCCGGATCCTCAATTGCCAGCGCCTGCTCTGTGAGCTTGAAGGGATGGAAGGTGTCTACCATTACTGCCAGTTCCTCCGTTTTTGTTGCACCGAGCGATGCTTCAACCGCGCCCGGCTGAGGGCCATGAGGGATCCCAAGTGGATGCACTGTGATGCTTCCTTCCTCGATCCCCTTTCGTGATCCGAACTTATCGTTGACGTAGTAGAGAACCTCGTCTGAGTCAACGTTGGAGTGGTTGTAAGGCACCGCGATAGCCTGCGGATGATAGTCCAGCATCCTCGGACAGAAGCTGCAGATCACAAAATTATGCCCGTCGAACGTTTGGTGAATGGGTGGCGGCATGTGCAGCTTCCCAGTTATTGGTGAGAAGTCGTGAATGCTGAATGCGAACGGGAACACGTATCCATCCCAACCGACAACGTCGCAGGGATGATAGGGATAGTGATAAAGAGTCAGCCGGTTCCGCGCCCGTATGAGGACAGAGGTTGGCGTTCGGTCAGTGTGCACTTGAAGCGCTGTCGGAACTCGAATGTCGCGCTCTGAATAGGGCGCATGCTCGAGAAGCTGACCGAATTCGTTGCGATACCTTTTGGGGATCGAAATCGGGCCGAACGAGTCAATCGCAATCATTCGAACTGGAAGGTTTCGGAATTGAAGTCTGTAGATTGTTCCCCGAGGGATCACCAGGTAATCCCCTGGGAAGAACTCGAGATTGCCAAAAATGGATTCCAGGGTCCCTTCACCATCGTGGATGAAGAGGCATTCATCGCCGTCTGCGTTCTTGTAAAACGTGTCCATCTGCTCGGCGACCAGAGCCTGCGACCAGACCACATCCTGGTTTCCCATCAGCGGGATGCGACCGGATACCGCTGAACCCATCGGTGTCATGTGCGCTGTTTTCAGGTGGCGATGACGCAGTGGTTCTTCAGCAACATAAGTTGGCGCAACGGAACCCTTGTCTTCAAAGCCTGTGACGTCAGTCGGCTGATGACAGTGGTAGAGCGTCGACATTGGCCCGCTGAATCCGCGAGTACTGAACAGCTGCTCGGTGTAAAGACCCCCATCCGGCTTGCGGAATTGGGTGTGGTGCTTGTGGGGAAGTTCTCCTAGGCTAACGTATCGCGGCATCTTCGCCTCCTCCCGTATTCTACTAGGAGCCCTTCACCCGTTAGATGACCAGGGCAACTTCTCAGCCGGAAAGAAAAAAAGATAAAAAGCCCCTTAAGTTTCTTTGTGAACGTCCCTACAATGAATCACACCCGCTCTTTGGGGAGAAGGGAAAGACAGAAAACGGCACGATAGGGGAAACCCTTACCACGCAAAGCCTAGGGTCTTGGAGAGAGACAGCCGGGTTGCCTGTCTGAAATCGGAGTAGTTATGCGGATTTCAGACACAGAGATTAAGAAGATTATCAGCGGTCCATCAACCGCCATCGTCGATGCCATTGTCGAGACCGGCGTAGAACACGTTCGGCTAGAGAACCAAAAGCTCGTGGAAGCAGTTTCAGCGGAAGTGCTTGCGATGACAGATCGAGAAGAAATGATCGAAGAGATTCGAGCCCAGATTGCTTCTGGTCAGTACAACCCATCCGGCGAAGAAATCGTGGATGCGATGCTGAGACGAGCCATCGCCGACAACTTCCGATAAGTCTGACCAATCCGCTTCAAAGCTGACCTAAGCGTTGTGAGAGAAGAAATTCTCAGGCGCTTTGGTCAGTTGCTCTTCGACAACGCCCACGTACCACGAGCCGCACTCAAAGTCCGGCGTCTCGTGCCAATCGTAGAGGTAACCGCTCACGAGGCTCTCGTGTGGCAATTTCTTCGAGAGCTGGAATCTCGGAAGCCAGGTCTCTTTCAACACCGGATAGTAGTCCGATGGCATTGGGGGCTGCATCAGCCGGTAGTCGTCCGATACGTCCACAACGATAATCCGACAGAAGTTGTATTCCCAGAGGTTCCCAAAGGTATCCGCCATTCCTTGCTCCTTAAGTCCTTAGCTGACAGACGGAGCACGGGTCCACAGAGAAGCGGAAATCTTTCCCCAAATGAATTCGGCTGGTTTTGTACTTCAACGTCAGTTGCTCTAGTTGCCGTACAATGCAATCATGCTTCACCTTCTCCTTCTAGGAGCGCTTCAGCAACCGGCCCAAGAGCCGACTGTTTCCCCTTACACACTCGCGATTGGCACCCCCGGGCAAACAACCGTTTCGTCGGGCCGAATCACGAGCCTGTCAACAGGAAAGGCAGTTACGGTGGACGATATTGCGAAAGCTGCTGACCGCAAGCTGTTTGTCTATTTGGGTGAAGAGCACGCAACTGAGCCAGATCAGCTGATGCATGCCGCCATTATTCAGGCGCTGGTTCGCCGCGGACGCCACGTCGTCGTTGGTCTTGAGATGATTCAGAGACCCAAGCAATCTGTCCTTGATCAGTGGACAGCGGGCTCGATCGCAGAAGACGAATTCTTGAAGCAAGTGGACTGGAAGGGACAGTGGGGATACGATTATTCGTATTACCGACCTATCTTTGACACCGTTCAGAGATTCAAGCTCCCCCTGATCGGTCTGAACATTCCACGCGACTGGGTCCGAACCGTTGGAAAGGGTGGTTTCCAGGCGCTTAAGCCAGATGACCGTACCCAACTTCCAACTGAGATGTCTTTGGACAACGCGGATCACAAAAAGGTGTTCGACTCCCTCATGGGTGGTCACGCGATGAGTTCGAACATCTATAGCGCTCAGGTGCTTTGGGACGAAGGGATGTCCGATACGGCTCTTAAGTATCTGGAAGCGCACAAACCAAGCAGCCGCACGGTTTTTGTCGTCATCGCTGGCTCGGGCCACGTGATGTACCGACAGGGGATCAACTACCGGGTCGCCAAGCGGAAGGGTGGAGACGGCATTACCCTTGTCATGCTGGATTCAAACGAACCGGTTTCTGTCTCGAACGGGATCGCGGACTTCGTGATGGTGATGCCAAATCGAACAAAAAATCAGTAGGCAGATAAGATCATTTGGCGTTTCTGATCCCGTCTGAGATTCAGAAAGGCGCCAAGACCTTTGAGCAATCAAATCATTCCTTAGCCGCTCTCCTACCTACGCGGGGGAGCGGTTTTTGTTTTTTGAAACCTCTCCTAGCGATCCCGAAAAAAAAATCCCCAGCAGGTCTGAGTCCTGCTGGGGGATTCTTACGGACGTTCGGGACGGATTTAGTGGGAAGTAACCCAGCGAATCGGCGCGGCAGTCGTTTGGACTTGGGTTTCCTTTCGGATCTGTTCAAGTCGAGCTCGTATTGCCTTATGGGTGCGGTGAAGGCGCGATCGAATCGTGCCCACTGGCTTGCCAAGAATCTCCGCGATCTCCTTATAGGCGACGCCTTCGACGTCGGCTAAGGTGATCAGCAGACGCTGCTCCGGCGAGAGCGAATTTAGCGCCCGCTGGAGGTCCTCACTGAAGGACGTCTCAAGCACCTTCTGCTCGGGATTGCTGCCATTGTCCGGCATCTCAAAGTAGAGATTCTCGTCGCCAGATCCGTTCGACAGAGGGGTGTCGTAGGATACGGCTTTGATGCGTCGTCGTCGTGTTCTCAGCATGTCCAGAAACAGCCGGGTCACGATTCGGAAGATCCAATTCTCAAAGGGGCGATCCCCTTCAAATTCACGGAAAGATCGGTAGGCACGGAAGAATGCTTCCTGTGTCAGATCTTCGGCATCTGCCCGGTTTCCTGCCAGACGAAAGGCCATGTTGTAGACCTTCCGATAGGTTCCCTCCATGAGTTCATTGAACCGATTTTGCTCACTTTCATTCAGATTGTATGTGGTTTCCATGTTATTCGCCCCGCTCTGTTATCTACAGGTTTGCGTTGCTTTCTGTGTACTTATTGACACGATTGCTACCGTTTTAGTTCCCGCCTTTTTTGAGCGCCCGGTAAAGGTTTGTTCCTGATCGGCAGTTCGGATATCCACCCTGAAACCACGCCTGTCAATCAGTTTTCGGCTCTTCGCGCCGCGTTCTCAATGATTAACGTGTCTTAAATGTCGGAAGTTCAGGCAAATGGCTGAGAGATGTCTCAGGTAGTAAACGTGTAGGCCTTAGGGCGGGTTTCGGCACGTTCTTGTTCCCGCGATCCTGAACGCACAAGAGCGCGTAGAATAGGACATGGCAGAGTGGAAGCTGTATTACGATGGCGGTTGCAATCTCTGCCATGCGTCTCAGCTCCGCGTTGAGCGATGGGCGGCCAAGGCTCACCAGCCTCTTTCCGTTGATGTTCTTCTCAGCGATGACGCCATCGCCAAAGGTTATGCCGACGCCATGGTGCTGGAAGCCGACGGCAAGGTGCTTTCTGCCGCAGACGCTTGGATGCAGGTCATGACGATTGCGCCGTGGTATCTGCGTTGGCTGTCTGTCATGAGGAAGACCAAGCCCACGATGGCTCTAGCCTCATGGGTGTACGCGGTCGTCGCCAAGTACCGCATCCGGCTATTCGGCAGCCGAAGCTGCCAATTACCCCCGCGCGCCTAGCTCCCTCGAATTTCAAGCCGAGTGTCGGCACACTGAGCCCGAACCAAAGTGTGCCGCTCTTGTTGGAGGCGGGAGACCCGAGATGGCAATGAAACTCTTAGCCGGCCGGAACGGGATGAATAAGAGATCCGTCCCCAAGACCTCGCGCGAGCCGTGAGGTCTTGGGGATATACTAGAAAACCACTCGGGGTGCCGTGCCCAAGTGGCCCAAGGGGACGGTCTGCAAAACCGTTATTCGGCGGTTCGAATCCGCCCGGCACCTCCAATCGTCTGTTCTTTCACCTATGGCCCCGCGCCACGAACTTGCTGACCGGAAAGAGCGCATCTCTGCGCTGGGAGTGATTTCTCCTCCGCCGATCCATGTTCAGAGCCCCAACTTTGATGGTTCGCTCGCCACGCTGTTTACGTTCGTGCGGGACCATAAAGTGGATCTCCTCGGCGTTCCGCTTTTCCCGATTTGCGAAGCCTATTTTGCCTACCTTATCCAAAGTGAGCTGAAGGATCTGGATGAGGCGGCGGCCGCCCTATCTGCGCTCGCCTACCTTCTCGAGCGGAAGGCTTGGCTCCTGTTGCCGGTTCCCGACCCAGAACCGGAGTATGAAGAGTCGATGGAGCTGCCGGAGCCCACGTCTCACGAGTACCAATCTGCGATTAGGGCTCTCCAGCTCTGGCACGAGGAGCGGTCCAATCTCTTTTTTCGGTCGCCGGATGCAGGGCCCGATCTCTACGAACTGCCATACACGCTGGCCAATGTGAACCCGGCTGACCTCGCTCGGGCTTTCGAGCGGATTCTAAGAAAGGCAAAGCCTGAAACCGCGGATCACATCAAACCGCGCAAATCGCTCCAGGAGCAGATGAAGGCGGTGCTGGAAGCAATTGGTGATGACTGGACGAGCTTGGAAAACCTGATTGTTCAGCCCTACACCCGCAGCGACGCCGTTTACTGGTTCCTAGCCCTGCTTGAACTGATTCGCCTGGGCCAGGTCGTTGCCCGCGTTATCGAAGAAAACGTTGAATTCTGCCTTGCCGCGTCCCCAACTGGCCGCCTCGCGCTTTCGCATCCCGTTCCGAATCAGGAGCGGGGGGATTGAATGCGGTTGACGGGGTAGAAGCCCTCCTGTTTGTTGCGGATTCTCCCTCTACTGCAGAATCCTTGGCGCTTGCCTTGGAACTGACGGTCGGGCAGGTTGAGCAGGCCATCGAAGTGCTCACCAAGCGCATGAAATCGAAGGGACCTCTTCACGTGGTCCAACTAGCCGGTGGCTACCAGCTTGCAACCAAGCCGGAATACGGCCAGGTCATCTCGAATTTCCTCAAGCCAGCGCGTCAGCGCCTTAGTCGAAGCCTCATGGAGGTTCTTGCGATCGTAGCGTATAAGCAGCCGCTGACCATTGCAGAAATTGATGCGATCCGGGGTGTTCAGAGCGACTACAGCATCAAAGCACTGTTGGAACGTCGACTGCTCCAGGAAGTTGGGAGAAAGCAGACCCCAGGGCGTCCTGTCCTGTATGGGACTTCACAGCAGTTTCTTCATCAGTTCAAGCTGAACGATTTGTCGCAGCTTCCGGACCTTGAAGTGGCTGAGCCAGAGTCATCTTTGCTCAGTCTTCCCGCGGAGGCTGAATCACACCTTGATGAGTAGGGTGTGATAGTCTATGTTTGCGTCGGTACAATGTTTCCAGCTCATGATGAGCGAATCGACCTTTGGTCGAGCCTCGAAGGATAGTCAATGAACGGATTCCGCTGCGTACTACCAACAGTCCTATGTTGCCTAGCGGCTGTAGGTCGGTCACAAAGCGTGACAGCACAGACCGCCATTGCCATTGATGGTGCAAGCGGCAAAGTTCTCTGGTCCAAAAATGCGGATCAGTCGATGTATCCCGCAAGCACCACAAAAATCATGACGGGCCTGCTCCTGGTTGAGCGGTGTCATATGGATGATGTCATCACGGCGCCAGAGGACATCGAAACCATCCGGGAAGCCAGCATGCATCTAAAGCCGGGTGAAAAGGTCACCGTGAGGAACATGCTGTACGCAATCATGCTGCGAAGCGCCAACGACGGCTGCTACGCCGTCGCGAAGCATATTAGTGGCTCTGTCGAGGCGTTCAGCAAACTGATGAATGAGCGCGCGAGGCAGGTTGGCTGCACGCGAACTCATTTTCATAACCCAAACGGGCTTAATGACCGCGACCATACGACCACGGCCCACGATCTCGCGCTGATTGCTCGAGCTGCGATGATGCACCCGGAGTTCCGTGAAGTCGTGAAGACTTACAAGTATCAGATCGACCGAAGCATCAACCAGCACGACCGAGTAATGATCAATCACGACAAGCTCCTTAAGAAGGATCCTTTCGCAGAAGGTATCAAAACCGGATACACCGTTCCTGCGGGACACTGCTTCGTTGGCAGTTCCTCTCGCAACGGTTTCCGAGTCATCACGGTAGTGATGAAGAGCAACCGATGGCAGGATGACAGCGAAGCGCTGATGTCCTGGGCCTTCCAAAGCTTTGAAAAGAAAGAGAAGATGCCGGCAGGTCAGGTTGTCGGAAAGGTGGCCGTTCCAGACGGAGCGGGAGCCGCAATTCCCGTTTCGCTTGCAGAACCTGCCTATACTCTAGGGCCAATCGGCGAAAACCAGCCAAAGCCGAAAACTGAAGTGAAGCCTCTTACCGACCTCCGTGCGCCAGTCAAGAAGGGCGATGTGGTCGGCTCATTGGAAATCGTGGATGCAGACAACTGCCTCCAGAGAGTTCCTGTTGTGGCCGAGAAGGATGTCACTAGGGCTGGCCTCATTGGCATAACAAAGCCGGAATCTACCGGCAGCAAACTATTTTTTGGAGGCGCACTCTTTGTAGGCGCGTTTCTGGTGAAGGGTCGAGCAAATAAAAGGAAAAAATACTATGGCAGAACGACCACGCGGCCAAAGCTCTAATAGAGGGCCGAGAAAACCAAAGACTCCGGGCAAGGACGCACCCTTAGGACCATCGGCACCCAAGAAGACGTTCAATAAGGACCGCACGCGAGCCCAGCGTAAAAATCGTCAAGATGCAATCGCGCATGCGAAAGACATGACGCAGCGAATGGGTGTGCAGCCCGTTGACCCTGAACGAAAGAAGGGAGACGGAGAACGCCTGCACGTCCGCATCGCAAGAAGCGGCATATGTTCACGCCGAGCAGCGGAACAGCTCATCCTCGAAGGCCGTGTCGAAGTAAACGGCGTCATGGTTGCCGAGATGGGCGTCAAGGTCACGGAGGCTGATGAGATCCGTGTGGATGGGCACACCATCGGAACCGCAAAAATTTATACCGTGGTGCTGAACAAACCTCTCGGGGTTGTCACCACCCTATTCGACCCCCAGCGCAGGCCCACCATTGAAAGGTACCTGCCCGACTATGGCGTCCAGCTTAAGCCTGTTGGAAGGTTGGACATGGACACGGAGGGGCTGTTGGTCTGCACCAACGACGGTGCGCTGGCTCTTCGATTGGCCCATCCGCGATACGGCGTTGAGAAGGAATATCAGGCGATTGTGACCGGATTGCCCGATGAAAAGGCCCTTCAGAAGCTTCGAGACGGCGTCTACTTTGACGGGCGGAAATCACTGCCGGCTAAGGTCGAAGTGATTCATGCCGAGCCAAAGTCCAACTCGACTGGTCTAAGGATTACGATCCATGAAGGACGGAAGCGACAGGTGCGCCTCATGTGCGAGCTTGTCGGCCATCCAGTTACGTCCCTAAAGAGGGTTCGATACGGCTCTCTCTATCTTAAAGGAATGAGAGGAGGCGAAGCCCGCCTGCTCGGAAAGAAGGAAGTCGACGAACTTAGAAAGATGGTAGGGTTGCCGGTAAACTAAGGTCTAGACCGCTTATACAGCAATGAACAATGTTAGAAGTGCGCGAGCGAGAAAGCCGCGCCGAACTCAAGACTCCGTCGCACCTGGATTCAATGGCGCAAGCCGAACCGGCGGACAGCAGAAAGAAATTATCGTCAACGTCTCAAACCGAGAAACTCGCATCGCCCTCTTAGAGGACGGACTGCTGATGGAGTATCGGGTCGAGAGAGAAGAGCGAGTCGTAGGCTCGATCTTCAAAGGGATCGTGCAAAACGTGCTCCCAGGCATGGATGCCGCATTTGTGGACATCGGTCTGGAGCGCAACGCGTTCCTTTATGTCGCAGATATCATCCCCGACGACGGTGGAGACAACAGCCCTGCCAGCATCAAGCGAAGCGAGTTGCGCCGCAGAAAGATCAAGGATCTGCTCAAGCCTGGTCAGCAGGTGATGGTACAGGTCACGAAGGGACCACGCGGCACCAAGGGTGCTCGCGTCACCACCCGGATCGCCCTCCCTGGTCGCTACGTCGTCTTGATGCCTGAGTCGGGAAGCGTAGGCGTGAGTCGTAAGATCGAAGATCGCGCTGAGCGAGACCGACTTCGCAAGATCGGAGATCGCATTATCCCCGATGGCTTCGGACTCATCCTTCGCACCGAGTGTGAAGGTCGAACCGAGGGCGAGCTCCGTGCCGACGTCGCCTTCCTTCAGAGCCTTTGGAGCGATGTCATGAAGGCCGCCAAGAAGATGCGCGCACCAGCCTGCGTCCACAAAGATCAAACCCTTTTGTTCCGAACGGTTCGCGACATGTTTGGCGAGAACATCACCAAGATGGTGATTGACGACCCCGACGAATACGAGAAGGTCCACCTCGTGGCCGCGATGGTCGCGCCTGCGATGCGAGAAAAGATCGTGCTGTTCGATAAGGACACCCCCCTGTTCGACTATTACGGAATCGAAAAGGAGCTTGAGCGCATCATGCAGCATAAGGTGCCCCTCAAGTCAGGCGGCACCCTGGTCATCGATGAGATGGAAGCGCTCACGGCGATTGACGTCAACACTGGAAAGCAGGTTGGAAGCACGTCGCTGAATGACACGATTCTGAGAGCGAATCTCGAAGCCTCCGAAGAGATCCTTCGACAGCTTCGCCTCCGTGACATGGGTGGCATCATTGTCTGCGACTTCATCGACATGGAGTCAGAAACCGACAAGAAGAAGCTCCTTCAGCACTTTACGGATGGGCTCGCCAAAGACCGCGCCCGAACCCGAGTGGGACGTATCTCATCCCTCGGTCTGATCGAACTGACTCGAAAGCGCACCGGCGAATCAGTCACTCAGGAGATCACGGAGATTTGCCCGATGTGTACCGGAGTCGGTCGCATCGCCAGTAAGGAGACGGTTAGCCTGTGGATCGAGCGCGATATGTGGCGCAAGATGCAGGAAGCCGGGAACGCCTTCATGGTTGAGTGCCATCCTGCCGTCGTCGAAGCCCTTATCGGCCTGGACGGCGAAAATGTGGAGGAACTCGAGCACGAAATGCGCCGAGGCATCTACGTTCGCGCCAACTTCGACATGGAGTACGAAGAGTACGAGATCCGCTCTGGCACCATCGAAGAATTCGATCGCCAGGTGATGGGTTATCGCCGAGCGCAGGTGCTAGAAGCCAATGTCCGCCGATCTGCGTTCGAGAACGCCAACAAAGTTGTCGGCTGGACCGACACTGGCTTCTACATTGAACTCCTGGATGGTATGAACCACATCGGCAATCGAGCCAAAGTATGTCTCCAAGACATCCGCCGCTCCTACGCTGTAGCTGACGTCATCCTTCCCGGCTCCTCCGTCCGGTAATCCGTCCGGTCTCCCTTCCTTTCGCTCGCCGGGAGGAAGGGTTGGGGATGGCGAGCCAACGCGTTTAGCGTTGGCCGCATACGATCGCCTTGTATCCATAGGGTGTCGTCTTTCTTTCACCCTCCCAGTTCCAGGCGAGTCGAGTGGACCCGCACTGTGTTTAACGTCCATACACCAAGCCGCTAAAAATACAGTTAAATAGAACTGTAGATGCGCCCAGTCATCCCATTCTTAATCGTCATCGCGATCGAAGCTGTGCTTGGAGCACTGTGGGGTGTGTTCGGGGGAGGGGGTTGGCAAGTACAAACTGGCTTTGAATACGCCACCCACGGCTCCATGCAATTTGCCATTGGCAGCGTTTGCGTTCAATCGATCGTCCTGAGTCAGTTCGGCTCATTTAAAACGGCAAACTGGCTCCTTCTAAACCCTTTTCAGAGGGCTGCCATCAAGCAGCTCTTTCTCTTCGGCGCACTGACATCCGTGTGGGAGTTCACCGCGAAGACGAGTACGCAGTTCGAATCCAGCCTAATTGTCACTTTGGCCATCGGAGCCATGATCGCGCTCCTGCCGTTCACTGGTAGCCCGGAAGCGCGCGTCCCAATGGGAATGGTGAGTCAAGAAGAAGTGAACGGTGTTGCGGAGAAGCCTCTGAATGCCATTTCTCGGCTGATATTTGTGATTCCCTGTTGCACTATCCTCATCGCAGGGAAGCTGAATCATCTGGATGTTTTTATGTCAGTCGCTTCGTACGAAACGGTTGGGCTTATGGCGCCCAGCCTGATCTGCATTGATATCATTTTGAACAAACCGCGTCAGGCGTACGTTCAGATACGAGATATCCCGCTCTTCATCGGGATTGCCGCTTCGTTCTTTGCCTTCGTCCTTACGATGAAGGGAGGATGGTCGGCGAAGATGAGTGAGTTCTGGCAATGCCTTGAGCTGATAGGCCCTTTATATGCCATAGGTCTTACGTGTCTAGCTGTCCTCATTAAGTCGGCAGCGGAAGACAGCGAGCCACTCGAGCTTTCAGCTGGAATTCGTTCCTGACCGGCACGGTCCGTCCGACTCTTTTGGTCTAGCCAAACAAACCATTTTCGGCCCCAATCTGGTAACCATACGGAGTGTCTCTAACTGTTGGACTGTTCCTCCTCGCACAGGTCTCACATCCCAAGGTAGTTAACCTTCGGTGCGAATACCTGACCGCCCCTCTCGCCGTGGATGTCGACCATCCTCGACTGAGTTGGGAGGACACCGCAGATACCAACGGCTGGGTGCAGACCAAGTATCAGATCCTGACGGCATCTTCACCAGCATTACTGACTGAGGGCCGGGCCGACTTGTGGGATTCCGGGCAAGTGACGTCGAACGAGACAACTCAAATTGAATATGCCGGACGCGGCGTTGGTGCAGGTTCCCCGAGCTTCTGGCGGGTCCGAGTGTGGGACAGAGACGGCAATCCCAGTCCGTGGAGTTCAGTGGCCAAGTGGGAGCGCGGTCTTCCGACCGAGGCTGACTGGCAGAAAAGCGAGTGGATCGGCAGAAACGTACCTGCAGGAGCCAATCCCGCCCCCTACCTGCGCAAGACTTTCCATGTCGATTCTCGCATCAAGAGTGCACGGCTTTACGCTTGTGGACTTGGTTACGCCGATCTTCATCTGAACGGTCAACTCGTTGCCCCTGGAGCAGAACGAGACCCTGCCTATACAAATTTTGATAAGCGAGTGCTTTACGTCGCGTATGACGTCACCAAACTCATCCACAAGGGAGACAATGCCCTGGGAGCAATCCTTGGCACGGGTTGGTACGATGTGCATGACCGTGCAACGTGGCACTTTGAGCGCGCTCCCTGGCGCGGACGTCCAAGACTTCGAGCGGAATTGCGCCTTCAGTTAGAGAATGGAACGAAGCAGGTGATCGTCTCCGATCCTTCTTGGAAGGCTACGACGGGGCCGATCCTGAGAGATGGAATCTACACCGGCGAAATTTATGACGCCCGGAAAGAGATGCCGGGCTGGGATACTGCCAAGTTTGATGATTCTGCCTGGGCTTCCGCAGACAAGCTTGAGGCGCCGAAAGGCAAGCTTGCCGCCCGTGTATGCAACAGCGTGGTGGAAGAAGCGGTCATCGCTCCCAAGAAGCTCACAGAGCCCAAATCCGGGACCTACATCATTGATCTTGGTCAAAATTTCGCTGGCCACGTTCGAGTGAAGTTGAATGAGCCCGCTGGCACAAGCGTCACCCTCCGATATAGCGAGAAGCTGGATGCGAAGGGGATGATCGAACGGTCCCAGATCGAACAGTTTATGTCTAGGGAGGGAACCCCAGATCCTTTCCAAAGCGACACCTACATCTGCAAAGGGAAGGGAAGCGAGACTTGGGAGCAGCGGTTCTCCTACAGTGGCTTCCGCTATGTGGAGGTCACTGGCCTGACTCACCGTCCCAGTCTGAACCAGTTCGAGGGACGCTTCTGCCATACCGACTTTGAGTCGGTCGGTGAGTTCACCTGTTCGGACCCGATGCTGAACAAGCTTCAGCAGGCCACTCGCTGGTCCTACCTTAGCAATGCCCAAAGCATTCCCACCGACTGCCCGCAGCGCGAGAAGAACGGCTGGACGGGAGATGCCCAGCTTGCCGCGGATGCCGGGCTGATGAACTTTGGCTCAGCAACCTTCTATACGAAGTGGCTCGATGATCTTGCCGATACAGAAAGCGGTGACGGAATGATGAGCGTCATCGTTCCGACCGGAGGTTGGGGCCGAGGCGCTCGCCATCCGGCATGGGACAGTGCTTATCCAATCGTTGCAAACGACCTTTATCTCTATAAGGCAGATACAGGAGTTCTCGCGAAGCACTACGAAGGACTCAAAACCTACGTCAACTCCCTCGCGACAGAACTCAAAGACGGAGTCCTTGAATTTGACAGCTTAGGAGACTGGGTGCCGTGGTCGACGCAAACGCCAAGCCAGTTCACCAGCACGGTGTACCTCTACACAGACGCCCGTATTTTGGAGTCAGCTGCTAAGCTTCAGCACAACTCCGAGGACGCCGTCCACTGGCAGCATCTGGCCGAGCAGGTCAAGGATGGGCTGAATCGTAAATGGCTGAATAGTGAGACCGGAACCTATGCAAATGGCAGCCAAACAGCTCAGAGCATGCCACTCTACTTTGACCTCGTGCCTGATAAGCTTCGACCTGCTGTCTTCCAGCAGCTCGTCAAGAATGTTGAGAGCCAGGGGCACATCGATACCGGCATTCTCGGTGCGAAGTACGTGATTCGAGTGCTCACCCAGCACGGTCGAGCGGACCTCGCCTACCATCTCATCGCGAGAAAGGAACAGCCAAGCTGGGCATGGTGGATTGAGCAGGGAGCCACCACCCTTTGGGAAGATTGGAAGGGAGAATCCTCGCTGAATCACATCATGTTCGGGGACATCAGCAGCTGGTTTATCCAGTCTGTGGCCGGAATCGGCCTTGATCCCGCCCATCCAGGATTCAGCAATATCCTTTTCCACCCACAGCCAGTCGGTGGTTTGACTTGGGCACAAGCCTTGTACGAATCGCCCCACGGACTCATACGCTCCTCCTGGAGCAAGGAGCCAGATGGATTCCACATGGGAATCGATGTTCCAGCGAACACCACCGGCCAAGTTGTTCTGCCTTACGCAAACGCAACCAGCGAGATCGGCGTCCCAATTGCCAGCCTCCCGGGCGTAAAGTCGGTAAAGCTGGTCAATAACCAGACGGTGATCGAAGTTGGGTCAGGCGCGTACCAGTTCTGGTCTAAAAAATGATTTGGGCGGGGGTTCCCCGCCCAAAAGACTAGCCCCTACTTGACAGAATACGAAAACGTATCCGCAACCTCATAAATACCCGGCGCGGTCCGCGCCTTGAACGTGATCGTCACTTTGGGGCCATCAATCTCGACCACCGCGTAGCCGTACTTGTCCTCAATGTGATTCAGGCGCTTGACGGTCCAGATGCTGTTGTTGCCTGCATCTGCTTTTCCGTGAACCAGAGGAGCGCCAGCGGTTCCAATGACGAATTGGTGCAGAGAATTATCCTCTGGTTGACCAGGCAGACTGGCAACCAGGTGATCGTAGAGGTGGTCATGGCCAAAGAACGCAACTCGCTCTCCTCCCGCGATCAGGCTCTTCACGAATGTGTCTCGGGCAGCTGTATTTGTCTCCATCCCGTCATCGTGATTGCCGCTCCGGAATGCCATCTTGTGGGCAAAGGTGAACACGTGCTGGCTCGTGTTATCCTTCAAAACTTGGTCCAGCCATGCTTGGTTGATCTTCGACTCGTCTGACTGAAACTCATCGAGGCCAATGATGCGCACATTATCATAGGCTGCGGTAAACGTCATGCCCTCTTCGCCCTTCGGGCCATTCATCGGGAGAGCGTAAGGCCCCACAAACTTCTTTTTCCAAACGGCCTCGGGGTGGGGCACGTGCATCTCGTGGTTGCCTCGAATGTTGTAGACCTTTATCCCGGCATCATAGACAGGCTTCATGACGCCAAGCCAGGTATCGACTTGAGACTCCATCTCCTCATCCGTCTTCGGCCCTGCAATCAGATCTCCCGAGAACAGGAGAAGCTTTGGCTGCTCATCCACTATCGCCTTCGCCAGTTCAGCCATGACAACAACGTTGACGCCGTTTTTGTCTTCAGGGCGATTTTTCCCAGATCGACCATCTCCGGTGACAATAAACTTCCATGGCGCGGCACCCACTGCGACAACCAGAACCGCCAAGCCAATAACAACGGCACTCATCCGATAACGGGATCTCATATCTCAGGTTTTACGGCCAGATTGTTAGCGACCGATTAACGAATCGTTCGCGTAAGAATTCGCTAATTGAACCTTCCTGATTTTGTCAGACGTCATGCCTATCAGATGAGGCGTGAGATTGGTGTAATTAAGGAGCGCTTGGTTGGCTGGCTCCTTGTGGGTGGTCTCGTCGTAACTGTCATATCAGGCATCCTTCTCTGGGTCTTCTCAGTGGCGGGCATCTATCGCGGTACTTACACGCGCAAGCCGTTTACAAACGAAATCACCGATGCAGGGACTCTCAATCTTGTCCCGCTTACCATCCTCGGTATCGCCGCTGGCGTTCTGATGATGTTTGGTGGTGTCGGCTACGGCTTCTACACAATGCAGCGCGAAAGGAGCGGGCCAAGGCGGACCGAGAATAATTTCAGAGTCCTTGCTCGTTACTGCTACGACAGAACTCAACAGCTGATCACTTCGGACCTGGACATTGAAATCGCCGATCGACCCAAGTTCTACGTCCGAGGAGTGCTAGAAAATGGAGTCATCGGTGAGTTCGAAACAACCCTCGAGGTGTACTACCAGGCGGGTGAAGGGATGTTTGGCGAGGCCGAAATACAGGGCAAGTGGCTGGGGCGGTTCGTGCCATATATTGGAACACCGACGGCGTAATCCGAACGGTTGGCCCTAAACCCTATGCTTGATGCCCCCTGAGCATCTATAATCTGGGCATTCATGGCAGAGCCGGCCGAGATCTGGAAGAATTCACTCCCCTTCATTATGAAGGGCGTGACGGGAAGGGGTGTTTGGGCAGCCCTTAACGCTGTGCATCCCATCGCACTTGATAACGACCAGTTGGTGATCGGTGTTCCTCACGCCGATAGCGAACTGGGCGGTCACCTTAAGCTTCCGCAGACCAAGCGGATTATGGAGGTCGCCGTCTCCCAGGTGATGGGCCGTCCGTTCTCGATCAAGCTGATCGACGGTATCACCGAAGCGGATTACGAGCTCGCCAAGAAGAGAGACGCTGAGCGTCGACGCCTGCAAGAGGCGGAGATGACGAAGATGCGCGCCGAAATGGCCGCTAAGTCCAACTGGGACACTGTCTATGAGCAGCTCAGCCGACGCTATGCAGCCGTCACCAACAAGTCCCTCCCGCAGAACCGCGCCCGTTTCTTCGAAGAAGCGGTCGAACTCGTCGCCCAGGCCCGAAGGGACCAAGGGAACTATGATGATCTTGGCGAGCGCAACTTCGCGCGATGCCTTGAGCGGTTGGCCCAATATTCCGAGATTCCGAGCACCATTGTCGCGGCTCATGTTTTGCAGAAAGCCGGCGAGCTCTAGTGCCTCGAGCGATTCTCCTTGGGTCGGGTACCAGTAACGGGATTCCAACCCTCGGTCGTGCATACCCGCCTGAATTCCTGGCGAATCCAAAGAACCACCGTCTCCGATCCTCCTTGATGTTGATGGGGCCCACCGGCAACCTGCTGGTCGACTGTACGCCGGAGATGCGTCTCCAGGTCACCGGGCTAGGGATCACAGACATTGAGGCAGTTCTCGTCACGCACGCCCATGCAGATCATGTCATGGGGATGGATGACCTTCGGTCATTGAGCCTGAAGACGGGTCAGCCCGTCCGTGTTTACACTTTAGAAGAGCATGCCCAAACGATCAAAGAGATCTTTCCCTACGCCTTCAAGGAGTTTCCCCAGGGAATTCTCGTCCCTCGATTTGACCTGCAGCCAGTCCCCGAGCGGCTCCAAATTGGAGGAATGGATATCACCACCTTCATCGTGGACCATGGAAAGATTAGGGTAACTGGGTTGCGGGTGAACCGCTTTGCCTACATCACGGATGTGAGTCGAATTCCGCCGGCAGCACGAGAGCATCTGTATGACCTTGACTGTCTGGTCCTGGACGCATGCCGGTACAAGCCGCATCCCAACCATTTCAATATGGAGCAGGCACTAGAGGCCGCTGCGGAAATAGGGGCACGGCAAACTTACTTTACGCATTTGAGTGATGATTTCGACCATGACAAGGTGAACATGGACCTCCCGCCTGGTGTCGAACTTGCATACGATGGGCTATCTATCGAAATTTGATCTTAAAGTTCTCAAATGCCCCTTTTGATTTGAGAATTAATGAATTAGAATTAACTTGCAGTCACGGATTTTTCTGCTTAGAAACTGGGCAGAAGGTCGTACCTCAGGAAGGGTAGGTATTGCTTCTTTTGAAGCACGTAGGCACATAGACAAGGAAAGTTTTAGGATGCTGTGCAACACTGTTATTAGCACTGGCTTTCAATGAACAGATTGACAGGCTAAGTCGAATGCTTCTTTCTCCAGAAAATCTTAAGAACGCTTGGGCAGACTTTTCAGTCTACAGAAAGCCGCTTGCTCGCGCCGACCTTATTCAACACTACGCCTACCTCGTGAAGGTTACGGTGGGACGCCTTGCCGCGTCCTTGCCTGGCGGTTTGGAAAGAGAAGATCTTATCAGTGCTGGAGCTGTCGGGCTCATCAAGGCAGTCGATCAGTACGACATCACTCGTGCCGTTAAGTTCGAAACATATGCGATCGCGCTGATTCGCGGCTCGGTTCTGGAAATGCTCCGTGAAGAGGACTGGGTGCCTCGTTCAATTCGCGAGAAGCTGAGAGCACTTGATCGAACAGTGGCCCTCCTGGAAGTCGAATTGGGCAGACCCCCATCCCCCCACCAAATTGCGGAGCGTATGGGGATCTCCGAACAACAGGTCAGCGAACTCATGGTTCGGACGACCCGAACTTCAGTTCACAGCCTAGAGGACGTTATCGGCTCTGGTGATGACGGTATCAAACTCGTTGACCTTGTCGTCGACGAAGGCAATAACACCGACAAAGAAATTCAAGGTCGAGAGCTCCGCCGTATTCTTGTGGATGGCACCGACCGATTGCCGGATAGAGAAAAGCTAGTCGTCGCGCTTTATTACCATCGTGGCCTCACCTTCCGCGAAATTGGCCAGGTCCTCGGAGTAAGCGAACCTCGCGCTCATCATCTCCACTCTCAGGCCATGACCCGTTTAAGATCACACATGATCCACCAGGGCATCTCGCAGCCCTGCTAATTCCCCCAAACCTAACGTCCCTTCCTCTCGACAAGCGAAAGAAAGGGGACCGGAGGATGAATTCAGAAGGCGGGTGGTACCCTATTCAGGTTGTCAAACCTGAACCAAGCCCTCAAATTCCTGCCTGCCGCGCTCATCCTCGCTGGGTGTGCGCAAAAGCCTGTCGAAGTTGCAACAAGTGGAAAAGCGGCCGCCACCGTCAACGGTGAGCAGATTTCGCTGGACGATTTCTACGAGCACATGATGGCCAAGCAGACTGCCCAGGTGCTGGGTCGCGGCGGTGCCGCAGAGGAACGCGTGGTCGGAAGCTTTGGGCTTCAGGCGTTACAGGAAGTAGTGGATCAGCGGATCCTCCTCCAGATGGCTAAAGAGCAGGGCGTTTCACCGACAGAAGCTGATGTAGATGCGGAAATCAAGTTCCAGCAATCGCTTCGCCCAGACTATCTAACCGTCCTTCAAGATCAAGGCGTTAGCCTTCCTCTTATCAGAAATGAAGTCAAAGTTGGCATCGCTCGCGAGCATCTCCTCATGAAGGGAATCACCGTCGAGCCTGCGGAAGTTGACAAGTACATCAGAGAGCATCCGGAGAAATTTGGTAAGCCCGAGAAGGCGACTGTCTTGATGATCCAGGCAGGTTCCGAAGCGGCCAAGCAGAAGGCCGAAGCAGATTTGACTGCTGGCAAGGCTTTTGGCGTTGTTGCTGGCCAGTACAGCAGAGCGCTTGGCGCTAAAGAGAACGGTGGGGCGTACCCAACAGACGAAGTATCTCGAATGCCGAAGCCCCTTCAGGATATCGTGCACAAGACTGCAGTGGGTAAGACTTCAGATTGGATTAAGGACGGCCCCGCATTCTTCAAGTTCCTGATTAAGGACAAAACCGCTGGCACGGTGGTCGCACCCACAGCACCGCAAAAGGAACTGGTGAAGAGGGAACTTGCGATGGCGAAGGGCACCGCCAAAAATGAGTTCGGCAGAATCTTCATGGAGAAATTGAAGACTGCCAAAGTCGACGTTGCCATCGCCAGTATGAAAACCCCTTGGGATAAGTCTTGGAATCAGTTGGCTGGTTCAAGCACTGCGCCCGTTCCAGCCAACGGAAAATAGCTTGAATTCCTAGGCACTCACCGCGCCACGGCGCTGAAGTGCATCAAGGAGCATATGGCACTGTTCGGAAGTGAACTCTTCCGTCAGCACAAAGTCATGGAGTCTGTCCTCCAAGTCGTTGAAGTTCGGCTCAAGCCAGCTTCCCAACTGGGCCTCCTCGCAGTCTAGCTTGGTGAGGGTGAGCCTCAGCTTAGAACCGCGATGACTGTCCGAGAGTCCGTTCTGGACGAGGTGAGGAATGGAAGTGAATACGCCCGCAACATGCGAGGCGCCGAGGGGATCGACCTCTTCGGTGACCCAATATAGCTTTCTAAACATCATCGTTTATCTCACAGGCAACTTTGCCAGATTGGCTTCACTAGAAGCTAATGAAACAAGGTTACCCCACTTGTAATGACGCCTGGTCCTTAGGGCCCGTCACACTAATTCGTGACGAGCCACCGTTGGAGATTAACCACCGGACACGCACCCCGGGGTGCAAAGCACAAGAACCTGGATTGAAATCCAGGCTGCAAGCGTGAAAAATCCCACGCTCCCCGGATGGGTGACGCCTACAGTCTTGGGTGATAGGGCTATTCAATACTAATCCGACTAATTACTCGCCGCGATGACTGCATCCAGCGTCAGCCCATCTCGCCACTGATGAGGACCACTGACCACCCCATTCGGCTGAATGAGAAGGAAGCATTGATTGGCATCATTGCCAGCCCAGTCGCCTGAGTTGATATACAGTCGCCCACCTGGGAACTCGTATCGATCCGGGAGGTGAGTGTGGCCCATCGTGATGACCTTCACCTTGTCCCGTTCGTCCAAGTCGACGACGCGAAACAGCTTCCTCGCCGCTTGTCGAAACCGCATTCGTGCCAGCCAGACTCCAGCGCCCTCTCCCTTCGGAGGAACGACATCCCCTTTCCCCTCAAAGTACATCGGACCGTTTGGGGGTGCCAAGGCAAGGGAGCGGACCAACTTGTGCTTCGTCTTGCCTATCGTGTCAAGTCGATGATCCGGGGGTGCGGCACCTTGCAGAATCTCAAGAACCGCGTAGCGAAGGTACAGCCACATGAACGGATCATGGAGGTGTCCATGCTCCATGTAAACGTGGCGGTCTTCCGACATCCGCAGCAGCACGCCCGGGTTCCATGACACTCGAAAGGAACTCCAGCCAAATGTTGGTCGAATGTATCGGAGGCCGTAGAGCCCAATGTCGTGGTTGCCAGTCAAATAGGTCACCGTCATCTTAGGCCACGCAGGATCCCGGTGATCTAAGCCATCCAGCGCGCTCATGATGGGATCAAACTTGGGATTGAGTGAGCCAAGGCCCGGAATCTCCTCAAGATCTGGATAGGCATTGGGTGTCCCATAGTCCACCCTTAGAATCGGAGTCGGCGGCTGATTCATTGGGTGAGGAGGGAAGTCCATGATGTCCCCATTGATGTAAAGGTCTTTGAGGCGTGATTCGCCTTTTACCCAGGTGAGGAACTGCTGAAATCCTTTGAACTTAGCGTCGTCCGGTCCGGTCCACGTGTCGATGTGGATGTCAGAAATCAGAATCGAAAACGGGCCATCCGAACTTGGCGCCTTGGCATAAGGTGGATGGCTTTTGCGATAGACCCTGTCGAGGGTTGCTTCACATACCCACTCTTGGATTGGACCGGCGACAGCAACCCAGATCAACATGGCGAAGCTCGAAAAGAGAAGTCCACACACCAGCCCCACACCGCTCAGCACGGCAACGGATAGGCCGTTCATGCCTTGCCACTCACCAAACGATCCAGGTACCCCACGAGTTTGTTGATGATGACGATGGCTGCAACTGCCCCAAAGCCGCCTCCGAATCCCCAGCCAACTCCAGTATAAACGTCGTGCCGACCGTCTGATGACAAAAGAGATCCGAAGAATAAAGTGGCCAAAATACCTAAAACGGCTCCTGCTCCAACCGCTATTAGTGATTTAATGTTCATGCACAGATTGTATAGCGATTTGAAGGAGCGCAACACAACAAAATGGCTTACTCATTAACAGGCAGAGTTTTGTACCCAGGCGATCCCGGATGGGACGGGGCTATTCACGGATTTGCAGACCGATTCAACTACGGGGCCAATCCTCCCCGTGCGGTGGTGTTTGCACAAAGCACGCAGGACGTGATGCACGCCGTTCGTTGGGCTAGGGAGAACAAGGTGCTCATCCGTCCTCGGACAGGACGCCACAGCTATCAGGGCTACTCCTCGCTGGTGGCAGACGGCATCATCCTCGACATCAGCGAGATGGATTCCGTGGCAACCGACAAGCCGAACCTGAAGGTAAAGGTCGGTGCGGGTTCCGCTATGTTGCCGTTGACCGAGAAGCTATGTGATTCTGGCTTCGTGCTCCCTCTTGCCACTGGGCCGACGGTTGGACTTGGAGGCCTTGTCCAGGGAGGCGGCTTCGGGATTACCTCCAGAAGATTCGGGCTCATGTGCGACAACCTAGTAAGTGCTGAGGTCGTAACGGCGACTGGGGAAGTGGTTACTGCAAGCGAGTCAGAGCACTCGGATCTCTTCTGGGCTCTGCGCGGCGGTGGTGGCGGAAATTTTGGCATCGTCACCGCTTTCGAATTCAACGTGCACCCCGTCGCCATGGTCGGTGTGTTCAACGTGAGCTGGCAATGGTCCGATTTCGCCGCCGTGGCCAAGGGTTGGCAGGAGTGGAGCTACAACTCGCCCCCTGCCGTCACATCGCTGTTGTCCCTCCATGTTGACGGAACCGTGAAGGTTGAGGGGCAGTACACACCGGATCCTCAAGATCTTGGAAAGCTAGGGGATATCCTTGCTGCACTGCTGGCGGTTGCTCCCCCCATTTCCGCACAGATGATGGTCGTCCCGACGCTCATCGGGGCACGTATGATTTTTGGAGTCGATCCCACCAACCCAGAGTGGGCTCTGCGGGTTCATTCAGACACTCAGCTCTTTAAGAGCACGTCTGCCGTCGCGATCGACCCCATTCCCGACGAGGGCATTGCCGTGATGAAACACTGGCTGGAGAGCTGCCCTCCTCTTTCTGCGCCCCCTAGCCAACCTTCCATGATCCAGCTCCTTGGCGGAGGAGGTAAGGCAGGGGAAGTCGCTCCGGACGCCACCGCCGTCTTCTGGCGCAACGCTCACTCCGTCGTTCAGTACGACGGCTATTGGACCGCGCCACAAGACGCCCAGCCTACGATCGATTGGGTCGTGGGTATGCGACAGGCCATGCTGCCCTACGCTGGTGGAGCCTACGTAAACTACCAAGACGATCAGCTGGGTCCCAACTGGTTGGAACTGTACTACGGAGGCAACCTGGATCGCCTTCGCCAAGTGAAAAAGAAGTACGACCCCGAAAACTTCTTCGCCTTCCCCCAAAGCATCCCGCCTGCGGATTAGCGATCAGCCAAAGAAGTGCGGGCGATCGGAGAATCCCGTAGGCATTCCCTAATCCAGCCCAGGGTTAGCTGCTCGAGCGGCTTACCCTGGGTCGAAGGCGCAGAACGTCAAAAGGGCTAGCGGAATGTGACCATCGGCCTTACGCCGTCCACGCAAACGGCTCGGCGTCGGTGAGGACGCGGGCGCCGCGGTGGTAGGACTCCCACAGGTACTCGGGCAGGGTGAAGACCGACTGGTGATAACGTGGCGTGTAGTAGCGATTCTTTACGCCGCGCTCGGCAAAACGCTTCTCGATTTCTTCCTGAGCGAGAGCAAACGGATCGTATTTCTTGCTGGCGAGGACGAATCCCCAGGGCTGGAAGAAGGTGGACACGAGGCCGTAGTAGCCGGCGACGTAGGGGAACGTCTCCTTCATGCTCTCAAGCGTCTTCACGCAGGACATCATGCAGTCCGGGTAGTTCTCGTTGGCGCTGCCTGCCTGCATCGCGTACACGCCATCCTCGCTCATCGCGTCAGCCGCGATCTGGAAGTACTCCTTGGTAAACAGGAACTGCGCGGGGCCGTCCTCGTGAGGGTTCGGCAGGTCGCTAAGGATGACGTCAAAATTGGCGCCCTTGTGATCCACCAGCCACTGACGGGCATCTGTGTGGAGGAGGGTCGTGCGAGGGTCCTCAAAGGCACCCTGGTGCCACTCAGGCATGTGAACCTTGACCATGTCGACGAGTTCTTCGTCAATGTCCACCATAATCGCGGATTCCACCGTGTTGTGCTTCAGTGCTTCACGAAGAGTGGCTCCCTCGCCGCCGCCGCAAACCACGACCTTCTTAGGGTTTGGATGCAGCGTCATCGCGGGCTGGCTCATGCACTCGTGGAAGATGTACTCGTCCATCAGTGATGTCTGAATGTTGTAGTCCAAGAACAGTGACTTGCCGAATCGGGGCACGTCGCAAATTTGGTAGGTCTGGTACTGGGTCTTGCCTTCGAGAATCATCTTCTCGACGCGGTAGTGCCAGATGGCGGCCGAGGTGTGGGTCTCGGCGATGAACATTCCTGTAGCTTCACTTGACATTAGAGATCTTGGGGGAACCGGACGCATGCGAACGGTCAGTTGGGATTTCGGGAAGAGTTTACGCTGTCCTCAGACAGCAAAAATGGAGGACCCTAAGATCCTCCATCTTTCTTGACAGCCTACTTATCGACGTCGTTCTGAAGGCCTCGTCGAACAACGAGGAACTTGATGCGTTCCGGCTGGAATCGCTCTCGGAGAACTTCGACGGCCTTGTGAACCAGAACCGTTCCACCGCAGTAGAACAGGTCAACCGCTGCATAGCGGTGCTCTGGCCAGGTGTGAATCGTGTAGTGCGATTCCTGAATGATGACGGCACCGCTCACGCCGAAAGGCTTGAACTCGTGGAAGGACTGCTCCACGATCGTTGCTTTGCTCGCGGCTGCGGCATCGCCCATGGCTTTGCCTACAATCTCTTCTGTCTCGAGCGACTTGCTGTTGCAGCCGTACATCTCGATGAGAAGGTGGGAGCCGAGCGAAGGGATTTCGTCGGGGCGGAAGGGAAGACCTTCCTCGTCTTTGCCGAGCCAGTCACCAAAAGATTCAGGGTCGTCCGCTGGAATCAGCGTCCATCCTGCCTCATTCTCGATAGTGGGCGTTGCAATCGCCGCCATCAAATTTGGCGTACGTTTGCCGAAGAGTCTCTTCAGCCAAGAGCGCGTATCGGTTGACGAAGAGACGGCGATGGCGCCGAACACTATAGAGCTAATAAGGATACAGGGGTTTGCCAATCACATAGACCTCACGTTTGACGTGCGCAGACACAAGATAGCTCTTGCGCGAGAAAACCGACGAATAAGCTGCTGCGAAGCGTTTATCCCATCGATGAGTCCCTCATGCACGACTGTGCCGAGAGAGGCCTCACCTTGGCGGATCAGGCCGCACCCATCAGATTCACGATTCACGTACATCATGTTTCGCTACAGCTAAGAGGTTGTCTCCTAGGGCAGATTCCTTCTGCCATAGCCACACCACGGTCTCCCGTGACGCAGGGGAGATGATACCAGCCCCCCACCCCTATGTCAATTCAATTTGGGGCAAGTTGGCCCCTCCAAGGTACGTAAATCGGTTAAATCAGCCCCACATACACAAAAATGTGATGCCCGACTAAGTGTTGTCGAGCGATCCGTCTGCCAGCTTCACAATTCGGTCAGCCTCTTCCAACATCGATGGGTCGTGAGTCACCATGACCAAAGAGCCGTCCCCCCGCAGCTGATTTAGCAGCTTGACCACACCGAATCCGTTCTTGTGGTCCAAGGCCGCAGTGGGCTCGTCGGCGAAAATTACCTTAGGTGATCCTCGCAGCGCTCGGGCCACGCACACCCTCTGGCGCTCGCCTCCGCTCAGCTCGTGGGGGTGGCGGTGCGACTTGTGGCCAAGTCCCAACTTTTCAAGCAGGTCCATCGCCGTATCGGGTGACGGATCCCATGGTGTGGCTACCAATACATTTTCAAGGGCGGTCAAGTATCCAAGCAGATACGGTTGCTGGAACACGAAACCAAACTCCCGCAATCGCAGTCGACTCCGGTCGTCATCGGAGAGCTCATTGAGGTTGGTGCCGTTATAAAGTATCGTCCCACTGGTGGGAGTCTTCAGACCAGAAAGCAGATACAGAAGAGAAGACTTTCCGGAACCCGATGGTCCCAGGATCCCCAGGAACTCGTTGGTCTTCACTTCAATGTCGATGCCCTGGCACGCAAAGAACTCTCGACCTTGGTCGAGGTAGGCAAGGCTCGCTCCAGTTGCTTGGATCAAACCAGTCTCCTTTCGACGATACTGACCGGGTCGAATTTGCGGAATCTGAGGATCACGGTGGTGGTGGCCACGATGAGGATGCAGAACGGAATCGGGATCGTGTAGGAGTACGCCAGCGAGTCCAGCTTGTCCAGCGCGAACGCCTTTGGCTGCATCAGAACTCGGTCGGCGATGTTGAGGAGTGCGAAGGTTGCCACAAGCCCCATCAGCCAGCCGATCACAATGACGCTGAAGGACTCAAGAAGCACTCGGTTGAGAATCTGCCGCTTGGTGTAGCCCACTGCCTGGAGGAGTCCAAATTCCACGAGTCGCTGCGACTGATAGATATTCATCAGCATCCCCATCATAAACGTGATCACGATGGCGAGCACGCCGATCACCACGTTGAGGATTTGATAGAGGGTCTGGAACATCTCCTTGGAGTTCTTTTCGATCTCCTGGTAGGCAAACACCATCGGCCGTTGCCCCTTGAAGTGCTTCACCGCCCAATCATCCAGCTTGCGCTGGTCCTCAGGCGTCTTCGCGAAGAACATCGCATCGTCAATCGGCGGGAAGTAATTGGCCAACTGGAATTCGATCGAGTCGATCATGAACCAGCGATCTGATTCTGCGATCCCAACGACTTTGACGGGAATCGGGGAGTAGTTGTCGATGTCGTCCGGCTTCAGCACCACGGAGCCAATCGAGTATCCCAAGTTGCGGGCCACCTGCCGGCTGATGAGGATTTCGGGCTGTCCCTTGGCTGGATAGCGGCCCGTCACAGATTTCGTATGTTGCCGCTCCGCGTAGTAGCGCATGTCGGCTTGGTTGAGGCCCAGCGCCAAGAAAGGCCACTTACCAACGATGCTTTTCACGACGGCTCCAGAGATATGGCAGATGATCACCCGCTCCAAAGGAACCGGGCTGTGCTTCTTAACATCCTTCACGATGCCGGGCAACAGGTTTGGGTCTCCTCGCGGGGCGATGCCAACATGCTCTTTTGCATAGGAGTAAACCGTGCGGATGGAGTACGGAATCGAATCGATTAGAGCGATGATTCCCGCCACAAGCATCACCGCAAGCATGATCACCGTGGTTAGCGGAATCGTTTTGCCGAGGTTGCGGAGAAGGTAGGTGCTCGGCGCAAGCGGACGAAGGATTCGCTTTGTTCGCTTCGATTCAGCTGGCACCGACGGTACTACGTCGGTATCGGATAAAGATTTCATCGCCAATTGCGTGGTGTTCGATTAGGTGGTACTGCTGCAGGGCGTCTCTGCCAAGCGGCTCTCCACCTGCGTAGGTAGGAACGTCTCTCCCAAGTTTGACTTTCGGCGCAATGGTGATGAACAACTCGTCCACCAAATCAGCCTTGAGCAATTGTGCATTTAATTCGCTGCCCCCGGATACCAGAAGATTGCAAATCTCCCATTCCTGTCGAAGCTTTGCGAACAGCAGCTTCCAGTCAATCTCGTCGATCCCAGCCTGAAGTGGGCGAATTCCCTCTGGCAGGCTGAGATTGTCCGATTCTGAACTGGCGACAAATGCTCGGTCTGACTCAAAGAACCGAGCGTCGAACGGCAGCGTTCCCGATTTCGAGGCGACAAGGCGAAATCGAGGTGCCGGAAGCCATGACTTGGGAGAGGCGCGAAGAGTTTGGGCACCGACAAGGATGCCGTCCGCCGCATGCTCGATGCGCTTCATCAGCGTGTGGTCAGCTTTGGACCCAAGGTCAAGCACATCGTCTTCCCGACCACCGCTGAGGATCTTTCCATCAATGGTCGTGACCATGTTGATGAAGCAGTAGGGCCTGTTCAGCGGCGGCTGTGGGAATTCGAGACGGGTGTAGGGTTCCAATCAGGGCTGGGGGACGAGGGTGGCGCTGACCGCCTTCTGCAGGGCCGTGTAAGGCTGCTCAGCATATCGCTGGCCACCAATAAAGAACGTCGGGACATTGTAGACGCCGGAATCGTAGGCGGGCTCATCAAATCCGACAATGTTGTGCTGGAACTGCCGAGTCTCGATCGCCACCTGGAGCGCTTCCAAGTCCTTGATCGTCCCCTGCAATAGCTCCAGGATGATCGCTGGATTGTTGATCTCTTTGCCCTCTTCCCAATAGGCGCGGTAAAGAATCTCAATCACTTCATCCGCCACACCTTCAGTCTTGGCGTACTCAACTGCCTGATGGGCGTTGTAGGTTCGCATCTTCTTCGGCCGCTCAGACTTGGGAAGTTCCAAACCGTCCGCGTAGAGGAGGAACTCGAAGCGGGAAGGTGTCACCGGCTTGTTGGCGGGAGGCTCTGGCGCGGCGGGGTAATCCGGCCACTCGAGCTCAGGCGGGAAAAGCTCATAGCCAACCCAGTCGATGCCGACGCCAAACTCAGCCTGAAGCTTGCGCGCCTGCAGGAGCCCAACCCAGCACCAAGGGCAAATGAAGTCGTGAGCAATCGGAATTGAAAGTGCCATATTTTGATTCTGCGTGTCCTGCGGTCGAAGAGTTTCGACACCGAACAGAGTCCAAAACCTTCTACGGTAGGATGCCACATCCGCATCCGCACTGTTAGGCAGACGGTCAGTTTTTGGCTAAGGTCCCCTTCCTTTCGCTTGTCTCGCCGAGAGGAAGTCGTGGGATACTCGGCCTACCGAAAATTGCTCTGCCAAACCCAACGAATCATCGCCGCGCTGGGGAAGTTGAACAGGACGAGCCCAAGGTGACCCTTCCGGTGGGCCAGGTACTGCTCAACCTTTGCGTTCACCGCCATCGCGTTCTGAAGCTGATCCACTTGAGGAGTGCTGCTGCTGGTGTAGTTCACGTTCCATACCTCGCCCGACTTTTGGGCGAGGGCGTCCTCGAATTTAGCTTGGATCTCGCGAAACTTCTGATCCATGTCCGAAGTGTCGTAGTCGTCCTGCACGCTCATCGAAGAGTTTGGGTACTCGATGGCATTGGGCAGCTTGCCGTAATTGTCCAACAAGACAATTCGCCCCCGGACCTGTTGGACGGTCGGAATCTCGGTTCGGCTCTTGGCCCGATAGAACAGCTTCGAGTATTTCGGAGAATCGTAGAACATCTGGAAAGCGGCTTCAAAGGTGAGGGAAGATTGAAGCGCCTTGGCCTCTTCTCGGACCCGCATCACCAGAAACTCCTTGGGGTGTGCCTTCAAGAACTCATTAAAACTAGACATCACGGATTCAAACGTCAGCTTCTGTGACTCCTCGGAGTGATACACCTTCAACTCGTCACCCACTACTCTAAGGCGGACGTCAAAGCCTCGAACCCCCAGCCCCAACTGAGCAGGAAGGGTTAAAACTTGGCACCGCGTCCACCCCGTTCGCCCAAGCGCGGTTCCAGCGTCGTGAGTGGATGGAATCGATACAAGCGAGACGGGCAAATCGCCTTTGAGCCTGCCTTGCCAATTTAGGGCAAGTTCATGAGGGGGCAGATCGCCAAAATCGATCGTTTGCCCGTAGGGCAGAACGCAAACGGGGCTCTTCAGCGCTTGAAGCTTCTCTGGCTGGGAAGATTGGCAAAGCGCTATTCCTACAAAGAGCATGCTGAAAGCGGAAACATGGGAGACGCGTGAAGGAATCGTCATTTTGAAAAGGCTGAGCGCATCAATGGAATTGTCCGCCAGATTGATTCTGGCGGACAAATAATTGGACGGCAGTCCGGTTTAGATGCCGCCGTTGGGGAAGCCTTCTTTGCATCCAAGCATGTCAGAAGATCCGTCCCAATTGGAGAGGTACTGACAGACGTCGGGGATAGCCAAGGGGTCGAAGGCAGATCCATTGGAGCTGTTCGTATAAATGCTCGGAGTTGGGTTGTACTTCACCCACTTGGAGTGACCATCCACGTAGGCCATGCAGTATCCGCCGGCATCAACACCCAAGCCATGGACTCGAGCGGCGGATTCACAAGGCGTGTCGATGACGCCAGCTGGCTGACCAGCAGGTCGAAGGTCGTCAAAGTCCAGTGCCATCAGGGGTAGTCCGTTGGTGGAGCCCAGCATCAGAACCGACGCGGGGGAGACGACGGAGGTGAAGGGAATACCACCCTCGACCGTCGCACGGACGGTTGTCTGCACGCTGACTCCGCCAATATTGACCGTGATCACCTGGTTTGGATTGACATTGTTGGCGATGTCGCGAACGAGCCCAAGGTCATCGTTGTAGCCAGGACCATTGTTGAATCCGTAGCCCCACAGAAGCGGGAGGTTGGTGGGGTTGTCTCGTCCGCCAGCCGTGAAGTACCAGCCACCCCATGGGTCGTTTGCGCAAACCGAAGCCAGGCTCGACGGAGAAATCGTTCGATCTGGATTGGTAAGAACGTTGAAGTTCTTGATGTACGGCTGCACGAAGAAGCTGAAGTCGCCCGCGAACCCTTTGGCCCATGAGGAAGCAAAGGTGTCGTCGTAGTCGCCCGCATACATGATGTGGGCCAGCGCAAGCTCCTTGGTATTGCTAAGGGAAGCAGTCTTTTTAGCCGCCGCCTTGGCTTGGGCAAATACAGGGAAGAGAATGGCGGCCAAGATCGCGATGATTGCGATAACGACCAATAACTCGATAAGAGTGAAAGCTTTGCGTGTTGTATTCATGTGCAATCAATCCATTTTTTGAACGGTACACGCGATTGGTATCACTGCACCAGATTCGTTGGTCTGGTATAGAAAAGACGCATCTGGTCTATTCGAATTTGAGCGGCCAACCAGGTGATTATAAGAGAGAAATCGAAGGAAATTGAAAATAAGATCGAACCTTCTTGGGTCCTTAATTTTTCTGGTATAGAATCTGTACCAGATCATGGCGAGTTCGAAAACTAAGTTTCAATATCAACAGATCGCCGAAAAGGTCAAGGACCGAATCCTTCTCGGTGAGATCGCCGTGGGAGAGAAGCTCGCCTCGGAGAGAATCCTGATGGAGGAGTTCGGGGTCCAGAGAAACACCATCCGGCAGGCGCTGGCTGAGCTGGAAGCGGGCGGGCATATTGTTACCGAGGGACGACGCGGTTCGTTCGTTCTCCCGCCAACTGCCGCGGCTCGTGGTGGCACGTTTCTGGTGAATATCGAACCCGGCTCTGGCCCTAACGGCACCGCCCTCTTTGAAGGCGTCGTCCATATCGCGAATTCCCTAAAGATGAATGTCCAGCGTTTTAGTACCAAACCGCTGCCGAACTCCTCGATGAATCGGCTTCCAGACCCGGAGGACCTTCCACCTGACACGGCAGGCATCATCTTATGGCCGCACCACCCAATCAATATGGCTCGGCTTCAGAAATTGAATGACGTGGTGCCTGTTGTTCTGGTGGACCACAAGGTGGCTGGCACATCACTCGATTGCGTCCGGTTCGATGATGCCGCTGGGGGACGGCAGGTGACAGAATATCTGCTGCTGCAGGGGCATAGCCGGATCGCCTTCCTCACCGACGAGGTCTTTGCCGAGAGCGTCCAAAGTCGCTGGCAGGGATACCTGACTGCGTTGGAAGAGGGTGGCGCGCCGTATGACCCTCGCCTCGGTCTCCTCTATCAATCACTAGATTCTGAAATCCTCGGGATGACCATCGCCCACCTGAATCAGAACCCTAACCGCCGGCCCACCGCCGTCATCTGTTCGAACGACCTCGTCGCCTTTGCCCTCCTGAGGTGCCTCAACACAATGGGCGTCCGAGTTCCCGAAGATGTTGCAGTTACGGGCTACGGCAACTCCATGCCCCAATACGCCGCCGCGATCTCCCTAACCACCATGGATCAGCCGTTCTTCGCGATGGGCCAAGAAGCAGCAAAGCTACTCGCCGACCGAACCCGCCAGACCAGGTCGGAAAGATTGAGACTGCCCAAAGACATCAGCCTGCCCATGAAACTCGTGGTAAGAGGCTCAACGTAGGCGTGGCTCTTTGCCATCCAGTTTGAGGTTCCATAGCGCGTAAGCGGACCTCCGCATGACTGGGGTCTGTGGGCGCGCGGACATTGAGTCGGCATCTTGGAAGGTGTTTCAACCCCGTTGTTGTCAGTTCCCGCAGGTGCTGATCACGTCGTCCCGACTGAAGTTCTGCGCTCCTTCACCCGGTATCCGCAAAGCCCTTAACAGCTTCCCAGAGCGGCCGGTTTACCGGTTTTGGAATCACATCGAGCATTTTTTGTGTCTGCCCGAGGTACCGCTTTAACTTCTTCGGAGACTTCAGCCGGATCGCATCCTGAACGTTGGAGAGCCTGTCCGCCAGCTTGATGATCTGGGCGTCGGTCGACATCTTCGCGACTTCGTCCAGCAGCATCTGTGCACGAAGCAGCCAAATCTCATCCTTCGAGAGGCCCTGGATTTGAGCCGGCTCGGGTTCGGTCCGGGTGAGCTCCCTTACCAATCCCGCCACGCGGGGACCGAACGACATCTCTATCTTGGCGTGGGTGCAGCATTGGCACTCCACGGTGTCGTGAAGAGCGCCCGCGCACAACAGCTCTGGGTCACACACTCCGCCGACGTAGCAAAGGTTCAGCACTACCTCAATCGGGTGGGTGATGTAGGGAAGAGGATCCGGGCCCTCTCGAAGCATTCCGCGATGCGCCTGAATGGCAAACTCCAGCGCGGAATCAACGCTGTTGGATGTTCCCAATAGAGGGCAGATTAACACATTTGCGGAGCTTGCGCGCGAATTCAGGTGGATAGGGCAACCTTATTGGGACTGACCGGTATTCTCTCCTCGTGCCTGTCTATGAGTACCGATGCGGCCAGTGCAGAAAGAAATTCTCTGCCCTGATCGGGATGGTGGCGGAACCGGGAGACGAAAAGTGTCCCAACTGTGGAAGCCTAGATACCACCAAGCTGATCAGCCGATTCTTCCGCCTTCGGTCAGAAGACGACCGGGTGGACGAGCTCGCCGATCGGCTGGAAGGCATGCCCGAGCCAGAATCCTCCTCCGAACTCAGAAGCGTGATGCGTGAGATGGGCAAGGTGATGGAAGAGGACGTCTCCGATGAGATGGAAGAGCTCTTTGAGGCGGAGATGGCAGGCGAATCGGCAGGAGAGGAAGACATTTGAAGGGTGTAGGGAAGTTGACCGTCGTGTGCGGGAGCATGTTTGCAGGTAAGAGCGAAGAACTGATTCGTCTCGCTCGACGAGCCCTCTATGCCAAAAAACACGTCCAGGTCTTCAAGCCTTCCGTCGATGATCGGTATGACGAAACCATGGTCGTTACCCACATGGGCGTTCGGCACAATGCTATCCCGGTGAGCACGGTGGCCGAGCTCAGGTCCAAGCTCGGTGCCGATACCGAGGTGGTCCTCATCGAAGAGGCGCAGTTCTTCGACGATTCCATCGTCGCACTCGTGGTGGAGCTTGCCGATTCTGGCAGGGATGTCATCTGCGCCGGGCTCGACCAAGACTTCCGCCGCCAGCCCTTCGGCCCTATGCCCAAACTGCTCTCCGCCGCCGATGAGGTCATCAAGCTCCGGGCAATCTGCATGAAATGCGGCGCCCCCGCCAGCCACACTTACCGGGTCATCGACGGCAAACCCGCCCACTGGGACGACCCCATCATCCTCATCGGCGCCACCGAAAGCTACGAAGCCCGCTGCCGCCGCTGCTTCAAACTCCGCGGCGACAAGTACAAAAAATCTTAGCCGAGGGCGGATCCGAAATTCGCGCTCCAGAAACATCCCCAAGCACATCGGGTAAGACACCTAAATGGTCCCGCATGCACCCAGGATCGCAATCTGCCTCATCGCGACGGCAACCGTCGCCACCGGAAGCGGCAATAGCCCGATCCACCTGCCTGCAGGCCACTACGTCCTTATTTCGGGACCCAAAACAAAGCTCCTTGCCACCCTCCAAATGATGAGGACAACAGTCGCAAACGGCAAAGTCAAATCAACCGAATACCCAATGGACTTCCACCTTGTGACGTCGATCAACATCGACGGAATGGGCGGAGTGACGCAGACCCGCATCACCAAAGAGACCAAAATCGCCCTGGGCCAAAATCCGATCAAAGGAACCTACCGAGAACTCGGACCCTCGAGAGTCCACATGACAATCGGATGCGAGTCGCGAAACTTCAGGTTCCACGCCACCGGCACCCAGCTCACTCTCGTCCCCGAGAAGGGAATCACCGAAGTTTACGTTCGGCAAGACTAGGCTTCGGCAAGCGCGCTTTTAATTTGAGCAGCTCAATGCTCAAAGGTGTAGATGATCGTTTTCATCTTGTCTCCCTGCCGGATGGTGAAATCACCATTGAGAGCATTAACTTTGGCAGCAACATACTTGGCTCACCAAGTATTGTAGACTGGTTGCGAAATGTCTAACCTGGTTAAGCCTAAGATTTCTGGCCGGGAGGTATTGGCGCGCGCATGGCGGGACTCTCAAGTTTTCAGCCTTGGCGGGGTCATTTACGGCATCGTCTCGGCAGTCTGGATTATCGTCAAGGTGGCTGCCGTGACGTGGACATGGTCAACCTTACTCCCCGGCATTTGGGAATCTATAGAGGGGCTGGTTTTGTTTGCCTTGATCTGGTTCCTTGTATGCCTTTTGCTCGCCCCATCGAGAATCAAGCAAGATCAGAAAAAGCAGTCAGCGATCGATGGGCCTATTCATGAAAAACTCGACAGGATCATCGATCAAACAAGCAACGCGCCTAAGTCGTTGCCCTCATCTGGGGCTGAGAACCCGGTTGATCTGTACGTTGAATACGATCCACAGTGGTACCTTGTCATAGATCCTCATGATACGATCAGGATCGTTCCTCTTACTGAATCCTCTTCTTTCCCTTTTGACCATGTGGGTTTTTTGACGGTGCCAAACTTGTCGACAGAAACTCGATTTATGTATGGTGGTCCGGGTTTTCAGTCATTTGCCCGATGCAAGATTACGAACTACTCTGGGAAAGCACTGTTCAAGATTGAATTAAAAATCGCCGGTCAGTTTAACGAGTTCGTTCAAGATGAATCCAGTACCCCTGGATCAGGTTCATGGAGTAAGCCTGTACAAGCTCGGAATTGGATTATCGAGATTGACCATATTGATCCGGGTCCTGAGGCTTCATATATCTTCTTTCTTCAAAATCAAGCAAGAGCTGAACTCAATGTTACTGTTAGCTATCCGCTAGAAAGTACGGCGCAATCGTCCGGTGCGGATCGTCGCGCACTTAAGATCGATCACAAGCATCCTCCATTCGTCTCGCTCCAGTCTTGTTTCCCAGAGACGGTACCTCCGGCAATGCGGGCGAAGAAAGCGAAGGGTGAGTCCACCAAAGGCGCGTTGTATTTCGAGCAGATCCACTCGAAGATGCCCGCAACAGCGGACGGACTTCCTGTCCTCGATCCAAGTAGAGTCAATCCTATCAATCTTTGGGGACTTGGAACAACAAGCTATGGTGTTAGCGATAGGCCCGAAGCGACACGGTGTCGGGTCATAAATGATAGTGACGATGTTCTCTTAAATGTCGAATTCCAGTTGCCGATAACCTTCACCGATATGAACAGAGGAATCGTTACCGCTCAGGAACCTTATGATGACCAGAAGTCGGCCATCACGGTTATGCCGACGATTCGAATAGCAAGGCTTGGACCACACGACGCCGCTGCATATGAATTCTATGTGCGGAATCACACGGACCAATTCGTGAGGGTCGGCTACCCAACGGAAGCACAAGCGCGAAAACTTGACGGAACTCCGGAAGCGTTGAACTTTCGATATGCTGACGATTCTTCAGTACCGATATGTCCATATCAAGACGACAAATCCGCGCAAGTCCTTAAGAAAGAACTTTTGGATAAAGGGATTCTCGAAAAGACAACTCCCTCAAAGAGGGCAAGGAAATAAGTTCAGTTTGGTGAGTCAAATAAACGAACTCGTGCTATAATATAGGAGTGAAAGAGATCAACGGCCCGAATACCCTAATCGAAGTAATTCGATATTTCGAAGACGAAGAGACGTGCATTCGCACACTCTCCGCTATTCGATGGCCGGACGGTGTTATCGGTTGTCCGGCTTGCGGAAACACTTCGCACTACTACCTAGCCACTCGTCGCGTTTGGAAGTGCAAGGCATGTTCGAAGCAGTTCTCTATCAAGGTCGGGACTATCTTCGAAGATTCGCCCGTCAAGCTTTCCAAGTGGCTACCGGCTATGTGGATGATCTGCGGCGCTAAGAACGGCGTATCGTCTTATGAGATCCACCGCGCACTCGGAGTAACCCAAAAGACCGCGTGGTTTATGCTTCACCGAATCCGACTGGCTATGAAAGCCGGTTCGATCACGAAGCTAGCAGGATGCGGAAAAAGGCCGAAGTGTAGTTATCAGTCAAGAATAGGCTGAAAGTTAAGCCTCTGGGATGGCGTTTAAGGCCGGTCAGCTGTGGTCCAAGGTCATTTATGACCTGCCGGATAATCGAACAATGGAATTTCTTCGACTTTTTCCGCAACCTGCTAGGCGACGATGTAGAAGTCGATGAGACCTATATCGGCGGCAAAGCTCGAAACATGCACAATGCGGTTAGAGAGCGAAAGATCACGGGTAGCGGACGCAAGGACAAGATTGCGGTTATGGGTCTGCTCGAAAGAGACGGACAGGTAGTCACGATGGTCATCAGCGGGACGAAGAAGAAGGACCTTCAGTCTATCGTTCGAGACACCGTTCTTGACGGATCGCGGCTTTACACCGATGCTTTCCGATCCTACAACGGTCTTGAGGTCTGGTATCGACATCAGGTCGTAGACCACGCCATCAGCTACGTGGAGGGTCAGGTCCATACAAACGGCATGGAGAACTACTGGTCACTGCTCAAGAGAACCCTAAAGGGCACCTACGTAGTCGTAGCACCGTTCCATCTTCACCGATACCTAGACGAGCAGTCTTTCCGGTTCAATCAGCGACGAGACACCGACGCGGGGCGATTCGAAACCGCTCTTAGCGGCGTGACCGGTCGGCGCGTGACGTACAAGAAGTTAACGGGCAAAGAATTGTCCGCAGGAGTCTGATGCGAAAGAAAAAAGAACCCCGGAACCCACGAGCCGAAGATCTGCCGACGAACCCTGAATTTCAGCGGTTCGCGGCTTTCACTGGCGCTATCGCGCAGGTTCCTAAGTCGGAGATTGACCGGCTACTAGAAGAGGAACGGGAAGAGCGCCATCGGCATGGCTCGAAGGACGACGACGTTCCCGTAGAGTAAGGATCAACGGCTTATGATCCTTACTTCTTCGTTTTCAGGTCGTGGTGAGCCAAGTATGTCGTTGCCTTAACTTTACGCAGGTCTTTGGTCAGCCAAGTTCTCTTGTAGTAATCCAACTCCACAAAGGGCACGTCGCCTGGCAAGTGTGCGGCTTTCAAGAAGGCAGAATAGGAACGTCCTAGATAAGATGCCGTAGAAAACGGCAGGCCATGCTTGGACCGGTTGATGATGGTTCGTATGCGGCGCTTGGGCGCTTGAAGGTACCAAGCATCGGCCTTCCTGTCAAACGCAAAATGGCAGTTGAATTCTGATGCCAACCCGTCCAGAAGCTTAGGGACCTCTGCGCGGTCATAGGAAAACGTCACTTTAGCGTCCCCTGCAGTCGCCCTGCCGATCTGCTTGATACCCGCCTTTTGAAGATATCGGCAGAAGAGAATGTTGTCACATCCCCCATGAATCCATCATTTGACAACAAGTTGGCAACTAAAATTCAATCGGAAGTGATGGACTTAGATTCAATCCCGAATGATGCTCAGAGTCGCATCGCCCTTTGGGAAGTCGGGGTCGTCGCTGAAGTGGGCACCTTTGATCGTTCCCTCAAACCGGACGAGGCTGAAGTCTTGCTGGCTGAGGAGGATGTAGCCTTCTGCCGTCACCGGGTTGTCCTTCTCGGTTTCGCGGTATTTGTACTCGATCTTGAAGACCTGGTATGTGGCCTCCTTGATCTTGCTGACCAGCGTATAGTTCACCCTCGCCGCCTCGCGCTTCTGCTTTGAGTTGGCCTTGATAATTGCCGACCAGGTTCCGCCGATCGCGACGGGGTCTTTGGGGGCAAGCTGATCCGTTACCGCATCCAGAGTATTGAACCCAGGGTTGGATTCCTCGCTGGGGTCGTTGTCCTCGCTGGTCGCAATCTTTTGCCCGTGGGAATTGTACGTGTCCGTCACCGGCTTGCTGTCGTCATTGATCGGGTCGTCCTTGCTCCCGTGGATCACGTGGCCGCCCTTGGTGGAGGTCTCCACGTCATAGTCCCCGTTCGGCTTCACCTTGGCCACCCGAACCTTGAGGTTCTGAATGAACGTGAACTTCTCGGGGCTGCTGTCGATGTCCACCTTTAGCTTGTAGGTCATCGCGTCGTCAGTGCGAGGGTGCCACACCAGGTCGTAGGTGGCATCCTGCCTGAGGGCGGTGGCAGCGGAGAGGCAGAGAGGCAAGAGGGCGACGCGAAGAAGCAGGTTCAAATTGGGTTCCTATGGGTCAGGACGCGAGGCGCGTCATTTTAATGGTTGCCGGAATCGGCGCGGTCTGGCCAGGGAAGGGGGCGTTGGTCCACTTGGACTCGAGCTGCACAAGCGAGCCATCTTCCTTGTTGATCCAAATCGTAAAATCGTCCGTGGCAGGGCTGTCTCCAAAGTCTTCCTTGGACATCCCCTTGATCTTGATCGTGTTGAATTCACCGATCTTCTCTTCGCCAATCAGCTTGAGCTCGGTATGAACGCCGTGGGTGCCAAGCGACTTGTCTTCCTTGATCTCCGTGATCCAAACGTCGCCAACGTTGACCTGCTTGCCTGGGTCCAGCAGAGAACCCAAATTTTCCATGCGGTAGGCGTTGGCGTCAGTGAGGTCTCCCGCAATTAGGGTGACCTGTCCGTTCGGCTTGTAGGTCATCGTGACTGGTGTTCGCGCGGAGACGTCGATGCTCTCGCTATCGTAGGTGGCAGAGGCTTCCAACTGGCTCTGCTGAACAGTGAAGTTGCCGTCCTTATCCATTCCCGTCGTCTTCTCAAGCAACACCGCCTTGAGGGTGCCGGAGGCCCCGTTCGCCTGGAAAGTGGCCTCCATCGAGAACTTGACGGCGGCGCCAACCTTGGGAATGCGCTTGAGGGAGAACCCGTCCGCCATGCTCATTGCCGTGGCAGATGCCAGCGCGAGCCACAATCCAGTTCGGAACAGAATTCTCATATTCAGTGGATACCCCAATCGGCAGATTCGACTTGTACAGACTTCATACTCTTATGCGAGAGGCGTTTGTGACTAATAAGACGTCGGAGATTGAGATTTGAGCGACCAGCTGGGAAAAATTCTTATCGGAGCAGGATTGTCCGTGGCTGCCTTTGGCTGTTTGGTCCTCCTCGCGGGCAAGCTCACCTGGCTGCGAATTGGCCGCCTGCCTGGCGACATTCACATTGAGCGCGAAGGATTTTCGCTCTACTTCCCCCTCACCACTATGATTTTGCTTAGCGCCCTCGGCAGCCTCATCCTTTTCTTTATCGGCAAGGTTCGGCGATGATTCCCAAGCTGGTGACTTTCGACTGCGCCGGCACCATGGTCGCGGTGCCCAAGGGTTGGAGCATGGGGTGGTTCGCAGCCGAAGCCGCCAAAAGCGCGGGCGTAAACCTGCCCGCCGGGGCCGCGGAAGCCTATCAGTCGCTCTACAACGCTCGTTTGCGAGAGTTCGTCGCGGTGAACATGTCTCGCAATGCGGAACTCCAGGTTGAGTTCTGGCGAAAACTGGCCACCGACTGGTTCAGCCAACTGGACCTGCCCACGGAGTTTCTCGACCCGATGCTGGCAGAGGCAGACGTGCTTGGGTTTGGACCTGATTCCATCCTCTTCAAGATGTTCGACGACGTCATCCCGTGCCTAGACAAGTTGGACAGCATGGGAATCCCAGCCGCCGTCATTTCCAACTGGGACTACTCTCTGCCTCGCGTCCTGCGAATCTTTGGAATTGAGCACCGATTTATCACCATCACCGCTTCGCTGGTCGAGGGTGTGGAGAAGCCAGACCGGCGGCTATTTGACCTAACATTGGCGAGAGCCGGCTTCAATGCTGCCGAGACGGTGCACGTGGGGGACGATTGGGTGGACGATGTGGATGGAGCCCAAGGCGCTGGGCTCAAACCGATCTTCCTGGATCGCTCGCGAACGCAATCCGATTCTAAGTCGATCTGCACCCTTGCCGACCTCACGGAGGCGTTTGATTGGATCGACTGAGCGACTACGATTACGACCTGCCCGAAGCGCTCATCGCCCAAACCCCGCTTGAGGATCGCGCCGCGTCCCGACTACTTTGGCTGAACCGGCAGGGCGAAATTGAGCATCAAGACTTTCGTGCGGTGGTGGATATCCTGCAGCCGGGCGACTTGCTCGTGATGAACGACACTCGCGTCTCTGCCGTCCGTCTCTTCGGCGCTAAGCAGACTGGAGCCAAGGTGGAGGCTTTCTTGGTGCGGGACCTGGGCCAGCACCGATTCGAGGCGCTGTTGCGACCTGGAAAGCGGCTGAAGGCTGGAAGCATCATCGAATTTGGGGATGGCCTCACTGCGACGGTCGAGGAGGATTTAGGCGACGGGCTCCGCACCCTCCAATTCAAACCCTTGTCCGACCTGCATGCCAGGCTTGCCGAGGTAGGGATGACGCCGCTTCCACCCTACATTCACACGGTCCTGCCGGATCGCGAGCGCTATCAAACGGTTTACGGAACGAAGGCAGGGAGCGCCGCCGCCCCCACTGCCGGTCTCCATTTCACGGACGAAATCCTTGAGGCGCTTCGAGCTAAAGGCGTCGACACCGCAACCGTGACCCTTCACGTGGGGCTGGACACGTTTCGTCCGGTTCAGGTGGAGAACCTGGACGAGCACCGGATGCACGGCGAGGCTTGCGAGCTCAGTGAGGAGACGGCGGACAAGATTCACCAGGCGAAGGGAAGGGTCATCGCAGTGGGGACCACCACGGTGCGGACCCTAGAAGCGTTTGCCACGGGCCCCAGGCGAGTCGAAACCGGGGTGAGAGACACCCGAATCTTTATTCGACCTGGCTACAAATTCCAGGTGATCGACGGCATGTTCACCAACTTCCACCTGCCAAAAACGACGATGCTGCTGATGATTTCGGCGCTCATGGGCCGGGAGTCGATCCTCGCCGCATACCACGAAGCGGTTGCAAAACGCTATCGATTTCTGAGTTTTGGCGACTCAATGTTGCTGCTCTAAATCGTGCGGAAAAATAGAGGTTTTTTATGCCTGTCTTAACGGTATCCATTAAGTACACTCCGTCCTTGTACCAGCGAGGAGGCGGGATTGCGAACCAAGAACTTTGACCCACTAGCTTATATAGAGAACGCATTTCTCGATCACCAGGGGTCACCAGAGGGGCATACCGGCCACGAGGATTCCAACCTGGATGTTGAGATGCCCTCCATCGGCGACTATCTGCCGACCCGAGCCAAGAAGCCCGAAACCCCAGCGGTTCCTCAGCCGAAAACTAAATTCCGCAAAACCGAGATGAGCGCGCCCAGACCGCGCCGATCCTTGGTAACCGCCCCCAAGGCGATTCAGCCGAAGATTGATCCCGAGCTGCAGGATGTGTGGCTCGCCCTTCCAAAGAGCGTCGAATTCCTCTGCGGCTTCTACGACGACTCCGTCACCGCAAACTATTACCGCGGCGAGTTTAAGGAGAGCCGGCAGGAACTGATCAAGCGACTTCTGGATCCGGAACTTTCTCTTGAAGAGACAAGCCGCCTGCTCGGTGTGTGTCCCGCAACCGTTAGGCGCTACACCAACCGGGAATGGCTGGCCCACCACCGAACAACCGGTGGCCAAAGAAGATTTCGCCTGAGCGACATCGTGCGATTTGTCGAAATCCACGGACGATTCCCAGAGGATTGAGTTGAGCTCAGATCGCCTACGCATTGCGATCTTCTCAGACAGCGCGCTCCCTATCCTCAACGGGGTGAGCGTCAGCGTGAATGGGCTCATTGGCGAGCTTAGGCACCAAGGGCACTCGGTTCACCTCTTCACCGCCCGCTATCCCGGCTACCGCGACCCGGACCCAAACACCTACCGCTGCCGCGCCATCGAGACGCCCATCTCCCGAGGCTATCCCGTGGCCTACCCGCCGTTCTATCGGATGCTGCAAAAGTTTCGGCGGCACGAGTTCGATGTGATCCACACCCACACCCCATTCTTTTTGGGCATGGTGGGCTTCCGGTGGGCAGAAGCGCACGACATTCCCATCGTCTCGACCTACCACACCCTCTACGACCGGTACTCGCACTACTTCAAGCTGCTGCCGCACCGGTATGTGCGCTTTCGCATTGCCAAGCACACCAACTTCTACTACAACCACATGGACCATGTGATCACGCCGAGTGAAGCATCGCTGAAGTGGCTGGTGCGGCACTCCGTGCACACGCCTACAACCGTGATTCCCACTGGAATCCCACGGTGCCAGATGATCCCACGATCCGAAGCGAGACAGGCGCTTGGGATTAAGCCGGATGAAAAGGTCCTCCTCTATGTCGGCAGGTTGGCGCGAGAAAAGAACTTGGGACTCCTGCTTGAATCGGCCCAGCAGGTCTTTGCCAAAGAGCGCAGGGCGAGACTGTTTCTGGTAGGAGACGGCCCCTTCCGCCAAGAGTGCGTGGCGATGGCACGAGCCCTTGGTATCGGCGACAGCGTCCGCTTTATTGGCGCAGTACCAAGGCCGGAAGTCGATCGCTTTTACTCGGCGGCTGACCTTTTCACGTTCTCCTCGATTACGGAGACGCAGGGTCTGGTGATTCAGGAAGCGATGACCTACGGGCTTCCCGCCATTGCCGTGGCTGGAGGTGGAGCAAGCGCGTCAATTGTTGAAGGAGAAAATGGATTTGTGGTCAAAGGGGACGCCGGCGTTTTTGCCGACACCGTCCTCATGGTGCTCAACAACGACGAGCTACATGCTTCCATGAGCGAACATGCGGTACGTTCTGTGCGCAACCAAGGCGTTGAGCATATGTGCGATCAGGTCGTCGACGTGTACCGTTCTGTCATTGAGAAGAAGCAGGAGAGTTCAAAGAGTGCAGCAAGTTACGCCTGGATCTAGGCGAGGCATCCCCATCTTCTTCGCGAGCCTCGCCTTACTGGCAGTGGCGCGCATCCTTTTGCAGTCTTTCGTGGACGTGCCCGCTGGTTTGCTTACCGTCGCAAACTTTTCGATGTCTGCGCTCTTCTTAGGTGGCCCGCTTCTCGCCCTCTGTTTCGCGGCCCGCGACCCGTGGACGCCAAAGACGGCGGCACTCTTCGTGGTGCTAGGCGTGGTCGTGCAGGTGGGATGCTTCCTGGTCAACGCCAAATTCATCAACCACGCCAGCGTGATGTTCCAGGTGATCAATGCCATTGGGCAGATCGGTTTGCCGATTTGGTGTGTGGGGCTTGGAGCGCTGCTCGCGACCCTGTGCAAGGATAAGAACATCCTGGTACCCATTGCCATCTTCCTGGCGTTTCTGGACATGTTCCTGGTCTTCAGCCCGTTCGGGGTCACGAACCGGGTGATTACCCGTTACCCGGGGATTTTGAACGCGGTAGCTGTCCAAATTCCGAGCGCGGTGAGGTCCACAACCCCCGGGCACGCGGTTCACCACGTTCGGGCGGGTTCGCTAGCTGGTCCGGCCGACTTCCTGTTTCTGGCGATGTTCCTGATCGCCCTGTTTCGATTTCAGATGAAAGGGAAGCAGACAGTGATGATCGTGATCCCGACCCTTATCGCCTACATGGTTCTGGTCACCATTACCCACTTCTCACTACCGGCTCTAGTACCAATAGGCCTTGTTGTACTGGTCGTGAATTGGCGCGAGTTTAAGCTGACGAAGGACGAGAAGATGTCCACCGCCTTAGTTGGGGCGCTGGGTCTGGGCCTGTTTATCTGGGGGATGTTCCAGAAGCCGACAGTTGAGCCTGCTGAGCCTTCGCCGACGCCGGCCGTCCAAGGAGCGCAAGCACCTCCCGCGACGCCTGGGCCAGTCGATCCGGGTCAATCCTAGTCGGAACCCCGCTTCGGTGGAGGAAATAGACCAAGTCCTCCGTCGCCAGGTTTCCGCCTGCTCCGGGAGCGTAGGGGCATCCCCCTAGGCCAGCCGCGCTGGAATCGAAAATCCTAATGCCCAGCTCCAGTGCGGTGGAGACGTTGGCGATAGCGGTCCCACGCGTGTCGTGAAAGTGATAGGCGATCTGCTCCATGGGAACGCTGTCTTCCAGCATCTTGGTGAGAGATTTCACTTCGACTGGCACCGCGGCTCCCACCGTGTCGCCAACGCTGACTTCATCCACACCCAAGTCGAACAGCTTCCTCGTCACCTCTATGGTGCGCTCAGGTGCAATGGAGCCTTCAAACGGGCACTCGAAGGCGGTGCTCACGTACCCTCGGATCCATCCATCTGGGGTTGTGGAGCGGTATTCCTCGATGACGTTCCGGATCGCTTCCAGTGACTGCTCCAGCGTCATGTTGATGTTTTTAAGGGTGAAGCTCTCGGACGCCGCCGTGAACACAGCGATGCGCTTGACTCCCAATTCGATCGCTCGCTCTAACCCCTTGAGGTTCGGGACCAAGACAGAGTAGTCGGGTCCTGCTGGAAGCAGCGGCCAGAGGCTTGCCGCATCCGCAAGCTGAGGTACCCATTTTGGGGAGACGAAGCTGGTTGCTTCGATATCGTCGCAGCCGGCGTCTCTTAGGGATTGGATAAATCGCAGCTTGGCCTCAAGCGGAATCGCGATTCGCTCGTTTTGAAGGCCATCGCGAGGACCCACCTCAACAATGCGAACGCCATCACTCATGCTTCACTTCTACGGGGGAGACGACGGCAAGGATCGCTCCATCGGTCACCTGGTCCCCCTTCGCCACTCGGATTTCGGCGACAACACCGTCGAATGGGGCCACAAATGGCTGCTGGGTCTTCATCGCCTCCAGAACCAGAATCGTGGTTCCACGCGTGACGGACTCCCCTACTGAGGCGCGAACATCGACAATTTGCCCTGGCATGTGGGCCCGGAGTTCGCCCGAATCCTGCGCCACGGTGCTGCGTGGGCGAGACTGCTTTTGTTGGATGCGGTATTGATTGCCGCGATACGAGATGACAAGCTCGCCTTTGATGCGCGCGATTGCGGCGGTAAAGGTGCCGTCAGCAGTTTTCACATAAAGTCGATCGTGGCCCTGTATGATTTCGGCTCCGGTATCGACCAGTTCAATTTCGTCTCCGTTGACGAACCGCTTCATTAGTCTCGCCTTCCCTTGGATTCCTTGTAGGCGGTTGCGGATTGGATCAGGGTGTCGAAGATCTTTCGAGTGTGCGGGTCCTCAAAAGTGCGTTCGGGATGCCACTGGACTCCGATCACCCACGGGCGATCCGTCGCCTCAACCGCCTCGACTGTGCCGTCTTCGCTACGGGAGGTAATCGTAAGATCCGCACCCAAATTCCCAACTGCCTGGTGATGGTAGCTCTTGCCCTCAATCACCGAGGTTCCAATGACTCCGCCAAGTTTGGAGGCAGGATCAACTTCGTACTTCTGCATCGTGCCCCCGGTGTGCTGCTCGTGTCCGACGACATCGGGAAGATGCTGAATCAGCGATCCGCCCCTGATGACGTTGAGGAACTGGCAGCCGTAGCAGATGCCGAGGACGGGCAAATCATCTGGGATCGCCTTGTAAAGCCTTGCCTCTCCCTCAAATCGGGCGGGGTCTTGGAGCTCGACCTTCGGGTGATTTTCTTCGCCAAAGTGTTTGGCGTCGATATCGTCCCCGCCTGGAATCAGCCAGCCGTCAATCAGCCCAGCGATACCATCCATATCCGCCATCGGGGGAATCAGCAGGGGAATCCCCCCTGCTTCTGCCACCGAGGCGGCATAGTTCCAGTTGAGGCTCAGCTTGCCGCGAGTACGGACATTCTCAGGGTCGCGCTCGCAGTCGACAGTGATTCCGATCAGTGGCTTAATCAGTGCCCTCCCTCAATGAAAGAAGAGATCGCCTCCACTTTGTCCTTGATCGCATTCAGGAATTCAGCCGCGCCGACTCCGTTGAGAACTCGATGATCAAAAGTGAGGGCGAGGTTGGCCGTGCGCTGAATGTGAAGGTCAGACCGTTCGGGAGCGATGCTGTTGTAGGGTGCACCCAAGAACAGCGTGGCGACGGCAGGCGGGACCACAACCGGAATCGCATCGCGCAGGCCAAAGCTCTGCATGTTGGTGATGGAAATGGTGACCGCTTCGTTCGCCTGATCCTTGCCGCTGCGAGCCAAATCGATCTTCTCTCGCGCCACTTCTGCGAACTGTCGCCAGTTCAAGGCATCGGCATCAGGAACAACGGCGAGCACGAGTTCGTCGCCAGGAAGGCTCACGGCAATCCCGAGCTGCACGTGCTTGTAAGTCCGCAGCGTTTCGTCCCCGATCAGTGTGGAGCGGAAGATGGGGAAGTCGGCAAGGGTTTTAGCCACTACGTAGGCAAACATCGTGAAGGCGCTCGGCTTGAACGGATCGGGGTTCGCCTTGATGCGTGCACGCATGTGCTCAATGCTTTCCCAGTTGGCGGCAACACTCATCGTTCCAGGCACCACGAGTTGGGAACCGCGAACGAGTCGAGAAGCCAAAACGCGCTGCTTGGGACTCACCGGTGCATCGTCGTACTTGTCCGATACCGGGGCTTTTACCGCACCGCCAGACTCCAAAAATGCATCGATGTCGGCAGGCATCAGCTTGGCCGAGCCGGCGGCCAGCTGGTTAAGCTGCTGCTCGGAGATCCCTTTCTCTTTGGCGTAGGCTCGGGTGCGGGGTGGGATATTAGAGGCGCGTCCCGTGCTGCCAGCTTCATCTGAAGTAGCCTCAGACCCTTTGGCGGCTCCGTGGACGACCATCTCTTGGACGTCTCCCTCCACTTCCATTCGGGCGACTTCTGCTCCGATGGCAAGGATGTCGTCTGGCTTGCCCAGCCACTCAACGAGGACGCCATCGTAGGGAGACTCAACGTCCATGACGGCTTTATCCGTCTCCATCTGATAGATCGGTTCGTCGCGACGAACCTTGTCACCTGGGTGTTTGAGCACACCCACGAGGCGGGCTTCTTGAAGGCCCTCTCCAATCTGTGGAATTCGGACAGAAATGATTGCCATGTTGTTCTCCCCGCGACCTTGCGAGTACCAAAAGTTTGGCACACCTGCTGCACCGTCGCAGGGGAGAATTGAATAAGGTCGCTTAACCCTTTGGCTTCTTGTGGCCCTTTGCGAAAGCCTCTCGCGCTTTTGCCCGGACCTTGGCATTGTTTGCATCGCGAACGCGATTGAATTCGGCCTGGTTTCGATTGCCCTGGCTATCCGGTCGGTGAGGGCTTACCTTGTGGCGCTTACTGAACGCCTTTCGTGCCCTTGCCTCAGCCTTGGCATTGTTCTCACGGCGAACGCGATTGAAATCTGCCTGCCGGTCCTGAGCGATGGCGGACTGGGCAACGATGATCGACAGCGATGCTGCCACAAGGATAAGGATCTGCTTCTTCATTTGTTTCACAAAACAAATAGGGGCCGCGTCTCGTTGACCGAGACACAGCCCCTATTCAACACTTGGAGATTACCTAGGCCTTCTTGGCAGGCTTCTTACCGGCTGGCTTCTTAGCAGCAGCCTTTGGAGCGGCAACCTTCTTGGTCACCTTGGTGGTCTTGGCTGCAGCCTTGACGGCTGGCTTCTTCGAGGTGGGCTTCTTAGCCTGTGCATCGGCGGCAGTAACGAGAACCAACGGCAGAGCAGCCGCAATTGCGAGAGCAAGAACTTTCTTCATGATTAAATCCGTAAATCGGCCACCTGCTTAAGCAGGACGACTTCCGAAAAATGATACTGCGACGATAGGGGGCCTGCCGCCTGTAAGTTCCACCTATTTGGAGACGAACTTAGTGCATTCGTCAATGAGGTCCCTAAACTGTTGTTCGAGTCGGTCAAGGTGCCTGTAAGACTGATTTTGTTCGGCGAGCTCTTCGACTTCCTGGCACAGTTCACTGAACTGAATCGCCCCGATGGACCGACTGCTGCCGCATAGCGTGTGAGCAAGACGAATGGCGGATTGGAAAGATTGGGTTCGCAGCGAGTCAAGCAGGGAGTCCATCAGATCCGGAGTGTTGTGAAGATACACATTGAGGATGTCTCTCTCGAATTCTTCGTTGCTCTCGGACAGGTCGTGCAGATAGTCCCAGTTGATTTTGCTGGCGGAGCGAGCGTCTGCAGCCAGAAGGTCCATCAGCTTTGAGAGCAGCTCCGGCGGCCGAACCGGTTTGCTCAAATATTCGTCCATTCCTGCTTCGATACAGCGTTCTCGGTCACCCTGCATCGCGTGCGCCGTCATCGCAAGAATCGCTGGTCCGTGATCAGGAGCATAGTGCGCTCGAATCCGCCTGGTAGCCTCCAGACCGTCCATTTCCGGCATTTGGACGTCCATGAGAATGATCTCGTACTCATTCTTGGCAACCATATCCACCGCGATTTTTCCGTTATCCGCCGTGTCGATGTTGAAGCCCATTTTCTCCAGCTGGTGAATAGCAACGGTTTGGTTGATCGGGTTGTCTTCCACGAGAAGCAGTCGCCTTCCGGCAAACACCTGCATCTTGACGAGGTTGTCTGGATCGACAACTGGCTTTGTGAGAAGCACGCTTTCAAGGCCAATACGGGTAAGTGGGAGGATGATCACGCCATCAAATCCGGTAGGGGCGGTGGTAACCGTGCGAGAAACCAAGATAAGGTTTCCTCGGGAGTTGGCCATCGCTTTCTGGATACCGACCCATGATGTGGGTGTAGTGGAGGGTCCGGCCAGAACGGAATCGTAGACTCCTCCGGCAATTCTGTCCACGACTTCGGCAGGGGAACGCGCCGTTTCTACTTTGGCGCCCAAAGACACCAGACGGTTCTGAATCCCGGCGATCATCGACTCATCTTGGGATAGCAGAAGGGCGCGGTGGCCTTCGAGAGGACGATGAACTGGCTGGAGGTCGCTTCGCTCCAACGGTAGGATGACGTCGAATCTGCTTCCCATCCCAACCGTGCTCGACAGCGCCACGCTTCCGCCCATGAGGTCGGCGAGCTGCTTGACGATTGCCAGTCCTAGTCCGGTGCCGCCGTACCGCCGGGTCGTCGATCCGTCAGCCTGCGTGAAGCTGTCAAAAATGGCCTGATGCCTTGAAGGAGGTATTCCGAGGCCGGTGTCCTCCACCCACATCTGCACGCCACCCTCGCTCGTCCTGAGGCCCATCGTGATGGTGCCGTGAGGGGTGAACTTGAGTGCATTGCTGACCAGGTTCATCATGATCTGGCGAACTCGAATAAGGTCTCCCCAATAACGAACGGGCTGATTCCAATCTGCATCGACCACGATTTCGATGTTCTTTTCGCCGCAGGGGCGAAGAAACATGGACACGACTTCTTCGATAACGCCGAGCACGTCCATCTCGGCGACATCCAGATCCATCTTTCCAGCCTCGATCTTGGAGAAGTCGAGGATATCGTTGAGGATGGTCATCAGCCCGTCGGCGCTGCTGCGGATAGTCAGAACGTGATCCCGCTGTTCTGATGTCATATCCGTATCAAGCAGCAGATCGACCATGCCGCTGACGCCGTTCATAGGAGTACGGATTTCGTGGCTCATGTTGGCCAAGAATTCGGATTTTAGGCGAGATGCCTCTAGTGCCTGTTCACGTGCCCGGAGGATAGACTCCTCTGCCAAATGTTGCTCGGTACTATCTTGGACAACGCCAACAAGTCTGGCAGGTGAGCCGTCGGTATCTCGGATGAGGCGCGCTGAAGTGACAATGTGTCGGATCTCTCCATCCGCGCGGATGATTCGACGCTTTGCTCTGTAGGGTTCGCCAGTCTCGGTGGCGTTTTCAATGCTGAGGAGCAACACTCCGCGATCTTCCGGGTGAACAAGGTCCATTACCTGCTCAGGGGTCGGATTTGGACCCTTGGGATCCAGCCCGTAGATCTCAAAGGTCTGAGCCGACCATTGGATCTGGTGGTTCTTTAAGTCTAATTCCCACATTCCGAGGCTTGCAATATCCACCGCCTCGAGCAGTTTCGCTTCGCTTTCTCGTAGTGCCTGCTCACTCAGTTTGCGTGCCGTAATATCTTTGTGGCTTCCGACAATCCGCTTTGGCTCGCCCTGCTGGTAGATGGCCACGCCGCGGCTGAGAATCCAGATCCAAGAGCCATCCTTATGCCTAAGCCGAAACTCGACCTCGTGCCTCTCGTTGGGCCTACTGTTGAAACCCGCCTGATACCGTCGCACCGCGATGAGGTCCTCAGGATGAATCCGGTCTGTCCATGTCGTTCTTTCGTTGGGTAGTTCGTCATCAGTGAAGCCCAACATCTCCTTCCAGCGGGGAGAGTAGTAGTACTCATTGCGGACAAGGTCGATTTCCCAAATCCCGTCGAGAGAGCTGCGCACGGCAAGCTGGAACCTCTCTTCGCTTCGGGCAAGCTCAATCTGAGCCTCGCGCTCCTTGGTCACATCGATTCCAATGCCAAGGATGCATTCGACGTTTCCGTCGGCGTCCAAAATCGTGGATGCAGAGCCGTCAATCACGACGCGAGTGCCGTCCTTGCGGAGCCACACTGTTTCGCTGGGAGCAAATCCCTTTGAATCAATCAATCGCCGGAAAGAGAGGCGCGAACGATCGTGAAGATCGTTTGGGATCAGGGTTTCGCGGAATGGACGGCCAACGAGTTCGGCTTCAGAATAACCCGACGCCGCTTCGCAGGCACGGTTGGCTCGGATGATGGTTCCGGTCGGGTCAACAACGATGATGACGCAGGCAGAGCGTTCAAAAAGCACGCGCGAAAGGACCAGGTCTGAGTTGTACAGACTCTCTGGTTGCGGCGGCTTCGCATCGCTAGGGGGTAGTTCGGCCATTGAACAGCGGCACCGGTTTTAGTTTGGAGCGCTCCCCGTTCCACACCTGATGTTGGAAACGTAAGTTCGCTGTGTCGGCAAGTCTATCACTTCTTGGAACCACGGTTCAGTCACGGTTATCCGGTCACGTGTGTCAAACTCTCCAGGTGAGCAGCAACCTAGGGATTACCTCCCGAGAAACCAACTATAGCGAGTGGTACAACGAACTCGTTCTCAAAGCTGACCTGGCCGACCATTCTGCCGTTCGTGGCTGCATGGTCATCAAGCCGCACGGCTACGCGCTTTGGGAACTCATGCAGAGAGCGTTGGACGACATGTTCAAGGCAACCGGCCATGTGAACGCCTACTTCCCGCTGTTCATCCCGCGTTCGTTCATGGAAAAGGAAGCCGAGCACGTCGAGGGCTTCGCCAAAGAGTGCGCCGTTGTCACTCACCACCGTCTCAAGGCAAATCCGAACGGGCCTGGCCTGATTCCAGATCCTGACGCCAAGCTTGAAGAAGAGCTGATCGTGCGTCCCACCAGTGAAACGGTGATTTGGAACACGTACAGCAAGTGGATTCAGAGCTATCGCGATTTGCCGCTGTTGATCAATCAGTGGGCGAACGTGGTGCGTTGGGAGATGCGCACTCGGCTGTTCCTGAGGACCTCAGAGTTCCTTTGGCAGGAAGGCCACACCGCCCATGAGACTTACGAAGAGGCAGAGGAAGAGGCACTGACGATCCTGAACGAGTGCTATGCCAGGTTCTGCGAGGAGTGGATGGCCACACCGGTTCTAAAGGGAATCAAGAGCAAAAACGAGCAGTTCCCAGGTGCCGATCACACCTACTGCATCGAAGCCCTCACCCAAGATCTCCGAGTGATCCAGGCTGGAACATCTCATCACCTCGGTCAGAATTTCGCCAAGGCGTTCGACACCAAGTTTGTGGATCGAGACAACACCCTGAAGTACGTCTACGCGACGTCGTGGGGAGTCTCCACGCGACTCGTCGGAACCCTCATCATGGTTCACTCCGACGACAAAGGATTTGTCTGCCCTCCGAAGCTTGCGCCATTCCAGGTGGTTATCGTTCCTATGGGAAGGGACGAGGAAACTCGGGCGAAAACGGTTGGAGCATCGGAAGAATTTGCTGCACAGCTGAAGGCCAAAGGCATTCGAGTGAAGGTCGACAAGCGAGAGAAGGAAAGCCCTGGCTTCAAGTACAACTACTGGGAGCTCCGCGGTGTGCCGGTTCGAATCGAACTAGGCCCACGAGATCTCGATTCGGGTGCGCTTCCGATTTCTCGCCGCGATACCGGCGAGAAGACGACTGTCGCCCTTGCTGAAGTAGTCGCTCACTGCGAAATGCTGATGACGGACATTCAGTCCGCTCTGCTTGCCAGAGCAACGGCGTTCAGAGATGCAAACACCAAGCGAGTGGATACTTGGGCAGAGTTTGAGGCGGCTTTCTCCGGTGAGGGCGGAGCAGGATTCGTGGTCGCCCACTGGGATGGCACACCTGAAACCGAAGAGCTGATCGCAGAGAAGACCAAGGCAACGATTCGCTGCATTCCCTTGGAGCCGCTGCTGCCCTCCGACAATGAGCCGGGCGTCTGCATCCTCACGGGCAAGCCAAGCGCCCGTCGGGTTGTGTTCGGCAAAGCCTACTAGGCCGCCGCACCAGGCAGCTCGCCGTCTCCTTGGAGGGTGAGCTGCTTGGGAACCAGCGCGAAAATTGGAATCATAAACGCATAGACCAGCGCCGTTGCCCAAGCGCAGGGTGCAAAGCTGTGGAAGTAGCCGAACAGCCTTGCACCCGCAACGTCTCCTAGCTGTCCGCTCAGCACCCACGCACTTGCCCCCAGCATCATCACGGTGCCCTGGAGCCCTGGAGGGCAGGCTTTGATGAGCAGATCAAAGTAGCCAGCGGTTGCAAGCCCGCCCATCAGTCCCATCGGAACCGCCGCAATCATTGCCGTGTTGGCGTCCTTCACAAGAAGCAGCGGAAGGATTTGGGGAACGGCAATTACTGTGCAGACCCATAGCAACGGTGGCAACCTGAATTTGGTGCAGAGATAGCCATATAGCAGATACGTAGGGATGAAGCAACCGCTGAAGATCGCGTTGAACTTGCCGAAGTCTTTGGGGCCGCCATGAAGCGTGTCGCTAAGGTAGTACTGGATCGGTGTCCCGACTCCGGGCGTGAAGTTCCATAGAAACAAGAGTGCCACCACTGGGTACAGCGCCTTTGTTTTTGCCAGAATTGAAACGTCGGCCAGAAGGTTCCTCTTCATCACAGCAGCATCCTCTGCGGCATCGTAAACCTCTCTAGGGCGCCAGAGGCAGAAGAGGAAAACGCCAAGGGAGATGGCGCCCGCCAGCATGAGCACGTTTTGAAACCTCATCTGTTCCGCCAAATCTCCCGCGATCAGACTCACGAACAGCACCGGGACTCCGGCCGCGGCCTGCCAAACGGCTGACAGCCGCCCGGTCATGCGATGCTCTTGTCCGATCACTGAAGTCAAGCTCTGTGTCGCCGCGCCAAGGAACTGAGCGACGATAGCAGAGATGATGTAGAGAATAGCCAGGCTGATGAACGATGCGGAAACAAGCGACGTGGCGAAAAGAAAGAACGTGCTTATTCCCGAAAACAGCAGAAGCATGCCCTGGTCTCGAAGCCGAAATGGGCTCCAACGATCACGGACGAATCCAAACAGAAATCCTAGGTAGGCGGGGAAGTGAACGTAGAAAAGGAAACCTGCCGTCGCCTCTGGCTTTAGGTGCAGGGTGTCCTTTAGGAAGTACTTCGCACTGGTTCCCCAGATGCTGATGAAGGGGATCACCAGGAACAGAAAACCAATGTAGGCGTATATTTTGAGCCGCTGATCTGGCGATGTTGGCACGATGGATGTTCTCGATTCGAGCGACTCAGCATCTGCGGGCATGCGAGATTATATGGCAATCCCCGCTCAATGGGGATGCGATCGTTCAATAACTGATTTAGAGCGGTTGGGGGAGCCAGCCAACGGGTAAAACCTCGGGGATGTTTTTGCTTTCTGCGGTGGTGCTTGTATGTCAGGCACAAAGCGCAACTAGCCCGGTTAAACCGATTCCGACACCACCGGCTCCGATTCACGTCAAGCCAAGATTCGAGCTTGATGCACCCTTACCCACGGTTCCAGGCGTGATGATCGACTCCTATGCAAACGGAGCTGGATTCGCCCAACAGCTTGCCCGCTCATATAGCCTCCAGGGGCGAATCATGTGGGTCGATGGCACCGCAAATATTGAGCGGGTGAACACTGAAGCGAAGATCGTTCAGCTCGTCCATGAACTCCGTGATGTCGGATTCAACACCATCGTTTTTGACGTCAAGCCGATATCAGGTCAGGTCCTCTACAAAAGTGCGATCGCACCCAAGATCCAAGAGTGGAAGGGAAGACTGCTTCCTCTCGATTTTGATCCCCTTGCGGTCATGGCGCGTGAAGCAAAGAGTGCCAACCTCAACCTCTACGTCAGCCTGAATGCGTTTAGCGAGGGCCACAAACTGTTTGGCGCAGGGCCGGGGTTTGCCAAGAAGGATTGGCAATCCATCTGCTACGAGCCAAAGCCGTTTGTCCAGCTAGACGACGGAGACAAATTCCCGCTGTCGGTCACGATGGGGAAGATTCAGACCGGTATGGTGACGGTATTCAGCTCAGCTGCTGATATTCCTAAGACAGAACTGGATAGTGTCGGAGTACTCGTGGGACCAGATGGTCGCATGGAGAACATGTTCGACTCCTCAGTTCTGGGACTCGGGCTTTCGCCCCTGCCCAAGAATTCCTACGTTCTTTATGGGACTGGCGAGGCGGCAACCTATCTGCGGCACAACTACAAGGTGCAGGCAGATGCTCACTACGACACCGATGCTGAGTTCGTTCTGAGTTCCGATCCTCGAGAGACTCAGTATCCGCTGATGATGAATCCGAACAACTTGGACCTTCAGCGCTATGAGATGTCCATAGCCCAGGAGGTTCTGCGGAACTACCCCATCGACGGAATCATCTACGATGACCGCCTCCGTTACGAGGGTATCAATGCGGATTTCAGTGACCTCAGCCGGGAACTGTTCGAGCATCGCGTCGGCAAGAAGCTAACTTGGCCGGATGACGTGTTCAAATACACCTACAGTCGAACTCTTCAGAAGGGAATTCAACCTGGGCCCTACTACGATGCATGGATGACATGGAGGGCGGAAGTGCTCCATGAGTATCTTGAGAAGGTGCGCCATGCAGTCAAAGAGGCAAAGCCCACCGCTCAGCTTGGACTCTATGTGGGGTCTTGGTACGGAGACTATCCAGCACTCGGCAACAACTACGCCTCGACTCAGACGCAGGCTGGATTCTGGTTCTCAACTCCAGGCTATGCAAAAGCGGGCAACTCTGGTTTGCTCGACTTCCTCATCTCTGGCTGCTACTATCCCACCCCAACCATTTACGATGCGATGGGTCGCGGAATCGGAATTGGTTATTCGATTGAGGGTGCGGGAATGCTTACGAACCGGCTCGTGAGGGACGAATGCTGGACCTACGCAGGAATTGATCCAGATGATTACAAGGACAACCCGGTGGGACTCACCAATGCGCTTCAGGCGGCTTGTGCATCGACGCAGGGAGTGATGGTGTTTGACCTATCACACGGTGTCGAGGCTTTGTGGCCCGTATTTGCAAAGGCGTTCTCTCAATATCGCCGCCCACCCCACCGAAGCAGTCAGGCTCTGGCGAACGTGAGACGTCAGCGTTTCCTGAAGGACAAGGCAGGAAAGGCAGATCCGCCAATAATAATCGCTGCTGGCAGCACAGGAATTGGCCAGTAATCTCACTGGCTCGGTATCTTTACAGGGAAATATGAAATTAATCGATGCCGCCCAGGTCGTTCTCGACGATCTCCTTGATGGCAACAAGCGATTTCGAGAGGGACAGCCACATTCCCATAAGTACGGGCCTGCAGAAATTCTGGAGATTTCCAGGAACCAGGCGCCTACTGCCGCCATCATCGCCTGTGCAGACAGCCGCGTTTCGCCAGACCTTGTCTTTGACCAGCCGCTAGGTTCAATCTTTGCAAGTCGAGTGCCAGGCAACGTGGCAAGCGACAGCGCCAAGTGGATGCTGGACATCGCGGTTTCTGAGTTTCAGGTACCGCTGGTGATGGTGATGGGGCATACAGGATGCCTTGCGGTTGGCCAGCTATTGGATGGCGACAAAATGGGAGCCGGCGGTCTGCACCGCTTCAGCGTACTTTCTGCCGTCTACCGAGCTAAGGCTAGGAACCCTGTCGATCTTTATCTTGAGGCCGTGGAGCAAAACGTCCTCCAGACTGTTGAGCACCTCTGCTACGAGTGTGCTGCTCTGGCAGCTGCCATCGCGGCGGGTAAGACGTCTATCGTCGGGGCCGTCTATGAAATGCACACAGGCACGGTGTATCTGCTGGATCCACAGTCGGGCGAGCGAATTTAATTTCGCCCGCCCGCGATGGGCTACTTGCCCTTAGCGCCGGTGATGATCCATCGACGGAGAAGGTCGATTTCTGCGCTTCCCAACGGCTTGGACTTGAATGGCATTCGCGGCTTCTTTGTGCCGTCAACGTACAGAAGCAGCTTGCTCTTCTCAGGATGTCCTGGGATCACGATGGGCCCTTTCTCGCCGCTGGCCATTAACGCCGAGTAAGAGGAAAGGTCAACATTCTCCGGATGCTTCTTGGCGTTGTGGCAAGACTCACACTCGAATTTCATCATGGAAGCGATGAGTCTGTAGGGCACCGGCTTCAGTGGCGGCAACTTACCGGGATGCTTCTGAGCCACTGCCGATGCGGCGACTAATCCTACGATCAGGGTCGCGCCGATGGGTGCGATGTTGAATTTGTTCATTTCTCGTCCTTATCCTTCTTTTCCTTCGGGCCAAATGTCCATTGGTACGCCGCGTAGGCTGTGCCGTGGTTGGATCCCTGAATGCCGGTTCCTAGGGACATCATGAGATGGTGCCCTTCATCAAGGTCGTAGACACCGCCAATGTTAAAGCCGGTGATATCACCAAATCCATCCGCCTGGCGCGTGGTGTGGAAAATTTCTGCTCCGACCATGAGCTTTTGGGTTGTCTGGCACTGAACCGTGAGACCGCTGAACCAGTAATCGTGGTTCCCGGCTCCCGGGTTGTGCCAGAAGCCACCGCCGCCATAGGTTGTCCAAGTCCCGACACTCTTCTGCAGCCATACCGGAAGAAAGAACGCAGTAGAGCCCGATCCTAAGCCACGAGATGGTGCACCGGTTGGAAGTTCCACAAGCGGAAAGATTCCAACCATGGGCATGTTTTTGGATTCTTGAACAAACCGATACTTGAAGCCTAGTTCGGTGTCGCCGGGACCGTAAGCAAACGGTTGCCCACTCGTTGTTGAGTAGGACAGCGGCGCGATGACATGAAGCTGTAAATTGGGCGCACCTCCGTAATTGATCTCAAGGTGCGGCATCGTTCCGGTGGACTGTCCAAAGTATCGAAAATACTCCGAGGCGACATAGACCTCGTAGTGCTGGAATTCAACCGGCTCTGGGTCGTCCGTCACAAAGGGCGGGCCAGGATTCGGAGCGGGAGTTGCGGGGACGCCGCCACTGGCACTAACCGCTGCCGTCGCGAGAATAAGGGAACTGAGGGAGATGAAAACCATAAAACTTTAGCCAACCGGTCGATTGAGAGGCGATCATATCACGATTGAGCCTGGCGCTGTCTTAGAGAACGAGGAGGATCTAGACGATTCTCTCAACGCGAGTCTTTGGTTCCGTCATTTCATCCATCGCGTACCGGACCCCCTCGCGCCCGAAACCGCTCGCCTTCACGCCGCCATATGGCATATTGTCGAATCTTAGGGTGGGATAGTCGTTGATCACTACCCCGCCGACTTCCAATGCTCGATATGCCGATTCTGCAGTGACCGAGCTTCGAGTGAATACTCCGCATTGAATACCGTATTTAGAGGAATTCACCTTAGCGAGTGCTTCCCCCGAAGATTGAAACTTGCTTAGGGTCAGCACAGGCCCGAAGACTTCTTCGTTAGCTAAGGCCACGCTCTGAGGAACCGACTCAAGGATTGTCGGCGAAATGATATTTCCTGAGCGAGTGCCGCCAGCTAGAAGGGTCGCGCCTTTGGAGACCGCTTCATCAATCATGGCCATCACCTTGTCCGCTGCTTCGGAGCTGATCAGGGGGCCGCAGACTGTTTCAGCTACTTTGGGATCTCCTGTTGGACACTCGGTCGTGGCGGCAATGAGTCTTGCTTTGAAATCCTCATAGATGGATTCTTGGACAAGAACATGCTGGATTGAGATACAGATTTGTCCGGCGTAGCCAAAGCCTCCCGCAACCGTGCGTGCCGTCGCCCAGTCGAGGTCCGCATCCTCGTACACAATGACGGAAGCATCTCCGCCCAATTCAAGGCACACCCTTCGATCCGATACCTTCTCCTTCAGAGACCATCCAACGGCGGCGGATCCCGTGAAGCTGAGCATCTTCACTCGACGATCCTCAAGAGCACGCTGCGCGAGAGTGGGGTGCCCGTTCCACAGGTTGACCACTCCTGGAGGACATCCTGCTTCGTGAAGAATCCGGACAAGCGTCATCGTGCAGATTGGAGCAAGGGGAGAAGGTTTCACGATCACGGAGTTGCCAGCTGCAAGTGCAGGAGCGATCTTGTGCGCGCTTAGGTTGAGGGGCCAGTTATATGGAACGATGCAAAAGATCACTCCAATGGGGAACCGTTCGACGGTACACCGATAGTCGCTTCCTCTAGGATCTAAATCGACGGCGAGCGCTTCCATTCCATGGTGACCCACCAAATCGGCGGCGCAGTCAAACGTGATCGCGGTTCGGGCAACCTCGCCCCTTGCAGCCGTGATAGGCTTGCCGATTTCCAAGACGAGGAGTTCAGCAAGTTCTTCAGTCCGCTCTCTGATCAACTCGGCGGTTCGACGCAAAACTTGCTGACGCAGAAGTCTAGGTGAGCTTCGCCACTCTAGAAATGCAGAATCCGCCGCATCGATAGCGGCTCGGAGTTCGCTCCAGCCTCCCTCAGCCGCGGTCCCGATGATTTTGCCGTCAAAAGGAGATCGCAAAACCTGCTTGCCGACCGACTGGTCACACGGGCCCCCGACAAAACAACCATCGATCAGCATCTCGGCGTGCATGCCAAAGGTTAGCAGACCACAAACAAAGAAGCGCCCCAGGATCGAACTGCGTTCGACCCAGGGGCGCTGGACGGAGGCTTACATTGCCTGAGTGTAAACGGCCTTAATGACCTCGTCCGGTGTTGTCCATCCCGCAAGTGCCTTTGCCTTTCCGTCTTCAAGCATCGTGCGGTACCCCTGGCTCTTGGCTGCTTCGACCATGCCCAAGAAATCCGTTGCCTTTGCAACTGCCATTCTAAATTCAGGCGTTCCAAGGACTAACTCGAAAACTCCGATTCGTCCCTTGTAGCCGGTGCCGCGGCAATCTCCGCATCCTGCACCCTTCGCAAATCGACCACGCTCCAGATCCTCGGCGGTAAGGCCCAGCGATGAAATCTCATCGGCGGTAGGTGTGTACGGCTGTCGGCACTTAGGGCAGTTCAATCGGACGAGTCGCTGTGCGAGAATCGCGACAAGAACGCCGGCGACCAAGTAAGGCTCTGCCTTCATGTCGACCATTCGTCCAATCGTCTCGATGGCGTTGTTGGTGTGAAGGGTGCTCATCACCAAGTGACCGGTAAGGCCAGCTTGGATGCCGATGGCGAGGGACTCAGGGTCGCGCATTTCTCCAACCATCATCACGTCAGGGTCTTGGCGGAGGAAGGTTCTCATGACCTTAGGGAAAGTCATTCGCTCCGTGACCTGAACCTGGGCAATGTTCTTGTCATATTCATATTCGATCGGGTCCTCAACCGTAACGATGTTTCGGTTGCGGGAATCGAGTGTGTGAAGCGAAGCATAAAGCGTGGAGGTCTTTCCGGAACCAGTAGGGCCCGTAACGAGAATCAATCCGTAGGGCATCTGGACCGCCTTTGCCCACTTCTTGAGGATATCCTCCGGCATTCCCAGCTTTGCCAGGTCTACCTTCATCGCGTTCGGGTCGAGAAGTCGCATCACGAACTTTTCGCCGTTCAGGCATGGAATACAGGAAGCACGAGCACTGAGTCGGCGGCCCATGTACTCCATGTCAATTCGTCCGTCTTGCGGCTCTCTGTTCTCGTCGATTCGCATGCCGGAAGCGAGCTTGAGACGGGCCAATACGTTTTGTGCCTGCTCACTGGGCAACTGTCCAGTGTCATGAAGGATTCCGTCTTGCCGGTATCGGATTTTGAGCTGATCCCGCTCGGGCTGGAGGTGAATGTCCGAGGTGCCCGTGTCGAGAGCGTTCATGAAGATGCTGTCGGTGATACCGACGGCGATGGACATATCCTCACCGCCCATCTCCCGGATAGATCCCTGCTCGCGAAGAACTAGGCGGAATCGCTTGGCAGCGCCGTAATTGGTTTGTGATTGATCGAGAAGTGCCATGGTTTAGTTGGGGACAAGCGTCAGCACAGGAAGTCGGAGCCGCCATTTGCGCTGATCTTTTGCATTTGACGTCAGTATAAGCCTTGAGAAGCAGATTTAAGAAGACGAGTCGTTCGAACCGTTATTGCAGCCGGGAACGTTCGCTTAGACGTATCGTCTGACTGCATTAATTCGGGCGAATTGCGCTTCAAAAGGTAAACTTTACGCCTCACAGCAAAGCGAGGCTCAACACACATTTTGAGTCTGATTCCTTTGTGCGACTGAACCGGAATGAAACTCCAGCCAGACGCGGGGCGCCGCGCTAAAACTACACTCAAACGGATTAAGGAGAAACTTGGAGTGACCAGCCAAGAAGATCAAATGGAAGAACTGCAGAATATGACCGACCAAGAGCCCGCTGCCGATGCTACGGGTGAGGAACTCGGTGAAGTTGTTGCGGAAGACCTGGTAGCCCTCTATCAGGAGATTGAGAATCTGACATCAGAGCGAGATGAAGCTAAGGATCAGGTTCTGAGGACCCTGGCAGACCTTCAGAATTATCAGCGCGATTTCCAGAACTACCGGAAAAGAAACCAGCAGGAAATGGCTCAGTTTCGACTCATGGCCACGGAACAGCTGGTATCGGATTTGTTGCCAGTTCTTGACAATTTCGAACGCACAATCGCCCATGTCGAAGCGGGTGCGACTGTCGAGTCTCTGGTCGGCGGCATTCGCGCCGTTGAGAAACAGCTCCGAAGCGTCTTGGAAGGACAAAGCGTCAGACGAATTCAATCCGTGGGCTCACCTTTCGACCCAGAGCTCCATGAGGCGCTTGGCACCGAAGTAAGCGAAGAGCACGCCGATGACACTGTCACTACAGAAATCGAGCCAGGCTATAAAATGGGCGAAAAGGTAATCCGCCCAGCTCGGGTTAAGGTCGCTAAGAACGGATGAGCAGGAAATATTTCGGGACGGACGGAGTCAGAGGGGTTGCCAACAAGAAGCTGACTCCAGAACTCGCTATGCGGCTGGGTCAGGCCGCCGGACGTTGGCTGGTAGAAACTAGCCAGGTCAAACGCGCGGTGATTGGTGAAGACACACGGCAATCAGGACCCATGCTCGCAGCCGCATTGGCTGCCGGACTTTGCTCTGCCGGAATTGATGTCGTACTCGTTGGAGTGGCGCCAACCCCGGCAATTGCCTTCGTCGCGAGGACTGGCGAATTTGGCCTGGGATGCATCGTATCCGCCAGCCATAACCCAGCACCAGATAACGGCATAAAGTTTGTCGGTCACGACGGGTGCAAGCTCGCGGACGAAGTTGAACTTCACATCGAAACCCTTATGGATGGGTTTGAAGATCGACCGACGGGCGGTGCTGTTGGCACGATCACAACAGATCGTAGCGGCATCGCCGGATACCTCGACCTCCTGGAGTCAGTCGTCCCCGAGAGACTCGAAGGCCTTAAAGTAGCGGTTGATGCTGCCCACGGCGCCGCGTATGAGCTGGGGCCAGAAATCCTGCGGAGGCTCGGGGCCACGATCATCCTGTCTGGAGCTGAACCGGACGGAGTCAACATCAACGCGGTTGGCGGAGCCACTAAGCCAGAATATGTGCAAAAGCTGACGGTCGAGTCGGGCGCGTCCATTGGAGTTGCATTTGACGGGGATGCCGATAGAGCCGTCTTCAGTGACGAGAAGGGCAGGCTGATCAACGGCGACCGAACCATCGGTATCTGGGCTGCACACTATCAGAAATCCGGTGAGCTTGTTCCGCCCACCGTCGTAGGGACCGTGATGAGCAACGGCGGGTTTGCCGCTTATGTCGAATCCCTGGGAATTAAGCTGGAGCGAACTCCCGTTGGAGACAAATATGTTGCCCAGAAAATTAGCGAATCTGGAGCGTTGATCGGTGGCGAGCAGAGCGGACACATCATCTTCCCGCGACGGGGGCCAACAGGAGACGGGTTGGTGACGATGTTGGAACTGTTCCGAGTCCTCAAGCGAGAGGGTCGTCCCGCCTCAGAGTTTTATGATGACTATGAGCCCTGGCCGCAGGTCATGATCAATCTTGGCGTAGCTTCCACCGATAGCTGGAAGGAGAAGATCCAGGCGGAGCTTGACGCGGCGGAAATTGCGATCTCAAACCATGGTCGCGTCGTCGTGCGGCCGAGTGGAACTCAGCCCGTGATTCGGGTGATGGTTGAAGCCGATTCCTATGAACTCCGGGACTCGGTTGCGGAATCCATCGTCTCCGCGATGGAAACTAAGCTTGGCGGGGAAGTGCATGGCCGGGTGGATTTGACCTATGCTCTTGGCGATTGATGTAGGGAATACCCATACCGTCTGCGGCGTCTGGGATGGCAAAGCTTGGCTGGCCATCTGGCGTCGCGCTACCAATACTCAGGACACTGAGGATGAAGTTGCGGTGTGGCTGAAAGGGGTCTTTGATCTTGCCGGAATACCGTGGGCCGTGGATGCTGCCATTTGTGGATCGGTGGTCCCAGCGATCGACAAAGTTTGGTCGAAGGCAGTCGAAGCTTGGCTCACGGTTCCCCTTAGATTTCTTAAGTCAGGTGCAGAGGTCGGGCTACCTGTAACCTATAACCCACCAACCGCAGTCGGTGCAGACCGAATTGCAAATGCCCTTGCGGCGCTTGAACGATTTAAGGCCCCGATAATCGTGGTCGATTTTGGAACCGCAACCACATTTGACACGATCGACCGAAACGGAACCTACGTTGGTGGTGCGATCCTGACCGGCGTGACGCTATCCAGCCAGGCGCTATTTGACAAGGCCGCAAAGCTTCCTCGAGTCGAATACGTTCCGCCAGAGCACGCGATCGGCACCAACACCGTCGAATCGCTCCAATCGGGAATTATGTTTGGGTATGCGGGTGCCATCGATGCGCTCGCAGGACGCATCAACAAGGAACTCGGCGGAGGGGCGACGATCCTCGCTACCGGCGGGCTCGGCGGAATGTTCGTGGGTCTGTGTGAGTCACTCACTTCCTACGAGCCGAATCTCACTCTTGACGGTCTAGTCGTCGCTTCGAACCGACTGGCTTCAGCACTCTAGAGCATTCTTGGCAATGATGAAGTCGATGAAGGCTGCGACGCCAGCTTCGTCATTCGTAGGCATCACTACATCAGCCGCCTTCTTTACCGATTCCTCCGCGTTGCCGATCGCAGCTCCCAGTCCAGCCCACTGCACCATCTCAAGGTCATTGAAGTAGTCCCCGATTGCGGCGGTTTCGCTTTGTGCAATTCCTAGTGTCCTGCTTAGAATCTCAAGCCCAAGACCCTTATTTGCGTCTGGCGGAAGGACCTCGAGGTAATTCGGCTCAGATTCTGTTAGGCACGCCAGTGAGGGCGGTAACACAAGTTCCAGCATTCGACGGTGCTCTAAGATCGCATCTGGCTCGTCGATAAAGATCAGCTTCAGAAGAGGAAGGAATCGGACCTCCTCAACCGTTGCCATTTGAGGTGTCACCGCTCGAACTCTTTGTCGATAAACGTCGCCCCAGGGAGATTCGCTCAGGAAATATAGCTCGTTCCTTGTGTAGGCGCTGCAGTGGGCTCGGGAATCCTTTGCGTACTCCAGGCTAACGTCTACCGCAGGCTGGCTCAAGTTGACGTGCAGCAGTTCGGATCCATCGCAACCTTGAACATGAGCGCCGTTGCTACAGATCATTGCGGGACCCAGTTCCAGCTGATCGGAAAACTGTCGCACGCTGGCCGCAATCCGACCGCTGGCAAGCACGACTCTTATTCCAGCCGCCTGCGCCCTCGCTATGGCTCGTTGATTCTGTTCGAGGAGGGACCTTTCGTTGTTGAGTAGGGTCCCATCAATGTCGATAGCGAGAAGGCGAAACGGCATATCCCATGATTAGACCCGGACCAGGACCTCTTCGCGGTTAAAGAGTGCGACAGCGACCTTGATTGCGATCGCAGCGAGAACAGCGCTGAACACGATCGTGATCGTAACAGCCGTCCAATCAGTCTTCCCCAACAGCGCGGCTCGGATATTGTTTGCGGTGTTGAGAACTGGGATGAAATTGATCCATAGCTTATTGCCGAAATCGGTGAGACCGATCACTTGGCTGAAGATCGCAGGCATGATGACGATGAAGTTGACGATCGCCAGATAGGTTTGCGCCTCCCGAGGATTCTTAGCGTAGCTGCTGATGGCGATGAGGATGCTGGCAAAGAACGCCACCAGTGGGATCAGCAACAGAATAATCGTGACGGCTGCCATTGGCGTGACACCGAACCCACCGTTGAACATCTCCTTAGTCGCGGGCGTCTTGAGCATCGAAGCCAAGACCATGCCGACAAGGCAGGAGGCACTGCTTAAGAAGCACACAACGGACAGCGATAGGAACTTGCCCAGAACGATGTCGTTTCTAAGGACGGGGGTGATGAGCAGGGTTTCAAGCGTGTTCTTGTCTTTTTCACCCGACACTAAGTCAGCGGCCATGCTCATTCCGCCGCTGAACGCGAACAGCACGATCATGTAGGGCAACAGCGCGACAATGAGCTGGCCCGCGCCCTTTTCTCCAATTTTGACTTCCTTGGGAACAAGCTTGATGTGCTCTGCCGCTGCCTCTGGGATCAGCTTTTCTTGAAGTGTTTGAACCAGCGCCTTCTTGTTCTCTGCGGAAACTGCCTGTTGCAGACCGACAAGTGCAAGATTGCCCATCTGCTGTTTGGGGTCAAAGTACGCCTCAAGTTTAATTTGGCCGTCTGTTGTGGGCGGTTGCGAAAACAGAACCAGCTTTGCCTTTTCTTCCTGAATCAGCTTGATGCCTGCTTCGATTGTTGGCACGGTTTTGACATTGAGGCCGTTCGCCTCAATCATCTTGCCAAGCTGAGTGCTTCCGGAGACTAAGTACACGGTCGCCTTGGTCGCACCGGTGGCAGCAGTCATGATAAATCCGAACATCTGTATCATGAGCACAATCAGGAAGATCGGCATCACAAATGCGTTGAACCTGACACGCTTGTCGCGAAACATCTCGCGAAGCTCTTTGCGCACGATCGTAGCAACGTTGTTCACTAGCGGCTCTCCCTGGAACTCACATAACCCGCCTGGAACTTGACAAGACTCAAGAAAGCTCTTTCCAGGCTTTGTTCACCTGCGAGATCTTTGATGGACTGAGGTGTCCCTTTGGCAACAATCACACCGTCGTGTATTACGGCAAGGTCATCACATAGCCGCTCAACTTCACTCATGATATGGGTGCTGAAAACCACCGTCTTTCCAAGGTCCCGCGCCTCTTCAATGAACTCCATGACGGTTTGGCTGGTAACGACGTCGAGTCCGGAAGTCGGCTCATCGAAGAAGAGCACTTTCGGGTCATGAAGGATTGTTCTGGCGATGCTTACCCGTTGCTTTTGACCAGTGCTCAGCTTGTCGCAAAGCCGGTCTGCGAACTCCTCTATCTGAAGCTTCTCGACCACATACTTCATCCTCTCCGCAAGTCGCGACTCACTGAGGCCGTACAGTCTGCCGAAATATTCGAGAACCTCTCTTGAAGTCAGTCGGCCGTAGAGCGCAGTTGAACTCGACATGAATCCGATGTTCGCGCGGACATCACCTGGCTGAGAGACAATGTCAAACCCGGCGACGGTTGCGGTTCCCGCAGTGGGCTGGATAACCGTTGAAAGCATCCGCAACACTGTTGTTTTGCCGGCACCATTGGCTCCAAGAAGCCCAAAAATCCTTCCTGGATTTGCTTCGATGTCGATCCCATCGACCGCCTTCTTCAAGCCGGTTTTGGGGTCTGTGAAATGCTTTTTGAGTCCGCTAGTCCGAACCATCAGGGCTTATACGTGCAGGAGTGGAGAAAGGGTGCGTCTTGGCCGGTCTGCAATGTCGCGGTTCGGCCAATTGCTGAAGTAAAAGGTTTTGAGTGACATGGTTAAGGTTGACCCTTTTCCGTATGTCACGGAAAAGGGTTACTGGTTAACCGGTAAACCGCATGGAAGAATTTAACCGGTTTCGAAGGCTGTAAGGCATTCGAAAAGCATTGGGAGTCAAGTTCATGAACTTCAAGAAAATCGCACTAACTCTCGTCGGAGCAAGCGCAACGATCGCAGCGATGGGCCAAACGCTGACATCACGCGTCTTCTCCTACGACGGCTCGGTTCCTACCAACGGTCTCGCGACCTACGTCCTTTATGGTGATGGCGCCAACGCATCTGTCTTCGCAGGCAGCGTTAACGGCACCAGCAACCAGAACGCCATCGTTGGCGCTTCGTCAACGAATGCTGCATTCCTCGTAAACACCGTCATCAACGTCGGTTCTTACGTGTACATCAGCGGCAACTTCGGCGGAACTTACAACGTCCAGGGCATCGGTGCCGGTTACGACCCGCTCACCGAAACCAACCAGGTTGAAGTTCGAACCAACCGAAGCCTGACCTTCACGGCAGCTGGCTTCTACGGCATCGGCAGCAACATCGGTACGATCGGCTACACCATGTCCCTGCTTCAGGACTACCCCAGCAATGGCGTGGTTCTCGGCGGCACCGGCGCAGCTCTCACCGACGCAGCATTCAATGGCGCTTACGTTCAGCTGAACGCCAACACAATGCTCCCAGTCGATGGCCGAGCAACCCTTCAGCTCACCCGACAGCTGTTCCTGACTCAGGCTGCCCTTGGCAACCAGTCTTATGTTGCAGCTGGAACGATCCAGGTCGGCGTCAACTAAAAATCACATTTAGGAGAGGAAATGCGATTAAGGCCTCGGGAGGAAATTCCCGAGGCCCTTTATTTTGCTAATTGGCGAGTCAGTAGCTGTAGTTGCCCAAATGAGCATTCTCAATGTATCGAGTCAGCAGGTCGATGCTTGCCTGAACGTCATCCTCATGCACCGTCTCGTTCACCGTATGAACGTAACGAGATGGAATTGACAGCGTGAATGAGGGAATGCCTCCATGCAGCCGCTGAATTCCACCGGCATCGGTGCCTCCGCGAGAGAGAATTTCCATCTGGTGAGGAATCTGATTCTCCTCCGCGAGTGTCCGGAAATGCTCAACGACCTTTGGATGGCAAATCAGGGAACTGTCCATGATCTTGATGGCCGTCCCGGCACCAAGTTTGGTGATCTGGTCCGGTTCTGGAACTCCGGGAATATCGTTGGCCAGCGTGATGTCGAGAGCAACGGCAATGTCCGGCTGAATCGACCATCCAGCCGCAGTTGCGCCGCGTAGCCCGATCTCTTCTTGAACTGTGGCCACAGCGTAAACATCCACCTCGTGGCTGCCAGCCGCCTTCAAAGCTTCGATCATGACGAACACCGCAACGCGGTCGTCCATTGATTTGCAGGCAAGATGCTTCCCCATTCTAGCGAATCGCCCGTCCATGGTCACCTGGTCACCCAATCGGACGGTTGCCTTTACCTCATCGGCGGTTAGACCAAGGTCCACAAAGAAGTCGTCAAGCTTTTGGCCCTGCGCCTTTTCTGCGTCTGAGAGGAGGTGCGCTGGCTTGGTGCCGTGCATCAGAACTCCTTTGACAGGCCCGCCTTTTGTATGGACAACCACGCGCTGGCTGTTCATCTGGCGAGGATCCCATCCACCAAGAGGATTCAATCGAATGAATCCATTTGAATCAATAAATTTGGCGACGAATCCAATTTCGTCCATGTGAGCGGCTAGCATCAGCTTCTTGGCAGGTCCCGAGCCACTTCCGACTTTCTTGCAGATCAGATTCCCCATGGAATCTGTCGACAGCTCCCCAACTCCTGAGAGTTCTCGCCGCACGATGTCTCGAATCGCATCCTCATATCCAGAGGTGCCGTGTGCCTCTGTGAGCTCCTTCAACAGGTCGATATTCACGTCCTTGTTTTTACCAGTTGTCGGAGGGACGAGACCTGGTCACGGTCGGTTTGGGCGAGCAGACTCACCTCGCCCAAACCGTTTCCGATTATTTATTGACCCGTTGGCGGCTGTGTCCCTTGGCTAGGGGGCGGCCCTCCAGCTTTCCATCCGGGAGGTGGTCCCGGATTGATAGGGTCAGGCTTATGGGCCGAGAACTTCAAGACCATCTTCGCAGATGCCTCGCTGCCCACGTTCTTGATCATCGTCGCCTTTTGCTGTGCGCTGAGCTTTTCCCAGTCGCCGCCAGTGGCTTTCGCCCAAGCATTGACGTCGTTTCCTGCCTTTTCTTGAGCGTCGCTGAGTCCGCTTTCGTTTCCTTGCTTGCAACCTAGAAACGCGAGTGAAGCCAGAACGATTAGCACAACCTGGCTGGAATGCCTCAATGGACTACGGTGCATTCACAAGCCACCGTTTTGCTTGATAGATATCTCCGGCAGGCACCAGCTTGGCGTGACCATCCGTAAAGATCGAAACGGGTCCTGGGCCGTATTTGTGCCAAGCCGAATAGGCAACCGGATCGCTCGTCTGGGTGGCATTCGCGAAAAGGTAAACCTCCCAGTCAAAGGAAAGGACACTTCGATAGTTCCACCAGTCATAGCAGTAGTCACCTTCGGTGGTTAAGGACCAAGGGCAACCCCACCAGTCTCCAACAATCTGCTTTCGTCCATCGACCAGCATGATCGTGTCAGCTGGGTGAGCAACAGATGTTGTCGAGACATCCGTATATCCGCCCCCGGCGTAACCAAAGTATGAAAACACTCCTTGACCTCCGCACACACCGAATGGACAGTTTCCGTACCGGTCGGCCATGGCATTCATGATGAACGCCATTTTGTGCGGAACCCTGGAGGGAGTTGGATCCGGAATCATTGGGCTGGGAATCGTGTCTACCGGACTATTGAAGAGTTCGTAGTTCTTCAAATAGGATCCGATGACTTGATCGCTGCTCCATGTCAGCAAGGGCCACGCGCTCCAATTGAAGTCGTAATCGGCTTTTGGATAGATGTCATCGAAGTCGTTCGAGTACATCAACAGGCCCAGGCCAAGTTGTTTCGTGTTAGAAAGGACAGCGGTCTTTTTGGCCGCCAATTTTGCCTGAGCAAAGACGGGGAAGAGGATTGCAGCGAGGATCGCAATAATCGCGATGACGACGAGTAGCTCTATTAGGGTGAATGCGCGGATTTTCAATAGGACCTCCTCATTAAGGTCAGTAGAATTTCAGAGTGGCGAATACGGTGGCAAACTTGAGCCACCGGTGGATGCCCGAATCACAAGCTCGGCGTTTAGCCGCGCTCGCTGAAGCGGTCTTGACGGATCTTCGATACGCTGTTCTAAAAACTGGCACGCAAGTTCACACAGCTTTCCAAGAGGCTGAGCGATCGTCGTGATTGGAACTTCGAGGTATTCCGTGTCTTCGATACCGTCGCAGCCCACAATGGCGGTGTCATCGGGGACTCGGACCCCAAGGTCACAGAGGCCCCGGTAGGCGGCAATAGCGATATCATCGTTGTGGCAAAGGAGTGCCTCGGGAACGCCGTACTGCCGGACGTGCTCGCGAATTTGGCTTCGGACCCCTGCGCGGTAATTGGGAACATCGATGAACTCAGCTTTAAGTCCATTGCCATCCAACAGGTCGCTGTAGGCCTTGAATCTTGGATCATCCTTTCGATGAGCCAAATCATCCGTCACGTAAGTGATCCGCCTTCTGCCGATTGCCAGGAGGTGCTCCATGGCGAGTACCGCGCCAGCCTCAACGTCCACTTCAACACGATCAAATCCTTCGAGCAAGTGATAGGCACCAGAGGTGACCACAGGTACTGATGGGCGGGCGACGCTATGAAACTGCGCTTGGATGGCGGGGCCAGCTTCATGAGCGATGATTCCATCCACGTGCCATGCGTCGAACAGCTGGCTCTTGGATTGAGCAAGCGTATTCCGATTGGTCAGGTTCACCAAAAGCTGATACGAGTGGCTCTGGGCGGCGGAATTCATAAGTTGTGAGACGTTGGCGTGATACGAATTCGGAATTCCTTCCGACCAGAGCCAAAGTGCGAACAGACCTGTACGACCCGTTGCAAGCGAACGTGCCGCGAGATTGGGTCGGTAGCCCATCTCCGAAGCAACCTGCTGCACCCTCAACCGGGTGGCTTCAGAGATTAGTGGATCTTCTGGTCGGTTGAGTGCCCGGGATACCGTGGCGTGAGAGACATCTAGCCGCTTGGCAATGTCCTTCAACGTGATTCTACGGCTGTGTCCGGTCTCGACTGTCTTCATATTTGGCTTATGCACACGTGTGCGGTAACACGCTTACGATATCACGTGTTCTGAAAAAGTGCAACAGATTTTAGATGGAGTGGCTAAAATCTAGATCTTCTCGTGTTCCTAGGGAACGCTATGAAATAAATGGCAGATCACCTCGGAGAAACCTGGAATCAGAGGGGCAACTCCTGCATTCAAAACTGGCAGCTGAGTTCGGTTGAGTGGCTGTCCGGCGTCAGTACCGCGCACGTCGCGCTTTGCGACTGCCCATCCGGGCGATCGGTGCTAAAAGTCAGCATCCAGCAGGGAATGATCGCTGATGAAGCCCGAGCTTTGAGGCATTTCGGTTCCTCTATTGCGCCGGCTGTCTACGCCTTGGACGAATCACTCGAGGCGATGCTCCTGGAGAGGATAGACCCGGGATGCGATCTCTCTACCCTGTATCCCAGCGCGGTCGAAGAGGTGGGAGCCTGGCTGGTTCTATACAGAAATATCGTCAACCGGTCCGAGATTCCCTCGGGATTTCCTAGCCTCGCGGATTTTGCCTCCACGTTTGATGGCGCCCTTGCGATGACTCTTCCGTCTCAAGTGCGGCGGCTGATGCAGATCAGTTCGGATCATAGAGAGGTGCTGATGGAATCCGACGCCAATAATCGCCTTCTTCACGGAGATTTGCACCACTTCAATATCCTTCGCCACGACGATGGCAGATGGCGGCTTATCGATCCCCATGGAGTCGTCGGAAATCCACTTTATGAACTTGGAGCTTTCCTCCGGAACCCATGGCCCAATTGTTTTCGGGAACCTGGAGTGAGCGATCGACTTGAAGAGCGCATCGCCCTTCTGGCCAATGCTCTAGGTGTGCCGTTTCGAACGGTTGCCCTATTTGGCTTCTTCGGGGCAAGCATCTCGATAGCATGGACTCTCGAGGACGAAGGGACAGACTACGAAGGAATGGTGTTGATGGCTGAAGCTAGCGCTCGACTTGCCGGACTCTAGTGCCTGAGTTAAGGGAAACCGGCGAGCAAGTTGGTTGCGCGATCGCGCTAGGTCTTTGTCGCTTTCAAATTGGATCGGTCGAACATTTTGTAGGCGTGTCCGTCCCTTTGGCAGATGAGAGTCTCGAACTGAAGGTTTGAATCGAACGACAAGTCCGTACGCATTTCGGTGGCGCCTGGCGGCAAAACGTCATTGGAACAACACAAGTTGAAGGCTAGGGACAGCGGGGTCAACCGCATTCCAAATAACAAGGCACCCTTTCATTCAGAATTTGTGAAATTTCGGGGTTAAGTTCTCAAATGGCAAGCCGAAAAGAATCTGGCGACAGGAAAAGCACGACACCTGATCTCGGTCACGCGAATCGGGGACGGGAAAAGGAGGGCTTTTGACCTTTTCGCTGCTACGTTAAATTGATGATGCGAAAGGAAGTAAGGACCCATGAAACGAATTGCCATTATCGTATCAAGCCAGAACGGACAAACTGAAAAGATTGCAGCCGGCATGGCGGAGCAGCTCCGAAGGAAGGGTGTTGAAAGCGACGTGTTCAACCTGACCAAAGGACAGCAGCCCACGAAAGACCAGGTTGCACAGTATGAAGGATTCATCGTCGGTGCGCCAATTCACCAGGGCGAGTTCCCAGTCGACATTCTCGATTGGGCCTGGGAGAACGGACCCGCGATGGCTGAACTGCCAACCGCACTGTTCACTGTCAGCTTCAACGCTGCAGATCGTCGCCATAGGGCACGAGCTACAGACGACAAGATGCTGCGCCGCTTTATGAAGGAAACCGACATGCGACCTCGCTTCGTTGGCACCTTCGCTGGAGCGCTTGCCTATACCAAGTACAGCTTCTTCAAGAAGAGCGTCATGCAGGGCATGGCCGCTTCAGTTGGTCTACCAACCAACACGATGAAGGATTTCGAACTTACCAACTGGTTTGACGTGTTTGAGTTCTCAGAAGCATTCCAGTCACAGAACATGGCTTCGAAATCGGCTGCAGTCAATCGTCTGCAGTGGACTCCAGAGCCGCTCTGGCCAATGAGCCTTCAGCAGGCTGCCTAAAGAAAAGCAAGGCAGGGCGTTACTTCAGCCCTGCCTTACTTAACAGATCCAGGAACTGCGCTTTAGTGCGCATGTCGATGGTTTGAGAGATCAATCGCCCCTTGCGATCGTACAGAAAGCTCTTTGGGATCCCCTGTATGTGATAGCTGGTGTTGACCTTTCTGCCAGGATCCAGCAACATCGTCCAAGAGTATTGGTGGTCCGTCACAAACGGCTTAACCTTGCTAATGTCCTCATCGGAAATCGATAGGATGACAAACCCCTGTGGTCCAAACTTTCGAGCCAGATCTTGTAGATCTGGCATTTCTTTTTTGCAAGGTGGGCACCACGTCGCCCAGAAGTTCACAAGAACGACTTTGCCCTTTAAGGCCGATAGTGTCCAGGCGCGGCCAGAAAGATCGTTTAAGGTGAAATCGACTTTTGATCTCTCGATATCCACTTTGTCCAGGAGTTTCCTGGCCGCATCATATTCGCCAGACTTAAGCGCCACGTTCATGTGCTCGTATTTAGAGAGTTGCGCAAGCTCTTGGTAGCCAAATGCCGGCTCATCATTTTCCTTCGGCATCGGACACTCAGCAAGGGCCGTGGCGAGGGTAGTGGTGACTTCTTGCAAGGTGCCTTTGCCGAAATCACCTTCTGTCGAAACGTTTGCCAGTGAATTGGCAATGTTGACCTTCATCTGACCCGCAGGTAAGGCGCGGATTTTGAGAGCCAGTTCTTTAGTGACGACTGCGCGGTCTGCATCTTTCAATCCGCGTAGTCCGCTCATGGTCTTGAGGATCGCCTTTTCCGCATCCGACATCGCCGGCCGCTGGGGAGCAGCCGTCGATAGGGAGCAGAAAAGGAGGGCGGAAAGGATTGATGCTGCCTTATGGCGTCTCATGAAAAACACCATACCTGGCAAAGCTCACCCTCGCTAAGAGATCAGCGCCTGAACGAAGTGGATTCGAAGACCAGCACCAACTTGGGGCGCAACGTCTCCTTAGACTCGTTCTGTCCATAGACCTTGTAGACGCATGTTCTGCCTTCCACGCTTGGATCGAGTGCGGATGTAATGGCAATAGCCAACGTGTGATTGGTCGAGCCTACCGCTACCTGCAGAGCCTTTTTGAAGTCGGATGAACCTTTCAGAAGGTCGATTGAGATTTCAACAGGAGCGCCCGCTTTGATCTCAGCAGGAGATCCAGTTCCATAGATGCCAGGCTTTCCGCTAACGGGTCTGACCTTGGACGCCAAGTCAAAGGTCCATGTCTTGGCCTCAAATTCGCCTTCAATCGCCCGCGCTTCCAACGGAGCCTTTTTAGAGCTTTCCAGATTGAATCCGGGATCAGGAATGTTGTTTGCGACCAACTTCGCCGAGACGAGCTTTGCGTCCGCTGGCAAGCTTGAGAGATCCCACTTCAGATAGCTGAATGAAAATTCGCCGACGTCCTCGCCTGGACCTGGGCAGGATTTGCCATCCGTTCCCCATGCGCGCAAAAAGGTTCCGTCTGCAGGAGTGGAGGCGTTGCCGTAGACCCAAACGGTCTCCTTGGGAACGATCGAAACTGTTTGAGGCGCGAGCGCCAAAAGAGCCACGAGCGAAGCAATCATGATCCCAGTATGAACCCTCTGTCACAATGTGGGTGCATGCACGCTTACCAGGTGCTCGAGTTTGATGCGGTACGAGAGCGACTCCAGGAACACTGTGAGACTTCGCTGGGCAGCGGCATGGCTCAGGAGCTCAATCCGCGATTCCAGGCTTCAGATGTGTGGGAGCTGCTCGCAATAACCGGCGAGGCCCACGAAGCGCTCGCCAAGCACCACGTACCGTCCCTCCGTGGAGTGAGAGATCTTCGACAGCCCCTGAAAGTGGCATCAAAGGGTGGGGTGCTCGGCGCTCAGGAGCTTTTCCAGATAGCTGATGCCCTGATGGCGATGCGCGTCTTCAGAGCTTTTCTGATCGCGCGGAAGCTGGACATGCCAAAACTGGCGCCTTTCGCGGACACGCTTCCGGAGGCACGGAAGCTCGAAGAACAGCTATTTGACAGCCTTGAATCTGACGGCACCATCAAGGATGGTGCCAGCCCAGCATTAGCCAACTTGCGGCAGAAGAAGAAGTCTTTGACAGCACGCGTTCAGGAGCGAATTCAAAGCTACACCACTGGCAAACATCGCGATCTGCTCAGTGACCCTATCTATACGGTAAGAGACGGTCGTTACGTGGTGCCCCTCAAAGCAGAAAATCGCGGGAAAATTAGAGGAATTGTCCACGACACCAGCGGAAGTGGACAGACGATTTATGTTGAGCCCGAAGATGTGCTCCAGCTTGGAAACTCGCTACGGGAAGTGCATGCTGCGGAGCGAGCAGAGGAAGTCCGAATCCTAACCAGCCTGAGCAGTAAGGTTGGCACCGTGGCAACCGAGGCGAGCGGAGGCATTGAAGCATGCGGGCAACTCGATCTCGCCCTCGCCAAAGCTCGTCTTGGGTTCGAAATGAAGGGAACGATGCCCCAGCCCCAGGGGACTCACTGGATCCAAATTCAAGGTGGAAAGCATCCCCTTCTGAACCCGGAAACGACAGTTCCTCTTGATCTGGCGGTTGGCTTGGGGTCGAGCGTATTGATCACTGGCCCGAACACGGGCGGGAAGACGGTCGCCATCAAAACTGTCGGACTTTTCGTGCTGATGGCGCAGTCGGGCCTGATGCCTCCGGCCCTGGATATCCGTTTCAGTCCGTTCTCGCAGGTTTGGGCGGATATTGGTGATGAACAAAGCCTAGAGCAGTCGCTTTCTACGTTCAGCGGACACATAAAGAACATTGCCGAGTCCCTGAAGCATTTCAAGCGTGGAGCCCTTGTTCTCCTGGATGAAGCGGGAGCGGGTACAGATCCTGCAGAGGGAGCATCTCTTGCTCAATCCATTCTTAAAGAAATGGCGGATCGAGGCGGAGCCATCCTTGCCAGTACCCACTATGGAGAGCTGAAGGCGTTTGCCTACACGACAGATGGTTTTCAAAATGCGGCTATGGAGTTCGATCAGAAGAACTTCAGGCCCACCTATCGCCTCCTCATGGGAGCACCCGGTGCCAGTCACGCTCTTCGCATCGCAGAGCGTTATGGAATTCCTAAGCCAGTCATTGATCGCGCTCGCGAGGGATTGGGTGTTCAGGCTCTGGATATGGCGACGATGATGGAGCAGTTGGAGCTATCCCAGCGCCAGGCAAGAATTGCGCAAGGTGAAGCTGACCGAAGATCAGAAGAGCTCAGAAAGGCTGAGCAGCGAGCCGCTAGAAAGCTCGCTGAGGCTGAAGAGATTCGCAAGACAGCTCATTCAAAGGCCAACGAAGTGATTGAAGCCGCCCTGCGGGAAATACGATTGGAAGCCTCGACGATCTTCGAAGATTTGAAGAAGGCACCACACGATCAAAAGGCACTTCACGCAGGCAGGGAACGCCTCAAGCAGCTTCAGGACATCGGACAAGACTTCGCCGCCGAATTTCTGCCCAAGGCAAAAAAGCCGAGCGGCCCCGTGACTGCGTTCGAGAAGGGTATGTCGGTTCGAATTGAAGGCTACACCCAAGTGGGCATTATCGTCCAGGATCCAAAAGGGAAGTCTGCAACGGTACAGATGGGCCCGATCAAAATTACGGTCCCGACGACCAGCCTGACCCCAGCGACAGCTTTGCCATCCGCCTTAAAACCTCGCTCGAGCATGCAGCTGTCTAAAGCGATGAATGCAACGACCGAGATTCATTTAAGACATATGCGCGCGGAGGAGGCTATTCGGGACCTTGAGAAGTTTGTTGACGACGCCCTGCTGGCAGGGCTGCCATCGATACGAATTGTCCATGGCAAAGGTGAAGGAATTCTTCGGAAGGTGACTCAGGAATTCCTCAAAAAGCATCCAGGTGTGGCTTCGTTCCGCGATGGCGAACCATCTGAGGGTGGGCACGGCGCGACAATTGCCACATTCCGATAGTTGGTCTCCTTAAATAGGACCTAGCCCCATTTGCAAACCATGGAAATTCAAAAGAGGATGTTGGAATCGGCGGCGGCGGCACGAATGAACGCTTACGCACCGTACTCTGCCTACAAAGTGGGCGCGGCTGTGCTTGATGTGCACGGCAATGTTTGGAATGGGTGCAATGTTGAGAATGTGTCGTACGGCCTCAGCGTCTGTGCTGAGCGGTCGGCGGTGTCGAGGATGGTTGGCGAAGGAGAAACCAGACTCACGGCGGTAGCAGTTGCCACCGCAGATGGAGGGATGCCGTGCGGAATGTGCCTGCAGACACTCATGGAATTTGCGGTAGATCCTTCCGGAGTGAAAATTTGGACCCTTTCCGATTCGGGCGAGGTCAAAGAGCACACCCTTAAAGAACTCATTCCATTTGGATTTGCCAAGAGCGATCTTAAGCGAACCGAATGAGGTCAGAAGAGAGTCCTACAAGGGATGCGCCGCTCGAACAGGTGGAGGATTCAGGCTTATTTATGAAAGCAACACAGTGGATTGGTGTCATCGCAGTTTTCGCGATTCTCGCGCTGGTGATTGGATGTGGCGGCGGAGGCGGGGGCGGCGGAACTTCCGGCGGCACGACTTCGGGTGCTGTCCATGGCCAACAGGTCACGGGCTATGAGGGCGGCTCTTCCAGCATCATGATCGACCTTAGGAGTCTGGTTCCTGGCGATCAGGTTCAGCTCCAGATCACCGCTCGAGATACCAACAATAACTTAGTTGTCCTAAGCGCAGCGGGATGGACCACCAATGCTCCTTCCTCAGTAGCTACCGTAACATCGGCAGGGCTCTTGTCAGCAGTCGGTGTATCCTCGGGCAACTACCAGGTAACGGTTGTTTATAAAGGAGCGCGATACACCGCGAACCTTAATATCGTCGCTGCACAGGCATTTGTTACAGGTCGCGTTAGCGATAGTTCGATAGCAGTCCAGAACGCAATGATCGACTTTTTTGACAGCGCTGGGAAGCAGGTTGGCGCTGCCTACACTGCCCGCGATGGCACTTTTAGGGCATCTGTGCCGACGACTGCCGTCAAGTTCTCACTGGACATGTCGATTCCAGATCCCGGGTTCGTCTTTTACTACAATGAATTCGCCTACGCCAACAACACTTATTTAGAGCAGACCACTTGTTTGGCTAAACTGCCTGGCACGCTGTCGACGACCACGCCGACGGCACTTACCACAGCGATCGTGCCATTTCTTCGAAGTTTGGGGCCACCTCCCCCTCCTACAGGCTGCTTCTAGCCTGTAGTCTCGTCCTCGCAAACGTTACAGACTTTGCGGCAAGTATGCCGTCGGCGGTTCATCTAATAATGATTGAGTTCAACTATCTTCACAAAGGATGCCTTAAGCGGCATAATAGAGCGCGATGAAGCAAGTTCAGAAGTTTGCGTACGCGATGCTTGCATTGGCTGCGATCGGTTGCGGCGGCAGCGGGAACGGAACCAGTACAACGGCGTCAACGGTGACCACCTCGACACCTCGGATTGAGGCGATTGTAAAGGTCCTTCCCACCAACCTCCTACATCCGAGCCAGTGGACTGCGGCACAGCTGCTGAACCCTCAGACTCCTGGACTCCAGGCCGACCTGATCAATCCCAATGTATTCGGAGTTCAAGACCCGAACAATTTTCAGGCTGGGGAGCAGTATGTGTTCCAGCTCGTGTCCTACACCACGACGGCTGCCGGTGTGGTCCGTAATATCCTGTCCAACGTAAGCTTTGCCTCTACAGACCCAACGAACCTGTACGGCAACCTTGCCAATAACACAGGCGACTTCTCTGCGGGGACCAACAAGACCACTTCGACCCTGTATGTCACCGCCGAGTATAAGAATTCGAACTACATGGCGTCGTACAGTATCCAGACGGATCAAGTTCGACTGATTGGAACAGTGCTTGCGCAGGGAACAAATGCCAACCAGTTGGCTGGTACCAAGCTCAATTTCTACGACGGAACCGGGCTTCTAGTTGGATCTGTCACTGTAGAGTACGATGGCACGTTCCGTGCTTCTGTGCCGACCACGGCAACTGGCTTCACTGTTGTCGCAGATTCAGTGCCAGGCACGTTCTATCAATCGTACAACTACCTAAGCACACAGTACGATGCTGGAGTTTCTGGATGCGACGGAACTGCGACTCTTCCCGTGGGCCTGACCGTTGGCACCGCAACTCTGGCGGGTCCAGTGTACGTTGCTCCTAAGGTTGCAAACCAGGGACCACCTCCTTCGACCGGCTGTCTCGCCATCGATACCGTTCGCGAAAAGAAGAAGATCTAGGAAATTTTCTTGATCCATCGAGGATAAGGGGATCGGAGGGAAGCCTCCGGTCCCCTTTTCGATTTACAATTTAAGCCAGGTAGGCGAAACCTTGCTGTCGAGCCTTGCGATAGTAGAATCGCCTTTAGGAGAACCCGCACCGCGTTGGAACTGGAGCTTGCGACCCGAGAAGTTGAGATGACGGACGAAAACGTCGAGCAGATGTTGATGCTCGCCGAACGTCTGCGTATTTCGAACGGTGGCGACCTTGATGAATCGGCGATTCTTGCCGTGGCGGAGGCCACTGGAGCGCCGGTCGAATATGTTCGCCTCGCCGTCAAGCTTCGAACCGAAAAGGAAAAGCGGAGCTTTCTCGGGAACCTTCGATCCCAATACCGCACCCTCGAAGCGAATACAAGGCGATGCGTGCTGTCTGGCGCGGCAGCAACTGGAGGCGCACTCCTCATGGCTGCCGATGATAGAGTATCGCGTCTGACTCAGGTAGCCCTCCACGCAGATTACGGCATCTTTACGATGTTCTCCACGATCGCGTGCTTCCTCGGTGTCTACAACGTAATGCTGTCTCGCAACTTTCGGACGGCGGCAATCGCTGGAGCCATTCTCACAGCAGGCATGTTCCTGATGCACGCCGTATTCGACTTGGTTTTCGCAGTCAGAGTATCGGTAGACACCACGATGTTTCCGCTCTTGGCTGTCGCTGGAGCCGGCGGCGGGGCCTTGCTCTATCAGTTTGTTCAGAAGTACCGCACCAAGTTGGGAATGAAAGACCCGACCAAAGAGCGTCAAGATCTTCTCCGCCAACTGAGCCAGCTGCAGGAAAAATTAAATTCCGGCAGCCAGTACACCGCTTTCCTAAGTGTTGACATCGTTGGAAGCACGCGAATGAAGGAATTGGCCGATCCGCTAGCGGTCGAATACACCTTCAACGAGTACCACGAGTTCGTCGGCCGAGTCTCTCGTAAATACGGGGGGCGAGTGCATTCAACCGCCGGTGACGGAATTATTTGCGCTTTTGACCAGCCTCAGCAGGCGTTCGCCGCGGCCAAGAATATTCAGACTGGTCTGATTGAGCTGAACACGCACCGGAATAAGATCGGAGTTCCCATCGTCGTTCGGAGCGGAATTCACTCTGGTTCCGTCATCGCCCCAGACGCGGGAGATGTGACCTCGGTGAACTTTTCCAGGGTCATCGATATTGCGGCGCACCTCCAGAAGGCGGCACCACCGGGGGGTGTCGTGGTGTCAGAGGAATCTATTGCTCATCTTTCAGGGGGAATGCCTTCAGTGGGATCGGAAAGAGTCCGTGCAGAGAATGTCGGTGGTGTGATTTGGCTGCCTGGACGCTCGGCTGTGGCCGTTTCACCAAGTGTCATGCCTCCGCCGCTTCCTCACACCAAGCCTGCGTAGAACCGGAGTAAGGACTATCAGCTTGGACTTTGCCCGACGTCGGCTCTTCTATCAGAAGCAAGACTTTCAGCTTGCTTGGGAAGGTGTTCGTCCAGTTCCCCGACTGATCCAGGGATTTCGAAAGGCGGGTGCTCCACGCGAGGCCCTGACGGAGGCTGGACACTTCTTGGCAGGAGCACTCGTCCATGAGCGGTTTCGCATCTTCAAGAATGGTGGTATTCCGCTTTTAGAGCGTAGGAGCGGCCCGATCATCGAAGAGATTGTTTTACGGGCGAGTCCCTATGTTCAAGACGAGCCGTTTTTGCCGATTCGGGTTTATCTGCATCTCAGTCATTCACGGTTGAGAGACGTTCGCCTTCGATATTGGCGCCCTGCAAGCCGAGCCCCTGGCTTGGTCGCCGCAATGGACTTGGGACAGCTCGAGTTACCGCCCTGTTATGTGATTTGGAACGTAGGGATGGACTACGAGGTGCTCGTAGAACTGCTTGAGTGGGTCAGGCGACTCGCTCTGCCCTGGTTTGATCTTTTTGAGGATAGCGGTCTGCTGCGTAGAAACCTTTACGCCGGGCTGGTTTCTGGGCTTGATATCGATAGAGCGCTGGAAGTGATCATTGCCGAATTTGGTCCCGCAGAGGGTGCCCACTTCCTTAGAGAGTGCGTCATTTCAAATCCTCATGTTGGGCCTCGGGTGATGGAATCAGTGAAGCGCATTCGGGCCTCAGACGAAGTCGGGGTGATAGGCTCGGATCCTGCCCGAAATATCGCCGCTATCTGCCACGCGTACAGCCTTCTCTAGTCGACTCGATTGTGCTTTCAAATTTTCGTGAAAGTTCGTGGTATCCTCTATCTATCCTATGGGACTAACACCTGAACAGATTGTTGGCGACGAGCTGATTCCGATTCTCCGCAAAGTTGAGCGGTCGGAGAGGCTAAGCAGAGAAGATGGAATCCTGCTGTCCAATACACAGAATCTGACTGGAGTGGGACACCTGGCGAACATCGTTCGGGAGCGCCTTCACGGCGGCAAAACCTATTTCGTCCGCAACCAGCACATCAACTACACAAACATCTGCAACAAGTTCTGCAAGTTCTGCAGCTTCTATGCGAAGAAGGGCGGTCCTGCTCCCTATCAGATGAGTCTGGAGGAAGTAAAGCATCGACTTGAGTGGCACCGAGACGTCCCGCTAACAGAAATTCATATGGTGGGAGGAATTAACCCACGATTACCGTACAGCTACTACCTGGATTTGGTCCGAACCGTCAAAGAAGCTCGACCTGGCGTCCACGTGAAGGCCTTTACGGCAGTTGAGATTGTCGAGATCGCAAGACAGGGCAAAGTCACCGTTGATCAGGCTCTTGCCGACCTCATTGAGGCTGGGCTTGATTCTCTCCCAGGTGGCGGAATTGAAATCTTGAGTGATCGAGTTCATGCTGAACTCTTTGGCAAGAAACTGAACGGCGAAGAGTGGAAAGATGTTGCTCGCGCGGCAGCCAAGCTTGGGCTGCGCCAGTACGCGACGATGCTGTACGGACACATCGAAACGGTTGAGGAGCGTGTCGATCATCTTATTCAGCTTCGAGAGCTTCAGGATGAAACGGGCCACTTTCTGACAATGACGCCTCTCAGCTTCCATCCGGAATCAACGGAACTCTCGGATATTACCGGTCCAACTGCGGACGACGATCTCCGCGCAATCGCGATCTGTCGACTCATGTTGGACAACTTTGAGCATATCAAGAGTTTCTGGATCATGAACACGGTTCCAGTGACGCAGATGTCCCTCTGGTATGGCGCCGATGACGCCGATGGACTCGTGCACGAGTATGAGATCACCTACAAATCCGGCGAGTGGGGCAACAAGAGCCAAGTTTTGACCTACGACAATATGCTCCGCATGATCAATGAAGCTGGCCGCATCCCAATTGAGCGAGACAGCCTTTATAGAGAGATTTCTGCTGAAGAGCTTCAAGCGTCTGTGATGCCCAAGTTGACCCCGCTTCCGATGAGCAAGGTCTAATCTTGCGAGAGTTTCGACGGTGGGTCCCAAACCGTTGGATTACGAGTGTTACCGTAGCGCAGATTCTCTTATAATACGGCTCGTATGAAGAAGATCGGTTTCTCGCTGGGGCTAGGTATTGGCCTGGCGTCGGTTGGGTTTGCTCAGGGTTGGCAGTGCTATGGCGGAAACGCCCAGCACAATGGAATGTTCCTGGGGACCAGTCAGAGCGCAAGCCTAATTCAGTGGCAAGCATCGCTGGATGACAACAGAAGCTATTACGGTGGAGAGGTGTTGATTCACTACGCTGCCCCCACTGTGACTCCGCTCAACAACGTTGTTTACGGCTACCGATATACGAGCTCGGCTTCAGGCGTGGCTGCTTACGATAACTGGAATGTAGTTGCTAGAAACGGAAGAAATGGCGCCCAGCTTTGGAGCATGAGCACTGACTTCAGCGCGGTAGTGATCTATCCCAATGACTGGACATCCGTCCAGCCACTCACACTGTTTGGAGCAGGAAACTCGGTGCTTAAAGGTGTTGCGGCTGCAGGAGCCGGTGGAACCCTTCTGGTGCGAAGACTGGCGGACTCGGCTTCGAGCCCTGTCGTTAGAATTCCTTTTTATACATCCCTGACCAACTACAACCAGAACAAGGCTGCATTTGCGCCAATCAAGGTCAATACCCCTCTCAGCGCAGACAACAACGGGAACATCTACTTTGGATACACGGTGACCGGTTCGATCCCCAGCGCCTTTGCTGCCTTGGGTACCGGAGGCATTGCCAAGGTCAACGTCTACACCGGAGCCCATTCCTATGTGGCAGCGGCCACTTGGGGAATTGATTCATCGATGTCTGGCTTGGCGCTGAACGCAGCACCTGCGATCACCCCGGACGGAAAGACGATCTACGCTGCCGTAACTGGTGGCAACCCTTGGCTCGTTCGACTCAAGGCGTCTAACCTGACCGCAACGGCATCTGTGCAAATCGTTGATCCAGCTCTTGGCACAAACGCCTACTATATTGGACAATCGTCGGCTTCACCAATGATTGGGCCCGATGGGCACGTCTTCATGGGTGTCTTCGCTACCAACTGGCGAGAGAGCCATGGCTGGATGGTCCAATACGACGCCGACCTGAATCCTGGCGACTCCCACGGCAATCGATGGCCCACTGGAGCTTTCGGATGGGATGATACGGCGACCGTTGTTCCAGCGAACATCGTTCCGAGCTACACCGGTACCGCCAAGTACCTGATCCTTACGAAGTACAACAACTACGATATGGGCGGCGATGCCGGAGCCGATGGCTCCAACAAAGTTGCCGTTCTTGATCCGACAAGCAACAGCGTGACAAGAGACCGTCAGAGCGGCATCCCAGTGATGAATGAAGTCATCACTGTGCTTGGCGTCACAAAGACCAACGGCGACTCTGCACACCCAGATGCAGTCAATGAGTGGTGCATCAATTCAGCTGCCGTTGACGTTGCCCGAAAGGGAGCGATCATCAACAGCGAAGACGGCCATATGTATCGGTGGGACTTCACCACAAACTCGCTTACTGAAGGTCTTAATCTCCAGCCTGCTACCGCAGAGGCTTACACGATGACAGCAATCGGCCCTGATGGCCAACTGTATATCATCAACAACGCGATTCTATTCGCTGTGGGTTCGACTAAAGCCACGAGTGTCAGCACTTATCAGGGAACGCACAAGACCGGCACCATTCAATCCATTTGGGCTCGAGATGCCAACAGCTACACAGCGTCCTCGACGATTGTGGGTGGAAAGCAGTCTGCTGGAGTTGAAGGAGATTTCGTTCTTGGTGCACGTGCCCCAACGACCGTAAATATCGCGATTCAGGCAACCGCCCCTTCGGGAACTACGGGCAACATTCTCGCCTACAACTTCGCGACCAAGCAGTTTGATGTGATCCAGACCGGCACCTTCACAGGTGGTTCGGATTTCATTCAAACCTCGATCACCACAGGCGCATCCAACTATGTCTCCTCAACGGGGCAGGTGCGAATTGTGATCCAGGGAACCAGTTCCTCAGCGTTCACCCTGGGCGCGGATCAAATCACTAGCAACGCAAGCTAGGGTCCGAACCATATATTGAGCGCTCGAGATTGCTCCGGAATTATCCGGAAGATCTCGGGCGTTTTTTTTCGCATACTTGTGGTGTGGTGATGACGCGAGAGCAGATGCTGAGTGTGGCGATGGCCAGCAACGGGGAGTATGATCGCGCCTTCATCACCGGGGTTCTCAGCACTGGAATCTATTGCTTGCCGTCATGTCGTGCATGCAAGCCAAAGCCTGAGAACATTCAATTCTTTGAAACGGCGCAGGCCGCTCGAGATGCCGGGCTTCGTGCCTGCAAGAAGTGCCGGCCCGATGATTTCTTGGAGGGAATAGACCAGGAATTGGATCGATTGGAGCGTGCTGTCAGTGAGATGCGGACCGATCCAGGAGTTTCTGGCAACGTCGATTGCCTTTGTGAGCGCCTTAGCTGCGGATCATCGAAGCTGTTCGAACAGATCCGCTCCCACTATCACACGACACCAGGTGAGCTTCTCGCTCAGGCTAGGGTTGACAAGGCATGCAGCCTGCTTTGTCAGACAGAGGATGGGATTGCGGAGATTGCCTTCTCGGTGGGCTTTGAATCACTCTCGACCTTCTACGATCACTTTGGAAGGCTGACCGGGTTAGCTCCATCAGCCTACAGAAAACTCTCCACTACCCAAAATTTCAAGTTATCCCTCCCCTTATCGTTCCAGAAATTGGTCTTGCTCCGGTACTTTGGGCGAGACTCCGAGAGCGTGTCTGAGCGGGTGAGGGGAGATGAAATCACCTTTGCCGCAAATGGAGCGGCCGGACCTATGGTGATTCGCTTTGTATTTACTGGGCAAGAGATCGATGGTGAAGTTCAGGGCGGATGCGCACTTGAAGCCCATCCGATAGTCGTCCGAGTTCTGGGCCTGAAGCAGGATCCCAAGAGCTTTGAACTTCACGCGGCAAAGCTAGGACACCAAACCTGGTTCGAGGGCAGGGAAGGGCTGAGAATGCCTCTGACACCCTCGCTTTATGATGGAGTGGTTTGGTCGATTGTCGGACAACAGGTTAACTTGGCCTTTGCGTATGCTCTTCGAAGGCGGTTGACTGAGTTGGTCGGACGAAAGCTGGAATTTGGGCTGCTCGCCCCACCGTTGCCGTCCGATGTCGCGAACTTAGCTGTAGAGGACCTGTTGCCTCTCAAGTATTCCCGTCGAAAAGCCGAATACCTGATTGATCTGTCACGGCTGATCGTGAGTGGCCAGGTGAACTTGGATCAACTCGCTCTAGGGACGGCGACCCGTGCGGAGCGCACTCTGCTCGCCGTACGCGGACTGGGTCCTTGGTCTGTTCACTACTTGTTGATGCGGGCGTTTGGGTTCGCAGACTGTGTTCCATTGGGAGACACCGGAATCACCAGCAGCCTGCAGCGACAACTCGCCCTCGATGCACGTCCAGACTCAAGTCAAACGAAGAATCTCCTCGCCCCATTCTCCCCATATCGAACCTTGGCATGCCTTCACCTGTGGCAGTCTCAGAGCTTTGAATCATGACCTCACAATTCCTGTTTGATGTATTTCCAACTGCAGTTGGCCCGATCACGGTTGTGGTTGACTCGTTTGGCATTGTCACCGAGCTTTGGACCGATGACCGAGCCGACGAACTCCACTCAAAGTCGGGTTACAAACTGGATTCCGATGCGGTTTCAACTGCGCGCATCCAGGTTCAGGAGTACGCGGAAGGTAAGAGGACAACCTTCAACTTGGAGCTTCGACCTGCTGGGACAGATTTCCAGCGAACCGTATGGAACCAGCTCCTGCAGATTCCATACGGCGAAACCAGGTCCTATGGAGAACTCGCAATAATGGTGGGCAACCCTAAAGCATCCCGGGCGGTTGGGAGTGCGAATGGTTCTAATCCCATTTCCATCATCATCCCGTGCCATAGAGTGATTGGCAGCACTGGAAAGCTGACTGGATATGGCGGAGGTCTTCCGATGAAGCAAAAGCTCCTCGCACTAGAGGGTGCCTGGACGGGACAGCTCAACCTGACGATCTGAAGATTTGGACTGAGAGCGTCGACTCAGGCAGGGTTCGCTGGCGTTTCACCCAAGTAGATGCGCCGTTGGGAGGACTGCTCCGCGACGTAATTGCCGAAGAGCAATCCATTGGCGGTAGCTCTACTGCTTGAGCGGATGGATCTTAATGTTTCTGAACGACACGGTCCCGTGGTCACCCTGAATTCCGATCGTTCCCTTTTCCAGCTTTCCAAACTGAGGAAGATCTTTGAACTTGGTGTTCTTAACTCGATCAAAGAAGTCTTTGCTGCCCCAAACCCAGTCGTAATACTTCACACCATTGACGTAGGTGGCGCATCGCTTCTTTGAGACGAGGATGTGAAAGTGGTTCCACTGTCCGGCTGGCTTGGTGCTGTCCACCTTGCTGTCGTAGATGTCGTAAAGAAATCCTGACTTCTGTGCGCCCTGCTCTCCGTGATCATCATAGATTTGGATCTCGGGACCGCTGAACCACATGGTGTCGCCTTCATCTGCGCAGTGGATCATCACGCCGCTGTTTCCGCCCTTGGTCAACATGAAGTCCAGGTCCAATTCAAACCAGTCGTACTTTTCATCCGTGACGATATCGCCTGCCGTTCCTGGATCAACGCTTGTGAGGACCCCGTCGACCACCTGCCATCCGGAACCAATCCCCTCCTTTCGATAGTTATGCCATCCGTGAGTGGTTTTGCCATCAAACAGGAGCTTCCATCCGTGCCTCTGCTCAGCCGGTGTAAGGGTGTTGATCCCTTGTGCAAACATCAGTGCCGCAATCGCCGTTACCATGTCCGCAGTTTTGCGCAATCGAGAGTCTTGCGTCTACTCCGAAGGAGTGCGGCCCATTCTTTGATAATTGGTTTCGAGTCGGGAACGGCGGGGCGCAAAGCTGTGTTGACTAGGTCGGGTGGGTAGACTCGCTCGACCGATGCTCTTTGGAAAGCGCGATCTTCGCGAGTCCTTTGAACGACAGGCCGAAAAGGTTTTCCCGTCGGTCTTGGGCACGGCGTTGAGACTTACTCGATCTCGCGAAGATGCTGAGGACCTGGCACAGGAGGCGATTGTTCGCGCCTACGACGCTTTCGAGCGGTTCGATGGCACGAACTTCAAGGCCTGGATGCTGCGCATCGTCACCAACCTGTACATCAATAGGTATAGGCAGAGACAGCGCGGCCCTCAGCTAGGTTCCTTAGATGACGAAGGGGCAATCGAGCCGGTTTCATCGGAATTGGAGTTGCCGGACAGATTGCTGTTCGACAATGCCGTCGGCGCCGAGATCGAAGAGGCGCTGGCCAAAGTCCCTGAAGACTTTCGCCTCGCGGTGATCTTAAGCGACATCGAGGGGCTCAGCTATCAGGAGATTGCGGATGCGACTCAAGTGCCTATTGGAACAGTTCGTTCGCGAATCGCCCGCGGTCGGTCTCTGCTGAGAAAGGCGCTGGAAGGCTATGCAATGAGGGAAGGGTATTTGAAGCAAGGTGCGACGGAATGATGGATCGATTGGATCTTCACGCGTATGTTGATGGAGAACTGAGTCGCGAGCGAAGCGACCAAGTCAAATTGTCTTTGAGCGGGTCTGCAGAAGACCTCCGAGAAGCAGAGGCAATCTCCAGCCTCAAGCAGATGTTGGCCACCCGGACAACACAATCGCAATCTGCGGCGGAATGGAATAAGTGTGTCTCTCGACTCAACGAGATCGACAAGACCCGGAAGGTTGAACGTGTGGTGTCCAAGTACGCCCCGGCATTTTGCGGCGCCCTCCTTGGAGTGATTCTCGCCACCGGCCTCCTTCACAAGCGTTCAGATCCGGGCCATATATCAAGCCCTGACTTGGCAAAGATGGCTGGCAGTCTAGAACCCATGCGGCCCCCTAAGAAGCAACTTGGCTTTAACGAGGATCGCTGGCTCGGAGGTCTAATCAACCAGTCCAAACTGTCAACACCAGACCACCTCACGGTGCGAGGCGTTTCGAACGGGCAGATTGGCGGAATTCCTGTGAGAAGCTTCTCGGCGAGAGACGAGAAGGGTGACGTGACGATTCTCGTCGTTCGTCAGGAATTGGACCTCGAAGGTATGACTCCTATGACCGGGCATACAAATTTGCTTGCTGGCAAGCTTAATGGCGTCAACTGCGTCGTACAGACTGGAAAAGATCACACGATCTTTATCGTTGCGCAGAGAACCTTCGAAGATTTGGCAGCAGTTTCTTCCCAGGTTGCGATTAGGTAAGTGGCAGGGGCGACAGGGATCGAACCCGCGACCTAAGGTTTTGGAGACCTTCGCTCTACCAACTGAGCTACACCCCTACTTACGCTTTTGATTTTACTTGATTCACATAGCCTCATGACAACATCCCCCCGTTCCGAATGGCAAAGCCAGCGCCCCATGGGCCACAATGCCCCTATGCGCCGTGCGCTTCCCTTACTGTTTGTCGCCCTTTTCGTTGCCCTTTCGGGGTGTGCGGATAAGCCAATCGTCCATGAAAGAAGGCCCCGTGTCTACCACTCGATTATCAGTCTGAGCCCAGGCAGCACGGAGATCATGGCGCTAAACGCGGATCTTGCTTCCATAAAGGGAAGAACCGCCGCCTGTAACTGGCCGAAGAACAGCCTTAACGGTATTCCAGTTGTCGCACAGGTCAAACCGGATTACGAGATGATCGCCAAGATTCATCCCGACCTGATCGTGTACGACAAATCGCTGTACAGCGAGCAGGACATCGCCAAGATCAAGGCAATTGGCGCAGATACATTTGAGTTCAAATGTAACACGGTCGACGACTACATCAAAGAACTTTATCTGCTGGGCAGCAAATTGGCATCCGAGACGCACTTCAATGACGTTGCCACTCGCGTTCGTGTGGAACTGGCAGCGGCAGACGCAGACCGTTTGCCTTCTAAGCCGAAAGTAGCGGTGATCATGCCAGGCCCAGGAGGCAGCGACTATATCGAAGGCACAAAGAGCTTCGTTGCAGATGTCGTGAAGCGAGCCGGAGGAGAACCTGTTGGGCCTGAAGCAGACAAATTCGGACCCATGAATGCAGAAGCCCTGGTGGCTTTGAACCCAGATCTGATTATTGTCAATGCGAGCAAGACAGACCTCACGAACGTCGGGCTGATCGCAAATGATCCTCGGTTGAAGACGATAACGGCTGTGAAGACAGGCAAAATTCAGCCGATTGATGGAGACGTTCTTCTAAGAAGGGGACAGCGCGTCGATCAGCTCATCAAGGCTCTCCACTCAGTTATGGCGCAAACCATTAAGTAGTTAGGAATTAGAAAACAGAAAATGAATTCAGCAGAAATCGGTGTATTTGGCGGCTCGGGCTTCTATAGCCTTTTAGAAGAGGTTCGTGAAGTTAAGGTAGACACCCCTTACGGTCCTCCAAGTGATGCCATCTTTTTGGCGTCCATTCACGGCAGAAAGGTGGCCTTCCTCCCGCGTCATGGTCGAAATCACACCATCCCCCCCCACAAAGTCAATTTTCGCGCCAACGTATGGGCGATGCGGTCGCTGGGGTGCCAGTGCATTATCAGTCCGTGTGCGGCTGGTTCACTTCAAGTGCATGTAAAGCCGGGTGACTTCGTGGTCTGTGATCAGTTCGTTGACCGAACCAGCGGTCGAGCAGATACCTTTTACGACGGTCCCATCGTGACGCACGTGTCTCCAGCCGATACATACGATCCGATTCTCCGAAAGCTGGCGATTGAAACTATCCGAGATCACGGTATCGAGTGTCACGAGACGGGAACTGTAGTTGTCATCCAAGGCCCTCGCTTCTCCACAAAGTCGGAAAGCAAGTGGTTTCACGACCAGGGATGGGAAGTCATCAATATGACCCAATACCCTGAGGCCTACCTTTGTCGAGAGTTGGGAATGGGAGTCGTCAATATTTCGCTGATCACGGACTATGACAGCGGAGTTCATGCGGGAGCTGAGGCGGTAACAGCGCATGATGTTCTCGCCGTATTTAGTTCCAATGCCGAGAAAATCAAGAAAGTGGTCGAAGATCTTATTGGCCGAATTCCTTCTGATCTCTCAACTGTCAGCAGCGTTGATGCTCTGGAATTCACCCGGGGAGATGGTCACGCCGCCAGACCGGAAGATATCCGTCTGTTTCGCTTGCTTCGGTAGTCCACAATCTGAGGGACGATGATCGTTTCACAGATCGCACTCTCACTGGCATTCCTGACAGGACAAGCCGCGGGTCAGGCTGATGTTAAGTTCCCGGGGATTCCTCAGGAACAAACTAGCCTGATCAAGCTGACGGACTGGCACGGCTGGACCTATGCCGCGGGAGGGAAGACGGTCTGGCCAAGGCCGTACGACGCTGGGCTGGATTGGTCAGACGTGCAAAAACACGCTGCATCCAAAGGTGGTACCCAGGCGATTTGGCACCTCAAAGTCGTCGTCTTCACGAAGACAGAAGCAGATGGTCGTGATTCGCGAGGAATCCTCCGCCAGAAGCGGGCAACGATTGAATCCTCCCAGCTTCTTCAGATTCGGGAGTCGGTCGCACGGCTTGAAGCACTCGTTGCCGCTCAAACAGATGGAGCGATCAAGGTCGTAACAGACCTACAGATCGAGAATGAGTGGATGAGAGAATCTGGCACCTCTCCGTTCGGCGTGGACTTTGCCGCTCGCTACTTTGAGGCACGGATCAATGGCGGAACCTACGAATCGGAAGATAAGATCTTCCGTGGGCCCTTTCATTCAGCGATATACGTGCTTCCAGGTTCCCTGTTCGCTGCACTTCCGGACGCAGTAGTCAACGACACACCGGTTTCAGGAATTTCCTCGCGGCCGATCGCAGCCGATGGCTCCAGCCTAGATTTTGATTCCGCCTTGGATGCGCTGTGGATCCGACAAGTGGGACTGCGCGCTCGTGAAAAGGGATACCAGGGAATCGCAATTTCTACGGATGGCCCAGTAGATTCAAATTGGACCGTCGCCGCCGATCTTGCCGAACCATCAGGGGCATCCTACGTAGCGAACCTCAACAAAACGCTCGCACTTCACGCGTCGATTACCCAGCCGCATATAGTGAAACTTCCGTCCACGCCAACGACCTCCGTTGACGCGGCGGCTGACAATGAGAAAGGGCAGGTCCTAAAGGTTGTCGAGGCGTCCGCGGTTCGAGACGGGGGCATCGCGCTTCCTATCAAGGCAGATGGGACTCCACTGGCCAAAGCGGATGCCACCCCAACACTAACATTTTCAGCAAAGTCCTCGAACAAGGATCCCATGTCGGTTAGATTGGATTCTTCGACCGGCAAATCCGCATGGATATCCCTGGGCCCCGATCCTTTCCTTGTCAATCCTGCCGCTGGACTCACCGTATTGAGTGTTCCATTTACGCCGAACGGGAAATGGCAGAAGATATCAGTCGATCTCCATTCCCTGGGACTGGCGGATGTTTCCCAAATGTCAATTGAGCCGAGTCCAAACGCCAAACTGAACGGCAAGTTGGAGCCAGCGCTGATCGAATACGAATTCGATCAGTTCAGCTTCAACAGCGATCCGGCAGGACAGGTGTTGGTCCCACCAACAGCTGATGTGGCTTCGGATGATCCGGAAGCGAGAGCCCTGTTTGCGGCCCAAGCAAAATCCCCGAGTCCTCAACTCGCTGCGCTTCTTAAAGATAAGAGCGTCCTGGTGCGACTCAATGCAACGACAGCTTATGCTGGGTTCAAGGATCCGTCCGTTGAGACCGATCTCATCTCTAATACCGTGGATCTAGATCCGGCCGTAGCTTCTGCAGCCCTCACCGCGCTAATGGCAGAGGGAAGTGAAGTAGCCAAGTCTGTCGTGCTTCGCTCGGTGAGCGTATCACTTTCTGAATTCACAAAGATGACGGCGGCAAGGCTCTTGGCGGACACCAAGGATGCTAAGCAGGCAGATAACGTTGCAAGGTTGCTTGCGAGTAGGAGTTGGCAGGCCCACGTCTCTGCTATTGAATCTTTGGCGGAGATCCATACTCCCGAGTCTCAAATATGGAGACTGGCCTTCATTGGAATGAGTGACCCTGCAGTTAAACTCGCGGTTACCCGATACGCTGACCCTTCGCTCGATAAAGTCGCAGCCCCGCTTCTATGGTCTGCGGTCAACGAGCCGAGTGACCGGGTGAGAGCGGAGAGCTACACCAAGCTGATTCAGTCTTCGGTGGAATCGAATCGATCAGAGGGTTACAAAGGCGTCCGAGATGACAGCGAGTTTGTTCGGCGGCTTGTCGTGGAGTACCTATCATCTCATCCGGATGAAGCGCACCGGGGCGCACTCAGAATCGCGATTGCAGATCGGTCGGCAGGAGTGCGTGCGGCGGCGCTGCTTGGCTTCTCGAATTTGGATAAAGGAGCGGTTCAAGATGAGATCGCGAACGTCCTTGACGACCCGAGTCCTGCCGTTCAGCTAGCGCTAATCGGTTTTGCAAAGAAGCACTCCTTCAAGCTGCCTCAGAAATCGATCGATGCAATGGCTGCGAGTCCTGACGTCCGTGTGAGCACTGCCGTCAAAGCACTTGGAAGCTAAGGCAACCGCAGAAATCTAGCCGTTGTTCCAACAACGGTCCCGATTCGCCGTTACGATCAAAGGCACACACGGCGTAGAATGATCCACCGGTTTCATTTATGAACACAACCTCGAAAAGCATCCTTTCGGCAACGGGAGTCGTCGCTTCCGTAGCCGCAGTGATCATGGGCTATCGCGCTCGGCAACAGGCCGATATCGGCGCAGTCCAGGTCGCGGACAATGGCGTGACGATTGATCGCATGGTCGCATCCCGATCGAATGACATCAACGTCCCCGCCGGCGACTACTTTTACGAACTCAGCCAGAAGCTTAAGGATCAGTATGTTGAACCGGTTACGGATGACAACAAGCTTGTCACCGGCGCCATTCGCGGCATGATCCTTAGTCTCCAAGATCCTCAGTCGCAGTATTTGGACCGGACGCAGTTCGCAAGCTACCTGAATGCGAGAGACGGCAAATTCGAAGGCATCGGAGCAGATTTCGCCTTGGTCACCGGCCCCAATGCAGCGCAGCTTGAAGCAGCCCATGAGCAGGAAGCACCCGCCACAACCGCAGAAGATGCTGTGGTGAGCGTTCAGGACATTCCAAGACTGCAGGTAGTCAGTGTGGTGCCGGGCGGCCCCGCAGATAAGGCTGGCGTTAGCGTCGGCGATTTGGTGTACTCAGTAGATGGACACTGGGTTGCCCAGAGTGAGCCTATTCGCAAATTTAGAAAGGCCCTCAGAGATTTCAATTCCAAGAAGATTTCCGCGGCGGCGATCAATCAGCTGCGAACGGAAATTCGCGCCAAGGCAGACAAGGCGATCATGCCAGTGAAGGCGAAGGATATGCTCTTTCTAGGGAAATCCGGCGCCGTGACTGTCGTGTGGGAGCGAAAGGGTGTCCAGCGATCCACAAAGATTACTAAGCTGCACAGCACCATGCCGGGCTTTCAAGTCTCTGGCAACGAGATTCGTCTGCCGTTCGTTCCAGCTTCTGCAAACTCTCTTAAGCACGCCATTGCCGGCAAATCTGAGGTCACGATTGACCTGAGAAACAACACGATGGGAGACCTGGGGTCCATGAAGCAGTGCCTCGAGGTTATAGCTCCATCCGGGGAATACGGAAACTTTACGACATTCCGCCACGATAAGCCGACCCCGCTTGTGGTCAGAAAAGGAAACTCGAATCCACCTCGAATCACCTTGGTTACCGATAAGAGCACACGAGGAGCCGCAGAGATATTCGCATTGGCGCTTTCTTCGAGAGGTGTCGCTCACCTAACGGGCTCAGAGACTGGAGGTGATCGAGACGTACGATCGATCTTCAGACTGACGGACGGTTCTGGCTACACACTCGTGACCTCGGTTTATAAGCCGACTCTCGGCAAAGCGAAGCGCACGATTGGAGGAACACGATGAAGCCGGTAGTCAAGGTCATTTCTTTTGGCGCCGTGGTTGGCGGCTGCTTTTTGTTCGGATTCTGCTGGCCAGATATCCAGCGCCTCAAAGCTCCGTCGACTCGAGCGATTGGGAACCTGTTTGGAGTGAGGTCGACCGGCGGAGAAAGCCCCAGCATCGAATTCCAGCACGCCTATGCGGAGATCCTCACCGACTACGTGAAGCCTGTTGATCGGACGAACCTCAAATACGCTGGCATGGAAGGCCTTATGGCCTCTCTGGGAGATCCTCACACCATATTCATGCCGCCGAGGGCGGCGGCCGCTTTCAACGATGAGACGCGTGCCAACTTTAGTGGAATTGGTGCCCGACTGGGTGGCGATCCTATGGGAGCCAAGATTGTTGTCGTCTTCGACGACAGTCCCGCATCTGCCGCAGGAGTCAAAGCCGGAAACGTCGTCACCGCAGTGGAAGGCAAATCGGTTGCCGGCAAGGAAACGGACGATATCGTGTCCCTGATTAAAGGCCAAGAGGGAACTGTCGTTCACCTCACGCTGATTCAGAAGGGCAAAGAGAAGCCGGTAAATCTCGCTATTCGCCGAGCCAAGATCATCGCCCCAACGGTCGACTCAAAGTATCTCGCTGATCAGCAGATTGGATACATGTCCATTGCTTCTTTCTCGGAGCCCACCGCCGCTCAGTTTGACAAGGAACTTGGAAAGCTTGAAGCGCATCCGCTGAAAGGATTGGTCATCGATCTGCGAGAAAATCCAGGCGGATTACTTGAAACGGCATGCGACATGCTCAGTCGATTTGTTGAGGATAAAGTCGTCGTCAAGATGAAGTTTAAGGATGGCAAGGAAGATGTGGCGCGTTCCTATCCTGGCGCGCTTCACCAGTTCAACTATCCGATCGCCGTTCTCATGAACGAAGACTCGGCCAGTGCGGCTGAAATCTACGCGGGCTGTCTTAGGGACTATGGCAAGGCCAAACTTGTTGGCACCCACAGCTACGGAAAAGCATCGGTACAAAACGTGTTCCCGCTGGTTGACAACAGCAGCGCGAAGATCACCATCGCCAAATACTTCCTGCCAGTCACCCCCTTCTTTGGTAGAAAGGTGGACGCTTACGGCAGCTATATCAGTGGCGGGTTGGAGCCAGACCTCAAAGTAGATCTGTCGAATAATCCAGAGCTGGTGTTTGGAGACGTCAAGACGGACAACCAGTTGGACAAGGCGATCACACTGCTGAATCCAAACGCAAAATTCTAAGCCAGACTGGAGCCCGCTTCACCCGTAATTGGTGAAGTGGGCCCTATTTGTTTGAGAATCGCCTCTGACTCCATCCAGATTCGAAATCTGGCAGCGCTTTAGGCCCTGGATTGCGGTACAACGAAACCTTAACGGGCTGAGAAGGGTAGGGCAGAAAGACGTGGGCGACTGGTATTACATCGGACACTACGGCCAGTTGGGGCCCCTTACGCTTGAGCAGATCGCCGAGCTGGTTGAAGGCGATGTCATCGCGCCCGAGACTTACGTTTGGAAGGTTGGAATGTCCGAGTGGGTTTCCGCTGGGAACGTTTTTGAACTCGCGTCGCTGTTCAACTCGCGCCAGAGGATGACCTCACCGCCTCCTCCCCCAGGAGCTATGTCTGCACCGCCAGCTGCCCCAGTTTCGTACCCAGCCCAAACCTCCTACGCGCCGGTGTATGCAAACTACCAGCGAACGTTGGTGACCCTCAAGAGTGACAAGAGCCGAGCGGTGGCAGGCATCTTGCAGATGGTGTTGCCCGGAGTCGGGAGGATGTACCTCGGCTATATAGCCTACGGCATCCTGCAGATGTTCTTCTCCCTGTTGTGTGTTGGCTGGTTGTGGTCGTTTATCGAAGGGATCTACATCTTGGCGGGCGGAGTGAAATTTGATGGATACGGACGTAGTCTGGGAGAGTAGAAGGGGATACGGGCGCAAGCTCGTTCACCCAATGATCACCGCCTCTTTGTCTCTCCTCTGTGGTTTTATCCTTTCGGCGTCCCAGGCCTCGGCACAGATATACACTCCAAAACCAGGGGAGTCTGTCCTGAAGCTCGAAGTGGAGGGCCGGGGCAATATCTTCATTCGCCTGCACCCTAAGGAAGCTCCCAAAACAGTGCGGCACATTGTTGCGCTGGCAAGGCAGGGCTTTTACAGCCGCCAGAGATTTCACAAAGTCGTACGGACACCCAAGCCGTTCTTGGTTCAGATCGGGGATCCATCTTCAAAATCTGGGGATATTGCCGCTGCAGGTGGCGCAGGAACCGGTTCACGAATTCCTTATGAAGAGACTGGCTTCAAGAACGTGCTCGGTGCAGTTGGCCTAATTCGGAATTTGGATGACATGAATTCAGGGGATTGCCAGTTCTATATGCTTTTGGATCGGTCCACTTTTTTGGATGGCAACTACACTGTGTTCGGCCAAATAGTGGTTGGACTAGATGTTTTAAAGAAGATCCAATTGGGAGATCGGCTAACAGGAGTCGAAGTTTTGACTGGAGAACCCATCCGAACGATCATCAAGCCAACTGCGATGTTGACCGCGCATCCATCTGGGCGCCTGCGTTTGGTAGACTAGCCTCCCGTGCGGCTCGTTAAGGCCATCCTACTGAGGCTTCTGTTTGGGGCCCTCAGCCTGCTGTTTATTTCGTTCGTGACATTTGTTGCGGGCGAGTTTGCGCCTGGCGATCCTGCAACCATTCTGGGAGGCGAGAAGGCCAGCCTGGCTACCATCCAACAAATCCGCCACAACCTTGGGTTGGATATGCCTTGGCCGTCCCGCTATGTTCGCTTTTTGGATCATGCTCTCCACGGCGATTTTGGCGTGAGCTACTACAGCACTCACGAGCCGGTTAGGGACATCCTGGCGAGAACGATTCCGCTCACACTGAAAATGGCAACTGAGGCAATCATTCTCGCCTCAGCAATTGGCATCCTGTTTGGCGCGATCGCGGCAATTTATCAGCGGAAGTTTGCAGATAAATCCATCCTGACTCTCAGCACCCTTGGGGTGACGACACCTAACTTTGTTCTCGTCCCCATCCTTGTTTACATCTTCTGTCTTAGAATGGATCGCCTGCCCATCACCTGGACGAATCCGCTGGTGGCGCCAGAAATCTTCTATTTCATCCTTCCCGTCACGATTCTCTCAGCCAGACCAGCTGCACTCATAACTCGTCTTACGAGGGCGAGCATGATCGATACGCTTGACCAAGAGTTCATCAGAACCGCCGTTGCAAAAGGGGTTCCCAGAGGAAGGCTCCTGATTCGGCATGCGCTGAGGAATGCGATACTGCCGGTCATTACCACGATTGGTACGAGTTTCGGTTTTCTGCTCACCGGCTCATTCGTGTTGGAGCGGGCCTTTTTGATGCCGGGTCTGGGCAGCACCGTCATTGAAGCCATCCAGCAAATCGATATGCCCGTCGTCCAAGCAGGAGTTCTCGTCACTGGAGCGATGTTTATCTTCCTCAATCTGCTTGTGGATATCCTGTTGCCAATCCTCGATCCGCGAATCCGGGAGTCGCAGGTTTGATGAGTCGAGTCTTTGGAATGTTAAAGGGGAAAGACCCGCTATATATTTTCGGGGTCATCGTGCTTGTCGTCTTGTTGCTCGGTGCCATCATTGGCCCCACGCTTCGAACGGCGGCTGTGCACCCATCCGGTCAGCCTAGCTTCACCAGCATCTATGATCCGGTTGGCACGCCGCACCTGGATCCAGGCGGGAAGTACATTCTCGGAACGGACGAACAGGGAAGGGACGTGTTGGCCCGACTGGCCGCCGGAGCCCGAGTCAGCATCATGGTTGGCCTGATTGTCGAGGCGATTGCCCTTAGTGTCGGCATTCTCGTTGGTGTTCTGGGCGTCTTTGCCCCCAAGTGGATCAGCATGATTCTCATGCGCTTCACAGATGGAATGTTTGCTTTTCCAGACATTCTTCTCGCTGTTCTGATCATCGGCACCATAAAGCCAAGAAAGGAATGGGGACTCTTGGGAAGCCTGTTTCCGGTCATAGTTGCGCTGAGCATCACGGCTTGGCCCTCGATTGCTCGATTGGTCAAAGGACAGATTGCGACCCTTAAGGACCGAGAATTTGTAGTGGGCGCAAAAGCTTCTGGTGCCTCAACCTTCTATCTGGTGACTCGCCACATCCTGCCTCAGCTGATTGGCCTTCTCCTCGCAGTCAGCATGATCGACATCGCGGGAACGATTCTCGCAGAGAGCACTCTGAGCTTCCTTGGAATTGGTGTACAGCCGCCTGAACCAAGTTGGGGCAGCATGATCAACTCCGCCCGCCAAGACATGAGCTCTCACCCGGTGGCGCTTGTGTGGCCCTGTCTGACCCTCAGCCTCACCATTTTCGCGCTGAACTTCGTCGGAGATGGATTGCGCTCCCACTTCGATCCGAAGAGCACAAAGTAGCCGGCGTTGAGGCCGGAGCAATTGGTCTAGATCTTAAGAAGTCGAAAGACACTGCTGGGGATGTTTCGAATGATCGCAAAGGCGATCTTATGGGTGAACTTGAGAAAGAACTCGCCGTTCTTTCGCGACTTGGTGAGGATAAGGGTTGCCGCGCGGCTTGAGCTCATCATCCCTTTCATATGAAGGTGAGCCGTCATCTCGGTCTCCGTAGGTCCTGGCTTTACCGTGACGACTTTGACTCCGCTGCGACTTAGGCGATTGCGAAGTGCCTCAAGGTAAGTGGCCAACGCTGCCTTGGTTGTGTTGTACACAGGTTGACCTTGGCGACCGCGCTCGCCGGCGACGCTCCCAATTCCTATAATCGTCCCAGATTTCGTGTTCTCAAATCGAACGGCAGCTTGATCGAGCCAAGCTATGGCGCCCAGCAGATTGACATCCACCATCTGCTTGTCCTTCTCAAATGAAAACTCTTGACCGCCTACTTCTGGCATCACTCCTGCCGCATAGATCACAAGGTCGAGCCCGCCCAACTGTTGGGTGATCTCTTGGAACAGTCTCGGTACTTCTCCGAAGTTCGTAACATCATGGCTGAACGGTAGAACTTGGCCAGTGAAGTCATTTGCCAAGGCACCGAGTTTGTCTCCGCGTCGGGCGACCGCGGCAACCTTTGTTCCATCAATCACGAGCTGTCTCACGAGTTGCTCGCCGATTCCAGAAGAGGCTCCAATGACGATAGCGTGAGAGTATCCGTACATGTATGACTGTCGCAATTATACCGTTCAGGCCCAGCCCAGGTCTCTCGAAGTGACTCGGCTCAGAAGGGGACAAACTTGGGCATCCGCACGATGAAACACCGCATTAACGGTCATGCAACGGGCCTTACGTGCCAATTGACCCTAATGGATTTTCAGCGATTCTTGCCCCCGTGAGATACTTCAGTGATGAATGAGGAATTCGAATCCGTCCACGTTCATAACATGGATGTGGACTCCGTGGTTGAGCAATATCGTGCTCGCGGTTTTGTCCTGCAGGAGCGCACAGCTCCAACCATCCCTGCACAACCAGGATTCGTTAAACTGATTTTTGCGCCTAGGGAACTTGCTCAGCCGATCCGGCATCTGAATAATCGCCGGTTTGGGGTTCGTTAGGACTGAGGCCGGGTACTTTTCCCTGCTTGGTCAAAATAAACCTCTATATGAAGCTTTCAAAGTTTCGATCCCATCGCTGCATCGCCTTGGGTGCAGTCGTTATCGCATCGATTGCCTCTAGTTCGGCGCAGGAACTTTCCTACCTTCGTGGCTATGGTCACGTGAGAGCCCGTATAGGAGTGCAGCGCGCCGTCTTTGAGTGTGAGTCAGACGCGAAGGCGGACATCTTGCAGGGCAAGATGCTGGCGGATATGTTTTGGGATGCTGGCACGAATGTCAAAGTGACCAAGACGACGGTCCATGGACATAATGTGACGCTTCGAAGCTGGGCCCCCTACGGCTCGATAGCAGTGATCCGCAACGGAAAATATGTCATCGCGGTTGGGGCGGAGGATGATGCGAAACTAGTTGCTCGGCTGGAGGGTGAGACTGATACTCTCAATGGGACGCCCATTTCAGAACCGACCAAACCTTATCCCAAATACTTGGATATGTACGATCTTAGGGCGGTTAAGGCCTATACCTACGCCATGAGAGGCAACGCAGGCTACGCGTTGGACACGCATTGGCCCTTCCTGAAGAAGTTCGGGATGAACGTTGCGTTCCAGTCTCTAATCGGTCGCCAGTCTCCTGCTCCAGGCGTGTTTGAATACGCGCCGATTGACTACGAGTTTGAGATGGCCAATAAGAATGATGGCCTGGCATCGGTTGGCTTGATTGGAGGAGGCGAGGTTCCGCTCTGGGTGTACAACCGGATGCCGTTCCAAATGACGCAGCCTTCACCGACCTCTCTGCTCACGGAGTTTCTCAGCAGCGGTGGAAATGGTGCCCATTTTGAGAGTTGGGGAATGACGGCTCAGGAACGAGCCCAAGGCAGTCAGATCTTCCTCAAAGATGCCATGAAGCGGTATGTGGACAATCCTGCCCTCGGTGCTTGGCAACTCTATGCTGGCAGCCCAGGCGCTGAGATCGGCTTTCACGACCGGTATACGCAGTTCCTAGACTATTCTCCGAGCGCACAAAGCCTATTTCGAGCATGGCTCCAAAATGTTCGACACTTCGACCTCGCCACCTTGGGCCAGCGCTGGTACGGCGATGCTTCCAAATACTCGAACTGGGAGCAGGTGACGATTCCCGATTCCAACAGCTTCTATGGAGCATTGGGCAAGGAATCAATGCTCTTCAGAGATGGCTGGCAGCTTGCTTCCGCCCGTGATGGAAACGAAACCCCTCCTCCTCCCGGAGATCCTGCTTGGAACAATGTCCAGATGCCGCCTTCTCAGGATCAGCTTTTGCTCCCGGCAGGAGAGGCATTCTTTCGCCTTGAATTTGATTCAAAGTCCTGGCCAACTTATCCCGAAGCATGGCTTGTGATCGATGCCTTCGTGCGAGGCCCCAAACCGGTTGAAGCGTGGATGAATCGAGAAAAGCTCGGTGAGTTCAGAGCAAGCGGATTCTCCGACTCGCTGAACCTCGTCGGGCATCTGCGCCCAGGCATGAATGAACTCATCATTCGAGTTCCTCGTGGATCAAATGAAGCCGCCGGAGCCACAAATTATAATGAGGGCCGCCTTAACGGTCCTGTGTTCATGACAAGAGTGAAACCAGTCAAGTTTCCGGAACTTGGGCCGTACGACAATGCCAGGTTCTTGGACTTTCATGAATGGCAGGCCCAGGCGATCGAAGATTCGCATATTGATCTACTGAATACAGCCCTCGCTATTGACCCGAACCATCCTGTCATCCTCTCTGGAGGCGCGGGGCTACTCGGGGATAAGATCTCCGACCTTGCCGAGATGTACGCCACAGGAGCTCAATTTACGGGCAGAGAAGGCTACTACAATCCCTGGTGGAGTGGGATTGGCCTCTTGGGAGGATTTTACGGCACGAGCGAAGAGAGTGCGCAGACGAGCGCAACCGGACTCACTCGGGAACTCGGATGGATGCTGTTCGACGCGGATAGCAACCACTGCATGTTTCTCAACATCGATCTGTACCAAAAAGAAGAGCAGGCCTCTGGATGGTTTACCAAGCACAAGCGGGCTCTGGAATTAATTGGCAAATACAACCGTGTCATGCCATCCATCGCCAATTTCTATTCGATGCGGGCTGAACGGAATGGCAGTCGAGAGCCGATCAACTGGGATCTAGGCCGAGGAGGTTTGCAGGCCGCTCACTTTGACGGAGCGTATGCAACAGAAACTCAAATTCTAAATGGGGAAGTGGATAAGTGCTCGTTCCTGCTGGACGACGGAACGGATTCCATGGATCCAGACGTGCTTAACGGAATCAAACGCTATATCCAAAATGGCGGCACTTTTATCGCCCTGTTCCAAACAGGACTCAAGGACACAATCAACTCCAAGGTTCAGCCGCTTTCCGCGCTGACGGGAATGACGGCCAAGACCCACCCCAACGCTCCGCTTAAAATTACTGGAGATAGTGGTCTCCTCAAGAATCTTCAGGGCCGCACGGTTAGTTCTCAGGGAATGACCTTTGTTCCTGCGGATGCCAGCGTTGTTGAGCCGGGGTCCAATTCTCGTGGACTCGCCGCGTACGATGACGGCAAGATCGCGATGACGGTGCGCCAGATCGGAAAAGGCCGCATTGTTCAGATTGGCGCCACCTACTGGCGCGATCAGGGCCCTAAAGAAGCAGAATTCCTGACGGAGCTCCTTACCGATCTAGGCGTTAAGCGGAACGCCGATGCCAACAATCCGAAAGTGTGGGTGCGGAAGATGGTCACAAAGAACGGCCTAAAAGACCTTCTGGTGGCGTACAACAACGACGAAAAGGGGCCACAGTCAGCGGAGGTCAAACTTGCCGTCGCCCAAAAGCCGGAACAGGTCACAGAGGAGATCAGCGGTCAGTCGGTTCCGTTCACATATGCAGATGGATGGGTCACGATTCCAAACGTTTCATTCGAGGCCTCGGAGACTCATATTTTTGGCATGAAGCATGCTGACCTGGCGAATGGACTCGCTGAGTGGTGGTCAGAAAAGAAGACCTATTGGAGGATGCCATCAGTCGCCACATCTCCAGCCGTGGAGGCAATTCGCCAGCAGCTCGCGACGGCTGGGGAATCAGGCGACCCAGATGTCATCGCATTCAAGAAGTGGAAATTCATGGCAGATCGCACCGGCTCTGCATCTGCAGCTCCGACATGGACCGCAGCGAACTTTGACGATCACCAGTGGCAGGACAGTGAGAGCCACCCTTGGAATATCTTCCATCAGGACCTTGCTGACTGGCATGGTGTCGGCCTTTATAGGTCTGCGTTCAATGTGCCCGCAAATTGGGCAGATCGGAGGGTCTTGCTGAATATGTATTCATATGATCTTCCGATTGCCTACGATCAGGCTGAGTTCTATCTCAACGGCTCGAAGGTTGCAGACTACAAGGCCCATACGGGCAACCAGACGTATGCGTATGACGTTACTCCGCTCCTTAAGCCAACGGGAAATGTTCTCACCGTTAAGGTCACAGGCGGCAAGGATCTGTCCGGACTGATCGGCAATGTTTGGCTGCAGCCTGAGCTGAAGCTAAACGGAGTGATGGAGTTAGGCGGAACTTGGCAGACGATCGGTGCAGACTTTAAGCCTGGACCGGAAACCACCCTGCCTGGCAAGCCAGTAGCCAGGAGTTTGAGCAAGGTCGTCGAGATCCCCACGTCTTGGCAAGGAAAGATGATCTACCTGCACCTGGACACAGGCTCGCAATGGGTTGGATCGGTTGTCGTAAACGGACACCTGATCAATACCAATTCCTATCTGCATCTGTACGGCCCTCGGTTCGAATTGAACTTGACGCCCTACATCAAGGAAGGCAAGAACAAGATTGAGCTATGGCCAGCGGCCACCATTCCCGCCTCTTACCAGGTGACCGGACGGGCCGACACGGTTGAGATGCCGGTGACAGAAGTTCGCTTAGGAATTCAGTAAGGGCTCAAATTCGAACTCCCGCAGTTGATGCGATGCATCGACTGCGGGAGTTCAACTTTCTATTAACGATAGATACAGTCGACGACAACGTCCTTAAAGTCGGATTTCTGCCTCAGAAGTCGGCCGATATGCTCCATCTCGAGCTTGAGGTCTTTTACTGCGGACCCCTTGTTCGCACTGATGGTCCCTCTAATCTGCAGAACGCCGTGAGAGACTCTTATATCAGCACGACCTATGTCTATCCCGCGTCGTGTGAGCTCAGTTCTAGCCACTCGTTGCGCACGTACGTCTTTGGCGTCCGCCATCGATTCACCTTCCCCAAAATCAGTCTTGAGTCAGGGTAGCACTGTATTCAGAAATAATGTAGAAAATGCTGAGGAACTTGCAAAAAACAAAGCGGGACTGAGGCTTTCCTCAGTCCCGCTTTGCCTATGGAGTCCTTGGCCTAGGCTTTGGGCTCATCTTCACCCGATACCGGGTCTTCGATAATCGCAGGCTCTTCGACTGTGATTCTCTTCTTCTTTTTGACCTCTGATGCAGGTGACGTTCCTTCAGCGGATAGCTCAAGGATTGCGGCAGCAGCCACTTCGCCCTGTGCACTCGCCATAGCGGTAGACATGGATCCCTTCTTCGAAATGTAGATAGAGATGGCCAAGGCAGCCACTGCGGCGAAGGTGATCAGGCCCAATGTTGAGTTGGGGAATGGCGTGATGACGACGCCAGCCATGAGAAGAGCCACAAGGTTCATCACCTTGATGAGCGGATTCATTGCTGGGCCAGCCGTGTCCTTGAAAGGATCTCCAACAGTGTCGCAGACAACTCCTGCCTTGTGGGCATCGGTTCCTTTGCCACCGTAGAGGCCATCCTCAATCAGCTTCTTCGCGTTGTCCCACATACCGCCAGAGTTGGCGAGCAGCACGGCCATAAGCTGTCCGCTTGCAATCGCACCGGCGAGGAACCCTCCAAGCGCTTCCGCGCCTGTCAGGTTGTACATGTGCCCGTCGATCATCGTCGGAGCCTTGCCGATGGAGAATCCAAAGCCTACGGCGATGGGAAGTCCGATCGCAAGGATGCCCGGGCCGATGAGTTCCTTTTGAGCCGCTGCTGTGACAATTGCGACGCAGCGTGCATAGTCGGGCTTGCTCGTGCCAGCCATGATGCCGGAGTCTTCGCGGAACTGTCGTCGAACTTCATTGATGAGTTCAAAGGCAGCTCGTCCGACCGCGTTGATCGTGGATGAAGCGAACAGGTAAGGAGCCGCCGCACCGATGAGCATTCCGAGGAAGATCTCGGGGACGTCCAGCCGGAGGCCGATCGTGTCGAGGTGGGCGCTGTCCAGATAGGAGTGGAACAGGGCAACGGCAGCGACAACCGCAGTGGTGATCGCAAAGCCCTTTGTGAGAGCCTTCGTCGTGTTGCCTGCTGCGTCTAGTCGCTGGACGGCCTTCATGCCGTACTCGTTGTCATGACCCTCTCCGCTCATCTCGTACACGCCCTGGGCGTTGTCTGAGATTGGACCGAAGGTATCCATTGCGAGAACGTATCCAGTGGTGGTCAGCAGTCCCAAACCAACCAGCGCGATTCCATAGAAGCTAAGAATGTAGCTGCCATAGAGGCTTGGCGGGAATAGGAGAAGTGGGACCATGAGACCGGCAACGATGGCGAACACCATGAACACGCTGGACTCAGCCGCATAGGCAAAGCCCTGAATGATCATTGGCGCAGGGCCAGCGTTGGAAACGCCTGCAACTTCCCGGACCGGCTTCTTGTGAGTGGACACATAGTAGTCGGTGAGAATCTCAATGGCGAACGCCATGACGATTCCAAAGATAATTGCCGCCGCGAAGTAGCCCCAGCCAACTGTTGTCTGGGTTGCAATCGCGAAGTCCATCTCTTCCTTGGGAGGAGCAGAGACTTTCTTGCCGGCGCCTGCATCCGTACTGAGCTGCTTAATCTGGGCAGGTGTCAGACGCACAAAGGAGAAACCAGCCTGAGGCAGGTAGTCCACCTGGTTGCCCATCTCTTTTGGAAGTCCGATGATGAACTTGCCCTTCTCGTTCACGTACAGGGTGACTGGTTGGACCTGCTCGAGCTTGAGGGTTCCGCCACCGGAAGCACCCGACTGGGCGGCGAACTGCTTCACCGTTTCGTCGAAGTCCTTTTCTTTGGCGGGGCCCTGCCAAACGGTGAGGTCCACGTGCTTACCTGGCTGTGCGGGCGTCGCAGGACGTCCTGGTGCCGTCGGAGTTGGAGGTGTTTCTGGCTGAGCCGGAGTTGGAGGAAGATCTCTGACCAGATGTAGCTGAGCCATCACCAGTCTATCTTTGCCGTTCGCCCCGAACAGCGACTCGATCGTGTACTCCGGTGCAGGCTGTGCCTGCTGGTCGGATGGGAAGTTGGGGAAGACAGCGTAGCTGAGAATCGGATTGCTGTTCGCGTGCGAGAAATCCGTTACCGGCGTGTACCCTGTGAGGGCTGGAACCGGCTGCAGATCAACATCCTTCTTCGTTGCCAGAGACTGAATCGTCGGATAAGTTGGATCCTTGAACCCAAGCTCTCGGACTCGAGCGTCCGCGACGATGTCCTCAGGCTTTACTTCGTAGTAAGGAATCTTCTTCGCCGCGGCGATATCGTCGCGTGCTCCAACGATGACCTGCTCATCCTTTAGAAGGATGTTCTGTCGAGGCGTCAGAAGGGTCGCGTTGATCTTAGGTCCGCTGCCACCCATCATCACGTAGGCAAGACCGATCGTAGCAATGGCCGCAATCACGGCAGACTTGTAGAAGCCCTTTCGGATGCATGCCAAAGGATCGGAGTCGATGTCGTCGTTGCCCTTCACCGACAGGATGCCGATGACGGAGGCGACAATTCCAACACCACGCGCCATGAGGGCGAATAGGATCAGTCGCATCCAAGTGGTCTGGTCGAACACTTGAGCCGTCGCGGCGCCAAGAACGATGGCGGCCACGAGCGTCACTTCATACGACTCGAAAATGTCGGCAGCCATGCCGGCGCAGTCTCCAACGTTGTCTCCAACGTTGTCTGCAATCGTGGCTGGGTTTCGAGGGTCGTCCTCTGGGATGCCGGCTTCAACCTTACCGACAAGGTCGGCGCCAACGTCGGCAGCCTTCGTGAAGATGCCACCACCGACGCGCATGAAGAGCGCGGCGAGGGAGCCACCAAATCCAAACCCGATCAGGAGCTTGGTTGCGTTTTCACCCGCGAAATACAGGATTAACGTGGCACCGATAAGGCCCATGCCAACCGTAACCATGCCTGCAACAGCACCGCTTCTAAACGCGATTTCAAGAGAACTCTTGTAGCTCTTGAGTGCGGCATTTGCGGTGCGCATATTGCCGTCAACGGCGGTTATCATTCCGGTGTAGCCCGCAATGTAGGATGCGGCGACACCGCCGACAAAGCAAAGCGCCATTTCAAGGGCGACCGCAGAGCCATCCTTGGAATAGAGCAGGTAGAGCCCAACCGCAAGGATGCCTACAAAGTAGAGCATCGTGCGAACCTGCTGGGCTAGGTAGGCAAGGGCACCCTCACGGATCGCTTTGCCAACCTCCTGCATCTTTTCGCTGCCTGGTGATTGGGACATCACGTTCGCACGGAGATAGCCTGCGAACAGCAAGGAAAGGATGCCGAGAACGCCGGAGAGAATCAGAAGATTCTTATCGCCCGACGAGAAAACAAGATGAACGTTGTCCCCTTCAGAGGCAAACGCCATGGTAGGAAGAAAAATGCCTGAGACTGCAAGGACAAGCAGTCCGATGGCTCGGCGCGATCTCAGGCTTCGAGCCTGCTGCATCGCTCGCTGAAGCAACATCATGTTGAGTGGAGAACCCCCTAAGGTTTTCGCTTCCGTGCAGGATTGCACTTGGCCGTGTAACTTACGACGAATTATATCCGTTTCGCACCCTGAACTGAAACCAGTTAGTTTCAGCAAACGTAGCGCACCGATTTGCCAGGTAAACCGTAGAAGCAGTCGCCATCAGCATGCTTCAATTCACATCCGTTTCTAAGACTTATGGCGAAGGGCCCCTTTCAGTTAAGGCGCTTCGGTCAATCGACTTCAGCGTTACTCCTGGAGAGTTCATTGCGATAACCGGACCGAGTGGTTGCGGCAAGTCAACTCTGCTCCACCTTGCCAGTGGCCTAGATCTTCCGTCTGCCGGTCAGGTTGTCATTGACGGTAAGGCAACATCCGACCGTTCAGATGACGAACTGACTCTGATGCGGCGCAATCGCATCGGACTGATTTTTCAATCCTTTAACCTAATTCCAACCCTAACCGCTCTAGAGAACGTCGTTCTTCCCGCTACGCTTTCCGGTAGACCGTTCTCCGCGATCGCCTCCAACGGAAAGCGACTGCTTGAACGTGTTGGGTTGGCGGCACGATTCAGCCACTATCCTGACCAGCTTTCAGGCGGAGAAGCCCAGCGTGTGGCCATCGCGAGGGCTCTAATGATGGACCCACTTCTCCTTCTCGCAGATGAGCCGACCGGCAACCTTGACAGTGCGAGTGGTCTTGAGATCATAGCCTTGCTAGAGGAATTCTCAGAAGAAACGGTGCATGCCGATGGGGTCAAACTTTCTCGCAGTACGCTCATTGTCACCCACGACGAAGCAATAGCCTCGCGTGCACCTCGACGTGTTCGGCTGAAGGATGGACAGATCCTTTGACGTTTCTGTTTCTGAGATATAGCCTCAAGCATCACTCCGCTCACAAACTCCGGCTCCTGATGGTCGTGCTTTCGCTGACTTTGGGAGTTGCGATCTTCGTTTCGTCTTTCGAGTCCGTTTTAGCGGCGGAATCGGCAATTGCTCGAACCGCCAATGCGACTCAATCCACGGCAGAGTGGACCGTCTCCTATGGGAATTTCGTCGGCATTCCGGAAAAGGTTGCCGATGAGCTTGGTGCCATCAAGGGTTCAGAAACTGTCCCGATCCTAGAAGCTTCCGCGGTGACAGAAACTCAGCACGCGAGGAACTTCCTTATCTATGGAGTCGATCCGCAAAGAGCGTCTCATCAAAATCATCTCTCGCAAGTAAGTGTTGCGGACTTTGGGGCGATTGCGAGCCTCGCCGAGACACCGGACGGCATCCTTCTGACTCAGAAATTCGCGGCGTCGGAATCTGTTCGAGCAGGAGGCTTGCTCAGCCTGGATACGGGCAAGGGGCTTCGGAAATTCCGAGTTGCCGGCTTGATCTCGGACCCAAGGGCAAATCACCTTGCATCAGGGGCATTTGGCATCGCCCTCCTGTCGACCGCCCAAAGGTTGGTGGGCCAACCAGGTCTCGTGGATCGAATCGAGGTTTCTGGCGTCTCGCGAGCGCAGATTCAAAATATCTGCCCGACGTGTCAAATCGAGCGCCCAGGAAAACTCGGAAGTGCCGCCCAAGATGCTCTCGGCCGAATCCATTCGCTGCTGGGAGTTTCGGTTTTGGCTCTCCTCGTAGGTTTGTTGCTGATCTACAACACCGTTCAGGTGTCGGTTCTAGATCGTATGAAAGATATCGCGATCCTGCGTGCGGTAGGCGCAACCCGCTTCCAGATCCTCTTCCTGCTCCTGTCTGAATGGTTGGCGGTTGGAGCGGCGTCGTCGGTCTTCGGGATATTGCTGGGCTCAGGAATGGCCGGGCTGCTGGTGGAGTACACGCGACGAACCGTTAATACTATGGTTCCGCTCATGGCAGATGCCAAGGTTGAGGTGACGCCGGTTCTCATTGGTGTCTCCATGATCATTGGCGTCGGAACCGCCTTGGCGGCGGCACTTGTCCCAGTGGCCGCAGCGGCACGTGTGCGACCGCTGGAGATCCTCAGACCCTACGCCTACCGACGAGCGCGGAGCTTCGTTCCTGCCGCAGTGGTTGGTTTCCTTCTTTTCTGTCTCGGAAACTATGGGATCACAAACCTCCACGCCAGCATCGAATGGGGTCTTGTCATGGTTGCCGTGGAGTTCCTCAGCGTGGCGCTTATCTTCCCCCAGATCGTTATTTGGCTGGGGAGAATTCTCCGGAAGCAGATGGTCTCTCGAGCGAGCTTCGGACCCTTTTTGGCATTGGACGGACTCTTGAAGGCGCCTCATCGGACTGCATTCACCATCATGACCTTCGGCTGCTCGCTGATGATGACGGTGGCGACAGAGTCCCTTGTGGATGGTTTCCGAAAGAGCACAGGCACCTGGATGAGCGTTGCCTTTCCGTTCGATATCTCCGTGATGGGGAATGACATCTCGGCGAGCGTGTACGGCACTCAGGTCTTGCCTCAAAAGCTCACTCCAGAACTCGCGAAGGTGCCTGGAATCAGTGGGGCTTATTCAGTGAGGAAGTTATTCACCTCGTTTAGAGGGCAAGACGTGATGGCCATCGGAGTTGATCTTGAGCCGTATCTCCTCGCACGCAGAGAAAAGAACATGAAGATGTGGCCCACGGAGCTTGCCGATCCAGAGGCGCTCAGATCCTTTCGAGAAGGCACTGGGGTCTTCCTGTCGGACAACTTCAGCGAACTCTTCCAAATACAGCCCGGGGAAAGCATTCAAATGCAGACACCTTCCGGACCCAAGACATTTAGGGTGCTAGGGAAGACAGATGACTACTCTTGGCCGCACGGCGCGTTCATCATCGGCCTTAAGGAACTCCAGACATCCTGGAAAGACGATGTGATCAGCTACGTTGATCTTGTCGTTGCTCCCGGTCAAAGCCTCGCTGAAGTTAAGACAAGAGTTCAGCACGCTGCCAAGAAGAATCAGATGGCCTTCGCGTTTGATCGGCAGGAGATCCGCGATGTCACCGACAGCGTATTGGAGCAGACTGTCTCGATGGCCAATATTCAGGCCATTATCGCCATCCTCATTGGGGTGTTAGGAGTGATCAACGCGATTTGGATTGGCGTGGTCAACCGCCAGCGCGAGATCGGGCTTTGGCGGGCCATCGGTGTGACACGGTGGCAAGTCGTCCGAATTGTCCTGTCAGAGGGAATCTATATCGGGTTCGCTGCCGCACTGATCGGCGTTGTTGGGGGACTGTACGGCGGTTGGGTGCCCCTGCGAAGCTTTAGTTACGATATCACCGGTTATCGCTACCCTCTGGTTGTGCCGTGGCCACAAGTCGGGATGGTTGTCTTCCTCGCCTTTGGACTCGGCATCGCTGCCGGCATCTTTCCCGCCCGCATGGCTGGCAAAACGCCGGTGCTGGAAGCGATTGCCTGCGAGTAGGGTGCTTGCCGCGTTGGATGGCTATCTACTAGACACCGGTGGGAGGTAACTCAGAACAGGCGCACTTCTTTTGTAGTTGCGACCGAAAACCACAGACGCTAAGTTCCTTTCATAGCGACAGAAGGGGATCCACGCTTAGAAGGGAATTGAACGGCCCCAGAAGCTGTTTCCAATTCACGGATATTTTGAGGGGCATTGTACAAACACGACCCCACAAATCTAAACCGCTAAGAGGAAGGCCTTAGCGGCGAGCTTCTTCCATAGGGTGGAACTCAACTTCACCATCGTATAGAGATAGCTGAGCCTTGAGCATCTCTGCCTTCTTTCGGGTGATTCCGGTGAGAACAGTTACTGGGAGTTCGGCGAGCATCGCCTTAACCTGGTTTCGGTTGAGTGCCAGCATGTGCTGAAGTGCTTGGATCAGTTCTTCCGTTTTATGTCCCTGACCAACTAGCTGGAGTTCGTAGAGGGCTTCATCATCCACAACGACGAAGGCTGCCGGAATTGTCTTCTTGGGTCCGCCTGTGTCACCCACCGCAATTGGGATTTCGTGATTGCACTTTTCACAGAGAAGAACCTCAGTTTTATCACTGTAGTAATTCAGTTCATTGCAGTAACCGCAACGGACTTGAGACACGGACAGCGCTTTGCCCTCCACGATCGGGATCATCCGGTTGCAGGATACGCAAGGGAAGTCTTCGTTCGGAGCGTCCACCAGGATGTTGTTGACCTCACAGAAGGGACAGCTAAGGTCAAAAGACGTCACTTTCCGCACCTGTAGCGCGAAGTAGATAGCCGCCACTACGCAAACTGCTCCCGCGATAAACAAGATCGTGCAAAGACCATTCAGTGATCCGTTGCCGCGGTAGCGGTACAGGACTCCACCGATAGCCAGTGCGGCGATGCCTCCAAATCCTAAGGTCAACGACCTTTCGGAAATCATCTCTATGACATCTGACGCTCTTGGAACTCTTGGCATGAAACTTATCCCCGGTGACCCACTCAGTATATCAACACACCGCTCACAATCCAACGCTGTCTGACACTGTGGACCCAGTACCTCTCACATTACAACGAAGTTCCGAATCTTAATGATTCAACCGCCTATCTTGGGGCGTTTGTCCGAATTAGAATCTCCCTGGTAAGTCAACGGGGCATTGGGGTCTCTCGCGGGCACCACGAGGATGCTTCCGTCGTGCTGGTTGAGCGGAGTAAATCCATACTGGGCTCCCAGGTCCGCGAGCATCTCCATTGCGTTCTTGTCAGAGTAATTCACCATGACTTCCGGATTAGGCATGCCGGGCGCTGGATCAATGCGAATCTTGCAGGTTCCAGAAATTAACTGGATGACGTCAAGAAGCCGAGCGTTGTCAATCTTGAGGCTCCCCTTGACTAAGGCGGGTTCGGTCGATGGTTCTTCAACTGGCGGCGCAGGAGGCTTTGTTTCTCCCTTTATGACGACCGGCTGATTCAAACTCGGTGCAGGCACAACGATTTTGGGCAGACCCTCGTTCGGATGCTCCACACGCCTTGTCGGCTGAACGGGAGCGAGAAGAACGGTAGTGAGATAAGCGAGCGCCGCAACCGCACACAGCACCAGACCTCCCACCACAACCATTGGGCTTCCCGATTGTGTCTCTCGCGGAACGAATCTTGGAATAGCTTTGGGAGGATCGGCAGTTCGCTTCTTTTCGCCTCTGAGCCCCTTGACCATTGAGATCCGATGAAGGAGTTCTGACCTGAGTTCCGGGTGACGCTCGCCAAACTCATCCATGGCTCGATCATTCCCTTGTTCAGCCAGGGTCCACATGAGGCTATCTAGTTCGGGGGGAACTCTCTTCATGGGTTGGCCTCATACAGAACTCGGAATCTTTCACGGGCTCGGTAGAGCCGCGTCTTGGCTGCATTCACGCCGCACCCGATGCTGTCGGCGATATCTTGAAGACTGAGCTCTTCCCAGTAGAACAGCACCAGTAGCGCACGGTCCGCGGGAGTCAGTTTGGCAAGAATGGCTTGAACGCGAGGATCAGCGGTGTCTGGCTCCTCAGGAGCGATGCGACCTGCCGCTTCGGTTAGGGCTACGGTTCTTGAGCGGTATCGGTTCCGTCGAGCTTCTTGAATGCTTCGATTAACCGCCACGCGGAAGAGCCAGGTGCTAAATCGAGATCGTTTGTCAAATCTCGCCAAGTGCCGATAGACGAGTGTAAAGACTTCCTGTACGGCGTCGGCCGCCTCGTCAGAATCCATGAGGACGCCCCGGGCGATGGCGAAAACTTTCTCGTAATACTTCGAGTAGAGCTCCTCAAAGGCACGCGCATCACCGCCGAGGAACCTCTCTACAAGTACGAGGTCCTCGTCAAACGTTCCCTGTTTGGCTTTATCGACTACGGCTGACACCACTCCACACCATTTGACGCGAACCTACCCTACCCAGTTACCGGCCATTCGCCAGTGTGGAGTTCCGACTATTTCACCCGAATTTTGAAGAATGTTCTTCCAGCCCTTGACTTGGAGTGCGCTCCAGGTTTGTAGAGTGTTCGTATGGATGAAGGACTCACGATCCACCAAGCGGCAGAAAGAGTCGGTCTCACCTCCGACACGCTGCGCTATTACGAAAAGGCGGGTTTGCTCCCCCGTGCAGTTCGCACAATCGGCGGACAGCGCCGATATGACCCAGATCATTTGCATGGAATTGTGTTCGTCAACCGGATGCGCGCGACCGGAATGCCCATTCGTAGAATCCGTGAGTACATGCAAATCCCAGTCGACGGGGATGGACGTTCCGCTGGGAGACGCGAGATCCTCGTAGAACATCAGATGGCGATTCTAGACAAGATTGAGGAGCTCAACGAAGCGCTTGGCCTCATCAGGAAGAAAATCGACATGTACGACTCAAATCAGCTGGTTTGCTCTCCAGAGTCTCATCAGCGCACTCGAAAGCTTGAAACCGTTTAGGAAAGATATGAAACAAAGAAAGATTGGACACGGATCTGTCGGCGAAATTGGCCTCGGTTGCATGGGAATGTCCTTTGCCTACAGTGGCGGCACGGAAGAAGAGTCGCTATCTGTCCTCAATCAGTCGCTTGACTACGGCTGCAATTTCTGGGACACCGCCGATATGTACGGCGCTGGAAACAATGAGCTGCTGTTGGCAAAGGTGCTGAAGACGCGCCGCCAGGATGTGTTCCTGGCCACCAAGTTTGCAAATGTGTACGACCGAAGCCTCTCCAGCCACCAAGACCTGGTGGCACAAAACGTGCCCTACTTCGTGGACGGCACCCCGGAATATGTGAGGAAGTGCGTGGACAAGAGCCTCGAGCGCCTAGGCGTCGACCATATCGACCTGTACTACCAACATCGAATCGACCCCCGTGTGCCAGTTGAAGAGACATTTGGGGCAATGGCTGAGCTTGTGGCGGCTGGCAAGGTGAAGTACCTAGGGATTTCTGAGGCAAAGGAAGAAACGGTTCGCCGAGCCCATGCAGTGCATCCTCTTACAGCCGTCCAAAGTGAACTCTCTCTTTGGACCCAAGACTTCCTCCACGACGTAGTTCTCGCCTGTAAGGAGTTGGGCATCACGTTCGTGCCCTATAGCCCGTTGGGTCGAGGATTTCTTACTGGAGAAATCAAGACGTTTGAGGACTTGGCTCCAGACGACTGGCGTCGCAACAACCCTCGCTTCCAAGGCGAGAACTTCGACCTGAATCTTCGAATTGTAGATGCGGTGAAGAAGGTGGCAGATCGCCACAGTGCAAAGCCAGGACAGATCGCTCTTGCCTGGGTGCTCAGCCTTGGAGACCATATCATCCCAATCCCTGGCACCAAGCGATTGAAGTATCTTGCGGAAAACCTTGCCGCGTCAGAAATCGCTCTGACCGCCGAAGACCTTAAGGAACTCTCCGCAATCGAGCCGCCCACCGGCCTTCGCTACCCAGAACTGGCTATGGCCCTAGTGGCTGGCTGACCCGAGACCGGAGCCGCCTCACTCAATGTGGGAGGCGGCTTCGATTCGCTTTGAAAACTCCTCAGGCAGCTTGTTCAGCGCGTAAACGTTCACGCATAGGAACAGTGCCGCGATAAGAGGGTAGGAGAACTTTTGCATCTTTCCCATCAGTTGCCATGCGCCAATCGACACAGCGCATGCGATGGGGCCTAGAGCAGGCAAGAGGTATCGCGCCTGGGCCTGGAAGTACTGCATGTTGAATTTAACAAATAGAAGGAAGACCACCACGAAGAACGTCGCATTCAGGATCTGAATAGGTCGTGTTTCCTTCCACTGTTCCTTTGTTATCGCGATCAGCCATCCCAGCAGGCACAAAATAGTCGCTGCCAATAGCAGCCTGTACAGGGTGTTGGGAGCGGCGCCAGACTGCGAGACACCGGTGAACGACGTTCCTCGCTCATTCATCCAGATGTCCATGTACCCGAACACGCCGAAGAAGGATCGTGCCGTCCACCAGCCCACCCAATCCTTCCAGTAGGTCAATTCGCCGCCACCGCCGTTTGCCGCATCCAAAGACGCAACAATGTCTGCCTTCTGTGCCGAGCCTTTAAAGGCAGCATTAAACGCGGTGATGGCAAACGGATCGTGATAGAGCATCTGATTGCGAACCCACCATGGTCCCGCCATCATCAGGGCAAGCACCCCGGCGGCAAGAATCAAGATCTTAGCGGGCGCAGGTTTGGACTTCAGCCGCATCTTTTCCAGTGTCTCAATGCTGGACTCCCCGAACTCTGGAACGTGGGGAGTATCCACTTCCTGTGGCAGGAGCGCTGCCAGGATCAGGATTGGAGCCAAAGCGAGTGCAGTGGTTTTCGTGAGAAAGGCCGCACCAGTCAGAAGTCCGATCAGGACGGTTCGCTGGATCGTCCATCCATCACGGACACAGGCCGCGATGAGGGCGAGAACCCAGGTGCTGAGGAGGATGAGGAGCGGATCGTTGCTTACCGCACCGCTGAGCGCCGTAAACATTGGCAGACAGGCAGCAAAAGCGGTCGCTCCCAGCGCGACCTCAGGATTTCGAAATCCCCAAAACGCAAGAAAGAAGACCCCGGCAACAGTTCCCGCACCCAAGATCACGTTTAAGGCTCGCAGCCGAAGTCCACCCGATGACTGGGTCAGGTCTCCTGCGCCAGATACCTTGCACCATGCGGCTGCCAGCAGATAGTACGCAGGCGGCTGATGGCTCTGGTAGGTCTCATAGAGATTGGGATCTCCAGGCTTGAACACAGGGAATCCTTTCCCGTCGAGCAGGTGGATCACGTAGTTAACGTGCTGTCTTTCGTCTGGAGCGCCGATGTCTTGCACCTTCTGGGGCTTTCCAAGCCCCAACAAGGCTCCTGCTTGGCGATAAGGAGTGCTGGAAGCATAGTTCGCGGCCAGGACGATATGCACCGCGATGAGAGCGAACAGAATTCCAAGAATGGCGTTGCGGGACATATTTGGGCTACCTTACCACCAGCAGAAAGGGGCGGACACCGGGGCAATTGCCCAGAGTCTCGGCGTCTTTCGAACCGTCGGTATCCCTCATCCGCCTTCTTACATGGCTGACTGGGATTCTCTGGGGTCAACAACCACTTGGTGGTTTAGAGTTCCGGATCCTTCACAATCCAAAAATCTGCGTTAGAATAGAGCGTTCACCTTTTAGTTTCCCGGGAGAAATACATGCGAAAACCGATTTTGTTTGCGGCGGGCCTGTCCTTTGCGGCACTGGCTCTTGCCCAAGTCAATTCCAGCCCACTTCTCGCTAGTTTTGGTAAAGCCATGAGCGACGCCAAAACGGTGTCCTCTACCTACACATTTCAGACCATCAACTCTGGCGGAGCGGATGAGTACAGCATCTCGCTGAAGAAGCCAAACCTGGTTCGAATCGACACCCCTTCGAAGCTCTATGTCGCAAACGGGAAGGAACTGGTCACGTACGACAAGGCAGACAAGACCTACTTCCGACAGCCAGAGTCGGTTGGAGACATCAAGACGATTCTCGCGCCAGACGAACTCCACATGTTTGCAGGCTTCTTTGACTCAGAAGCCTATAAAGCGGTGAAGACGAAGGAACTTGGAGCTCGAACCATCAAGGGTGGAACCGTTTCTGCAGTTGAGGCTTCGTACGATGCTCAAGAGCGAAAGGTCATCACCTACCTGATCAACCCAGATGACAAGGTTGCCCGAAAAGAGCAGATCGACCTGGACAAGAAGGATCCCAGCCGAAGCGTGTCGATGGTTCTCAACACGAAGTCGCTGACTGTCAACGGAAATCTTCCTGACTCCCTGTTCGCGTTCGACCCTCCCGCCGATTCCAGAGAAATGACCATGGAGGAGATGAACTCCGCCAAGTGGTACTACGACATCGATGAGGCCAAGAAAGTAGCCGCAGCTACAGGCAAGAAGATCTTCGTTGACTTCTATGCAACTTGGTGCGGACCTTGTAAGCGACTGGAGCGAGACTGCTTCAGCACAGACACATTCAAGAAGTTCGGCAAGAAGCTCATCTTCTGCCGCATCGACGTCGATGCTCAAAAGTCAGTTGCAAGCGCCTACGGAATCACGGCGATGCCCACGCAGGATGTGGTCGACAAGGACGGAACTGTTATCAAGCAGACGATTGGCTACGCCGATCCTCAAACGTTCTTCAACTTCCTCACAAGCGCCGTCGGCCCGGTCGACTAGTCGCCTCTCGCCAACACCCGTTGGCGACCATTCATAAGCGCAATCATTAGCCCGAACCAGGTTTCAATAGACCTATCGGGCTAATGAAGCTCTTTTTCGCCCCGTAGACACGTAATTACTAGGGTATCTTGACCATGCAATTCCCTTTACGGAGCACACCCATTTGAGCCGAGAATCAGGCACGGCTACGGCCGAAGCAACACCGATCCACGCACAAGTTTCCAATTTGAGACCACGCGACCTGCTGAGTAAGGAAGACTGTCTTGAGATGTTCCGGCAGGTTTACCTGGCGAGGTACTTCGATGTTCGCCTTATCAAGGAAAAGAAGCGCGGTCGTCTCAAGGGAACTCTTTACTCCTCCCACAACCAAGAAGCGATTCTGGTCGGAGCACTTTTTGGCCTCAAGCCGACGGACTGGATCTCACCCATTCACCGGGACATGCCAGCCTTCTTCCTCAAGGACCTCCGAGGAGACTGGAATAGGCCCGACCGTATTGGCATGAGCATTGAAGAGGTTTGCGCCCAAGTTTGGGGCAGAGTGGACTCTCCCGGCAGAGCTCGGGACAACTGGTCCCACATCGGTAGCCGAAGCAAGAAGATTATTCACTCCACGTCGATGCTTGCTGGCACCATTCCGGTAGCTGCCGGCCTGATGTACGCCGATCGCCTTAACGGCGGCGATGCTGTCTGCATCACGTTCAATGGTGAAGGTTCCACCGCCCAAGGAATTTTTCACGAGGCAATTAACTATGCCGCGGTGCATAAGCTGCCGGTCGTTACGGTCGTTGAGAACAACCAGTGGGCATACGGCACCCCATTTGAACTAGGCTGCGCGACACCTGATGTAGCGGATCGAGCGAAGGGCTTCGGTATTCCCGGATTAATCGCTGATGGTCAGGACGTTTTCGATGTCTATGACAAGGTGATGATGGCCGTGGAGCACGCCCGCTCCGGAAAGGGCCCCAGCATCGTTGAGTGCAAGACTTTCCGAGCCTACGGTCACGGCGACCATGACGATGACCGAGCCAACAAGTATCGCCCTCAAGAAGAAATAATCGCAGGTCGAGCCAGGGACCCGATTGGTGTTTGCCGCCAGACGCTCCTTGATCTCGGATACATTTCGGCTGCAGAAGCAACGACCTACCACGCGGAAGGGAAGAACGCTTCTGAGGCTACCAACGAAGACTTCCCGCCCGAAGTTGTGGATTACCTGAATGCAGGCATCGAGTTTGCCCTGCAGTCCCCATTGCCCGCCGCCGAGGAAGGCGCCATGTGGGTGTTTAAGGAGAACAATTGAGCGCAGTCGCCAACACCCCGACCACCGGTCGAAAGAATTATGTAACTGCCATCAAAGAGGCGCTCTTCGAAGAGATGGAGCGCAACCCAGACATGATTTGTCAGGGTGAGGATATCGGCATCCTCGGCGGCGCATTCGGCGCCACAGACGGTCTGCTTGCCAAGTACGGATCAGATCGAGTCATCGATATGCCGATCGCCGAAGCCTGCATTGTCGGATCCGCCACCGGTCTCGCCCTTGGCGGCAAAACCGTTATGGCCGAGATGCAGTTCATCGACTTCATCTCCTGCGGTTTTGATCAAATCGTCAATATGTTGGCGACGTACCATTACCGCACTGCCGGCGAAGTCAACATGCCGGTCGTTCTGCGCGGACCCGCTGGCGCCTATGGCGGTGGTGCTCTGTATCACAGCCAGATGAACGAGGCGTGGTTCTGCAACTCGCCCGGACTCAAGGTGATCTGCCCCAGTACTCCGTACGACGCGAAGGGACTCCTAAAGGGAGCCCTGAGAGACGGGAATCCTTGCCTGTTCTTTGAGATCAAGGAGCTTTACCGAAAGCGAGAGATTGAAGAGCTGTTGCCAGAGGACGACTACACGATCCCGTTCGGTAAGGCTGCTATTCGTCACGAAGGAACCGACGTGACACTGGTCAGCTATGGCCAGAATGTCTACCACTGTATCCAGGCTGCCGCAGAGTTGGAGAAACTGGGCGTCAGCGCCGAAGTCATCGACATCCGAACCTTGGTGCCGCTCGACGAAGACACAATTTTCACGTCAATTGCCAAGACCAACCACCTCATCGTGGTAAACGAAGCCCCAATGACTTGCGGCTTCGCAGGCGAAATCATCGCCCGTGTGGCAGAAAAGGCTTTCGAATACCTAGACGCGCCTCCCATTCGAATCACCCGTCTAGACACCCCCGTCCCCTGGGTGAAGCCGCTCGAACTGTTCGTGCTCCCGTCGGTCGAAAAAATCGTTCAAGCCGCCCTCAAATCCGTCAAGTTTTGAGTTAGACTAGCGCCGCCAAGGCCGGCTACCCCAACGAGTGCAGGCTTTGAGCGCGCATGCACCCCGATCCACAAGCGCCTCCCAAGCCTATCAAGCCCGTGAAGCTCGAGTTCAATCTTCCGGAACTTGGCGACCCGACAGCCCAGCTTGTAATCGAGAGAATCGAAAAGGGACGAATTTCCCTTTACGTCAGGTGGGATCCTCGCAAAGGAATTCTCCCCATTACTGTGGAACTTCGAGTTGGAAAAACGTACGATCGCCAGTACGCCGTCATTGAGCTTCCTAGCAAAGAAGCCATTCAGGACGGGGGCCTGCCTTACCGAGAGATGAACTCGGACAGCGTCCACGAGGACCTCAAGATGGCCTCCTGGTTTCCAACCGGTGCCACCCCGTTGAAGCTGACCATAACCGCCAATGGGAAGAAAACGATTTTGACAGCCACGCTTGCAAAAGAGGATCCTAGGGTGAGGCGTTAGTCTCGGAGAAGTCGAATGGATGGAGCCGTCCCAATCCATCCGGGACTGGCCTGCCGAGCGATGCTTCAGCACGCGAGAAAGACCCTGTGGCTGTCGAGGCCACTCAAGGGTCCCAGTGCTGTAACACAGACAGTGATCAGGGCCCAAACCAACAGAGGCTGCTGGACGGACGGTCGGGTTGACTCCCGAGAAATTGCCAGCCGGTAGCGTTCACGTCTGCAGCCGAAGCAAAGACCCTGCCGTCAAACAGAGAACCATCACGAGGTTCCTACCTACCATGTTGTTGCCTCTCATCGCTCTTTTCACGGTTACCTCAGGCAACCCCCACTCCTTGCCGAGAGAGCAGTTTGTCGCTCTGTATGAAAAGGTGCAGGTAGGCGACTCTATGGCGTCGGTGCGAAAAGTCTTGGGCAATCCGGACGATGTGCGGAATCCTGGAGAATCCACGGAGAACTGGGCATGGGGAACTAACGGTCACCTAACTCTTCCAACTCGCGGCTCGGTCGAGTTTGACGACCAGAAACGGCTAAAGCGGATCAGATCGCCACTCCTGGATGGAAGGGATTTGGAATCGGACTGGGAGAGTCGTGGCGGCAATTCACCGGGTGACAACCCGAGTTCGAGAAGGAACCATAGATCCGGTCGACACGTTGGCTGGCCCACGGTTCACTGGAAAGAGCCGGAGCTTGTGAGACTTCTACGCGCCTTGGATCGAATTGAACTTCTCGAGAAAGGCCCAGGTTTTAGGTTTCCATCGTCCCTCGAATTAATTCGTGGAGCAAATCTTTTGATTCCCCTTGGAGAGGATAAGGCGATTTCATTGTTGCTCGAATACGATCAATTAACCGAATCGGACCAATCCGTTTTCCCGTTCGAATTGCTCCGTTGTCTGTATGTGCCCAAGTCTTCAACGAAGTACCTTCCTGCTCCTGGAATCGGCTGGATTTCCCCTCCTAGACCTCATGACCCCAGCAGGGTTCCGGCGTATCCAATTTGGATACAGCAGGACATTCCGATAAACATCTGTTTTGGAATACTGCTGTCGGGGCTACCAGCGACAGTTGACATGGATGTCGCAGCCGTAAGGAAGTCTGGCGTTTTCCGATCCCGACCACTCGTTCCTCCAAAGGATGTCTTTCGGGCGGTTTCTGATGCTGAACGTGCTCTTTTACATACGGGAATGTACTCTGGCGTGAGCCCGGGATTCGCAGGGTCCAAGGAAAGTCTGCACGATCAAGTGAATGACTCTCTCAGAAGCCTGCTTACCGGCCTGGTCGCAAAGGATCAGCCGGTGAAGCCGTTTTCAGTTCGATGGGACTCTCGCCGACAATGGTATGTCAGAGGTTAGTGGTTCTAATTGAACGAAGCGGCCAACCCAAGGAGTGCGGGCTTCAGCACGCTTGCACCCCGAAACTTCAGTTCGGGGTCTATCGGGAGCGCAGTGGGGTTATGGGGTAAGAGACCCGGATTCAAATCCGGGCCGCAAGCGTGATAAATCCCGCGCTCCTTGGGTTCGCGACCAACTGAAGGAGTGCGGGCTTCAGCACGCTTGCACCCCGAAACTTCAGTTCGGGGTCTTGAAGGAGCCCAGTGGGGTTATCGCCAAAGAGCCCCGGATTGACATCCGGGCGGCACGCGTGATAAATCCCGCACTCCGATGAGGAGCACGGGATTCAACTAGACTGCTTCGCCGAGATACGCCGCGATGACCTTGGGGTCGTTGCGGATGGCGCTGGGAGGGCCTTGGGCGATTTCTTCGCCATGGTCCAGTACAACAATTCGCTCGCACAGTCCCATGACAAACCGCATGTCGTGCTCGATGAGCAGAACCGTCATGCCGTGCTCGTCTCGGATCTTCTTGACCATCAGAAGAAGCTCTTCCTTCTCCTGGGGGTTCATACCTGCCGCTGGCTCATCTAGAAGCAGAAGCTCTGGCTGGGTGGCCATCGCACGGGCGATTTCTAGTCGCCGCTGCATACCGTAAGAAAGGTCAGCGCTGCGAACATGGGCCACATGGTCCAAGTTCACCACTCGAAGAAGCTCCATCGCATCTGCCTTCAGCTTGTCCGTCTCGTGAATCGAGTTGGGCAAGTAGGCAAGAGCTGAGAACAGACCCGTCTTGTGTCGCAGGAATCCGCCTACAACTACGTTCTCCAGAACGGAGAGCGCCTTGAACAGGCGAATGTTCTGGAACGTCCGGCAGATGCCAAGCTTCGCGATCTTGTTGGAGGGCGTGCCCGTGATGTCAGTTCCGTTGAACAGGATCTGACCCGAAGTTGGCTTATAGACGCCTGTGATCAGGTTGAAGCAAGTGGTCTTGCCCGCACCATTCGGTCCGATCAATCCAAAAAGATCGCCCTTGTTCAGTTCGAAGGAGACTTCGTTGACAGCGACAAGACCGCCGAAGCGAATCATCGCTTTGTCGAGTTTGAGAATGCTCAAGCCGTTGCCCCCTTGCGCCCCTTGAACAGCTTGGATACCCACGTCCAACTGAATTCATGGTGAGCAAACACACCCTGGGGTCTTAGAAGCATCAGGACGATCAGGGTAATCGCAAAGATCACCATTCTCAACTGGCCCACTTCAACCTTTCCATCGTTGAGATTAAATAGGTGCGTGAGTACTGTGTTGAGAACCGCTGCTACGGCAAGCCCGCCTAAAAGGGCTCCCAGACCTTTCAAGCCTGTTTGCCACGTCTTGCTAGTAGCTCGAGACGCGTAAATTGAGCGGATCAAGAACGCAACAGTGACGACCGCAACGACAGCAGCAACCAATATTGAGTTGTGAAGCTTGCCGTTGTGATTAAGAATGGCGGCAATGACTGCCTGGACGACGAATCCGCCGACAATGGCACCTAGTGTCATCCCTATGCGCGTCGACTTGTTTCTTGACCCGTCGGTGTAAATCCATCGAATGACGGCAACCACAGTGATGACTGCGATCAGGGAGGCAACCACGCTTCCGCCGGTAAGGGTGAGCGGCTCGCCTGACGAATCCTTCAGACCGCGCAGATACTCGGGAAGGTAGCTGAGGAAGATGGCAGAAACCACGCTACCTGTAATCGAGCCAGTCCCTCCAAGGACCACCATCGTCAAGATGATGAAGCTGACGTCCATCGCAAAGGTAGCCGGAGTGATAAACCCTTCGTAGCTGGCCAACAATGCTCCAGCAGCACCGGCGAATGCTGAGCCCAATAGGAATGCGGACACTTTAATTCGCGTCACATTGACTCCCATCGCTGAGCTTGCAACCTCATCTTCGCGCACGGCAAGGAATGGAAGTCCGTTGGCCGTCTTCAACAGGTTTCGGCACACTGCTATACAAAGAATGGCGAGGAGCCAGACAATTGCAATCGACTGGATCTTCGGTTCTACGTTCAGTCCGTAAGAGCCGCCGAGCGCCGGAGTGTTCTGGATTTTGATGCGAATGATCTCGCCAAAACCTAGCGTGACAATGGCAAGGTAGTCGCCACGAAGCCGCAGCGACGGCAAACCAACGATGAGTCCCGCAAAAGCCGCGGCAGCTGCGCCAGCCACCATGATTACCAACAGCCACACAAGAGGCGGCAAATGCATCGACTTGAAGTAGTTGACTGACAGATAGCCACCCAGATATGCGCCAACTTGATAGAAGGCGGCATGTCCGATTGAGAACTGTCCGGTAATGCCGTTGATCAGATTGAGACTGACGGCAAGCGTGACGTAAAGGCCGGCGAGAATGATCAGGCGCTGGGTGTAGTCGCTCTGGTGATGGGCAATCCCCTCAAACAGGAAGCATCCCAGCACGGCTCCAATGATCGAGAGAATGCGGATAGGCCAGAACTTCATACCTTCTCCACCTTCGCCGATCCGAGCAGTCCGCCCGGCTTAAACAGAAGCACGACAATCAGAATCACGAAAGCGATTGCGTCCTTATAGTCGCTGTATCCGGCCCACACAACAAGTGTTTCCGCGACACCCATGAGGATGCCGCCCAGCACGGCGCCAGGGATATTTCCAATGCCACCGAGCACTGCCGCAACGAACGCCTTTACGCCCGGCAGAAGGCCGTAGAACGTGGTCAACGGTGTTCCTTGGAACGTGGCGATCATCATCGCGCCTGCACCGGCAAGGGAAGAGCCAATGATGAACGTAAACGTGATGATTGAGTTCACGTTGATGCCCATTAGTGAGGCGGAGTCAAAATCGTGGGACACCGCACGCATGGCGCGCCCAGCTTGGGTGTACATGACCAGGTAGGTCAGCCCAATCATCAGCAAAATCACAATTCCAAGCATCAAGATTCGGTTCGACTGAACCGTAACGCTGACACCTGCAGAATCGGCCTTGCGCTTTGCGTCGTTGTACTTGGACGCTGCCGCCTGGGCTGCATCATGAATCTTGTCGCCCGCTGGAGACAGGCTGAATTCGGTCTCGTGCGTTTTGGCGATGTAGTCGTCAAACGCCTTCTTCGTCTCAAGATAGGGCCCTTCGGCAGTCTTTAGGTCTCGCTCCAACTGTGGAGGTCCGGGAACGATGTGCATCGTTACGCTGTCCCGGTAGGGATTGACCTTTTCTGCGATGCTCTTAGGAGGGCTGTTCGGCAGGAAGAGTGCGCCGCCGTATTGAATGAGCAGCGAGACGCCAATAGCTGTAATAAGCGAGGCAATTCGAGAGTGGTTTCGCATCGGGCGATAGGCGAACCTCTCGATGATCACACCGACAATGGCGCAGACCACCATGCTGGAGATCAGCATCACAACAAGGTTGATCGCCTTAGGCTGAAACTGTCCGACGAGCAGAGCCAGGAGACCCAGTACCGACAGGAGTCCGCCGACTGCCTTGACGAAGTCTGGAAGCTTCGGAACCTTGATCCCGGCTAGGAGCATGGCCACGCCGACAACTAGGAACAGCGCACCGATGCCGATAAACATCGCCGCCGTAATAATCTGTTTTGGATCCGTACCTACCGGTGCATCAGGAGTGAATCCGAGCATGTAGGACACGAATAGGGCGACATAGGCGCCCAGCATGTAAACCTCGCCATGGGCGAAGTTGATGAGTTTGAGCACGCCGTACACCATCGTGTAGCCAAGGGCGATAAGCGCGTAAATGGACCCCAGTAGGAGTCCATTTACGAGCTGCTCAGGCAAAGTTTGCAGCGAGATCGCTGCGAGCGAGAGGTGATCTGCGATTCCCATCCGTTACTTGGGAAGTCCCGTCGCCTCGTCTTCTTCGTACGCCTTTGCGAATACCTGACCTTCTTTGGTGAGCTGAACAACGAGAGCGCGCTTCGGCGGGTTGCCGTGCTTGCCTTTAAGCGTGATCGCGCCGGAGACACCCTTGAAGCCAGTGGTGTCTTCGATGGCATCCTGGAGCCCCTTGGCATCCTTGGTCTTCGCTCGCTTCAGCGCATCGCACATCAATGCAGTTGCGTCGTAGGCGAGTGCGCCCATGGTGGTCGCAGGAACGGAGCCGTCGTACTTCTTGGCCCATTTCGCAAGAAAGTCTTTGACTTCTGGTCGATCTTCCTTGTTGTTGTAGTGGTTGCAGAAGAAGCTGCCGAGGATGGCATCGCCGCCCGTCGTCAGGATTTCACTGCTGTCCCATCCGTCGCCGCCCATCATCTTTACGTTGAGGCCAGCTTCCTTTGCCTGTCGGGCAAGAGGACCTGTTTCTGTGAAGTAGCCGCTCATAAAGAGTCCGTCTGGATTCTTTGCCTTCAGGTTGGTCAGCTGTCCCTGGAACTGCGTCTGTCCGCCCTCATAGAACTGCTCGTCAACAATCTTGCCGCCAAGCTTGGTAAAGAAGGCGCGGAAGCTGTCGCTGAGACCGGTTGAGTACGGCTGCTTCTTATCCGTCACGAGGGCGACGTTTCGAAGCTTAAGCTGCTCGAACGCAAACTTCGCCATGACCGGACCTTGGAAGGCGTCGGTGTAGCAGACGCGGAACATGTTCGGCTTGCCTTCCGTCAGCGTGGTCTTGGTAGCCCCGATGGCCACGAGAGGAATTCCCTTCTCGGTAGCGACCTGGCCCATCTGAGCGGTAATGCCCGAAGCGACCTCGCCGAGGATGCCGATAATCTTGTCGGTTGAGATGAGCTTCTCAGCTGCGCTCTTTCCAATCTCGGGCTTAGAGCCGCTGTCTGCGATGACTAGCTTGACCTTCTTGCCATCGACGCCGCCTGCGTTGTTGAATTCCTCAACGGCGAGCTGAGCGCCTTTCGCGCTGTCCTCGCCCCAGGGCTTAAGGTCACCGTTTTGGCTTGCGACGAGGCCGATAGGAATGCCTTCGCCTGAAGCTGCTTCGGATGTTCCGCCGCCAGAGCTGTTGGTTGCGGTCTTCGAGTCGCCGCCGTTGCATCCTGCTCCGGCCAGTACGCCAACAACCAAGGCCGCTAATCCGAGCCTAAAGGTGAACCTAGTTCTTCTAATCATCATTGGGTTCCACACCATCCAGAAAATAATTGCCCGAGAACAAGGTCCGCGGTGGACGTAGTATACAGAATAGGCAGGGGGTTCGCCACGGTTCAGGGCGGGGGAAGGGTGGTTGTTGCGCGGTACACTGCCCGAATCTGAGGATATGTCGGGCCAACCTTCCCTTAACACTATCGAATCTGCCCGAGAAGCCGTTTCTTCCAGCAAATACACGGAGGCACTCAACCTCCTGGACGAACTTGAAGACTCCGGGTTTGTCGATGCAGAGCTGTACCTTCTGCGAGGAATATCCTTCGCGCAGGTCGGCAAGGCAGAAGCAGCAACCGAATCGCTGAAGAAGGCGGCGAAAGCTAATCCATCTGTCGTCACCTTCTACAACCTTGCGGTTCACCTTTCAAACATTGGAGAGAGTGCGGACGCTCTCGCCGTGGCGCAAAAGTGCCAGAAGTTGGCTCCGGAGAGCACAGGCGTGAAGTCCCTGGTTGCGGCGATCGAGTCGTCCAGTGACCACGTCGCCTTTTCAACTGGCGGAACTGCAATCGTCCCCACGCAACTGTCGCGCAAGCGCAGATATGGGTTCGGTCGAAAGCATCTGTTTCGTCTGCTTGCTGAGAATCAGGATTCCTGGGTTGCGCTTGGCTGGACGGTGGTGGGGCTCGCGATCGTTGCTGCGATCATCGTGAAGGTGAACTTCCCCCTGGTAGCACCCGCCCACGGGGGAGCCTCGAGGAGCGACCTAAATGCCCCATTCTTAGGATACAAGCCCCAGAATTCTATGGGAGCCTTCCTGGAGATTGCCTTCTTCCTTGGCACGATACTCGCGAGCATGATCTGGACTTCTCTGGACCTGATTGATCGGCGGGGAAGGGCACTTTGGATGATTCCAATGATGCTGGGGTGCTTCCTTTTCCTCCCGTTTTTGCCCCAAAGCCTCTACATGGCAATTGGCCGGCGCGATAGTTCAGAGTAGCTGAAACCCGTCGCTCAGGTCAAAAACGTCCGAGCCCAAATGCTGCACCCAAAGTTAGCTTGGTTCAGCTCATGATTTCAATTGCACGCTTTTGAATGTGAGATTTGGCTGAGTGAGAACCTTTGACTGTATTATTACGGTCAAATACGGATTGCAAGTCTGTCCACGACAGGGATGAAACGCGAGGAACTCGCGGAAATCTTCGCAGATCTCCAATTTCAGCACCCGAGTGGGTGCTTATTTGAACATCCACTGGTCTACCGCCGTATTACGAACCAATCCGCTGATCAATCCTAATGTCGATATTCTTTGCTCTCGCGCTCCTTCACCTGTCTCAGTCACCTGTCGAGGTCCCCTTTAAAATGGGGGAAGACGCGCTAATCGTCGATGCCACCGTAAACGGAAAACCTGTCTCGCTAATGTTCGACACCGGGTTTGGCGGAGCTGTAGACGTCTCCAACACAATTGACGTTGGCGAACCCACCGGCAAAATGACGCTTCGTGACTTTGTCGGCCAGATGGAAGTCAACACCGTCAAGATCAAGACCCTAAAGCTGGGCACGAAGTCGATTGATCCCGCAGGAATGGAAGCCGTCCTCGCTCCACCCGAGGATTACTCCTTTGTCTATGGCACCCACTGCGACGGAATCATGGGTTTGGAGGTCATTAAAAACAACATCACGGAGATCAACTTTGAGCACCAGAAGTTCATCTTCTATCCGAGCACGTTTGATATCACCACTCGTGTTCCAGACAACAAAAAGACGTTCCTAACCAAAATGCTTCCGGTAGGAGCCAACTCGGTTGAGATGTCCGTTCGGACACCGGAGGGTAAGAACCTCCACATGGCGCTTGATACCGGCAACGCCTTTTATGCCACAAGCCACCGGGATTCCTTGGAGAAGGTAGGCCTTTGGGAGTCTGGTAAGGAACCCAAATATACGACGATGGCGGGCGTGGCGTCTGGTCCTGTCGTGAGTTGGGACAAGAAGATGAAAGACATGACGATCTTCGGTGTTCCCGTCTCAGAAAGCACGTGGGACATTATCGATCTGCCGTCCAGCACCGCCGATTTTGACGGCACCGTGGGATACCAGTTCCTAAAGAACTTCAACATCATCATTGACTACAGCCGCCGGCGAGTTTGGCTGGAAAACTGGAGCGGCAAGGTCCAAAACGAGCCGCCAGGACAGCTTGGGGTTTCTGCAGTCTATGACAACCGAAACCGAAAGGTTCGCATTTACGCGGTCGCACCAGGGAGTCCGGGAGATGAGGCGGGAGTCAAAAAAGGCGACGAGCTGTTGTCGATTGATTCTTTGGATCTGAGCGGCGTCATTTCTCTGAAGAAACTTCGCAAAATGTTGGCAGGGCCAGTGGGCACAAAAGTGAAAATCGCCGTATCCCGAGACGGCACCCTCAAACGGTTTGAACTTGAGCGAAAGCCATTGGTCAACGACTAATCCGGCTTTCCATCACCCAGCCAAAGCAAGATTGCTGCATCCAGCATGGGTTCCGTGAGACGGCCCGTAAAGGTGTTCTGTTGGCTGGGATGGTAGGAGCCGACGATTGCTGTTCCTGACTCCAGTAAATGAACGGCTCCGTGAGAAAATTTGGGCGGCTTCACTCTGCAGGTTTTGTGCACATTTAGCCAAGCAATGCCGCCAAGACAAAGGATGGAGCTCCATCTCCGTAAGTGGATCAGGCGTGTCAGATAATCGTTGCATGCGGCGATCTCTTCGGGCAACGGTTTGTTGTCTGGGGGAGCGCAATGGCATGTCGCTGCCATCAGAGCACCCTTTAATGCCAATCCATCGGCGGCGTGGACGCTGGTCGGCTGGTTCGCAACCCCGGCACGATGGAGCGCGGCGAATAGCCAATCGCCGCTTCGGTCTCCGGTGAACATCCGACCGGTGCGGTTGGCTCCGTGAGCGGCAGGAGCAAGACCGACGATGAGCCGGCTCGCCTCGAAGTCCCCAAAGTAGGGAACCGCTTTGCCCCAGTACTCTTCGTCCGCAAAGCTGCGCCGCTTTTCTCTTGCGACGAGTTCCCGCCACTCGACGAGGCGGGGACAGGCCCGACAGGCAATGATTTCAGAGTTGAGCCCGGAAATAGAATCCACTAATCGAGTCTGGCACGCGCTGCATCTACATGGCTCGGTGGCATAGAATAGGGATGTGCCGGTATACGAATACGAACCTGATGACCGGGACTGCCTCATGTGCGATGGGCGTGTGTCTGCCATTCAAGGTATCCACGAGGAACCTCTTAAATACTGTCCTACATGCGGACTTGAGGTGAAGCGGGTGATCAGCCGAGCGACCTTCAAAGTGGCAGGAACTGCTCCGGATGACAAGGCTGCTCGAAAAGGCTTTACGACTTTTCGTAAAGCAGAAAAGGGAGTTTGGGAAAAAGTGGGCGGAGAAGGCCCCGATATTCTTGCCGGAACCAAGGAAGACATCGCCGCAGTGGAAGCAGAGAAAGCGCCTCAACGGCACGTGCTTGACTTCGATAAAGATCCTAGTTAATTCCGAGGGATTCTTCGAAGCCACACATCACGTTCATCGCGTGAATCTGCTGCGCCGCACCACACTTTCCCTCTCGATCCGCAAGCACGCTGATCGTGAGGATTGACATGGCCTCTTCAGTGGAGATTCGGAGCCTGTACAGAGCGAACGGCTTTCCGATGACGAGATCGGGATGCCATTCAGAATCTTCGTCTCGACGAATATAAAACGATCGGCCGTATTGCTCTTCGTATAGCAGGTCGATTTCGTCCAGGTCATCGGGCGTTCGAATTGCGGCCATGACAGTTGCGGCTAACGCACCGTCTAGATCGGTAGCCTCAGCATGGACAGCAACATCGCCCTCGACTTTAAACCGGTCCAAACTTCGCTGGATCAAGTCCTGATCGACGTCAAAGCTCAGCATCACCGCCGGAGCTTCGAGCAGCAATCCAGCTTGAATCAACGGAAGGATAGCGATGAGGACCAGCGTGGAGGCTGCGTCTGGCACGGACATTCGGTCGGCGCAAACCAGCGGGTTGTTGTCGATCGTCTCGACAAGACCAAATAGTGGTGCTGTGGTATCACCCACGGCAATGGATCTGGGCCAGTCACCAACTTCAAACTCCAATTCATTCGAATCGGAAAGTTCAGTTTTCTGAACCCTCGGATGACGCTTCAGAAGCCCAAGCAGAGCTGGTTCTGACGCCGTTGCGAGGGTGACAGTGGAAAGTTGGCTCACTTTGATCTGGTAACGACCGTGTGGATCTTCTCGATGGATCCCGCCGCACTTAGGCTGAGGTGGGTCTCGTTTCCATACATAGATCCGTCTGTTGCCAAAAGCATGAGTCGTCCAGTTCCGTTAGCGAATCCAGAAAGGGCGTAGGTAACAACGGCGACGTCGTGACCATCAACCTTCTTAATCCCGGCAAAAACGTACCGACCTTCCATTCGCTGAACCATGCCTCCGATGTTCACCGGCAAGATAGACGTCCAAGCGGCACCTGGTTTAATCGGTTTCTCTGGCATGGTCATCGAGACTCCAGGAATTCCCGTTTTGTCCGTCGGCCGGTTCAGCGAGTCCAGCTTTACTGTGAGCGTTGAGGGCGATGTCACAGGCGTCTTACCCTGCATTCCAGCGCCAATTTCTATCACAACCGTGGCAATACCTTTCGTTACATTGAGGACCTTAAGGGACATTGGCGCCTTGAGCTTTGCGCCAGCGGCACTGCTCCCCTGATTTTCAACGCCGGTTTCACTTACCAGCTTAATCACCTGGCCAGGCGTGTATTTCACCCGGAAGGTGTAGGCGTTGCCCTTCTTGGCAATTTGTCCGAAGCTGCTCGCTGCGAGTGCGCCTGCGAGCAGCAAAATCCCTATGCGAAAGATATTCACCGATTGTCTCCTAGTCCACGCTGTCCAGCTTAACGTGCCAGACACCGACATTCATTCCAAGCTTCTCGTTGTGAACCAAGCGGGTCATCCTTGGCGGAATGGAGACGGTTCGTTCGCCACCAACCTTCATACCAATCACTGCCTGATCGAAGCCGGGGATCGCGACTTGGTCTGATCCGATTTTGAATCGAATTCCCTTTTGGGTCTCAATCTCATCGCCATTTACTGTGACGGTGTAAGAGACAGTCACGACGCTTCCATCTTTGGCTTCCGCACCCTTGCCGTTTTTGACATCATTCGCCGTAATCACGTCGGAGTTGTTTGGCTTAAGAACCTGCTTGAGCTCCACATCGAAGTACAAGTCGCTGTCGGGTGGAATACCGTTCTGACTCTTGCTTCCGTAGGCAAGTTCAGAGGGAATGGACAGCTTTCGCTTGCCGCCTTCTTTCATGCCAACGAGCCCCTTGTCCCAGCCTTTGATAACCTCACCATGTCCGACGGTGACGTGGAACGGCGAGCCGCCTTCCTTGTCATTGCTGTCGAAGATGTGTCCGTTAGCCAGTTTGCCTGTGTAGAGCACCCATACTTCGTCACCGTCGGCAACGGTTTGACCTTTGCCAACGACCGTATCGTCGGTTCCCAGCTTTGTCAGCTTTTTAACGTCCTTCGAGGCGCCGGCTTGAGTGCCTGCGGCCTCGGTGTTTCCAGATTTACAGCCTGCGGCGACTAAAATCAGCATCGCCCCCACTAGGGCTGAATAATTTCGCATACCTACAAAATACCTCGCCAACGTTGTGTCGGCTCGTTAGCCGACTGAGCGAGTTCAACGTAGAATCGCCGTTTCGAGTTCCTCCCGGTAAACTCAGGGGGTTATGGCCAAAAAGTCGGACAAAAAAGAAAATGCCGCCCCGCGGTCGATCCAAAATCGACGGGCACGGTTCGACTACGCTATCACGGAGTCACACGAGGCGGGAATCGTGCTGTTAGGATCCGAGGTGAAGAGCCTGTACCTCGGGAAGGCACACCTGAATGACTCGTTCTGTCGCGTTCTGAATGGCGAGATGTGGCTGATCAACTCGGACATTGAGCCCTACGAGAAGGCGAGCGTGTTTCAGCACGACCGAAGACGAGATCGTAAGTTGCTGATGCACCGAAAGGAAATCAATACTCTCGATCGAAAGTCGATGGAGAAGGGGCTTTCCCTGATTCCGCTGGCCCTTTACTTCAAAAATGGCAAAGTGAAGGTTGACGTGGGGCTGGGGAAAGGTAAGGCCCTGTACGACAAGCGAGACAAGATCGCAGAGGGTGATACCCGGCGCGAGGTAGAGCGAGCTCGGTCAAATAAATTCGACTAATTGAGCGTCGACCGTCGCCGCAGGTTATCGAAGGTGCCCTCAAAGACAACCGTCGCAGGTCCGGTCATAAAGACCGAGCCATCCTCTAGGTATTCGATGCGCAGCGGACCACCAGGCAGCTTGATGTCAACTGTCCTGTCTGCACGACCCGTGATAAAGGCTGCGACACCGCATGCACAGGCTCCGGTACCGCAGGCGAGCGTGATGCCCGCGCCTCGCTCCCATGTGCGCTGAATCAGGTGAGTGCGGTCTACGATCTGCACGAAATGGACGTTCGTTCGGTTGATAAACTGAGGATCGATTTCCAAGGTAGGACCAATTGCGCTCAGATCTACCTTGCTAACGTCATCCACAAAAATGACGACGTGCGGATTCCCCATCGATACAGCGGTGCCTAGATAGCCTTCTGGGATCTTGGATTCTTGGAAAGTGGAGGACGGTTCTCCTAGGATTCCGATCTCCCCCCGCGTCAGCCGGGCTTTGCCCATGTTGATGCGAATCAGGCCGTCTGATAAGAACTGAAGCTCGAGCACTCCGGCTCCGGTTTCGACGGTTGTCTGTTCTGCCTGAACATATCCTCGGTCTTTAATCAGTCGTCCGAAGCATCGAAGCCCATTCCCACACATTTCGCTTTCGGAGCCATCTGGGTTGAACATCCGCATTCGGAAGGGCGCAACGTCGCCCCGCTCGATAAGGATGAGCCCATCTCCACCGGCGCCTCTGCGCCGATCACAGACGAAGGATGCCAATTCGCCTAGATCAGCGAAGTTGGTGGGTTCTGCAAGGGCATCCACCATGACGAAGTCATTGCCAATGCCCTGCATCTTTACGAAGTTGAGGATCTCCACGGAGTACTTGATCTACTGGCAGAGTCCTGCCATCGTTTCTAGTGTTCTTCGCCTTCGCCCGGAGCCCGATAGGAGCTGATAGGTTTGTTGGGAACAATGCTGGCGACCGCGTGCTTGTAAACAAGCTGAGTCGGTTTTCCTGGAGCGTCCAGGAGTACGGTAAATGCATCAAAGCCTCGAACTTGCCCTCTGAGCTGAACGCTGTTCGTCAGGTAGATCGTGACCCCAATGCCCTCCTTGCGAACCTGGTTGAGGAACATGTCCTGCAGGTTGATAGCCTTAGCCATGCTAAAAAAATTCTCCCATTAAAAAATAAGATTCAGTTCCTGCGCTGCATGCCTGAGCGCATCCTCCGAATCTAAAATGACTAAATTTGGTTCTGAGCGCAGCCAAGTCCGCTGCCTCTTCGCATACCGCTTTGTGTCAGCGATCGTTGTCGCCAAAGCCTCTTCAAACGTTGCCTCGCCATTGATGGCACGCCCGATGGCCTCATATCCTAACGCTCGAAATCCTGGGTTAGTTATCGCATAACCATCAGAAAAGAGTTTTCTAACTTCCTCGATCCACCCGGATTCGAACATTTGCTTCGTCCGTCGCTGGATACGATCATTTGTCTCGTCGGAATTCCGAACGATGGCAAGTTTCTTCTTATCAAACGGAGGAAGATGCACCGAAACGGACGGTTTTGGACTGTAAATCCGTTCGAGGGCTCGCTGAACTCGGACTCGATTCCGCAAATCAACTACGTTTGCCGTTTCCGGTGCCAGTTTCCTCAGTTCTTCAGCAAGTTCCTCTAGAGGACGAGCGTTGAGTGCTTCGCGGACCTCAGGAGGTGGAGCTTGACCCATTTCCGAGTATTCCTCGAATAGGGCCCTCACATAGAGACCTGACCCCCCAACGACCACAACGCTTTGCCGCCTTTCCCAGCACCTTCGAAGTACTGATTGGGCAACAACAACGTATTCACCTACTCCAAAGCTCTCGTCCGGGTTTCGGATGTCGATAAGTTCGTAGTTTTCGGGACGATTCGGCTTTGCAGTGCCGATGTCCATCCCGCAGTAGATTTGAAACGCATCGGCATTGACCAGCTGTGCATCGAGATGCTCAGCGATTTGTTCGGCAAGGTTTGTCTTACCAGAGGCGGTTGGCCCCATTACGCCTATTAATTGAGGCGTCACGACTGTATCACCTGTCGGGGCATCTTTATAGGCCCGAACTTAGGGGAATGCGTTGGGATTTGAAGATTCCCCCAAGTCCTGGTAGTGATCTCAGATTTCAATAAGCGCGGTGATGGGATAGCCAAGGAGATTTTCTCTTCCTTGAAGGAAGGAGAGTTCGATGAGGCAGCCGAACCCGCAAACTTCACCTTTCAGGCGCTCAATAAGCCGAACGGCAGCCGCTGCCGTGCCTCCCGTAGCAAGGAGATCGTCCACGATGTACGCCTTCTGGCCATCGTGAAGCGCGTCAACGTGCATCTCAACCGTGTTGGTGCCGTACTCAAGCGCATACTCTTCGGAAATCTTGTCGTAAGGGAGCTTGCCGAGCTTTCGGGCCATCACAAATGGGATTCCAAGTTCGAGCGCGACTGGAACGCCGAAGATGAAGCCACGGCTTTCAATCCCGACGATAGCCTCAGCGCCTTTTGCCTTGGCATCGGCGGCAAGTAGATGGCAGACCTCGGCGAATGCCTCAGGGCTTCCCAGGACTGGGGTGACGTCCTTAAACATGATCCCGGGCAACGGGAAATCGGGGACGTCTCGAATCAGGGAGAGGGCAAGCAGTTCGGCCATAACTTGGGCATGATACCGCCTGAGGCGCCCATCCGGGCCCTCAGACGTCATGTTCAGGTGTGGCTTACAGGTATCAGAGGCTAAAAATCTCCGCCGCCGATGTCGAAGCCTGAGGAGCCGCTGTCAAACGCATCGCCGCCACCCATGAAGTCTCCGCCGCCATTGTCAAACCCGCCACCGTTATCGAACCCGCCGCCTCCCTGATCATAAAATCCACCCTGATTCATCATGCCGCCGTGCATGGATTCGCTCATTGCAATGTCAGTTGCAATATCTGCTGCGATCATTCCGGCAATGAAGGGTGAATCATCGATGATGACTGGTGGCTGCTCCACGTACATGGGGCCCATCTGGGCGTTGCCCTGCCGATTGGCCGTGGCTGCGGCCACGATTATAGCGACCAGCACCATAAAGATGAGGATGAGAACCAAAAACACGACCATGCTATTAAGACGCTGGCTGGTTGCATTCGGTGTCAAATACCGAGCGAACCTTATCGCTTTTGCATTAGAGACTCTAGAATTTGAGAATAAGCAGGCTTCGGTGCGTAATTCTCGTCAAGGATAAGAGCCCATCCCATTTTTCCTCGGCTAAACCCGGAGATCCAGGAGTGCTTGTCTGTGAAGCCCCAAATCTGAATTCCAGTACACCGCTTTTCGGAGAGGCAAAGGTCAACAACGTCTCGATACACCTTGGCCTGTCGCTCCAGCGTTTCCGGCTTGTTGTCAGGCAAAGCGACATCAAGCTCTGTCACCTGCAGGTCGACACCAAGTGCGGCAAACCGATCAAAGTTTTGCTTAATGGAGGCCAAATTCTCCGGCGTGTCGCTCCCTAGCTGGAGATGCATCTGAAATCCGATTCCGTCTAACGGAACATGACGAGCCTTAAAGTCCTTCGCCATGGCATAGATTGCATCAGATTTGGCATTGATAGCCTCCGAGCTGTAGTCGTTGTAATACAGCTTTGCGTGGCGATCTGCCTGCCTCGCCCATCGAAAAGATTGTTCGATATATGCGGTCCCTTGATCTTTTAAGCCGATGCCGGGGGCGTCGTACCACACGCTCTTGCGTAGCTTGCCGTTCCACTCAAAGGCCTCATTAACGACGTCCCAAGCATAAACTTTGCCTGCATATCGCTTTCCAACTGTAAGGACATGGCTCTCAAGAGCGCTGTGGAGCTGATCTGGAGTCAACTTGGTTTGGGTAACCCAAGGAGAGACTTGGCTATGCCAGACCAGGCAGTGCCCACGGACCTTCATTTTGTGCGCGTGCGCAAAGTCGACAATTGCGTCCGCCGCCGTAAAGTCGTAGGCTGTGGAATCATTGCCGGCACGGGGGTGCAAGCTGGCGAATTTCATTTCGTTTTCGCATTCAACCTGGTTGAACTCTCGTCCGAGTGCTTTAGAGTAATCCGCTTCCTTCAAACACCAAGCGGAGACCGCCGTTCCTAACAGGATTTTTCGATGATCTGCGGCGTCTCGGAGGGGCAGAGTCTGATTTGCAGACACCTCGGCGCCAATCGCAAGGAGAGGGAGGAAAAACATCATTGTTGTCCCCATTCTATACCGAGAGAATCCACTTACTCCAACATGCCGGGAATCAGCTGAACCGTCATCGTCTCTGTATCGAAATCGATGTCCTTCACGAATTCTTTAACGGCGGGGATCAGCAGTTCGCCAATTCTGATCACGTCATGAGCTGGCATCGTCACGACTTCATCAATGACGCCTAATTCTTGGCCCTCCGTGGTGACGACCTTGAGGCCAATGAGATCGTCGGTTAGGAACTCATCTTCCTCCAACTCAGGCTTTCCTTCGTCAAGCGCTTCTAAATATTCCCACTGCAGGGCATCGGATACAGTTGCGGACTTCACGCCGCTTAGGCGGAGAAGTGGGCGCTTTTTGTGGACGGTGAACTCCTCAATCTCGACCCACTCTCCTTTGAGGCGCAGGCGGTTGCCCTTTTCAAACCTTCCCCAGAAATCGGTGAGAGGCATGACCTTCACTTGGCCCCTAAGGCCGAACGAGCCGACTATTTGGCCAACTTTGATGAACTTTTCCAATGCTTCAGTATGCATCGCCGGAGTGCGCCCAGATCATAACAGCGGTGTGCTCGTCCGCTCACAAAGTCGCGAAGGTCAAAGTAGACGATCCAGATGTGCTAATTGATTCCGTAAAATGCTGCATAATCAGCTTCTCCCCACGTTATTCACACAGATTTGCGGGGTCAGACATTTAAAATAGGAGTTCATCGCAGTGGGAATAAAGGCGGAGAATCTAAAAGTGAACGGACAAAGCGCAGTCATCAAAGTCATCGGCGTAGGCGGAGGCGGATCCAATGCCGTACATCGCATGATTCAGAGCGGCATTAAGGGCGTCGAATTCATTGCGATGAATACCGATGTTCAGGTTCTTGACCTGAGCCCAGCCACGAAGAAGGTCCAGCTTGGCGCCAATCTCACTCGAGGATTGGGGGCAGGCGGAAACCCGGAAGTTGGCAAAAGCGCTGCAGAAGAATCCAAGAACGAGATTCGAAAAGTGCTTGAGGGCGCCGACATGGTGTTCATCACCGCAGGTATGGGTGGCGGCACCGGTACGGGCGCGGCACCTGTCATCGCTGACCTCGCACGCGAACTCGGCGCGCTCACTGTCGCAGTTGTAACACGACCATTTATGTTTGAGGGGCCACGTCGGTCTCGACTCGCTGAGCAGGGTGTGACCTCACTCATGGGCAGAGTCGATACGATCATCACCATTCCCAATGACAAGCTTCTCAGCGTCGTTGAGCGAAAGACAACCCTGGTGGATGCCTTCCGAGTTGCTGATGATGTTCTTCGACAGGGCGTGCAGGGAATCTCCGATATCATCACGATCCCTGGACAGATCAACGTAGACTTCGCCGACGTACGCGCAGTCATGGCGAACGCTGGTCCTGCTCTAATGGGAATTGGCTACGGTGTCGGTGAGCAGAGAGCCATTCAGGCCGCGAAGTCGGCGACAAACTCCCCGCTTCTCGAGCAGACGATTCACGGAGCCAAGGGACTGCTTGTCAACCTGACCAGTTCCGAGGACCTGACACTTGCAGAAGCCAACGAAGCGATGCAGTACATCCAGGCACTTTGCGACTCGGAAGAAGCAAACATCTTCTTCGGAACCGTCGTTGATCCTGAAATGGACGGCACCGTTCGCGTGACAGTCCTTGCAACAGGATTCAACCCATTCTCGAAAGAGGGAAAGAAAGCCGCTGAGGCAACAGTGACAGCCACCGCCCCGGCTGCTCCAGTGATTCCAGCTCCGGTTGCCCCCGTGGCACCTTCAGCGGCTGCGACGAGTGCAGAAATCATCGCTCAGGCCAGAGAGAGACTCAATTTGGCCAATCGAGCCGCACAGGCAGATACTTCCGCCGTGTTCGATGAATCCGACTTGGACATTCCAGCTTTCATTCGAGAGCACAGAAAGAGCTGATCTCGTTCTGAACCCCCTCCAAATCGGGGCCGATTCTCAAGATCGGCCCCGATTGTCGTTTGTCAGGGTCCAACTTGGCAAATCGATGCACCGCGCGGCGACCGTCAAGCGTCCTTACGTAAGCATGTCCCTACCGCTTCTTATCGCATTTGTCGTCGCTCAGGGCTCAGCGACCTCTTCGCAGGGAGCCGTCGCGGTCCAGCCTCCTGCCCAGGCCCAAACTCCTGCTCAGGGCGCACCGCCAGTTCAGCCATTTTCGACCCCTTTCAGCATCGCCGAGCCAAACCGCATTGCCCTCACTCCAAAGATTGATGGCAAGATCGATGATGAAGAGTGGGACCCTCTGTCCGCCTCGGCCGATATGAAGAGCTACTTCCAGTGGGAACCCGGGAAGATCTTCATCGCGGGCATCGTTCCAAACGGCCATGACCTTGTTGCCAGCATCGACATGAAGTCGAACGGCTGGCTTATTGGCAAAGATAATCTTGAGATTAGACTGAGCGCCTCTGGAGCGACTCCGACGCTGAGCGCAAGACTTCTGGATGCAACCGGAATTAATGGACCTCAGTGGATTGACCTACCCGGCTTTAGTCTCTCTTCGGTTGTTGCGTCTTCTACCGATGGCACGAACACAACTTATGAGGCCGCAGTCGTAGATAGTGGGCTCGGGCTAATTGCAACGGAAAGGGGCACCAAGCTCATGATTCGAGTTGATGATCCCCCATCTAATGAATTCCCGCCAGTCGCCTACCTGCCGCGTTCCCTGTCTCCCGTAACCCTCGTCTATGAGCGCTCTGCGGCCCTGCCAGATAAGCTGAAGTTCAATCCAGAAGGGAACAACCGATCGAGCGTCCCTGGAGAGAGTGTTCACATTCGGCTCGGATTCAATGGTTCCAATGCCATGAAGCTCCAGCGGCTGGAAGTTCACACGGAAGGCTTTGCCAAGAACGACACAAACCAGATCGCGGTGCCGTTCCCGAAATTCGATGACCGCGGCCGCTCGTACACCGACTACAACAGCGGAATTGCTGAAGGGAGCCCAGAGGGTTACCGAGTTCTAAAGGGAACTCTGACGACCACGGACGGGATCAGTGGGGTACTGGAGTGTTCTTACAGGGTGGGGCCGGTCATCGACATCGATGTCCCCAAGCAGAGTATTCCGTCATCGAAGACTGATCGGTCTGTAAAGCTCAACTTCTACGTGCGATCAAATTCCGAGAGAAAGGTGACCGGCACAGTTTCGATCTCGGTGCCGGATCCGCTTCGAGTGTTAAACGGAGGCGAGCGCAAGTTTGGAATCTATACCAATCGAGGCAATGATCGCGATGGTTTCGAACTGTTCCTTCCCGCCAACGCGGCCGGGACTTACCCCGTGAAGTTCACTGTGCTCGTCAATGGCAAAAAGGTGGAGCAGATTCGGTTCGTCACGATCGGCTCTCTATAGTCCAGCTGTGGAACTCGCGTCAAATCAAGTGGCCAGGGCGAAATCATCGCACTGGCCAGTTCTTATATGAGTGTGCCAGCTGAGGCAATTCTGAGTGCGCCCCGGCTAAATCCGCATCGGAAGTCCGGCTTCCGCCATTTCGGCTTTCAATTGAGAAATGGTGTAGATGCCATCGTGTACGATGCTGGCAAGGAGCACAGCGTCTGCTTTGCCCAATTGGACGGCATCAATCATGTGCTGGGCGTTGCCCGCTCCACCACTGGCGATTACAGGGACGCCAACCGCCTCGCTGATCGCCCGCGTAAGCTCCAAATCGTAACCCGCCTGGGTTCCATCTCCATCCATGCTGGTGAGGAGAATCTCCCCAGCCCCGTGATGGACAACAGTTTTTGCCCACTCTACGGCGTCAAGGCCGGTGGTATTTCGACCTCCATGGGTGAATACCTCCCATTTGGGTGATTGGCTTTCCACAACCCTTTTGGCGTCAATCGCGACGACGACGCACTGCGATCCGAACTTCATAGCGCACTCTGTGATGAGCTCGGGTCTTTGGATGGCTGATGTATTCAGGCTGACCTTGTCTGCTCCGGCGAGCAGGCAATCTCGCACGTCCTCAACTTTCCGGAGGCCTCCTCCCACGGTGAATGGAATAAACACCTGCTCGGCGACCCGTTCTGCCAGTTTTATGACAGGGGCGCGATCCTCATGAGAAGCGGTGATATCTAGGAAAACAAGCTCGTCTGCGCCTTCAGAGTCATAGAACCGGCCAAGCTCGACTGGGTCGCCGGCATCGCGCAGGCCCACAAAATTAATGCCCTTTACGACGCGGCCAGACTTGATGTCCAGGCAGGGGATAAGCCTAATGGAAGTCAAATGGCCTGCACCCGGAGAATTCGAACACTAGCGGTCTCGTCTTTCACTCGGTCAACTTGTACCTTGAAAGTGTCGTCAAAAGTGGTGACATCCACTGAAGGGGGAAGACTTCCGAGCTCCCAGATCCGTTTGACGGCCTCTGAAAGCACCGTTGTCGCAATCACCTGCTGATCTATCTCCAGCATATCGGTGCGCAGATCTGAGATGCCAATTTTGCAAAGCCCCTTGGTTTCCGCAATTCCGCCTCGGACCGACGGCTTCCAGAAGACGTTTGCGTGAATGCTGCTGACGGTCGCGTCGAAGTTCTGCGACAGCTCTGCCTGCAGGTCCGCTCTTGAGAACAATCGCTCTCCCTTCACATCGAAAATTGCCTTTCCATCGCCGATGGCTGCAACAGCGTCGGCTGCATGAATCAGAAACTGAAGGTGCTTCTTGTCTTTCAGAGGAATGTCGCTTGTAAATCGAAGCTTCACAAGGGATTGGGCGGAGTTTAGTGCCTCTAAAACGTCCGGGCTGGGATTGAGATGATCCTCGAAGAGGTCGGGACGAAAGATGTGGGTGTTCTTCGTTCGAAGCACCAGGGCGGTGTGGAGGCGAACATCCGAGAATACGAGTCCTTCTGACGGGCCGATGGGAGACAATCCTCGCCGCGAATAAGGATTCTGTTGAATCATTCGCGTCATTACTTCGGTTTGGGCAGGCAGCTCTGTGCCCGGAAGGTAGACCCAATATTCGGCAAACGCGAGGTATTTCGACTTGTGGCGGTGGCTGAGTACTGTGTAGGCGACCGCAAGCCCGGCAATGAATCCGAGTAAGAGGAACAAAGCAGTCAAGGACCGACCCCTGAGATCCACCTGGCAGCAAGTCGAAACTCTTCTCCGTCCAGGCTGGAGTAGCAGACGTCGCAGAGTCCGCATTCGTTGACACGACTTCGTCTGCATAACATGCAGGTGTCAACGCGCCTTGCTTCGTGAACCTGACGTCGGTCCCTGAGGGCAACTATCAAGCGATGGCGCTGAATCCCCTCAGAGTTGTGCCGATCCATGCCTGAAGTGTACACCGTGGCAGGCGGTACTCCTAAACCTCTAGGGTGAAGAAGAAGGTTGCGCCGTGCCCAACTTCACCAATCGCCCAAATCTTTCCCGAGTGTCGACGGACAATTCGTTGAACTGTTGCGAGTCCTATTCCAGAGCCAGTGAATTCACGTGGGCTATGAAGCCGCTCAAAGGGTTGAAAGAGCTTGGTGGTGTCCGCAGCGTCAAATCCTACGCCATTGTCTTGAACGTAGAATGCGCCTGAAGTCTCTTCACGTCCGAACCGAATCTGGGCGGAAGCTTGTCTGCCTGTGAACTTAGCCGCGTTTCCAAGAAGATTGTCCAACGCGACGCTCAGCAGTCGTTTGTCGCCCTTCACTTTGAGGTTGGGCTGGATCTCAAAGTCGATCTTGCGGGCGGGTTGAGCCTCCTGAAGTCGCAATGCGGTGGCCTCTGCCAATGCGGAGAGGTCGACTTCCTGGATGTCCATCTCGACTCGGGTAAGTCTGGACAAACCTAGCAGGGCGGAGATCAACTCGTCCATTCGCTTCACCGAGTTGCGAATGCGAATGATGAAATCCGAGGCTTCGGCATCAAGCTGCGATCCGAAATCCTGGTCGAGCGCATAGGCGAATCCATCGATGCTTCTCAATGGCGCCCGGAGATCGTGAGACACCGAGTAACAGAAAGCCTCAAGTTCTCGGTTGGCAATTTCTAGTTCCGCCGTGCGGGTTGCCACCCGTTCTTCAAGTTCGGTGTTGAGCCGGCGTACTTCCTCCTCAGCTCGTTTAAGCGCGGTTAAGTCGGCAACGAATGCAACGCCCTCTTCCCGATCTTCCCCAAAGAGGATAAAGCCAATCAGGATGTGGACACGCTCTCCAGATTTTTTGAGATAGTCCTTTTCGTAGGTTTGGCTGTGCCCGGATTTCTTGGCCTCTGCAATCGCCTCAAAATCCAGATGCAGGTGCTCCGGCGGAGTCATCGAGTCCCAGCGGATTTCGCCACGAGCCAACTCCTCCCGGCTGTATCCCACCATGTTGAGGAAGGTGTCGTTGGCATCGACAATTCTGCCATCCAGGTGAGAAAAGATCATGCCGATTGGGGCGTGGTCACGAAACGCCTGAAGTCGCTGCTCCACGGAGTTCACCCTCGGCGGATGCACGTATGGGAAGCTGGGGTATTCGCTTACAAACAGGAGCCCGCCCTCTGGAAGTGGGACGAATGAAGTCGACCAGGCGCGGCCTTCATCTGGCTGTGGGAAACTTCGGACAATCTCTCCTGCCTTTCCCGCCAAGGCATCGAATACGTAGGGTCGAAATTCGTCGGCGAGCACCTCATCCACGACCTCCAAAAGCGTCTTGCCGATGGGCTCGTCCGGGCATGGATAGCGTGTGAGAAATGCCCTGTTCACATATACGATTTGGCCCTCAGCGTTAAGCGCCGCAACCTGTTGCGGAATGGCGCTGGAGATGAGATTTAGGTCAATCGTCATGAGCTTTCACGATATCTGGTTTCACTGCGCCGGTCAAGGCGGTTTGTTAATGCGATTATTCAAGATGTTGCGGTCAAGCTAGGCTGTAAACTTCGCAAATGTCATCGGTTCGGCTGCTTGATCTTCACACCGTCAACCAGATCGCAGCCGGGGAAGTTGTCGAGCGTCCTGCCTCTGTAGTCAAGGAGTTGGTTGAAAACGCCCTGGATGCCGGTGCGACCAGGATCGACATTGACCTGAGAGATGCTGGGCGCACCTTTATTAGAGTCAGTGACAACGGCGTTGGAATGGACCTCGACAACGCTCAGGAGTCACTCAAGCGGCATGCGACGTCAAAGATCGCTTCCGTAGATGATCTTCAACTGGTACGAACCCTCGGGTTCCGGGGAGAGGCGCTGCCCAGCATTGCCTCAGTCTCACGGCTGACGCTTTCGACGACTCAAGAAGATGGACTTCGTACCCAACTTAGAGTCGAGGATTCGCACATCAGCCCACCTGCTGGGGCTGCTGGCCCAAAGGGCACAGAGATTGTGGTCGAGGATCTCTTCTATAACACACCGGCCCGTCTCAAGTTTCTAAAGAGCGATACCACTGAGCTTGGCCAGTGCATGGAGCACGTTTCGCGGTATGCAATCGCCTATCCCAATGTTGCGTTTCAACTCACCCACAACGGCCAAATCGGGCTCAAGACGTCCGGTAGCGGAGATATGCTGGAAGCTATCTCCGATGTGTGGGGAAGGGATATGGCCCGCAGCCTCGCCGAAGTGCGCCTCGATGCGGCAGGTATGCATCTTAGCGGCTTTGTCAGCCCACCCCACGTCACGAAGCCCACGCGTGCTTATCAGTACCTTTTTGTCAACGGGCGCCCCGTCCGAACTCGGACCCTGACCGCTGCCATCGACCAGGCATTCCGAGACTTAACGCCAGAGAAGCGGTTCCCCCTTCTGGTGCTGATGATCGAGATCGACCCGTCGCGGATCGATGTCAATGTCTCCCCCACGAAGAGTGAAGTCAAATTTCAGCAGGAGGGGCAGGCGTTCGATGCGATTCGTATCGCCCTGAAGTCCGCCCTGATGGATCACGGCATGATGCCCAACGCTGCCGGTGTTGCAGCCGCAAACGAGGCGCTGGCGGCAATTCGGGCCGCTCAGGCACCGGAGATGATCGACTACCGGAGCTTCAATATCCAAGCTCCCACCGGAGAGTCCGGTGAGCCGGTTCTCTTTCAAGCCCCAACCGTCAGTGTCCCAATTCCAGCCTTCCAGCCAGCGGATTCAGCGCTGCCGTTCATATCTCTGCTCGACGGACTCCGGATCATCGGTCAGTCGATGAATACGTTTATCATCGCAGAAACCCACCACGGCCTAGTCATTGTCGACCAGCATGTGGCTCATGAAAGAATTCTCTACGAATACCTGTGTGGGTTGAAGGGCGTGACCGCCATTGAAAAGCAGGTGCTTCTCGTGCCGCAAACACTGCACCTAGATCGTCGCTCTGCCGTTCTGCTGAAGGACCGTCTTCAGGAAGTCATCGACGTCGGCTTCGACCTTGAGCCGTTCGGAGGGGAGAGCTACGTTGTCCGCGCTGTCCCCGCCGCAATCAAAAACAAAGATGCTCTTAAGATCCTTAGGGACCTGGTGGATGAACTCGTGGAAGCCTCCGTCACAAGGAGATTGGTGCCGACCCGCGAACAGATTTGGATTACCAGTTCGTGCAAGATGGCGGTGAAGGCGGGTGATCCACTGAGCCATGCTGAAATGGAAAAGCTCCTGGTCGATCTCGCCACCACGGAGAACCCGTACCTCTGCCCGCACGGTCGGCCGATCACCATTACTCTCGGCAAAGATTCGATGTTTAGGATGTTCAAGCGAACCTAGGTTCGCCGTCCCGAAGAACCTGAGGAACGCAGAACACAGTCTGCGTCATAGCCATATCTTCACCTTGGCGCCTCAAGCTGTGCTATATCTGAAGGTATGACATTCTCGTACAAGATGCTTAGAGTTTTGGTAGGCGTTGGCTTAGCCAGTCTCCTGCTTCCTGCGTCTGCCCGGACGGGCGATAAGAAGGTTGAAGACCTACTCGCTCGGATGCGCACGGCCTACTCCGCCATCAAGAGCGCAAATTACACCACCGAATGCCTGCAGGGCGGCCAAACTTTCATTTCAAAGTACACGTACACCTCCCCGGCAAACGTGAAGGTCACCATCACCAGCCCCACCGACAAGAAGCTTGGGGCAGGAGTCATCGTCACGACGGACGGTCAGATGATTCGTATCATGACCCCCACAGCGCCGAAAGAGCTCAAGGAAAAATTCTCTCCCGACCTTTTTGACTCAAATTTGGTTGGCAATTTGGAGTCGCTCTGCTTCTGGGACTATAAGCGGCAACTCTCCACGGCAAAAGGGATGAACATGGAGCACAGCGTGTTCAAGCTGGAGGTCGGCACGATTTGGCACGGCAAGAAATGGACAGTGCTTCAGGAAACTGCGGCGACACAGCGAATCATCTGCAGCTACTACGTCGACCCTTCCACGAACCTTATCTGCCGAACCTTAGTGAAGCCGATGGCCGGCGGAAATCCTACAAGTCATTCCGATTCTTGGCTGGTTGAGCTGAACGGCAAACCGATCATCAAAGACGCCGGCGTCAATGTGATCCACGTCTGAGAGCATCAATTGCGGGGACGCGACTCTTTGGGCTGTCTAAGCTAAAGGAGCGCGCGTCTCCCAACTCATCTCGGATAAATTTTTCTGTTTCTTCCACCGCCCGCAGGAGAGGTGCGCACTTATCTACGAACGACAGCCAGACGATCGATGCTGTGGCCGTATCGTATTCCCACAATCCTACAAGGCGGCCACGGTCAACAATTGCGTGGTTTGGCAGGTCGGCAAGGCCATCCAGTTTCGTGAAGTCCTTCTCATAGAACACGGATCTCGAAAGGTCGGCTTCATCAATCATGGACTTCAGGTCTCGCCTAAGGAGGCTGAGGCCGTCCAGGCTGCTGATAAACCTGAATTGGCGGTCTGCCGGTGGTGTGAAGTCGTTGAACTCCTCCACTTGTTCCTTAAGGAGAAACCTCCGATCCGGGATTTCCTCAAGATCGATGGCCGCCATCGCATTTCTTGCGGCTACCGCTCCGAGTGCAGAAAACCATTGGAATTCGCCCACTGTGGCCGGTCCGATCCACTTGAAGAAGCGCTTAGCCAGTTCTACGGAGATCTCATCCGGGCTGAGATCAATCCCTTTTCGAGGGTTGGTTTCCCAAACGGCATACTTGTAGCGTTGCTGGTCAAGCCGACCGTCAATCGGTATGCGCCTAATTTGACCGCTAGCCTGAAGGCGTCCCAAGGCAAGCGGAAGGGTGGTCGTCAACCCCTTCTTCTTGCCTTCTTCGCCCAGACTTCTGGAAGCAGCTCCGGTCTCATCTCTGATTTCATCTGGGCTCAGGACTCTTGATCCGAGAGCATTGACTACAGCAGCGCAAAGGACATCGATTTCTTCATCAGTGACACCGAGCTTGCGAGCCGTCTTCATCTCCAGCTCTCGATAGGGTGCCGCCGCCGCTAGGGCGAGCCCGAAATCGTCCTTTGGAACGACATAGGTGCATCCCCGGGCTGCCGGGAGTTCATGAATATCAAGGGCAGATACGGCGAGGTCTGCTTCGGCCTTGCCAATCCCGGCTCGGGATTTCAGCGTGAGATAGGGACCAACGCCGCCCACGGACCGAGACCAACCGGTCTCGGTGAGGAGGGTAGCGGCATCTGCACCGCTTAATCGGCCATCAAGGCCCTGCCGGTAAGACCACCAGGCACGCAAATTCATGCGTGAAGTTTAGCCTCCAAAGATCGGAGACGTAAGACCTACCGGAAGTTAACAAAGTCGACGGGGTAGGGAAGGTCCAGTCCCTTCACGAAGGTGATTGCCTTCTGGAGGTCGTCCTTGCTCTTAGAGCTGACTCGGACCTCTTCGCCCTGAATCTGTGGCTGGACTTTCAGGCCCTTGTCCCGAATCTGCTTGACCAATGCTTTCGCTTTATCCTGCTCGATTCCGGTTTTGAGAATCAGCTTCATTTTGATCGTTAGGCCGGTTGCCGGTTCTGGCTTGCCCCACTCAATCTGGCGAGCATCGATTCCACGCTTCAGCATCTTGCTGAAGACGATGTCCTTCAGCTGGTCCATCCGAAATTCATCATCTGCAACCAGCGTGATATCGTCCTTCTCATGCAGGATTTCAGACTTGCTTCCTCGGAAATCGTATCGGTTGGCAAGCTCCTTTTGAGACTGATCGATCGCGTTTTTGACCTCCATCATGTCTGCGCGCGACACGATGTCGAAAGAGAAGTCAGGTACAGCCATTAAGCGGCCTCCAAATCTGATTCCTGAACGAGCAGCACATACTGAGCCTTAAAGTTCAGCTCTTCCTCAGTGAGGTTGCGTCGCTGCTCCTGGGGAAGGCCATCAAGGAATTTATCCTTCATCCGCTCCGTTGCCTTGATGTGTACCTCTCGGGTGATCTTGCTCATGCTCTCCGGCTCAACACGCACGGCGATTTCACTGTCTCCGTAAACGTTCTGGATCACTCCCGTGAGCCCCGCCATGTGCTCGAAGTACCGATTCTTCTTGCGATCCTCTTCGGTGACATCGCGACTGATCACGCGAACGCGATCCCCTTCTTTCCACTTAGGCATAAAAGACATTTTACCTTGACAGGGTTGCGCATACGGGAATCTGCCTCCAGCCCACTCGTTGCTGAAGTGATCGTCGTACAATGAGTGCACTCATGGCGGGAGGACCCATAGATTTCAGGCAATCCGCGTTAGACCTCGTGGTGAGATTCGCGGGCATACCGACGACTCAGCAGGGTAGCGGCGGCTAAGAGATGGGCGACTCAAGGCTAAACCGCTCAAAGCGCATGATAGAGTGGGGAATTCAAAACCCAGAACTCTATTCAGCGGCTTATTTTGTACTGGTGTCTGTTGCCTGCATCGCTGTCGCGTGGTTTGCGTGGCACGCGACATTCAACATAGCAGGGTTCGGAGGAGTGGCAGGCGCAACGATAGGGCAGTACATGAATCTCAAATCAAAGCAGCAAAAGAGAAAGCGACCTCCCCCACGGCATTATTAAGGATAATTGCCTGCCTGAAATGGATTCATCACGATTGCGGCCTGGATTTTCAATCCTGGTCCTTACGCCATGAACCCTTGGCCCTGCCGTCCTGCCCATGGGCCCGCACTCTTTGCAGTCGCTGGCGATCCTAACCGCTTACCGCGGGGCTGCCACCAGCGAAAGAGCCTGACGCACGACATTCTCGGCGCACAGTCCGCAGTCTCGGCGAATAAGGTCAATCGAGCCGTGCTCGACAAACTTATCCGGTAAGGAGAGAACAGTGTGGGGGATATGCCCCAGCCCGGCTGCGTGCATGGCGCTTCGAACCATCGGGCCAAATCCGCCTGTTTCCACGTTCTCCTCGATCGTGATCAGTCGCCCTGCGCTTTCAGCGAGTTCGCAAATTGTTTCAGCGTCGATTGGCTTGACGAAGCGCGCATTGATCACGCTGCATCCAACCCCTCTCTGCTCAAGCTCTAGTGCCGCTTCCCATGCGATGCTGACCATTGAACCGACGGCGCAGAGGCAGATCGATTCTGATAGACCGTCCGCCGCTCGCTTGAGGACTTCTGCTTTGCCAAAACTAATCGGTGTCCGAACCTCAGGCAACCGCGCGTCACTGGAACCACGGGGATATCTCACCGCGGTGGGGTGCTTTTCGTAAGTGGCCACCCAGTGGGTCATTTCACGAAGCTCAGTTGTGTCCCGAGGCGCGAGAAGCACCATGTTTGGCAGGAACGACAGGAAGGAAATATCAAAGGCGCCATGGTGAGTAGGGCCGTCGTCTCCAACCAGTCCAGCTCGGTCCATGAAGAACCGAACCGGCAGGTTCTGAATGCAGACATCGTGGAGTACCTGGTCGAATCCGCGCTGAAGGAACGTGGAGTAAATGGCGCAGAACGGCTTGAATCCACCGGCAGCGAGGCCGGCGGCAAATGTTACGGCGTGCTGCTCGGCGATGCCTGTGTCGAAATACCGCTTAGGAAACGTCTTTTGGAACTTGGTCAAACCAGTTCCATCCGGCATCGCGGCTGTAATGGCCACAACTTGTGGATCGGCCTCTGCGCATTCGATAGCGGCATCACCAAATGCTTGAGTGTAGGTGACCGGTCCCGCCGCCTTCACCATGTCGTTAGACTCAAGATCGAACGGAACCACACCGTGCCACTTGCGCGAATCTTCCTCTGCGACCTGATAGCCTTTGCCCTTCACCGTGATCGCGTGGACAAAAACGGGGTAGTCCAATTCGCGGATGTTTCTAAATACTTCAAGCAGGGTAGGCAGATCATGGCCGTCCACCGGGCCGATGTACTCAAACCCCATTTCCTCGAAGATCGTTCCAGTTTCTTCTGGCGCCATGTAATGGGTGATGCCGTGGCGAAAGCCCTGTGCCATTCGCGTAACTGGATCCGGCATCTTCTGGACGACCGATTTGGCTCGCCTCGCAAGGTTCTGGACTTCCGGTCGAGATCGAAGCTTGGACAGGTAATTCGTGAGGGCGCCGACATTCGGCGCAATCGACATGCGATTGTCGTTGAGTACGACGGTGATGTCGGTCTGAAGCTCCCCGGCGTGGTTAAGCGCTTCCCAGCTCATCCCAGATGCAATCGCGGCATCGCCGGTTACGGCAAAGACTTTCTCATTTCCACCTCGAAGATCCCGAGCGGCGGCAAAGCCAAGAGCGGCGGAAATAGCCGTACCCGCGTGGCCAGCACCGAAGAAATCCAGCTCATGCTCATCTCGTTTGAGGAACCCACTCAATCCCTTGTACTTTCGAAGGGTGTCAAATCGATTGAGACGGCCGGTAAGCATCTTGTGGGCGTAGGCCTGGTGACCGGTATCCCACACAACCACGTCTGGACCAATGCTGTTGGCAGCGTACATGGCCACCGTCAACTCGACGGTGCCGAGGTTTGAGCTGAAGTGACCACCTGTACGGCTCACCTGCTCGAGGATGGCGGCGCGGACTTCGTCTACCACCTGCTGCAGCTCTTTGTCGCTGAGCTTGTGTAAGTCAGATGGCTGAACGATGCTTGGCAAGATCTCGTGAATACTTTCCATAGGCTCTCTCTCCCGTCTACGTTAGAACCAACTTAGCCGTTGTTGCGGTTCCTTGCAACGATGTGACCGTTTAATATTTCTTTGTGCTCTGCGCTCGGCAAAATCTAAGACGTTCTGCCGCGTCAACTCGTGGCAACTAGTTCCGTGAGATTACTGGGAAAGGGCGAACCATTCTCAGCTCTTGCTGAGTCGTTACTCAGGCGACTTTTATTAAGTGCAGTCAGGCTACGTATGGCAACCGAACCGAAAACGATCCTTTTGGTGGAAGACAACTCAGATGACGAGCAGCTCACGCTGCGCGCCATGAGACAGAGCGATATCCCGAACATCATTCGCGTCGCACGCGACGGTGCGGAGGCGATTGAATTCCTGTTTGGCCCATCCGCGGGCCCATTGCCAGACTTGGTGCTGCTAGACCTCAAGCTGCCAAAAATCAGTGGACTCGAAGTCCTGCAAAAGATTCGTGCCGAAGATCAGTCCAAGTCTTTGCCTGTGGTCATCTTAACCTCCTCTGATGAAGAGCGAGACATCGTGAAGAGCTACAACTTGGGTGCGAACTCTTATATCCGCAAGCCAGTTGATTTCGATGAGTTCATTGACGCTGTACGGCAGCTTGGCCTCTACTGGCTGATGATGAACCGCACTAAGCGTGGCTTTGAAGCAGGCTGACTTATCCAGCCTGCTGTAAAGCGTCGTCCCACAATCTCAGTGCCTCACCCGGAAGCATCGCGGTTGGTGGCAAGAGTTCAAACACCGGGATCCCTTCCCAAAGACGCTTGTCAAATCCGCCCTCACGAGCGGCGAACAGCCCGCCTGGGGCACCAAAATTGTCTCCCGACTCCGTCATGTCTCCCAAAAGCACACTTTGACAAAGTGCCAGCAAGAATCGCAGCGCGGGCCCCTGGTCCTCGTCGAGCAAATTCATGATCTCGTACTCAGGGATTGCAAATTTCTGCATGCCAAGGGTGTAGGCATGCAGGCCATCTGGCCGGACCTCGAACTTGATATCAACGTGCTCGCGCACATCCACTCGCTTGTCTAAGCGGGGTTGTACCAGCATCTGCTCCGGCAAGAGGTATCGCTGAGAGATGGTGTCCGCCACCACTCCGTCCGAGAGGTCAGCAATTCTCTTCGCGGTTCCCAGGAAGAAGTCCAGGGCTGAGTACACCATCGGATCATGAGACTCAAACACGAGCTGTCCGATGGTCCATGTGGACTTGACTCGGAGCAGAAGCTCGGGGTCTCTGCCTACCGCCAGGGAACTATTGAGGAACGATTCGGGGTCGTAGCCTGCCTCCTCTTTGCTCATGACGATGAGCTTCAGAACCGTCTTGCGATCCTTCGTTGCCACCGCATAGGCGCCCCGATGCATCGGCTTAATGAGGACCTCTTTGTCACCCGTGCTTTGCAAAGGGACGGCCATCCCCTCAACAGCGCCGCCAGCACCGCCAGGGTTGGCGATTTCCGCGATCGAAGGCATGACGGACTTTGAGGAAAGGATTGTGACGAAATAGCCGCGGCTGATGCCAAAGCCAGGAGTTTTAGGTTTAGAGAAGGGCCAGCCGCGCATATAGTTCTATCTAACGCCGCGCTTTAGCTGTTTGCTTTGCGTGCGACGTTGGCACCGGCTCGACCTCTTGCGGGGTCGGCTGAATTGCCTTAGACAGAATCTTATCCCAAGTTCCGGGGAACCACCCAAACAACCAGCTTCCGATGCTCCTTGAGAAGATCACTCGGCTGGGGTTGGTCGCTGGTCCTTTGACCGTCGCAGCGCTCCAGCCGGCCTGTTCTCCTTTCTCATAGGTCACCAGCGACAGGGGATCCACGGAGCGGAGAAATCCCGCTGCCGCCGGAGTCAGCTGCATTCCCTGTGGGAGCCAAACGGTGGCCTGGAAGCGTACGAATCGCTGGCCAAGTCTCTTTGCCCATGCTGAAACCTCTTCACCATCATAGAAGGTGATATAGGTTGAAATCATGAGATAGGAGAACAGTGGGACGTTCATGCTCAGCTCAATGTGAAGGTGCATGAGGATCCCCAGGATCAGGATAGTCTTTCGCAGCGGACGGAAGAAGACGAGCGTGCCCAGCGCGAACTCAGTAACCAGAGTTCCGTAGGTGGTGATGGTTACCAGCGGGAATCCGTTCACCCAGTCTGGCACCGGGAATCGATAGAATTCGGCGAGTCGCGCTGGATAGTAGGTGGCCGTTCCATCCTGCCACATACCGCCGCCCCACTTGAGCCAAGTCGTGGTTAGGTACAGAAGAGCGAGATTATAGGCAATCAGCCGCTGCGGCCACATGGACACTTGCGTAGGTTCTGCAGGTGCGCGACCTTTCCATAGGCCGATGAGCCGGTCGAGCGAGCAGGCGGCACCGCAAGGTGCCATCGCCAGATACATGCAGTTCACCCGCATCACCGTGTCGTATCCGGCTAGAATGGCGGCGTTTCGGTGCTGTAGGGAAACTAAGCCGATGGCAAGAATAATTGAGCTGACACGCGTCCAAAGTCCAAGGGCGGTAAACAGCGCGGACACGCAGATTACGAAATAGACGGCAATCCCGATTCGTGGATCGGTAACCCCGCTGAGGACGTTGATGCGGGGAACGCTCCACGGAGTGCCGAACCCCACTGGAACCCTTGATGAGATGAAGATTCTTCCCAGCCACTCTGGCACGTAGCCCTTCTCGCTGAAGAAGGCGTCCCAGTTCAGGGACATGATCAGGAGGCTGATCAGCGTGAGCGAAGCCATGAAGATTCGGTACACGCCCAAGGCGACAGGGGTCCCGTATCCAAACAAGAATCGGTTGAGAGCCTGGAACGTCTCCTTGAGAACGCCGGCACTTTCGGAGGATTCGTTCGTCACTTAATGCTCCTCATCCGTGCCAAATCCTTTTGATCAACGATGTAAGTGAACACGAGGTGCTCAGTGTAGTTCTGCTCCTGCCTCTTTCCTGGTTCGGCAATCTCCTTGGTGTGGCTGTAGGAGGTGACCTTGACGGGAGGATTGCTGGGGTCATCCATCAGCAGGGCGATGCGCAGGCCAAACTGCGGGAACAGGTACGGATATTTGTCGCTGCCGGCACGTTCGTAGAATTTTCGATACCGTTCCTGCAGAAACTTTTCATACAGCGGAAGGTTGAACATACGAGGGTAGGCGTAGCGCTTCTTGGCCCCGTTTCGGTACTCCACCAGCGCATCCCCCCATGTGTCCGTGTGAGATGGGTTGGGAGCAAACATGTCCCAGTACTGCCAAAATCCGCTGACCTTCAAGTAACCACTGATCAGGGGGAATGGCTTGACGTAAGCGTCATTCCAATACAGGAGCCACTCAGTTCCACCTGGTTCCACTCGATGTTCTCGAATGGCGGCAGGCGGATTAGGCAAAGCAAACAGTGTGATCGCCGTGATATGAAACACGACAAAAAGCTTCACCCAAACGCTAACCGTCTGCTTCTTTGGCGAACTGGACGGACTTGACACGATTAATCTATACGACGCAGCGAAAAGCGAAAGGATCGGACCGATTTGCACCGGTCCGAAACTTTTTCTGCTCTAGCTTTCGATTTCCGCCAAAACCGGCTCCAACTCTTCGTTTGGTCCGATCGCTTCGCGGATGCTCTTGGCCAAGTTGCGCGCCTCATCAACGTGTCCGGCTCGCTTGGCAGCAAGGCCGAGGTTGATGTGGATAGGCAACGACTGTGGGTTGTGAGTTGCGGCGTACTGCATCAACTGATAAGCCTCATCGTTCTTGCCTTGACCATGCAGGGCAGAAACGAGCTCTCCGAATGCAGGCTCGCAGCCCGGATACAGCTCGAGCAGACGTCTGGCGGCTTCCTCCGCTTCCACAAACTGCCCTACTCGGTTGTAGGCGGAGCTCAAGAGTGCCCACAGCTTCCAGTAATCCGCCAGCCAGTTGCGCAACGGCTTCAGTGAGCTGATCGCTGCCTGAATATCTCCCTCTTCCAGCTTTTGCTGAGCGGCCTCTACGTTTTGGGCTCGCTTGGGCTGTTCCAGTTCAATCAGGCGGGCCATCGCTTGAGCACGCGTGTTCGGGTCTGGATTGCTGGCCAGAATGTCTTTCATGACCTGGGGAACTTCAAACTCTCTGCCAGCGGCTTCGAGGGTTTGGGCATACTCCGTAAGAACCTGAATGTCGTTTGGCGCGACGTCCAGAACGTCCTCATAGAAATCCATAGCTCGGTCTAGTTCGCCCTTCTGCATCAGCCATGGCGCGTAGTACCGCTTCACTACGGTGTTCTCTTCTAGCTCGCCAAGCGCATGCTCAAAGGCCTTTTCGGCTTCTTCTTGCTTTCCTTCCTGGAAGAGGGCTACTGCGTATTTTGCATGGGCCTGTGCATTCTCAGGGAATTCATCCACGACTCCCTTCCACAGAGGTGCGATTTCATGACCTCGACCGGTTTGACCCAAGACCATTGCGAGGAAGTCGCCGCTGGGCTTGTCTTCCCCCTCAAGGTTGAATGCCTTTCGGAAATTTCGTTCGGCATTGATCGGCATGCCCAATTGAAGCTGAACCGATCCGAGGCGATTGTAGAGACCAGCATCTCCCGTGTGCATCGAAATGGCAGTCTCAAGGAACTCTGCTGCCATGGACAGAGAGTTGACTGCCTGATGAATCTCACCGAGGGCAAAGAAGGCCAAAAATTGGGTGGGTACAAGCTCGGTAAGTCGCTTGAGTGCGGCATCGAGCATCTCAAAGGTGCCGATTCGATAGTGGGCACAGGCTCGAGCGATCTGAACGAGAACCTGATAGGGACCCTCGAACGTCGGATCTGCCTCGACCGCCTTCAGGAGTGCGTCCAGTGCAGGCTGGGGCGAAAACTCGAGTGCAACCATTCCATTGGACTGCTGGAGGTAGCTAAGGGCGTCGTAGCCTTCCAAGAAGTCCAGGAAAGCGGCTGCATTCTCCGTTCCGAACTGCATCGTTTCGCCGGCAAGAAACTCGGGAAGCCCTATTTCAGCCTTGCTTGCAAGTAGCTTGATGAGGCCCTGAAGGGTGGGGAACAGCTCAGCAGTGGTAAACGTCTGGGTGTCCTGGTAGATCGCCTCTTCCATGTTCTTTGTATGGAAGCGCACGGTCATTTCAAACTTATCGTCGGTCTGGGACAGCGTTCCGTCCATCACGAGGTCAACTTCTGCCTGCTCAAACAGCTCTTTCAGCTGATCGTAAGGCAGAAGGCTCTCTGCGATGTTGACGAACGCCATCCGAGTCGTGCCGTCTTGCTCGGGGATCTGCGTCAGGTAGGAAACGGTGTTGATATCGGCTCCAGCGTGGGCGCGAAGCTGCTCGGAAGCGAATCCGGCAAACTGGCGGCCCAAAGCGGGCTTGGTCCCTTCTGCTGCGTTGAAGGGAAGGACGGCAACTTTCATAAACCGATTTTACCGGGGGCGAGGCTGCCGAGTTTCAAAACGTTTTTATTCGAACGTGAAGACAACCTTGCCAGCCTTGCCAGCCTTCATCAGTTCCATCGCCGTTTGGAACTCCGTGTAGTGCATTTGGTGGGTGATTACCGGTTCTAAATTCAGTTTTCCGGACTTTAGGAGCTCTCCCATCTGGTCCCAAGTTTTCCAAATATTTCGTCCCACGATGCCTTGGAGGTCGATGCCCTTGAATATAACGGAATTCACATCCACTGTCTGCATTGGATTTCCGTAGACGCCCAGAAGGCTGATTCGCCCGCCTGGACGGGTGCACTGCACCGCAAGCTCTAGTGAAGAAGGATGGCCAGACATCTCGAGGGTGGCATCCACCCCGCCTGGGACCTCCTTCAAGATTCGCTCTGCGACTCGACCATCAGCAGGAGAGAGGATGAGATCTGCGCCGACCTGTTCTGCTAGGCCAATTCGGTATGGACTTACTTCGGTGACAATCACCTGGGCTGCTCCGGCCGCCTTACAAACGCTGACTGCGAAGAGGCCAATGGGCCCCATGCCAGTAATCAGAATGGTTTGACCCTTCAACGGACCTGCCATGGCCGTATGCACCGCATTGCCAAGCGCATCCTGGAAGGAGGCAATTTCTTTAGGGATGCTACGATCCGTCAGGCGCGCATTTTGGGCCGGAATTGAAACGTGGGATGCAAAGCCGCCATCCACATCGACGCCCAAGATCTTGGTATTGACGCATACGTGCCCCTGACCATGCAGGCACTGCCGACAGTGTCCGCACACGATGTGCGACTCACTTGCGACAAAATCTCCAACTTTTCGATCGGTGACACCTTCACCGACCTCTTCAATAGTGCCGCAGAACTCGTGGCCGATAATTCTCGGGGGATGTATCCGTCCAGCTGCCCATTGGTCCCATGTGTAGATATGGAGGTCGGTCCCGCATACGCTCGCCGCTTCAAGTCGAATTTTAACTTCGCCTGGGCCAACGATGGGTTCGGGAACTTCAACGATTTCAACGCCTGGCTCGGGCCGCACTTTGGCGATCGCTTTCACATCCAGCAAAGTACCCGTGAGCGGACGCAGTCTGCACGAAAGAGAGGGCGCGTTTCTAAAGCTGCCCTGAATCTAAGCGTCGATACACCGTCATCTCGATTGCTGTTTGAGGGCACCTTGTCGTTTGGGGTAAAAGGCTCGTCGTGTCCACCTTCTTCAAGACAGCGCTGAGTACAGTGTTTGCCGCCTCTTGCGTCCTGGCCCTCTCGCAGGGGCTGCCTAAGACTGACCCTTCCATCGAAAGGCTCAGTCAGTACCCACTGATTTCCGGTCGAAGCCCTTCCGCTCCTTCTATGGCACCAAACGGCCGTGCCATTGCTTTTGGCTGGAACCAAACCGGCGATCGAAAACTCAACCTCTGGGTTCTGGATTATCCAAATGGCAACAAGCATCAGATTGTGGACGCCGGCAAGATTGACGACCTGCCTCGGCAAGATGACACTCGCACCGAAGAGGAGAAGAAGGAAGCCAAAACCTACGACGGCGGCATTGCCGGTGCCGCCTGGTCACCAGATAGCTCAGAGCTGATGTTTTCTTACAAGGGCCGTACCTGGCTGGTTAAGCCAAACGGGGAAGACCTTCGTCCTCTAGTTGACGGCCAAGCTGCCATTGCGGCGCCAGAGTATTCACCCGACGGAAAGTACATCTCCTACACCAATGGGCAGAATGTCTTTCGAATCGATCGAAAAACTGGAGCAGTCAAGCAGCTAACGTTTATCTCGAAGCCAAACACCGCCATCGAAGGAGTTTCCTGGTCGCCAAACGGTAAGTCGATCATGGTGACTTGGAGCGACAGTTCCAAAACTGGCAAGCACGTGATGATGGACTTCAGCAAGGACCGAGCTGTTGTCGTCAACATTCAGCGTGAATGGAATGGTGATTTGGATACCGACATGCAGGTCGGGTTGATCCCCGCAGATGGCGGCATCATTAAGTTCGTTCCAAACCTGCCCCGCTACATGTGGCTGATCAATGAAGAGTGGGCGCCCGACTCCTCAGCGGCGGTGATCTCGTGGATTAAGGACGACTTTCAGGCCTACACCATCAGCAAGATAAGCCCGAAGGATGCCTCCAAAACGGACATCTACACTGAAAAGGCGCCCAAGAATTACATCCCTGACTGGCGACCTGTGGTTTGGACCCGCGACAGTAAGCACATCCTGTTTGGCACGGATATCATCGACGGCAAGTTCACCTGGCGCTCGATCATGAAGATGGATGCGGATGGCAAGAACCTAGGCAAGTTCTTCGCAGAGAAGTTCGACGTCGCCGCCTTGGGGCGACCAAAGGATAGTGATCGGGTTATCTTGGGCACGCTAGCCCACAGCGGACTGAAGAGCGAGATCACGATTGTTGAGCCCGATGGCAAGATCACTGAGCACATCGTGAAGCCAGAGGGAATGTCCACTCCCAAGGACTTCGACGCGCTGGGGCTGCCCCTATTCAGCGACGATGGAAAGATGATCGCGACTCTGGCCAGTGATCGAACTCTCAACGCCGAACTCTATTCGGTTGAGCCTCAGATTCATCGCCTTACAAAGAGCCAGCTGCCTGCCTTTGCTGCGATCAAATGGGCTGACTTCAAGGAGGTCAGCTTCCCGGGTCCAGACGGTGCAACTATTCACGGTCTACTCATCACAAAGCCGGGCCTTGACCTCACGCAGAAGCACCCCGCATTTCTTAGCAACATGTACGCAAACTCTGGAAAGGCAGCCTGGGGTGGCTTTGTTGAGAACTACGCGGCGATGAACCTAGACATGGTTGTGCTATGCGTTGATTTCCGTGCAAGTTGGGGCTATGGCGGAGAGTTCAACTCTGGTTACTACCGAAAGATGGGCCTCATCGACGCGGATGAGGCTGTCACCGCAAAGAACTATCTCGCGGCGCTCCCCTACGTAAGGGGAGATCGAGTTGGACTTTGGGGCTGGAGCTATGGCGGTTACCTCACGTGCATGACGATGCTGACCAAGCCGGGCGTGTTCTATGCCGGCGTCGCCGTGGCACCGGTGACCGATTGGAAGTCCTATAACGAGTGGTACACCCGTCGTCGACTTGGTCTAGCCAAGGATGATCCTAAGATTTTCGAGCAGACTTCGCCCGTAACTTACGCTTCAGGTCTTCAGGATCACCTATTGCTGGTCCATGGCATCCTTGACAACAACGTCTTGTTCCAGGACACGGCAAGGCTCATTCAGCGCCTTATCGATAACGGCAAGTACTTTGACGAGATGACCTATCCGCGAGACGATCACAGCATTGGCAAGGAGTCGAGCCGGCCGCACGTATTCGGTCGAATTGTTCGATTCCTGTTTGACGAGCTGAACAAGCCGTGAGTTGGCTCAGGCAAATCGGAAATGGCTACTAAACAAGGCAGGCGATTTGGCTATCTGGTTTACAACCTGATTGCCAAGCACCTGCCTGCTACCAACCGCAATCGGTTTGGTCGAATGCAGATCCGTGCCCTTCGCCGTTGGTGCGGGGAGATGATGCTGGAGTCGTGCGGCCGGGATGTCAACATCGAGCACGGTGCTGACTTTGGAAAGGGAAGAGACATCCGAATCGGTGACCGCTCTGGAATTGGAATTCGTGCGCGGCTAGACGATCCTGTGACGATTGGAAACGACGTGATGATGGGGCCAGACGTCCTGATCTTTACGCAGGGCCATCGCTTCTCCGACCTAAGCCGTCCGATGATTGAGCAGGGTGGCTCCAAGCGGAGAGCCGTCGTCATTGGAAACGACGTTTGGATTGGAGAGCGGGTGATCATCCTCCCCGGGGTAACCATCGGAGATGGCGCCATCATTGGAGCAGGCGCCGTCGTGCGAGAGTCGATTCCTCCGCTTGCCATTGCGATTGGCAACCCGGCCGTCGTTGTGGATACAAGGCGCCCTGCGGCTGAGCGTGAGGCTCAGTAGACGCCAAGATCGTCAGCGATCTTAACATCACCTTCGAATCCAGCGGCGCGTATTTCCTGAATTAGCTTGGCCTCATTGCCTTTTCGGATGAGGACGTGAGTCAACAGAAGGAGTTTGGGCTTTGTTCTTGCCGCAATGGCTCCCAACTCCGAAGCTGAAGTGTGGAAGCTCTTCATGTAGGCGGGCCATTTGTCGCCTCCGGGGCGGGGCTCTGGCGTGGCTTGAGTGTCTTCATAAACCTCATGCACCAGAATGTCGGCTCCCTTGGCCGCCGCTTCCAATTCTGGGCATGGAGCTGTATCTCCGGAGAAAACGATCGTGCGATCGTCGGTTTTGAAGGAGTATCCAAGCGCTTCCTTCCAGGATCCATGCCTTACCGAGATAGCGGTTACGGTCACGTTGTCATCCTTGAAAATAACGCCAGGCTGAACTTCCGTGACTTTTACCTTCCACCCGGTGTCGTTGCCATTCTCCAGGCCATGAATTCGCAACTGGATGTCCTCACGATAGGCCTCCAGGAGGCTCCCAACCATGTGTTTGAGTCCAACCGGGCCAAAGGCGCTGAGCGGCTCTTTTCGCCCTACCACCCAGGGCGTGAGGATGAGGTCAACCAGTCCCACTGTGTGGTCGGAGTGCAGGTGAGTTACGAACACGGTTTTGAGCTGACTGGGCGCAAGTTCCTCAAGCCCTTTCGCTCTTGCCGCCGAAGCCCGGCGGACGATGCCCGGGCCGCAGTCAACCAGGTAGCTGGCGCCACGGACCAAAACTGCCGCGGCCGGTCCAGATCGGTCGGGATCAGGCCGAGGGGTTCCGGTTCCGAGCATGACCAATTGAGTCTCGCCCGCTGCATTGAGAAGCATCATCCAGCCTAGGCATACGGCAGTGAGCATGCTAGAAGTTTAGCCACATTCCGGTTGGAGGCGAGGAAGGCGATGTGCAGGCTTCTTGGCGACTTCGTAGCCGAATCTGGTCACTTGGGCTAACCACGCCGATTGTTTTCGGCACAATAAGTCCTCATGGAGCGTGGACCCGTATGAAGCGAATTGTTTATACGCTGGCGGTAGGTAAGCCGAAGTATGCGGAGTGTGCCATGGGCCTTGCGCGGTCTCTCAAGCTGATTGGGGACACCACGACGCGGGTGATCATCACGGACATCAAGGGCTACGCTTGGGACCGGTATTTCGATCAAGTTCTTGAACCACAGACGACGATGGAGTGGATTCAGTTCGCCAAGCTAACGGCACTGGACCGAACCGATGCCGATCAGGTGCTATTCATCGACAGCGACTGTCTCGTCTTCAAGCGCCTAGATCCGATTTTTGACTACTGCGCTGGAAAGGGCCTTTGCGTACAGGGAGTTCATGTCACCAGCGGTGAGTGGCTAGGAAAGGTCGAAGACCATCTTCGGGTCAACAATATCCCGTCGATGCCACGATTCAACGGTGGAATGATCTACTACGAGCGCACAGATGCTTGCCGCGCGATGATTGCCAACAGCTTTGAAGAAGGGAAGAATGCCAAGCAGTCTGGGCTGATTTGCGACACACCTTGGATCACGGATGAAGGGGCTATTTCGCTCGCAATGGCTCGAGCAGGGTTGGACAGGAATGGCAATTGCCACCTCATTCCGGACGAGCTTGACTATATGAACACCGCTACCGGACTCATTGGGAAGCTCGATATGGATGTTCTCAAGAACAGGTGTGCCTTCTTATGTCGACGATTTGATATTCGCTACGTGGAGCCGACGATCTTCCACGCATCGCGGTACATCAACTTCGTTGTGTATTGGAAGCAGCTTGAGCGACTGGCCTGGCTCGAGAAGTACGAAGACGACCATGGCTTCGGATACATGTCTCCGCTGCAGAAGATGGAGCGGTCGATTCAAAGGCGTTATCTGAAGTTGACGAAGAAGTTCCTGTAGGCGAGCACAAAACTTCCACCGTCGCCGAAATCAGTGACCCGAGATCGTGGACCCGGTAAGTGCAGCTTGTCGCCCGAAATCGGACGGACGATACTTTCATCGTCGGACAGCAAAGGATTGCAGTCCACGCAAAAGCAAAGGATTGCTGAAAATGAAAAACATCCAGTCACGTAAAGGTTTCACGCTCATCGAGTTGCTCGTCGTCGTTTTGATTCTCGGCATTTTGACCGCGATCGCACTCCCGTCCTACCTCAGCTCGGTAAACGCCAGCCGACAGGGCGCTGCCAACACCAACGCTCGAGCACTCGCAACCGCAGTCCAGGGCAAAGCGGTTACGGCTAACGCCTACGACAGCACACTGGCTGACTACGCGACCGATATGGGTGGTTCCATCCCTCTCAACCCATGCACGGGAACGAACACGGGATACGCCATCACAACGACTGCAACGACGGCAACTGTGGCCGCAACTTCAGGTTCCAACTGCGGATCCTGGACTCCTATGACTTTCTCTCTGACTCTGTAAGCCTTGGACTCATGAACCCCTCCGCGCCTGCAGGGTCTTGGCCGACCCTTGCAGGCGCATCCGTGTTTGGACCCTCCGGGGTACCCAAGCTGGTACCCTTCTGCCGGCCATGCGAGTCCTAGTCGTCGTTCAGCGAACCATTTCTATTGCTGAACCCTGGCTGTTTCGCATGGTGAGAGGGCTCGGCACCGAATGTGTCGGCGTGGCGGGGAGAACCGATGCCGGCATCAGCAACTCCGACTTAGGAGTTCCGTACAAACGGCTTCGATCTCGCAACCTGTTCCACCGGGTCTTGCCAAGATCACTCAGGGAAAAAAGCCCTTATCGACCGGCAAAGGTTCTTGAGGCATTTGGATCCCAGCAGAAAGCAGACCGGATCCTGTGCAACTACGGAACCGTGGCGGTGGAACTGGCCGAAGCCTGGGACCTGTTGAAGCTTCCCCTTTTTGTTCACTTTCACGGTTTTGACTTCATGTTCAACATGAAAGAACTGGATGGGTCAGGAAAGCCGATTCATGATCCAAGCTACCAAGGAAAGGTCGTCGCGCTGAGCCACCGAGCGACCTTGATTGCGAACTCAGAGTTTTGCAGAACGAGGTTGGTTGCCGCCGGAGTTTCACCTGACAGAGTTGTGGTGCACTACTTAGGCGTTCAAGCCGGGGAAAGGTCTGAGAACGCGATTGCTGATGTTCCAGTGATTCTGCACGTGGGGCGCTTTGTTGACTGCAAGGGGCCAGATCGGACGATCGCTGCGTTCAATCTCCTCAGGGAGTCGGGAAGCAATGCCAAGTTGGTGATGGTCGGGGATGGGCCCGAGAGGGAGCGATGTCTAGCGCTTGCGGCAAAATCCCCTTTCTCGGCCGACATCGAGCTACCGGGCGTTGAATCCTACGAAGCGGTGTCCCAGCGCCTTAAGGCTGCATCAATTTTCAGCATGCACTCCATGAAGGGAGACGCCAGTGGCCAAGAGGAAGCATTTGGGGTCGCGTTTTTAGATGCGATGGCGGCGGGGCTGCCTGTCGTCACAGGACGCTCGGGCGGCATTGCAGAAATCGTCGAGCACGAGAAGACTGGATTCCTGTTCAGACCAGGAGATGTCCACGGTCACGCGGACTACCTACGGCAATTGGTGGAGGATCGCAGCTTATCGCATCGGATGGGGATCGCGGGTTGGGAGCGAGTTAATGCGCATTTCACCCAGGAACGCTCCGATGCCACCCTCCGAGATATCCTCAATATCGTATAGTTTCACGTCAGCCAGCCGGACTTCGGCTGGGAAGAGAATGGATTGGGCCTAAAGATACTTTCTGAATACAAGCGACGAAAGCGCGCGAAACAATTTTCGACCTCCGACACTTATTGGGAGACTCGATACGCAAAGGGTGGGGACTCTGGAACAGGCTCCTATGGACGCCTATCTGAGTTCAAAGCTGAATTTCTCAACGCATTCGTAGAATCAAATGCCGTCAAGACTGTCATTGAGTTTGGCTGCGGAGATGGCAATCAGCTTTCCTTGGCCAAGTACCCGCAATACATCGGGCTAGACGTCTCACGGACCATCATTCAAGCGATTGCTTCCCGGTTTCAGGATGATGAGACTAAGAGCTTTTTCTTTATCGACACGCGGGCGTATGTGGATCACGCGGGCGTTTTTCAGGCTGATTTGTCATTGTCGCTCGACGTGGTCTACCACCTCGTCGAAGACTCAATCTTCGAGGCGTATATGAACGCTTTGTTTGGGGCGGCCTCTCGGTTTGTGATTGTCTACTCATCCAACAAAGATGAGCAATCGGCGCCGCATGTCCGGCATCGAGAATTTACCAAGTGGGTCGAGAAGAACAAAAAAGGCTGGGTGCTAAGGGAAATGATTCCAAATCGCTTTCCCTATGACCCAGCCTCTCCTCACGAGACTTCGCTTGCTGACTTCTATCTGTTTGAGAGAAGTTAGGCGAGAGCGTCTACGTCGACTTCGATTCCAACTTCTGGCTCGATGTCGATGGATGGCTCAGCAGGACCCTTGGCTCGGCTTGCTCGCTTCTTGGGGGTGCCAAGACCCATTTCAATACCAACCGCGCCTTCGGTGAAGCTCGCCTTGATCTTGATGCGTCGGCTGATTTCGCCGCCGCTGATGGTGTTCCAGTTGGCTCGGTCAAGTGCCCACTGCCAGCCAATGTCCGTGCTGGAGTAGACAAACTCGACACCCTCTTGGAGGATGTCGCTCAGGACAACCTTGAGGTCATCTCGCTTCACGAGAACCTGCTCGCCAGCGCTGAGGTTTGGAGTTAGGCCAACCGTAACGATGACTGGTTCTTCTTCGACAGCATTCTTAGCCGTCCGCTTTGGAGCGGTGGATTCGATGGCCTCATTGACCATCTCGACCTGGCTCACCATCGAGTGGGTGAGTTTCTCGTAATCTTCTGGCCAAGTGAACTGCTCGCCTTCGTAGATGGCAATTGCGTGTCGTCCGGTGACGGAGAGGGCGGTGGCGATCAATGCCGCATCGGCGGCCAGCAGCTTCGGCTGGGTCTTCTTAATCTGATCGAGGGCGCTTTCAAGCTTCGTAAGTTGGATCGTGATCAAACGGAGGGTCTCCTAAATTGGGGGCGCGGGGTTGGACAAACGGCGTCCATGCGCCATAATCACGCAGTTTACCCCGCGCTGGGGGCTCCAGAGTCGGAGATACGGCGACCTATGGGAGGCAAAGTGATGAAGTTCAGATATTTGGGTTTGGTTGCAGGAGCAGTATTGCTCGCAGGTTGTGGCAGCGGCGGGGACGATAAGAATGCGAATGCTGGCGGTTCAGCAGGTTCCTCGACAAGCGGAAGCGGCAAAAAGCTTAAGGTCGGCATCGTGTTCGACGCAGGCGGAAAAGGCGACAAGTCGTTCAATGACAGCGCCTATGCTGGCATTCAGCGCGCTGTAAAGGAACTGGGCGTTGACGAGAAAGACGTCGACAGCAAGACCGAGAAGGACTATGAGACCAACTTGAGCGGACTTGCTGAAGCAGGCTGCGATGTCATTTTCGCCGTCGGCTTCGCTCAGAAGAATGCACTTACCACGGTTGCACCCAAGTATCCGAACATCAAATTTGCACTGATCGACGATGAACTGGCTCAGCCTAATGTGAGCTCTCTCGTATTCTCAGAGGAGCAGGGAAGCTTCCTAGCCGGATACCTTGCGGCCCTGACCAGCAAAACGAGCAAGATTGGCTTCGTCGGCGGAAAGACCACTCCTTTGATCAAAAAGTTTGAGACTGGCTACATCGCCGGCGCCAAGACGGCCAACCCTGCGATTGATGCAAGCGGAGTCAAGTACACAGAGAGCTGGGACGACACGGGAGCTGGCAAAGCGGCGGCAACTGTTCTGTTTAGCAGCGGGTGCGACATCATCTTCAGTGCGGCCGGCCGATGTGGCCTCGGCGTAATCACCGCTGCAAAGGAGCAGGGCAAGTTTGCCATCGGCGTCGACTCCGATCAGGACGATCAAGCTCCCGGAGCAGTGCTCACCTCAATGGTCAAGCACGTAGACGAAGCCGTGTTCCAGACGATCAAAGACGTCAAGGACAATACATTTAAATCTGGGACCAAGAAGTTTGACTTGAAGTCCAAGGGAGTCGGTCTGACCGAGTTTAAGTACACCAAGGACAAGATTGGTGATGCGACGATTAAGAAGCTCGACGAAGTTTCCAAGGACATCATCGACGGCAAGATCGTCGTACCGGCAACGCCGGAAGAGCTTCCCGCCTTCCTGGCGAAAGCCAAAAAGTAACGCGAACGAGCCCCGGTTATTTAACTCACCGGGGCTTTTTTGCGCCCTAATGAAGCGAAGCTTCAGCTCGCTACAGAGGCACTCTTGGTTTCCAAGCCTTTAGCAAATGCGGGATCAGATGGGCGCGAGGGCAGTTAGCCCGCATCTAGAAAGGGGTTGCAACCCCGTCGATGTAGGTTCTCGCAGGTTCTATCACGCGATCCCGACGAGTCGGGACAGCCAGGCCCAGGGCACCTGGCAACCTAAACTACTCCGAATTAGGCGTCGCAGGCGCTGCCGCGGGTGCTGCCGCGGGCGCTGGCTCTGCGGCGGGAGCCGGTGTGGAGGTGGCTGCCGGCGCGCTTCCGCTCGAAGCGTAGTCGTTAATGTGGAAGCCTGAGCCCTTGAATGCAATTCCAACCGGTTGAATCACTCGCTTGACAGTTCCTTGGGAACCGCATTCGCACGTGTCCAGGGGGGCTTCTGTGATGCGCTGCATCACTTCAAACTGCTTGTTGCATGCGCTGCACTCGTAAACGTAGGTCGGCATAGGTTCAATCATTTTGGCAGACCCATGCAACGACTGCCAAGATGCCCAGTGATGCCGAACCCGTTCAGCTTTCGGCTGCCATAGTTGAGTAATCTTTGCATCGGGCCTCTATTAAGATGAGACCTTCAGACGAACATGGCTAAGAAACTCAAAATCGGAATCATCGGCAGTGGAGGCATCGCTCAGAGCTGCCACATGAAGGGCTACGAGAGCATCCCCGACCTATGCGAAATGGTTGCGGTGTGCGACATGAACCCGGAGATCGCCAAGCAGGCGGCAGATAAATTTGGCATCAGCCAAACCTATACCGACCATCGTGAGATGCTCGCCGATCCCGAGATCGACGCCGTGTCAGTTGCTACCCCCAACAAATACCACCTTCAGCCCACGGTGGACGCCCTCAACGCAGGTAAGCACGTAATTTGCGAAAAGCCCCTGGGCATGAATGCAGAAGAGTGCCGAATAATGTGCCGAACAGCTAAGGAGACAGGCAAGATCCTCCAGGTTGGTCTGCAGTCACGCTTCTCCGGACCCCTCCGATTTATGAAAGAGTATGTGGATGCTGGCAAAATGGGTCACGTCTACTACGCTCGAGCACAGGCTCTTCGCCGACGAGGCGTTCCAGCATGGGGCGTTTTCATTGAGAAGGATAAGCAGGGCGGCGGTCCACTCATCGATATTGGCGTCCACGTTCTCGACCTAACCCTATTCCTGATGGGCTATCCAAAGCCAGTCAGTGCATCGGGCAAAACTTGGGACACCCTTGGCAAAACGCCAGACCTGTTCAACTACTGGGGACAGTACGACCGAAGCAAGTTCACGGTGGAAGACTTTGCGGTTGGAATGATCAAGTTTGAAGACGGCTCGGTCGTCGTCCTTGAGAGTTCCTTCATGGGCAACCTCAGCGGAGATCCGTTCCAGACTCAACTGTTCGGAACCAAAGCCGGCGCAGTCGTGAAACCATACGGCGGCGACGAGTCGGTCCAGATCTTCACTGAAGTGGATCAGCAGCTGTTCGACATGAAGCCGGCCAACGTGCCAAACGTGGAATCAGCCCATGTTGCAGAAATCCAGGCGTTTGTAGACGCGATTCTCAACGACAAACCGTCTCCTGTACCTGGAGAGAACGGTCTGATTCTCAACGCGATCTTCGATGCCCTGTACAAGAGCAGCGAAACCGGTCACGAAGAGCTAGTCGACGTCACGTTCTAGCAATTTACGTCGGGCGGTGAACCCGCCCGACGTGGTAGTTTTATGACAATGCGAAACAAATTCGTACAATTTGCGGCACTGGGATGCTTGGTCATGGTCGGTGGCTGCCGATTCAAGGGCATCGAGAGCTTCAAGACGTCGACGACCCCCGAGGTTTATCCTCAGGTAGCTGGAGACAAATACGGCAACGGTGGCATTGCCTATGCTTCTGCTGGAACCAAGGTTGAAACTCGCTACGGCCTAGGTGCCAATCCGAATTCGCCCAACAAGGTCGACGCACGATTGGATCGACCTGCAAAGGGAAGCGGACAGCAGCCTGGCGAACTTGGTGGAGAAGCTGCTCCCGGCTACGGCAAGTCAAATGCGCCTGCGAATCAGCCAAGCCGCAATATCGAAAGCGCTACAACGCACTAATCCAATATTTTTTATGGCTGGGTTCATTCTCTGTGAACCCAGCCATGTTTGTTTGTCACCCACGGTTTGACTCTCTCAACAGGAGAAAAACTATGGTGACTACACGATTCCTTCGGGAAACCTCTTCACTTGCGATCGCCGCCCTTCTGGTGGTCGCCGTTATCGGTTGTGGCGGTCCGGGTTACGCTGACCAAGCTGCCTCGGGTGCGACTACTGCCATTGCCGCAAAATATAGCCCTGGGATTCAAAAATCTGTCGCAGGCTCTCAGGCTGATGCTGTCGCCGCAACAATGGGGGCGTCCTCGGCTTCCGCCATCCGACCTGCACCTGCACCTGCCCAGCGCCAGGTCATTCGCCACGCTGAACTTGAGGTTCGCGTTGCCAGCGTGGAGAAATCGGAGAAGGACGTCAATTCGATCCTGAAATCCGTGGGCGGATACACCGCCAACGCCTCCAGCAGCGATTTGGCATCCGCACATCCCGTCTTGCAGATGTCGCTCAAAGTTCCCGTAGCCTCCTTTGACGACTGCATCGCCAAGTTCGAGGCACTTGGCACCAGGCTCTCCAAGAAGGTCGATTCCACTGATGTCACGACGCAAATTGTGGACCTGGATGCTCGTCTGAGAGTTCTTCAGGCGCAAGAAGAGACCTACCGGAAGATGCTCATCAGCAAGAACCGTGTGGATGACGTGTTCACGATCCAGAACCACCTTCAGGAAATTCGAACTCAAATCGAAACTTTGGCGGCGGAACGAAAGTCGCAGGCCGGTTTGGCTGCACTTTCAGACGTTCAGCTAACTCTGCAGCAGACCGCAACCTTCTCAGCAGCATCCACCGACCCGAGTTGGCTCTCACAGGCTTGGGGCGAGGCTTCTACCGGTGCTAGCTTGGCGCTTCGAGTAGCCGCGGTCCTGGTGATCTGGACGGTTTGCTTTAGCCCGTTCTGGATTCCGCTCGTGTTGGTGCTCAGAAAGGTGATTCGACCGCGACGACCCGTCAATTCGGGCTCGTAGCGGCGAGCCTCCTTTATTCACCAGTAAACTCTGTCCCAATGGCGAGGATTGGAGTGATGGGATGCGGAGTGGTGGCGGATTATGGACACCTGCCCGCAATTGTAAAGACGCCCGGTCTCGAACTGGTCGCTGTCATGGACCCGAATCAAGAGCGGGTCCATGCGGCGGCTGAAAAGTTTGGAAGTCCCCTCGCGTTTACCGATGCAAAGTCTTTCTTTGAATCTGGGCTAGACGCAGTGCTTATCTGTAGCCCTGCAGGGGCACACCTTGCCAACGTAAAGAATGCCGCTGAATATGGTGTTCACGTGCTGTGCGAAAAGCCACTGGCAATGAATGATGCAGAGTCTGAAGAGGCCATTGCCGCGATGGATTCTGCTGGAAGGATGCTGTTTACGGGCTTTGTGTATCGATTCAGCCCAGTTGCCCTCCAGATCAAAGCGTGGGTCCAGCAAGGTGTCATTGGAGAAGTTCGCTCCCTAAGATTAATCTACATCTGGGACCTCCACGGCCAGTACGAACAGGATGTAGACGGCGAATGGGTTGAGAGTCCACGCTGGCGCGGACGAATGCTGGAGGGCGGCCCGATGGTGGACTGCGGCGTGCACCAGATTGACCTGGCAAGGTGGTGGACAGGGCAAGAAGTCGCTCGATCTTCAGCAAACGCGGCGTGGGTGGCGGAATACGAAGCGCCAGATCATGTCTACATGCACATGGACCATGAGCGAGGCACTCACACCATGGTCGAAATGAGCTTCACCTACGGTCATACCGTTCGCGAACCTCGCCATCACTTCTCTTATCATCTCATCGGCACTGGCGGTGTCATTCGGTACGACAGAAACGGTTGGATTCTCGAGGCGAGAACCGGCCAGGAAACTATTCGAGTCCCCGGCGGGAGCGAGAAGAACTTCGGGGGAATGCATGCCGCGTTCGCGGAAGCGCTGAGGACCGGCGAGCCCGGACATCTACCATCCGGGCGAGATGGCCTCATTGCTACCCATCTCGCCCGAACGGCGACGGATATGGCGATTGCGAATCGTTTCACTCCAACGGCAGTCCCCTAGGCCAGACGGTTCATAAATCCAGTAGAGTTGGGAAGATGGATCCGAATGCAGAGAAGCCACTTCCCGGAATGAGCCGGCGCTCCCTACTTTTTGGAGGTTTGAGCGTAAGCAAGCTTGTCGCCGCAGTGGTTGGGGTTCCTTTACCGCCAACCGAAGCTCCTGCCTTTGAGGCAAGCGAGCCCGAGGTAATTGAAAGTGTTTCGGATCTAAAGCTCTGGTATTCGCAACCGGCCGACAAATGGGTTGAAGCGTTGCCGGTGGGAAATGGTCGCCAGGGTGCGATGATCTTTGGCGGCGTTCAAAGAGAGCGAATCCAGCTCAATGAAACCAGCCTATGGGCGGGTGGCCCCCACGACTACGACAACCCAGAAGCGCTTGAGGCGCTCCCCGAGATTCGCCGTCTCGTGTTTGAAGGCAAAACCAAGGAAGCGGCAGAACTCGCGGACAAGAAGTTCATGAGCAAGCCGCTCGGACAGCTTCAGTACCAAACGGTTGGCGACCTCAATTTAAAGTTTCACTATCTCCATCAGTCTTCCAGCTACCGTCGAACGCTCGATCTGGATTCTGCGACGTCAACGGTGGAGTTCGAATCTGACGGGGTCAAGTACAAACGCGAAACCATCGCGAGCTACCCAGATCAGGTCATTGCGATTCGTCTTTCCTCGGATCGGCATGCTTCGATATCGTTCTCAGCTGACTTCAGCTCGCCCCAGAACTCCAGTTCCTCTGGCCAGCGCGGATGCCTCGTCATGGAGGGGATTAGCTCCGACTCTGAAGGGATCAAGGGGCAGGTTCGCTTTGCCGCCGTGCTCAAGGCGATTGCAGAAGGTGGAAGCTCCTCCGTGGTGGATGGAGAACTTCACGTTTCCTATGCCGATGCCGTGACCCTGTATCTCTCTGTCGCCACGAGTGTGAAGAGCTATGACGATGTTTCGGGCAATGCCGTCGCGGTTGCGTTTGATCATCTCAGCAGAGTCGAGGAGCGTCACTACGATCACGTACGGGAGGTTCACGTTCGAGATCACCGTAAGCTGTTTCGTCGCGTGCACCTTGACCTTGGCCCGTCCAAGGTCAGTGAGACAACCGATGAGCGAATTCATCAGTTTGCCAGTGGTGAAGATGCGGGATTGGCGGCACTGTACTTCCAGTACGGTCGCTACCTCCTCATCGCCAGTTCGCGGCCGGGCGGCAAGCCAGCAAACCTCCAAGGGATTTGGAACGACAGCCTGACTCCGCCCTGGGGTAGCAAGTACACCGTGAACATCAACACGGAGATGAACTACTGGCCAGCGGAGACGTGCGCCCTGGATGAGTGCCACACGCCGCTGTTTGATATGCTGCACGAAGTCGCAGTGACCGGTGCCAAGACTGCCAAGGTCCATTACGGTGCCGGGGGTTGGGTGCTTCACCACAATACCGACGCTTGGCGCGGTGCGGCTCCGATCGATGGTGCAAGTTGGGGAGTTTGGCCAACCGGCGGTGCGTGGCTCTCCACCCACATCTGGCAACACTATATCTTTGGTGGAGACAAGCGAATTCTTGAGAGGCATTACCCCGTGATGAAAGGGGCGGCCGAGTTCTTCTTGGAGACGCTTGTTCCTCATCCAAAAACAGGTGAGCTGGTGACGTGTCCTTCGACCTCTCCAGAAAACTCACACCATCCAGGAACTGGGATGTGCGCGGGACCAACCATGGATATGCAGATCTTGCGAGACCTGTTCCAGGACTGTATCGATGCCACCTACGCGCTCAATGTGGATTCAGAATTGCGAGAGAAGCTCACGGAGGCTCGGGCTAAGTTGGCGCCGATGAAGATTGGCTCGATGGGGCAGCTCCAAGAGTGGTTTGACGATTGGGACACTTCGGCACCGGAGATTCATCATCGACACGTGAGCCACATGTTCGGGGTGTATCCCAGCCAACAGATCACGAAGACCCACACGCCGGAGCTTTACGAAGCCGCCAAGAAATCGCTTGAAATTCGAGGCGATGCTGGCACCGGCTGGAGCCTTGCGTGGAAGCTCAACATCTGGGCTCGCCTTCTGGATGGCGACCATGTCTACAAGCTTGTGTTGGAGGCTCTGAGGCCCCAAGGTACGTTAGGCGAAGGTGGCGGAGTGTATCCAAATCTCTTCGATGCCCATCCACCATTCCAAATCGACGGAAACTTTGGCTTTACCTCCGGCGTGGCCGAGATGCTGGTGCAGAGCACGCTCAGTGAGATCAGCCTTCTTCCTGCGCTTCCCAGCGCGTGGCCAAATGGTAAGGTCTCCGGCCTCAAGGCGCGCGGCGGTCACACCGTCAGCCTCACCTGGGAGCACGGAGTCGTGAAGGAAGCCGCAATCGTGATGGGCCATGTGGACCACGTCACCGTCACGTCCACCCGCGGCCTGAACCCCATCATCGGAAGACCCGGCACCAAGCACAAATTGACTTGGTGAATGGAGCGTCCCGATTCGTCGGGATGCTCCATTTGGGGCTTCTCTCATGAAAATTTCTTGTCGTCGTTGACGACAGCAACAATTGTAATTGCGTATTCGTCTTAGGTTACGAAAGCTTGGAGAAAATCAACATGAGACAATCATCACTCGCCAAAATGGGCGCAATGGCAGCCGCGGCTGGCTGCATGGCAATCGCTGGGGCACAGGCTACACCTTCCGGACTTTCAGTCAGACTGGGACTCTTCCTTCCGACATCATCGGATGCAAGGATCATCAGCAGCTCTTGGATCAACTTTGGAGCGGACTACAAGCTCAGCACCCTTTCATTCAAGATCCCGGGTGTGGACCTTCAGTCTTACTTCAGCGTCTCGGCTGACTATTTCACTCACTCTGGCGACAATGACCTGCCAGTGGCTCTGAACTACAACCTGCGACAGGGTTCGATCGTTTACTCAGCAGGAATCGGACCGGAGTTCCGAAACGCTGGCGACCTGACCAGCACGGGTGTCGGCCTCGGTGAGCAGATCGGCGTCTCCTTCGACCTCGGCGCGGGACCGATGCCGATATTCATCCAGGGCAAGTACTACTTCAGCTCCAAACCTGAACTGTCTGGCTTTGGCGTTTACGTCGGCGTCAAGTTCTGAACAAATAAGCCCTTCGCCGATTCACGTCGTCGCGGGGCTTTTTTGTGTTTTACAAAAACAAAAAAGCCCGCCTCGCTAAAAATGCGAGGCGGGCTCCAATGTTTGCCGAGCTTAGGCGTCTGCGTACAGGTAGAACTCGTATGGGTGCGGTCGAAGGTCGACAGCATCGCACTCGTTCAGGAGCTTGTACTCGATATAGCTCTCAATGAGCTCTTTGGTGAACACGTCGCCGCGCAGAAGGAACTCATGGTCCTCGGCGAGGGCGTGCAGGGTGGCTCGGAGTGAGCCAGGAGTCTGCTGAATGCCAGCTCGCTCAAGCGGTGGCAACTCATACAGGTCCTTGTCCAAAGGCTTCGGTGGCTCGATTCGGTTCTGAATACCGTCGATGCCGGCCATCAGGAGCGCGGAGAACGCCAGGTAAGGGTTCGCCATGGGGTCCGGAGCACGGAACTCAACTCGCTTCGCCTTCGGCGACTTCGAGACCATCGGGATGCGAACGCAAGCCGATCGGTTTCGAGCCGAGTACATCAGGTTGATCGGAGCTTCGTAGCCCGGAACCAGACGTCGGTAGGAGTTGGTGGTTGGCGCGCAGAAAGCGAGGAGCGCAGGTGCGTGCTTGAGAAGACCGCCGATATACCATCGAGCCGTCTCGCTGAGGCCTGCATAGCCAGTCTCGTCGTAGAACGTGGGATCGCCGTTCTTCCAGATCGACTGGTGGCAGTGCATGCCGCTGCCGTTGTCGCCGAAAACAGGCTTCGGCATGAACGTAGCAACGTAGCCGTGCTGATAGGCAGTGTTCTTGACGATGTACTTGTACTTCATCAATTTGTCTGCCATGACCTTGAGCGTGTCGAACTTCATGTCGATTTCGCACTGGCCAGCGGCAGCCACTTCGTGGTGATGCATTTCCACGTTGATGCCGACTTCGATCATCTTCAGCACCATTTCGCTGCGAAGATCCTGAAGCTTGTCGACCGGAGCGACGGGGAAGTAGGCGCCCTTCACCTTATTGGTGAAGCCAGGGCTGCCCTCTCGGCCTGAAGACCAAGCGGCCTCGTCGGATTCGATCTTATAGAAAGCTCCCTGGGGCTGGTTGTCGTACAGAAGTTCGTCGAATACGAAGAATTCCGCTTCCGGGCCAATGAAAATGGTGTCGCCGATTCCGGTGGACTTGAGATACTGCTCAGCCTTCTCAGCTGTGTATCGTGGGTCCTTTCCATATCGCTGACCGGTCAGAGGGTCAGTAATATCGCAGGAGATAACAGCCATTGGTACGTCTGAGAACGGATCCATGAAGATCGTGTCAGCGTCTGGCATGAGCAGCATGTCCGACTCGTTGATGGTCTGGAATCCGCGGATGCTGGAGCCGTCGAATGCGAGTCCATCTTCAAACTTGTCTTCCGTGAAGTGGTTAACGGGAATGCTGAAGTGCTGCCAAGTGCCGAGTAGGTCTGTAAATCGTATGTCAACAAACTGCGCATCATTTTCGATCGCAAAGTTGACGGCGTCCTTTGGGGTCATCTAATCCTCCGAGTGAATTGCATAGTGTCTTTATCGGCTCAAGAGGGATCTCTCGAAGCCGTTTCGGAACTTAAGAGACGCGGAGTATAGCCACCCAACGCCTATGGAACCACCGCTCGCCACGCTGCAGAACGATTCTTTGGATTATTGCTAATTTGGGACCCCGGAAGAAAGCCCGGAGCCCCAAAACCTTATGCAACACTGATATCCAAGCAGCTTTTTACGGCTGGAACACTTTTTTAAGAAACTGCTTAATCTTATCAAGGGCGACGGAACTCACCGGTCCCTCAAACGCATCGTCGTTTCCAGCCGTGGTTGACTTCAGGTTGTGGCTGGCATCTGGCACGATCAGCATCTCAACTGTCCCACTTGGCCGGGATTTCAGCGCGTCTTTAAGGAGTGGCGTATCTCTTTCTGGCGAGACCTGCGAGTCGTGGGCACCGTTGATGAGCAACACGGGTCCCGGATACGCCTTTGCAAGGTTGGTTGGGTCAATCGCACAGTAGGAGTGCATGATTTTGGGGGTGGAAGGGTTGAAGAGAGCTTTCAGCCCAGGCAAAATCCCTGTCGGGTACGTTCCATCCTTTTTGACCTGATCAATCACTTCCTGGAGGTTTGCCAAGTACTGCTTTTTAACCGCCAGCGGAAGCTGCTGCTTGTCCATAATCCGGCTGATCTGCTCAACCAGAATGGGCCCCATCGGCCGTCCAGCTCCACCCAGAGTAATAATTGCGGCAGGCACTTCGCTGGTTTTGCTAAGGTTGCTCCCTATCTGAAGCGCGATTTCTGCGCCCTCGCTGTGCCCGATGATGCCAACGCGCTTTGAGTCGATTCCGCTCTGTAATGTCAGATATCTGTAACCAGAAGTTGCGTCGTCGACAAAGTTTTCCCACTTGAAGAACTCGGCGATCTCGTCCATCTTCTTGGGCCAGGTGTCTCGATAGAGTTGAGTGGCTCGCTTGTCGAATCGGAGGGAAGCGATCCCGTTTGCGGCAAGCGAATCCGAGATTTGTCGCAGAACGTTCGTCGTCAGGGAGGGCATTTGATTCCCGTTGCGGTCGGTTGGACCACTGCCTGGCAACAGCAGCATCGCTGGCAATTTCTTACCTGCAGAATTTGCGGGCATCGTCAGGGTGCCGAAAAGCTTCAACTTTCCTGCACCCTCAAAGGCGACTTCCGACTCGACTGGCGCCTGCAGCGTCATCAACAGCATCACTCCAAGCAATAGACTCATTTTAGGCTTATCCTACCAAACAATTAGATGACTGTCTAAATATCCGCGAGGTTGCATTCATCAGAGAATGGGACCGCGTTTTGCGTACACCGCCGCCGCCAAACCTGAGATGTCTGGTTTGGGACAGGACGGAATTGAGATGGAATCTCCGGTTAAATCCTGAATTGCCTGGGCACCCTTAAGGTTCAGCCACGGGAGCGCTGCATCGTAAAGGGACGAGGCGACTCCGCCGAGTTGCGTCGCCCTAAGTCGGGCGGATTGCTCGGCATAGGTTAAGAGGAGCAGGTCTGAAGTCGCACCCAGCCCCACCTGATCTGTTCTCGCTAGCTTGAGCGCGTCCGAGGCCAATCTCGATAGGAACGAGTCTCCTGAATCGGATCCGTTGACTCGACCTTCGCGGATTCGCCTCGCCATTCGGTCGGCAATGAAGAGTCGGTTGATCTCGTTGGTTCCTTCGTAGATCCGACTGACTCGGGCATCCCGATAGTGCCTGGCAATAGGGAACTCTTCGGTGAAACCGTAGCCCCCGTAGACCTGAAGTGCTTCGTCTACGATTATGGATTCGGCTTCGGTGGCAAAGATTTTGCAGGCGCTGCACTCCACTGCGTACTCCTCCGCGGCCTTCCGATTCCCGTCAATCGTGCCGCCGTGCTGGTCAAAGGCAGCGTCGATCAGCGCACCAGTGCGATAGATCATGGATTCCGCGACAAAGAACATCGAAGCCATCATCGCGAACTTCTTCTCGATGAGGCCGAAGGAGGAGATCGGCTGGCCGAACTGTCGTCTCTCCAAGGCATAGCCGGCCGCCAGTCCCATCGCGTCCCGGGCCGGTCCGATGGACATGCTGGCCAGCTTGAAGCGGCCGATGTTTAGGGCATTGAATGCCACGTGATGGCCCAAGCCGACTTGATGGAGAACGTTCTCCACCGGAACCTCGGCATTCTCCAGCACCAAGCGGGCAGTGGATGAGCCTTTGAGACCCATCTTATGCTCCTCCCTGGCGACGGAGACGCCGGCGAAGTCTTTCTCAACCAGGAAGGCGGTGAACTTGTCCCCATCCACTTTGGCCATCACCAGGAACAGGTCCGCCCACTTGGCATTGCTGATCCACATCTTGGTGCCGTTCAAAACGTAGTGATCTCCTCGGAGATCTGCTCGGGTCGAAACCGAGAGGGCGTCGCTTCCGCTGTTGGGCTCGCTGAGGGCATAGGCGCCCATCCATTCGCCCGAAGTGAGCCGTGGCAGATACTGGAGCTTCTGCTCCTCGGTGCCGAACAGGGAAAGGCCAACCTGGCTGATGCCGCTGGTGATGCCGTAGGTGACGCTGAAGGAGCCATTGAGGCTCATGAACTCCAGGATTCGTGCGGCTAAATTCTTAGAGAGTCCCAGTCCACCGTACTCCTCAGGCGCATCAACGCCGCATAGGCCAAGGTCTCCGGCTTTGCGGATGAGCTTGGGCATCAGGCCCTCATCTTGCCGGTCGATCTGTTCAACGTGGGGCAAAACTTCCTTGCGGCTGAACTGCTCCGCGGTGGAGATCATGAGCTGCTCGTCGGAAACGAACTGCTCGGGCGTGAAAATGGACACAGGGGTCTGCGACAAAAAGCTGCATCCTGCAGGTGGGTTATTTTCAGGTAGGTACGTCATCGGGCCTGTACAGAATTATGACCCCGCAGCAACGCGGTATTATCTCCCCCGGTGGGGCCTGTAGCTCAGGGGTTAGAGCGTGCGGCTCATAACCGCTTGGTCGTGGGTTCGATCCCCACCGGGCCCACCAATCCATTTGCATTCCTCCTCTGCCGTGCAGAGACGTGCCCCAAAGTGAGGCTAACCTTTCGAGCCTCTTGCCAGACACTGCCAGAGGGCGAATTGGTTGGCGGAATTGGCGGGAAAAGATCCGAGACTAATCTGGTTCAGGCAGTGCCGGGCCTTTTACGTTAGCGCCGAAACAGGCGAATACATTTTCACATCTGCAAAAATTATTTTGTTGATCTGGAATCTCACACTTATAATATCAATGTGAATGAAATGAGATCTGCCTAGGAACGCACTCTGCCAGTCAGAGGCGAGCTAGCGGTAACCGCAGTTTGGGAGAAAATGCCATGCCAATGAGCGTCGTGTATACAACATTCGATGGTGAAGTCGTCCATGAAAACCGTAGGGGTGTCTCGCGATTCTACGTGGGCGATACCAACGGCAACACGATTGGTCTCATGGATGACTCAGGGAACCTCACTGACACATTTACCTATTGGCCCTATGGCGAGTTGCAGGCACACGTCGGCACGAGTGTCACGCCTTTGCAGTTTGGGGGCATTTTAGGCTGCTACACCGACAGTTGGGGCGGCATCTACATGCGAGCGAGGGAGTTTATTCCGCAGTTGACGCGATGGCTAACCGTTGATCCGCTTTGGCCAGGCGAACCGCCGTACACTTTTGCCTCCAGCAACCCGATATCAAAAACTGATCCAAGTGGGTTGGGACAATTCCCTTGGATGCATCAATGTGTGAAGGGTGAGCCGACGATCACATTTGCTCCACATGGCGGCAAGTGCGACCTACCATATGATCAGTGGAAGTGCAATAACTTGTGCCAGTCGCGTGGCTACGGTGACGGAAAAGTTAATGACGCTTGGAATCCAAGCGGTTTTACCTTTCAATCAGGTGGTGGAGATCAGTGCACGTGCACCTGTTCTGGCGGGGAGAACCCTCGCGGGTGTACATATCTTCAGATTGGGATATGCATTGCGGCATGCAAAACCTTTGGACGAACTTTCATATCTTGCGTCCCTATATCACTACGTTGGAATGATGTTTCTAACTGCAGGTGTTCTGAAAAATGATTTGTTCGGCTGCATGGATTTTCTGCCTCAAAGGGCCGTATAACTGGACTTACGTCGGCGGTGGAACAAAAATTGATGCTACGGCTGGAACGTCTACAACTCCTCGGGGATGGCTCAGTGAGTCTGAACGGAGCAGGGTAGTGCGATTCACCTCCGAGACGAAGGTGGAGGGCAACCATAAAATATTTGTACCTTTCCAGACAACGGGGTTCATTTTTCTGATGAACGATACTTTCACCGTTTCCGTAGCGGAGCCCAATGACGTCCTTCTGTTTAAATACAAAGATGGGCTGCTTTCGCGGACAGACGCGCATCAATCTGCAGATCCGAACCCAAAGAAGATGAACTTTTCGGATGCGATTTCAAGTGCATTGGATGAGAGCGTCTGCAATGGAATCGGAAAATTCTGTAAGGTGTTGCTCTCAGAGAGTGGTTGTCCTTTGACCGCATCACAAAAGTGGTATTCGTCACCCACCGGGGCATTGTATGAAGTGGTCGTCGGAACTGATTCTCGCGACTTGCAGAAACTCACCGTCTCCTGGCCAAGCACCAATGGAGATCGAACCCAAACGCTCAGCACCTTCTCGGTAATCCTTAAGTAGAACTTCGAAAGTTCGCCGACATGGAAGTCAGGTGCGCCTAAACGGGAATAAGTGTCAACGCCGCAGTGGAGTTGCGGTGCTGCCGGAGGTCATCCAGTTCATCGCCCCTTCAAAGGTCGGAGCCGCTTCGATTCTGCTTTTGGTGTTGATTAGGGCCCCTCAATATTCAGGTTGAGGTCACGGTCGAAAGGAGCGCGGGATTTATCACGCTTGCGGCCCGGATTTGAATCCGGGTCCCTTTCGCCACGGCCCTGGAGTGCTTCCACAAGAGCCCGAACTGAGGAACTCGGCTCGTCCGGCAAATTTGCCTCGAAGTTTCAATTCTTTCCCTCCCATCGGGAGCGAAATCCCTTTGATGTCATCCGACGTAGTTACGACTGACTCGGAGTGACTAGTCCCCGGATTCTGACCCACCTAGAGTGTTAGTGCCTCTGCCTCCATTTTAGTCTTTAGATTTGCCTTGTATGTCGCGGGAGAGAGCCCTCCGAGTGCCGAGTGAGGACGACGGTTGTTGTAGAACTCCGAG
>CAIYLG010000046.1 GCA_903927025.1 uncultured Armatimonadota bacterium
CGAGAAAGGCTTTGCAGATTCCGAGGCTTCCGGAGCGTGCGCTGAAGCATCACGCGGCGAAGCTTCAGCTCGCGAGAAAGGCTTTGCAGATTCCGAGGCTTGCGGAGCGTGCGCTGAAGCATCACGCAGCGAAGCTTCAGCTCGCGAGAAAGGCTTTGCGGTTTCCGAGGCTTCCAGAGCGTGCGCTGAAGCATCACGAAGCGCAGCTTCAGCTCGCGAGAAAGGCTTTGCAGATTCCGAGGCTTCCAGAGCGTGCACTGAAGCATCACGAAGCGAAGCTTCAGCTCGCGAGAAAGGCTTTGCAGATTGCGAGGCTTCCGGAGCGTGCGCTGAAGCATCACGCGGCGCGCCGGGTGAACCCAGCGTTCCCTAGGCTTTGGTCAACAGACGCAGGACTCGCTCGTACACCCTCGTCAGCGGCTCAAGGCACGCGATGTCTACGTGCTCGTCGATGGCGTGGATGGAGGCGTTGAGGGGACCGAACTCGGCGACGGGGATGCCGTGGGCGGCGAAGAAGCGGGCGTCGGACGTGCCGCCACTGGTGGAACAGCGTGGCTGAACGCCGGTTTCAGACAGGACTGCCGACTGAAGCGAATTAACAAGCGGCCCCGCCTCAGTAACAAACGGGTAAGCGGAGACGCTCCAGGCGATCGGATCGACGATGCCATGGGACGTGAACACTTCCTCTACCTTGGACTGAATCCACTCGGGAGTCTGGGAAGCGCCAAAGCGGATGTTGAACTGGACCATGCACTCGCCGGGAATCACATTATTGGCGCCGGTTCCTGCAGTGAAGTTGCTTACTTGGAGTGTGGTTGGAGGAAAATTGGCATCTCCTAGCCCCCAGCTGATCGCACAAAGTTCAGCGAGCGCGGGAGCTGCTTTATGCACTGCGTTGTCGGCCAGTTGGGGGTAGGCGGTATGTCCTTGAATACCGGAGATTCGAATCTGGCCGGTCATCGACCCACGACGGCCGTTCTTGAGAACATCGCCGAAGACATGCTCAGAAGTGGGCTCACCGACGATCGCGGCATTAATGACAACTCCGCGCGAGACAAGGGCGTCAAGTACGGCCCTTGTGCCATGAATGCCAGAACCTTCCTCATCGCTGGTGAGCAGAAGAGCAATCGTCCCCGCGTGACCCTCTCGGGCAACACGCTCAAGGGCAATCGCCATCGCGGCATCGGATGCCTTCATATCGCTGGCCCCGCGAGCATACAGAATTCCATCGCGCTCAGTTGGCTCAAATGGGGGCGAGGTCCAGAGATCTTCTCTGCCTGTGGGGACGACATCGGTGTGGCCGGCGAGACATATCAGCGGTGCTCCGCTGCCATGGACTGCCCACAGGTTGTCCACGTCCGCAAAGCGCAGCGATTCAACTTGGAATCCCGTAGCCGAAAGCCTAGCCGCAATTGCGGCCTGACATCCAGCATCGTCTGGGGTGACGCTTGGGCGCTTCAGCAAATCCCGCAGCAGCTCAAGCGTCTCGTTGGTCATTTTAGTCTCGCAGCAGCTCGTTCAGCGAAGTCTTGGATCGCGTCTGCGCATCCACCGTCTTCACAATCACAGCACAGTAGAGGCTGTGGCTACCATCTGCACTCGGCAGAGAACCCGACACGACCACCGAATTCTCTGGCACACGGCCGTAGAGAATCTCACCCGTGGCTCGGTTGAGAATCTTTGTGCTTTGGCCGATGAAGACTCCCATCGAAATCACGCAGTTGTCCTCAACGATCACGCCCTCGACCACTTCGCTTCGTGCTCCGATAAAGCAGTTGTCTCCGATAATGGTCGGGTTGGCCTGGAGAGGCTCTAGCACGCCGCCGATACCTACGCCGCCGCTCAGGTGAACGCCCTTGCCAATCTGTGCGCAGCTTCCGACAGTAGCCCATGTGTCGACCATTGTTCCCTCATCGACATACGCGCCAATATTCACGTAGCTGGGCATAAGAACCACACCCTTGCCGATGAAAGCGCCACGGCGAACAGTTGCGGGAGGCACCGCGCGGTAGGAGCCGTCTGGCGTCTTCAGGGGAACCTTGTCCCAAAACTTGATGTCGCCCGCCGCCATTGCACCGTTGTCTTCCAGGCGAAAGGAAAGGAGAACCGCTTTTTTAATCCATTGGTGAGTGGTCCACTCGCCATTGATGCGTTGGGCCACGCGGATCGCTCCTGAGTCAAGCTGACCGAGGACCTCCTGCACCGCATTCTTCACATCGGCAGGGGCGTGGCTGGGGGAGAGTTCGGCTCGGCCCTCCCAGGCTGCCTCAATTAAATTCTGCAAATCGCTCATTCGAAGCTAGAAGGATATCTCTTTGATTCGATTCAGTGCCTCGGTACAAACATCCAACTCCGCGACCAGCGCCAGACGCACGTAGCCAAGCCCCGGATTTCCGCCACCCACCTCGCGGGCTAAGTAGCGTCCGGGCAACACGGTGAGGTTTGCCTTGGCAAGGGCATCCCGCGAAAACTGCTCGTCGTCTCCGACCTTCAGCCAGATGAAGAATCCGCCCTCGGGGATCGTTGCCTCGGGCAGGATCTGCGCGCCTGCCGCGAACTTAGCTCGATACTTTTCGCGATTCACAACAACGTGCGCTTCGTCAAGCCACGCGGGCACGCTGGCTGCCTGAGTGAGCGAACTGGGAGCGGCACCGTGATAGGTTCGATAGAGAAGGAACTTGGCGATAATCTCAGGGTCTCCTGCGACAAAACCGGACCGGAGACCCGGCGCGCTGGACCGCTTGGAGAGCGAATTAAAGCTGACGACCCGGTCGCATCCGCGCCCCAACTTTTCGCAAGCCTCAAGAGCACCGATCGGCGGGTTGCCATTGTAAATCTCGGAGTAGCACTCGTCTGCCGCGATGACAAAACCGTACCGGTCCGCGAGTTCAAAAAGTGTGCGCCAATCCTCCAAACCCATTACTGCCCCCGCCGGGTTGCCTGGGGAACAGACGTAGGCCAACTTCACATTCGGCCACTCTGCTTCGGGAACAGCGTTCCAATCTGGCATGAAGCCAAAGCTGGCAGGCGTTGGCACGTAAAACGGCTTTGCCCCCGCCACGATCGCCGCACCCTCGTAGATCTGATAGAACGGATTCGGCAACAGGACCGTCCCGGGAGTAGAAGGATCCAGCACTGATTGGGCGAATCCGAAAAGCGCCTCCCGGGTACCTGCGACAGGGATGACGGCCTTGGCAGGGTCTGGCGCGGTGATGCCATATCGCTTGCCGATCCAAGTTGAAATAGCCCCCCTAAGTTCTGGCGTCCCACCCGTCGGAGGGTATTTGCCCAGCAGATGCATGTTGGACCTCAAAGCATCAGTGATCAGAGCCGGGGTTGGGTGCTGGGGTTCGCCAATTCCAAGGTTAATCGCGCTGATTCCGGTCGGCACGGCTATCCCATGATGAAGCAGGCGCAGCTTCTCAAAGGGATAAGGATGCAGGAGTTCGAGTCGCGAGTTCACAGGTTGAAGTTATAGCTGATGTCTCCGAAAAGTTGGTTCATAATGCTATTCATGATCACGCTGAGTGAACGAGCAGTTGTAGAACTCAAGACCCTCATTGAGCAGGAAGCCAAAGATGCGGCGCTTCGCGTTTGGGTTGCTGGCGGCGGATGCTCCGGCCTTTCTTACGGCATGGCGCTGGACGACAACGCTCCCGAAGAAGGAGACAGCGTTTTTGAGCAGGACGGCATCAAGCTGTTTGTTGACCCGCTGAGCCTCGGCTACATGGAAGGCGCGACCGTCGACTATGTGGAAGAAGCCCTTGGTGGCGGATTCAAGATCGAAAATCCCAACGCCAGCTCAAGTTGCGGTTGCGGCTCAAGCTTCTCGGCTGAGGGCGGCGGCGGTGGATGCGGCTGTGGTGGCGGTGGTTGCGGCTGCGGCGGACACTAGATTTTTCGGTCTAGCTACCGAGAGTAAAGCCGATACCCAACCCCGGGCTCGGTGAGCAAAATTCGGGGCCGACTAGGATCGGCCTCCAGTTTCCCCCGAAGCTGGCGCATGTAGACCCTCAGATAATGGGTCTGGTCCGTGTCGCTGGGGCCCCAGACTTCATTAAGCAACTTTTGATGTGGCAACATCTTGCCGGCGTTTTGCATCAGCACGCCTAACAACTTGAACTCGATCGGGCTCAAGTGAACTTCCCTTCCATTCTTCCAGACCTGGTGGGTTACAAAGTCCATTCTCAGCCCCTCGTGTTCGATGGCAGACTTTGAAGCAGGAATGTCTAGCCCATGTCGGAGTGCAACTCGAACCCTTGCCAGAAGCTCTGACATGCCAAATGGCTTGGTGATGTAATCATCCGCTCCCGCATCAAGGGCGGCAACCTTTTCGGACTCACTGTCCCGAGCTGAGACGACCAAGATCGGCGAAGTAGACCGGCGTCTCACCTTTCTGACAAGCTCAGTTCCTTCATTATCCGGCAGTCCTAAATCCAGAAGGATTAGCTGGGGCCGCTCCGAAGCGATCTTAGCGAGACCCTCTTTGCCTGTGCCGGCTTCTGCGGTGAAATATCTTGCCTCCACCAGACTCGATCGGATCAGCTCACGGAGTGGGAAGTTATCTTCGATGATGAGGATCGTGATCGTGTTTTTGGGCATGAGAGATCAGAAAGGTCCGCACGAATCGGATTCGGGCGGACCCAGCGTAATGTTCGGACTAGAAGCGGAAGATCATGTCCGCTGCGACAGTCCACTGGTCGCGACGTGTTCCAACGTCGTATGGAGTCACGTTGCTGCCGTAGGCATGCTCGTAACGAATCTCAGGACGAAATGTCACCATCGGAGTGAGCTGCACTGAATAGCCCAGCGTGTGACTGGAGTAGGCGGTGGCAAATCCAGTACGGTAGCCGCGAGGGTCGTTTAAGTAGTCGTTTCGAATCGAAATGTAGTCTCGGTTCGAGAGCTTGATCTGAAAGTAGTTGACGATGCCGGTCGCGTCCGACTTACCGGGCAGGAACGCCCCGGCTCCGCCTCCGGTACCGATCATTGCCGGTCCATCGATGGCGGTCCCACCGACATTGCCGTCGTACTCCCACATGTAGTAGGCCTCCGTCATCATATGGAGCTTGTCGTTGAACTTGTGTCCCCAGGTGCCCACAATCTGCTGGAGGTCGTCATGCTGATCTCGGACTCTGCCTCTTCCGATTGAATTGACACCACCCCATAAGCCATCTTTGCCATCCAGCGATGCCCAACGTGCCATCAATCCTACGTTTGGCGAGGATGAATCTGACCAAGGAGCCATGTCGTTCCCCGTTGTGACCTGGGCCATGATCGACCACTGCTTACTGAGGCGAATCATGGGGTTGATTCCCATAAACGTGTATGGGTCAACTGTGAACATCAGCGAGTGGCTGAACATGTAATTGTCCGGTGTGAGCTGTGCCTCAATGTCTGGAGGGGAGATGTACCTTCCAAACCGAACGACCATTCCTTCGGCAACCTTTGGGTAGTACAGCATGCCGTACATCTCCACAGGATCGAACCCGTAAAGGCTATTCCTCTTGAGGAGCTGATCGCTGATAATCCCCTTCATGATGGTGTAGCGGTAGTCGGTCCCATAGAGCCCGACAAATCGAAAACCCCAATCCTGGTGATCTGTCTGAACCGTATTCGGCTGCTTCTCCACCACGATTACCGCTTGGTCCAGTTCGAGCTTATTGGGCACGAGGGAGTACGCAAGCGGCACATTCGACGTCTTCGAAGTGCTGGCGTTGAAGCTGGGATTGAGCCAACCGTAGATATGAATATCCTGCTTGGCCAATTTGTCGCCAAACAGCGCCTTTTCAAGTGGATAGGATGGCGATCCGCTCCAAGGGGCACCAATCAGTGGAAATCCAAGCCAATCGGAATCCGGGAAGGGTGGCGAGTCGAGAGGAGAAGGCAGGGCACGTCCGTTTGATGCAGCCTGAGGAGCGGCGGGAGAAGCGGCAGTCGCAGACTGCGGCGACGACTTGGGCCAATTGCTGCTGATGGGAGTCGACTTCTTAGCCGGGATAGCCGAAGAAGCCGCAGAGGGGGATGCCTTCAGATAGATTGCTAGGTTTGAGAAGTCCCACGTTGAAGCACTTGCGGAGATAGGTAGGAGGCAAGTGGACAGTAACACAGACGATGTTCGTCTTCCGGATTTTGTAAACAAAGTAGATTCCTTCCTCGATGAGCAGCAACTGGGCAGGCAGTCTCAGTGACGGTCGATATAAATCGCAGTTCACTTCAGATTGTCGATCCACCTAGTTCTGTACTAGAACGCATTTGCTCACACTAATCTCATGGAGGTACAGGGCCGCCTGAATAGATTCTAAGCGATAAGACACTGCATTCCAGTTCGATTATCCCGCTCCCCAATACGCCACTTTCACAATTGACGCATTCCTTAGAAACCCCTTTTCGATCTTTACGGGATTTTGACCAAAGAGACTCCGGCAACGTCTATCGAACCTTTCCACCGAGTCATGTTTCGCTTCTCCGAAAGGATCAATTCGGCCGTTTATAATCGAATGCATCCAAGGCTGGGTCCATTGTTCCCACTACTTGTCACCACACGCAGAAATAAGCGAAGACACCTCTCTAGCTCCGAAAGCAACAGAGATCGCCTTTCCCCGACGATCTCCATCATGTGTCAGATGTAACTTTCGTCAAGGGATCTCCAACGCACCCTGCCTAGCCTCCAAATTGGTATTGGCGTTGTTTAGAAGCAGAGGGTAAAGAATTGGTGTGCTTGCATTAGCAACCAGGCTAATCAGATGTAATGACCTTCACCAGGTCGGGTTGGTTACTCTTGCCAACAGGATGCCGCGGCCGGCAGCGGAAGTTTTTACGCGATCTTTATCAACAGATCTCGCAGACTCTCGAAAAGGACTATGCGAAATTTTTACGGCACGTTTACGGGACGCGGCCTTCGAGCCGCCCTGGCATCCGCCTTCATGACAGTTGCGACAGTAGGTCTGGCGCAGACTGCATCAACTGCACCAGCAACGACACCGCCGGCATCACCACAAACTCCTCCGCCACCCAAGCCGTTCGATGTAAGCGGATATGCCGACTTGTATTACCAGTTCGATTCTGGCAAGCCGCACTCCGGTCAAACAGTGAACGGGCGGTGGTACGACGTAAACCATGACAGCTACCGGATCGCGTCCATTCAAGTAGACCTTTCGAGGACGCCCACAACCCTCCATCCCCTGGGATTCTATGTGAGTCTCCTCGCCGGACCGAGCGCCAGCACTCTGGCAAGCACGGAGCCAGGCGGTATCGATACCTACAAGGACTTCGCCCAAGCCTATGCATCCTTTCTGGTGCCGGCAAAGGTGCCCATCACGATCGACTTCGGCAAGTGGTACGCCTTTGTCGGCTACGAGGGCCTGGACAGTCGAACCCAAGACAACTATTCGAGGTCGTTTACATTCACGTCCCTAGAGCCCGACTATATGACTGGAGTTCGCGGAACCGCGGTCATGAGCCCAAAGCTGACTCTGAACGGCTACCTTTATCAAGGATACAACGAGGTAAAGAACTCAAACTCGACGACCATGACTGGAGCCGGCGCCACTTACATGGTGACGGACAAACTCTCGGCGACTTTGCAGGGTTATGAGGGTAAGGAGAGCAGCGGCCACCTCAATGAGTCAGGGTCATACGGAGGAATAGGCTTCCCCACGCCGGGCACATCTTGGGTTAATCAGGCGAACGCCATTGTGGTGTTCAAGCCCAATTCCTTGGATAAGTTTGCCTTCGACGGAACGTACGCCAGCGCAACAGGAAAGGGAAATTGGAACGGCGAGGCTGTGTACTACCGCCGTCAGATAAACACAAAAAGCGATTTCTGTGTGCGAGTTGACCGAGCCGACGACAGTGCCGGCCTTCGGTTTCTAGCCGGTGGTATTCAGCTGACCTCATTTACGGCGACTTATGACTATTCGCCGATCAACAGCCTCATGCTACGGTTCGAAGTCAGGCACGACATTGCAAGCCAGTCGTTCTTTGATTCAAGTTCAGGCGCGACGAAGGAGCGTACGACATTTACCTTCGCTCAAATCATTCAGTTTTGAGGCTTGATCGCGATGCAGATCCAACTTCCTTTCAAGCGCTCTAGCGTAAAAATGAGATTAAGAACGACTTAGGATGCTTAAACTAGCTTTTTCTAGCGGTATGTTGACTCCTGGTAGCATTTTTTGCCAATTCACATACATGAATGGCATCTGATGCAGATCGTCCCTTCGAGAATGAAACTAATCACTTTCCTGAATAGCGCCAAACGTTGCCGTACGGCCGACTGACCGATCTGCGTCTTTGAGCTCACCGGAGCGCTTGGTGCGATCAGCACCAAGCGCTCTTTTTGTTGCTGGGAGCACCCTCCCCTCGACCAACCCATAAGCAAACACCCATGACCCATCAGCCCATTCAGTCGTCGAACGACCTGGTCAGCGGACGCGCTCTGACCCATGTCACCTATCCATGCGCGTCTGTCTCGAAACTCAAGCTCATCATCGCCTTCACTTCAATCGCGTCCGCCTGCTTAGCACAAACGGCTGCGCCCACTCACGATATCAAGTCAGACAAACCTGAAAAGAACTATTTGATCGGGGGCCAAATCACCGCGATTGCCCAGTCTGTGCTCCCGTTCCGAAGCCCCTACTCAGGCCAAAACAGCTTTGTAGCTCCCTCCCGCTTCTCGACAGAATGGACCGACACCTACACCCTTTACTTGGGATACCGACCGACTCCCGGCGTGGAACTCTACGTTGATCCGGAGATGGCACGTGGGGCTGGCGTGGGCGGAGCCGTGGGCCTTGCCGGGTTTCCCAACGGCGACGTCCTTCGCGTCCCTGGTTTTGGCATTGGCGCTCTCCCCGAAACTCCATACTTGGGCCGCTATTTCGTGCGTGCGATGCTGAGCACGGGCCATGGCACTACCAAGATCTCTGCGGGCGAAAATCAAATTGCTGGAACTGCCCCAACTGAGCGATTAGTGCTGACCGCGGGAAAGGTGGCGGTGCCAGATATTTTTGATGCCAACTCCTATGCCAGCAGCACCCGAACTCAGTTTATGAACTGGGCACTGATCAACAACGCTGCCTACGACTACGCCGCCGACACCCGTGGATACTCAGATGGTGTTGCTCTCGAGTGGGTCCACCCAACTTGGACGCTTAGAGCGGGTTTATTCGAGATGCCGATTGTGCCGAACGGCCCGACTCTGGCCACCCATTGGTCGCAGGATCGGGGAGACCAGGTTGAAGCCGAGGTCCACCCCCAAGCCCTGAAAGGGAAAGATCCGGCTGTTGTTCGACTGCTCGCCTATCGCAACACCGCCCACATGGGCAACTATGCCCAAGCGATTCAACAGGGGCTACAGGCTGGAACGCCTCCGAACATTACCGCCACAGAGAAGGATGGAGCCATCAAGTACGGCTTCGGCCTCAACATGGAACAGGCAGTTGCCGATGATGGCGACACTGGAGTCTTCGCCCGCTTTGGATGGGATGACGGCGCAACCGAAAGCTTTGCCTACACCGAATGCGATGACCACATCGCCCTGGGAGCGCAGATCTCCGGCAAACGATGGAAGCTGAGCCAAGATCGGATTGGCGTCGCCCTCGTCTCCGACGGGCTCTCCGGTCCTCACCGTCAGTATCTCGCTGACGGAGGCACGGGTTTCCTGCTCGGAGACGGAAAGCTGAACTACGGCCGAGAGACGGTGGTAGAGGCCTACTACCAGCGTCAGTTGAGTAAATTCCTCGCCGCGACGTTAGATTTCCAACTCATCGCCAACCCTGGCTACAACCAAGATCGGGGCCCAATCTCCCTAATCACCGCCCGCCTTCACTACGAGTTCTGACCCCACGAAACCCAACCTGCTACCCAACCCGAAACGTCATCACCTGAAACGTTGGCACGCGAAACTCGTTCGCATACCACTCTGATGACTCGGGTGGGAGCGGCTCGTGGAAGCCATCCATCACCAACCCCGATTCAAAGAGCGCCGATAGGATTGCGCTCAGCGGTCGGTGGTAGTTGAGAATCTTCAGCCCACTCCACTCAAGCTCCATCGCAAAGTCCTCCATGTAGCGGTCCACCGGCTTGTGAAGTCGGCTTCCTGCCTCGTCCTTGATCCATCCATCGGAGGTGGAAGAGACGTTGGAGATGGTTGCAATCACCAACCGCCCACGAGGCTTCATGACTCGTGCCATCTCTCTGAGACCCGCTCGGAAATCGGGAATGTCCACCAGAGACAGGTAGCTCAGCACAACGTCGAATGAGTCGTCCTCGAACGGTAGGGACTCCCCAAACGCTTCAACGTACGTGCCTGAGGGATGAAGAGTCCGAGCACGCTCCACAAACGCTGGGACGGGATCAACACCCGTCACAGCAGCGCCACGGCCAGCCATGACCCGGCAATATCGACCCTCGCCACACCCGACATCTAGCACAGAAAGGCCGGTCAAATCCCCGAGGACAACGCGGAGACAGGGGTCCAAGATAATTTGCCGAGACGTATCGCCAGATTCACCTTGCCCCTCGATCCAAGCCTGTGCAGAGTCGACCCAACCTCCGATCCCTTCGTCCATGGGATCGGAGTGTACCGAGGCTTATCCGTGCTTCTTCAGGAGCAGATAGTCCAGCCCAAACATCGATTGAGGATCGCCGGCGGGATTCATGCCTGTGCATTCAATTTCAAACTTGACGGTCCCTTTGGGAAGGTCAAACGTTCCAAGGCTGGTCTTCTTCCATTCCAAATCTGCGGAATAGAAATCGATTGGTGAGATAGCGATGCCGTTGAGAGTGAACTTGAACATGCCGTAGTCCCGGGCATGCCCCATATTCGCAATCACCTCAAACTGACCCGCTTCGGCGATCGGAACTTCAAGGACCAGCTTGTCGCCCTTCTTAGGCTGCCGCCACCAAAGTTGCTTGCCGCCTGAAAGTTGCCAGAACCCGTCCTGCACATCCGCGCTTCCCCCAGTTTTGCTCAGAATCTTGAGGTTCTCGCCCTCAATCGCCCCAGCTACGGGCTTGGGAGGGTCAATTCGCGGCGGCAGCAACAGTGCTTCGTCGATGGCCGCTGGAGGTGTTCCGCCAGGCAGGGCGTACCAGTAGGTGGTGTGGACAAACGTGACGATGCAGTCCGCCCAGTGCCACATCTCCAGCGTGAAGTTCAGCGAGGTGTTATAGGAAATCGGGTCAAATAGCTGCCACCGGTTGAGGCTGGTGTGGCCCATGCTTCCTGGCCCATCTACCCGGCTTTGAGCATGGTAAGGCTTGTCGAAAAGCTGACTGCTGCCCCAAGCGTAACCGTAGTAGTCCTCAGAGCCGGTACCGAAGGTGCTCGGGAAACTCTCTCCGTCAACTTTGGCCTTCTCGTCTCCTTCTCCCCACCAATCTGGCACTGGGCTGGCGACGTGGAGGTTGGTCCCTACGAAGAACCCTTCCCCTTTCACATCCAGGAAGTTCATCTCATGAAACGGGCGGGTGCTGCCGTGCTCCCCGAGCCACTGTGCATGGAAGTGGTACGAGGTGGGTCCCCAGGGGAACGGCCGAACGTCGGTGCGCAGGTCGACGTCGATGGGTCGACCGAGGTTTCGAATGGAGATCGTCGCCGACTTCTCGAAGGGCATGACGAAGCGGCAGGTCATCGTGCCGTCTGCCGCAACCGTCATCGGATAGTTGGAGTACGGGTTGATCCCAGGAGCGGCGCCAAAGAAATCTCCCAAGGGAGACTCAATACACTTCTCTCCATCAAATTGAGCGGTGAGAATGAGTTGGCGGAGGGCATTGTGGGTCTGGCGAGGATCCTCCCACGGCAGCGCTTTGGCTTCAACCGCAGGAAGCACCGGAATCTTCACCTGAATCTGCCGAAAAGCAGAGCTGATCACAGGCTGAAAAGCGCTCGTCATGGTGGCGCCGGTCTCAAGAAGTTCGTGATGCGTCTCCTTGATTGGCCGATCTGCTTCTGGGTGTGCGAGTTTCTGGGCGACTGACGCCATCAATGCGCTGTTCGCTTTAGTCTCGTCCCATGTGAACGTCTTCACCTTGGTAGTGGGCGGATAGGTGCGAAAGCCGACGTGGTAGTACAAAGACTTTGGGTTGCCACCATCCGCGCCGTCAGCCGTGATCTTCAGGCTCTTGGCGTACGGGAACGGGAAATACAAATTGCAGCCGGACGAAGCGTTGTAGCCGAAAGGCGGACCAAGCGGTGGAACGTTGCCATTCAACAGTTCTGCAAGCTTGAATTTGAGACGTGGCTGAGCTTCGCCATCAAAGTAAAACCGAATCATGCCGCTAGGGTTGGCCGACCAGAGGCGAACCACCGCTCCCGGCCCTTTCAAGTCAGCCATCACATACTCTTTACCGTTCGGCGTGTCTTCGATTCGAATAAAGTTGCCGGCATCGCCATTTGCGAACTCGTCGCTGGTGGGACCAGGATCGGACCGACGATCATAGCTGCTTGCCTGAGCCATCTTGAACGCCGGGCTAGGGCGGTGAGTCAAAAACGTGAGATCGGTCATTTGAGGAAGCAGCGACTTCACGCTGACTTCCTGTGCGGCGGCGCTGGCCACGGTGACTCCCAGCAGTGCGAGTAGGGCAATCTTCATAGATGGAAACTCCGAATCCGTTTGCAGGAACTTACCCCTCTCAGCACGAACAATGAGCCTGACAATGACGTTTTCAATCCGCATTCCTCGGTACCCACGGCGCCTCAGAGGGCTACAGACGGCCGAATGAACCGCACTGCTCTCCTCAAGACGTACCTGCCGACGCTCCAGAAATATCAGGGATTGGTGGGTCTGCTGCTGCTGATGGCAGTAGCACTGGTGAAGTCACCCCATACCGATCTGCCCGGGGCGTTATTCCATTCCACTTTCTACTCGACAGGCAACCTGCGGAATGTGCTTAGCCAGTTAGCGGTACCAGGGTGCCTGGCGATTGGGGCGACCTTCGTGATCCTAGTTGGCGGTATCGACCTTAGCGCTGGCTCTAGCCTCGGTCTCCTCAACTGCATCTGCGCCACTTGGCTGGTTCATGGGGCATCGACTCCCATCACCATCGCCTACGTGCTGCTGGTCGGTACCGTGATTGGTGCGATCTTGGGAGCCACGATCGGGTTCACCCGCCTTCAGCCGTTTGTGGTGACCCTTGCCGGAATGGTCAGCTTAAGGGGAATCGCGTTTGTCTACACGAACAACGCAAATATCTCCGGTCTCAAGGATCAGATAGCGTTCTTGGAATCTCCATGGCTCGGGATCCCGATTGACGGATGGGTGCTCCTTGTTGCGACGGCCGTTGCCGCCATCCTTCTCAGCAAAACGGTGTTTGGTCGACGCGTCTACGCGGTCGGTGGAAATATTGAAGCGGCCAGGTACTCGGGCGTGCCCGTCAACCGAGTTCGGATTGGTGCCTTTGCGATCAACGGATTCTGCATCGGTCTTGCTGCGATTTTGTTTACTGCGCGAAATTCCAACGGTCAGCCAAGCGCGGGAATGGGCTATGAACTGGATGCCATTACCGCCGCCGTCGTAGGCGGTACCGCTCTGGTGGGCGGCTACGGTAATGTGATCGGGACGTTTGTGGGCGCGCTGTTTATCGTGTGCCTCAATGTGCTGCTGATCCTTGATGGGGTCAGCTACTATGTGGGACAGGGCTGGAAGGGGATCATTATCCTTCTCGCCGTGTACCTGCAGAATTTGGGACGGAGGGTTTAGAACGATGAGGTTGGGACTCTGGGCATGCGCCGCCTTTGCGGCAGTGGCTCTATTGGGATGTGGAAGCGGTGACTCGGGCGCGGCTTCTGGGACGGCAGATAAAGGGGGCTCAAAGCCTTCCGGCGATTTGCCTTTGGTCGTTTTTTCACAGGCAAACAGTGCTGACCCCTGGCGACAGCAATTTGATGCTGAGACCAAGGCGGCGGCGGATAAGGACAAGGCCACTTTTCGCTTTGAAGAGCAGGCAGCCGAGGACGACCCGAACAAGCAGATCAGCCAGATCGACACGCTGATGCTGGAGTCGCCAAAGGTTCTGCTTGTGAGCCCAGCGGAAGTATCGGTGGAGACCGCCATTGCCAAGGCTTACGATAAGGGCGTTGGCGTCGTGCTTCTGGACAGAGGCATCACCAGCGACAAGTACTCCGTTCACATTGGTGGAGACAACGTTGACATTGGCAAGCAGGCCGCCGAGTACATCGTGAAACGGCTGAACGGCAAGGGCACTGTCCTGATGATTCAGGGCAAAGGGGGTGCGGATGCCACCAACGATCGCCGCAACGGCGCGATGGATGTGTTCAAGAAGAACCCAGGCATCACTGTGATTCAGGGCGATGACTGCAAGTATCAGCGCCAAGCCGCCCAAAGCTATATGGAAACGTTCCTGCAGAGCGGCAAGCCGTTTGATGCCGTCTACGCACACAACGACGAAATGGCGATCGGCGCCTACCAGGCGTACGACCATGCTGCCACAAAGCCCAAGAACAAGCCGCTGTTCGTCGGCGTGGATGGTTGCCAGCAAGAAGTCATTCAGATGATCAAAGACGGCAAACTGGACGCCACGTTCCGCTACCCCGACCCGGGCCCCAAAGGTATCGAAGTCGCCGAGCAGATCTTGAAGGGCGAAAAGCCAAAAGACAAAAAGATCATTCTGCCGACCGAACTCGTGACCAAGGAAACCGCCGACAAATACTTAGCCGACCACCCAGGACTGGCGAAGTAGGCGCGGCAACCGCCCCCGTGTTGAAGCCCGCACTCCCCGGATAGAAGTTGACTATTTGAGTGCGGGCTGCAACACAACCGCGTCACCGACCGCAATTTCTCCGGTCGCTTCCGGGACGTAGTAGGCGCCGAACATCACGTTTTTGCCGTCTCGTCTGTACTCGGCTAGGGTTCTAAGCGGTTCAACCCCGACTTCCCCAGTGTCCTGATTGGTTGCTGTCACCGAACAGCGACCGCACTTTTTTGCGGCGCGGAAGGGGATTCCGGCGATTTCTACTTTGGGCCAAGTGTCTTCTTCAAACGGCGTCGTGCCAGAAAGGATGACGTTGCCGCGAAACCGATTGATGGGGAGCGGAGCTTCAAGCCGAGAATTGAGATCCCCAAGTGACGCTTCACCAATGACGAGGACCTGAAAGGCATCGGCAAAACCGACAGCGTCTCCAGGCTGGGTGAAGTCCAAGTGGGATTGCCGATGGGTGGAATCCGGCATGTAAACCAGCGAGCAGTTCGCTCCCAGCACGTCGCTCAGCCAGGCGTCGGCCGCGTCGCTGCACTGAAGCGCATCTACTGAATCCCGCCAAACCGTCACCGTACGCGGGCTTCCCAGTGGATCAAAAGGCACGAAGACAGACCCAAAGCCTTCTCTCGAAATGAGGATCCCTTGTGATTCCAGCTTTGTTTGGAACAGAGCAAGCCGCGTATCGGACCGCTGAGTCATGAACTGTCCGCCGGCATCGACCAGCATCCATCTGCGATCGAACTGGAGCCCTCTTGCACCGACCAACGACTTAGAAAGTGAGATGCCTCGAAATGACTTGACGGGGTAAACGTACAACTCGCTGATGCTTGGCCCAGACATAAACAGAGATTATGTTCTCAGATGCTGGGCCCACGAATGGATTTACAAATCCAAAGGTGTCAAAGTGAAACCCGGACGCGCAACAGTTATTGCTACAACAGGCGCAAGAATACAACGCCCGAAGTTCAGAATCTTGCGTCAAAGAAGTAGGTCTGCAGTGGGGTCCTCATCACACAACCCTCCCCCGCTGGCTAGCCTTTGAAATCATATAAATAGCCCCGGGGATTCCCGGGGCACTTTTGTTTTTGGAGTTCGCTTAGCGACGAACGTCGACAACGAGTTTGCCAACTACATGGCCTTCCTGGCTCTCTTTTTCGGCCTCGACTGCTTCGTGGAACGGCACCACCGCATCCACAACGGGTCGCACCTTAACGTCCTGAACCAAGTGAGCAATCTTCGTGAGATTGGCAGTCGTAGGCTTCATGAACAGATACTGGGCTCGCTTCCCTTCCGCAGCAGCAGCCTCTGCCGGTTCTGGCGAAGTGATGGACACAAGGATTCCACCCGGCTTGAGGATGGAGAGTGATTTCTTCATGTTCTCCTCGCCCCCTACGGCTTCCAAAACCACATCGACATCCTTGACCACTTCGGCGTAATTGGTCGTTCGATAGTCGATGAGTTCGTCTGCACCTAACTCCTGTAAGAGATGATGGTTCTTTGCAGAAGCGGTTCCAACGACGTAGGCACCTTTCCACTTGGCGAACTGGATGGCAAATGTGCCCACTCCGCCAGCTGCTGCCTGGATGAACACTCGCTGGCCAGGCTGAAGGTCAGCAACGTCAAACAGTGCCTGCCACGCGGTGAGAGCGGCAAGGGGAATCGAAGCTGCATCGGGAAGGTCCATGCTAAACGGCTTCAGGGCTGACTCTGATGCTGCGGCAACGGTGTACTCGGCCATGCATCCAGCATGGGAGATGCCATAAACCTCGTCACCAACGTTGAATTCGGTAACGCCGGCGCCAAGTTTGGAGACGGTGCCGGAGTACTCCCACCCTGCGATGGCAGGAAGCGGAGTTGGGAAAAATGCCTCAAGGTAACCCTCACGGAGTTTCCAGTCCACGGGATTGATTCCCGCGCCCGAAACCTGAACCTGGATCTGCCCCTCGGCTGGCTCCGGAATCGTAACATCGTTGTCTACTTGATAGACCTCTGGGCCGCCGAATTGATGAAATCGAAGTGCTTTCATTGTGCTCATTCACTCTACGCAGTTAGGACCTAGAACCACCCCATCGGGTTCACCGGATGATCGTGAACCCACACTTCCCAATGAAGATGTGGACCCGCTGCCAGGCCGGTCGCCCCAGATGCCGCTATCTGCTGGCCTCTATGTACCCGTTCTCCCGTGCCAACCATCAACCGCGAGCAGTGCGCATACAGCGTTGAGATCCCACCGCCATGGTCAATCACCACCATGTTGCCAAAGCTGTTGGAGTATTTGGCGACAATCACGACCCCTTCCGCCCCAGCATGGATGGGCGTGCCACGCGGGACACCAAAGTCAATGCCCTTGTGCATCCGAGTAAAGTGAAGCACCGGGTGGTAGCGCATACCGAATCCGCTGGTAACTGGGCCGCTGACAGGACGCTGGAAATGGCCGTGAAAGGCGGGCAGCGGCTTTTCGCCCGGCCGCAATCTCCGGCGGGCAAATGCGGCGATCTCCGCGGTTATGTCGCGCTCATCTGCCTCGAACTGGGACAGCATTTGCTTGATGTGCCCTTCTTTGCTCCGGAGCGACTGCAGGACCTCGCCCTTCTCATCTCGCTTATCCTGAAGCTGAGACTGCTGATCCGCCTGTTGGCGGACAAGGCTCGCCACCGTAATCACGAGTTGGTCTTGGCGCTTCTTCCGCTTGGCAACTTGGTCACGAAGGTTTAGATAGTCGGTAAAAAGCTGTCGGTCTCGCTTCGCGATCATTTGGAGGAGAGACCGACGGGAGGCGATGTCACCCACAGACTTGGTTCCTACCAGTGCGGAAATGCTGGAAGTGTCGCCCCGTACATACATGTGCCGCAACCGCTTCCGCACCTGCTCCCGAGTCTCATCCAGCTTCTTCGTGGCCTCACCCAAGTCTCGCTTCAGCCGAGTCTGCTCGGCTCGGCTGTCACGCAAATTGTTTGTGGTGCGGTCTAGTTCATCCTGAACTTTTCCGAGTTCCGCATCGACGACATAGATGTCCTTTAGCGTTGCGTCCTTTTGCCGCTTGGTGGTTTTGAGCTGTTGGCGAAGCTGAAGCTTTTGGTTCTTGAGCGCCTGAAGGTCTTTGCGCAGCTGTGTCGGTGTTTTGCCGGAGTGGGAAGTCTTCTTAGGCCGGTGTCTCCGCTGGAGACCAGCCGGTGCGGCCGATGGCGCCGCCAGCACCAGGGCCAACATCGTCAAAAGGATTAGCCCGTGTAACTTCATTGGGCGCCGCTCGTGGAGGATATGGCCAACCAGGAGCAGAGCAAACCGTACAGGCCGCCCACGCTGCCGAGAATCAAAAGCGCCTGAAGGCCCGGAAACGGGGCAAGGTGGGACTTACTGGACAGCGACAGCAGGAAATTCTGAAAGACGTTTTGTGCACCGTGGAGCATTAACGCCGCCACCGCACCCCCTGCAATTCCTTGAACCACTCCTTCAATGAGGAACGGGCACCGAATGGTAAATCGCGATGCGCCCACAAGCTGCATGATCCTGATCTCGCGTCGCCTCTGGGTGATGGTCAGCTTGATCGCGTTGAAGATGAGAATTCCGGCAGTGAGGAACAGCAGTCCTGCAATCACCAGCCCCAGCCATCTCATGACCTGGAGTCCGTCATCAATGAGGTGCTGTTCTTCCTTGAGGTAAATCACACCAGGGTCTGGATCGATCTCCTTCATCTGGCGAACCTGAGAGGCAACTTCATCTCCAACTTTTAGGTTCTTGATGGTGATCTTGAATCCGTCTGGATATGGGTTGTCTAGACCGTTGGTCAGGGCTGGGTCCTCTGCTTTCTGCTTTTCCCACGCCTTTTCTCGTGGAATCCAAGCTACTGAAGCGACGCCGGGAAGCTTCCGAATGCGCCCTGCCGTTTCGCTGATCATTGCCTGATTGGTGCCGGGCACCAAGTAGACGCGCATGTCGAACTTGCCGGGAATGCTTTTCGCATAGTCCACCGCTCGCATGTACGAATATCCCAGCGCCCCGAGAAGGAATAGCGAAACCGCGACCGTGCTGATTGCGGCAAATGTCATGAATCCGTTTTTGCGGAGGGCAACCAGTCCCTCACCAAACACGAAGCTGATTCGATCAAACATCGTGCTTTACCTCGTCTGGTTCGCCTTCTAGCGATCCTGAGGGCTCGGCAATAGGTTCCGTTCCTGACTCTGCAACGGAATCCGCGGGCGGCTCCGTCAACGCATCGACCTCATCCGCCTCTGGAAGAATCTCATCGATTGAGATGGGTATTGCGGGCTCTGCAATTGTATCGAGGGGGACTTCCTCTGCCGCATCAGCCACAGCATCCACCGTCACTTCTGCCTCGGCAGAGACGACCTCCACAGATGGCAGCGGATCGAGGACCTGATCTGGAACGGATGGGACGGAATAGACAACCGGAGAAACAGTCTCCTTCTTTGCGAGCGTATCGGAGCTGATCCTCCCTTCTTCGAGAGAAACAATCCGCTTGTCCATGCGATGGATCACCATCACGTCGTGGCTCGCCACAAGGATCGTGGTCCCTTTGAGGTTAAGCGACTTCAGGAGCTCCATGATCTCCCAGGATCGGTCTGGGTCCAGGTTGCCAGTCGGCTCATCAGCCACCAGAAGGGGCGGGTTGTTGATCAGCGCACGAGCAATTGCCACGCGCTGCTGCTCTCCGCCAGATAGCTGGTGAGGGTAGGCATCGGCCCGGTGACCAATATTTACCTGCTCCAAGATGTCCGGCACCTTTCGACGAACTTCCTGGCGCGTGTGGCCAACAGCTCGCATTGCATACGCCACGTTTTCCCAAACGCGCTTACGGGGGAGCAAGCCAAAATCCTGCGGGACGATGCCCATCTCTCTGCGAAGGGCAGGTACTTCACCCTCTCGCATCTTGCCAATGTCTCGTCCCTGAAGCAACACGCTGCCTTGAGTTGGACGGACTTCTCGGGTGATCAGCTTGATCAGGGTGCTTTTGCCGGCGCCGGTGGGACCGACAAAAAACACAAAATCGCCCTTGCCGATGCGCAGGGATATGTCGTGTAAGCCGGTAACCCATCCTGGGTATTCGACCTTCACCTCTTTGAACTCAATGTAGGGGGAAGTGTCGCTCAAGGTCATCGTGACTCTCAGCTAGGTCAGCCTACCCCTTTCGCAAAGTTTTGGGAACCCTGGGTTTTGAACGGCCAATTCATCGACTTGAGCAGATTGAGGATAATAGAGGGGCTACTCCCTCCTATCTGCCATGGTTCCCGAGTCCAAACCTATCACCCTAAATCGCTTTCAACGGACTCGCGAAGACCACAGCCGCGAGATGGCGGAGGATTACGTCGAGTTGATCGATTCTCTGATCAAGGAAGTAGGGGAAGCTCGGGCAGTGGACCTTGCCGACAACTTAGGCATCAGCCACGTGACGGTTTCAAAAACCATCCAACGCCTCCAGCGAGACGGGTACGTGAAATCCCAGCCCTACCGAAGCATCTTCCTCACGGATAAGGGCATGGAACTCGCCCAAGCCGCCCGAGAGAGGCATGTGCTTGTCCACGATTTTCTCATCGCCCTTGGTGTCGATGAAGAGCACGCAGAAGCAGATGCCGAAGGAATCGAGCATCACGTGAGTTCCCAGACTCTTGCCGCCATGCAGCGATATCTCGCCGCAAAGCGATCCTAGAAACGAAAGAAGGGTTGCCCCGATAAATCAGGGCAACCCTTCTTTCTGCTTAGACTTCGACGACGATCGGCAGAACGAGCGGTCTTAGCCCGGTTCGCTTTTGGATGAACCGCTTGACCACGTCTCCTGCGTCGTGCTTGACTCGCGCTGTGTCCTTAAGTTCGTCCTTGCTCAGGGCTGAGAGGGCGTCGAACAGGACATCGTAGGCTGCATCCAGAATTCCATCGGGACCGGCAAACGCTCTTGCCTGCATCACTGGGTCGCCTGCCATCTCGCCAGCGGTGGTGTCCACCGGAACGGTGATGACCACGATGCCGTCGTTGGCCACGTTGAATCGGTCTCGGAGGACTTCATCTGGGACGCCCGCCATGCTGCCGCTGTTGTCCACAAGGACACGACCGCAAGGAACTGCTTCTCCAGCGAAGCAGCTCGTCTCGTCGAGACAAAGCGGAATTCCGTCCTTCATCGTAAAGGTGCGGTGCTCCGGATAGCCCATCTCCACTGCGATCTTGTTGTAAAGATACTGGTGCCGAGGCTCTCCGTGAACGGGCGCGATGTAAAACGGCCGCGTCAGGTTGATCATCATCTTCAGTTCTTCCTGATAGGCGTGACCACTTACGTGAATCGGTGTTGGGCTTTCGTAGACCACTTTGCATCCCTGGTTGAAAAGGCGATTGATGGTGCGCCAAATCGCGCCTTCGTTGCCCGGAATGGGTCGCGCTGAATAAATCAGCGTGTCTCCCTGCTTGATCTGAAGTCTGCCGTACTCACCTTTGGACATCTGTACCAGGGCGGACATCGGCTCTCCCTGACTTCCCGTGGTCAGAATCGCAATCTGATTGTCCGGGTACATCTTCATTTCATCCAGTCGGATGCGTACACCCTTTGGAATCTTGACGTAGCCCATTCGCTCGCAGGTGTCGAGGTTCTGCTCCATGCGTCGCCCAACGACTGCGACCTTTCGGCCCAACTCCGCGGCAACTTCGTAAACCTGCTGCATTCGGTGAATGTTGCTGGCAAACGTTGTTAGAAGCACTCGGCCCTGGGCCTCGTTGAAAACTTTCTTAAGACCCTGAGTGACGACGCGCTCACTTGGTCCCCAGCCTGGACGCTCGACGTTCGTCGAGTCGCTGAGCAGCATTAGAACGCCCTCTTGGCCCATTTCGCCAAGGCGCGTGATGTTGGCCAGCTTGCCGTCCACAGGCGTAAAGTCGAACTTGAAGTCACCGGTGAAGAAGATAATTCCGTGCGAGGTGCGAACCGCCATTGAGCAGTTCTCAGGAATCGAGTGGGTTACTCGAACCGGTTCGACTTCCATCGAACCCGCTTTAATCTTATCGCCCGGCTTAAAGATGCGAATGTCCAGCTTCTTCTGAGGCAGCTTTTCTTCAAGCTTGCTCTTGATGAGCGCTTGAGTGAATTCGGTGCAGTAGATCGGAACATCGATCTGATTCAGAAGATAAGGAAGGCCACCGACGTGGTCCTCGTGTGCATGTGTAAGAAAAACGCCGCGAATCTTTGCCTTGTTCTGAACGAGGTATGTGAAGTCCGGCACGACGATGTCGATACCGAGCATTTCTTCGTTTGGAAAGCTGAGACCGCAGTCGATTACGACAATATCGTCATTCTCCAGAACGACGCTACAGTTTTTGCCGATTTCACCGACGCCGCCTAGAGCTATGACTTGTACCAATCCCATTAGCACAAGGGTACCTGCTTAGCCAATACCTACCCCCGATAAAGTTCACAGGGATCACCCACGAGATGCTCCAACCTGATATTCTTGGGCAGTGCCGCTGGACGCATTGATCTTTGATTTTGACGGTCTCATCGTTGATACCGAAACTCCGGAAGTGCTCGTGTGGCGCGAGCTCTACCGTGAGCACGGTCAGGTTTTTACGGACGAGCAGTGGATCGAAGCGATCGGCCGCGGCGCTGAGGAGATCAAGGAAACCCCTCTTGAAATCCTAGATCGTCTTTGTGGAAACACTCTTGACCTTGAAGAAGTTGACGCGAGACGAAAGCGGCGACTGATGAACATGATTTATGCAGAACCGCCCAGGCGAGGCGTTTTGTCACTGTTGAAAGAGGCTAAAGCACTTGGCCTTCGTCTCGGCGTTGCTTCAAGCTCCAAACATTGGTGGGTGGACGGGCATCTTCAGCGGCTTGGATTGTCTCAATACTTCCACCAAGTCGTGTGCGCAGACGACGTGCTTCGCGCCAAACCTCATCCGGACCTATACCTAAAGGCTTGCAGCCTGCTGAAGGTAGGAACCGATGAAGTGATTGCACTTGAGGACTCGCCGAACGGCATCGCCGCCGCCAAAGCCGCCGGAGTCTTCGTCATCGCCGTGCCGAATGCCCAAACCGCCTCCCTCGACCTCAGCGGGGCAAACGAGCGGTTTGAATCGCTTGACGGCATCGGCGTTGCTCGGCTTGCCGAGTATCTACAGTATTTCTAAACACACTCAAAACAGCGAGGTTTTCCTTGAGCATCCGCCCAGCATCTATTCTTGCCGTCTTGTGCGCAGCCGCCTTTGGAGCTGCGCTTTCCCACGTGCATTCGCTACAGAAGGCTCCCAACCCTGATTCCCAGTACCGCATCGGGCCAGATTCGTTCACCCACGAAGGCGTTCCAAAGGGCGAAATTCGGGGCCCGTTTGTCATTAAGAGCGACGTTTACCCGGGGACACAGCACACCTATTGGGTGTACGTGCCAGCTCAGTACGATCCCAAGGTTCCAGCCGCGCTCATGGTCTATCAGGATGGCCAGGCGTTTAAGGATGAGAACGGCGAGATGCGCGCACAGAACGTGATGGACAACCTCATCTATCGTCGAGAAATCCCGGTGATGCTGGGTGTATTCATCAACCCGGGCCGGACGCCAGAGCAGACGGAACCCTCCCCGAAAGTGGGTTGGGGAGACGGCTTCACAAACCGTGGCGTGGAATACAACACTCCGAATGACAAGTACGCCAAGGTGATTACCGAAGAGCTGATGCCGGCGCTTGAGAAGGATTACAACATCTCCAAAGACCCCGAGATGCGCGGTATCGGCGGATCAAGCTCGGGCGCAATTGCCGCATTCATGGTCGCCTGGGAACGTTCGAATGAGTTCAGAAAGGTCCTCAGCAACGTTGGGAGCTTCACTAACATCCATGGTGGGGATGTGTACACGGAGCGAGTTCTCAAGTCCAAGCGAAAGCCGATCCACGTCTTCCTCTGTGATGGGCGAAACGACAATCGTGGAGTCCGAAATGGTGTCTACGACGCACGCTGGGACTGGTTCCTGCAGAACGTCCGCCTTAAGGACGCGCTCGTGAAGAAGGGATACGACGTCAATTGGACGTTTGGCATGAACAACCATGGCCAGAGATTCGGCGGCCAAGTCCTGCCGGACATGATGCGCTGGCTCTGGAAGGATGGACCTGTATCCACTGACCCGAACGACGCGGTTGAGCGAGGATTCAGACAACCCGGGGCGGGCAAATAAGTCCAATTTGCATTATTTCTTCGAGGGTTAAATCAGTTGACTACGAAACCGTTTTCAGCCAATTTAGCCCGGTCAGTCTCGAATCCACTGTCGCCAAAGGAACTCCGGCTCTATAGGCCGTGGCGGCAATGAATCGATCTGCCGGGTCATCATGTTCGAACGGCAGAGTGCGCGACAAAATCGCAATCTCTTGATCCACGGGAATCACCCTCATTGGAGCGGTTTTGAGCCAGGCACCAACAGTCTCCGCGGGCGAGGAGCCACTTGTGAGTCGCCCCCGTTCAATGAGCATATGAAGCTCCCAGACAGAGACCGCTGAGAGTAACGTCTCTCGTCCAATCTGCCGGGCCACGGTGTCGCTCAACCTGCTATCACCAGTGTGGAACCATGCCCACATGTGGGTGTCTAGGATGATCACTTCATCGCATCCCACTCAATGCCCAGATTGGAACCGTCTACGAGGATATCCCCGACAATCTTGACGCTGTCACGAAACATCCCCGGACGGTAAGTTGCAGTTGACGGAGCAGGAGTTACTGTCGCAAGCGGCTTTCCTCGCTTAATCACTTCTATAGGCTCACCCGTTCGTCTGGCCTCCTCAAGAAGCTGCAGACAGTGGCTCTTGAATTCAGTGACGTTCACTTGCTTCATACATGACCATTCTACATGACCATTCTAAACAAAGAGAATGGATTGCCCCGTTCACCGCGTTGCGTAAATAATCGTCGCTCGGTCCGTGAGCCGTTTCTTCCTTCGTACCGTGAATCCGCCCTTCAGCAAGGTCTGAACTGCCTGTTCTGGCTCAAAGCCGGGCTCGATATGCGCTTCCAGGATTAGCACGGAGATGTGATGTAGCTTATCGGTTTCAAGGAGCCTCTGCAATGCCGCGTACTCCGCCCCTTCGCAGTCCATCTTGACGAGCAGCGGCCGGCCGGCGGCGGAATTCACGACTTCGTCGATGACCTCGGAGGCATCTCGAACGACGACGTCAAGCTTTTGAACGGCACCCTTTTCCTCCCAGGAGCTGTTGCCAAACAGGCTGTTGCTTCCGCGACTTACCGGGCTGAAGTCGATGGAGAGATTCTCGTTTTTGCCACCGATTCCTTCCGCGACGAGTCGGATCTTGGATTCCATTCCGCTGAGCGCGATATTCCGTTGGGCAGACTCAGCAGTAGGCGGACAAAGTTCGTAAGCTGCCACATCCCAACCCTTTAGCGCGGCAAAGTAGACCGCGGCAAATCCAACATTCGCGCCTATATCCCAGACGAAAAAAGGAGTCTTGCTCTCGACGCCATAGCATTCGTCATAGAAAATTTCCATCAGGAACGCCATCTCAATCGGCGTCTCTGGGGCGAGCCGTGCGGCACCAATCCGAATCTCGATATCGCCGGTCTGCATGAGATGGAGCGTCGCTCCACAGTCGCGAACGAGAAGGGCCACCCATTGAATGGAGGCCAGCCAGTGGGCATGCCGCACTGGGTCAAACCGGATGCCGAAGCCGACGAGATGCTCCATAGGAGCATCTCCCTCATAGTGCCAGCCTAAACTTTGAACTGCAGCCTCAGGCGAGTGCGCCTGCACGAACTCCTTCCTGAGTTCACCCAAGAGGCGATCCTTATTCAGGTCAAGTTCACTTCGAAGCAGCAGTCGGATTCGATTCGCGATGACATTGAGCATCCGATTTCAGTATCTGCTGATGAGCCCGGTTCTGGGATTTGGATTCTACAAGCTTTAACAAAACCTAGTCAGACAACGGATATGCCGGTATGCCAATCCACCCCGAGGTGGCTCGCTACCGTCGCACTCACGGCAGATATTCCGTCCACATCACCCAGTGAACCGGTCTCAATGCCAGCACCTGCTACGCAGATCGGCACATACTCTCGCGAGTGATCCGTGGAGACCGTCGTCGGGTCGTTACCGTGATCCGCGGTAAGGATGAGGAGGTCATCCGGCTGAAGCTTCTGATACAGTCGCCCCAGCGTTTCGTCGAACCGCTCAAGCGCGCAACCGAATCCCTTAGGGTCATTTCGATGCCCGAAAAGCATGTCGAAGTCTTCAAAGTTGGCGTAAATAAACCGCGCGTCAGATTCCATTGCCTGCCACAACGCCACCTCATGCTCAGCATTATTCTGTGACCTGGGAAGGTGCCGAAAGCCGCGTCCACCGAAGAGTTCGGGGACGGGTCCGATCCCATAAACATCTCCAATCTGATCGACTAGATTGGGTGGTGCGACGAGGGGAAAGTCCTTCCTCCGCTCAGTCCGCTTAAATCCGGTTGCCTCATCCCCGATAAAGGGTCGAGCAATGACTCGTTGGACATTGTTCGGCTCGGTGCACAGTTCCCTACCAATCTCGCAGATTTCGTAGAGTCGGTCGATAGGCACCACTCTTTCGTGACTGGCAACTTGAAAGACGCTGTCTGCGCTGGTGTAGAGAATCGGCTTGCCCGATCGGACGTGTTCTGCCCCAAGGTCGCTGATGATCACGGTTCCGCTCGCAGGGTAGTTGCCAATGATTCCAACTCCGATCCTTCGCTCGAATTCAGCCACGAGGTCGGCAGGAAATCCGTTTGGGTAGGTAGGGAATGCCTTCTCGGTAACCACTCCCATCATTTCCCAATGGCCGGTGACGGAGTCCTTACCCATGGAAAGTTCACGGAGCCTTCCGTAGCGAGAGCCCCATCCAACTCTTGCGGTAGGCACTTCGGGATCAATTCCAGCAGCGGCCAGTAATCCCGCTGCTTTTAGATAGGGCAGATTCAGGGGGCCAGCCGCATCCCAAACGTGGCGGAGGGTGGACGGGTGATCCAAGTCATTGAATAGGGCGGCATCGGGAGCCTCACCTGCACCACATCCATCCAGAACGATCACAATCGCTCGCTTCATGGGTAGGTTATAGACGCTATGCGCCGCTCCGTGCTCGGGCTTGGTCTGCTCTCAATCACGTGTTGCTGCGCCTCGCTGGCTCATGCTGACGAGGTTGACGAGGCGATCAAGACGCAGATGGAGCGCAACCACATCCCTGCCCTCGTATATGCGGTGGTTAAGGATGGACACGTCATCCGCTCGCAGGCACTTGGGTCAGCGGACCTAGAACTCAAGAAGCCAGCCACTCAAGACAACCTATTTGAGATTGGATCGCTCACGAAGCAGGTTACGGCGATGGGGGTCATGATCCTCCTTGAAGCAGGCAAGCTTCAGCTGGAAGATCCCATTTCAAAGTATCTGCCAGACATCCCTCCAGCCTGGAAGGAAGTCAAGATCCGCAACCTCCTGTACCAAAACAGCGGCCTTCCTGATTACGTCTTTGTTCCCAAGCTCACCTTGATCGATCGCTTTGATCGAAACGTGTTTATGAGCGAGATGGCAAAGCTTCCGGTCGACTTTCCACCCGGCGAAGCCTGGGCTTACAGCAACACCAACTACGCTCTCCTCGGATGGATTATCGAAGCCGTGGCTTCTGAGCCGTACACCCAGTTCATCGAGGAAAACGTGTTGAGACCTGTTGGCATGACGCATACGTCCTTCTCCGATGGCAAGGATTTGCTGGGACTCGCCAAGGGGTATCTGCGGCAAGGAATTACCGTGATTCCATCCCCGCGCGGCCCAGCCAGCATCAAGTCAGACAGCGGCCTGATCTCCACTCTGGACGATTTACTGAAGTGGGACGAAGCTCTGTCTGGCCTTCGGCTCGTCGGGAGAAATTCCTACACTGCGATGTGGACACGCGGGAAATTGAACAGCGGAAGGGTGAAGCCTTACGGCACCGGCTGGAACCTGAGCATGCCCTTTTCGACGCCGTACATGGGGCACGGAGGGAACAGTGCGGGATACAGCGCTGGCATCAGCCGATTCCCGAAGACCCGGCTTAGCGTCATCGTTCTCACCAACATCTATCCGCTCAACGCCGAGTCCATCGCCAAACAGATTGCTGAACTCGTTGAGCCAGCCGTGAAGCCGACTCCATTCAAAGAAATGGTTGACCCTGACCCGGAGCGGACCAAAAAGGTGAGGCGGGCCATCGAGGCGCTTTCCATAAACCGCCCCGATCCAGCCGTGATGGAGCCCGAAGCCTGCGCGCCGATGCGGACGGCAAGGGCTAAACAGGCGGGTGCGGGTCCATGGCGACAAGTCATCTTTGTCGACGAATTCACGCTCGGGGACGTCAAACACCAGGGACAGGATGTGTTGCTAACCTACCAAATCAAAAGCATGGGCAAGAGTTACCTTGCGGTGGTTCTGTGGAGTCCGAACAACAAACTCGCCCAAGCGCAGCTCTACGGCGGGGAATAGAGACAGAATTCCGTGGCTCCTTCCTTTCCCCCGGCGAGAGGAAGCCAGCGGATGGAGAGCCGGCGCGTTCAGGGACGGGCGCATGAGATTAATTTGTAGATGCTCAAACTACTCAGCCGAGGCATGCCCCCCGACAGGTCGGGGCTCTCCATCCCTAGCCCTTCTCCTCGGCGAGCGAAAGCAAGGGGATCGTGGTTGCAGCTAGAGGCTTGGATGGCATGCAGTCAGACCATTCTTGGTCAGCAAGGCATTCAGCTCGACAAGGTCCTTGCCTTGGAATGACTTCCAGGCTTTCAGCAGTCCCGTCAGCGCATCCAGTGACGCGGTAGCAGATTTGAGCTGGGGCTCTGTGGGAGCCATGTCGCCGGGATCAAGGGTGCTGAGTTCTCGGACCAACCCGCCACCTAGACTCGTCAGGGTAGGCGGACCAGCGGGACCGCCTCCGCGGAAGCCGCCGCCTCCACCCCTTCGACCACCCGTTGGCGCTGCACCGGCGATTGCCAAGAGCCTCGCGTCGGCGGCAGCGACCGCCTTGGTAACAGCCTCGACCTTTGAACCCTTAGCGGAGGCCGCAATCGCAGCTCTTAACGCAGCGACTTCCCTGCTCGCCTTTAGTGCGATGGAAGCTCCATCGTAAAGGCGAAGTTGGAGGTCATGCTGAGCCTTCAGATCGCCAAAGCTCGCTGGAGATCTTGGATCATTCTTTACGATGAACGTCTGCTTCGATGGTTTGCCATCTACCCAGAGGGTTGCGGTGTAAGTTCCTGGGAGCACAAGGGGTCCCTCAGGAGAGGCGTTGGTCTCTCCAGGGTTCGCGTTGATCTCGTATGAGTGTCCGCTGCCCGGCGGATTCTCATATCGAAGGTTCCAACTGACTCTAGACAGGCCAGGATTGGCCGGCATTGGCTTGAGCTTCTCAATCCAAAAGTCGGGCACGGGAGGAGGAGGATCGTTCGAAGGAGGAAGCGGAGCACTGCTATAGGTGCGAATCACTCGTCCCTTTGCATCCGAGATCTCCAACTTAATTGGCTGAGACGGAGTCGACTTCAGATAGTAATAAAGAATCGCGCCGGTGGGCGGGTTGATTGCGTGAGGAACCTCGGGCGGAAACGGCGTGTCACCGTTCACGTTGCGTCGAACTCGCACAGCTTCTCCAGGCTTGAACAGAACGGCATCCTCACCGACGGTAGAGACCTTGATCTGCCTCAGGGGCGAGATATCATCCAGAACCCAGAAGCTGCGGCCATAGGTGCCCACCACGAGATCATTCCCTTTCACGACCATGTCTCTATAAGAGGTTGTCGGTGCGTTTAGCGCCAGAGACTGCCAGTGGTCGCCTGAATCGAAAGAGGTGTACACAGAGCTTTCCGTGCCAAGGAACACTAAGCCACCTCTTACCGTGTCCGCGCGGACGACGCGGGCGAAACTCCCACCGACCGATTCGGTCGGGAGCCCCTCAACTATCTTGTGCCAAGTCTGGCCAAAGTCTGTTGTGCGATAGACGTAGGGCTTATAGTCGCCTGTGGTGTGATAGTCGATCGTAGCAAACGCCGTTCCAGGCACCTGATGGCTGGCATCAATGGAGGAGATGTCTGCCCGAGTTGGGTTCGGCAGGTGAGGAATCGTCACATCCTCCCAATTCGTTCCGTGGTCCTTGGTCACCTTGATAAGACCATTGTTGGTGCCTACCCAAATGATATTGCCGTTCACGCTTGAGACAGAAAAAGACTCAATCGAACCGCCGACACCGGGCACAGGCTGCTGATCGATGATCGCATCAGGGTCCATATCTTCATCTTCGTCCTCCTCAGCGGTCTGGCTTGAACCTGCTGGAGGGCGGGCCGCAGGAGCCGCCGGACGCGGAGCACCTGGCGCAGGGGGTGTTACGCCCTTTGGATAGCCAAGATCTGGGCTTAGCTTCTTCCAGTGCACGCCACCATCGGTAGTCGCCATAAGATATTGGAAGCCAATGAGGAGCTCCTTGGGATTCGTCGGCGAGAACGCAAGGGGCTGATTGCCAACTTTGCGCAGGGCATCTTTGGAGTTGATGTTTGGGCTCACGTTGATCCACTGACCGCTTGGGTAGGTGACCTTGATGAGTCCCCCGCCAGGGCCTCCGGCATAGCTGATGTTGGGATCCCGTGGGTCTGCGACGATGGAGCCGAATTCATATCCTGGATGGGGCAGCCAGTCCATCGGAGTGACCGCGCCAAGGTTGCCTCGGCTGGCAGTGGCGATGCTTCCGCTGTCCTGCTGGGTGGCATACACCCAATACGGCCAACGATTGTCCACCGAGATGTGATACACCTGGGCGGTTGGCTGGTTGTACCAGGAACTCCAGTTTCCGCCGCCATCCAGTGAGACCGTGGCCCCTTGGTCAGTGCCCAAGAACAGTCGATTTCCGTCAGTAGGGTCGATCCACATCTGCTGAGGATCATCTCCACCAGGCGCGCCCTTGAATCCTGTGAAAGTATTGCCTCCGTTGCGGGAGATGTAGCTGGATGTGTTGATGACGTAGACGATGTCTGGATTCTTCGAATTCACATAGACGCCGCAGTTGTAGCCGCCTTGTCCATTCATCACGCGGCGATCATCTGGGTCCATCTGCTCCCAAGTCGCGCCGCTATCATCGGACCGGTAGAGGCCAAAGTTGCCGACGAGGAACATTCGCTTGGAGTTAGTGTTGTTGGCAATCGCCACGCAGGTCTTTCCCGCAAGGTCTGGAAGACTCTCGTCTGTCAGCTTCTTCCAAGTCAACCCTTCGTCTATGGACTTGAATAGCGAAGTACCGCCTGGTTGGCCGCCAAAACCGCCGCGCCCCTGCGCTCCAGGGGCATTGTAGTGGCGCACGGTCGTGGCCAACATCACCTTGGGGTTGTCGTATGCCCACGTGATCTTCTGAACACCCGTCTGGTCGTCTACGTACAGCGTCTTCTTCCAAGTCTTGCCGCCATCGGTGCTGCGGAATAGGCCCCGTTGATCTGACTTCTCATGGATATCCCCTTGAGCTGCGACCAAGACTACGTTTGGGTTGTGTGGGTCCACGAGAATGGAAGGGATCTGTTTCGTCTTCTCGAGTCCCAAGTGAACCCAGGTTTTCCCGGCGTCGGCCGATTTGTAGACTCCGTTCCCTTCATTGATCGCTCCACCCGTTACCATGTCTCCCATCCCCACATAGATCACGTTGGGGTCGGATGGCGCCACTTCAATCGCGCCGACTGAAGAAGCCTCTTTGATCGAGTCAAATATCGGGAACCAGGTCATTCCCGCACTTGTCGTTTTCCAGACGCCGCCAGCGGGCAGTCCCATGTAGAAGACACCGGGCTGACCGACTGCACCGGATACCGCAGACACCCGCCCACCTCGGAAGGGCCCAATGTTGCGCCAGACAAGTCCCGAGTACAGATTGGGATCGACCGTTTGAGCAGACACAGAAGCGAGTGTCGCGGCCCAGATTCCGAGATGGAGGGCAACGTGAGGAATGCGAATACGGCAGTTCATGGTAAGAGGGGATCGGACCCACAAACGGTCCGCCGCTACTATATCACGGCACCCTTGGCACGGTCCTCGAATGCGTTAAAGCGTAAGCAAGCTCTTACCAAGCAAAGGTGGGGACGCTGGTTTGAGTCCTCGATCTCGAGGCCCGGTCAAAGCCGAATACGGTCAAATTTGAGAGTTTGTGATTGCCTCAACGTCAGCAAGATCTTTTGGGCGTCCGAGGGACAATTTGTTTTTGATGAAATCGTCTTTGGAGAGAAAGAAGACACTCGCTCCCCCAAATCACCAACTACTCGGTTGTTCCAGGACGTCTCAAAGTCGAGAGCGGTGAGCTTCGTGAGAAGGTCAATTCTTCGCGGTGGGTACCCAAGCTCGATGACCTGATCCTCTCCCAGGAAATCAGCCTCGGTTAACCCAAGTGATCCAAATCCAAACTCCTCTACAACAGCTATGACTTTGGCCGCATTCTCTGGAGACGTGCGAACCCAAAAGTCAATATCGCCCGTCATCCGCGGCTCCCCAAATTGGGCTCTCGGCCAGGCTCCAACCACAATGAAATCAACGTCGGACGACGCGAGCAGATTCAGGACCTCTTTCCAATCGGTGTTCAGTGCCATAGTGGTCGTCGATCATCTGAATCAAGATATCAATGCGCTGTTTTGGAGTTAGAGATTGGTAGAACCGCTTGTTCTCTAAGTCGGCTTCAGCGGCCGTACGAAACTTTCTAACCAGTTTCTCCACATTTGGAGGTTTACCGTTCTACACGGAAGGCCTTCGTAAGCTAAAGCATCCCTGATCACGGCTTGTAGGCGGGGCTCTTTAGCAGGAAGCTTTCTAGCGCGATGCCGGTTTTGTAGAGCGAATCCTTGGAGCAGTGGGCGGGGGTGTCGTCTACTGTGTGCCACTGGTCGTAGTTGAAGTCGATGAGGTCGAGGGTGGGAACGCCGTGCTGGATCAGGGGCCAGTGGTCATCTTCGATATCATCGCCGACGCGTGACGGAAAGGTGGAATCGAGCCCGATCTCATGGCAATTGGCATAGAACGCCTTGGTTAGGCCAGGGGCGTACTTGAGGCTTTCAAACTCCTCGGCAACCACCATGTTGGTTTTGCCGATCATGTCCAGCAGAATGCCGTAGTCCGGTTTGGGGTTGGGCAGGTGCTTGGCAAAGAAGTCGACGCCAAGGAGCATGTCCTGCATGTCTGGGCCAAGATCTTCGCCATCGTCCAAAAGATAAAGGATTCCAACACCAGGATGACGTCCCTTTAGCTCTCTGGCAAGCTCTAGAAGAACCGCAACTCCGCTGGCTCCATCATCGGCACCCGGAATCGGCTTAATTGGATAGGGGCGGGTTCGATACGCCTCGGGCGAATTAGGGCCATCCGCAAAGGGCCGCGAATCCCAGTGAGCAAGGAGAACAACTCGAACCTTTGCGTCCTTCCAGTCCTGAGTTCCAATCACGTTGTAAACCTCGACGTCCTTGTTTCCAGCCGGCCAAAAGTGACTAAGCGACTGAAGGTGGGCGTCGTCACAGCCCTTTTTGAGTTCAGCCAAAAGGTAGTCCCGGCATTTGGTCTGAGATTCTGTGCCCGGGACTCGGGGGCCAAAGGCAACTTGCTTTACCAGGTAGTCCCATGCGACGTCTCCGTCGAACTTCCATTTGGACGCCGCCGCCTTAGGGTCCTGAGCCTTCTTATGGGGCGCGCCGCTTCCGATTGCAAGACAGAGGCAGAGACTGGCTACGAGACCCACTCCAAACTTGACGGAGGACGCTGGCTTGAGAATCGGTGGGAATTTCATGGGTGAAGGGTCCAGTTTACGACGGTAAAGCACCGCTTTGTTGTTCGACGCTTGAGGCCTGGTTTGCGCTGCGAAATTCGGGCGACACATTTGATCGGGAAATGATCGTTTCTTGATCTGGCGCTCGAAACGACCTGAAGATACGATCTTTCCATAGCCTCTTGATGCCGAAATCCAACGGCGAGGAGGGATGGAGAGATCATGAACCTATTTGAAGAAATCAACGAATCCACAGCACCGGTAGACCGACGGCAGTTCCTGAAGGGCTTTGGTTTGGCGGGCGCATCGGTCGTGGCCGGCGGACTCTTGGCAGGTTGCGGCGGAAGCGGAACTAGCGGAGTCAAGCCTGCCAGCAACATGGATCAGCAGATTCTCGGAGCAGCTAAGATTGCAGAAGCGCTCGCAGTGTCAATGTACACAGCCTTCAACGCTTCTTCGATCTACACCGGACTCCCCGCCGCCGATCAAGCCTATTTCCAGGCCGCTCTCAACGAGGAGATGTTCCATTACAATCTGCTGAAGGGTGCGACCGGCAACACCGATGCACCGCTGAACTACTACTTCCCTACCGGAATGTTCACGAATGTGCAGACGACGATCAACGTCATGACAACGCTCGAGGAGGCATTCATCGCCGCCTATCTGATCGGCGTGAAGACCCTCTCCAGCCCGGGACTACGAGTACTCGCGGCGCAGATCATGGGCATCGAGAGCGATCATCGCACCCTGATTCGAACCGCTGCCGGTGACCTGAGCCTGTCCACCACGACAGGGCTATCCGGCATTCCGGAGCCAGTGCAGCCATCCAACAACTCGGTCTTTGAGCGCACCTTTGGTCTCTCAAACATTGGTCAGGTCGTCACTGCACTTACGCCGTTCTTGAGTGCAAGTGCCTCCAACACGGTGCAGACAACGTTCAATCCTGCTTTCGTTCCAAGCGCCGCCAATCTGGTCGGCAACCCTCCAGCGTAGCCACATAACTACCCATACCCAGCCCTGCGGAGATCATTCGATGCGGGGCTATTGTTGCGTCAGGCACTTCTCAATTGCCACCAGCAATTCGTCCCTGGAGAACGGTTTGGCCAGTGTCTCACGCACGCCTAGAGTCTTTGCCCACGAGAGATAATCGGCCGCACTTCCATACCCGCCGCCGCTCATGGCGATTACCTGCAGGTCTTGATGCCGTTGACGCATATCGATGAGAACTTCAAGACCATCCTTTTTCGGCATGATCAGGTCAAGAATGAGAACGTCAAATTTCTCAACTCGGATCTGCTCGACAGCCTGGGCACCATCCGTAGCGAGGACAACGTCATGCCCAACTTCCGCGAGCAGCGACCGGAGAAGTTCTCCGAAATTCAAATCGTCGTCAACGACGAGCACCTTTGCCATGGGTTCACATTAATCCGCAATAATACTAGTTTAGTGCCTAGTATAGATTCTCCGTCAGCCGTTGATCAGGATTCGATAAAGAACTTTTTCAATTTAAAAAGAATCTGACACGAACGTCTACATTGAAATCAATAACATTCCTGGCGTATCAAATTTTTAAGCATTACATCACGGCTTACTGTTGTATAGTTCGGCTCCAAGGTGGTTCTAGAGACGGAATACGCGATCCCGAGTCGAGTCTTCCCATCTGAATCTATATGCCGACGGCTAAGATGGAAATATCTGCAGAAGGTGGAATGACAATGATGCATTCACAATTTCTACTCAGTTCCAAGGACGATCATGGAGCTTAAAGCCGGACCCCAGCCAGGATCCGGGACCGACGCCGTATCACTCGCGGATCATTGGTATCGCACACTCTTCGAGGCAAGCCCCAGTCGCTACCTGATCCTCGATCGTGACCTAGTGATTGTCAGCGTCACCGACTCCTACTTGGAGGCGACGATGACTGAGCGCGATCAAATCCTGGGACGGCCACTCTTCGAAGTTTTTCCCGACAACCCAGATTTACCGGATGCGACTGGCGTAGCCAATCTTAAGCGATCGCTCGGTATCGTCCTCGCCACGGGCAAGCCCCACAAAATGGCTGTCCAGCGCTACGACATCCGAACTCCGGATGATCCGCACACATTCGAGGTGCGACATTGGAGCCCCGTCAATACTCCAGTTCTCGATTCAACTGGCAGTGTCGCGCTGATTGTCCACCAAGTTGAAGATGTCACTGCATTTGTCCAGCTTCACGCCTCCCATGAGGAGAAGTTTGCAGCCCATCAACTGCTGCAGGCAATTATCGAAGCGATGCCCGATGGCGTTGTAGTCGCCAATGAGAAGGGCGAAATCGTCCTGGTCAACGCCATGTCTGAGGAGATCTTTGGATACTCCCGAGAAGAGATGCTCTTCAAAAAGGTGGACATGCTTATTCCACCCAGGTTCAGGAACCATCACTCGAAAAACGTAGAGAAGTTCTTCAGTAGCCCGACAGCAAGGCGAATGGGTTACGGTCAAGAACTGTTCGGACTCAAGAAAAGTGGAGAGGAATTCCCATTCTTTGTGAGCCTAAGCCCCCTCGAAACGCCGGAAGGGCTACTCACAAACGCGGTTATCCGAGATCTGACGGAGACACGAAAACTTGAAGCTCAGGTTCTCCGCGTGAAGAGGATTGAGAGCATCGGAGCATTTGCGGGAAATATCGCTCACGATCTCAACAATGCCTTGGCACCCGTGGTGATGTCTCTGGAGATGCTCAAGAGACTCTATCCGGACTCGCATGAACTTGTATTCGCGGTCGAATCGGGCGCCAAGCGCGGCGCAGATATGTTGCGCCAACTTTTAGTTTTCTCTCAGGGCGCCTTTGTGGAACCCCAGAGGATCCTTCCGTTCGAAGTGGCAAAAGAATTGAAGAGAACGGTTTCCGCCATCCTGCCAGCGACGATATCGCTCACGGTAGCTTGCGATCCAGAGACAATGCCAATGCGTGGAGACGCCACTCAAATCCAGCAGGTTCTAATGAACCTCTGTACCAACGCAAAGGATGCACTTGCGGCGGGAGGAAAGATTACGGTGACTGCGGAGAACATTGAAATCTCCGAGAAAACAATCAACTATCTCCCTCACATGCGCCCCGGCAAGTATGTACTCTGGCAAGTTTCAGACACGGGACCAGGCATGGACCCGGACTTGTTGGATCGCGTGTTTGAGCCATTCTTCACGACAAAGCCGATTGGCAAGGGTACGGGATTGGGACTGTCAATCGTTTCGGGAATTGTTCGCAGTCACGGAGGCTTCGTCCATGCCTATTCAGCCCCTGGGCGGGGATCAGCGTTCAGCATTTATCTCCCTGTCGATACAGCAGAGACTAACTTGGCTGCTAGCGTCAGCGAAGGGCCCGCACCTGAAGTCAGGGGCGACGGCAAACGGCTCTTAGTGGTCGACGACTCGCCAGGTGTACGCACCGCCTCACGCATCATCCTCGAGCATTTGGGATTTAAGGTGGATGTTGCAGCGGGCGTAGACGAAGCACTCCAAATCGTTAGTTTAGGCGGAGAACTGTTCGAAATCATCATCACAGATCTAGACATGCCGCTTCTTTCCGGTGAGGATCTAGTCGTTGCCCTCAACGCGAAACAATTTCAGGGCAAAATCATCTTAATAAGCGGAAAGCTCGAAGATGAGCATATCCACACCTTCCGATCACTAGGAGTCACCGGCTTTTTGAAGAAGCCGTTTTCTCAAGAGCAGCTGGTTCGTGTCCTTCACGAGTTGATCTCGTAGCAATATTAAAATTTTCGTACTCAGCAATTCTCTGAGTCCAATAGACTGAAGACCAACAATGGACCACACCTCCAACCCAAATGGGCTTGTTCAAGGAAGAGTCCTCATCCTTGATGATGATCCCGACGTCGGGCGTATTTTCGCTATCGTTGCTAAGCAGATTGGAATGGAAGCAGAGGCAGTCACCAGTAGCGACGAATTCTTCACGAAGCTAGCTGCCTGGTGTCCAACCCACATTGTCTTGGATCTCATCATGCCGGATATGGATGGAGTCCAGGTTATTCAGCGGCTAGCTGAACTAGATTCAGACGCGGCACTCTGCCTTACGAGCGGAGCGGGTCCGCGCGTCCTGAAGGCTGCCAGGCAGTCTGCCATTGAACATGGATTTTGTACGCCTCAAATTCTCCTCAAGCCGGTGTCGCTCGAGCAGATCGAAGCCTTTCTCCGAGACCCTATCGCCGGACCCAAAACAAGACCGAATCGAGTCGCAAATGGCAAGGTCCAAATCTTGGGTCACGACATTCAAAGGGGAATGCAAGAGAAGGAGTTCTTTCTCTTTTACCAACCTGTGATCACCTGCCCCAAACGAAAGCTAAAGGGCTTTGAGGCTCTTATCCGATGGCAGCATCCCGTACATGGCTTGGTCATGCCAGATAGCTTTATCGGTGTCGCTGAATCAACCGGGCTCATCCACGACCTAACGAATCAGGTGGTGGCTATGAGTTTGAAGTGGCTGGGCAGTTCTCCGGTGCTTCACCGCAAGACGCTTTCGATCAACGTCTCTGCAAAGTCCCTTGATGACAAGGAGTTTCCAGATCGACTCGGAGCGGCTGCGCGATCTGCTGGAATTTCTCCGAGCGATGTCATTCTTGAAGTGACCGAAACTGCGGCGGCTTCCGACGAATTGCTCGCTCTCGACCTGTTTACGCGACTGCGCGTGAAGGGCTTCAAGGTTTCAATCGACGATTTTGGAATCGGTACCTCCTCACTGTCTCTGCTCGCCAGGCTGCCGTTCTCGGAAATCAAGGTTGACCGAAGCTTTGCAATGGCATCACAGGAGTCCGAAGAGGCACGCGCAATCATCCGCTCCACCGTCGATCTCAGCCGAAATCTTAACCTCGATGTAGTGACGGAAGGGGTCGAAAACAAGGCTACTTTGGACTACCTAGATGTCGTTGGCTGCGACTTCGCCCAGGGCTACTACATTGCTCGCCCGATGACGGGCGAGCAAGCGATTGACTGGGCGACCACGTCGCCCTATGCCAACTAAACTCCTGCGAATTTTCTGGCAGTGTGCCAGTTGCCCCGAGTGAAGTCTGGGAATTTGACGGGTGCGCTTCCCTTGGCGACAGAGATCTCGCTGAGGGGACCCGGTGCGCTCCATGCGGCCGCATCGTAGACATCGAAGTCAGGAGCGATTCCTTCTCTCATGCACTGAATCACACGCCAGCACATGATGTAGTCCATGCCGCCATGGCCACCGCTCTTTCGGGCAAGTTCCCCTTTAGACGACCAGAGCTCATGCTCGAAGTCGGCTTTGTATCCGTCCAGGCCTACGAATTGCTCCCCTTCCTTCTGCCCATCAATGTAGAGCCGAGCAGGGTAGTCGCGGAACATGCCCTTGGTGCCGGCAATCAAGTTGATTCGGTCGTAAGGGTGAGGCTCACTGACGTTGTGCTCCAGGGTGATGATACGTCCCTTCGCGGTTTTGATCAGGCTCGTGCTCTGATCTCCGCAGTGGTAGACCTCCTTCATCTTGGGATCATCGGGCTGAAGGTGCTGCTCACGCCAAGCCTGAAGTCCAACCGATTGACTGCTCATCGAAACCATGTAGTCAAACCTGTCTCCACGGTTGCAGTCGAGGTAGTTGGCTACCGGACCCAGACCGTGGGTGGGATACAGGTTGCCGTTTCGGTCGAGATGCTCAAAGCGTCTCCACAAACCTTCTCCGCCGTTGCTGAACAGTTCGCCACGCAAGTCGTGGTTGTACGCTCCTGAGCCGTGGGTGAGTTCGCCGAGTAGACCTGCCTTCACCATGCGCAGGACCATCAGTTCCGTTTCGCCGTAGCAGCAGTTCTCAAACATCATCGCGTGGCGACGAGTTTTCTCTGAGTTGTTGACCATCGCCCAGCACTCATCCAATGTGCGTGCGGCTGGCACCTCGGTCGCAGTGTGATGGCCGTTCTTGAGAGAGCTGAGCACCATCCGAACGTGCCAGATCCAGGGCGTTGCAATGTAAATCAGATCGAGGTCGTCTCGCTTGCACAGGTTCTCGTAGTCGTGATCTCCTGAGTGATACTCGGCAGGAGTTCCCTGCCCGGCACGCTCAACCATCTTTGCGGCTCTTGCCGTACGCTCTGGAACCACATCGCAGACGGCTTTGACTTCAACCCCTGGTACGGCGAGGAAGTTGCTGAGGACGCCAGTGCCCCGTCCACCCACGCCAATCACTCCAAGTCGTACTTTCTCGTGGCGCTCAAAGGGGACCCCAACCATCGTGGCATCCGTAGTAGCGGGAATTGCGGTTTCCCATCGACCATCTTCGCCAAGTGCAACGGCAGAGGATAGACCACCCAAGCCAGCAGTGGCTCCAGCAATCGCGGCGGACTTGAGCAGTCCCCTTCGAGTCAACATTGCGTCATCCATGAGGGCTATTTTGGCCACGCTCGGGGGCAGGTTGATACATAAAAGGTGGCACACGGCCTGCTATTTATGGGTGGCTTTGGAAGTTTTGTGTATGCTCCATCCTGAGGCGTTCCGCCCAACCGGTTTCCCCCTATGCTCAGCACCCTCGCCTGCATCCTTCCGCTCGTCCTTGCCGCCTCCGAAACGCCCCAGCAGGCGATCCGACGCGAGCTCTCAGAACCGTTCTGCTACTTCTCCGCTCCCACCGATCAGCTTGGGTTCAAAGAGTCGCCTAAGGCGACCATCCTTACGCCAGATGGCGCATTCCTCAGCGCGTTTGGTCAGCTCTCCTTCTATGCCGGTACGCCCGAGAACCTTCGACCCATCGACAAGCGAGTCAAGACACTGGTGGATGGCTACATCCCCATCATCCAATTCCACTTTGATCGCGACGGCCTGCAGTACCGCTTTGAAGCGTTCGCCACTTCGCTAGATCTCAAGCCAGCCAACAACCTAGTCACCTTTGTGCGATGCGAAGTCTCAAACCCATCAACCACAGCCGTCTCAGCGGCACTGGGCGCGAACTTTGGAGACATCAACTCCGCCATCAACACCAACAATGACTATCCCTGGTTCCAGGGCCAGCGAGAGGCGCTGAAGGGCGCGTTGGGTGCGCAGCGATCCACGAAGTGGCATTCCGACAAGTTCATGAACGCTAAGGCGTTTGAGGCGGGTCTGAAGAATTGGTCGCTCAAAGGGTCGAAGTTGCTCCAGGGCGGACATCTGGTGCTCCTCGCTCCAGACGGCGCGTCCCAGGGCATGCCTGACTACTTCAACCGATTCAAGGAAGCATGCCTGGAATATAAGTTCACGCTTAAGCCGGGGGAGCATCGCACTTTCGAATTCAAAATGCCAGACGTTCCGGTGGAAGCCGATCGAGTTGAAGCTGTTCGAGCAGTCGAGAATGCCGGCTATTCCAGCTATCGAGCGAAGACAGCTCAGTTCTGGAAACAGGAAGTGGCCAAGGCTAATCGATTCCAAGTTGCCGACCCGAAGGTGATGGATACGTTTCGCACCAGTCTGGTAAACGACCTGATTGCCACTGAACTCGGACCGAACGACCATATCTACCAGCGTGTGAACAAGATTCACTACGACTACATGTGGATTCGGGACAGCTCGTTCTTTGTGCGCACGTACGACATGCTCGGTCTCCACGACCTCGCGAAGGCGACCTTGGACGACTTCCTTGTATGGCAAGGCGACAAAGCAGTGGGCTTCTTCAAACCGGGAGCGCCGCAACCTGCTGGTGCACGACTTTCAGTTCAAGACGACTATTGGGGTCAGGTGCTTTGGGCGTTCGGAGCTCACTGCCGAACAACTGGGGACCGCGCTCTGTTGGCTCAGATCTATCCGCTGCTTGCTCCACACATAAAGGAGTTCCAAGCCAAGTGCGCCAAAGACCCACGCGGTCTCTGGCCAGTTGCAGGTCCCTACGACAATGAGCTTATCGATGGTCACTATACTGGCCACAGCTTCTGGGCGCTCCTCGGCTTGAAGTACGCGGTCATGATGGCCAACGACATGAACAGGCCCGAGGATGCCGCCGCGTGGCAAAAAGTCCACGACGACTACGAAGCGAACTTTCTCACCCAGCTTCGAAAGCTGAGCAGCGCCAGCGAGGGCTACATCCCGCCAGGAATGGACAGCGTGACGGCGGGCAACGACTGGGACAACGCTTCAGGCGGCATCTATCCGTTTGAAGTGCTGATGAAGAACGATCCTCTCGCCCAAAGCACTCTGCGCATGGTGCGAGACTACAACTACCAGGAAGGCATCATTACTTACGGTGGCAACGCTTGGGTCGCCAAGACGATGAAGCGCGAAGGCAAGACCGGAGACCGCGGCTATCTCCACCACTACGAAACCTTCTACATCACCGAGAGCAACACCGTCCTAGGCGAGCAGAAGAAGGTTGTGGAAGACCTTTACTCGATCCTTGCCCACACCGGCAGCACCAACAGCGGCTTCGAGTTCAGCATCCCCGCCTGGAGCACCCGAGATCCCCAGGACAACTTCACGCCACACGGGTGGTTCGCGTCTCGCTATATGTCTCAGATTCGAGATGCACTGGTCCGTGAGGAAGGCGATAGCCTCCATCTTGCCAGCGTGCTTGCCCCTAAATGGGTTGAGCCGGGCAAGGAAGTTCGCGTCAGCGAGGCGCCCACTTTCTTCGGCAAAGTCAGCTACCTGCTCAAAGCGAAAGCCAATGGCGCTCACATCACTGTAAAGAGCGACTGGACTCATGCACCCGCACACATCGTCCTTCACACTCCCTGGTTTGTCGCTGTTGCATCTGCCACGGCAGATGGCCAGTCCATTTCCGTGGGCAACAACGAAGTTGTGGTTCCCGCAGGTACGAAGTCCATCGATCTGAAGTGGCGCTGGACCGAGAAGCCGGACCTCAGCTACGAAAGGGCGGTTCGGATCTTCCTTGAGAAGTACTATCTCAAAAAGCCAGGCACGAACTATGACTTCCTGTTCCCCACCACCGTGCCTGCCCCTTAGGCAGGCGGAGAGCCTCCTTGAATCCTGAGTTCATGGAGGTATTTCGCATCAGCGGAATCGAAATCGGCCTCACTGAAACCGGCAAGGTTTGGGCGGATGACCGGGAAATAGGGAGCGTGGCCCGAGAGCGGCGCTTCGACCAATGGTTCTGGCGGGCTTACGACGTAGACCCAACCGTCGAGATCAAGCGATTCTTCACCTCTCGGCCCGAAGCGATTCAGCTTCTGCTGCTTCGGGCCGACTTAATTGAGGGGATTGGCTTTTAGCCGCTACCGATGCCTGCCCGTTTCAAGGGCGATCCGGGCGAGAATCGGACGAGCGACTGGGACGAGGACGAAGGCAAGCAACTCTGGAACTGGATGCCTTAGGCACATATAGAAGTTGTATTCCCCTTCTGAGTGCTCAACCACTCCCAACGCGATGGCTGCCACTGAGCCTGCCGCCAACCAGCCAGCGATCGCCATGCTTGCTCCGCTCGACTCACTAGGACGCAGCTTCTTGAGCTTCAGAAGCCCGAAAGCTGCCACCGCAGCTTTGGCCGCAATCCAGAGAGTCAGAACGCCACAGAGCAGCCAAAGCCCCTGGGGCACTTGATAGAGGCTCTGGGAACTCTGCCAAATTGTGATGATCGAAGCGGAGACGATCACTACAGCCAAGGGGTATGCCTTCGCTAATTTGGCCGAAGAGACGTAGTCCATGCAGGCACCCACTGCCTGATTTCTCCACGTCCAGAGGGTAAAGGTGACGAGGCAAACGGCCCACAGCATCAACGTCAGCCGCAACGTCCCTTGCGCATCCATTGAAGTGAGTTCTGTTGCTAGAAAGGATGAACGGCCATAGTGAGGAAGAGGGCCCCACTTTGTCATTGTGGCGCTGACCATCGACTCATTTATGGGTAGGATCCCCCATACGAGCATAACAAGGACGGTTGCGCCGCAGGCCAAAAGTGTTCCTGCTCCGATCGACTTCATCTTCGCCCAATACATTTGGGATGGCGAAAGCGGCCGTGTGGCATGGTAGAGGTGAAAGGCTCCGTCTGCACCTCGAAGCGAGGCTGGGCGGGCACCCAGGCCAATGATGGTGGCCAACACCAGAGGCACCCAGGGGAGCAAGGGAAGATACGTCTTCAAGAAGAAGTTCTGGTTAAAGCTGCTTCCGATCGTGTGACCGCTTGAATTGACATAGGTGTAAACGGAAGACACTTGAATAATGTCGTCTCGTTCAAAGAACAGCCCCACAGAGGCTAGGGCAAGCACCAGGATTGTGAGCAAAGGCAACAGTCGGCCCTGCATTCTCCACTCCAACCAAAACTGAGCGGCTTCCGGCGAACGAAACGGCTTCTTGGAGTGTTGAATGACGGCTATGTCGCTGACGGCTTCAACCGACTCTCGCTTCAGCTTGCCGCGAGAGGGAGTCGTACGCGCATTGACAAGACCTGCATAGCCGAACCCAGCCGCGGCAAGGCAAATCCCGGCGTAGACTTCGCAGATCACCTCAGCGGTCCATTTGTTGGCGGTGGCAATTGTCCCGAATAGAGCAACTGCGGTGGGCAAGGTCATTGCTAGCACCATGCGCATGCTGCCAACTTTGACCGGTGGCCACAAAATCGCCTGGAAGATCAGGGCGAGAGCGGCGACGGCGAGGGCCGGCCACGCGATGGAGACGTCTGTAAACCGATATTTCAGGCACAAGAGGCTCAGGATAAGCCAGGAACCAATTCCCCAAGCCGTCGCAGCCAGCATCGGCCATATTGCCAAGGAGCGTGTCTTCAGGGGCAAGCGCAGAATCCAAGACGAATACGCCGTGTCTGACGAGGCGATGTCCGCGTCTGCGTTGACAAAACCAAATACGGTCCAAAGCAGTCCCAGCCCAAACGGAACCAGGAGGAATCCCAGCAGCACATCTGGAGCCCATCTCTTGGGGAGATGGAACATCACAATGAGGAAGAGGAGATAAAGGGGAAAGGCAACGTACACCTTTCGATAGCGATGCACCATAAGGTGCAGCACCGTGAGGCCGGATTGAAGCTCTTCGCGCATCATCCCAGCTTGCTCCCGGACCGGGCCATGAAGATGTCGTCGAGGCTTACGCCGACGGTTCGAATCAACCTTCCACCGGATTTGTCGACCGCCAACTGAATGTCTTCGATGTCGGCGCGACAAATGGCTGTCCATCGGTTGCCTTCGCACTGCCAGCCGAAGGCACCTTCGATGATTGGGGCAGCAACTGCCTGCTCAAAGGCGATTTCAATGCGGTGGTGAGTCTCCTTGACGTCAGCCAGTTCTTCATCCAGCACAACCTTGCCCGCCTGAACCATCACCACGCGATCTGAAACCTGCTCGACTTCAGCCAAGAGGTGGGAGGAGAACAGAACCGTTCGTCCTTCATCGGCGATCGTGCGGATGATCGCCCCGAGAATGTCTCGTCTCACGATAGGGTCCAATCCACTTGAGGGTTCGTCGAGAAGCAGAAGCTCCGGGCGGAAGGCAAGCGCCACTAAGAGACCGGCACGAGCGCGCTGCCCTTTGGAGAGTGACCCTAGCTTTGCGGATGACGAAAGGCCAAACTCCTTTTGCAGGGTGTCGCAGTACTGCTGATCCCAGCCGGGATAGAAGGCAGCCGAGTAGCGAACCAGTTCCTCTACTTTCATCCACATCGGAAGGTCGCCCTCTTCTGAGAGGTATCCAATTCGCGAGAGGACGCCGGGAGGATCCGCAACGGGGTCCTTTCCAAAGACTCTTACAGTGCCTTCCTCAGCACGTAGAAGCCCGAGGAGATGCTTGATCAGCGTGGTTTTGCCAGCCCCGTTTTGGCCAACGAGACCAAGGACGGTTCCACGCTCCAGTGTGAGATTGACGCCATCTAGGGCACGATGATTGCCAAACGTGCGTCCAAGACCTTTTACTTCAATTACCGTTTCAGCCACGGTCCACCTCCGATCCTTTCTCTGCCTCTGCCCTTGGCCCATGAGCCAACTCCCGATCCTTCACCAAATCAATCACCTCTGAAAGAGGAACGCGAAGTTGCCGACTCTCCACGATGAGGGAGTCCACTGTGGGGGTAAGCACCTCTTTGCGCTCCGATTTCACGGATTTCACATTGGTGTCGGCCACGTAGGTCCCCATCCCTCGGCTGGATGTCACCACCCCTGCCGTCTCTAAATCGCGATAAGCTCGCGCCACCGTGTTGGGGTTCACCACAAGTTGATCCGCCAACGCCCGAATGCTGGGAAGTTCCTCTCCCGGCACCAACTCACCCGTTGCCACGCCCCTACGGATCTGTTGAATGATCTGCATATAGATCGGAACCCCATCCGTCGGCGAAATGTACAGCCGCATATTTGGTTAGACGAACCCTATCAGTGTACTAGTTCACTAATACACTGATATTTTAAGAAAATTCTGAAATCTCGTGATTGTATTTAGGATCGGAAATGGAGCGCTGCCTTCAGGGTGAGTAATCTGCGCCAATGAACGCGGCGCTTGCGCTATCAACCTACCGAGAAGAGCAGCGCTCCGTTACGTGGGCGAATGAGAGGCTGGAACGGATGCCCGGAGTGACTCGGCGAGGCACATCGGATGGACAGATCAACTGGGTCTCAGCCTATCAGCTCACACCAGAAAACGCGGATGCCGCGATTGCAGCCGAAATCCTGCACTTCAACAAGCTGGGAGTCGAATTCGAATGGAAGCTGTTCTCATTCGATGAACCGACTGACCTTCAGGCGCACCTCTCGAAGGCAGGGTTTGAGATTGGTGATCGCGAAGCGCTTGTGATGTTCGACCTGCAGGATGGGCTAGAAGGCTTTGAGGCTGATCGAGATGTCGAGGTTCGCCACGCGAACACCCCGGCCGTCATTGCAGACTACCGACAGATTACAGAGTCAGTATTCGATAAGGATTTCGCCCTGACCGAGTCTCACCTCCTCGCCGCCCTTGAGACCGGCAATCCCGGTCATGACGCGTTCGTTGCCTACGTGAACGATGAGCCGGTCTCCGGCGGTCGGCTTTACACAGACCCCAACAGCGCCTTTGGCGGACTTTACGGTGGAGGCACCTTGCCAGCTTTCCGAGGAAAAGGAATCTATCGGTCGGTGGTGAGGGCAAGAGCTGAATTTGCTCTGAACCAGGGTTGCCGCTACGTTTTAGTCGATGCGATGCCGACCAGTCTGCCTATCCTCCTCCGTCAAGGCTTTGTTCACGTTGCCGACTCATGGGCCTGCACCCTCAATTGTTAACTTGCAGAAATGCTGACTTCGTTGGATACTGAGTTAACTCGGGATGCAACCATGTCCAGAGCGCAATCGGAACGTACCATGCAACAACGGCGAAGCACTAACTTTTCAACTGCACTCAAAGTCTCCCGACTTCTCCTCGGAGTCGCATCTGTTGGAGTCCTGGCCGTCCAGTCTGCAGATGCTCAAACAGTGCTGACTCCGAAGGCAGTGTATGAGGGGCTAACTTCCCCATTCTCAGAGGCGATCTCTCCAGACGGCAGCATTATCGCGCTCCCGGCTCCCGGAGCGATCAAGCTCATCTCAGCAAAAACAGGCAGTACGCTCAAGTTTATTGCGGCCGACACATTCTCGATAACGAATGCGCTCGCCTTCACGCCGGATGGTCGCCGCATCATCGCCGCCGGTGCTAAGTATCAGCTTGGAGCTCCCAACAACGGGATTCTGCAGGTGCTTGACGTTGCTACTGGCAAACTTCTCGCCAATCTGCCGACATCCGCGGGCTTTGTGCTGCGCTCGATATCGGTGTCTCCGGATGGAAGAACGCTGGTCTCTGGTGGAGCAGACCGCAACTCAACAACGCAGATACCTTCCGGCATCCTTGAAATCTGGAACCTGTCAACCTACAAGCTCAGCACTACCCTTCCAACCGGCGCCGTATATTCGGTGAACTCCACAGCGCTGTCTGCGGATGGCTCCAAACTAGCTGTTGGCGGAGAAAATGCCTCTACGACGGCGGGTGGAGTGGTTGAGCTGTGGGACCTGAAATCGAAAAAGCGCGTACAAACCTATCCGACTCAAGCGACGGAATACATTGTGTCTGTCGCCCTCTCTGCAGACGGCAAGTACCTCGCTGGTGGCGGATCAAGCTACCAGGCCTCCTCGGGAACAACGGCGGGAACGCTGGAAATATGGAATACAATCAGCGGCAAACTTCTCGCAGAATTGCCGACCCAACAAACCTTTGGCGTGGAAGGCATCCGGTTCAGCCCCAATTCTAAGATTCTGGCGGACTGTGGCAACACCCAAGGCGCGCCGATTGGAGTGGAGACTTGGGATACGTCGACGCTTAAGCCACTGGGCAACCTGAATGTTTCGGGATTAGGCACCTCCTGCATTGCATTTTTCCCTCAAGGATCCTCGCTCTGTGTTGGCGTCCAGGGCACACTTTCAGGCGTTCATGTCGGGGGAGTCGAAATCTGGAGTACCAAAACGTGGGCACTTTCCGGCCAGTTCACGCAAGATTCCAGCCAGCGATTTGCGAGTTCGGTCCCAATTCCAGGCTCCAACCAGATTCTATTCGCCGGCCAAACATCCGCCTCTGGCAAGTCGCTGGGGCAATTCGGCACTTGGGACATCACCCAGCAGACCCTTAGCCTCCTTCCGACCAGTTTGGCCGTGGCGGGTGGCGGCGCAAGCTGTGTCGCCGTCACCAGAGACGGCACGCTGGGAGCGGTATCCGGTCAAGTTGGAACGAATGGGATTATTGAACTATGGGATCTGAAAGCGAGGAAGCTGGTTGCCACCCTTCCAACTTCGGCGACCGCCGAGACCGGCCTTTCGTTTTCAACCGATAGCTCAACCTTGGCATCCACCGGTCGAAATGGATCGGGTGGAGGCGTGCTCGAGATCTGGTCTGCGTCCTCGCACAAACTCATAGGCTCGCTAAGTCGACCGTCACCCCTCGTCTCCGTCGCTTTCGCACCGAACGGTCAGCAGGTCGCAGCAGGCGAAACAACGACCAACTCTCCTTTTGGTGGAACCGGTGATGTTTTGGTGGCAGACGTTTCGACTCTTAGCGTTCGCAACATCATTGGCGGCTCGGCAACCACGGTTGTCTCCCACCTTACGTACTCGCCGGATGGATTGACGCTCGGGGCTGGCGGCTACTACACCGATTCAACGACCGGAAATTCAGTAATAGCCGTGCAGCTATGGAACCCCTCAACCGGAGCATCCATCGGCAATTTGGCGTTGCCAAACAGCGGCGCAGCCCTGTCGCAAATCGCTTTCTCACCAGACGGTGGGACTTTATTTACAGCTAGCGGTGGATTCACCCTTTCTAACTACCTTCAAGCATTTGACTCATCGTCACTGAAACTGAAAGCGTCATACAGCCTTCCTCAGGTGATTTCCATGAACTCGATTGGCTTTGCCTCATCGGGCAAAGACCTGTTCCTGGGGTGCTCTGTGCCCCTTTTCGTCACGGAGAATGCGTTCTATACTCCGTTCGCCTTTGGCGGCTTCTCCGTGAATCCGCCAAAGGTTCCGGACGGTAGCATTGCAACGGCATCGGTGACCCTGGTTGAACCCGCACCGCCTGGCGGCATCACTGTCCTCCTCAAGTCAGACAAATCCGCAGCCCGTGTCCCAGCGCAGATTCATATTCCTGCCGGAAGTCGAGTGGGGACCTTCACCGTGCACACATCGCAGGTCCCCAACGTTGTGATCGCAACGCTAACGGCGACGATTGGGAAGATCTCCACAACGGCACAGCTGCAGATCAACCCAGTCCCTCCACCCTCAACCGGACACTAACGGTGTCGTTGGGGGCGGAAGCGCCGCTAGTCGATTCTTCCGCTTGCCGGAAACTTGAACGGCCAATCCGGGATCGGCGACGTGAAGTCGTAAGACGTGAAGCTCATGTAGGTTGGCGAGCCATCGGCGGCATATAGAGTCACCTTGAACGGTGCCCAGACGCCATCAACTTCTCTGTAGTCGCTAAACGTGGCGTAGCTTCCTCCCCCTCCAGACGAGCTTTGCTTGAGCAACCTGAAAGTTTTGGTTGAGTACCAAGATTTGAGCACGCTGAAATTGACCTTATCCGTGCCTTCTAAGAGGTAGGCGCTTTCCCCATCGACTTTCTCCTCCGCCGTAATCACCAGCTTGCTGAAGCGAAGCTTGGGATGGAGCAGGGCGAGGTCATCCATTTCCGAATTAACCGTGCCATTAGGAGTGATGCGTCTCGGATAGGCCCGAGTGTGTCCAATCAGCTGAGCAGCAAGACTCGGTGTATTGATCGACAGCATATTGGAGAAACGCCGCCCCAAGGCATATGCCTGAGCGAACTCTGCAGTCTCAACACCATCTCTTCGATATCGAAGACCCACCAGGTGGACTCCATCAGCTGGCATCACTGCCTCAAAGTGGACGGTGAAGTGGCCAACTTTTTTATACGCTTCCACGCCGCCCGTGCCCTCAATGACCTTAGCGACGAGGTCGTCTACCGAAATCGGAGACTTATAGGGACCGGCTTTGACAAAACGAAGTTTTGCTGGCCCCTGCTCAAGCAAGAGTTCAGTCACTTTAGGGTTCTTCTCGCTGGGAACAAATGAAATGCGGAGCTTGGGTGCGGCCGGGTTCTCAAAAGCGTACGTCCCATCTGCGATCTTCTTGAGTGCCAACGTGACCGGGCCCTGAGTGAAGTTCCACTGCGGACCCTTCTTCGAAATCGTGAACGTGAGCGGTGGGGCCTTGGACTCGTAATCACCCGCCACAGATGGGTCAGCATCTTTGAATTCCTGCTTCGCGGCGGTCTTGGCTGCTGGCTTGCCTTCAGCCTTGGAAACCAATTCCGGGCCGACAAGTTCTTCGTAGATAGCAGATCTTGCCGCGCCGGGGGCTGGGGAACCGTCTGCATTCGTGAGGATGGCTACCCCGATGTGCTTCTCTGGCAACATCGAGACCTCAGCGCTGAACCCGTCAATATTTCCGCCGTGGTCAACTTGGGTGGTGTCACCCCATTTGCCCAACATCCAGCCGAATCCGTAATCAATGCCCTCGACCACAGTCATCCTGGGCTTGCGCTGTTCCAAGACGGCTTCCGGAGCAAACAGCTGATGTCCTTCGAAGTTGCCATTATTGAGCTGTAGTCGAAGCCACTGGCTCAGATCATCGACGGACGAAACAAGCGATCCCGCCGGGCCGATGGCATCTACATTGTGCAGATCCAGCGGTCGGTCTGGTGCTGAGTATCCCGTTGCATGGTCTGCCTGCTGGGCAAGAAACATGGTGTGGGCCGAGGAGTGGCCCATGCCAAGGGGATCGAAGATCTTGTGCTGCACGAGGTCGGCATAGGGCTCGCCATAAACTTTGGCGTCGATGAGGCCGGTGAGCATCAGCATCATGTTCGAATACAGAAACTTCTCGCCGATCTTATTGGTCGGTTTGGCGCCGTCAAGGATTTGAACAAGCTCATCACTGTTGAAATCCCCTGCCCACCACGCGAAATCAGTTCGTGGAAAGCCGGATCGATGACTCATGATGTCGGTGATCGTGAGCTTCTCCCTTTGCTCGGGCGCGGCTGGCACAAACTTTGGGATGTATTTCGTCGGACTGTCCGTCAGCTTCAGCTTCCCTTCCGCCGCAGCCTCCGTCGCCAGTAGGCAGGTGAATGCTTTAGAGGTTGAACCAATGGCGTAAACCGTCCCTGGAGTCGCTGGAAGATTCTTGGCGGCATCACGCTGCCCAAAGCCTCGGCGGTAGATGACCTTATCGTCCTTGACGATGACCACCGACATACCCACAACTCCAGCGCGCTTTCGAATTTCTTCAAGCTTCTTGGTGATTCTCTCAAGTTGCTTCGCCTCGGCTGGGCTCTCCTTGGCAACGGAGAGAACTGGAGCAATGACCAGGCAGCTCCCAAGTAGGAATCGAGGCATCTGGTGGGCAAAATATCGCGGCGGAATCATCGAAGGCATGTTACACAGGATTACGACCCCGATTGCGCAGGGTTTCAGCTAACGCACCTAGGTGTTGGCAAACCAAGTAGGTTGAGAACCGTCGTTCTGCCAAAGATGCTTCAAAGCAAGTCTATCAGCTCACTCAAGGTGCCCCCAAACCTCAGCGAATCTCGTCATCTAGGCACAGGTTGGCCGCCCTAGCGGCTTACCCGTGGAATTGCAGAAGTTGCAAATCACTAAGAATATGGTCTGTAGATGATGCCAACCAGGAGGTGGTCCAGGTTCCCTCCACCGCCATTTCCGTGGCGGGAGAGGGGACCGATTTACTGCGCCTTGGTTGAGCTAAGAATAGATAGCGCTGCGTTTGCCAAATCCTCAATCCATGCCCAAAGGCGGTATGAACCGCTAAATCAACTTAAGAGCGTCATACTTCCCGCCAAGAACCTTTTGAGAATCAGCACCGAGCCAGGAATCGAGGACGTTGGCGTAGACGCGACGAAAGTCTGTGGTGAACTTCAAGTCGCCGTCTTTCAGATCCGTCAGACTCGGGTGCTCGCCGTGAACACCGCCCTTCACTGCCCCGCCGGCCACAAACATCATGCTGGCAGTGCCATGATCGGTACCGTTGGAGTCGTTCTCCTCTGCCCTGCGGCCGAACTCAGAGAAGGTCATGAGGGTGACGTCGTTCATACGACCCTGCGATTCCATGTCATGGAAGAAGGCGACGAGCGTCTCAGCAATGGTTCCGAGCAACTGACCGTGCGCGTACGGCTGGTTGGCGTGGGTATCGAACCCACCGACCGAGACGTAATAGACACGCGTCGAAAGCCCGCCGATGATGAGCTTGGCGACAGACTGCATCGAGTTGGCAAAGTCGTTGTACTGCGGGTAGCGCGACTCTTTGCTCGCCTTCTTGTCGTAGGTTGCAAGCGCTGTGCGGATTTCGGTGGTGTTTGTATAAGCGTGCTGACCAACTTTGCGGATGAAGTCCAGATGGCTGTTCGCCACCGTGCCCTGGCTATATATCGCGCGGCGCGCAGCCAGCTTTGCCTGCGCTTCGGTGTCCCCTTTGTTGGAGCTGGTAAACGGATCTTCCTGACCTTGACTGTAAACCGACGCGGCCATTTCCTCGGCAGTGAATGCCAATGGCATGTTTCCGCTTAGGGTAAGCCCGGAGAGCGGGTTGGTTTTGAGATGTCCATCCTCGTTGAAATAGCGCGCCACCCAGCCGACCCTCTCCTTCATTTGATGCGCAGGATCGGCGAGCTGCCAGATGTCCATCGACTCAAAGTGGCTGTAGTTGGGGTTGGGGTAGCCCACGCCGTTGACCACGGCAAGGTGACCCTTTTCGTACAGCTCCATCAGCGGCTTCATCCGGGGATGGAGGCCGAGGTTCTTGTCAATCGGAATGACTTCCTGCTTGCGAACACCAATCTTGGGACGAAGCTTTTGATACACGGGATCAAGGTAGGGGACAACCGTGTTCAGGCCGTCGTTGCCGCCACCGAATTCGACCAGGACAAGAATCTTGTCAGTGGAGGAAGGGGAGGATCCGAGGGAGGCCAGTTTGCCAAGCGTGTTCGCCTGCGCCGCTTCCATAAACAGCGCCGGCATCCCGATGCCCATCGCCACAAAGCTCATTCCGTTGTGCAGAAACTCTCTTCTTGTTTGTCCGCTCATCTGATTTCTCTTCTCTGTTCCAAGTGAATGGGGCTAGGCCAATTGGTATTCGGGGCAAGTGACAATGAGTTCGACCAAGCCAGAAGCTCGGTTCCAGTAGTGGTTGGCATCCGGCTTCTTGGGCGCGCCAAGGTGCATATAGTCCAGCAGGATATGCCGGGTATCCGCTCCCATGGGAACAGATGGGAGAATCCAATCCCAGGTGTCGCTGATTGCCGTATCTGCGGTTCTGTAGGAAGCGTCCGCGTTAACGTGGGACATCGCGAGACCGGCAGTAACCCTGTCTCGCACCAATCCGCGATAGCGAAGCTGATCCACCGCGTGCTTGGCAAAGTTGAGGCGTGCAGTCATGGTGTTGGTGTTGATCCAGTTTCTTCCCGTCTTCCAGCCCTTCACATTAGGCGGGTTGTACAGCTGCTGGCCCATGTTGTCGGTGTACTGCTGCATGTCCGAGATCCAGCTATAGGGCAAGTCCAGCGTCTTGATGAGCATCACTGCGTACTGCACCGGGGTCTTCACCCGAGAGTACAGGGCATCCTGCGAATAGAAGTGGGGGGACGTTAGAACGGCTCGGACCAGTTCTCGAATGCTATAGCCAGACTTGAAGTAGACGTCGGACAGCCTTGCTACCTCTTCTGGCGGCGCTTCATCGTTGACGAAGTACTCGTAAAGCTTTTGAGATAGGAATTTGGCGGTTGCGGGATGGGCGGCAACGATATCAAGCGTTTCGCCCAGGTTGTAGTCACCCTTGTGGCCGAGATACTCCTTGGGACCAGTGTTGTAGGTTTTGGCGTTGAACACCGTGCGATATCGGTCGGAGTCGTAGGTCCAGCCCGTGAATGACTTAGCCCCTTCCTTCACATCGTGCTCGGTGTAGCCGCTGTTTACGCCCATCGTGAACAGTTCCAGCAGCTCCCGGCTGAAGTTCTCATTCGGCGCCTTCTTGGTGCTGTTGTTTCCGTCCAGCCAAATCAGCATTGCGGGGTCGGTTGAGATCTCCGCGAGCATCGTGCGGAAGTTGCCAAGAGCGTGTTTTCGAAAAAGTTTGTTTTGGCGATATTCGATGCTTGGGTTTTGGACTTTGTAGTCCGAGGTGGCAAAGTGGCCGTGCCAAAAGAGGGTCATCACCTCTTCCATGGGACGCGTAGTTTCGCAGAACCGAAACAGCCAATACCGCTTTAGGGCATCGGTATCCTGAGGCGCAACCAGGCCGCCCATTGAATCTGTCGGCAGATCGGGGATCTTGTCCGGAGTCTTGTCGTAGTCGATCAGCGCCTTGAGCGCCCCCTTTTCTCCCAGGGTCGACCAGTGCTTCCAATCCTGTGCCCGGCAGCCAAACGCCGCGCGTCGCAGGAGGTGGTTCATTCGGGCATCTTCGCCAGCGATCATCATGCTCTCCGACGCCATCATACAACCATCTGGCGCTGGTGGCTAGGCACCTGAGCCGCTTCTAATCTTTCCGCCACTAAAGGAAGCGTAGGGTTCACCCGACCCGCGACGTGACGCTTCAGCGCACGCTAATCCTTGGAAGTTACATGGCTCATGGCGCGGGCTAAAGCGCCGCTCTGGAGGTCGGTTGAACTTAGCGCTCCAGTTGGTGCCTTCCCGCAAGATTAAGGAAATCCTCCCAGCAATCTCACCCGTCTTCAGACGAAATGCCAAAGAAACTCGACAAGTCATCGGTCTCGTTTGGAAGCTGGTTTCTCACGATCTTCATGGCCGCGATCCCGTGTCTTGGCGTGCTGTACATCGCGTTTGGCGCACTGTTTTCGACGAACGAATCCCGCCGGAACTTTTACCGTGCCCACTTGGCATGGTGGGGAATCATCATCGTCCTCTATGGAGCCTTCTTCATGGTCGGCTTTGCTCCGGATATCCGAAAGCTTTACGACCAGTACAAGCACGGACAACCGCTTAGCCTGAGCCGCTCCTCGGAACCAGACAGTCACCCTGCCGAGAAAAAGAAGACTAAGAAGCCTGAAGATTCGGAGTAAATGCCCTGGGACGTCAAGAATCCGTCCCAACGGTAACCACCCACTCCCCTGCACGTCCTATCGTTATGCGTCTGACCGTCTGGCTAACCGGAATCACCCTTTTGCTTCTCACCGGGATGGCATGGGGTCAGCCTATTGGGGCGGGGTTCGATAGCCTTGACTGGATGGTTGCCGATTCCGAAGTTGTCGCCATCGGGCACATCACTTCCATCAAGAACGACGATGCCTCGGACGGAATCTTTTCAAAGTGGGACACCATCACGCTGGAGGTGGAACAGATCTTAAAGGGCCCAAATTCGAAGGAATTGACGTTCCGCGCTCAGCCCGAATACTTCAGCACCCGGCACCAGGTGTACATTTCGAAAGACGAGGAGGTGATGGTCTTCCTCGCCGATAGTGCGCGCCACTACTCTCGATCTGCCTCGCAGTTCCGCTACGCCGTGCGGAGCCGATCCCCCAAAGAAAACTTCATCCATTTGGGCGATACCGCTCACCCGTTTGCGATCAACGCCAAGTTGGAGGCAGTCACTGACCGAAAATCTCTGCTTGAGCAAGTCCACACTGCCGTGGTCAAATACACGGAGGGTCGTTTCACTGCGGTGGATCTCAAGCCAAAATTTGCCCAGGTTCCCAAATTCTTCCAAAAGGGAGGCTTTGGCTGGGTCACGGTGATGGTTCCGAAACACGCGCCTCCGGCCGGTGCGTGGCTCCGGGAACAGGCCAACCGGTTCGGCTCGGACATGGACTATGATGGCGGGCGGTTTACCCGCGCTGATAAGGACGTGGTCAAAGTCTGGAACACAGAAAATGGCAACGTTATTCGCGCTTTCCCCGTGACCACGGGATGTCCCACATCAGTTGCATTGAGTCCAGACGGGACGAATATGCTGGTGGGAACCGACGGAAAGACCCCGGAAATCATCCAGTTCAACATCGATACCGGAGCCATGGAAATGAGCCGGTCGATCGGCGGAAAAGTGGAACAGCTTGCGTACGCGCCCGTCGGAGACACCTATGCCAGCATGAGCATCGAGAACTTTGGCAGCACACCTCGACGGCTGCGCCTTCGGTCCACATTCGACGGCCAGGACATGATGATGTTCCCCGGCGCATCCCTGCGCTTCAGCAACGACAGCACGATGGTGCTGACCAACGGAGAGCAATGGGGCCTGTGGGTCGGCGTTTGGGACACGAAAACCTTTCTGCAGCAGTCTCTCATTCAGGGAGAAGAGGTGGAGGGCAAGGAGTTCTTCTCGGCTGAGTTCAGCCCCTATGGAAATCGGATTGTCACCACTTGCGTCAGCCATCCCGCAGGAGGATACGAGAGTTCAGTCGAGGTTTGGGATGCTCTCACAGGGAAGCCCATTTGGAAGACGGTTGGCAAACGTCTACGAAAGGCGGTCTACTCCCACGACGGCTCCCGTGTGATCGCCGGATCAAAGGATTCCGCGATTGGCGTCTATGATGCCGAAAACGGGAGTCTCCTGAGAAACTTCCCATGCCCAGGCAACATCCTGGACATTCTCGTGAGCCGCGACGGCACACGATGTTTGGCAAATTGGGGAGACGGCAACCGCGACTATCAGGTGAACGGCACATCTCTGTTTGATCTGGCCTCGGGCAAAGAGCTGTGCCGCGTAGAACGGTCCGAAGCCGCGATTGTGGGCTTCTCTCGCGATGCAAAGACCTTCCTGGGAATCCGCCGTCGATCTGACGGCAAAGATGCCGCCGTCACCTACAACAGCCTCACCGGTGGAATCATCCATTCGCTTCCACTAAACGGATCGTAAAGCTCGGACAACTTCCAGTCCCCTTCCTTTCGCCTGCTGTCGAGCGAAAGGAAGGGAGTCCGAACAACTGGATGCGACTAGCCCTCAATCTGTGTTGGCTCAAACTCCGCCCGCACCGACTTACCTGGCATGACCTCGACATCGAGGTAGGTAAACACCCGATCAAGCGAGCGGGTTTCATACTGCGGAGTCTTTCGCTTGCCATCCACGTAAAATCTCGTGTGCTTTCCAACGAACGCGGCTCGCCAATGCATCGGCTCGGTTCCTTGGTTGGTTAAGGTGGTGGAAACGGCTTCCTGCCGGAGGGAGATCTGAGTCCCGAGCACCGGAAGGTTGGAGAGTTCGGCCCAGTTGGTTTTCGGCCCAAGGCCGGAGACGGTGCGGATCCTGGGGTGCTTTGGATTGCCGGTTGGCTCAACCGTAACACCCATCATCCCTCGGCAGATCGCCCCGATCATCGCAAACGAAACTTCTGGATACTCTCGGCGATGGCGGTCTTCCCTAGCAAGGTCAAGGATCTGCCGGTACGCCTTGTCGGTATAGCCAAAGCGATAGAGAATTTCGGGCTGATAGGACTTATCTTCAACCTGATTGGAATCCCGTTCAAGCGGGATATCCGCAAGGTCCTTGACGGCAGATTTCAGCTTGGCCGGATCGCGAATCGCGTCCCAATACAGAAGCGACCAACGCACACCCATGGTGAATTCGTGCCCAGTCGTATAAAAGCCATAGAACGCCTTGGCGGAAGGATTCCACCATCGGGAGTCGATGAGGTGGTCCAGCTTTGCTGCTTCTCGGCGATAATGCTCTGCACCGGCAGCGTCCTTCTTTAGATCAAGAATTGCCGCATAAGCTCGGCAGGCGGCAGACTCGGATGCCAGGAGGTCGACGCCAACCGAGATGTCATCCACCGTTTCGACATAGCTGGGAATGCCGCGTGCCCCCATTATGCGAATGTCCCGCTCCATGATGCGGTCCGCTGACAGATCCCACTTGGCAACATAGTCGCTCATCGTGTGCCGATAGAAGTTCAGCATCACCGGGTCGTCGATATACCGGCGGTCGTGAGTCCATCCATACATTCGATAGCAGGCGTCCAGCACATCAAAGCTCGCAGGAAGCGTCCACCAAAAGTCTTTGTCGCTCTTGTAGTCCACTGGAGCCGGCCGATCGAGCCGGTCAATCTCCCAGAAGGTGCACCAGTCCCTCGACTCCGAGATGTTCGCGGCGAACTTTCGGAACATGTTGAACGTGTGCTCCGAAAGTCCGAGCGCCACTCCGCCCGCCGCTTGATGCGAGATGTCCCGCATACAAAACGCCTGCCGCCCGGGCAGCGCCGCCTCATACCAAGGCCCCACCGGGTCACCCTCTCGCACGTAAGAAAGCGCCTGCCCCTTCGCCCAATCAAACGCGTGGACAAGCGCGACGTCAGAGGAGCGCAACTGAAGTGGGGACTCTAGGTGCTGAGCAGCGGCCATAGTGCAGGCTCCCACAATGAAGATTATCGTGGAAAGTTTGAACTGTGCAAATCGGAGAAGCTCCCTATGCTTAAGTTTCAAAGCGGGCATTTTACGGAGTCTAGTCGAGTCCTTGTGGGTTTCGCTGAATCTCAGTTGTGATACAAATAGTCAGGGTCATATCCAAGACCAGTTCAATCACAAAAGAGGCTCGCGGCGGCATTGGCAAACCACTGATCAACACACTTAATTCAATGCAGGTCTTGAGTTGCAAATCCATGCCGAAGCGGCGGGCCAATATGCGGTTCTTAGCGGCGGGCATCCTGTTTCTGATTGCAGTTGCTCTGTTTGCATGGAGACCCGCACTCCACAGCACGTTGGGGTACATCCTTCTACTATCAAGCTTCCCGATAGCGTCGTTAGCCGTGCGAGTGCTTGCGAGTGGCACGTCGTGGGCTCGTGGAAGCAACGGAGAATCTCAGGTGCTGACCGCCTTACGTAACCTTCCCGACAACTACACCGCAGTTAGCAACTGGAAGTTGCCCGACACCAAGAATGGAGACGTTGACCTATTGATCCTTGGACCACACGGTGTGCTGGTTATTGAAGTCAAGAATTTCGGGGCACAGTATGAATGTGATAACGACGTTTGGGTGAATATCAAGCCAAACGGATACCGAGTCAGGATCAAGAGTCCTTCACTACAAATCAAACGCAACACGAAGGCGGTTAAGTCGCATTTGCGCCAATTCGGCTGGTCGGGTCCAGTGCAAGGCGTCCTTGTTATGCGACCTCGTTCCAACATCAGGATATTGGCAAGCTCAGTCGATATAATTGACTGGTCAAGCATTGAGGCTTATATCAACCGACTCCCAACTTCCAATAACATTCCGCTCACAAGCTGGTTCAAGCCGGATCGTGGCTAGCGTCCTGCCAAGGTCTCACCGAAGATCTGTGCTATCGACCATCCAGTCGAGCTCGATGACAAAGTTCTTCAAGGTCTAGCGCTAGCATTGAAAGGCCTATCGTAAGCCTTCTAGGGTCTATTCGGGTTGGCTGGGAACTTTGGCCGAACGTGGCGCTACAAGCACTCTGACTCCGTCGATGTAGGCGCCTTCGAGCGGGATTGTGATCTCGGAGGCGGTACCCGCGGAATGATAGGGGCTGGTCCCCGCAAGTCGAATCGTAAAGTGTCCGACGGGGACCTTCAGGAAAGTGAAGAATCCGTCGTATGCGGACACCTGCGTCCCAAAAACGAGTCCCTTGGAATCCACGAGCTCAAGGGTAACCCCTCCTCTAGGTACGGATTCGACACCGAGCTTCTCAGACACGATTCCAGTTACCTGTCCCGTGCATTCAATCGGAAAGTCGAGGACTGGTACCTTGCCTGGCCTCGGCACGATTCGCACACCGGTGCGCTTTGATAGCCAAAGTGGGCTGGTAAGGGTTGATTCCGCGATCTGTAGATCGATCGGCATAAACGGGATGAGTCCATCCACGAGAACCGTTCCGTTTTTGCTGGTGACTTTGCGGAAAGGAAGACTGTTGACTAGAACTCCAACGTCGCTCAACAGAAGTTCCCCAGGTTCATACTTTCCGTTCCCGTTGGAATCCAGAAACACACGAACCTCCACTGCGCCCAAGGTCGCTTCAGATTGCGCCGACTTCTCCCATTTGCCTGGGCCAGGCTTCTTCACCGCTCCAAAGGAAAGCGTGAGCCCAAGAATGAGACCGCCCTTTGTCGAGACATCGGCATTGTATCCGTAGCTGTAAGTCCCCAAAGTGCGAGTCAGCGAGGCGGTGAGGCCAGTGTTGCGAGAAGTTCCCGTTTCATAGATGCCGTAGGTGAGAACTCGCTGATTTGAAAAGATCTTCCTAACGTTCATTGCAATCTGGTCTATGCCAAAGGCGTGAGACCATGAGTAGTTCACACTTCCAGTAAGTTGGGGTCCGTTACTCCATTGGTTTATCAGCAACTGACCCTGAGTGGTAGTCTGCTCGCCTGATTGGGCCCGCCAGTCAACCCAGTTCGTCACGCCAAGGCCCTGATACTGATAGGAGAGTCGATCACGAACTTCCCAGCGTTCATCGCCTACACGGTTCCCCTCATGGGAGAATGTCACATCAGTTGGGAGGAGGCGGGACCACTTAGGCATCGCCAGATTTCCAAGCTGTACGGTGGTTTTGTATGCCGTTGAAATCAGATCTTGATTTAAGACAGGGCTGACCATGCTTTCCACGAGGCGCTGGGTGACTTCCACCGACGTCTGTTGCCAAAGCCACTGCACACCAAATTCCTGAGCCGCCCCCGATTGCGCATCAACCGTGAAATCGACAAAGCCCCTCACACCACTCGCATAGGCATGTAAGCCCGCGGAGCCATAGTGGTGCAGCCCGTCCGCAAGCGCCGTCGAGGCGAATCCAACCGAAGCAGATAGGTTGGGAGTCACGCCAAAATCCGCGTTGCCAGATACCGGAGACGCGCTGCTTGGAGATGGATCACCTGCGAATCGATACCAACTCTGCCCCGCTGGGACAAGATCCTCACCCACGTTGGAGGTTTTTACTTCTTGTCTGCGTTCACCGCCCGGCCCATTGAATACCAATGAATATGCGTTTAGACCAAAGGCGAGGGGCACGTTCTTGAACTCGTATCTGCCTGTCGAGTTCGAGGATTGGTAGTCAAAGAGGGCCTCACCACGGTAAAGCTGAACGTCCCATCCGGGCAGGAGAATTCCGGAGAATGTCGTGACACTGAACAGCGGTGATCGGTCCAACGGATAGCTGCTCACTTGAAAGCCCGACTGCAAATGGTTGTCTGATACCAGCGGTACAGCCGGAACGTAGAACTGGCCGATGTCATATTCCCTGGCATGAAACCTTCCCAGTAAGTTGGCTTCCGGATCCATTTGTCCCACCGAGAGTGTTGTCAAAGCTGAGTTTCGCCCCGAATCCAGTTGCAGGAATCCCGTCAGCCCTTCATGTTCAACGTCCGCCGCCACCAGTGCCGTGTAGCGACCGGTGAGACCGGTACCACGCGGCCCCATGCTAAGGGCAAGAGTCTGATCGATGGCCGGACCGCTCAGAAGCTCGTAGGGATTGGGGACACGAGGAAAGCGTGGATCACGATAGGTCGAGAATGCGGAGCCCGCAACAGTTGATAGCCTTTCCCGCTGCAGCCTCTGCTGCATCGGGAGAGGCTCCAAGGGCTTCACCTGAATGTCCAGATCGTGGGCATCGACCTTCAGACCTAAGCCGAACCAGCCGCTCAATAGTTCTGCATCGATATAGATATCGCTTTGGTGAACTTCAATAGCAGCGGACTGGAAGGGTAGATCCTTATCTCCGAGTCGCGCTTGATTCGCCGCCACATCAAGGTGAAAGCGGAGATTCTGTCGGCGCACATACCCAGAAGCGGTGCCTTCTTGAGGAACCGTAGACACGGCGATTTCGAGAAGGCGACAGACTTCGCCAAGAGGAACCAAAACGCCACCTGGATACCGATAGGCATTCACCCCTTGGGAAAGAGAACTGCCGTCAAGGTGCATCGATAGCAGGAGCAGGTCATCCTCAGATCGAACGGCGTAGGCACCGTTGAATTTTGGTGTGCCCAATTTTGATGGGGATTGTGCCGCCGCGACCGTCTGCAAAGCAAATACTAAGACGACACATACAATCGACCGAATGATCGAACCCAAAAGAATGGGGAGCCGACCCCACGTTGTGCGACTCCCCATTAAGTTCAGTGCTTGTCTGGCCTAGGATCTGTGCTTAGGAAACGCCGACGGTGCCTTCGGCAATGACCTTTCCACCATCAACCGCCGGGCGACGATACTGCACCTTGATGGCTCCGCCATCCAACTTGGTGCCAACCGGCATTGCCAGACGGATCACGAAGTTTCGATCGGAATTGGGGGAGTAGATAGCGACTCCGCTTAAGCTTCCAATTTGGCGCGGAGCTCCTGTTTTCGGTGAGTACATGAGCTGTACATCGCCATAGCTGGACTGATTTCCAAGGCGAGTCAGGTGACCCGTGAGCACCTGGATTCCATCGGCCGTTGTGGACAGCTGCAGGTCCTTCATCCCTACCGTCACATCGGTCTTGCCGTGTCGAACGATGAGCGGAATTGAGATTCCATAGATGGGCGCAAGCTGCATTGAGATTCCAGTTGCTGAGGCGTCTGTGCCGGCAGTCAATTCCGCTGTTGCTGGTTCGGGAATTGCCCGAAAGAGAATGTGAGATCGGTACTCACCAGCCTCTAGCCCGGCAGGCAGGCTCATCTGTATTCGGACGAGTTGGGAAACATTTGGCTCCAGTACAACCTGGCGAGGAGTGAAGCGGACCAGTTCGTCGGCAAAATGCTCACCTGGACCTGCCGTCTGAATTTCGGCGAGCTGACCGTCTGCATCCATCCGCTGATGGATGAGCGAGATTCGATAGGTCGCGGTCTTTGTTCCAATATTCAAAAGGCTGACATCAACGGTACGGCTCGAATCAACCAAAAGCACTCGGCCGGGAGCAACCAGCAAGTCTCCGCCACCGACGCCTCTTCCCTGAAATGGCGCGGATTTGATGACTGCACCAACTGCTAAGGGCAGAAGCAACAGCTTGAGAGAGGAGAATGCAAATACTGGGACTGAAGAAAAAATCATATTGAGATCCTTAGGCTTGGGGCCGCGAAGGGCCCTGAACTGAGCCTGGTTGCTATTGGTAGCTGACAGTGACAGCGAACGTGCCGGTATACGTCCCAGGGGTCTGATTTCCACTGAGTGTCAGCGTGCCACCAACGGTCAAGGTGGACGTGCCGCCTGCTGACAGCGTGCCTGTGGCAGATGGATTGCTCACGAATGTTGTGACATTCATATTCGAACCACCCGCTCCCGCAAGCACAGTCGGTCCTGGCAGCGTGATCGTGTAGACATAGTTGGGCGCTCCCGTAAGGGTAAACGAAGCGGCCCCGACTGGGTAAAGCGTGTTGCTGAGGGGAATCGGGCCAGAGGACGTGCGTGCGCCGACTGTCGAGATGGTAACCGTGCCGCCGATTCCAGAGATGTAACCTCCAAATTGCAGGTCGGTCACTTTTGTGATCGTGATTGGCGCCGCGATGAAGGCGGTTGCGTTCGCTGTAGCGCTCACCTGACCGTAGGCGGACTGCGTTCCAGCTGCCATCATTGCAAAAAGGGCACAGACCGGAACCCAGAATCTCAATCGAATTAGTGTGTTTGTCATTTAACCGCTCCACAAGGCGTGTAGAGGGACGGTTAGTTGAAGACGTTGTTCCAAAATCCTCTAAGTGAATTTACTGGTAAGTAACCGTAACAGGAAAAGTTCCTGAATACGTGCCACCCGTTTGGTTTGAACCGACGTTCAGCGTCGCACCGACGCTTAGAGTTGCGGTTCCCCTGGAAGAAAGTGTCCCAGTGTGAGATGGGTTGCTCACAAACTGATTCACCGTCATTTTGGATCCTGAAGGTCCCTGCAGACTCGCGGAGTCGGGAAGAATGATGTTGAAGACCAGGGAATCTTCACCTGTAATCAGGAAGGAGGCAGCACTCACCGGATAGTTGGCGCTGGAAAGAGCCAGCGGACCGTTCGCCGACCGAGAACCGCTCGGGGAGATCGTCACCGTCCCCGGTATTCCGGAAACAAACGACCCAAACTGCAGGTCCGAAACCCTACTCATCTTGATCCCCTGAATGACGTTTGCGGAGGCATTGGCCATGGCACTGGCTTGAGTCGATGCGGTTGCTTCGCAGAAACTCAGCACCAAAAGAGTAGTTGTGATTGCTGCTCGGTTTATTCTTTTCATGAGGCCTTTTGCCACTCGAATCGCCTTATAGACTGCATTCACTCAGCCGTGTTCCCTGCAAGAGGAAGGTCAATCTTGATCAATTGACCTCCCTCTTGCAGGTGAGTCCGACGGACCGGAATGACTAGGCTCTCCTGAGGTTGGCAACCGCTACTTGGTTACCGTCAGGGCTGCTCCGAGCGTTGACGTCCCAAGCGCAGCGGTGATCTTCACCGAGGTCTTTGCCGTCACAGCCAACGTAGTCACTGGAAACGTTACTGTCGTTGCTCCGGCAGGCACCGTCACCGTGGTCGGAACGGTCACGACCGAACTGCCTGATGCTAGCTGCATCACATCTCCCTGTGGGCCGGCAGGTCCGGCGAGGGTCACGGTTGCGGTTGTGGAATTGCCGCCCTTCACACTGCTTACCTTAAATTTCAGACTCGAAATTGGTGGCGTGGTGACGGTGACGGTTTCGGTGAGCTTCACCCCATTCAGGCTAGCACTGACCGCTACTGTCTTTGTGGCCGACACCGGTGTGGTCACTATCTTGACGGTCGCGGTCGACATTCCCGCCGTAAACGAGACCGCTGAGGGAACCGTGAGTATTGGACTACCACTTGACAGTGAGACGAATTCCGATCCCGTGGGAACCGGAGTGGACAATGTCAATGTTGCCGTCGCACTGGCTCCGCCTACCCACGTGGTCGGCTTTGCCACGAATGATTTGAGGAGAGAAAGTGGGTACAGCGTAAATGAAGCTGGCTTAGAAACGCCTCCCACGGAGGCGGTTAGGGTCACCAAGGTTTTAACCGAAACGCTCTGAGACGATATCGTAAAGCTCGCCGCCGTCGCACCTGTAGCCACAGTTATCTGAGCCGGTACCGTCGCGGATGCCGCATTCGAGCCGAGAGCAATAGTCGTTCCTCCAGTAGGAGCCTTCACCGAGAGTGTTGCAGTTCCCTGAGCCTTGTCGCCGCCAAGCATCGCCACCGGTGTAATCGAAAGCCGAGTAAGCACTGGCTGGATCTGGATCGTCACGGTTGCCTTGTTGCTGACATGTCCGTTCAGGCTTGCATCATAGACAAAGCTATCGGCTCCTACATAGTTCCGATCGGGGGTGTATGTGAAGCTGCCGGACTGGAGCAGCGACAGTTTTCCATGCGATGGAGGAGTCACGAGAACGGCGGTCGCCCCGACCGCGTTTTGGTCATTCAGAAGCACCCCGCTTGCCGCCGCAACATTCAGCTGAATGTTTACGGGCACGGAGTAGGCGTCATCAATCGCGGCAATGGCGCTACTGAGTGAAATACGCATATTGTCGGCCAAGAAGACTGGCCCCCAGTCGCCACCCGTCGGCGGAGCCGCATCGTAGTGGACAACGACATAATTGAACGGCTGAGCTGACGTAAATCGAAGCGTCCCAGTGGGCCACGTCCCCGGAGGGTTGGCAGTGGTGGTATTGGTGCCAACCAATACTCCATCGAAGTACGCGGTCACGCGCATCGTCGCAGACGAGTCGCACGCATACTCTTCCGGTGCGTACATGATCGAAAAATCGCCAAGTGCCTTGGAAAACTGGATTTGAAGATCCGCGGCAAACACACTGTCCGGATAGATGCAGTTCCCGTCAAAGCCGAGTGGGGTGAATCCCAACGTGTTGGCCGATTGAATGGAAAAGCCTGCTCCAGTTGCCGTGAAATGCGCCGTCACCCCGCCGGATGTAGCGTCAATCGGCAGGCCACTGTGAGCCAGTGAACTGTTGAAATCGAAAAGAACGTCCTGCGCCTTTGCGCGAACGGAAAGGCCGAATATCGCTACCAAAACCACGCCAAGACTTACCAGTTTCATGGGGGCTCCTAAGTCTCCTGGAATTCAACGCGCAAACCGCGCATCTTCTCAAGGTATCCGCTGATTCAGGCGCTCGCAAGTCTGGAGTTCTGTGTCCAAGCTTCGCTGTCATGCGAACGGTTGACGTCTCACTTGGCTCAATTCCAGGCTCATGCGGTCTCCGACAGTGCAACAAATAGCCCCAATTCCATTCATCGTGCGATGTTGGGCTGAAGCCTAATGCCATCCAGTTTGAGATTTGTCACTTGGTGCGAAAGGATTACCGTGCCTTACCGAGCAGGCCAAGCCAACTGTAGTGAGGCCCCTCGCCTGCATACAGCGGGCAGGAAAAGGAGTGGTCACCAAGAATTGTATCGCTTGAAAGCAAATTGGAGGATTACCGGGTCACTCGAATCTCAAACTGGATGGCATCAGGTTGAAGCCAGCAATCCATTTGAGGGGACTGCCTCCCCTTAGCAAAAAGAGATGCCTGCCGCGCAACTACGCAGCAGACATCTTCTAGGCATATCTTTCGCCTGTTGCCTACTTGTCGAGCTTGCGGAAGTTCATCTGTTCAGCGCTGAGTCGCAACAGGTCGTGCTTCAGCCGCCCTTGGAAGAGTGTCCAATCTCGAGCGTCTTTCTGCGACCAAGCGAGTTCTGACAGGGCGCATCCTCGGGGCCAGGCCATGTATTCCATGTGCGAGGAGGTGGGGATGTACTCGGCCCAGATGTTGGCCTGGACGCCAAGGATGCGCTTCGCCTCGGTGGCGTTCAGCGCATCAGGAATCGGCTCGTAGGAGTAAACGCGCTCAAGCGGCAGATGGCCACCGATAGACCGAGGTTCTGATTTCGGATCGCCTTGGTAAAAGTCGAAATACATGTGGCTGGTTGGGCTCATGACGGCGTCGTGACCGGCTCGAGCCGCGGCGATTCCGCCTTCAATGCCTCGCCAGGACATGACGGTCGCTCCCTGCGCCAAGCCTCCTTCAAGGATTTCATCCCAACCGATCAGCCGTCGACCGTGCGTGGTCAGGTAGCCATCAATTTGGCGGATGAACCAGCTTTGAAGCTCATCCTCATCCTTTAAGCCGCGCTGCTTTTTGAGCTCCTGAGTGCGAGCATTGCCCTTCCATGGACCTTTGTCCACTTCGTCCCCACCCACGTGGATCCAGGTGCTGGGGAACAGCTTCATGACCTCGTCAAGAACGTTCTCGTAGAACTTGACGGTGGATTCCTCGGTGTTCAGGTTCGATGACTCAACTGCCCAAGGATTTGCCTTCGGTGGGTTGTTCCAAACGCCAAGTTCGTGATAGCTGGCGATTGCTGCCACCGAGTGACCTGGCATCTCAATCTCAGGGACGATCGTGATATGTAGCTTCTTGGCGTAGGCAACGACCTCACGGATATCGCTCTGCGTGTAGAAGCCTCCGTGGTTCTGCCCGTCGATCGGCTTTCCAAACGTGTCGAAATTCTGGAGCGACCCTAGCTTGGTCAGGTTGGGATATCGCTTGATTTCAATGCGCCATCCAGGCTCGTCGGTTAGGTGCCAATGGAAGTGGTTCAGCTTGTGCTCGGCCATGGTGCCAAGCATCTTCAGAATCTCTTCCTTGGGGAAGAAGTGACGACTGACGTCGAGCATCATGCCTCGCCATCCAAATCGCGGACGATCGACGATCTCTACGCCCGGCACCGTAGCGGAGAATCCGCTTGTAGCCGCCGTCCCATAGGTGGAGGCGGGGAGAAGCTGCCGGAAGGTCTGGATGCCATAGAACAGTCCAGCGGATGTTGAAGCTTCAATATCGACCTCGGACTTGCCAACCTTCAGGCGATACCCTTCCACGCCGAGTGCGTCATCTGGCTTGACGATGCTCAGAACAATTGTGCTTTCAGTCGCCTTGCCTGCCCCCTTTAGCGGGATACCAGTTGCGCGAAGAGACTGACGCAGATAGTCAGCATTCTCATGCGCCTCTCTTCCCTTGGCAATAAGGGTGGTGGAGGCGTCCAGCGTAAACGAACCATTCTTCAATTCAACGCGGGAAGGCCAGGGAACGAGCGGGAGGGCTTGGAACTCTGTGCGGAGCATAGCGGCGGCAGCCAGCAAAAACATGCCGCAAGCATATCCTTCCAGAGGGTCATTCAAGGACTACGGATCGATCGCACACGAAAAAATCTGGCATACGGGGGCGAATCGGCTAAGCGAACGAGTGTTGTGATTCCTGATGAACCTGTTACTCAGCCGCTTACAGCCATATCCAATCGATCGTGATAGCCTCCCATCCAATCAGCAGCGGTGCTTCCCGACATAGGTCGGGAAATATAGTAGCCTTGAGCATGATCGCAGCCAATCTCTTGAAGGAAATCCAGAGTCTCGCGATCCTCAACCCCCTCGGCAATGACCAACAAGCCCAAGCTGTGACTCAACTCAACAGTTGACTTGATGATGATCCTCGATTCTTGCGAAGTTGTTGCCGTCATTGCGAACGACTTGTCCAGCTTAATCCCGGAAAACGGTAGACGTGCCAGCACTCTTAGGGAAGAATTTCCAACCCCAAAATCGTCGATCCACACTCCAAATCCTTTCATTCTCAACCTTGTGAATATGTCCAATGCAAGCAGCTGATCGCCCAAAGCCGCAGTCTCCGTAATTTCTAGGACAACCAACTCCTTTTTGATACCGGCTTGATCGCACATTTTCTCTAACCAATTAGCGAGGTCAAGATCCTGAAGTGAATTCGCGGAGAGGTTAATTGAGATTGATAGCTTATCGATTTCCGCCATGCTCTGATGCCAGTTGAGTGCATTGTCAACCACCTGATCTGTAATGAGACCGATCAGTCCCAATTCTTCGGACAGCTGAATAAATCTGTCTGGCATGATCAGTCCTTTGATTGGACAGTCCCACCTAATCAGTGCTTCAAAGCCAGTCACTCGTCGCGAAACACAATTCACTTTAGGTTGATAGTCGAGGCGAAAATGCTCGCTTTGAATAGCCTTCCGAATGTCGGAACTGGTAATCGGAGCATTCCCAAGCTCTTCAGCCGGTTTGACATCCGGGATACTTGGATGCAAACTTGGGTCACAGTAGAGAAACTCTCGCAGCGTCTCGAGCCTTATCGGCTTTGAAAGGAGCCCAGCAATATCCAAGCCATGCTCGTAAGCGGAAATATGGGCGGCTGCCATGATTCGACTTCCAACTCCGCTTGATATTGCGATCCTGGCCTTGCACCCTTGCATCCCTAACTGGTTGAGGACTTCCACTCCGTCCATTTCAGGCATGATCAAATCGAGAATGATGTGACTGGGCTTCAAGCTGTCTAAAGCCTTTGACCTGTTCCCCGTAGTTTGACCCACTTGAAGTGTGAAATCCGTCTGGAATCACATGAAGAAAACTGGCAAGCGCTACACCGAGGACGAGATCCTGAAGGTGTTGAAGGAAATCGAAGCTGGCGGCGCGATAGCGTCAG
>CAIYLG010000047.1 GCA_903927025.1 uncultured Armatimonadota bacterium
CCGATCTGGGCGAGCCCAGTGCTAGTGACCAAAATGGTTCCCGCAGGCCGACAGAAAATTCTGTCGGTAATCACGAGTGGCCGCCAAATTTCACCGTGAGGCACCCATATTGCTACTGAATTAAAACTGATCGGTCATGAACATTTGGGGGATGCCGGGGACGTTTTTACCCATTAGGTAGAGGTCGACTTCGGGGGTGCCGATGGGGACTTCGAATTGGTCGGCCATGAAGGTGGTTCCGAACCATTCAGTGCCTCTGGGCAGCGGAAGCGCCTCGACGGGCTGGTCGAACAGGTGTTCCCGCAGGAGGTTCGGCTCGAAGCAGAGGTAGCCGGTTTGGAACGGCGTGCAGATTCGGTAGTGCCAGCTCCAGTAGTTCCAGCGCCGCTCGTCCCGACGCAGACGATCGGGATGGGCAAGGCTCCACTCGGTGTACTTCACCGTGATGGCATCGGTATCCATCGTGTCGAGCAGATCCTCTTCATCGGTGGTGATGAGGGGGGCGCGAATCACTCGATCCAGCGCTTCAAAGCCGTTCTTTTCGTAGAATCTCAGGTCCCTTGCAAAGAGCAGAGCAGGCCCCTCGTCTCGGCGCTCGGATTCACGAAGGACCTTTTCAATCAGCTTGGACGCGTGCCCCTCACCTTGACGGTCCGGGCTCGTCGCCACTCCTGCAATCCCGATTGCACGGCCCCAGCCAAACTCTAACGCGCTGGTCGTGAGGATCGAGACCATCTCTTTCCCTTCCAAGAGGGCCCACTTTCGCTCAAGGTCGAACAAAGGTTCGGTGAAGAAGACGTCATAGGCTCGGTTGAAGTCAAGACCGAAGACTCCACACATCAGGCGGAGAAAGGCTTCGCCCTCTCTCTCTTCAATCGTTCGAATTTCGGTCAACGAGGAACACCCGGTACAAACGGGAACTGCGCGCCAGGTCGGTTGGAACTGGGCTTCAGATTGAGACGATTGATCCCCGCTGTTTCCACGTTGATGGTCACTCCCACCGAACTTGGCGACAGAACAATGCCTCCGCCAAGCGGATGAAGCTGGACGATAATCGTTTGGCTACCGGTGAGCCGGCTGAGGTCGATCTTCTCCGTTCGTACGGAAGACACCCTGGCAAGCGCCTGGCTTGATCCAGTCGCGGTCACCGACTGAGGGTCGGTGAAATAGTTCTTGACCACGTAGCCCGGCGGAAGCTTCTTGTCATCAAAGACCGCCTGGACAAACACCTGCTTCTGCTCGGGCGCCAAGGTGAACTTGGGAGTGACACGCACTTGGGTCGGATGGACATCCACCCGATCAATCACACGGCCATCCTTATCCACCGGTTCAAGGAGAACGAACACCTCGGAAGAGTTCTTGGTCAACGTATCCAACTTGAGGGTTGCACGAGCCTTCACCACTCGCAAGACCTCGTCCTCGGGCCCCTCAACGCTCACGCGCTGTGAGTCTGGCTTGACATCGCCCAGCACCAAGGTTGGGTCGCTCATTTTTCCTGTCTCAACCACGTCGACTTCTACGTCCCGAGACTTGACAACTTCAAGGGTATACGCGGCGTGCAGATCCTGATCCTGAACGATCTTGCGAAGCTTCGGCGGGTAGAGGCTCACGGGGTAACTGTTGTTTCCCGCTCTGGCGTCCGTCATGTCGGCTTCCGCAGAGCCGATTCCGCTGACGTCGTCATAGTCCTTATCCGAGAGGTAGGCGTACACCTTCATCGTCTTCGGCTCTTTCTGAATAAAGAACTTTTTGTTGTCCAAGTGCCAGGTGGTCAGTGGAACCGTGATGGGGCGGAGCCGCCGGGACATCCAGTTGGGCAGCACGATGAAGAAGAGCAGTACTGAAATCGCCAGGGATGCAACGGCGATTGGAACGTTTACCTGCCCGCGGATTCGTCTCAAGGCGTCACCTTTGGACGGCGACGACGTAGGGTTGGTCTTCGCTCCGGCGTCGGGTTTTCTTCAATGTTGCGGAGCTCGCGGTTGAGAATGGTCCTCAGTTCGGTATGCGAGGTCAGGCGTCTCAGCGTGCCATCGGAAGCAACGCTGATGGTGCCTCGCTCTTCGCTGACGATGAGGGAGAGGCAGTCTGAAACTTCAGAGATGCCCACAGCGGCGCGGTGGCGCATGTGGACGTGTGTGTCCAGATTCTTCGATGCGCTTAGCGGCAACCGGCAGGCCGCAGCCATGATGCTGTCTCCGCGGATGATGACGGCACCATCGTGAAGCGGGTTGTTCTCAAAAAAGATGGACTCAAGAAGCGCCGAACTGACGGTGGCGTTGAGCTGCACACCGTTCGCGGCATATTCGTCGAGGTGAGAGACCCGCTCCACCACGATCAGGGCGCCAACCCGGTCGGCGGCCAACTCCGCCATGGCGGCCACGATCTCTTCCACTGTTCGGGCTTCCATCCGCTCTTCATTGTTGGAAACCACCAGCTTTTGAAGCAGCAGTGTCTGGGGCACGAAAGCGTCGATCGCCTCCCGAAGCTGCGGGAAAAAGAGGATGACAAGCGCGGTTGGGCCGAGATACATCCCCTTTTCCAAGAGCCAGGATAGGGTAACCAATCCCAACTTTCCGCTAAGCCAATACACCAGGAGGTAGGTGCCAATTCCAGCAATGATTCGCCAAGCCTGAGTGCCACGCACGAGCATCAGAAGTCGATAGATCAAGAAGGCGACAAAGAGTATGTCAACGACGTTGACAATCTTCTGTTCAAGCGGGAGCGCGCTTAGGTTTCGAAACTGGGTGACTAGCTCGTCCAATTTAGCTGGTAATGACTATTCTAGCCGCCGCAAAAGTTTCCAAGCGTGGCATTTGGCAACCTTATCGATGATCCTCGACACTCGGAGGTCTCATAATGAGTGCCTAAGTCATTCTCGTGCGCCGAAAGGCGCGGATTTTGAAGAATGACTGGGGCAGTGCAATGACGGAAGGCAACCCTCGAACCCTCCTTGATATCCGACAAGACATCGACGCCATCGACGAGCAGCTCGTTGCACTCCTGAGCAAGCGAGTGGAGCTTGCACAGGAAGTTGGCCTGATCAAAGGCAAAGACAACCGCCCCTACTTCACGCCGGAGCGCGAGCGCCAGATCTATGACAAGCTGGACAAAATCAACCCGGGTCCGCTTCAAAGTCGCCAGCTTTCCGCGATTTTTCGAGAGATTATCAGCGCCGCCAGAGCCGCAGAAAAGCCTCTGGTTGCCGCCTATTGGGGTCCTCCTGGCACGTACACCAACCTTGCCGCTATCCAAACTTTTGGCGCAAGCAGCTCGTTCTCTCCCCAAGACAGCATTCAGGACGTGTTCCATGCGGTGGAGCATGGCAAGGCGGATTACGGAGTGGTCCCGGTTGAAAACTCGGTTGCAGGCGTGGTCCCGGAGACGCTGGATATGTTCCCGCAGACGAACGTAAAAATTTGTGCGGAAATATATATTCCGATACACCATCACCTTCTCTCCACCGCGGAATCGCTGAATGACATTGAGCGCGTCTACGCGGGACCTCAGCCCGCACAACAGTGTAAGCGCTGGCTGAGAGCCAACCTGCCCAATGCCCAGATCATCGAAGTGGTGCCCACCGCCAAAGCGGCTGAAGCCGCGCTTGAAGACCCTAAGAGTGCCGCCATCGCCAATATGCTTGGAGCAGAAAAGGTTGGCATTCCGGTGCTGATGGAGCACATCAACGACAACGCCTCCAACCGAACACGGTTTATCATCCTGGGCTACAACGAGCCGGCAAAAACTGGCAACGACAAAACGAGTGTGATGTTCAACCTGCGCAACCGTCCGGGTGAACTTGTCACCGCCCTGCGCGCGTTTGAAACCCATGGGGTCAATCTGATGATGATTGAGAGCCGCCCCGCCCAGCGGGCAACTTTTGAATACATCTTTTACTGCGACTGCGCTGGACACCGAACGGATGAGGCTCTTCAGGCGGCGATTGAGACTCTGAAGGCTTACGCTCTAGAGACCACGATTTTGGGCAGCTATCCTTACCGCGACCCGCTGGACATTTAGGATGGGAACTCAAATTCGGCCCGCGGCGCGTGGCGACGTTGCCTCCGTGTGGCGTTTGATCAACGAGCTGGCGGTGTTCGAAAAGTTGGAGCACGCCGTCATCGGAAATGGCTCTGACCTCGAAAAACACATTTTTGAAGATCGCCTGTGCCAAGTAACGGTTTTTGAAGAGGATGGCGAGGTTGTGGGATACACCCTTTGCGTTCCTACCTATTCGACTTTCCGGACCCAGCCCGGCCTATGGCTAGAAGACCTTTATGTCACTCCGACTTGCCGCGGCAAGGGATATGGTAAGGCCTTGCTATCCAATCTTATTGATTACTGCTCGCAGAGTGGACTAGGACGGCTTGAATGGTCGGTTCTTGACTGGAATGTCTCCGCTATTGGCTTCTATGAAGCGATGGGAGCAGATCTTCTGCAGGAATGGCGCATCTGCCGCATCAGCTTTTGAGGTCTAATCCAAGCATGAATTCATCGGCTCAGCTTGAGACTCCGAAGGTGCGTTGGGACCTATCCGCCCTCTTTTCTGGCCTCGACGACCCTAAAATTGAGCAGACCTGGGAGGTCGCCACGCAGCGTGCGGCAGAGTTTGCCGAAAAGTACCGGGGAAAGATCGATTCTGCCGACCTCACCGCAGATCTGCTTGCGGGCGCCATTTCAGATATTGAGGCTCTGTACAACGAAGTTGCCAAGCCCATGGGCTACGCCAACCTCATGTTCTCAACGGACAGCGCCGACCCCAAGATCGGCGCCTTCATGCAGAAGCAGCGCGAGCGCGGAACCAGTCTCAGCGTCACCACGATGTTTTTTGAACTGGAGGTACAGGCAGTTCCGGCACACGTCATCGACCCGCTTCTGGCTGACCTTAAGCTGGCCGGTTACACCCACTACATCCTAGCCGCGCGAATGTACAGCCCATTTCGGCTCAGTGAGCCAGAAGAGATCATCTTGGAAGAGATGGCGAACACAGGCTCCCGCGCCTGGGTGAGGCTCTTTGAAGAGCTCACCGCCAATCAAGTGTTCAAGTTGCGGTATCCGGGTCGCCTGGACGTAAAAGAGATGACTCAGCAGGAAGTGCTGACGATGCTGCGCGATACGGATCGCGCCAACCGCCAAGCCGCCGCAGACAGCCTCTCGGAGGGCCTCAAGGAGCTTGAGCGAGTGTTGGTGTTCAACTACAACAACCTTCTTCAAGAAGGAGCAGTTGAGGGCCGACTTCGAAAGTTTGAGTATCCAGAGCAGTCTCGTCACCTGGCTAACGAGCTAGAGAAGGAAACGGTTGACCGCGTGATCCGCCTATGTCGTGCCAACTACGGTCTGGTCGAGCGGTTCTACACCGTCAAGAAGCAGATTCTAGGGTTGCCAGAGCTCACGCACATTGATCGCTACGCCCCTCTGTTTGAATCCGAGGAGCAAGTCGGTTGGGATGAGGCAAAGCAGATCGTACTGGGCGCATTCGGCAGCTTCAGCACGGAACTAGAGGCACGGGCGAGAGAGTTCTTTGACGAGAATTGGATCGACGCAGAGCCACGCAAGGGCAAGCAGGGCGGTGCCTTCTGCTCCTATAACACCCCCGATACTCATCCGGTGGTTTTCCAGAGCTACCAGAACCGCATGGACGACGTCATGACCCTGGCCCACGAGTTGGGACACGGGGTTCACGCCTCCCTCAGCCGAGCCCAGACCTACCTGAACTTCCACGGCACCCTCCCACTTGCCGAATTGGCTTCGACCTTCGGCGAAATGCTGGTGTTCGAGAAGTTGGTCTCAACCGCAACCCTGAAAGATCGGCTTGCCCTCTACGCGGACAAGATCGAGGGCGTGTTCGCCACTGTGTTCCGACAGGCCGCTATGTTTGCGTTTGAGCAGCGATGTCACCTCAGAAGACGAGCCGAAGGCGAAATTACGGCAGAGCAGTTCGGTGAGATGTGGCAGGAAGAGCAGCAGGCAATGTTTGGCGATTCCGTCCACCTCGGAGCCCAGCACCAGGCATGGTGGAGCTACGTGGGGCACTTTATCTTTGCGCCGTTCTACGTGTACGCCTATTCGTTTGGCGAGCTGTTGGTACTGTCGCTCTACCAGATGGCGAAAAAGGAAGGGCCATCCTTCTCCGATAAGTACATCCACCTGCTCCAGCTTGGCGGCTCCCGCACCCCGCATGAGTTGATGGAGACGGTCGGCGTCGACCTCGATTCCGAAGCTTTCTGGCTCGGTGGCTTTGAGGCGATGGAAAAGCTAGTTTCAGAGTTCGAGCGACTTTGGTCGGAGTATCAGGCCGAGACAAAGTAAGCGCAAGTTGACTCGCCCGGAACCAACCGGGCGATAAGGTGAAGTTCCACACAACCGTGAAATACAACAGGGATTCGCAACGAGGCATGAATGACCTGCGGCCGCTTATCGCAGAGGCGCGCCAGCTCTTTTCGATGGGCCGGGCTGATCAGGCTGAGTCGATGCTGCTTCAAGTGGTTGAACAACATCCTCGTGAGCTTCAGGCAGTGGTGGCACTAGGCATCGTCGCGGCAGAAACGGGTCGGCCGGATGAGGCGCTTCAAAGGATGCGACAAGCCCTCAGCCTCGATCCACGCTGCGTGCCCGCATTGTGTTGGGCATCACTCCTCTTGCTTCAGACAAATCAACTTGATGAGGCCCGCCGGTGTGCCGAACTGGCGGTCTCGGTGGCGCCTCAGGTTTCTGCCTGTCACGTTGCCCTTGCACGGTGCATGGTGTACCAAGGGATGGCACCCCAATCGCTTGCGGTGTGGAAGCGCGCGATGGATCTCAATCCAACCGATCCCAGCGTGCAGTACGACTACGCCGATGCGCTGATTGCCTCTCGTGAGTGGATCAAGGCCACCGAGCTGCTCAAGAACGCAACGGCGATGGCTCCCAACCCTCGCGGAATGACTCGACTGGCTTACTTGGAACTTAGGCTGGGCAACATCGACAACTCAGAGCGGACCTGTCGCCGTATTCTAAAGAAGGACCCTGAGTCCGCAGAAGCGCACGTCCTCATGGCGCGAATTCTCACCGAGCAGCTTCGCTTGGATGAAGCGGAAGAGCATTGGGCCAAAGCGACAGAAATTGGTGCGATGCCAGGCTTTCTGCCTCGTGAAAAGGCGCTTTCTCTCAGTGCGATCGGGCGATTTGAGGAAGCCATCGAGTTTCTCAAGAAGTCACTTGAAGAAAAGCCAGACCAGGGCGAGGCGTACCAGGCCATCACGTTTGCCAAGCGTGTCACCCAGGAAGACAGGCCGATGGTCAAGCAGATGGAAGACCTCCTTGCCTCCGGCAAGCTGCCGCCCAACGAGCAGCAGTTTCTGCTCTATTCCCTTGGCAAAGCCTACGACAACCTTGGGGAGTACGAGCGTGCCATCGACACCTTCAACCGTGCGAATGAAACTAAGCGGCGAGTCGAACTGATCCCACCGTTTGATCGAGTTGCCTTTAAGCAGCGAATCGACTCGAGCATCAAGATGTACAGCGAGGCGCTGTACGCCAACGAGAAGATTGAGCGGGCCACATCGGACCTGCCGATTGTCATCGTGGGCATGATGCGGTCTGGAACGACCCTTGCCGAGCAGATGCTTTCTTGCCATCCACAAATTGGTGGAGCGGGCGAACAGCACTATTGGGGCGAGCATGAAGCGGCAATGGTGGACCTCCAGAGACAGACGTTCAACCAGTCTCAATTGAAGTCCTGCGCTCGGGGATACGTTGAGCTGTTGACGTCAATTGCGCCCGGATATCCCCACGTCATCGACAAGAACCCGGCCAACATCATCGGAGTCGGCTCGCTTCACCTTGCGTTGCCAAACGCTAGGATCATCCACACGCGAAGAAATGCGATCGATACGGCTCTGTCGATTTGGATGACGCCGATGAATACCAGCGCAGAATTTATTTGCGATCGCGAAGCCATTGTGGATGCCTACAAAGAACTGATTCGACTCATGGACCACTGGCGGGAAACGCTTCCCAAGGATCGGTTCATGGAAGTGAACTATGAGGATCTTGTGGAGGCGCCCGAGGTGCACATGCCGAAGCTGGTTGAGTTCTGCGGTCTTGAGTGGACGGATGCCTGCCTGCACCCGGAACTGAACGAGCGGCGTGTACGAACGCCTAGCCTTTGGCAGGTGCGACAGCCGGTCTACAAGACCTCAACCGATCGCTGGAAGCGATACGAGCCGTGGCTCGGAGCATTTGAGGGATTGCGGGGCCTGAACTAAAAATAGAGGGCCCGCGCTGTTGGCGCGTGCCCTCTATGATCAATTCGGTGTTGCCTTACTTTGAACCAGCCGGCGGCGCACCAGCTCCAGGAGGCGGTCCGCCAGCACCGGGAGGTGGTCCAGCGAGAGCTCCAGGAGGCGGCCCTGAGTGTCCCCTGAAACCTGCGGGCACACCGTGAATGTGGCTGGGATCTCTATCCCTAAAAGTCTGCTCTTCCAGTTTGGTGGCATGCGAATCGGAGTCTCCACAGCCAGCCAATGTCATTGCGATCGCCCCGATCACCAACAGTGCTCCCCACATGTCGGAAATGGCGCGCCTATTCTTGTTGTTCATTCCTTGTTCCCCAGCGAATGAGATGCAGCTGGTTGACAGCTGTTTCGGTACGACGACGGGCTCCGATCCCCTAACCGGATCGGAGCCCTTGTGGTCAGATGGCTACTTCACACCCTTGAAATCAGGGGGTGGTCCGCCAACTGCTCCGGGAGGAGGGCCCTTGGGCGCGAAGCCCTGGGGAACGCCCTTCATGTGACTCGGGTCGCGGTCACGGAAGGTCTTCTCCTCAGTTTTAGTGGCGGACGATTCACCGCCACCGGAGCAACCGACCATCATTGACGCGGTCAAGATGGTCAGCAGTAGGATGGCAATCCTCATCTGTAGGCATCCCACATGTTCTGAGGATCGTGACCGCTGTCTCCCAGCGAGTAGGATGGACCAGTGATGTAAGTGTTGGATGGGTTCGGGTTCGTTTGAGCCGGATTCATCGACTTAGCATGGCCGTCCACGAATGCAAATGGAGCCTGGTTGGAGTACGGCGTGTAGACGCAGCCCCAGAGGTGATTTGCATTGACGGTGATCGTCGTGTTGTAAGGCTTTGCCTTATATGGGTTTACCGTGTCGCCATGGCCGTTGGGCAGAAGACCTGCACCGCCGCTGCCATTGTCCCACCAGGTTACGCCCGAGATGACGTCGCCCATTCCCCACAGGTTCTGGCCATCCGCTCGGGTTGCCATGAGGATGGTGTTTGCAGGCTGAGTGACCTGAGTACCGTTCGTGTAGGTGTTGCCCATCCAGCTTGGCTGAGCCACGCCCATAACGCCATACATATAGGTCTTGTATCCGTTGTTCGAGTCCTGCCAAAGGTAGCCGTTGGAGGCATAGGAGATTGCAACGCCTGGGTTGTTTGGCGGAAGCAGCCATGTGTACCAGCCAGCGGTGCTGAGCGTATCGGTTGGGTCGCGGAGAAGCGCAAGGCTCTTGATGTAAGGCTGGGTGCTCCAAGCCCAACCGCCGTCTCGCGGATACCACCATTGTGAACCGCAGCCTGCGGCAAACATGTCGTCAAAGTCGTTGTTGTACATCAGGATGGCAAGGCTTGCCTGCTTGATGTTCGAAACGGACGAGATCTTCTTCGCAGCGAGCTTCGCCTGAGCGAAGACTGGGAAGAGGATGGCAGCGAGAATCGCGATGATCGCGATGACAACTAGCAACTCAATTAATGTAAAGGCTTTCTTTTGCATTTCTACCTCAATGTAGATTTCTTGATAATGGCTGAGAGATCCCGCCCCTTAGGGACGGTACGGATGAACAAGATCTGATCCCCTCTCGGAGTCAGAAGAACGATCCTCGACTGGACCTTTATGGCCGAGAGAGGCGGACGAACGAAACGTAGTGGAAACCGTCCATTGGTCGCGCGGAGCCCCACAGCTTCCGCGAACCACTAGCTGCGCAGGAACAACGACTCTTACGGCACGGGCCGATGGTTCGCTGAGCCGGCAACAGACTCGATCAAAGAGGATGTCGGCCATCTGCGCCCAGTCAAAGGCCACAGTGGTAGCCCCGACTTGCACACGACCGGAGAATGGGTCATCGGAACCCATTGTCACAACCGCCAGCGAATCTGGGATAGAAACGCCAACCCTGGACGCTGCCTGAAGCAGGTCCTCCATGATATGGTCTTGCATGACGAAAACGGCATCTGGAGCGTCTGGCTCAGCCAGCCTTCTTTCGAGGGCTGAAGTGTCGCCGATGACGCTGCCGCTGGTGCGGGTGAATAAAAAGTCTCTTGGTTCTGGCTGCAGTCCTGCTTCGAACATTCCTTCGAGGTAGCCGCCAAACCGCTCTTGAGTGGTGTCCAGGCTGTCCAGCATGCCGACAATGCCGATCCGGCGTCGACCTTGGGAAGCCAGGTGCTTCACAGCAGCCTTGGCGCCTTTAAAGACATCGCAGGCGACAACGTCTGTCTCAATCCCGCGCAGACCGTGATCTACTGCAACAACCGGCATCGCACGGAGAACCGAGTTGATGCGCTCTGAGTCTGGATTGATGGTTTTGGACCAAACCACGGCAGCCGCAAGTCGATGAGACTTGCAGTACTCAAGCGCACCTTCCGTCTTCATGACTCGCGAGTCCACGTGAGTGAGGACCAAACCGTGGCTCTGCAGTCGAGCGTTTAACGCAAAGAAGAGGTCTGGAACAACGGTACCGGCGTCATCGACAAAGCCAACCACCTGGCGGGTTCCAGTGCTCTGCCCCATGCGGGCGGAGACGCCACGATTTGGGATGCTCTCAGCCCACCCTGAACTTACGAGCTGCTGGAGGGCGCGACGAACCGTAGTCCGACTCACACCAAAACTATCTACTAGCTCCCGCTCAGTCGGAAGCAGGGATCCCAGGACAATTGAGCCTGCTCGGATCTTCTCCTGCAATGTTTCCGCAACTTCGCGGTAGCCACTTACGCGGTGGCTGTTTTCCACTAAGGGCATGGTATCACATTTCCTCCCTTAGGCCAAGCGAATTGTCCACATCATGTATGCATTTCGTGTAGGCAAACCCACAAATTGGTTTACTTGTCCACATGGTTACTTTGACTCCCTGTGGATGGGGTGGCCAGTGGATTCGCGAATATCTAGGCCGCATGGATAGATAAAGAAGTGTGATTCCGTCTTTTCTGCTTCGATGTAGGCGATCAGCTTTGTGGTGGCGTCATACGCCATCTGTTCGATCGGCTGACTGATTGCGGTGAGGCGAGGACGGGTGGTTTCACAAAATGCGGTTGAGTCATATCCAATGACGCTGAGGTCACCCGGAACCGAAATGCCAAGCTGTTCCGCCTTACGCAGGGCATAAACAGCGTGGAGTTCGCTGAACATGATCATCGCGGTCGGTCGATCTGGCGCAGAGACGAATTCGGCCATTTCGTCGCACTCTTGGCTCCAATAAAGAAGTTCGTCCTCTCGACAGGTCAGACCATGCTCTGCCATTGCAGACATGAAGGCGGCCGTTCTGACTCTTCCTTCTGCAGTGGTGTGGTTGAAGTGATCCGATAGGAATGTGATCTTTCGATGGCCCAGTTCCACCAGATGAGTTACTGCCAGGCGCAGACCCTGTTCATTGTCGCAACAGAACCTAGGAACTTCGGGGCCCTCTCCGGCGGGGGCGTGCATCATCACAATCGGCATTTTGGAGAGACCGATCGATTCCGCACTCTCTCGGGTGTAATCCGGCTTGCACCACAGAAGGCCATCAAATCTTCCGTCGTTGAGCTGACCGTTTGTGGAGGACATCGCCAATTTCGGGCAAATGGTGAGGCTGTACTCGGACTGAAATGTTGCCGTCATCGCGCCATTCAGAAGCGCAGCGAAGTAACCATCTGCTTCTCCAATGCGGCCAAAGTGGCTGAATACGAGGCCAATGGTGTTGGTCTTCTGCTGCCGAAAGCTGCGGGCAAGACGGTTCGGCTGGTACCGGAGGTCGGCTGCAACGCGACGAATATTGGCAGCCGTTTGCGCACTTACGCGAACGGTGGAACCTGTTCCGTGCAGGACCTTGGACACGGCCATCGCCGAGACCCCTGCCGCTTCCGCTACATCGCGAATCGTGGTTGCCATTGATATACGGGTATATCGCTCATCCGATATACCCGTATATCATATCTTCCCTTTTCCTGTTTCGCTAGGGGATTGGCGAAAATTGAGGGATTCTGACTAGGAAATGAGCGGTTTGGTGGGCCAAATGGGGCGCAGGCCTTTTTATAGGGGAAGTTTTCCGGATCGGGATAGATAGTGCTTCGTTCGGCTGAAAGTTAGTCGTAGCTTCCAACTGTCCCTTGCCTCCTAACTTACTCTCGCTTCCAACTATCGCTTGCCGATCTGTTTGTTCTCACCTTCAACTTCGCATGTCCGCTTGGCGCTGGACGTTCTTCTTCCAGCGTCTTCGATCCGCGCTAAACGCTCGCGCCTCGCTGTGAGCGATGAACTCGGCCCTTCGGCCTCAAACAGCACCGCTCCCGTACAGCGGGGCAGGCTTTCGGCGCGGATCAGCCTGTCCCGACTTCAGTCGGGAGGCGCTTCCAGAAGAACCAAAGTGGTTCTCTTTCCGGATTTTGTTCGGGAGGTGTGGGCTTTGTAGAGGTTCAATGGCTGCCTTCCAGTCATCCTTGTCTGGGTCCGGGTCCGGAAGAAGAACGGCCAGCGCCGAGCGCCATGCGACAGTTAGAAGTACCCGCCAACAATCATTGGTTAGAAGAAATACTCCGCGAGTCGGCTAAACCCACGCGCGGCCATCACCTCAAAGTGGAGCGTCCCTATTCATCGGGACGCTTCACTTTGGGCTAGCTGTTCTTCTTGCCTTGGTCCAGGTGAAGCATGGTCCCCATGAGCGTCTTCTCGGCTTGGCCCTTGTCTCCGCTTTGGATGGCTCGGAGTGCCATCGTGACTTCTTGCGCCTCGATGGTGCGTCCCTCTTGCGCCAGGAGCATTTGGGTTTTTTGGAGTTCCTGGATCGCACCCATTTGGGTGAGGACGCCGGTCTTCATTCCGAGGATGGTCTTCTCGACTGCCTTCGAGGCAAGGGCGACCTGGGCAGCTCCTGCGACTCTTGGGTTCTGGGCGACCGTGTATCGGGCGGCATCGGCGGTGAACTCGATGATGAAGTCGAGGTCGATCACTTCTGTCTTGCTTGAGACAAGATCATCGTAGGACAGCTTTCCGTGCGCAACGCGGTAGTGGCCCAATGGGTGATTGGCAAAGTCAAAGTCGAATACCTGCTGGATGCTGGCTCCGCGCTCTAAGTCTGCCAACGGCAGCGAAACTTCTCCGGTTGGCGATGCCTGGGGAGATCGCAGAGTGACCCACCGAGCAACTTTCAGCTCAAGCTTGAGGTTCCTCGCAACGCTGGTCATGAGCTTGTCGAGTTCCAAACGGAAGACTTCCGGGATCATCTCCGGGCGAGGAATATAGTAGTAGTTCCCTCCTGCGCGCTTGGCCATGCTGGCGAGCAGCTCTTCGTTGTAGTCCGGACCAAAGCCAAGGAAGGTGCTGGTGATGCCGCGCGATTTGATCTCACCCGCGTGGGCGACGAGTGCCGAAAAGTCCTTGATTCCCGCCGTGGGGTCGCCATCGGTGAGGACCACCAGTCGAGTCGCTCGACCGGGATCGGTCGTCGCCATCACCTGCTGGGCGCCGAGGGCCAATCCGTCGTAAAGATTGGTGGTATTTCCTGGGATCAGCCGCTGAATGCCATCCTTGATCGGCTGCTTATTCGTCACCCGCTGCGGCGGCATGAGGACGTCGACCGTTTCCTCGAACGTGACGATGCTGAGTACGTCGTTGGGGCCAAGCATATCCACCACAAATCCGCAGGCCTGCTTCACGTATTCGAGCGGAGGACCTTCCATCGAACCAGAACGGTCGATGACCAAACACAAATTCAGTGGTGTGCGAGAACTGCCGCCCATCACAGGAGTGCCGGCGCCTGTGAACTCCACGATGAACTGCTCGCGGGCGGGTCCGTTTGCCATCGTCGCCTCGCGGCCAGCAATGACTTCTGCCATGAGGCCCTTGCCGTTGTCGACCATGGGCGCCATCGCGGTGGTTTTCAGCGGGTCAAAGGGGGCCATTGCCTGGGTCCGCAACGGGTCACCGAGACCTGGCGCTCCGGTGAGCATTGTGCGGTTAGGATCAATTCGTTGCGTTGGGTCCATATTGAGAAGATTGCTCCAATGATTCTATGCGGGTTCGACTCGAAAAGTGGTTGAACCCAATTTCAGCATATCGCCTGGTCCTGCTGTCGCTTGGGAGACGCGCTGACCGTTCAAAAAGGTTCCGTTCGTGCTGCCGAGATCGGTGACGGCGAGTCCGCCGGCTCCGGGCTGCAGCACAGCATGACGGCGGGATGCTCCGGCGTCAAATGACATTGGGATAGCGGGACAATCTCGTCCGACCTCTAACGGACCAGGAACGGAGAACCGCTGACCCATCAGAGGGCCGTCCATTGCGGTAAGGGCAAACCCGACCATCGCCTGCACCGGCGCAAAGGCTACGGTGGGGTTGGAGGAGGCCGGAGCAAACGCTTGAGTTGGCTGCCCACCCATGGGCATCATTCCCTGCATGGGTCCAGGGCCTGGCGTGGGCTGGGCGAACGGTACGGTGCCTCGGGTCGGCTGGGCCTGCATCGGTTGGCCTTGGGGCGCGTAGCCGGGAGCCGGGCCGCCGATTGGGTATGCCTGGCCGGCGTACGCCTCGGGTCCTCTCGCAGGGGCGGCATGTCCCTTTAGCAAGAATTGGAGAATGTATCCACCCACTTGGATCTGGGCCCCGTGCATCAGGGCAACCTGGCCAATTCGCTGCCCGTTGACAAAAGTTCCGATTGGAGAGCCGTTGTCGGTAAGGATGTAGTGCTGACCCTGCCGGGTGATGGAGGCGTGGATGGGGGCGATGTTTGCATCTCCAAACAGCGGCACTTGGGCTGATTCGCTTCGACCAATAAACGTCTGATTTCCGTCGATGCTCCACTCTTTGCCTTCATTCCGCCCCAACGAGAGTCGGAGCCAGGCGCTTCGTGCAAATCGCTCGACAAGGCCAATGAAGAGGGCAATCATCGCCCCGAGAAGCACAGCAGTAAGAGCCCTGCCGAGGATTCCAACTTCACCAGAGTGCTGGCCTCGCGCAGATAGGATCGCACCCCCGACGATGTCGCTTACCGGATCAAAGCATGCACCGGAGATGGCACCACCGATTGCACCGCCCAGGAATCCTTGAATCGTACGCTTGGGAGTCAGTGAACTCGCGCCGATCCCTCCACCCAGCATCATCCCGATCGGGATGAAGACGAGGATACGCGCCGCCATTCTCGCGGGCATCGGTGCTTCTGAGACAAAAATGTCCGGGCGAAAGCAAAGGTGAAGCAGGGTGCTTCCAAGCCCAGAGCCGAAGGTGGCACCTACCGCACCAAAGATGAGCCCAAGACCAAGACCGCGGCTGGTGTGAATCTTGCCGCCTCGAGTGTATCCCTCCAATCCGCCAACGGCAAGGCCGATGACCGACCCCAGGATAAGGATGAACGTGCCTTCCCAAACGCCCCAACTGGCCGAATAGATATTCTTCGGCGCGCTTGGCTCCAAAAGAGCCCAGACGAGCAGACCTGCGGTGCCGCCCACTAGGAATTTGAGAATGACGCTACCCATTTATCAGCCTTCGAACCTGAACCGTACCGAGCCGAACTGAACCGCGTCGCCGGGAGTCAGGGCCATGTCGCCTGCTACCTTCACACCGTTCACGTACGTCCCGTTGGTGCTGCCGAAATCGGTCACCACCACGGACGCCCCTGAACGGGTGATTTGCGCGTGCTTTCGAGACACTGTGCTTTCTCCCACCAGGCTCAATCCCAGTCCAATTTCCCTTCCTACGATCAGATCTCCCTGTGGCAGCGACAATGAATCGCCGTTTTGTGACACCAGCCGTGGATCGGATATCACGGTAGACGCGGCAACAGGGGCAATTAGGTCGGGAGCGGCATCGTCAAGGATAATTTTCTGAACCGGTGCTGGGGCTTTTGGCTGCGGAACGGGACCTGGATCCGCTAGTGGGTCGTCGCCAGGCTTCGGAATCTGCACACCCAGAGCTTCGAGTTTGGAACCGACCGTATCTGGGTTCTTCTTGACGTACTGGAGGGCGTAGTAGATGCCACCTCCGACCGCACCCATCACGAGAAGATAGACCAGGATCTGCCCAAGGATATTTCCTCCCCCACCGCTACCTGCCGCCGAGGAACTGGATCCTGCAGAGGTGGCTTGAGTCGAAGGTGCCGGTGCCGTATCGCTTCCGCCTGGCGCTGCCGCACCCACAGTGTCGACCGCATCCGCGATTGAAATCGTAAGGCTCGGAATGGGCTCGGTCCGCGTGATAGCCGCGTCCAGCAACTGGGTGACCGGCTTACCATCCTTTCCACCCACCTTGTAGTGAACGGTCACTTTGAGTGAGCCCGGTGCGATCCCGAAGAATAGAACTTGACCGGCGTTGCTCGGAGCGAGAAGCTGGGACGTCTGATGCTTTCCGTCATTCAGTTCGATGGATGCGGCCGCGACCGGCTTGCCGCTGTGTTCGACCTTTACCGCGACCTCGGCGATCCGCTGGAAATCAGACGGCTGGACGGCCCAGGCCGTACCGGCATCCTTTACCGATTTCACTGCCAGGTTCCCGGTCTTCTTGTCCCAAACGCAGATGAGTGAGGTGGCTGCCGCACCCCCAGAGGGCAAGCTGGCTTCATTCTTCAGGGCATGTATCCCATCCGAATCTGACGGGGGCTGGGTTGGGACCGCGGCTGAGACCCATACCTGCCGGTCGCCGCTATCCGGAAAGGTTAGGGCGACATTCTGTGCCGAAGCGCTTACGGCAATGGCCGCGAGCAGGATGGAGAATGCTAGTTTCGGTGACACGCTGAGACAATTCTACAGCGAGCTTTGGCAAGGTGGTCAGCAACATCGCTCGCGCTGTACCCGATCGGGCCAATTTCGGTTGCACAGAGGTCCGCAGAAGCGCCATGCCAGTACATTCCACACCCAGCGGCGAAATAGCTCGGGAGGTCTTGGGCAAGAAGCGTTGCAATGATTCCGCCGAGCACATCGCCCATCCCAGCAGACGCCATTCCCGGATTTCCAGAGCTGTTCACCATCATCGGCTGCTGCGGCTCACCCATGATGGTGTAGGGACCCTTGAGGAGACAGCACTGTTGGAACTGCTCTACCGCCTGGGTGACGGTCCGGAACCGGTCGGACTGAATCTCCGCGACGCTACAGTGCAGGAGCCGGCTCATCTCACCAGGGTGCGGGGTCAGAACACACTCCGCATGGGGGAGCTTCACTCCCTGGCTGACAGCATTGAGAGCATCTGCATCGATGACGCATGGCTGATCCCAGAACTCCCAGACCCGCGAGAGGAATTCCATGACCTGCTTGCCGTGGGTGAGACCAGGACCGAAGAGGGCGCTATGGTACTTAGCCTTGTTGGCAAGGATGATGTCTGCCGCGTCTGGGCTCACGGCTCCGTCCACCTCGGGCAGGGTTAGAAGAATTGCTTCTGGGACGTTTGCAGATACGGAGGCGCACACTTCTGGAATGCTAGCGACGGTAACAAGCCCAGCTCCACTTCGTACGGCTGCTCTGGCGGCAAGGGAGGCGGCACCGCGCATATCGCGACTACCAGCAACGATAAGCACGCTGCCGTTGTCCCCTTTATGGCTCGCTCTCAGGCGCTCAGGGAGAAGATTGAGAACCCAGTCGGTATCGACAAGCCTTGCGACAGTTGGCTCTTCAAGAAGCACGTGCGGAATCCCGATTTCAGAAACGGTCCAATATCCGGAATGCTCCAGGCCGATTCCCTCAAAGAGGAATCGCTTGGGGAGCCCAAAGGTCACGGTTCGCAGCGCCCAAACGCTTTCTCCAAGTTCTTCGCCGGTGTTCGCACAGATCCCGCTGGGAACGTCAACCGCCACAACCGGCACGCCGCTTCGATTGATCAGTTGGATGGAATCCTTGATCGCACCCTTCACCTCGCACTTGGCGCCAGTACCGAGGAGGGCATCCACGATAAGATCCCGACAGCAGAGGGCATCGGTTCGGCGCTGCCAGCGAGCATCCGAGTAAAAGATCGGCTGAATGCCTTGTGCGCGAGCGATTCGCATCTGCTCGTGTGCGTCTTCAGTGAGTTCCTTTTCCTCCGCCGCCACAAGGCAGTCCACGCTGAAGTGGTGGTCAAGGGCAAGCCGGGCAACGACAAAACCATCTCCGCCGTTATTGCCCTTTCCGCAGAAGACAGTGATTTTGCCACCGTGGGGCAACAGTTCTTGAACGGCATCGAACACGGCAAGTCCCGCTCGCTCCATCAGGACCTTTGCGGGAACGCCGAACTCTTCCGTCGCTCGACGGTCGATCTGTCTGCTATGTTCGGCTGTTGCAATCCACATGGCTGGCTTGATTGACCCTGCGCAGAACCTTGCTACACGGTCAGTTGTCTACTCTACGCGTCGGCTTCACTTGAAGTTATCCTTTCTATCTTTAGGAGACGGATCTCACCCCCGCAAGCTGCGTGCATATACTTCCGACGTCTCGGCAGCCGACGAGACCGGTTAATGTGGGCACCACACTTCTTGCAGGTGTAAACCACCGTTTGGCGAGGAACATTGCGCTCGACTTCGTAGTTATGGCGGACTTTTGCCTCTTGCCCGAGGTCCGCCATTGCCTGTTGCCAAGCCGGCCCATGACCGGCTGCGCGGTTACCGTGGCGCGCTACCGCGAGAAGGTGTGCGTACTCGTGGGTGAGGGTATCCAGCACCGCCTGCTCCTCCCTCAAGACTCGAGAGGAGAGCCCGATGACGCCCTTTCGATAGTAGGCGAGGCCGGCGGTGACGCGGTATCCGCGCCATACCAGTTCAGGGGTGTATCCCAACGGGAATTTCGTGCAGAGCTCGACGAGGTGTGCGGCCGCAACTGCCCTGAGAGTTTCGGAATGGGAAGGAATCGCCACCTCGCTAGAATCCTGAACCAAAGATGGGGCTGGACTTGATGTCCGTGGCAATGTTGAACCAGCGGCGCTTGTGATACTTGTCGCAGATCTCTCCGACCAACCGGTCCGTCTTCTCACCTGCGGAGTCGATACCGCTTGCGCTCTTGCCTTCCATCTTGAGCAATTTTTCCATATCGCCGGCCGCAAGGTGGTCGGCAATGTCGCCCATCTGCGCGGCCTCCTCATTTAGGGCCTGGTCGTAGGCGTTTTTAATGGCTACGCACTCCTCGGGTGGCTTCACGGAGTCGAAGTAAACCAGCACATCGTGGCACTGATCGTGCATCTGCTTGATCACCTGGCCAAGCTTCTCGGTGGGGGAGTGGAGCTCGGAGTTCGGGTCGTCGATTCCGTTGAGCAGATCCTTGAGCGCATCGACGCCACCGGCCACCTGGGACTTCTCCTTCTCGGTGTAGGCGGTGGTGAGCTGAGACATGGTGATCTCCGCACGCTTTTCCTCGCTCTTTCGAAGATGCTCCAACCACTGATAGATATCATCCGGCATCTCGGCCGGTGCGGTGGCAACTGCGGCGAGCGGGACATCGGGAGTTCTCCCCACGGCCACCAACGCCGCGCCGGGGAGCTTGCTCTTGGCGATAAGCGCAGCTTCTTCAGGCGTTTTGGCATTTTCACCAAGGAAGCCGAGGGACTTGAGCCCGAAGCCGACCGCACACACAGCGGCAAGAACACCCAAGGCGATCGCAATCACTGTGGTGCGACGGCGCTGTTGATCGAATGCGGCGCTCAGGTTGCCGGCAGGGACAGATCCAGCACCGGCAGGAGCGGCTTGGGGCGCAACCGGAGCAAACGGAACGGGGCGCGGCATTTGCGTTGTCTGAGGAGCGGCCGACACAAGCGCCTGTCCGCAGTGCATGCAGAATGCGGCATTTGCGGGAACCTGTTTGGCGCACCTCGGGCAGTTCATGACATTTATGACGCTTCCAGACAAGCGTTCCGTCCACGGTTGCCCACATTATGTCGCTGAACTGTCAATGATCCAAGAACAATTTCCATGAGAAAGGCGTCCGGATAGCTAACAGTTTCTGGACAAAAGCAAAACTCCTCGTTATAGTGAGGGCACAGTAGGCCAATGTGGGCTTCACGGTTAGGCAGGGCAGCCCAGAAATCGGAGGTTGACTGATATGAAACGCGAAATTGCCAGCGATCACCCTCTGCGCCACTACTTTGTAGAGACGCTGCACGATTCCTTGGCCACCAAGCTTGCTGTGGAGGCTTCGGAGGAAGTGGAGGCCTATTTAAGCGACCTGATGGTCAGCTTTATGGACATGGACAATGTCTTCAAGATTCGCGATCCATTCGGCGCCCCGGTGCACACCATCGCCGAAATGGTCGTTGAGGGAGACGTTCGCCTAAATGCAAGTTCTTTTGATCGAGAGCGAGAAGTTCACCGCCATATCGGGGACTTTCTCCTGTTCTGGTCCGGCCTGTTCCCTGAGTTTCTGAACGGGGTTAAGGCCGCTGGAAATGATGTCTTGCTAGACCCAGTGCAGCAAGGTCGATACAGCTACCATGTCGTCAGCACGTTTGATCACGATCCGTATGCCGACGAAGCGCCCCTATTCGAGGAACTGAGTCGGCACTTTGAGGACTACCGCTACGGCCTCAGCCTGGTCCGCGCCTCCTTCGAGGGATTCGCGCGTCAGGGATGGATGGATGGTTTCCAGGCGTAGGTCGGAAGCAGGATTGCGATGAGCGACTGTACTGTGGTTGCCTACAACGTGCCAGGAAGCGATCCCGGCTGCCGGTAGCAGAAATTTAAGACCTTATAGCCGTACGTCCAGGCACCTCTGTCAGTCATAACTAGCGACGGGATGGAAAAGTCGCTGGAGCGAGTTGGGATTATGGTGGGGTCGAAGGGACGGGGCTCCAACATGACGGCGCTGGTCAAGGCATGTCGGTCGGGTCAGGTGCCGGCTGAAGTGTCGGTAGTGATCGCTTCGGGAGCAGGGAGTGACGCGGAAAAGGCGGCCATCGATCTTGGTGTCCCCACTACGGTCGTGACGCCAGGGGACCGATATGGAGAACGACTTGTGGAGGCGCTTGAAGGATGTGACTGGCTTTGCCTTGCTGGTTTCCTTCGTATCCTTCCAGGCGAGGTGCTCCAGAAATTCCCCGATCGCGTCCTCAATATCCACCCGAGTCTTTTGCCCAAATTTGGTGGCAAGGGGATGTATGGGCATCACGTCCACGAGGCCGTGTTGGCGGCAGGGGAAACCGAGTCGGGCTGCACGGTGCATTTCGTCAACGAGCGGTACGACGAAGGGGCAGTGCTTCTTCAGAAACGTTGCCCGGTAGAACCAGATGACTCTGCAGAGACACTAGCGGCCAAGGTGCTCAAGCTGGAACATCAGGCTTTCGCTGAGGCGCTATCGAAGGTTATCCATGAGCGATCTTGCTGAAAGTGCGCGCCATACTTCCCTGCAGCTAAGGTTCTGGCTGCCGCTGGCACGGCTCTTTGCCAAGCCGCTGCTCGCGGTCCTTGGACCGGTTCGCAACATTGGCTCGTATCGAGTGCCCCGCACCGGGCCAGTGCTTATCTTATCGAACCACCTCGCCGATATTGACCCAGTGGTGGTCCAGGCCAAGTGCCCGCGTCCACTCCACTTCATGGCGAAGAGCGAGCTCTTTGAAATGCCTCTGCTCGGGCGCATCCAGCGGTCCTTTGGCTCCTTCCCTGTCGTAAGGGGCACCCCGGATCGGGCGGCTCTTAAGCTGGCGGCGCAGCTTTTGGAATCGGGGGAATTGGTCTGCCTATTCCCTGAGGGACAGCTCAGCGAGGACGGAAAGCTTCAGGAGATCAAAGCCGGGGTCGCCCTGATCATTCGGATGATTCCCGGCATCCCGGTTCTCTGTTGCGGCTTGACCGGAACCAACCGCATCATTCCTTACGGCTCGGTGATCCCTCGACCAGCATGGGGTGGCGTGAAGATCACATGGGGAGAGCCGCGGACTTTTGAGAAGTCGAGCACCACCGAGGAGATTCTCGCCTGGATCTCAGGACAGTTTCGGGATCTGACTGATGAGCCCTTAGGCAAGGGCGAAATGACACGGGCTGAACGGTAAACCAATCGGTTCTGGAGGGAGGCCCTCGAAAAGAGAAACCTTACGGCCCTCAGCAAGGGCACGAATGTTGATGTTGTCTGCGAAGAAGCCCTGTTGCAAAAAAGGCACCCATCATATGCTTAGGTCGTGGGTTTATAAGGACCGGGGTGGCAGTCACGTTGCTGAATTGCGGTACAGATATTTACACCAGCAACCGATGGTTGAAAACATCGCCGAAGCCGTATTGCTCCAATGAGATCGCCCCACTGCCCCCATTTGAAACCTACTCCCGCCTAGTTTCGTTTGGATCAAATGGCGGGTGACGCGATTCCGCGTGAGTCGCGCGACCTTACCGAGAAGTTGGTTGTATGGTGACATCGTCGCGAAACTCCCTTCACCACACCAAAGCGGGGTTCACCCTTGTTGAGCTCCTCACGGTGGTTGTCATTCTTACCTTGCTGGCGACCCTTCTCTACCCGGTCTTCAGCTCATCTCGAACGCAAGGTCACAAGACAACGGACATTGCGAATCTTAAATCACTGGGCCTGGCAAGATCTCTTTACGAACAGGATAACGGTCCAACCGTTGACACAGATGTCCTCGTTTCGAACAGGCTCGTCCCTTTGGAATGTCTTGTAAGTTCACTTGACCCGACTCCGGCCGGCTATGCAAATGCCTTTCGTACAAGTGAGCGATTTCCAACAAGGAAATACAAAGACTCGTATCTTGATCTCAGTTCCGCAGGCTCGGCCTATGCGGCAGAACTCGTTCTATCCTCTCCTAACCCCGGATGGCTTGTTGCATTCTCCGAATCTTACGACCGAATTAGCGGATCGGCGCCCGCATACCAAGACGGCGTCACGCCAATGCTAGAAGGCAGCTATCTCCGGTTGATGATGGATTCAAGCGTCGCGCTTAGACGAGCCCATTTGCGTCACCACTACCCAAGCCTGCAGATGCAGACTTTTCAGAACCCGCTTTGGTTCTTCACGGACAACGATGATTCGGTCGAGCCCCATGGTTAAACGAGAGAAGTCGGGCACCACTTTGGTGAGGCGGTATCCACTCCTCGCAGCAGGACTTGTTACCGGCCCAATTGGACGCCTTCTATCGTGTTTTGTTGGCTATGAACTCGGATACTTGTATTCGAATGTATTTCAGATCGTATCGGTTTTTGGCGCTGGGTATGTGCTCACCCTGTTCCTGGTTCCATTCTCGAAGGAAGCGACATTTATTCCGCTGAGGTTCGCAATCGGTTCCACGGCACTCAGCTTCTTGATAGTCCTCGGAGTCAACCTTATTACGCTTATGCTAAGTAGCGGCCACTCAAACCTCTACCCGTACCGCTTCTGGTATGACCCGCTTCTGACAGCGATCACTTGTGGTACGAGTGCATCCCTTTATTGTTTGTGGCGCTCCTTTGCGAACCGAGCGCACTAGGAGTGCGGCTTTCTTTTCTACCGAGTTGGCGTATTCCGCTGCACTGGCCGGGGGCAGACTGAAGTTCTGCGCTCCAGTCGGGGCCAATGGGTTAAGGGCTAAACCTTAAACTGGATGGCATTACGCTATGCGACGAGATGGTGATTGAACGTAAAAAGAGGGCTGGTTGCCTTGGCAGCCAGCCCTCTCTCGCCTTTCGTGCGTGTCGACTACTGTCGAATTATCACGTTTGTGCTGTTGTGATCAGGCATCTTGGGATCCTCTGGCGTTACGCGGGGCAGGGCAGAGTCGGCCTTGCTGTCCCAGCTTGGCGCTGGTTCGTATTTGCGCATTGTGTAGTCACCAAGGATGCCGAAGATCAGCAGGACCCAGATGAAGCCGACGGAGGCCCAGAGCTTGATCAGCTTGGTACCGAACTTGACGCCCATGAAGATGGTGACAACCAGGAACGCCTTGATCAGCGCGATCGCGAGAGCGATTACCTGATTGACAACCGTTCCTGAAAGGAAGCCGATTCTGGGCAGGTTAACGCCGGCGACCAAAACCGTAATGACCATGAGGACAAACAGCGCCAGCAGCGTTTTTATATACGTGCTGGTTGGAACGATATGGTGCTCGTGAGAGTGTGCTTCTGCGTTTGCCATGAGATTAGTGCGGTTTGGGCATCAGATAGAACAGGGGGAACAGGAAGATCCACACCAGGTCAACGAAGTGCCAGTAGAGTCCCACCAGTTCGGTAGGAACGTAGTCGTGAATCACTGAGTCAGCCTTGTTGAACCAGAGCCGAATCAGAGAAATCAGGATGCCGATGCCGACGATGATGTGAACGGCGTGCAGACCGGTCATGCCGAAGTACAGGCCGTAGAACAGCTGCGCGTGGTTCATGTTCACGGCAACATGGCCATTCTCCAGCGCATGCTCGCCAAACGCCTTCACTGCGTCTGTGTTGAAGTTCACTCCTGGATACAGGTGGTCAGCAAACTTGGAGCTGTACTCGAAGAACTTGACGACAAGGAATGTCAGAGCGCACAGGACGGTCACCGCGAGGTAACCCATCACGTTCATACGCTTCTTCAACTGAGCGGCCTGAACCGCCATCACCATGGTGAAGGAGCTGAACAGAAGCACCGTGGTGTTGAACGCGCCCATCCTAACATCTAAGTGCTCGTGAGCGATGTAGAAGTCCTGCTGGTAGTTCCAGCGATAGAGCGTGTAGATGAAGAACAGCGCTCCAAAGAACATCACTTCTGACACGAGGAACGTCCACATGCCGACGAGGTATGTTTCGCTCTGTTGCGCCATATCCTCGTACTGATGCTTCAGTCCGGGATCGTGGCTGTGGTGCAGGGAGTCCGTGTTTGCCGACATGGTTAGTGCTTATCTCCCGATTTGTTCTCGCTAGCTTCGAGATCAGCCATATCCTGCTCATGCTCGCTGGCGGGATCGAAGTCGTAGACTTCGTCCAAAACGATCGGAATCTCCAAGAAGTTGGTGGTGGGAGGAGGCGAAGCTGTTTCCCACTCGAGGCCGTGCGCGTTCCATGGGTTGGCAGGTGCCTTGGGCCCCTTGAACAGCGAGTAGGTGAGATAGAAGGCTGGCATCGCAAACCCTAGTCCGAGAACCGAAGCTCCCAGCGTCGACATAATGTGATACGCCTGAAACTCTGGAGCGAAGTAGTAGTAGTGATACCGTCGCGGCATACCCAGCCATCCGAGGATGAACTGCGGGAAGAACGTGAGGTTGAACCCGACGAACATCAAAATGCCGTTCGCGATGGCAATGCCCTCGGAATACATTCGGCCCGTCATCTTTGGCCACCAGTAGTGGAGACCTCCGAGGAACGCCAACATGGTTCCACCGACCATGACGTAGTGGAAGTGCGCCACGACGAAATAGGTAGCGGTTAGGTGAACGTCGGTTCCAATGCTGCCAAGGAAGAGTCCGGTGAGACCGCCAACCGTAAAGATCAGTAGGAAGCCAACCGCGTACACCATGGGCGCTGCCATCACAACGTTGCCCTTGTAGATCGTGGTGGTCCAGTTAAAGATCTTGATGGCGGACGGAACTGCAACCAGGAAGGAGATTAGGGAGAACACCACGCTTTCGTACATCGCCTGGCTGGAGATGAACATGTGGTGGCCCCACACAAGGAAGCCAAGTCCTGCGATCGCGATCGAGGAGAAGGCAACAAAGTGGTAGCCGAAGATTCTCTTTCGCGAGAAGTTCGCGATGAGCTCGGAGATGATTCCGAACGCGGGGAGAATCATGATGTAGACGGCGGGGTGGCTATAGAACCAGAACAAGTGCTGGAACAGCACGGGGTCGCCGCCCAATTCAGGGCTGAAGATTGGAAGCTTGAAGAGTCGCTCGAAGACGACAAGAAGCAGGGTGATGGCAACGACAGGTGTACCGAGGATCAGCAGAAGGCTGGTGGAGTACATGGCCCAGACGAACAGTGGGAGTCGGAACCAGGTCATGCCCGGTGCGCGCATCTTGTGGATCGTCGCGATAAAGTTGACGCCCGTCGTGATCGAACTGAATCCACCGATGAAGACGCCGACAAGCACCAGAGACACCTGGGTGTTCGAATACATGCTTGAGTACGGCGTGTAGAACGTCCAACCGGTATCGACACCGCCAGCGATGAACCCGATCATGATCAGGATGCCGCCGGTCATGTACATGTACCAGCTGGCGAGGTTCAACCGTGGGAAGGCGAGGTCACGGGCACCTATCATCAACGGTATAAAGAAGTTTCCGAAAATCGCAGGTATCGCGACAACGAGGAAAAGGAAGACCATGATGACGCCGTGGGAGGAGAAGACCTTGTTGTAGGTCTCCGATTCCAGCACGACACCGGCAGGGCTCGTGAGCTCAAATCGAACCAGACCAGCGGCAACGCTTCCCAAGAAGAAGAAGAACGTTGTCGAGATCAGATAGAGCATGGCGATCCGCTTGTGGTCGCCCGTGAGCAGCCAAGAAGCGATGGTATGCCCATCGTTCAGGTAGCTGACTTCCTCGTGCTGCTCAGGCGGCAGCCCGGCTTTGGCAGTGGTGGGGGAGCTCATCTATTCTTTCCTTCTGCGGCTACCGCCCCAACCGCTGGGGACCCAATTCTTCGCGTTGGGGACGCATCCGGATCTGCCGTGTTGTACTGCAGCGCGTTCGTTGACAGTGACGTTGGGTTGTTATTCCCCGATACGGCGGAAACTCCTGAATTTCGATTGATGTTGCTGGTCGGTACCGTAGCCGCAGGCGTGCCAAGCACCTTGATGTAGGCAGTCAGGTTGAGGACGTCCTCCTCAGTAAGCTGACCTTCATACACGGGCATCGTCTGTCCGTAGCCAGAAGTGATGTGATCGTACGGCCGAAGGATCGAGCTTCTCATGTACTCGTCGTCTGCAACAGCGGACGTTCCGTCTGAGAACACTCTTCGCTTGCCGAAGATGCCGTAGAGCGATGGAGCGCGCAAGGTGTCTTCCGAACCGTGGCAACTGTTGCATCCAACCTTGTTGAAGGTCTTGGCTCCAGCTTGAGCCATCGTCATCGGGGCAACCGACTGTCCACCGTTAGCTAGCCACTCTTGAAATTCTTTTGGCTCCATCGCGACGACTTTGCCGCCCATTTCTGAGTGCTGAGTTCCGCAGTACATATTGCAGAACAGGTGGTATTCGCCGGCCTTGGTTGCCGTGAACCAGAGCTGGGTGTACCGCCCTGGTACGACATGCTCTTGAACCCGGAAGGCTGGAATGTAGAAAGCGTGCAACACGTCCTGGCTGATCATCGTCAGCTTGACTGGCTTGCCGACTGGTACGTGAAGCGTGTTGTTTTCTCGGACGCCGTTGCCATGCTCAACGTGCCACATCCACTGCTTGCCGATGACGTATATCTCAGTTGCATCCTTCGGCGGAGTGCGCATCTTCACGTAGAGCGACGTGCCGAAGTAGAACATGATAAGACCAAGCACGAGAGGCACGATGGTCCAGGTGAGCTCCAGAAACAGGTTCTCATAAATCGGGCGAGATCGGCTGACCTTGGTTCCCTTCTTGTATCGGAAGATAAAGATGAGAACGGCGAGGCTGACAATAACCGTAAAGAAAAGCGTCAGTCCAAGCAGGACATAAAACAGCACGTCGTATTCGGCCGAGAAATTCGAGGCCGAAGGCGGCGATAGCGGGAAGTTGAAGAATTGCATGGATAAATTGCCGAGCTAGCGGGTGCTCAGGCCACCTCCGCCAGTAGAGTTTTCACGGTTACCTTTCACAAACATGGTGACAATGGATGCGCCCAGACCAAGCAGTGTCAACACTCCAATCAAGCGCCAAACGTTTTCGATTGCGACACGATTCTTTCCTGTTGCCGGATCCACCATCAAGCATCCAAACATCCAGGATTGGTCAGCCTTCTTGCCAATCTTGCCTTGTGCGGCGACTGCGACCCCCGACTCAACTTCCTTTGTTTGGAAGTCGTTGCCGATGGTATAGCCAGAGATCTTGCCGGCCGGTGTCAGCATGACCGTACAGGTTGGGTGGTTGATGAGATTCAGCGTGGTGTGATGGGTCACATCCGGAATCGTGCGATAGCTGTATTTGAGGCCAATCGACTGAGAGAGAGCCTCGATTGACTCCTTCGATCCAGTGAGAAGGTGCCAGCCCTTTTCGGTTTCGATTCGCCAGGCGGCGACTTCCTCAGGGTTCTTCTTGGGCGGAGCCAGGGAGTTGAAGATGAGAGCCTTCTTCGATCGAGCCAGCCCAGCATCCTCTACGGGGTCGATGCTGTACATCAGGATGTCCATGTCTCGCCCCGGCTTCAGGATGTTCCCCTGAGTCGCCTTGGCCAGCGTCTTCATGATGTTGTCTGTAAGGATTGCGCAGCCGGTCTTGCAGCTGTAGAAGACTGGGACCAGAATCGTCGGCCGATTGGTCAGCATGTCTCCAAGCTTGACTTTGCGACCATCTTCATCCGTAAATGGAAGTTGGGTCGGGATAGAATCTCCGAGTTTCTGAGTGATGCCCATCGACTTGGTCAGCGAAGATTGGCCCCTGGTGGTGGAAAGGGCAAGCCCAAGAAACAGGAGCGGCCACAGGGCTACCCACATGTTCTTGTACTTCTTTGCTTCAAGTCGATCGGTGCTCATGGATTATTGACCTTCGGTGCGGCTACAGTTGGGGCTTTCGGCGTGGCGGATTGCTGTAAGGTGCCCGTCATGTTGTCCCTGTTGATCGTGAGCGGCTTGCCGGCGGCTGGAATCTTCTCTCCAATCGCAGGATCGGGAGTGTGTCCCTTTGTCACGGCTGGTACTTCAGAACCGGTTGCCTTGATTCCGTTCTTGGCGACGATGGCAATGGCCTCGTCAATTGGAACGTGCAGGTGGGTCTGCTCTTTGTCGGCCCAACCCACAGGTGCGTTCAAGACGGCCGTTTCGTGCTGGCGAATCTCGGAGATATCCACCTTTGCCGCGATGTTGCTCTGCAGCATGGGATAGTTGGCAGCCGGCAGAATTCGGTTTGGCGCCCGCTTGTTCTCGAAGACGGTCGGATTCATCACGCGATAGGCGCCAAAGCCGATAATGGCGGAGGCAATCGCGAAGATAAAGAATCCAATCGTCGCATTTCGAATCGCTACGGTATTGAGGTCTCGAACCTCATAACCAAGCTCGACCAGCGGATCTTCACGCTTCTCAGTGTGCATGCTGTGCGGCCTCCTGAAGGCGGGTGTCGTATGTGGGAAGCAGAGGAGCCTTCTTTGCCTGGCTGCTGAAAACGAAGAACCAGATTCCACCGATTGCGACAAAAGCCAGAGCGTCCGTGAGCAGTGCCGGGGTCGCGGGTCCACTTGGTCCGCGTCCGCCGGGCAAGGCAGGGATGATGTACTGGTAGATGTCCACGATGTGAACGCAGAAGATCCAGCCGGCGGCCTTGGCGAGGTTCATCGCCGTCTTCTTGGTTCGCGGAGTGATCAGCGTAAAGAAGGGAATGAAGAACTGGCCGACGATACAGATCAGGCCAACCGCACCCCAGGTGAAGTTGCTCGTGATCGGCTCGACGTTGCTGCTTCGCGCCTGATAGTAAGAGGTGGTTTCTGGCAGGTTGCCGTTCCAGATGATCAGGAACTGAGACAGCGAGGTGTAGCCCCAGAGCATTGTTAGAACGAACAGCATGTTGCCGAGGTCCTTTGTGAGGTCCGGCCGCATGATGTCCTTATAAGGCGCTCGGTGAGCGTTGACGCAGAAGATGAGAACCGCGAGAGACAGAGCGCCAAGGCAGGCGCTGATCAGGCTCCAGGTTCCGAACATCGTGGAGGACCAGTGCGGCTCCAGCGACATCACCCAGTCCGTCACCGCGAAGGTGCACGTGAGGAAGAACATGACGATGCCGACGGCACCCCATGAGCTTCGTCCCGCTTCCAGCTTGAAATCCTTGCTGACTTCCTGTCGCATCGCGGACTTTCGAAGGAACCAGGCGAGGCCCGCCCAAAGAACGAAGTAGCCAACGAGTCGGATTTCAAAAAAAGTTGGGTTCAGGTACGGAGCCTTGAACTTAAGAATTCGATCTGCAGCGACTTTGGCGGGATCTGCCCAGGCGTACATCGCCTTGAGGTTGGCAACGATCGGCAGGAACAGCACAAACATCGCGCCAAAGGAGACCGCGCCTCCGCCTGCTTCCAGGATTCGGATAATGGCCACCGACCAGTTGCCGCGAACCGTGTTGTGGAGCAACGAGAGGCCGAAGAATCCCAGGGTGATGCCCATCCAGAAGATGAAGCCGAACATGTAAGAACCCATCATTTGGATCTTCATGGCTTCTCCGCCGGAGAACATCAGGACGAGGCAGACGATGATGCCGATGATGCCGACAACAGACGCCGCTGGCGCCCGCTTGCCGAGATCGAGCCCAGTGCCCGCTTCCTGGATGGTTGTATCGTGAGTCGTGGTGGTCATTTCTGAGCTAGCCTGGTGTTTGAATCTGCTTGAGCCGTCTCTTGCTTCGCGGCGCCCAAGTCGCCTGCGGGCAATGCCTTCGAAACCTCTTCAGCTGGAACATCCTGAGGAGCGGCGTACTGGCTGAGCTGGAGTGCTCGGATGTAGGCAACGATGCCCCATCGATCCTGGGGCTCCACTCTTGCCGCATACGAGAACATGGCTCCGTAGCCATTGGTGATGACATCGTAGAAGTGGCCGACCGGCATCTTGCGCAGTCGATCGGTGTGGATGTTTCCAACCGGACGCTTCAGCGAGAAGCCTCGGTGAGCGATCATGCCCTGACCGTCTCCCAATCGTCCGTGGCATGGCGAGCAATAGATATTGAATCGCTCCTGACCCCGGAGAAGAAGAGCCTTGTCAACTTTAACGCCGTCGGGAAAACCATCCAGCCACTTGCCATTTGCGGCACCGGCAAAGAACGCATCGTCCTCGCGGAGGTGACCGCGCGGGATCGTGCCGGGCACCAGCGGTCGGTTGGCGGCATGGTCTGCGAAGAACTCGCTCTCATCGAGCGGCTCCTGCTTTGGCTGTCGCCACATATCGGTGTTGCATCCGCTAAGGATCAGCGCACCGAAACCGAGGATCGCGAGTTTCTGTTGCTTATTCATCAGTGCTCCACCTCGGAGACAGCGACGGCTCCCAGACCTTCCAGAAACGCCTTGGTTTCCTTCTCATCAAATTTGGGGTCCTTAACTTCTATCGCCAAGAAGAATCGATCGATCGAAGCGCGCTGGAATCCAGGCGTATTGAAGATCGAGTGGTACGGCTTTGGCAGGCCGTTGAGCCCGAACATGCAGACGAATGCGGTGAGCGCTGAGAACAGGATCGTGCATTCGAACGTGACCGGGAAGAATGAGGGAAGCGAGTTGAACGGCTTGCCACCCACGCTGAGCGGATAGTCCACAGCGGCGGTGTACCACTGCAGAGTGAATCCAAAGAAGGCTCCGCACAGGCCACCGGTGAAGATGAGCCAGGGCACCTTGATGTCGTGGAACCGGAGCGCATCTGATAGACCGTGGACCGGGAACGGCGTATAGGCATCTATCTCGCGGTATCCGGCATCAGCCGTCTGCTCAGCGGCGGTCAACAGCGCTTCGGCGCTGGTGAACTCCGCGACGATGGCGTAGGTGCCAGTTGGATCTGCGTTATTGGAGTGGCTCATTAGTGTGCGCCTCCGGCGAGCGGGATCTCAACAGTATCGGAGTTCTCCAGCAGGTCGGGGATTTCGATCGCACTGTGCGCGATGAGTGAGTCTCGATGACCCAACATCTTGTACAGCAGATCCTTCACCTCAAAGATATTGATAACCGGCATGAACCGGATGAAGAGGAACATCAGGACGATGAAGAAGCCGATGGTTCCCGCGAACATTCCGAAGTCCCAGAAGGTCGGGTAGTACATTCTGTTGGCGCTTGGCAGGTAGTTGGCGGTCAACGACATCGGGATGATGACGAAGCGCTCCAGCCACATTCCAACGCTGACGAACTGGCAGACGATCATGACGATCGTCAAGTTCTTTCTGCACCAGGGAATCCAGAAGACCTGAGGAGCGACGATGTTGCAGACGATCAGCGAGTAGTAAGCCCATGAGTAAGGACCACTCAACCGTCGAAGGAGGGTGAGGTCCCATTCATTGGGGTTCGCCGAGTACCACGCATAGAACATTTCAAGCGTGTAGCCGTAGGCAACGATGAGGCCAGTCGCGAGGATGATCTTGGCCATCCAGTCGATATGGCGCATCGTGATCAAATCTTCCAGCTTGTACAGCTTTCGGATTGGGATCGCGAAGGTAAGCACCATTGCGAAGCCAGCGAACACGGCGCCTGCAACGAAGTACGGTGGGAAGACAGTGACGTTCCAACCCGGAACCACCGAGCTCGCAAAGTCGAAGCTAACGATAGAGTGGACCGAGAGAACCAGCGGGGTCGATAGACCGGCGAGGATCAGGTAGGCCTGCTCATATCGGTGCCAGTGTCGGTTGCTTCCTCTCCAGCCCAGCGAAGCGAGGGCGAGAAGAACTCTGGCGAACTTGTTCTTGCTCTGATCGCGCAAGGTGGCGAAGTCAGGAACCAGACCGATGAACCAGAAGAGAAGCGAAACCGTGAAGTAGGTTGAAACCGCGAAAACGTCCCACATCAGCGGCGACCGGAACTGCGGCCACAGCGCCATGATATTGGGGTACGGGAACAGCCAGTAGATCGCGACCCAAGGTCGCCCGGTATGCAGGAGCGGGAACATTCCCGCGCACATAACGGCAAAGATCGTCATCGCTTCTGAGAAGCGGTTGATGGAGTTTCTCCAGGGTTGCCTCAGAAGCAATAGGATCGCGGAGATCAGGGTTCCAGCGTGACCGATACCGATCCACCAGACGAAGTTGACAATGTCAAACGCCCAGGCGGTGGGAATATTGTTTCCCCAGATGCCGATTCCTTGGTACAACAGCCACGTGATCGAGGTTGCCAGCAACCCGGTCCCCATAAGGCCGAGCGCGAACATAAAGAACCAGGGGCGGGTGTGCCGCTTCTGGTCAGTGATCAATGAACTGATGCTCTGGTCGATGGACGCGTAGTCCTGCGTACCAGTGATCATTGTGTCGTTGAGTGGTGTTGACGCCATGTCTAGCTAGGGGTCTCCGTCTTAGTCGCGGGAGCAAGCTCAGGGTTCGGGTTTCGAACCTTAGCGAGGTGCGAGGTGCGCGGACGCGTCTGCAGGTTCTCCAAGAGGAGATAAGCCCGCGGATCGTTTCGGGTCTGGTAGACCGCGCTGTCTTTGTCCATCATGTTTCCGAAGACGATTGTCTGAGTCGGACATGCAGACTGGCAGGCAGTGATTACCTCTCCGTCCTTGATGTCGCGGCCAGCCTTCTTCGACTCGATTCGGGCTTCATTGATTCGCTGCACGCAGTACGTGCACTTCTCCATGATTCCTCGACCGCGAACGGTGACATCCGGGTTGTTGAGCATTCTCAGCAGAGGAATTCTCTGCTTCTCATCAACGCGAACGTCAAATTGTCTCTGGTTGTCCGTGTAGTTCAGATAGTTGAACCGGCGAACCTTGTAGGGGCAGTTGTTGCTGCAGTATCGGGTTCCGACACAGCGGTTGTAAACCATCTGGTTGAGACCCTCATGGCTGTGGACGGTGGCAGCGACTGGGCAAACTGGCTCGCAGGGAGCCTTTTCGCAGTGCACGCATCCAACCGGCTGCCAGGCAACCTGTGGGCTCTCGGCATCGCCGCTGTAGTAGCGGTCAATTCGGAGCCAGTGCATTTCTCGGTGTCGAGCGACCTGGACCTTTCCAACGACCGGAATATTGTTTTCAGCCTGACATGCGGTGACACAGGCGTTGCAGCCGATGCACGTGGACATATCGATCGTCATCGCCCACTGTGGCCCTTCGTAGTGGAAAATCTCGTCTGGGTAGAGGTTGTTCTTTCGAATCTCCTCGGACTCGGCCTTCTTCTCCTCGACGTACTTCTCGGAGTTCTTGTTGAAGTCCTCCAGGTTGTATTCCACGATAACGGTTCGGGTGTCTCCCTCGAACTGCTTTACGTGGTCTCCATCGATGGGCGAGTGGCCCTGAGTAGTGGCAACCGTCGTGACACCGCCAACAGCCTTCAGTTCACCTGAGGTGAAGTGCATGCCCTTGGTGGTGCGGAACAGGTAGGCATTGAAGCCGCCGCCATCAAAGTTGGAAGTCGAATTGAAGAAGCCACCTGGCTGGCGAGAATCGCCGGCAGCGATGTGGCCGTCTCCGCTGGATATCGTGCAGACGATGCCGCCTCGAATTCGTCCGTATCCCAGATAAACGCTGACAGCGTCATCTGGATGACCGGGCTGAATGAATGCCGCGGTTCGAACCGTGGTGCCGTTGACAGTGAGGTCGACAATTCCCTCGTCCTCGACGTTAAGTGAAGCAGCCGTCTTGGGGCTGATAATGGCAACGTTGTCCCAAGTCAGCTTCGTGAGGGGCTTTGGAAGCTCTTGGAGCCAACCGTTGTTTGAGAAGGAACCGTCGTAGATGCACGGGTCCGCAAGCAGGATCACTTCCAGACCGGAGGTCTTGGATGGCCCACCAAGAGAGGCGGCATCCAGCTTGGTTGCCACCGTGAGTGGCTTTGCGGCTGAATCCTTGACGAGACCGTCGTGAACCGTCCGTCTCCATTCCTTCTCGAAGTCACCGGCGAGCACGCCGGCCTTCTGCCAAGTGCTTCGCACGAGGTCATAGCCAGATGCTGGCTTGCCTGCCAGCGTGCTGAGCACCTCTAAGGTGGAGCGGCCCTCGTAGATCGGAGCAATCAGCGGCTGAACGACTGAGTAAGTACCGTCGTAGGCGCGACCATCTCCCCACTCTTCGAGCGTGTGGGTTACGGGAACGAACCAATTGCAGGCCTGCGAAGTTTCGTCGTCGTAGAGGCCAAGTCGAATCTTGTATTTCGCCTTCGAAATAGCTTCTGCAAACTTCAGGTCGGCGGGTGCGTTGTAGACAGGATTTCCGCCAATGACCAGAACCGCTTCAACGACTCCAGCGTTCAGCTCTTCAACAAGCGTCTTCAGGCTTTCGGTGGTGCCGACGGTGGCATCGACCGGGTCGATGTGCTGAACCGTCTGCCCGAATGCCCCGAGCTTCTCGTTGATTGCCTGGACAAGCGCGTGAACCTCAGGTGCCTGATTGTCGCCGGTGACAACGATAGCGCCACCTGGAACGGACTGCAGGTCCTTGACAATCGCATCGATCGCTTTCTGGTGGGATCCGGGCGTACCGGATGCGCCAGCAACACCGAGCGCAGCGGCGAGTGCGGCAGTGACCCCAAAGACTTCGGACGGCTTGACTGGCCATCGGTGGTCCGCAACGGCTCCAACGAGACCGGGCGTACTCTCGAACGAGTACAGGCGGTTCATGGTTCCGTTCGTGCCCTTGATTCGGCGTCCGTTGGCGAAATCTCGAGCGTAGCGGAGACTGCCAGGATTTGCGGTTGGGCTCAGGAAGTCGCCGTCGAGGGAGACGATGACCTTAGCCTTTGTGAAATCGTAAATCGTGTCGACTGGCTTGCCAAAGGCGAGAGCCGCGCCCTCGTGGGCATTGGATCTGCCAGTGGGCTCGTAGCTGTGCCACTTGGAACCTGGATACTGCGCTAGCAGATTCTTGATTCCCGCAACAAGAGTTGGGGAGGTGATGGAACCGGTCAGGATTCGGAATCCCGAACCATTCTTCGCCAGCGCTGGCTTCAGATTCTTGGAGTAATCCTCAATGAAGAGCTCCCAGGTGCTGATGCTGCCGGTGTCATAGGTGCCAGGATTCGGCTGCTGAAGGATGTTGCCAGCACGATCTGGATCGTAAAAATTGAGGACCTCCGCCTGAGAAATCACGTCAAGCGCGCCAAGGGAAGCTGGATGCTCCGGGTTGCCCTCAATGAGGATCGGTCGACCTTCGACCTGCTCCACGAGGACACCGGTGGCGTATCCGCCAAGCGTCACGGCGGTTGCGTAGAACAGCGGCTTGCCCGTGACCAGCTCTTCTGGAGCCTTAACGTATGGGACCACCTTATCCTGAGGGAGGAACACGCCGCGACAGCCGGACAGGCCTGCCAACGCCATGGAAGCACCCATGAACTTGAGGAGGTCACGTCGGTTGATCTGCATCAACGTTGAGCGGTTGGGGAATTCGTCCTCCATCCACTGCTGGAATTGAGGCGTATCCGCGAGCTCATCGAGGCTTCGCCAATATCGCTTGCCGCTTTGACCGGCGAGCATGCCCTTAACGGAATCCATCCCCTGAGGATTGGATTCTTGGTGCTTTTGGTTCTGTTCCATGCTGTCGTCTTTCAATCGAAAATCCTTAGTGGTGGCATACCGAGCAGTCGGCGAGCTGCTGGGTGTGGACGCCGTACTTCTTGATGAGTTCCTTGCCCGCTTCGAGATCGGCGGCTTCATCAGATCCAGCGAAATGGCCATCGGCGAGCTGCTTCTCTTTCTCAGGAAGATCCTTCAGACCGTGCTCCTGCAGCTGCCAATACATATTGAAGACCTGCTGTCTTGGCGTTTGCCCTTCCGCAGTCTTGTTCTCGTGAAGATATCGCTCTGGCGCTCGGTGGCACTGAAGGCACCAGGCCATCTGGAATGAGTTGCCCTTCCAGGTGATCTGCATATTGTTCACCGCACCGTGACAGATATTGCAGTTGAGTCCGCGAGCGATGTGAATGCTGTGATTGAAGAAAACGAACTGAGGAACCTTGTTCACCAAGTTCCACTGAATCGGGGTGTTCGTTTCGTAGCTCTGTCGCACCGGCTCCAACATTGGGCTATTGGTCCAAATCTGGGAATGGCAAGACATACAGGTTTCTGTGGAAGGAAGACCTGCATAGGACGATTTCTCAACCGTTGTATGGCAATAGCGGCAGTCCAGGCCCAGTTCCCACACGTGGTGCTGGTGGCTAAATGGAACCGGCTGGTTGAGAGGAACGTCTACCTTAGTGTTAGCAGGAGATCGCGAAAGACCCGCAATCGCAAGCCACAGAGAAGGAACTCCGAGAACGACGCTGATCAAAGTCAGCTTCGCTACGGAATTGGCGCTCGGTTTAAATATCTGTGCCATCAGCAGTGCTCCGAAACAATGAGGGCTGGTGTTCCATCCACCGCGCTACCCCTCCGCGCGCGTTGGAGTTTGCATTGTGCAAACGTGACGGAGCCTTGTCTTTCCTGATGGCCCGTCCTTGGGAACGTGATCAATGTTACCGGCAACTCGCCCTTATTTGCTGGAGCGACATTGCGCTTTACGACGACCGCACGGTCCACCGCGAGCATCAAAAAGAGGATCGCTAGATAGACCATGGAATAGTGAAACAGCTTGCTGGCTCTTGGCCGGCTCGTCTGCCGATACAGCTGCATACAAAGATACAGCAGGATAACGTTAAGAACAACCGCCGTACCTGCATATATCCATCCAACCTGAGGCATCAGGAAGGGGATCAGCGAGACGGCGAAAGTGATGATCGCGTAGATGCCGATCTGGATAACAGTGTTGCGATCACCCTTCACCACCGGCAGCATCGGAACTCCAGCAGCGGCATATTCATCCTTCAGCAGGAGCGCCAAAGCCCAAAAATGTACCGGTGTCCACACGAAAATAATCGCAAAAAGATAGAGAGCCAGCGGCGGTAAATCTCCAGTTACGGCCGCCCAACCGACCAGCGGCGGGAAAGCCCCAGCGGCTCCGCCGATAACGATGTTCTGCCAAGTCCGCCGCTTCAGCATCATCGTGTACACGACAACATAAAAAACGAGTCCGCTAAGGGCGAGAACTGCAGCCAATAGGTTAGATGCCGACCACAGCAGCGCAAAAGCGCTTGTCGCCAAGACGAACGAGAAAAGCAGAACCTTGCGAGATGGAATGGACTGCGTCACGGTAGGCCGTGTGCTGGTCCGCTTCATCGTGAGGTCAATATCCCGGTCGATGACCATATTGATGGCGTTGGCTGCGCCAGCGGACATGTAGCCGCCAATGCCAACTGCCAGGAAGAGCCACAGGCCGGGCCAATCACCCTTGGCCGCGATCATTGAAGTTAGCGTGGTGAAGAGAAGCAGACTGATGACGCGGGGTTTGGTCAGCGCAATGTAAGCCTTTACCAGCGCCATACCCGTCAACGGGCCTACTTCAGGGGCTGCGGCGGGGGCGGGACGCGCCTCAACTCGCTCAATGCCCTCACCAAGCGCGAAAACCGTTACGGCAACCCAACTGATCCAGTTGACATCGGCAAGGGCCAGGTGAATCATCTGCATCGGAATCGGCGCCTTCAGCCAGATGTTGGCGGCACCAAATGCAAGCTGCACCGCGTATATGCCCACCATCCAGCGAAGAGCAGCTTTGACTCTTGGGTCAGGGCGAAGATGCTGAACCAGTCCGGCGGCAAGGGCAAGGTAGAGGCCGATGCTCACAGCGATCAACGGATGCAGGGGCTGAAGCCGAACCATCCAAAACGTCTTGGGGTCCATCGCTGCGCCAAGAACGTTGTCAGTTGGGCGAATGGTATGACCGAGAGCTGAGACCGCTCCGCTCACCGCAAGGAGAATCATTCCCAGAGCGGCCATTCCCAAGATCCAGCCAACTCCGCTCTGGCCCTTAAATTGAACTGGACGAATGTTCGAGGCACCCAGCGCAGCAACCGAGATGCTGCCAAGCAACATAAAGGTGCTGGTGACGTGCAGACCCATTACAACTAGGCGAACCGCGCTGTCATTGTCGACGACGAGCTTGAATTTAACGAGCGCTGCACCAAGAAGACCTTCGATTAGGGTGCAGACCAAGGTGCTGACGGCCGCCTTCCGAACGAGATGTCCCTTCGGAAAGACAGAGAAGGCGAGAAACACCAGATAGATCGCCAACGGACCGATCAGGCCGGTTGAAATTCGATGGCTTGCCTCGACGATTCGCGAGATGGAACCGTGAAGGGGAGTCGAAGCGCCATCGCAGAGCGGCCAGTGGCTTCCGCAGCCGTCACCAGACTTTGAAGCGCGGACAAATACGCCCCAAGCAATCGCGAGTAGGTTGTAGGCTAGAAGGAACCAGGCGAATCGCTTAAATAGTGTCTGCTTCAACTGGAGATCCTCCCGTCGGGCGAAGGTGCATTTGGGCTGAGGGGAGCCTGCGAGCCGTTATTCGCGGTCGCTAAGTTTCGGGGAAAATTGAAAGTTGGAGCCCCACCCATCTTCAACACGAGATAATTTACCCCCATTAGCCGGCCCAATTTCGCAGGAAACCTGGCAATTTACTGCCCTGGGCGAATTTCGAAGGTTGAATTTAGACTAGGGGCCATTTGGGCAGGTTCACGGAATGGGTTTCATGGCGTCCACGAAATACAAAGATTTGGCGAACTTCTCGGATAGGAACACGCACCCGAGACTGTTTCCCGACCGAAAAAGTGGGAGAATCGCCCTGCCCCCACTGTCCTTTGAACCACCTGACCGAATTCCGTGAACGCTCAGCTACGATTTAGCCGAAACAGAGACTAAACTTTCAATGATTTCTGAAAGTTTATCGATCGTTGCCGCCACATGGGGGATCTCTTCGCGAGCTTCCTGCCACGACTCCTGCTCAAGCGCCTCTCGGATCGCAGGGAGGGTCTTCACCCCATAGCCGGTGTAGAAGCCGGGAGCATAGATTGCGTGGCGATACCAAGGTCGTCTCGGCAGCCCAGCTCCGAGTAGCGCCCGCTCGGATTGAATCAGCAGTGCGTCCAGGTCCAAAGAGGGCTTCGCTTTCGCAGGCACGTAGTTACCTGCGGCCGTTTTCAGCCTTGCCACTGCCCTGTCGAGGGCGCTGAAGTCGATTGAAGGAATGTCCTTTTTCTTAACAGGCTGCGGCTTGGACTTGGTCGGGTCTTGGCTGAGCCTCAGGCTGCCATCACCAAGTTCCATATTGAACTGCTCCACTTCGTCCTTCTTGGTCTGAATGATCGTCGGAAGCTCCTTTGCGTACTTCTCAATCGTTTCGGCGAGATTGGCGAAGTCGAAAGGAAGCACCTCTGCGTTGGCTAGCCGCAACATGGTGTGCCCCGCCACTTGGGCGGTGGTCACTCCATATTGGAACTTGGGATCATCAAACCGACTGAACCAATCGAAGGAATCATAGGTGGAGTGGTAGATGCCTCCGCCGGACTCACCGCCGAAGCCCATGTCAAAGGACGCGATGCCGACATGCTGCAGGAATGAGCTGAAATCGGACCCAGATCCGAGAGCACCGATGGGAATGTCCTGCTTGGATCTGAGCTCCTTCATCGCGGCGACGCCGGCCGCCACGATCTGGTTGGCCTTGGCTCGCTGAGCGAGCGTCGCACCTGTTTCGGGGTCGAGCACGCTTCTCTCCACCTGATTGATGAACTTCTCAAGGCTATGAGAGCCGCCCACGTTGAAGAAGCCTCTTCCGATGCTGTCCGTATTGAGGTAGCAGACCACCTTGGTTCGCAGCTCATCGATGTGGGTTTCGACCCATTCGGTTGAACCAAGAAGCCCCGGCTCTTCTCCGTCCCAGAGGCAGTAGATCATGGTTCGGCGAGGTTTCCAGCCAGTGGCCACAAGTGAACCAAGGGCCTTTGCCTCTGCAAGGAGAGCGATGGCACCGCTGAGGGGATCTTCTGCACCCATCACCCAGCCGTCGTAATGGTTCCCTCGGATCACCCACTCGTCGGGCAGGTCAAAACCCTTGATTTTGGCAACAACATCTCGTGCCTCGACGATGTCCCAATTGAACTTGAGCTTGAGGTGCACGTTGGTGTTGCCTTCACCGATGTGATAGGTGATGGGGAGTGCGCCGCGCCAATCGCCTGGGGCTACGGGTCCCTGAAGAGTCTTCAGAAGCGGGAGCGCATCCCCGTAGGAGATCGGCAATGTCGGGATCTTGGCGATCGTAATCGCATCCTTGATCGGGATCCGCTTGGCGTCTTTGGTTGCTCCTATCCCTGGCGTCAACGGGTCACCGGGGTAGAGGGGCATGTCGGCAATGGAACCTCGCTGGACGCCGTTTTCATTTCGGTAAGCGCCCTTGGGATAGACATCGCCTTGGAAGTAGCCGTCATCTTTGGGATCCGAGTAGAAGAGGCATCCGATCGCACCATGCTCGCTTGCCACTTTCGGCTTGATGCCCCGCCATCCGCCGCCATAGCGGGCAATCACAATTTTGCCTTTGACGCTGATGCCTTCCTTTTCCAGAACCTCATAGTCGGCGGGCATGCCGTAGTTCACGTAAACCAGCTTTCCCGTCACATCACCATCGGGAGAGTAAGCGTTGTAGGTCGGCAGGCCACCTGGAGCTTTGGAGGTGGAGTCCTCCTTGATCGCTGGCTCATGGAGCTTGGCCCGGTAGCCAGGCATCTCCAGAAGTCGCTCCTTCGGGCTCGGGAAAAGGACGTAGAACTTCTCGATCTCTGCATCAAAACCCCAGCTCTTGAAGAGACCGACGAGGAAGTTTGCGTTCTCCAAGCCATAGGGGGAGCCAACATGGTGGGGCTTGGCACTGAGTCGCTTCAGCCAAATCGGTAGATCTTTCTGAATGATCGCACCGTCGAAGCGGCTCTCTAGGGCGAGCTGTTCGCGAGACGCCGCCGGCGAAAAGCCCATGAGAGGCGTATCCGACTGCTTGAAAGCGGAGATGGCGAGGAGGGAGACGAGGCCAAACACGTTCGCCATTCTACAGCAGGTGCAAGGTGAAACGTGTGTTCACGACCTGGCACCCCCGATTCAGTTCATGCCGCGCCGAATCCTCTCACGTTGTTCGGCGGGACAGGCGCCGCTGTCCGTTCTTCGTCCACCGCCTTCCTCCCGTCAAGCGGAAGAAGGAGCTTTTGGGTCATTGGAATCCAAACGTATGTGCCAAAATTGGTTATGACTACCGTCCGCGTCTATGTGACGCTTAAGCCCTCTCTGCTTGACTCTGCTGGCCGGACGGTGGCGCAGTCACTTGGAAAGCTAGGCTACAGCGAACTCCAGGAAGTCCGCATTGGCAAGCTCATCGAGCTCAAGCTCGAAACGTACGATGAGGCCCGCGTGAAGGAGATGTGCAACAAGCTCCTGGCCAACCCTGTGATCGAAGACTATCGAATTGAGGTTGCACCGTGAGGGTTGCAGTCATCCGGTTCCCCGGATCCAATTGCGACCAGGATGCGTTTCATTCCGTAAAGGATGACTTGGGTCTCGATGCCGCTTACGTCTGGCATGAGGACCACTCTCTCAGCGGCTTTGATGCCGTGTTCGTGCCAGGCGGGTTCTCCTATGGAGACTATCTGCGCTGCGGGGCGATGGCGTCGCGAGCGCCGATCATGGAAGAGGTTCGTCGATTTGCCGACGAGGGACGTCCAGTCATCGGCGCATGCAACGGCTTCCAGGTGCTCTGCGAGGCAGGCCTGCTTCCAGGAGCGCTCTTGCTGAATGCGGGGCAAAAGTTTCTCTGCAAAGACGTTTATCTCCGAGCTGAAAATCGAACGTCGATGTGGACTCGAGGCGTCGACAAGATACTGAGGATTCCGATCGCTCATGGCGAAGGCCGCTACGTAGCGGACGAAGATGCCGTCAAGCGCTTGGAGGATTCAGGACAGATCGCCTTCCGGTACGTGGATTCCGCAGGCGAAGCAACGGACGAAGCGAATGTGAACGGGTCCGCCCATTCCATTGCCGGCGTGCTCAACGAAGGCGGAAACGTGCTTGGATTGATGCCTCATCCGGAGCGAGCTTCGAGAGCCCTTTTGGGTTCGGTTGATGGGCTTCAGATCCTCAATGCGTTGAAGCTAGTGGCTTCTAACCGATAAGTTTTGGTATCCAGCCTATAATAGATCTTCATTAGGATGAGACTCACCCGCCCACTGCTGACCCTTTGCGCCGCCCTTTGTGGCGCCTGGGCGAGTGCTCAAACCCAAGCTGTCATCGGAAAGCTTGCGGAAGCGGCGGTTCCGACTGCGGTCTACTCAACTCCAAGTAGGGCATCTCGAGTACTTCTCAGCCTTCAGCCAAACCAGCGATTAGTTATTCGATACTTAGAGCGGGGCGACTGGAATTTGGTTCCGCTAAAAAGCGGCAAAGTTGGCTACATTCCGGCGACCGACGTGTACGACCTTCCCTACACGGTCTATCTCAAACCCCATGCCCGAAACCGACCTTCTTCGTCGCGAGGCGGATTGGTCACGGAAGCGACTGGCAGTCCACTCGTGGATTACGCTCTGAAGTTTCAAGGCACGCCTTATGAATGGGGCGGAAACGATCTGGTAAATGGGATTGACTGCTCGGGATTTGTCAAGCAGGTCATGAAGGGCACGATTGGCTACAACCTTCCCCGCACGGCTGCTGAGCAGGCGCTTGTCGGAATTCCGATCCATCGTTTGGAAGATCTTCGCCCAGGTGATCGCCTCTACTTCCGAATGCGCAGCGAAACCAAGATCAGCCACACCGGCATCTATATGGGCAACTGGCGGTTCGTACATTCCTCGCACGGCAAGGGCGGCGTCAGCACGGACACGCTGACGAAGGCAAGCTGGCGAAACATGCTCGTCGCTGCGCGGCGGTAGGTTAGGATTTTCACTTAGAGGGTGGTTGCCTGAGCAAGGCAACCACCCTCTTCTTTCTATTCCGGGGCTCATGCCAAGACTCTTTGACCCAGGGAGCCCGAAACTTGAAATAAGTGCTTAGAATGCAATGAGCGCCGCATCCTCCAACAGAAATGATTTCCCTTCCCTTTTTCGCCTGCCTATCCTTACTGCTTGGTAGCCCGGAGACACCGATCTACTTTGTTCGGGGTGGGGATATCTATCGGCACGACTCGCAGGGGGACAAGAAGATTGTTGCCAATGGCGACTACCCATCGCGGTCGCCGGATGGGAAGAAGCTGGCTTTCATTCGAAATACCGACCTCTTCGTGATGACCTTGGCGAGTGGGCGGGTGTCCCGGAAAACCCATTTTGCAATGGGCAACCAGAATGACTGGCCCGCTGGAGGGCGAAACGGATATCCATCCTGGGACCCTTCTGGACGATGCATTCTGTGCTCCCGTCTGAGCAACTTTCACATTAAAGTCGACCCAGTAAGCGACTTGGAAAGCACATCCACAATCGAGGGGAGTCACCAGGTTTGGAGGGTGGCCAACTTTTGGCTAAAGCCACTGTATATGGCTCCTCGGACTGAAGATTTCTTTACCCGTGACTACTTGAGCAGCAACATGTTCGTGGCTTCAGAATTTGGCGCCGCGTACTCACCGGATGGAAGGAAAATCGCCTTTTGCGAAAACGGCGATCTCTGGATGGCGAGCCTATTTGTAGACAACGTATTGTCCGAACCAGATTATTCGAACTACGCCCAGGATTGGGAACAAGAACGCGTGTTGGCCTGTGCGGCGCTCGACAGTCTCGGGGACAACTACAGCACCTTTCTCTTTCGGATCTCCTGGTCACCGAACGGCTCCAAGCTGGCCCTTTACAGCAACGAGTACAAGGGCGGGGTTGATAAATTCATCACGGTCGTTGACGCCGCACACCCGACACGCACGATTGCTGAGTTCCCTGGGGCGGATGCGTTCTTTACTTCGGAGGATAGGCTCGTTTATTGGAGGTACGACCCTGAGATCGGCTCGTGCTTGTACAGCTACTCGCTGAAGACGAAGAAGGAGACGTTGATTGTGAAGAATGCGACGGATCCAGGGTAGATGGATTTGCTGTCTGCAGCGCTTTTGATGAGCACTTGAGGTGGCTGTTGTCTGAGCGAGTTTCCGGAATAACCACCCCGCCCTGAAGGGCACCCCTCCTCAGAGGGGAAGATTAGGTGCTGGAAATTCCACGGGAGGGGCGACATAGGTGCCAGATCACTGGGCCTGAAAGAAGGGCGACTAGGCTGGCCCAGACGGCTAGTTGACCTTTTTCGTTGACTCGGCTCCAGATGGCGAAGACGATCAGGGCGGTGGGGGCTAGGAGTAGGGGTGTAAGCACCGCCCAACCTCCGGGGATTCGGAAGGGCCGGGGCATCTCGGGTTCTTTCCGTCGAAGGGTGGCTAGGGCTAAGAACTCCAGCACCAGGGAGGAGGAGTACATCACAACGTCGACCACGGCAAGATCCTTGAACGACTCATAGCTGAGGACGGTGTAGAAAACAGCGCTGACGAGGATGGCCCGGACGGGTGTGCCGAACTGGGCGTGGAGTTGCGTGAGCCATTTGGGCAGGTAACCGTCCTCGGCAAGGACGAAGGGGATTCGGGAGCACCCGAGCAGCATCGCACCAAACTGGCCCGCGCTGGAGATCATGCCAGCGGCAGCCATGGTGATCCCGAGCCATCTTCCGCCAAGCGATGTAGCAACCTGGACCCAGGCACCTTCCTCCCAAGCTTTGGAATCCTTCAAAACAACCACCCCAACTAGAACAGGCAGGAGGTAGGTGACAATGACGACGGGAAACCCGATCGCAAGGGCACGACTGACGGTGCGCTGAGGGTTTTTGACCTCACCAGTGACGGTGGACATGGAATCCCAGCCAAGGTAGTTCCACATCACGGCAAACAGACCGACACTGAACGCTCCAGAGGTTCCCTTGGGGTCGGCTGAAAACGGATGGACAGCTTGGGATGGATTTGCCAGCACGTGAGACATCCCGAACAACACCAGGATGACAAACGGAGCGAGCAGGATAAAGAAGAAGGTCAGTCCCGACTGGCCCATCAGCTTGGTCCCGCGAATATTGAGGAGCGTGAGTGGAACGATGACGAGGAGTCCGGCTCCCCATTTCAGCCACGGATTCTGCTCAAAGGATGGGTGATAGCCCGCCAGTTCCAGGAATCGCCCGAGGTAAGCGACGAAGAGGGTCGGATAGATCGCGACGTCCACCCAAGAGTAGATCCAGCTCCACCAGCCTGAAAAGAACCCCCAGGGCTGCCCCATCGCCCGTTTGACCCAGGCGTAATAGCCTCCTTCCTCGGGGATGGCGCTGCCGAGTTCAGCCGTCATCAAGGCAGCTGGAAGACTCCAAATGAGGGGAGTCACCAGGATTAAGAGGATCGCGAGGCCGGGACCAAGCTGGATGACCGGCTCTAGCCCAAACGGGCCTCCGCTTACGCAGAAGTAGATTGCGGCCATCAGGGACCAGGTGCCAAGAGACCGCTTCATGACTCGCTCATTCTGCATGATCGGATGGTTCGCGGTACGCTTCGCAGATGCCTTTGTCGCACGCTGAACTAGCGAAGAAGCTGGAACAGGTTCTCAAGCCTTCTTCCGTGCTGAGCGGGGCGGCAGCAGAGCGCGCCTACGACTGCGATGCCTATACGGTGGATCGCAGCAACCCTACCGCCGTCGTTCTCCCTGAGACCACCGAGGAAGTTGCCAAAGTGGTGAAGTGGTGCTGCGAAAATAATGTTCCCTTCACGGCCCGAGGCGCTGGAACGGGGCTCAGCGGAGGCGTGCTTCCCGCGCTGGGCGGCGTGGTGATCTCTACCAAGAAGATGGTTCAGATCCTTGAGATTGACGTCAAGAACCGATGTCTGCTGACCCAAACTGGCATTGCCAACAAGCGACTATCCGATGCCGTGAAGCAGTATGGACTCCACTTTGCACCCGACCCCTCCTCCCAGACGGTTTCCACCATTGGAGGAAACATTGGGGAAAACTCAGGAGGTCCCCACACGCTCAAATACGGCGTCACCGCCCAGCATGTTCTTGGCGTGACGATGGTGGATCCCAAAGGCGAAATTCTGCATCTTGGCGGGAAAGTGGAGGGCGCACCTGGCTATGACTTTGTTGGGCTGATTGTCGGCGGAGAGGGCACCCTCGGGGTCGTGACCGAAGCCTGGGTCAAGCTGGTCCCGATTCCCAAGGAAGTTTCAACCGCTCTGATCGCCTACTCATCCGTGAATCAGGCCACCCAAACCGTTGCCGACATCATTGCGGCGGGAGCGATTCCTGCCGCCCTCGAAATGATGGACCAGGGGATCCTTCGAGCGGTAAAGCTCGGCTTTGGATTTGACTATCCAGAGGGCACGGATTCCATGTTGCTGATCGAATGCGATGGAGAGCCAGACGCCGTGAGGCGCGACATGGAGATAGTCCAGGAGATCTGCCGCAAGAATGGCGCGATCGACATCCGAGTCGCCCAAGACGAAGCCGAGCGAGCAAGGTTATGGCTCGTTCGCAAGAAAGGCATTGGGGCAATGGGCCGGATGGCGCCGAGTATCGTCACGCATGACGGGGTGATTCCGCGGTCAAAGCTTCCTGAAATGCTGGAATTTGTTTATGAAGTGGCGCGAAGGAAGGAGATAGGCGTTGCCAACATCTTTCACGCCGGTGACGGAAACCTTCATCCGTGCTTCTACTTCGATGATCGAGACCAAGACCAAGTGAAGCGGGTGGTGGAGGCCGGTGAGGAGATCATTTCAAGGTGTATTGCCTTGGGAGGGAGCGTGACGGGAGAGCATGGAATTGGTGTGGAGAAGATCGACCTGATGTCCCTCATGTTTTCAGAGGCAGACCTAGAGCTGCAGGCAAAGTCGAAGCGAATCTTTAATGACGGGATGCTCTGCAATCCCTGCAAGGTGCTTCCCAACCAAAAGAGCTGCGTGGAACACCGGGCACGGTGGCGAGGCACCGCATGGTAGACCCACAGCAGCCACTGACCGCGAAGACCCTGCAGCCGGAGACTTTGGCAGAGATCAGCGCCTCTGTCGCGGATGAAAAGGGTTCCCTAGTGTTCAATGCCGGCGCGATCCTGCACCCCTTTGGAATGCCTTCTCCATTCCGGCGAATGTGGATGAAGGCGATGGCGCAGCAGATGCAGGCGGAAGGCTTTCCGCCCCCTCCTGAGTTCCAGGACATCCAACTCTCCCAGGACGACTTCATCTCGCTGTTGACCACAACGGGGATTTCGCTGGACGACTACACCGGGATTATTGAGCACGATGTGGATGACCAAGTCGTGGTCGTTCGTGCCGGCACCCCTCTGCTGGAGCTGCAGTACGAACTTGGCCAGGTTGGGCAGTGCCTGCCTATCCCTACTCTCGAACCGCCGCAGGCGATGGCAACGGCGGCGGTCTATTCCCCGCTCATTGATGAGATTGGCTACAACCTGCCCCACGGACTCGCGGCGCAATGCGGGTCCTGGCGAGACTGGATCATCGGAATGAAGGTCGTTCAAGCAGATGGGACAATCGCCAAATGCGGAAGTAAAGCGGTGAAGAACGTGGCCGGGTACGACGTCCAAAAGCTGATGGTGGGTGCTCGCGGAACGCTTGCGCTCATCGCTGAGGTGACGCTGAAGACGTTCCCGATCAAAGCGCTTCCTGAACATCAAGTTCGATTCATGCGCCGTCCTGGAAATCGACCTGCAAATTGGATCCAGCGCACACAGCGCTCCGACTTTGAAGCGGCAGTGAGATCGAATTCGGAGGTACTGACCGCCTTCGATTCCGCCTCCAGCACTTTGTGGGCGGTTGTTCCTCCGAGTCAAACCCTCCAGCGATTCCCAGGCGACTGGGTGATTCGATCTGGAGCGGGGCCCGAAAATATTGTGTTTAGCGACCCCACTGCGACAGAGCTAATGATCCGAGCGAAGGAGGTCTTTGACCCGACGCGGAGAATGAACCCTGGTGAATTGGGGGTTGTTTAGAAGTTGGTCGAAGGAGACTCATGAAGCCTGAACAAGCATCTGAACACCTACAGGAACTTACGACCCACTGCATTCGCTGCGGGTTCTGCCTGGAATCTTGCCCAACGTTCGTGGAAACGGGCAACGAGCTTTCATCGCCGCGCGGCCGTATCTACCTCGTCCGAAGCGCCACCGAGGGAAAGCTAAAGTGGGAAGACATTCGGCCAAGTTTGGACAGCTGCCTAGGATGCCGGGCATGTGAAACGGCTTGTCCGAGTGGCGTTCAGTACGGCCAGATCTTGGAATTCGCCCGGGAAAGGATCAGTAAGGACCACCCAGACAAGGCTAAGGAGGCGTTGCTTGGGTCAACCACTTCGCCCAGCATGCTTCGCACTCAACTGGGTTTGGGACGGCTGTTGCCGGGCAAGCGAATTCCAGCCGCTCTTTCCAAGCTTTTGAGTGGTGAGGTATCGGAAGTGGACCGACCGGTGCCTCAAAGCGAGGTACGCCTTCCTGACCTAGATTCCTCTAGCCTTCCAGCCGTGAAGGGCGAGGTGTATCTGCTGGAGGGCTGCGCGATGCGAGTGCTGTTTCCGCGAGTTCACCAGGCGACCCGCCGGTTGCTTCGGCGCGCTGGGTACACGGTTCATGAGGTCAATCAGGGGTGTTGCGGCAGCATGCACGCCCATAGCGGCTACCTGGACGCCGCCAGGCAGATGGCGGAAGCGCTGATCCATGCCATGCCGGGTGATCTGCCCATCGTTGTCAACTCTGCCGGCTGCGGAAGCACGATAAAGGAGTACGGTCATCTGTTGCCAAACTCTGAGGCCGCGACTGCGTTTGGCGCTCGCGTAGTCGATGCTTCCGAATTTCTGCATCGAAACGGGTTTGTGACGGAACTGCGAAAGTCAAATGGACTCTCGACAAAAGTGACTTACCATGATGCCTGTCACTTAAGCCATGGTCAGCGGATCACCGCCCAGCCAAGAGAACTTTTGGCAGCCATTCCTGGAATCGAACTGGTGCCGCTTGCAGAATCGGACATGTGCTGCGGAAGCGCGGGAATCTACAACGTGCTTCAACCCAAAATGGCGAGGAGTCTGCTTGAGCGCAAATACGCGAACATTGCCGCGACAGAGGCTGCCATCGTGGCGACCGGGAACCCTGGATGCCATGCGTGGATTGCCCAGGCTGCGCGGGAGCACGGCAGAAAGGTTTCCGTGCTGCACACAATGGAACTCCTAGAAGCGGCATTTACCGGTATTGCGCCGTTTGAGGATTAGCTTTTGAGAGACTTATTTCAGAGGCGTCGTAGAGATGAGGGTAATGGTGGTCAAGAGAGCTGATGTTGAAATGGTGATGCCCGAAAGCGAAGGAACGCCCCTGGTTGATATCCAGAGTTCGCAGGACGTGCGCAACATCCCTATCGACAAGGTTGGCGTGCGCAATGTGAAGTACCCAATCAAGGTGCTGGAGCGAGATAATGGCGTCCAACAGACAGTTGGCAACTTCAGCCTAACGGTCGACCTGCCTCGCGAGTTTAAGGGCACTCATATGAGTCGGTTCCTTGAAGTGCTGGGCGAATACAATCATGAGATTGGTCGCGAAACCATCCCCGTCATCCTAAGCAAGCTGCGGGACAAGCTCAGCGCTCAGACGGCGCACCTAGAAGTTCGATTTACCCTCTTCCGAGAAAAGGCAGCCCCGGTAACGGGAAAGGTCGGCATGATGGGCTACGAATGTGGCTTCATCGCGGCTGGCGGCGAAATCGACGAGTTTCAGATTTTCCTCTGCGTACCGGTCACCACCCTGTGCCCTTGCTCCAAGGAGATTTCCAAGTTCGGCGCGCACAACCAGCGCGGCTACGTGACGGCTCGAATCAATACCGTGGGAATGCTGTGGCTGGAAGATGTCATCGATATGATCGAGGCGGCGGGCAGTGCTCAGCTTTATCCGGTTCTCAAGAGACCCGACGAGAAATACGTAACTGAGCACGCCTACCAGAACCCTCGGTTCGTGGAGGACATGGTTCGAGAAGTGGCACTGGCATTTGACACCCATCCGAACGTGGGTTCGTATGAGATTGAAGTCGAGAATCACGAATCGATTCACGACCATAACGCCTACGCCTATCTAAAGCGAGAAAAGTAATAGACTGGCGCAGGTGATGTTCTTGGGGCAACCCTGGAATATTGAGACGACCATGTTTAAACAGCTTCTGGTTCTTGTAGCCGCACTCTTCCTTATCATTGGTTCACTGCTCGGGTGTGGGGATTCCGCCCCGAAGAATGAAACGGACTGGACCTATGGTCCGCCCGCAGATTTCAAGCAACAGGATAAGGATAAGAACGGGGCAACCGTATTTCTCGCCGACAAGGACCAGAACTTTACGGCAAATCTCCAGGTGAAAGCGGGGGTCAACCCGTATGACTCCCCCCAAAAGATCGCTCAGGTAGCGATAGGCAAAGCTGTGAATGCCAACAACGCGACGGTGAAGGAACAGGAAACCTACACGATTCCCGACTCCGAGGCGTACACGTGGCTGATTACGCAAATCCACAACGGAATCCAGGTAAGTCAACGGCAATTTATTGTGAAAAAGAACAAGATCGTGGTGCTTTTCACACTTACCGCTACGACGAATACGATGGACCGGTACGATCAAGAACTGGCGGAAAGCCTGAAGTCATTCAAATGGGGCCGGCAGTGACGGCACCGGAAGGGCTCTGCCGCGTAGAATAGGTTAAGCAATGGCATCTCAACGCACTGTCGTCGTTGTGGGAGGGGGTTTAGCCGGCCTCATGACCACCATGAAGCTCGCGGAAGCGGGCAATAAGGTTAAGCTCTTCAGCTTGGTTCCGGTAAAACGGTCACACTCTGTGTGCGCCCAGGGCGGCATCAATGGTGCGGTAAACCTTCGCGGAGAGGGAGACTCTCCCTACCTTCACTTTGAAGATACGATTACGGGCGGAGACTTTCTCAATCACCAGCCGCCAGTAATGCGAATGGCGGAGAGAGCTCCCGCAATCATTTATCTGCTGGACCGAATGGGTGTTCCGTTCAACCGAACCAGCGAAGGTCTACTCTCCTTCCGCCGATTTGGCGGCACGCTCAAGCACCGAACCGCCTATGCTGGAGCCACTACGGGCCAGCAGCTTCTATACGCCTTGGACGAACAGGTCCGACGCTGGGAGACCAGCGGAATGGTTGAGAAGTACGAAGGCTGGGAGTTCCTTGGCGTCATCAAGGATGAAGCGGGTGCCTGCCGTGGCATTACCGCCCAAAACCTTCGAACGATGGAGATCGAATCCTTCGCCAGCGACGCAACCGTTATCTGCACCGGTGGCAATGGACTCATCTTCGGCCTTTCCACCAACTCCATCATCAATACGGGAAGCCCAGTAAGCATCTGCTATCAGCAAGGTGTGAAGTACGGCAATCCGGAGATGGTTCAGATTCACCCAACCGCCATTCCTGGTGAGGACAAGTGCCGACTCATCTCCGAGTCCGTTCGAGGCGAAGGTGGAAGAATTTGGGTTCCTCGAGACCCGATGGATGCACGTCCTGCAGTCAGCATCCCTGAAGCGGATCGATGGTACGTCTGCGAAGAGCTGGACCCGGTCTACAAGAACCTGCTCAGCCGCGACATCGTCAGCTTTATCATCTACTGCGTCTGCCGAATGGGCAAGGGCATCAAGGGCAGCAAACAGGTTTACCTGGACATCACCCAGCTGTCGCAGAGCCGAGGCGGACCCTACACCCGCGAGCAGATCAATGACAAGCTCGAAGGCGTTCTCGAAATTTACGAGAAGTTCATGCGAGAGGACCCGATTGATACGCCGATGCGCATTTATCCCGCGGTCCACTACACGATGGGCGGCCTTTGGGTTGACTACGAACTGAACAGCGATGGAAGCTGGAATACCGGTGCTCACCGAAACCAGATGACCAACGTTCCTGGCCTATACGCTGCCGGCGAGTGCGACTACCAGTATCACGGTGCAAACCGGCTGGGTGCCAACGCCCTCTTAAGCTGCCTGGTGGGCGGAGAGATTGCGGCTGAGGGCGTTCAGGCCTATATGAAGTCGATGGCAGCCGGTAGCGACAGCGTTTCCAACATGATGCTTGCCGAAGCTAAGGCCGAGAAGTTCAAGGAATACTCCCTGCTCAAGCAGAGCAACGGAACCGAGAACCCATATCGCCTCGCCTCCGAACTCGGAGACGTGATGTGGAACAACTGCGGCATCTGGCGAGTGCAGCGAGACCTCCTCACCGCGAAGGACAAGCTGGATGAACTCTCCACGAGAATTCGACAGTGCAACCTGGTAGACGACAGCGGCTGGAGCAACCAGGCGGTGCCGTTCACCCGAGCCGTGATTCACATGATTGAGCAGTCCAAGGCCATCCTGGGCGGAGCGATCGTCCGAGATGAAAGCCGAGGCGCCCACTTCAAGATGGATACGCCGGATCGAGACGATAATAAGTGGCTGAAGACCACCATGGCAACCTACACGCCAACGGGTCCCACGTTTGAATTCGAAGACGTCGACTGCCGATACATGGCACCGCGTCCTCGCAAGTACGCCATCAACCAGAACAAGATCGTTAAAGAGATCATGGGTGAGGAGTACCTGGCGGGTATCGGCTCTTAATCAGGTTCCTGTCAGGAATCGAAAAACGACCCTATTGCCATACGGCAATAGGGTCGCTTTCTTTTACTTGGCGTGAGGGGAGGCGATGGGGGTAAGGAGGTCTGGTTTGGTCGAATCACGCTCAAGGTGCGGGTAGCGGAGGCCCTGCGAATACTTGACGGTGATCGCGTGATAGCCTTCATCCCCGGTATCCACGAGCAGGTTGATTTTGCCTGAGGCAATCGCTTCCTTCAGCCTATCTGCGGTGTACTTGTACCCGTCTACCGAGATCAGCTTCATGGCTGGACTGAGGCCAGCTTTGGCTGAAGCGGAGCCGGGGAGCACGTCGCGAATGCTGCCATCCTCATCCGTGCTCATTCCAATTGAGAAGAGGAAGGAGGCACCTTTGTTGCCCTCGTACTGCTTTGCGGTGTCGTTCGGCTTATCGCTGTAGATCAACTTCCAGCCCGACTCTGTGATCCCCTTGATTGGCGAATGGGGCTGCACGCTGTAGACGCGCTCATGAAGGAAGCCTGCCCAGTCATACGGAGCAATCGCGTTGAGTCCGGAGACAACGTCATCAAACGTGTACGTCTTGAGCTGAGGGCCGGTCGAGGTACCGCCGTGGAATAGCTTGCAGAAATCATCGAGACTCTTGTTCCCGCCCGTAAGCTGGGTGATCTTGACGTCTGCCTCGAGCCACACCAGCACCATTTCGTAATAGTAGTCCGCGCTTCGCCGAGCAGACGACCAGGCGGGACCTCCTCCGAACAGCAGCTGGACGCTGCGTGCGGTATCCACCAGCGGACGCCATGAGCGCCCCTGCGTGTATTCCATCACCGCCGCAATCTCCGCGAGGGCGTCTCGATAGTTCTCCTGAGACCACAGACCGCTGCGCGGATTCAGAGTTGTTCCGATGAATTCAGTCATGCCTTCGTAAACCCAAAGCAGATCTCCGTGCATCGGATCTTGGAAGTTAGCAGTGGCAAGATCGGCGGGCCGGCGGTATTTGCCATTCCAGGAGTGGGTGTACTCGTGTGAGAGGAGATAGCCAAGATAGCGACCATCGAGTTCGTCTGAAAGGGAGTCCTCCGCGGTGCCGTCCTCGCTGGTTTCGTGATGTTCCAGTCCGTCGTCTCCGCCATGACCGCTTAAGGTGAGGAGGAATCGATAGGAATCGTAGTGATGAGCCCCAAATAGGGCTTGAGCTTCGCTGATCAAATTTTTGAACTTGGCCACGGATTCAGGCTTTGCTTCAAGAGGCTTCTGAGAATCTCCAAACAGCTCAATCGCTTCCTGATCCCCAACCTGGATGTGCTTGGTATATCTTCCGATGAGGGCAGGCGAGTCCACCAGACGAGTGAGGGTGACGGGATCGAACAAGACGTGGCCATCTCTGCTTGGTTCTCTTTTGAGGGCGGTGGCACAGTGCCAGCCGTTGGGCAATGTTAGCGAAGGCTTAACCTGAACAGAATCGCTGGTGACGCCCTGGGGATACAGCACGAGGCGGTTCCATTTGATTCGACAGAAGTTGGGACTACCAATCGTATTCCCCTTAAAGGCGAGGTCAAAGTCGGCAACGACCTCATGCACTCCTTCCGGAACGTTGAGATGGAACGCAAACATCTCAACGTCGTCCCGTTGCCATGGAATCTCCTTTCCGCCTGCATGGAAGTGGAGTCCGACCAAATCATTGATTGGCCCGGTCGGGCTGTGCTCTCCCGGAATCCACTTCGGATACACCACGGTGAACTGACCGGGAGCAGCAGGGATCGAAATGTGCGAGTGGATGAAGCTGCGGCCGGCCATCCGAGCATCAACATCCAGCTTGATGACCCCCTCGAACGCAAGAGCTTTGGCAATGAGCAAAGAAAGCATGAGGTGAATTATCCAACAATCGATGCCCGACAGGCGTGATGCAAATAAATCGAACTTGTAAACAGAAATCTTCGTCTGCTTTCTTAAGGTGAGACACACAGCTGTGATTCCGATTGGGGCAATTCTCCTCACTGGAGCGGTCGCCTCGCTGGCCCAGATGCGCCGGCAAGTCAACGTGATTGACGCTACCGTCACGGATTCTTACTTCTCTGTTGAGACAGGAGAAGTTAAATTACTGGGCGTCTGTGACCTGCTGAAGCCAGAAGTAGAGTGCTGGGACACGAACGGACACCTCAGTGCAGAACTCAATAAGCAGGTTCTGGAAAAGCTCAAGACTGCCGCCACCCACAATGGAATCGGACAGGCTGAGATCCCGATGGTCTATAGAGAGAAGAACCGCATCGCCGTCTTTGATGTCCCAAATCCGACAGGCACCAAGCCGGCAGGCATCTTCTCAGGAATTGATACGAAGGATGGATACCATCCCAACCCGATTAGCTTCTACTGGGAACCAAGGCTCGAACATCGCATTGAACTGGTGCCCATTCACACAGATCGAGCCGAAACCACCACGATATTGTTCGCTCAGTTCGCTGTTCCAGTAAGTGGTAGTGCGTTCTTGGAAGCCAAAACCGGTGCCACTGCCGCGGTGGGCTCGTACACAATCGCAATGGGAGAGCCTCTCGAAGTTCAGCCTGGAACCCTTCCGATGTTTCAGCCTGGGCCGAATTGGTGGGCGCCAATTAAGTCCGTCAGTCCGGGATCGATGGAACGAGTCCACGTTCAGCTAAACGCAGTCGACAAAAAGGGGGCTTTGGTAGCAAGCGTTGACGCTTCCGGAAGACCGATGAAACCGGCTAAGCCCCTCACAATGCCTCAATATCCCTTTGATCCCACCGGGCCAAGGTTTGTGTTTACGACAGTGAACAGCAACTTTGAAGATTCCCTTCACGGCTGGCGACTGCAGACCAATGTGAATCCCAAGGAAGTATCCGGCTACAACGTCACTGTCCTAGTGGATCGAACGATTCGCTTCACTAAGGTTCCCCTCGACCCCATTCGCTAACAAGGAGCAGACGATGAACACATCACTGAGCACATTGACGAAGATTGCCGCTCCTCTCGCGACCGGCATGTTTCTGGTGGGGTTTGTTGCTCGAACCGAAGACCCCTTCGCATCCGCTGTTGTCGACCGTACCTATGAATCTGCCGACCTTGGCAAATTAGAACTTGCGGGCGCCTGCACGATTACTCCCGACAACATTTCTTGTTGGGATCCAGATGGCAAGCCAGCCCCTAACCTTTCAGAGAAGGTGCAAGCGTACTACATCGTGCAAGGCGGGAACGAACTCCGTTTGAAGTTCGGACGCAAGAACCGACTGATTGTGTTCAAAGAGCCCCCACGGGGGAACCCCAACGGCGCCTACCTTGGTCAGGCCAAGACGCTGGGTGGGCAGTACATGAATCAATTCGGCACTATTGGGATGGGAGGCTACGGCAACGGAGATGCCACCACGTGGTACCTGACTGACTCGGAGCCAACCCAAGAAAAAACCTCAGTCGTATTTGAAGTCAATGTTCAGTTTGGCAGCGCGACCGTCCCAGTAAAGGCGGGATCTCAAGCGACTCTGGGCCCCATCAAGGTGAAGATCGAAAGTATTAAGCCGGGACCTGATCGCAAGCAGAACTGGGGACCCAACCCAGCGAAAGGACAGAAGACTTGGACGGTGACGGTTACGTTGGATGGAACGATTGGCGGCAAGTATCCAACCGTGAACGGTTCGGTGATCGGTTCAGATGGTCAGGCAGTGTGGTCCGTTTCGGCAAGCGGAGTGCCGACTCCACGCCCCAAAGGTCCATTCTTCACTCCTCCGATGATGATGGGCGGATTCGATGGAAATGTGTTTCTGGCCTCCGGTGCCAACACCGCCAAACAGGAACTCTCGGTGCCGGTAGATCCTAGTAAGGCTCACGCCATCGTGCTGTCGCTTGGCGGCACAAGACAGGTGACTTTCCAGAACATTCTGCTGGATCCGAAATAGTCCGAAAGCCATCAGGTTCGGTTAATGCAAATTAACCGAACCTGAAAATCGCCTTAATCGTCTGATGGGTTACAGTGAGACACAGAGAAGTGATTCTTACAGGGGCCATTTTGCTGTCAGCAGTGGTCGCTGGGGCAGGCCAAGTCTTTCGGCAATCATTCGTTGCAGACGACACGGTAACTGACTCGTATTTCTCAACTGACACTGGAGAGATACGGCTGGTCGGTGTTTGCGACCCGCTGAAACCCTCGCTCAAATGCTGGGGGTTGAATGCCAAGCCCAGCGCTGAGCTAGAGAAGGAGGTTCTGAGCGAGATTGATGTCAACTCGACGATCCGTCGGAATGGACCAGCGGTCATTCCGTTTCAATTTCGCAGGAAGAACCGGATATTGGTCTTTAAGCTCCCCATCAACAAGCCAGGACTTTTTCGGGCAAGCATTTCGGGGTTCTACGACACGGACGGCAACCAGCTCAACCAGCTGACTTATGGATACGATGGGAACTCAAGCACGAAACTTGAGCTGTTCAACTTTCATGCCCCGCGCAATTCCACTAAGTCAGCAATTCATGTGTCACTTTCGATTCCCTTACGTGGAACGGTTGAACTTCCACCAAATTCGGTCACGGAAGCATCGGATGCGGACAAGAAAGTCAGTATTACGCGCACGCTTTTGCTGAAGCCGCAAGATGTCCGGTGGTATCAGGGCGGTCGCGGTTGGGTTGTGCTTTTTAAGTTGGAGGGAGACAGCCTTCGCTCTCGAGTCCATATGCACGTTGAGTCAATCAATGCAAAGGGCCAGCCAATCAATGAAGTCGATCTGAACGGCATGCCTCGCCCTCAAATTGTTTACAAGCCCGGTACACCGATCCCGCCTAACTTTGGCGGCAGACGCTTCATTTACCAAACTGACCCAGGGGTATTCGATCCCCAAACGGGCACGCGAGCCTGGCAAACACAAGTGAACCCAAGCGCAGTTCATCACTACCGGATCACGTTCAGTACGGATCGGTCAGTGGAATTTCAGAACATCCCACTAGACGCCGGGCCCGAAAGCGGGAGCAAGACATCATGAACATTCGAGGCAACAAATTCATCCATGCGGGGGCTCCTGCTGCCGCCTGTCTTTCCCTTATGGGGTTCGCCGCTCACCAGATTGATCCGCTTGCGCCGGTGACAGTTGAACGGAGCTATGAATCTGCAGACTTAGGGCGCATCGACCTCATGGGCGCCTGCACGATCGGCCAAGACACAGTGTCCTGCTGGGATCCCGAGGGCAAGCTGGATGCGGACCTTTCGGAGAAAGTTAAGGCGTATTACATCGTTCAATCCTCGACTGAGATTCGGATGAAATTCGGCCGGAAGAATCGAATGATCGCGTTCCGAGAACCTTCGCGCAACTATGGAGGCGACGTTACGATCTCCAGCGTGAAGGGCGAGGGCAATCAGAATATGAACTCAGCCGGTCAGCTTCCCAACTATGGCGCAAACCGAGAACCGGTCCTCACTTGGTACGAGATCGATACCGACCCTAGCCAAACTCAGACCTCCGTTGGGTTTGATATCTCGGTGCGGATGGGTTCCGGGCTGCTACCCGTTAAGGAGGGCGCAGAGATTTCCGTGGGTCCCTTGAAGGTCAAAGTCACGGGGATTAAGCGAGGGCCAGATCGAAAGCAGAATTGGGGGGCCAATCCCAACGTCTCTCAGAAGACTTGGACGATAACCGTCACGGTAACGGGCTCGGTTGCTGGCAAGATCCCGAACATGTACCTGTACGGCGTTGACGACCATGGCATGCAGGTGAGTCGCGTGGATGCGGGTGGGGCACCGATACATCCCAAGGTATCTGGCACCAATATGTACCAGCCGATTTCCGGTGGGTTTGATGCGCAGGTCTATTCGCTCAGCGGAGCTGGAACAGCTACGCAGGAGTATTCGTCGACAATTAACCCATCCAAGCTCTCGGGTCTCAATATCTCGGCGAGCGGCAGCCGCATTGTAACGTTCAAGAACATCCTGCTTGATCCCAAGTAATTCAGCCAGGAAGCATTCTTGGCCAGTTCTGCGCATGGGGTCGGAATAACTGGCAGCAAGTTCTAGGAATATGCCCCTATAATCCTAATTGGGGCATCTGTTTTAAAGGTCCGATGAGTTCATCGGGGTGGAAAGGTGTGCCTGACAGTCCGCCAGCCAAACCACTTCAATAAGTCGCCCCATGACCTTAACTCTGCCGGATTCGTTCTTTCGAGACGCTGACAACCCGATGTGGGTGTTTGATGACAAGACCCTGCAGGTGCTGGATGTCAACAAAGCGGCCTGCAAGAAGTACGGCTATACACGAAGGGAGTTTTTAAAGCTTAACGTGCTTCAGCTCCGCCCACTTGAGGAGCATGAACCCTTTAAGCGCCGCAAGCAACTTGGTTCGCGTGTTTGGAAGCACCTCACGAAGTCGGGTGAGTTGCTGTTCATTCGGCGAAGCGAGTTCAACTTCGAGCTAGACGGCAAGGCAGTCACCTTGACGATGGTGATTGATGTCAGTCAGGAAGTTCGTCTTGAACGCGAGCAGATGGAACTGCTTCAGCGCTATCAGGTGCTTACCGAAGCGGCGAATGACCTGCTGTGGGATTGGGATCTTCGTACAAATCGGGTGCATCTCAATGAGGCACTCATCACCCAGTACGGCTACACCAGGGACGACTTAGTACATCCCATCAGTTGGTGGTCCGATAAAATCCATCCAGACGACTACGCGATCGCCGCCTGGTCCATTCAAGAAGCGGTCAAAGAGCGAAGGCGCTACTGGACGGCGGAATACCGGTTCAAAAAAGCTGACGGAAGTTACGTCTTGGTCCTGGATCGCGGAATTCTTCATGCAGACGAGAACGACAAGCCCATCCGCATGGTGGGCGCAATCGTTGACCTCACCACTCGCAGGGCAGCTGAGGATGACCGAAACCAACTGTTTAGGCTTTCTCTGGACAGCATGCTGTTCCTGGATGAACGCGGCGTCATCTCCCAGGCAAACCAGGCGTTTTATAAGCTTTTGGGCTTAGAAGCTATGGAGGTGGAAGGACATACGCTTAGCGAATTCCTTCCTCAGGTCGACGCTGAACGTTTACAGGTGGAGATCGCCAATACGCTTAAACATGGTGGACAGGCCAATTTCAGTTCTGCCCTCAAGGCACCTGCATGTGAAGGGCGAACGATTTCCTGGGGTCTGATCACCAACGAAGCGCGAAGCCGACTATTCCTGGTTGGGAGAGATATTACGGAGACGATCGGTGCTCAGCGTGAACTTGAAGCCGCCCTGGAGCGCAGTCAGCTGCTGGCGATTGAGGCCCAAATGGCACGCAAGGCTCAAACGGAGTTTCTGCAGAACATGTCCCACGAACTGCGAACACCGATGAACGGAATGCTGGGAACGGCGCAGCTGTTGGCAGCATCTGCGCATGATGAGCGTCAGAAGACGCTGGCGACGATTTTGGTCCGCTCCGGAGAATCCCTTCTTCAGATCCTCAATGACATCCTAGATTTCTCGAAAATCGAATCTGGAAAGATCACCCTTGAACACACCTCATTTCAATTGAATGAGAGCGTACAGACGGTGTATGACCTCTTCGAACTCTCGGCCAAACACAAGGGCTTAGCCTTCACGATGGCGATTGCACCTGAGGCTCGAGTAGCTGTCCTGGGCGACCCTTTCCGGCTTCGCCAAATTGTGAGTAACCTGCTTGGGAACGCGATCAAGTTCACAGACACGGGTGCGATTAGTGTCGTGCTTGAAGTTGAGAAAAACGAAGCCGATGCTGTCCATGCGATCATTCGAGTTCGCGACACCGGCATTGGAGTCCCCGATGAGATGCGGGAGAGGATCTTCGACCGTTTTGTTCAGGTCGATTCGTCGATCACCCGTCGGCATGGCGGCACCGGTCTCGGCCTTGCGATCGCCAAGACGATGGTCGAACTAATGGGAGGATCTCTTGTGCTGGAATCCGCCCTGGGTAAGGGCAGCACCTTCACCGCGCGCATCCCGTTTGATCTGTCCGACCACCATACTGAGGTTGAACCAGCCCCTCACGTCATGGCATACAGTCACAAGACGGGTGCCCGAGTGCTTATTGCGGAAGACGTTGAGGTCAATGCGATGATCCTATCCGCATGGCTGGAAGAGCGTGGATTTGAGTGTGTGACTGTGAGCAACGGAAAGGAAGCGATCGAAGTTCTTGCCAAAGAGCCGTTCGATGGAGCCTTCTTGGACCTTCACATGCCGGATGCATCCGGCTACGACGTCGTCACCGCACTCAGGAAATCTGAGGACGGCGAGCAGAAGCGTATGCCGGTGGTTGCGGTCACCGCCAGCGTATCTAGCGAGGAGCGTAAGCGCTGCTCCGACCAGGGGTTTGATGAATACATACCCAAGCCGATCCTAGTTTCGGATCTAGACCGCGTTGTAGCGCGTCTCTTCTAGTAAAGGCGCTGTGAGTTCTTTCAGCGCACATCCCGCAGGACAAAGTCGTTCGGAGGAGTATGAGAAAAGTATTTGGTGTGCTTGGTGCCGGCATGCAGGGCACCGCAGCGGCATTCGATTTGGCGATGTTTGCCAATCCCGATCAGATTCTGCTCGCAGATGCGAGTATTGAACAGGCACAGCGAAGTGCCCGCAGGGTGAACGACCTCGTGGGACGCACCATTTGTGAGCCCAGGGAAGTTAATGCGCTCGACCCCGGGAGCCTTGGAGAGTTCCTTCAACCCGTCTCGGTACTGCTGAGCTGCGTTCCGTATTGGATGCACCCTCGAATCGCGCGAGTCGCGATCGATACCCACACCAGCATGTGTGACCTCGGCGGCAACACCGAGATCACGCTGGAGACTCTGTCCCTTAACGGATGCGCAGAAAGGGCGGGTGTCACCCTTATTCCCGATACAGGACTCGCCCCAGGACTGGTGAACAGTATCGGCCTCATGCTGATTGAGCGCCTAGACGTTGCTGAATCGGTGAACCTTTACTGTGGCGTCCTGCCTCAGCACCCAATTCCCCCATTCAACTACAAGCTCACTTTCAATATTGAGGGGCTCGTAACGGAGTACATGTACAAGGCCATCGCCCTAAGGGACGGCGAAATCGTCGAGTTGGATACCCTTGCTGAAATTGAGGAGCTGGATATCCAGGGCCTTGGAAGGATGGAGGCGTTCAACACTTCCGGGGGAACAAGCACTGCGCCCTACAATTTGAAGGGCAGGGTGCAGAGCTACCAGTACAAGACGATTCGGTGGCCGGGGCATTGCGACCGGATGCGCATGTTCCGCGATTTCGGTCTGTGGGGTGAGGAGCCGGTAGATGTAAAGGGCGTCGCGGTAAAGCCGCGAGATCTATTCTGCAAAGTTTTCGGAGAGCACCTAGGCAAGATCAAGGATACCGATCAGTGTGTTGTTCGCGGCGTAGGCGTCGGCTGGAAAGGAGCGGAAAAGGTAAAGATTCAGGCTGATATCTTAGACAAGCAATGCGAAAGCACTGGCTTTACCGCCATGGAGCGCACGACAGGATTCTCGATAGCCATTCACGCAGCAGCGATTGCGGAGGGAAGGTTCTCGCCTGGCTGTCTGCCCTATGAATCGGCCCTTACTGGTGAAGAGTTCTGCACTGAGGTCCAGCGTCGAGGAATTCGGCTGTCCGTCGTTGAACAGCCGCTGTGAACTTCTACACGTTGGTGATGTAGAGCTGCTGGATGATCTTGGCGATGACGCCCGTCCACCCGGTTTGATGGGTGGCACCCAGTCCGCGCCCGGTATCGCCGTGGAAATACTCATTGAAGCTGATCAGGTCCTTCCAGTAGGGGTCTTGGTTGAACTTTTCGATGCCTCCGTTGAAGGGGCGATTGCCCGCCTCATCGGGAAGGAAGATCGAGAGCAGTCGACGCTCCAGGTCTGCGGCCACGACTCCCAAGCTCACTGGCGGACCTTCCGGTGACGGCATATTTGAGGTGAGCTGTGATCCGTAGTAGTAGTCGTACTTTTGCAGCGCCTCAATCATCAAGTAATTTAAGGGGAACCAGATAGGTCCACGCCAATTGGAGTTTCCACCAAACTGCCCGTTGGTGGATTCGCCCGGTTCGTAGTCGATGGTGAAGACCTCGCCTCCGAGAGTGATCGAGTACGGGTTTGCCTGGTGATGCTTGGAGACACTTCTTAATCCGTGGTCTGAGAGGAATTCGTCTGGGTGCAGGAACTTCTCCAGAACCCTTTCCAGGCGATCTCGCGTAACCACCGACAACAGCAGCCGCTCGGACTGACCAGGCGCCTGCATGCTGGCAACGTTCGACGTTAGGTCCGGACGATTTTCCAGGAACCACTGCATCCGCTTTCGGAACCCGGGGAATTTCTCAACGACGGAAGGTTCCAGGACGGTGACAGCAAACAGAGAGATGAGACCCACTACGGAGCGAACCTTTAGTCGCTCACAGTCCCCATTGCGGTGCCTAAGAACGTCGTAGAATAGGCCGTCCTGCTCATCCCAGAGTTCAACACCGTCATTCCCGCGCACGTTCATCGCGCTGGATATGTACATGAAATGCTCAAAGAACTTAGAGGCAACATCCTCATACGCTGAATCGTGATCGGCGAGCTCGAGAGAAATCTCAAGCATGTTCAGGCAGAACATTGCCATCCAACTCGTGCCGTCGGACTGCTCCAGTGAGTACCCGTCGGGCAAGGTTCGGTTTCGGTCGAACACCCCGACGTTGTCCAAGCCCAAGAAGCCGCCTTCGAAGACGTTGTTCCCAAACTCATCCTTTCGGTTGACCCACCAGGTGAAGTTAAGAAGCAGCTTATGGAAAACCCGCTTGAGAAATTGGATGTCACCAACCCCAGTCTGTCTGCGCTCGATGCTGTATACACGCCAGGCTGCCCATGCGTGCACGGGCGGATTCACATCGCTAAACGCCCATTCGTAAGCGGGGATCTGACCGTTTGGATGCTGGAACCACTCTCGAAGCAGGAGCAAAAGCTGGCTCTTGGCAAATTTGGGATCAATGAGCGCAAATGGGATGGTGTGAAAGGCGAGATCCCAAGATGCAAACCACGGATATTCCCAAGTGTCCGGCATCGACATCACCTCTGCGGAGTGAACGTGCGTCCAGGAACAGTTTCGTGACCTTGAAGCGGGAGGAGGTGGTTGCCCAGGGTCTCCGGATAGCCAACGGGATACATCGTAATGAAAGAACTGTTTGCTCCACAGCATCCCGGCGAACGCCTGTCGCTGAACGCGCTGCACTTCGTGGTCAAGACCAGAGGCGAGACCACAGTAGAACGCGTCGGACTCAGCGATACGGTCAGCAAACGATTCGTCGAAGTCGCTTGGCATCGTCTTCCGCGTATCGGACAGCATCATGCGGAACGTTACAGAGCTGCCCGCAGGCACTACAGCCTTATAGATAGCCGCCATCTTTGTTCCTGCACTCGCAGGGTTCACCGCGCCCAGCTCGCCTTCAACCACATATCGATGGAAGGCATCCTTCACGTAGGGGGAAGGATTGGCGGCTCCAAACAGATGCTCAAGGTTGGATTCATTTTCCGTGAAGACGAGTTCCCCACCCTTGTCCACAACGAGCCACATATCGTCGTACCGCTGATGGGAGATATGGACCGAGTCCGGGCCAAGCTTGGATATTCCCGGACGCATGTAGCTGTCCTGCCAAGTCCAGTTATTTCGAAACCATAGGGTAGGCAGAAACCAAATGGGGGCGTCTTCGGGACCTCGGTTGTGGATCGTGAATCGGCCGAGGATCTCATCCGGCATCGTCTTTGCGTATTCGACTTCGACGTCAAAGTAGCGATTTTCATCGAACACGCCGGTGTCGTACAGCTCAACTTCCTGCGCCTGTCGCCCTGCATCCCGATTACGGTCGATGAGTTCCTGATAGGGGAAGGCACGCTGTGGATATTTGTACAGCGCCTTCATGTAGGAATGCGTAGGGGTGCTCTCAAGAAACCAGTAGCACTCCTTGACGTCTTCGCCATGGTTGCCCTGGCTGTTGGTGAGCCCAAAAAGCCGCTCCTTGAGGATTGGGTCTTGGCCGTTCCAGAGGGCGATTGCAAAGTTCAGAAGCCCGTGACGGTCTGAGATTCCGAGGATGCCGTCTTCGCCCCATCGATACGCACGGGACCGGGCCTGATCGTGGGTGAAGTAGTCCCAAGCGGTGCCGTCCGGAGAGTAATCCTCCCGAACGGTTCCCCATTGCCTCTCGCTGAGGTACGGCCCCCAGCGGTGCCACTTGGAGCCAGTGGCCTGGTTTTCAATCAGACGGTCCTTTTCTGTCATATCGCGCTCAACCGTTCGTAGCGAAGCCTTCGTAAAGGGTCATACCACCATCTACGAACAGCGATGTGCCCGTGATATAGTCGCTGGCATCGGAAGATAGCCAGACGGCAGCCTTTCCAATGTCATCGGCAATGCCCACGCGATCGTAGGGAATTAATTCGAGAAGTTTGGCTTCTGCCTCGGGGGTGGACCATGCACCAACGTTGATCGGAGTCTTGATGGCACCAGGGGCGATGGAGTTCACACGAATCTTGTGCTTGCCGACTTCCTGTGCGATTGACTTCATGAGCATATTGACGCCGCCCTTGGAAGCCGCGTAGTTCACGTGCCCTGCCCAGGGGATCACCTCATGCACGCTGCTCATGTGGATGATTTTTCCTAGCGCGCTTGAATGGGGCGTGGGGCCACGGCGCAGGAATTCACGAACGGCTTCTCGGGAGCAGAGAAACTCTCCGGTGAGATTGACGCTGATAACGGTGTTCCATTGCTCGATGGTCATCTCCGTCAATGGGGCGTCTCGCTGAAGCCCAGCGTTGTTGACGAGGATGTCCAACGTCCCAAATTTAGTGAGCACCTCGCCAAACATGGCTAGGACTTCTGGTTCACTGCCAACGTTTGCGGCGGTGATCATCGCCTCGCCGCCAGACGCGATGATGTCGTCTGCAATCGCCTGGGCAACTTCAGGGTGCACTACGTAGTTGATGGCAACGGCGGCTCCGGCGGCGGCAAGATGCCGGGCGACGGCTTCGCCAATTCCGGAATTCGCTCCCGTGACGAGGGCTTTTTGACCCGCCAGCGGCTTGTACGGGTACAGCGCAACGATTTCGCTTTGAGTGGACATGGTTCCCTCAGGGTTCGCCAGCCGCTCTAGTATTCCTGCCTAAAAACACAAAAAGAATCGGCCTAGTGAAGCCTGCGAAAAGGGAGAGGTCATTCCGCGGCGGCCTCACTCGACCGATTGATGTCTTAGTTTGTGGGTCAGCCCGACACCGCTCAAGTCGCTGTTAGTGGGTACCGGTTTTACGGGACACATCAGAAGGCGCTCTCTCACCTGATCGCGAGCCCAAGTTCGAGCCATTTCACGAAAAAATCGAAAATTCTTCGTGATTTATGCAACTTGATAATGAAGCACTCACGTTATATATCTGTGAGGGTATCCATAGACCCGACATCAAGAGGATTAGAATGATTAGAACACTTGTCAACATGAACCCAACATCGGAAGCCCGAACCTTCGAAGAGATCTTTGAGCAGCTGTTTGGAGCGCAGACTCGAAACGTGAGCCCGGCGACCAGCACTCTGCCCATCGACGTTCTGGAGCGCGAAGGAAATCTCGTCATTCGAGCCGCTGTCCCCGGCATTGAGCCTAGCGACCTTGAGATCCAGATCGAGAACAATGTGCTCACCATCCGCGGAGAGACTCAGAACGAGGCCGAGTCCAAGGAGGACAAGGTCTATCGCCGAGAAGTCAGCTACGGCGCTTTCTCGCGATCGGTGCGGCTGCCAGAAAACTTGAACGTCGAAGCGGTCTCCGCTGAGTTCAAGAACGGAATCGTCAGCATCACACTTCCTCGCGTAGAGGAAGAGAAGCCCAAGGCGTTCCGCGTTCCAGTGAAGACGGTTGAAACTCAATCCATCCCTGAGGCCTAAACCGCGCTCGGCAGGTGCTACGCTCATAGCGGTCATTCCTCTATGAGCGTTCCTGCCGTCATCCTTGGTGCGTTTTGCGTCATCCTCGCGCTTGTCGACGCTTTTGAGTCGGTTGTGCTGCCGCGCACGGTCCAGCGGGCGATTCGCCTACGCACCATCTTCTACTACTTCAGCTCTGTTGCCTACACGGCGATGGGGCGGCTGCCCAAAAGATTCCTTTTCCGCCAAGCGCTCTTAGTGGCGTTTGCGCCCATTAACTTCCTGCTCCTTATCTCTGCATGGGCAGTCCTAATGATTCTGGGTTTCACCCTGATCCATTGGGGCCTGATGACTCCCCTGGTCAATTCACTTGAGACCGGGAGCTTCGGCAGCTACTTTTACTTCAGCGGAGTCACTTTTCTCACCCTAGGCTATGGCGATGTGGTGCCGCTTTACGGTGTCGGGCGTGGCCTTGCCATTCTTGAGGCAGGTCTCGGCTTTGGGTTCCTCGCGCTTGTGATCGGGTATGTCCCCGTGATCTACACGGCATTCTCAAGACGCGAGTCGACGATGTTAAAGCTGGACAGCAAGGCAGGCTCCGAGCCGTCTGCGCTTGAACTGATCCGCCGACATGCTCAGGGCGGAGTAATGGAGGCGCTGATTCCGCTTCTCAAGGAGTGGGAGGATTTTTCAGCCCAACTTCTGGAGAGCTATCTCAGCTATCCGATCCTGGCCTACTACCGGTCTCAGCATGATGACCAAAGCTGGCTGCGCTCATTGACGGCTGTGATGGACGCCTGCGTGTTGGCGATCGGCGTCAGTCAAGGTGACGACCAGATCAGCAAGAATCTCCGATTTCAGGCAAAGGCAACGTTTGTGATGGGCAGACACCTCTTGGTGGACCTGTCGTACGTGATCAACGCACCTCCGAAAACGGATGCTCCGAGTCGGCTGACTGACGAGCAGATTGAATACATTCGGGCCACGATGCGGGAGTACGGGCTCGCCGTTTCAACTGGCCAGCAGGCAGACAAGAAGCTTCGCGAAGCCCTGGAGATGTATGAGCCGTACGCCATTGGCCTTGCCGAAGACCTGATGGTCGAGTTGCCCAACTGGATTCCTGAGGCGGACGTTACCGACAACTGGCAGACAAGCGCTTGGGAAGGCGTCAAGCACTTTTAAGGCTGGCCATTCGAACAGAAATCCAGTCAAGCTGGTCAGCATCGATAAAGCGCCAAGGGACGTCGTGCCACTTCCCCACTGCGATCCCCACTCTGGGACCGGCAGCAATATTGAGACACGGAACCTGGGCGGGTTCGATGTGCAGCGGATTCTCATTGGCCAGAAGGTCCACGCCGTTGAGCTCTCCCGTAATTCCAAAGGCCTGGGCTAACTTTCCAGGCCCGGAAAGAAGCGCCTTGTGTTTGTCGGTCCGTCGCCGCGCTGCCATGGTCTCTAGGCCCGCTAGCGGCTTTGCGGCTCGAATGAGGACTACAGATCCATCGTTTTGGGGATGGGCCACGATATTGAGCATCCAGTGCACGCCGTAGTTGAAATACACGTAGGCGAATCCAGGCTCGCCGTGCATTACCTCGGTGCGAGGGGTTCGACCTCTAAATGAGTGACTGGCAGGGTCGTCTGGCCGATATGCCTCGACTTCCACAATTTGGGCCCGAAGCTCTCCCCGAACGAGGGTTGCGCCGAGGAGCGCCTTTGCTCCTTCGACAACATCCTGCCGAAGCACTTCTCTCAGTTCTTCAGGAGTCATCTTCCGACGGGCGATAGATATCGCCAACGCGGCTGGTGACTCGCTCGTGGCGGATGCTGTCATTGGGCCCATATGGATGTCCACCAAATCCGTGGCGCATCATCGCGATGGCCCTCGCCCAGTCCTTCTTGTCGTCACGGGACGCGAACAGCTGCATGACGCTTTGGGCAATGACGGGAATGGGGACTTCCATTCGCATCGCGTCCCCCACCAGCCAATTGACCTCGCCGGTGTCTTCGATATAGGCAGGAACGTTTTCAAGTCCGTCCTTTGCGGTGTACGCCTCATGCATCAGGTCAATCAGCCAAGACCGGATGACGGATCCGTTGCGCCAACACGACACGACGTCCGCAACGGGAAGCGGCGAATCAAACTTTTCCATCAAGTCAATTCCCTCGCCGATGGCCTGGAGCATTCCAAATTCGATGCCGTTGTGAACGAGCTTGACGTAGTGCCCAGAGCCGGGTCCGCCCGCGTAGCAATAGCCACCCTCCACGCAAAGCTCCTTGAGGATCGGCTCGACTTCTTCGACTGCGCTGGGAAGTCCGCCCGCCATGAAGCACGCACCGTTTCTTGCTCCTCCTACTCCTCCGCTTGTGCCCAGGTCCACAAGGTGGATTCCTTTCTCGTGGAGCTTTTTCTGACGCCGGATACTGTCTCCCCAGTAGGAGTTGCCGCCATCGACAATGACGTCGCCGGGGCTGAGCACTTTGCAGAGGTCATCCAGCATCGCGTCGATGGGTGGGCCGGCGTGAATGTATACGAAGACAATTCTCGGAGTGCTGAGGTTGGTGGCAAGGTCGGCCAGGCTGGCCGCCTCGATAACACCCAGAGACCGAAGCTCATCGGACGCGGGAGCCACGTCTCGGCCCACCACCCGCATCCCCTTCGTCAGAGCCTGGTAGGCAAGGCCTCCACCGATCCTGCCGAGACCAATCACACCAAACTCAAGCTGCATCGTGAACGTTTACCCGTTTTCCATCGTTTCGGATGCGAAATGCGTAGACTCTAGCTGCGCATGGCCTATCGGGACTTCCAACAATTTCTAGACGTTTTGGATTCAAAAGGGGAGCTGAAGCGGATTTCCGCGCCAGTGAGCCCAACTCTTGAGATCACTGAAATCACTAATCGAGTGATGAAATCAGGAGGACCTGCCCTTCTGTTCGAGAACGTGGTGGGCACTCCCCACCGGCTCGGCACCTCCGATCCGATGAGTGCGGTGATGGGACATCCATCGATTCACCAACCGCCTGCTGGGGCGCCGTTCCGCTTTGAGCAGCCCGTGGCGATCAACACCATGGGCTCCAAGCGTCGGATGTCGCTCGCGCTGAGCTGTGAGGACTATGAAGAGCACGCTGAGCGAATAGCCGCGCTGCTGAAGCCGGAGATCCCCAAGGGTCCGCTTGAGGCGCTGAAGAAGCTGCCATGGCTATTGGGGGAGCTAAAATCCGCCCCGCCGAAAGCGGCGAACTCAGGTATCTGCCAAGAAATCGTGATGCTGGAGGATGAGGTCGACCTCACCAAGTTGCCAATTCTTACCTGCTGGCCGGAGGATGGGGGGCCGTTTGTCACACTTCCGCTGGTGTTCACCCACGACCCGAATACAGGCAAGCGCAACGTGGGCATGTACCGGGTGCAACTTTACGACCGAAACACCTGCGGCATGCACTGGCAGATGCACAAGACCGGCATGCGACAGATGGAAGATGCCGGTGAAAAGGGCAAGAACCTAGAAGTCTGCGTGGTGCTGGGCGGTGACCCGGCAATCACGTTTAGCGCGATCTCGCCACTTCCGCCAGGAATTGATGAGATGCTGTTTGCAGGCTTTCTGCGGCGGGAAAACGTTAAGCTGGTTCCCGCGAAGACGAACAGCATCATGGTCCCAGCCGATGCTGAAATCGTGATTGAAGGATATGTCGACCCCAATGAGCGACGACTTGAAGGTCCTTTTGGCGACCATACCGGCTACTACTCGCTTGCCGAGCAGTTCCCCGTTCTCCATGTCACCGCCGTCACCATGCGCAAGAAAGCCGTCTACCCAGCGACGATCGTCGGCATTCCGCCAATGGAGGATGGATGGATGGGCAAGGCGGTGGAGAGGATCTTCCTTCCCATGATCCAGCTCACGGTCCCTGAGATTGTGGATATGAATCTTCCGGTGGAGGCCTGCTTCCACAACGTGGCGTTCGTGTCGATCAAGAAGAAGTATCCCGGCCACGCCTACAAGGTGATGAACGCGATATGGGGACTTGGCGGGCTTGCCTTCACAAAGTTTGTCTATATCTTTGATGCAGAATGCGATGTGCAGAATGTCGACGAAGTGCTGTTCCGACTCGGGGCGAACTGCGATCCAGGCCGAGACGTGCTGGTGTCCAAGGGCCCTGTCGACCAACTTGATCATGCGAGCCAGCAGATGGGATTCGGCGGGAAGATCGGCTTCGACTGCACTCACAAGCTTCCCGGAGAAAACGGATTTAACCGCGACTATCCGAAGCTGATCAAGATGAGTGAGGATGTAAAGACTAAGATCGACGGACTATGGAGCCAACTGGGGATCTAAACATGGCGGAGTCTCCCAAGGTCGCGCTGTTCATCCATGGGGCTGGCGGCGGCGGATGGGAGTGGAAACTTTGGATTCCCGTCTTCGAGAGGGCGGGCTGGCAATGCCTTGCACCCGACCTTCAGCCCGCCCTTAGCGGTATTTCGACAACGCACCTCACCGACTACCTGGAACAGACTCGGCGGTGGGCGTACGAAGCCGGGCCATCCCCCGTCGTGATCGTCGGCGCAAGCATGGGTGGTCTTTTGGCCCTGAAGGCATCGGAAACGATATCCACTTCGGCCGTGGTGCTCGTCAACTCTGTACCTCCGGCTGGAATTAAGAATCCGACCCAACAGAGCTTTCCGCCGATCATTGAGTGGAGCCAGGGCACGCTGGAAGACTCCGAGATGGCGATGCCAGACAGCGATGACGGCATTGTCGAACTGGCATATCAAAGCTGGCGAGATGAATCGGGCGCAGTGCTGAACGAGATTCGACAAGGGGTCGAGGTCGAGTGGCCGAACTCGCCGGTGCTGGTTATTGCCGGTGAGGATGACGAAGATGTTCCCGCTCTCGTGGCAAGGTCGATAGCGGCACGCTGGCCTGCCGAACTCAGGATCTACGAGGAGATGGGCCACCTCAGCCCGCTTCTTGGAAGGGCGGCTCCAGGCGTCGCACAGGATGTTCTTCACTGGCTTGAGAAAAGTGTCCGATAGAATAGAGACAGGAGACGTAGATCAAAGACATGTCGAGTGAAATCAAGACGGAGTTTGCAACCTTTGGCGCCGGATGCTTTTGGGGCGTCGAGGCCGATTTTCGAGAGATCGATGGCGTGGTCGCCACCGCCGTCGGCTATGAGGGCGGACACACCCTAAACCCTACCTACCGAGACGTGTGCTCCCACACAACTGGTCATGCGGAAGTCGTCCGCGTTGAATACGACCCGACCAAGGTGACCTATGCCCAGCTTCTCCATGTTTTCTGGACGAACCACAACCCGACCGAAGTCAACCGACAGGGACCCGACGTGGGCGACCAGTACCGATCGGTGATCTTCTACCACTCGCCGGAACAGCAGGCGGAAGCTGAGGCAAGTAAGGCGGCGCTAGAGGCTTCCAAGAAGTTCAGCCGTCCGATCGCAACTCAGATCGTGCCAACGGAGACCTTCTACATCGCCGAGGACTACCACCAGCAGTATCTCGAGAAGCGCGGCCAGCGCCACTGCCACATCTAGTAAAACCAGGCAAAGTTTGGCGGGTAGGCTTCAGCCGTGATTGGCGTATCGTTTAGCACCCTCGAAGTCCAGAAGCTCTACCCGCTGATGATCAGCCGGGGGATGATGTCGTCTTCTGAGAACCTGTTTGTGTTCGTCACAGACGGAATACATACCGGTGTCGGCGAACTCTCACCAGCTACTGGATCCTCTTGGACCGCTGAGCGTGGTCAGAAACAGTTGGAGGCATTTGCGGCCGAAGGCATTGCCGATAACCCCTTTGAGAATTACGCGCAGATGCGGCGCGCCAACATCGATCCACCTGCGATGGCTGCGCTCGATATGGCGCTTTGGGACTTGCTGGGCAAGCAGGCGGGAATGCCGTTGTATCGACTGCTGGGACTTCCTAAGTCAACCCACCCCACTAGCGTCACGATTGGGATCAACCCTCCCGAAGTCACCCGAGAGCGGGTACCCGCCATCCTGAGTGCCACCGGCGCCAAGTGCCTCAAGATCAAGTTGGGATCGCCCCAAGGGCGAGAGCATGACCGCGAACACTTCCTTGCCGCGGCAGCGGCCGCCAAACCATTTGGAGCCAAGCTTCGGGTTGATGCCAACGGCGGCTGGACCGTCAATGAAGCGATTACGATGATCGGCTGGCTCGCGGACCATGGTGTGGACTACGTGGAGCAGCCGTTGGCGGAAGGGCATGAGGATGGCCTGCCGGACGTCTTTGCAAACCGTCGCCTTCCGATTTTTGTGGATGAGACGATTCGATACTCGCCAGATGTGATTGGCGTTGCCGATCGAGTGGATGGCATCAACCTCAAGCTGATGAAATGCGGCGGCATTACCGAAGCACTGCGAATAGTGGCGACGGCACGCGCCTACGGACTTCAGACGATGATTGGCTGCATGAGCGAAACCAGCATTGCCATTGCGGCGGGTGCAGCGATTGGCGGCCTGTTCGACCACATCGACCTCGACAGCCATCTCAACCTAAAGCCAGACCCTGCAACGGGTGCGCCCATCATCGACGGCGTCATTGTTCCCACCGAAAATCCCGGTCACGGAGCAGCCCTGAATGCTTAGGCGAGACCAAAAGCTCGCCATTTACATGGAGGGCGCCATCTTTGGCTACGGCGGAAAGATGGGGTTTGGCATCCTTCGCTACTCGCCCAACGAGGTGGTCTGCGTAATCGATAGCGAGACGGCCGGCGGCGACATGGCGACGGTGGCAGGAATGCCGCGCAGCTGCCCGATTGTGGCGAGCATAGACGACGCACTCGCCCTGGGCGCACAAGTTTTAGTATTGGGAATTGCCCCTCCCGGTGGGCTGATTCCTTCCGCATGGTATCCGGTGATCGATCGTGCGGTTGAGTCTGGGCTCAGCATTATCAACGGACTTCATGACCTGCTGGGGCCGCGCTACCCTTCGGTTCCGCAGGGACAGTGGGTTTGGGATATCCGCATCGAGCCAGCAGGTCTGAAGCCAGGAACCGGAGCAGCGGCAGGGCTCACCAATCGCCGGGCACTGTTGATCGGAACCGATATGGCGGTCGGCAAGATGACGGCGGGCCTTGAGATCTACCGGACCGCCCGGGAGCGCGGAATTCGGACCGAATTTATCGCCACCGGACAGATTGGCATCACGATTACCGGCGCAGGCGTGCCGCTAGACGCGATCCGAGTGGACTTCTCCACCGGTGCGATTGAGCGAGAGGTGATGGCGGCGAAGGAATCCGATCTCGTCATCGTTGAGGGGCAAGGGTCGCTTGGCCACCCGGGCAGCACTGCCAATTTGCCTTTACTGCGCGGGTCCATGCCGACTCACCTGATTCTTTGCCACCGCGCTGGACAAACTGGGCTCACCACACTGCCCCACGTGAAGATTCCACCTCTGGGCGACTTCATAAGACTCTATGAGGCGCTGGCTGAGGCTTGTGGAACGTTCATCCGTCCAGCCACTGTCGGTGTGGCGCTGAATACTGCGCACATCGAGGATAATGCCGAAGCCTTGGCGGCATGTGTGGCTGTTGAGGCCGAACTGGGTCTCCCAACTGTCGACCCGGTTCGACACGGAACGGGTCGGCTGGTGGACGCGCTAATGGCAGGCTGAAGCACGGAATTTCCCTTATCTTGTTAGGCGCCAGCGAACCAGAATTCCGACGCAGACATACCCGCGAGTAACCTAGGAGGGTGCTGACCCACCTTGCCTGCTCACTTTGCGGAAAGACTTTCGACTGGCGGAAGCCGATCAACACCTGCACTTGCGGAAAGCCACTGATGGCGCAGTACGACCTCGGCCCGAGTACGTTGGCCAAGGAGGCGCTGCGGGACAGGGAGCCGACCATGTGGCGCTATCGAGAGGTCCTTCCTCCATGCGAACCGATCTCATTGGGAGAGGGATTCACGCCACTGCACCACACACCCAGGTTAGGGGAGAACTGGTACGTGAAGGACGAGGGAGTTAACCCGACGGCGAGTTTCAAGGCTCGGGGGATGTCAGCGGCAGTTTCGATGGCCAAGCACCTTGGCATCCAAACGGTGGCGGCTCCCAGTGCGGGCAATGCGGCAGGGGCAATGTCTGCCTACGCGGCGAAGGCTGGCATGAAGGCGCACGTATTCATGCCGAAAGACACGCCAAGGGCGTTCATTGTGGAATGCGATTACGCGGGGGCTACCGTCAACCTGATCGATGGCCTCATCAATGTCTGCGGAGCTGAGGTTCGGAAGTTCATCGACGCCAACCCCCAGGATCCACCCATCTTTGACCTCAGCACGCTAAAGGAGCCTTACCGAGCGGAAGGGAAGAAGACGATGGGGTATGAATTGGCGGAGCAGATGGACTGGACCCTGCCCGATGTGATCGTCTATCCCACTGGAGGCGGCACCGGGCTGGTGGGGATGTGGAAGGCATTTGACGAGATGGAGCGAATGGGCTGGATTGGGGCGAAGCGCCCCAAGATGGTCAGCGTTCAGGCGGAAGGATGTGCGCCGATCGCCACAGCGTTCGCCAACGGAGAGCGGTTCGCCGATGAATTCCCCAACGCCCATACGTCTGCCAGCGGACTGCGCGTCCCCAAGGCGATCGCCGACTTCATCATGATCGACCTGATCCACGCCTCAGGCGGCACCGCGCTGACCGTCACGGATGAGCAGATGGTGGCAGCAACTCGTGAGATCGCGGTGGCGACTGGAATTTTTGCTGCCCCCGAAGGCGGAGCAACCCTGGCGGCAGCCCAAATTCTGCGGGACAGAGGGTTTATCCAACCGAATGACTCGGTAGTGCTGTTCAATACCGGCTCGGGCCTCAAGTACCTTGAGGCGCTCGAGGATCACTAGCTAAGACGCCCGAGACACAGTGCCGACCCATCCACAAAGCGCTCTGAGGTGTTTGTCGTCTGGGAAAGCATTTGCCAAAACCACGATCGCCAGTTCCTCTATCTTTCGGAATGGAAACGGTGGCGCCAGTGGGGTCTGGGCGGCAATGCGGATCTGCTCGGCAGCTTCCATGTCCAGGCGGGTCGCTTCCAGAAGGCAGTAGGCGTTGAGATAGCGAAGCATGGCCATTTCACCATGCCGAAGCGCCTCGTCGATCCACCGGCTCGCCTGATCGAACAGTCCCGCTTCGATCAGGAGGCAAGCCACCTCGACAAACTCTTCCGCATTCTCTTCTAATGGAGAAAGCAGTCGATTGGGCTCGGGGTCTAGGGATACCGGCTGGCTGAGGAAACCCTCCGCCCGCAGAGCGGGTTCCAATGGAGCTAGGTAATGGGCATTCAGCAGCTCCGCTTCAGGGTCTTGGCCAGCCAGCCGCATCGCCATCGCCTTGCCCCACCACAGCAGCGGATCCTCTGCGTTGAAGTTGAGAACGCGCTCAAAGTGCGAGACGGCAATCTCGAAATCCTGGTTGGCGAGCGCCTGGGTACCCATCAAGGTCTGCGCGAGATGCCTCGTCGCCACGTTGAAAGTTGCCCGTCTAAGCGTCTCTTCTGAGGACATCAGCGATATTTCGACGGTGGCCGAGTTTGAGAGAGAGGGTGCTGTCTCCTCGTCAACCTGTCGCCCGGACTGTCCAATCTCGAACCGCAACAGGTCGCGCTTGCCCGGATCCTGAAGTGCCAGTTCCAGTGGATTCAAGTCCCCGATGGGCAATTTCAGAACGTGCTCGGGATACAGATCCACGGGTGCTTCAAGAGTTTCACCCGTCTGAGTCAGCAGGTAAATCTTGTGCCCAAGGCGCTGCTGGGTGGACTGGATGCTTAGCATTCCATCGCGAATACAGGCAGCAGCCTCCGGCGTTGCGGCATCGCAGCCCCCTAATCCTGAGATCGGAACAATGGAAAGTGACCACGAGTCCACCTGTCTCGGTGCTAGGAAACCCGATTCTGAAAAGCGCAGCACTTGGTGATGGCCGCCCTCCGTGCTGAGTCCATCAAATGGATCTTCTTCCCGAAAGAATGCAAGGCCCGCATCTCGCTCTGTACTGGTGAAGGTCATTCCATTCCACTCCCCTTCCCCCAGGTAGACGCTTAACCCGCCGTTGTAGGGTTGCGGCACAAAGGTGCGGTTGAGAACGCGAACTTCTAGCCTCAGTTCCGCGCGATCGGGCGGCAGGCTCAGGCGGGCATGAAAGCTGAGACCCGTTCCGGTTACGGATTCTCCAATCCAAACGGCAGCTTCCGAATCCTCATCTTGCTGCACCTCAACTTGGGAGGCAACGTTCCCAAGCGAGTTGAGTCGCTCCGCGCCATCCAAGATCAGTTGGATTCCTTCCCGAATCCAGGCTCCGCGACGACCGCATGTTTGTGGCTCCAGCATGGGATGTCGCTTCAGGATCTCGGTTTGAGTGCGCTTATCCAACAGGCTGATGATACGACCACCCATCCCAGGAAGCAGCGTCACCCGAAGGTAGGGGTTCTCTAGGATGAGCGTGCGAAACGTTCGCATTTCCTGCTGCTCGGTCGTCCTAAGGGCGACATAGGGATAGCCTGGCCAGGCAGATCCATCATTCGGAATGTAGGCGTCGATCAGACCAATCTGGAGGTCTATCCCATCTTCGAAGGCTTCTGAAATTGCGGGAGGCATAGCAGTCAACAGGCGGGATTGAGGTTACCTAAGCTAAAATGGGCACATGGCGGACAAGCTGACTCCCATCGGCGTCTTCACGAAATGGGTGGTTGCTCCTGTGGCAATCGGCCTTGTTGGCTACTACGTGGTTGGCCCCCGCATAGGCGGCTCAACTTCTAAGAAGACTGGAGAAGCGTCCGACATGGGACCGCTAAACGTCGACCCTCCGACGACTTCCACGACCACCCCGAAGAAGAAGAAGGTCGAAGAAGGCCCGAACGTAGAGGTGACCGTGCAAAAGGAAACTCAGGCCGCGACCTCGCCTGATCCCAGCGACTCGATGCCTAAGCCCATTCATCACAAGCATAAGAAGGCTCCCAAGCCTACCGATGACGGCTCATCCAGCCAGCTAACCTCTCCCCCAGACGACCAAGGCGGGAGCGCGGGCGCTTCAACGGCGGGTTAGCGCGGGCTTCGGTGGAGTTCTGCCATCGCGGCACGAAAGGCCTCAGAAGAAGAGGCGTAGCCAGATCCTTCGTTGTCCAACACCTTGCCAGACGGGCTGGTGAGGAAATATCTCCGCGAGGCAACCTGTCCTTGGTAGGTGCCGCTGCGGTCTTCAATCTTGAAGCCTAATTCGCGAATCTTTGCCAGTCTTTGGTCGCGCCGCTCATCTCGGTTCGGCTTAATGCCGAGCATTCCCTTGATCGTGCGCACCAAATTCACAAATGTCATCTTAACACTCGGAAGCCAATTTCAGCACATGGTCCTACGGAAAAGGCCCATCAATGTTGCTGAAAATTCGCGCCTAAAATCACGATCCGGTACGAGAGAGCCTCAAAAGGCTATAGTTAATGTATGTTCCCAGGTGCCCAAGAGTTTAAGAACAAGGTTTTGTGGATCTATCAACCTGGGGGGACGGACGTTATGTTCACCGTCCTTCGCCCCGTGATCTACTTGCGACCCGCAACTCAGGAGTTTCCGGTAGTTGAATGGCGGATCCAGTTTACGATTCCAAAGGCAGACGAGGCTAAGTTCCAGGACTTCCTCACCGCCAATGAGAAAACGTTCAGATTTGTCTTCGAATCGCCTTGGGCGCAGTACGAGGGCACGGGTGTGATCACATCAGGATCCAAGCCTTATATCGCATCCCCGATCGATGGCGGAGGTCTCACCCGACTCGGCGACATCAGTGAAGCAGTGCGACTTGAGCGAGAGGTCGCGAAGGGCCGCTAAAAGCGCGTATTCGTTTTCGCAATGGAAGCCCCAAGCAAGCGCTTGGGGCTTCTTTGTTTGTGATTCTTAAGTCGCCCGAACACGAACGGCGTTTGCGGTTCATTCTTAGGTCGCCATACCCTAATAGCGGCTAGAATGGGACTTCCAAGATGAAGATCACGAGATTGCTGTGCCTGGCTGGGCTGTTGGCGGGCGCGACCTGCGGTTGGGCAGTGCCGATTGTCCACAACTATGACCTTAAGAACGTGCTTTGGAAGCTGTCGTTCTCGATGGACAGGGGCACGATTTTGGGCGAGGTGACCAATACGGTGACCATGCTTGAGGACAGCCCTGAGGTCGAGTTTCACTCTTCTGATCTGACAATCCTGGACGTCTTCGTCAACAGCAAAGAGGCAGGCTTTCATGTCACCGAAGGCAAATTGGCGGTCACCTTGCCATCGTCCCACGTAGCAGGCAAAACCCTCAAGATTCGAACTCTCTACAAGGGTTCTCCTGTGAGCGGACTCTATTTTGTCCCTGCGGCTCATGCCTTTCCGGCCAAGACAGGGATGATCTACACCCAGGGGCAGGGCGAAGACAACCATTACTGGCTGCCCACCTACGATTACCCAGATGATAAGGCGACGACCGAATGCTTCGTCACGGTGCCAGCTAAGTGGACGGCTGTTTCCAACGGCAAGCTGATGGATGTGGCCAACAGCGGCAACACACGCATCTTCCATTGGAAAATGGATCAGCCGTACTCAACCTATCTCATCACGCTGGTGGCGGGGGAATATGTCCGCGGCGGCGATACCTGGCACGGAATTCCAGTCGACTACTACGTTCCGCCAGGATTGGAAGCTCAGGGCAAGGCATCCTTTGCGGTGACGTCGAGGATGATCGACAGCTACTCTCGCCTCACGGGAGTGGATTACCCCTATGCCAAATTTGCCCAGGAAGTGGTGGGGGACTTTATGTTTGGCGGAATGGAGAACGTCACCGCCGTCACTCAGACGATTCGCACCCTCCACGCCGCTGGCACCGAGCCGCTTAATGATTCCACTTACCTAGTGGCCCACGAACTGGCTCACCATTGGTTTGGCGACCTGATTACCTGCAGAACCTGGGAGCACAGTTGGCTGAATGAAGGGTTTGCCACAACCCTGCCGATGTACTACATCCGGGAGACTCGTGGTCTGGATGCTTTCGACATGAGCCGGTACCGGAACTTTGAGGGTGCCGTGGACACCTTCGGATCCCGAGGCAGAAAGGATGTGCCTGGGGAAGCTGGCTCAGTGAAGACCATCTCCATGGGCTCCGTGTACGACGGAGGAAGCTCCCGAATCCTCATGCTGATGCACAAGTTGGGCGGAAGCGTGTTTTGGCACGGCATCCATGAGTTCTTAGAAACGTACAAGTTCCAGCCCGTGACCACGGCGCAGTTCTTCGAAGTTATGAGCCGGATTTCTCGCCAGGATCTCAGCGAATTTGAAAAGCAGTGGTTCCACACGGCGGCGACGCCATCGCTGACCGCCACGGTTATCGATGGGGATCTTATCGTTGACCAGTACCAGCCTTACTACACCCTCGACATCCCGGTCTGGATTCTGGATGGCACCACCTGGGTCAAGAAGGGGTTTCACATCGAAGGAGCCCAATCGAAGCTCCATCTCGGAGAGTTGGCAGGGAAGCCTCTGCTCATCGACCCTGAAGTTTGGACTCCCATGGAACTGCGTTATGGCATGCCGTATTCCGATAAGGATGTGTCGTCCCTTTATGCGAACGCCCCCAATGTCGCCTCCAAGGCTCGGATTATCTCTGAGCTATTCGACTCTATTTCCGTGAATCAGCGAATTGCCATTGGCCAGGGCGAGAAGTACTTTGACCTGCTCACAGTGATGGCTCCTCACATTGGGCAGGACGGAATCCCATTCCTGCTTCATCTCACTCATCATTCAGACGTGCGGGTGGTGAACGCTGCCGTCGTTGCCCTTGGGCACCTTAAACCCACTCCAGAAGTGCAGGCACGGCTCAAGGATCTCTCTGGGCGCCATCCGAACGAAACGCTGCGAGAGCGTGCGATGCAGGCGCGCCTCTCCACGACCGATGACATTTCGGTTGCCAATGAAGCTTGGGCGATGAAGGCGTTTGATGATGGATTCAGAGTGATGGCGCTGGACTGGTGGGGCACCCACGACGCAAATGCAGCCCGAAAAATGAGCCTTCAGGTTCTAAAGAACCCGGGAAGTGAGCCGCTAAGGGTGGCTGCGATCAAAGTTTTGGGAGTGGTCAAAGATTTGCCAGGAGAAACCGCCGTGTTCAAGGCTCTCCAGAAAGTTGCCATCGAAACGTCCTATGCCGCCCGAAATGCGGCCGTGAAAAGCCTGGGACTGCTCGGAAATCCAGACGCGCTGCCAACCCTGCAGAAGATTGCGGCTCACGCGCCGAATGGCATCAAAGGCTCCGCAGCGGCGGCAATTGAAGTCCTAAAAAAGACCCCGTAAAGTCACGGCAGACGTTCCAATGAGTGATAAGCTGAATCAGTGCTGAAGCGGTCCTTGCCCCTCATTGGATGTGCCGCGCTTCTCTCATCATGCGGAGGCGGCGGTGGTGTCCCCGCGACTCCGGTCGTGCCGACAAGTACCTACCGGTCCAATCAGGTTGGAGACTCTTGGACATACGCGCTGTCGATCAATCTGGGCAAGCTCGGTTCTGGAAAAGGAACTCTTCGCCACGGTCTCTCCACGGACACGTTCAACGGTCAGCCGGCTATTCGCGACTCAAATTCTCTGCAGTTCCTTCTGAAGTCTGGGCTCACCACTTCCTCCGGTTACTCCGTGATTTCCATGCAGGGAGCCCTAGTGGCCACCACCGTGAATGGCACCCTTTACCAAGTGACGGGAAACACCTTCAACACAGGTTCTTCCATTGACGGAAGCACCAACTCCAGTGGAGTGATCACGCTATCCAATGGCCAAACCTTGACCGAGACGTACAAGGTGGTTGGAACCGAGCTCTGCACGACCCCAAGCGGCACCTACAAGACTTGGGTTGTGAAGCAGACGGCCCTCGATTCCACCGGCATCCTCGATGAGTTCACCCTCTGGATCGCGCCCGAGACAGGAAGCTACGTGAAGATCAGGGACGTCACCACCACCCTCATCGGCCCCGCTTACTCCTACACCGCAACCCTTACCTCCATGTCCGGCCCTCGCGTGCGGACCCCGGGCCCTAAATGGAGCGCAGAACTTCAGTCTGCAACCCGGCCGCGACTTTAGCCGCGCGCCACGCAGTCCCGACGAGCATACAAATCCATCCCATGCCCTTCCTCTCGGCGAGCGAAAGGAAGAGAGATTCAGTTTTGGACTACTTGATCGATCGCGTCATCTTGGCGAACTCGTCTCGACTCATTTTGGTCTTGTCCGTTTTCGCAAAGAAGGCGAGGGCCATCTTGGCCTGTTTCGTTGGATCCTGCTTGGCCTTGGTGGGGTCTTCGAGGGCGCTTTGGAAGAAGTCGATCACGTCGGACAGTTCCGTTACGTCCAGATAACCGTCGTGGTTGGCGTCGAAGTGGTCGAAGATCTTGTTGATCGTCAGTTCCCGATGGCTGGACATCAGCCCCTTCATATCGGTGCCGTACTGACCCTTGGTGATGTGCTCGTCGTCAAACGTGTAGCTGAAGAAGGCAAAGCACATCTCGTTGGTGGTCTGCTCGCCGAACACCACTTTCTTGGGTGGATTGTTGGGGTTATGCGGGTTGTCTGAACTGTTGTCGTAATGGGCGACAAGGTCCAGATGGGTTCCCTTTGGCAGATGCACTGGCTGCTTGTAGGCGTACCGAGTCTGCCAGTTGAAGTCGTAAGGCTCCACGTGGATCAGTTCCTTCTTCTCGCCTGTAGGCAGGGTTGCGGTCACGGTCATGTCGTGGCCGAGAAGGTGCATGTGAGGGATCACATCAAGGAGGGTCACGTCGGCAGGCAAATCGACATCGGCCTTGACCTCGTATCGCTTTTCGCCTGGCTTGATGCTGATCAGCTCATTGTCAACTGATTCCCAGCGCACGCTCTTGTCGACTGGGCCAGTCGCAAACTTGAGGCCGACCTGCGTCTGGTCCTCTTCCGCTTTGCCGTCCTTGTGATAGTGAACCTGAATGACGATGTCCGCACCCTTTGGGAGCAAAATGGCATCACCAGCGGGGAGTGTCTGATACTGAAGGCCCGGTGCCCAGCCGCCCAGCGTTCCCGCAGGGACAAAGCCTGGGCCGCCAAAGGACACGTAGCCTGGCTTGCCATCTTTGCCATCCTTCTTTCGGGCAACACCGCTCTTATCGAGGTAGATGATCACGTGGTGGACCACGTGTCGGTTGCCTGGCTTCACCTCAATACTGGTGACATATCGGTCTGCCGTGAAGCTGGAGGGGATCACAAAGCATCGATACTCGTCAGCGCCCTCCGCACCCACCTGGTAAGCGGCGGGAGGCTTGGCGACCATATCGGGAAGCCCCATTCCCCAACCTGGCGTGTAGGTAGGTGGCTTGGGTGCCTTGGCGAGGTCACCCTTTGGCGCTCCCCCGGCGGCCCAATCATTCAGAGTCTGGATCTGGGCAGGAGTCAAGGTTCGGTCATTGGCGAACTCACCGTGGGAAACCGCCTGCCAGGGTGGCATGTACTTTTGGGAAACGGCAGCGGCAAGGGTTGGGGCCTTGGCCCGCGCATCCTCATAGCTCATCAAGTTGAACGGCGCAACTTCTCCCTGGTGGTGGCAAGGCGAACATTTGGAGTAAAGAATTGGGGCAACGTCCTTGGAGAAGGTCGGCACCGGCTTCTTGGGCGCATGCTTCTCCTTGGCCGGAGATCCTGGCATCACAGCCAAGCAGATCACGGCGCAACCGCCAGTCAGAGACGAGTATTTGAGCAGGTTCATTTTGAGTTCGGGAATACGATAAAGCATCCGACAGGAGGGCCTGCGGCCGGCTTTGGCTTTTTGTGGGCGAGCACGTCTTCCAGCGCCTTTGCCAGATCGTGGGATGTTGGAGTCGGCCGCTGCTGCCCGAGAGACAGGTAGCGGTTGTCAATGCGTCCAGAGTACACCGGAACACCGGCAGAGTCAAACACGACTGCCTGAGGAGTTACGGTTGCCTTGCACTCTGCCGAAAGCTTCGCCTGCGGATCCATTCGGATTTCAGCATTGGAGATTGAGAACTCCTTCGCATGACTTCTTGCTTCTGCCGGAGACAGCCTAAGATCGCAGTACACCAGCACAAACTTGACCTTGGACCCAAATCGACGCTCAAGTCTGCCAATTTCCGGCGAGTAGGCGTTGCAGATCGGACAGTCGTGACTGATGAACAGCAGCGCCGTCGGCTTGCCGTGCGACTCCGGTCTCATTGCGACGCTCGCAGGAGAATGGAGGACGGCCACGCACGCCGAAGCGGCACAAAGGGCAAACATGACTTGCTCTTTCTACCGCAGCGAACGCAGCAAGGGTTTCAAAACCCTTTGATCTTCGCCAAAGGTTTACAAAGGCTTCTTTCGGTCAATGATGCTGTCGATGATGCCGTACTCCTTCGCCTGGTCCGCAGACATCCAATAATCGCGGTCGCAATCCTGACGAATCTGCTCAATCGGCTTGCCCGTTCGGCGGCTCATGATATCCAGATAGGTGTCGAACGAGCGGTGCATCTCTTCCAGATAGATCCGGGCATCCGCCATCGAACCCCGATATCCGCCGCTGGCCTGATGAATCATGATCCTGGCGTTGGGCATTGCATATCGCTTCCCTGGAGTTCCTGCGACCAGCAGAGTCGTAGCCATCGACGCCGCCATGCCGACGCAGGTGGTGGCGACATCACACTGCACGTGAGTCATCACATCGAAGATCGCCAGCCCTGCAGACATGCTTCCGCCTGGCGAGTTGATATAGACGTCGATATCCTTATCCGGGCTCTCTTTCTCCAGGAAGAGGAACTCAGCAATAACCAGATTGGCGAGGGAGTCTGTGATCTCATCCCCAATAAAGATGATTCGATCCTTCAGAAGACGGGAAAAGATATCGTAGGCCCGCTCTCCTCGAGGAGACTGCTCAACGACCATGGGCACGACTGAACCTGTCACTTTGGCTCCTCCTGCCTAAAGCCGGCTCGGGCGAGAGCAGGCTCTTGGGTCGATTCTGGGTCCTCTGCAACGTAGACAATGGGAACCCGCGGGTAGCGGTCCATGAGCAGCAGCATCGCCGAAAGCGGGCCCGCTAGGAGTTCTGGCCAGTTGGCACTCGCCTCAATCTGCATCGGCGCGTTGACTGCCGCATCCACTCGATGCTCTAGCGTCAGGAGTGTGCCCCCGTCCTTTGGCTTCAACGTCCAGCAGACCACCGATGCCCCCGCCTCTCCATCATCCTCTTGGTCTTGCCAGGTGTAGCTGAGCCGATGCGGCCTGTCAGCCTCCAGGACGACTCCCTCCACTTTGGAGAGCCTAGCCGATTCGTCCGATCCGAACGAAAAGCGAAACCCGACTCTGGGTTCAAATTCAGTCGGCATCAGCCATTTGGAAAGGGCTCCAGAGTCCGTAAGAGCCTTCCAGACTTGCTCCGGGGAGTGGGGGTAGAACGCTTCAAATCGCAGGTTGTTGTTCATCTCGCTATGGCTCCTTGTCATCGCTTTGGTGCGGGGCTTCATCCAGGTACTGCCCCAGTTGACTGAGTCTGCCCGCCCAGAAGGGTTCGTAGAAGGTCAACCACTCTTCCACCAGCCGCAACGGCTCCGGGTTCAGGCTGTAGATCCTCTGCTTGCCTTGCTTCCGCTGATTCACCAGCCCCGCCTGCCGCAGGACAGTCAGGTGTTGGGAAACGGCAGACAGAGTCATGTCAAACGACTCTGCCAGTTCCATCACCGGCGTTTCCTTCTTGGCGAGCATCGCCAGCATCGCGCGCCTGGAAGGAGCCGCGATCGCCGCGAAGACATCATCCATTCGGGTTGAGGTCGTCATAGTCCCATTATATTTAAGATTTTTCTAAAATGTAAGCGCCTTTGGCAAAATAATTCTCGATGGATGTTGGATGCCATGCTCCAATCGCGCCAATGGCGTCGTTTCTGCTGAGCCAAGGGTTACTCGGGCAAAGCCCGGGTTACCCTGGTATGACGGGTCCGCCATCGATCCAACACCAACGGTGTTGTTTCTCCGGAAACGCGGGAGCGGATCCTTCGCAGAAGCGCCCCCGTTGGGGGCAAAAGCCTTTGGCGTGTCCACCCTAGTTCCAGTGCCAGCCATCGTCGCCGAGCATGGTTTGGATGTAGTTCAGCTGGCCGGAGTGGTACCAAATGTGGCTCGCCATAAATCGGCACCGTTCAAAGACGTTGGTCTCGCCGTGCTCGGTGGTGATCTTTCGTTCCAGATCGACCTCGCTCATCGCATCAATGGTGGCAACAATTTTGTCCATCGAGGTCTTAAACGACTCAATGACCACTTCCTTGGTCCGAGCATCTTCGGGCGCGGTAATCCAGCCATCGGGCCAATCAAACAGCGGTTCGCCTCGAAGGGTGAGTCCGATGTGATCGTTGACCAAATTCACCTCGAACACCACGTCCGCCACGGTGCGAGTTTTGGGGCCGAACGACTTATCAAAGGCCTCTTCCGGGAGTGCCTCCAAGTCCTTCAAAAGCATTCTGTAAGCGCCTTTCAGACTGCCTAAGGCAACCGGCTTTATTTCCATCGCGCCAGACTACCCAAGCCCACTAGGTGCCTTTCAAACCCTATTGCGGATAGACAATGTCCACAATTCCTTTGGTATGAATGTGGTGAAGCACCTGTTTCTTCCCGTTTGGCCACGTCACCTCCAGGTTCACGTGTCCGCCGTAGGATCCGAGACCAAAGTGGAGCTTCAGGTCGTTTTGGTTTCCTTCTCCGGTTCCCGCTTCGACCTGTCTGGACAGGGTCTCCTTGCCAAGCTTAAGCCGAACCTGCGCGCCAATCGCGCTTCGATTGACCTTGACTCCGTCCCCCTTCAGCCGCACTTCAATCCAGTTCCCAGTCGCGCCCCTATTTGCAAACAGCTTCCCCGCCGTGGCAAGCCCAAGCGAGCCGTTGTTCTCAAAATCGGCAAACGCTGCCTGATAGGTGGGTGTCAGCTTTTCCAGCCCCGATCCAGGGGTGCCATCCAAGAACTTGAACTTGCCGCCGTTGCGGTAGAGAACAGGAAAGTTGGGAGTCTTGAAGGAAGCGATACCGTAAACCGTCGTAAAGAATAGGTCCAACCTCCCGGAGTTGCACACATCTCCCGCCGCTGGACTAGCGTACGACTCCTGGTAGAAAACTCCGCACGTCCCCAAATCTTCAAATTTATAGCCAGCCTTTGCGCCCATGTTGCGAAGGAAGCGAGACTTGGGCTGGTCTCCGCGGTCGTCTCGGTGGGCGAAGTTGCCGGCGAACAGGTCGAACTCGCCACAATTGTCAAAGTCCCCCCAACATGCGCCGATCGAGTGGCCGCCATCAAACCCAGGCGAGGTTGCAATCACATTCAGCTCTCCGGCACGGTCCGCCCATTTGTCGCCCAACAGTGAATACAGGTTGTTGGGCTGGAGGCGGTAGTTTGAGGAATACACGCTTGCGCGGCCGCTTCGATTGAAGTCGCAGGCGGTGACCCCTCGGGCGCGGTAGGTGGACTGAGTCCAGGAAAGCTTGAACCCCTTTCCTTTCTGATTCATTAAAACCATGCTTGGATAGGTGATATCCCGGTCCCAGTCTTCATATCCACCGATGAACAGATCGACGAACCCATCTCCATCAAAATCTGCCCAGCAGGCACCACGCGTCACAGTTGGAGGCAGCGGCGGAAGGGGAACCTCTTCAAACTTCTTCCCACCCACGTTGTGATACAGCTTCATGCGGGAGAAGGAGAACAGGTCGACAAAACCGTCGTTGTCAAAGTCCGCAGCCACCACCGATCCGACTTCCTCCCGCCGCTCAAATCGCTTTCCGTGGTCATTGCGCCACACATAGCCGCCCGCAATCAGGTCCGTCCATCCATCGTTGTCGATATCGACCCAACAGGCGTTGTCGCTCCCAATCGCCAACCCCATCGCGGCGGTCACGTCCAGAAACTTGGGACCCGAGGAAGCAGCCTGGAAAAGAGCGGGAAGCGCTAAGAGAGCGAGCATGTGTTAACGGGCAGTCTATCAGGACGCTTCGCGTGAGAAGGTCCGTACTCGCCTGGCAACGCTACGGGAATATACTTTTCCGATCCCTGGTTCAGGAGCCGATCTGCAGCGCCTTGGCTAAACCAGAAATGACTGAAACCTCGAGTGTAAGGGCTCTGATACATGCCGACAAGAGTGCAGCTCAGGTTCCCTCAACCGCCATTCGTGGCGGGCGGAGGGCTCAGGGAGGGGGTGGCGAACTGAGAATGCGCCCCTGGCGCCGAATCAATCATCAGCTACAAATCACGATAATCAAGGACCCCGGCAAAGCCGGGAGCGACAACGTTCGCCACCCCCTCCCCACCCTCCGCCCGCCACTTATGGCGTGGGAGGGAGCCGATCTGCAGCGCCTTGCCTTGTGCAGGAGTGGAGAGCACTCTTCAAATTCAGAGCCCTTGTCCATGCCCGCCAGACGCCAATTCGGGTTCCCTCAACCGCCA
>CAIYLG010000048.1 GCA_903927025.1 uncultured Armatimonadota bacterium
GACGCTATCGCGCCGCCAGCTTCGATTTCCTTCAACACCTTCAGGATCTCGTCCTCGGTGTAGCGCTTGCCAGTTTTCTTCATGTGATTCCAGACGGATTTCACACTTCAAGTGGGTCAAACTACGGGGAACAGGTCAATATGAGTAGGCCGTTTCCCGCGGCCAAAGTCCATCCACCGTTTGCCACCTGGTAAGTGCCTGCCGCAAGTATCTTGCCCTGACATAGATGAAATTCCCAACAACGTCGGTGTAGTAGCCAATCATCCCCAAGAATGTGAATGGGGTTTGGCTTGAACCGACGTGGCTGCGGATTTCACCGTAGGGCCAGTAGCTGTAAGTATCCGTCACAACACCTGAAGAGTTAAGCAGGGCAACGGTTGAACCCATTGTGGCAGGAGCGTAGAAGCTCTCAACGCCACCACGGTTCTCGTGGACGATCATCCCGTTTATCGTTGTGTAGACAACACTCATTGCCATTTTAGATCTCTCCCAGGTTTTCGCTTCCGTCCCAAATAGTAGTTTGCTTTCATTAGTTTGGCGTTATGCAACTGAACCCGATCGTTCCCAGGATTTGTGCCGTCACCTAGAGACTGGTGTTTAACTAAACGCCGCCCTCGCCAGGCCTCCAAAAACCAATGTCTCTGGCATCAAACTCACATTTCTCTTTGAGGTGAACCATATAATCTGCGATGCATTGCCTTTCGGCCATCGTGAGTTCGTCCCGCAGGCCGTATTTGTATTCTTCACTGTAAACAGTGGTTCTTATTGGAGACGGATATCTAAGAAATCCATCAAGGGTGTCAAAGGCATTATCTGTTCTTAGATTGTAGATAAGAAATGCAGGAAGGTAATAGCAGAATGCTTGCTTCGTCAAATCGTAAATCGGCATCACAAACACTGGAACCTGAACTTGCATCCATGTTTTCCCTTGAATTTCTCGGTAGATAAAATCAGTAAGATTGTATTCTTTCCAAGGCCCGACCCCGTAAGGCTCGCTTCCATCGGGAAGTTCATCGCCAGGCAAAGGACCATCAAGGACCCGGGCCGGCAAGCTCCGCCAGGAAAAGGCAGACTCAATTCTTTCGATCAATCCATCTGGATGAACGATTAGACCCCGCCCTGACCGAAGCATAGATTGAAGGCCGTTTGAACAGTCGCGCAGTTGCCAGGTAGAACCTTGGCACAACGCAATACATTGTTCATGTAATCCGTTGTCGACGAGCCATGCTGAATTCCGCCGAAGCACAAGAAATCTATTGCGATTTGACTCGCGAGACAATCTGCCCAGGCATGCAGCAAACGGAGCGTCTCTAAGCAGTCCATACCTTGCTTGCATCCGCGCATATTGTTGGGATTGCCATTTCGTCCGCTGGCTCCGGGATTGAATGGGCAAGCCTTATATCTCTGTTTCCTCAATTCTGCGCAGGCGAAACCTATCGCGTTACCGATCGCGATAATAGCTAGCAACACCGCGGCGATTTCTGCGAGGGCAAGACCCGCCGCAGTAAGATCGGCGATGATTGCCTGCCAAACCGCCGGGGGTATGGCGATTGGGCGTGCAGGCAAAACAGCGGTGCTAGCCCCACTCGGATCAACTGCACTGACTGGCCCTGCAAGACAATAGCCATACGCCTGTTCATTGGGCCACAATGGATCCACGGTCTGCCACCTCGTAAGTGCCTGCCTCAGATACCTCGCCCTGACATAGATGAAATTCGCAACAACGTCGGCGTAGTAGCCAATCATCCCCAAGAACGTAAATGGCGTCTGGCTGGAACCGACATGGCTGCGGATTTCCCCGTAGGGCCAGTAGCTGTAGGTATCCGTCACAACACCTGAAGAGTTAAGCAGGGCAACAGTCGAACCCATGGTGTCAGGAGCGTAGAAGCTCTCAACGCCGCCACGGTTCTCGTGGACGATCATCCCATTTATCGTTGTGTACACCACGCTCATTGCCATGTTGAATCAATCTTTACGCTTGCTACGGAATTCTAAGATTGGCTCCGACTCATTGAACTCCTACAGGATAAGAAAGTACCGATGCAGCCATTGCTGCGCAGAATCTCCAAAATCCAAGCCTTTGTCAGACTAAAACTGGTTATTGAGCAATACTAGCCGCGCTGGGCTACTAACCCAAGTCACCGACGATGGCGGCACCAACCAGCATTAAGAACACTAGACTCAGGCTACGAAACAAGATTGGAATCTGCCTCGGAAGTTCCGCGCCCGCAGCGGGTTTCTTGTAGTCATAGAACGCCAATACTAAACACATTAACACTAATGTAATCATCAAGACAGAAACGATAGGCGCCTGTGTCCACTCTATTGTAAAAGTCTGCCTAATTTTTCCAGAGGCCTTACTAGTTCCGAGTAAAATTACAGACGTAACGACAGAGAGAACAAGCATCAGTGCGAACTCAGACTTTTCGTTTTTCATCGTCAACTTTCCCATGGTGCAGTCGGGCGCTCAATAGTATAGTACTACGAAGGTGGACCAATTCGATCACAATTTAGTGACATCTTACCCTTCACGTTGGAAATGGATTTGTGGGAAATGGATTTGTGATTGGCGAAGGCTGCAAGCAACTCGGAATTGAGGGGGTTGTGTGGCATTCTTTCAAACACTGCGGGCCGCAATCACTTGAAAATGACGGAGACGTGCCCAACATTTTGCCATGCACTTTTGATAACACCTCTCCGCAGGAGTGGTAGGAGGAATCGGTTTCGGCTGCCTTGGTCTTCTCGGTTTCTTGTGGCAGTCAGCTAGGGCAAACATGCAGTTCGCCTTGTTATTGTTCCACGCAGCCCAGGCTGCCAAAAAGCAACTTAGACTAACTCCAATAAGCCCGAGGCATACGAAACAGGGAATCGCCAAAGTGCCTCCTGTTCCAATTGCACCAACACATACGCCCATACGGGCCGCCCCCGAGGCACCTGCAACTCAGCAAAGGCCCAGCATGAACGGCGCGAATCCTCCAACCCCGTTGAGGCTACATTGATACTTATCGTCACAACTGCCGTTCAGAACATCGCATGTAGGCCCAAAAGTATATATTCCACTTGGATCTACATAAAGTTCAGGATTACAATGGGCACAGGAATACGCGGGCTGCTGATACCAAAATGTATCCATGCTCTGCCATCGAGCTAGAGATTGCCTCAAATACCGCGCCCGGACGTAGATAAAGTTTCCAACGATATCCGTGTAGTAGCCAATCATTCCCAAGAAGGTGAACGGAGTTTGGCTGGAACCGGCATGGCTTCGAATTTCCCCGTAGGGCCAATAAGGGTAGGTGTCCGTTACCACACCAGAAGAGTTGACAAGGGCAACAGTCGATCCCATGGTGTCAGGAGCGTAGAAGCTCTCAACGCCACCACGGTTCGCGTGGACGATCATGCCGTTTATCGTCGTGTAGACAACGCTCATCACCATTTTAGATCTCTCCCAGGTAATCGCTTCCATCCCAAATCATTGTGCGAACTGCCGCACCAGGCAACTGGTAGGTCCGCCGGAGGCCATCACCGCCGTAACTGAAAGTCGTCACCGCAAAGGCCGGAGACGTCATCTCTTTCATGCGATTCTCACAATCGTAGACGTACCCGGTAACCGCGCCGCCCGCATTCTCGGCGGTGGTGTTCCCGCCTGGTCATAGGTAAAGCCGGTTGCCGCTGCCGCGAATGTCATTGTGAGCTGCTGGCTGGCGGCGTTGTAGGTCATTGTCTGAGGCGGGTTCCCCTGATGCCATTTGACGAGCGCATTGTCCAAGGCGTCGTAGGCGAAAGTGGCCACGATTCCGGATGCATTCTGACCGAGCAGACGGTTTATCGCGTTGTTCGTATAAGTTGTAACGACTCCATTTCGTGTCGTGGAGGTCTTACGACCGCCCGGATCAAACGCATCGATCTTGGTCGCGATCGGAGCGGACGGTCCGTTCCACTCAATCACTGCGATCGGCCGGGACAATGCATCGTAGGACCACAGGGTCTCTGCGAGATCGCTTGACGTTAAAGTCGTGACACGGTTGTCCGCGTCGTACTGCGATGTAAATACCCTCGGATTGGGGGTTGTAACCACCGCCATTCGGTTCAGCGCATCGTACAAAGTTGTGAAGATGCCGCCATCAGGGTCCACGAGCTTGACCCTATTCGAGTTTGGATCATAGGCGTACGCCTGAACCAAATTGCCAGGATCAGTCTTACCAGTCATACGGCTCCTGCTGTCGAACGCATAGGTCGTCGTGCCGCCTGAGTCCATCATCGTCGTCGCCCGGTTGAGCGTGTCATAGGCATAGGTGAGAATCGTCGCATCCGCGTACAGGAGACTGGCCTTATTCGACGCCGCGTCATAGACCATCGTCTTGACCCTTGAAGTGCCGTCAATCGTCGAGACGACCCTGGAGTCCATATCATAGGCGGTCGTCGTCGAGTACCCAATCTCGTTCATGATGCCTGTCTGACAACCGGCCCGGTCGTAGGTCATCGTTATCCATCTTCCAGCCGGGTTCTGCCGACCTGTGTTCTGGCCCGCGAGGTCGTAGACCATCGTCGAGAAGGATAGGGCGTCAACCTGCTGGGTGACTTGGCCAGCACCATCAAACACGGTCGTCGTACAGGGGTAACCACCAAATTATCCATTGCCGAATCGGGGGTATGCCCCTCGGTCACCCATCTCGTGTCATTGCGACGTCGTTCTAATAACTCACACCTTCTGGAGCAAACGTTGTGCGGGTAGCTTGCGCGGCTTCATGGGTTATACTCCAGTCTGTGATTGGGACTGCAAAGTAGTACGGAAAAGCTCGCAACGACGAGCAAGGGTGATTATATGCCCGCTCGGCTATTTAAAACCAATAATCCTTGACTACTAGTTTCCAATCAGGAGTTTAGGATTGCAAAACAAAGCACCAAAGGTTCAATCACTAGTGGGCAAGTCCTCTGCTTGTCTGGTTCTTATGCCTGGGTTGATTTTCGGCCAGCTATCTTGGCAACGATATCTTAGGTTGCCAAGTAGTGGCGATACCTCACTGTCAGCTGATGCCACCGGTGTGTTCGCCGTTGTAGGTTCGGATTGCACTCACATTGACAATGCAGGCAAACTAACTTCAACGAGACTCGACCGCTCACTTAAGCTTTCAAGGCCGATCGCCCAGGACCAGTCCACATGCTGGTTTCTTGCGGCAGATGCGGTACTTGCAGTTGAACTAACAACTGGTCATATCCTTAGCCGCATCTCTAATTTCCACATGAGGGTCACACAATCTGTATGCTCACCGGGGGGTGCCCTTCTGGTTGTCGGTGACTCCAATGGCAAGTGCTACACCATACGATCTGGACATCTGCATCAAATTTCTCTAAGCAGCAAATCAGCTATCACGGCGCTGGCAATTTCAGCTGATGGAACCTCATGCTTGGTTGCTTCGCTTGACGGCATGGTTTCAGTCATAAGCTTACGCACGCTGAAAGTTATTGATCGGATTAAGGTAGATTTCCCCGCCCTTTCAGCAACATACGATGTCCACCGGAGCGTGTACTGGGTTGCAACTGGCCTTGATATTCGAACCGTACCAGCGAGCCGAAGCCGTAGGCAGGTATTCGTTGAACACCTGGGGCAGTTCGCCTCAGGGTTGAAGTCTACTCGGAGCGGGGCATTGTTGTACGTGGTTCCAGCAACTTTGGCCGGCTCATACGGTTCAAGGCCGAATCCAACTTCGTCGCCTGCAGATATTTGGGCTTGGTCAGGTGGGAAGAAGACCCAAGTTGGCCAGACATATTGCTTTTCACTTGGAATCGAGCCCAGTGGCGGAGTGTTGTGGTACGTGGGTGTTGATAGTCTGCTACATTCATTTCGACCTACATAGCAATATCGCACCTGCAGAAGTAGCTGGAAACGGCTCTATTTCTAGTGAGTTTCTTGGTCGCTTAATGTATTTGGTGTTGCAACGTTCGGCTCTAGCGCTTTGGCTAAGTGTAACTTATGGCAGTTTTGGCGAAATTTAGTGGCCGATATTGTCTACTCCGGAAATTGAGCTTCTGGCTGTCAGTCTGCTTTTTTGTAGTTGGCATCGTCGGCATCATCTCAGTCATAGTGAGTACCTGTCCTCCACAATTGATTGCCCGGGCAATTCGTTATGCAGTGAGACTGACCCAGCCCTCATGGGAGGCCATAGTGAGTTTCATCTTTTGCTTTAGGACGTTCTTGCTTGCATTTGTAGATTGGCGCATCCGCAACAAGATTCTGCGAAGGGTACATCAGGTTGTGCTTGTCCTGATGTGGATGGTGATGACGGTCATGGTGCTTCCCTTAAAGACATCCCTGCATTCGTGGATCATCGGATGGCCATTCTTCGAAGGAGGTTGGTTCGAGCGGTTCTACAACTGCTGGATCCTGGCAGTGGTAATTTCCCTGTTTGCTTGCAGGAAGTGTGGGTCGGAGGTTCATTCAGCGAAAAAATGAGCTTGAAGCCGAATTGCGTAGGGCACTTGCTGGTGATACGCAGACTCCGGCCTATAACGATCCTGTGCGAGGTTAAGAACCGTTGACTTAGCGCGAAGGGCGCCAAATTGGCGCGTTCACATTTAACGCGGACAAGGTTGGCTCCGTGCTTTGCAGTCTTTTGGACCTCCAATGAGAAGGGGCGCCGATGCCGTCAGCTTTGAGGTAACCAGCAGATGTCGCGTGATCAGTCGGGAGCGGCCGGCGAGCACCCAGACGGTGAACAGCATCGTGCAAAATATCGCAAATCCCCTCTAGCCGGTTTGCGTTGGATGGTGCAGAATGAAGGTTACGAATCCCCGTTCTTGGTATTTCTTGCGCTTCTGTCTTATCTTGTGGTAGTTCAGTGACTCCGAGCCAATCTAAGGATTCCACAGCAGGCGGACAGGGTTATTCAAAATGGCAATGAGCGTGGGTCTACACGACGATAAATGGGATGATCGTCCACGAGAACCGTGGCGGCGTTGAAAGCTTCTACGCTCCTGACACCATGGGTTCGACTGTTGCCCTGCTTAACTCTTCAGGTGTTGTGACCGATACGTACACCTACTGGCCCTACGGGGAAATCCGCAGCCATGTCGGATCTAGTCAGACGCCGTTCACGTTCCTGGGGATGATTGGCTACTACACCGACGTCGTTGGGAATTTCATCTATGTCAGGGCGAGGTATCTGAGGCAGGCACTCACGAGATGGCAGACGGCGGATCCGCTTTGGCCACATGAACCTCCGTATGCCTACTGTTCTGACACTCCTCAGGTTAAAGTAGACCCTTCGGGCGAAGGAGGGCAACCACGATGTCAGGGGAATAACCGGCATAAGCCGCCCAAGTGCCCTGCAGGTCAAACAGCAGTTTGGATCACCTGCTTTGAAGATAAAGATAACCGCAGTCGCCCTGGCAAAGGAAGTGTTTTCTGCTCAAGGAAGCAGTGTAGTGGATGCCGCAACTACACAACGCCCGTTTGCCCGATAGGCACGCAGGTTGTGGTCCCCGGATACGGTGACGTCGACATTAATCAGTGTGGCTGTCTAGAGACTGGACGCCCTCCATCACCAGACCTAATCATCGACGTTTGGATAGACGGCTGCACAGACCTTGCTTGCTGGGTTTGCATGCACCTACCTCCAGCCTGCCACGGCGGAGGTCGGCGTGCCTGATCGCATATGGCCACTTGAACGGCGGCAGTTCCCCACAGCTAAAGGGTACTTCGATGCCGTTGTTGTAGCGATCGGTGTTTTCGGAAATATCCATTACGGAAGCCTCAACTGCAGAATCGCCAAGCCAATCTCAGCCACCGAGATGGAGTGCGTGGACGTTGACTACGATCCTGCCTTTAAGTGGCCGGCAAAACGTCAGCGAATACGAGTGCACTGTTTTGGAGTCGAGGCGCCTAAGTCCCGCAAGGCAAATCACGATGGGATACGGGAGGTGCAGCGAGTGGCAAAATTGGGGCGCATCGTCGTTCTCCCGCTCAGGATTACAAACAATGGGCGTGATCTCTATGGGTCCGTAAGCTATGCGCCGAATCCGGCCGATCCAGTAGGTAGGATGCGCTCCTTCGAAGACCGCCAGATCAAGAAAGGCTTTGCAACTGTAAAGGTTGACTCAGCGTTCCCTAACGCCCTTAACTGGCAGTTTATGCTTGAGGAGCAAAGCTGGGCCAAATCTCACCGGCGAGGGCTGTGGCAGGATTCTGGTGAGGGGAAGTAGGGCCAGGGCGTAAAGTATTCATTACTTGGAATGACACTTGCGGCCGCGTTAATTTCATATTGCCGCGATCGAGCTGATCACGATTCACTGCTCTCATTCGCGCGAGAATTCGAACCAGTTTTGCGAGGCAGCCTCAGAGATGAAAATGTTGAGGTGACCGGGCAGGAGCTTAGATCCGCCCTGTTTTGGAGATTTATCCAGACCGAACACTCTGATATTCGACTTCTCGAAGCAGAGAGTCGGATCATGGGAGCGCTGTGCGGTTGCCAAGCGGACCAGGTTCTCAAGGCTGACGCGGCGCTTGCGCAGGGCTACAATCGCAAATAGGCACACTTGGACTAAGCAAGTCCGCTTGCGTACAGGCCGTAGCTTTATGCCATCCAGTTCGAGAATTGAAGCAGGAGGATCACCCTGTATTTAGGTTCAGAAGACGAAATTCTCGGCTTGGGCTCCCTTTCCTGCCAGACCCGGCGGTGGATAGAGCGGATAGGCGTGCCCCTTGGCACTTGCTCCCTTTGGGAACTTCGAGAGGAGCCAGGGGCGCAAAGTTGCCTTGACCCGCTCAACTAGCCTGCGCTTTATGACAAGAAATCTTGCACCAATCGGCCCTGATGCACCGCGTCAAGGAGGAAGGCGTCGTGGCCGTAGGGGAGATCGATGATGTGGTGCTGGCTTTGGAGGCCCGCTTCCAGCGCCATTTGGTGCATAGCTTCGCTTTGGTAGGTTGGGTAGAGCCAGTCTGACGTGAAGCTGGTGAAGAGGAATTCCGCCTGTGCGGCGGCAAGTGATGCACGCTCGTAGTAGTCGATCGCCTTCGTCACATACAGCAGGCTGTTGGCGTCGAACCGCTTGGTGAACTTGTCGCCCTGGTACCGCAGATAGCTCTCAACTTGGAACTCGGTCTCAAACCCGTAGCTGAACTGGTCCTTGCCCTGCAGTCGACGCCCAAACTTGGCGGTGAAGGCGGAGTCGCTGAGGAATGAGAGATGCCCGAGCATACGGGCGACGCTGAGGCCGCCCACCGGGCCTTGGTCCGGTTCGTAGTCGCCGCCGTGCCACCGTGGGTCCTGCATGATGGACTGGCGCGCGGTTTCGTTGAATCCAATCTGCATCGCACTGTGGGCGGCGCAGCTCGCGGTGATGAACGCCTTCTGGATTCGGTTGGGGAAACGGCACGTCCACTCCAGCACCTGCATTCCCCCCATGCTGCCGCCGGCAGCGGCGTATAGGCGGTCGATCCCCAAGTGGTCTAACAGGCGCGCCTGAGCTTCAACCATATCGCCGATGGTGATGATGGGAAATCGCAGGTTGTAGCGCCTACCGTCCGACGCGAGCGACGAGGGACCTGTGCTGCCCTGACAGCCGCCCAGCACGTTGACCCCGATCACAAAGAACTGATCGGTATCAATCGGCTTGCCAGGGCCAATCAGACGCTCCCACCAGCCGATTGCGTGCGCATCGCCAGTAAGGGCGTGGCAGACAAGAATGGCGTTGTCTCGGGTTGAAGAAAGCTCTCCCCAAGTTTCGTAGGCAATGTCGACCTGCTCCAAGACCGCCCCCGTCTCGCATTGGAACGGGCCCGTCGCCAAGATTTGGCGACATTCAGCCAGCGGGGCGGTTCGCTCGTTCTCTTCAAACAGAGCTGGGTCGATCTGCACGCTAAAAGGGTACCGCGCTGGGCCTAATCTCGTCGGAACTGCGGTCGGTTGGGCTGTCCGGGCACTCCTTTGATAGGTGGTGGCGGCGTAACCGTCTCCCCTTCTGCGGCGGCTGGCTTTGCGGCCGGCGGCGCAGTGGTGACGGGAGGCGCCGTCGGAGCAGTGCCGCTTCCAGCGGGTCGAGCCGCAGGAGGCGGAACGGTTCCGGCTGGCTTCACGACCTGGGGCCGATGCGAAGAATCGAGGGACAGCAGGCGATCGAACTCCTGAGGGTCCTTGGCGCGATGTCGGGCATCTTCTCTGGCAACCAGGCTTCGGTCCACCAAGCTGGCAAGAGCCTGGTCCAGGGTGTTCATCTTTTGCCGCGACCCGGTTTGGATCAGCGAGCCTATCTGGTAGCTCTTGTTCTCCCGAATGAGGTTTCGGACGGCGCTGGAGGCAACCATGACCTCATGCGCGGCCACACGGCCACGACCATCCTTTCGCTTGACCAGCGTCTGCGAGACCACTCCCACCAGGTTGACGGAGAGCTGCATTCGAATCTGCTGCTGCTGGTGGGTTGGGAAGACGTCCACCATGCGATCCACGGTCTGAATCGAGTCCACGGTGTGGAGGGTGCCAAACACGAGGTGGCCGGTTTCTGCGGCGGTGATGGCGAGGTGAATCGTGTCGAGGTCGCGCATTTCGCCGACGAGGATCACGTCCGGGTCTTGCCTGAGCACGTATTTGAGCGCGTTGGCAAAGGAAAGGGTGTCTACATCCAACTCGCGCTGGTTGATGAGGGCGTAGTGGTCCTCGTGAACAAACTCCACGGGGTCTTCCACCGTCATGATGTGCACCGGCTGAGTTCGGTTGATCTTGTCGATCATCGCGGCAAGCGTAGTGGTCTTACCTGAACCTGCCGGTCCCGTCACCAGGACGAGGCCGCGAGGACGGTTGATAAAGTCATAGCAGGCTGCGGGCAGGTGGAGATCCTCCATCGACTGGATCTCGTAAGGGATAACCCGGAAAGCCGCCTGGACATTGCCACGCTGCTGATAGACGTTGCCTCTAAATCGCGAAAGGCCCGGAATCTCATAGGCAAAGTCCAGCTCCAGATCTCGCGTGAACTTCTCAACTTGGTGGTTGCTCAGGATTTGAAAGAGCGACTTCTTGAACTCTTCGTGAGAAAAGGGGGCCGCTTCTACCTCGTGGAGATCGCCATGAACGCGGATGTAGGCCCGACCGGTATCCGTTTTAAAATGCACGTCCGATCCATCGATCGAGATGCATCTCTTCAGGAAGAAATCAACGGACTCCACTTGGGGCTACCTCCACAATGCCTGCATTCACCGCTCTGCGATGGAAATCCTGTGGGTTGGAACACTTAGCCAACGCATGCTCGTAGTCGATTCTTCCCTCTTTCACAAGCTTGAGCAGGCTGCCGTCCAGCGTCTGCATGCCAAGGTCTCCACCGGTTTGAATGTCGAGGTAGAGCTGGTGGGTCTTGCCGTCTCGGATCAGGGTTCGAATGGAGGGGGTGGCCACCATGACCTCAAATGCGGCGACTCGGGAGGTGCCGTCCATGGTCGGGATGAGCGTCTGAGAAACAACTGCCTGAATGGTCACGGAAAGCTGAGTACGGATCTGCGCGTGCTGCTCGGGCGAGAAAACGTCCACGATTCGGTCGATGGTCTGGGCGGCGTCCACGGTGTGGAGGGTGGAAAGAACAAGGTGTCCGGTTTCAGCCGCCGTAATCGCAAGCTGAATGGTTTCCAGGTCTCTCATTTCGCCGACGAGAATGACGTCCGGGTTCTGGCGCATGACGTGCCGCAAAGCGTCAGAAAACGAGTGGGTATCCGTTGCCAGCTCTCGCTGGTTGACGATCGCAATCTTGTCCTGGTGAACGTACTCGATCGGGTCTTCGATCGTCATCACGTGCGCCCGCTTGTTGCTGTTGATGTGGTCGATCATCGCCGCGAGGGACGTTGACTTTCCAGAGCCGGTGGGACCGGTGACGAGGATGAGACCTCGGGGCATCATCGCGATGCGCTTGCAAACAGCCGGCATCCCCAACTGCTCAATCGTCTTGATCTTGAACGGGATCACGCGGAAGACGGCGCCAACGTGGCCCCGCTGCCAAAACATGTTGACGCGGAATCGTGAAACACCGGGAAGGTTGTAGCTGAGGTCAACTTCCTTCTCTTCCATCAGCCGGGCCTTCCGCTCATCATTGAGCAGGCCCATGAGCATTTCGGTGTGTCGCTCTGGAGACAGAGCGAATTCGGGCACGCGGACGAGTTCGCCGCGCACGCGCATGATGGGCGGCTGGCCCGCTTTCAGATGAAGGTCGCTTGCGTCTTTATCAACGAGAGCCTTCAACAGTGAATCGATCGTTATGGACATTCTAGTTCCTGGCAACGCTGACTAGGATTTCAAGCCCATGCATACGGTACACCCATTGGCACTGTTGAAACAAGATAAAAATGACCTCAGTTTTAGCGACGCAAAAGCTGCTTAAGCTCAGATGCGACACCAGCATTCCTCATTGCTGTATCTTCTGTGATAATTCCTGCTTTGACATATCTCACCAGCGCCTGGTTCATCGTCTGCATTCCCCAAAAACCGCCTTCATTCATCAGGTGATAGAGGTCGCTGAATTTTGAATCTTCAATCGCCTTGCTGACGGTTGGCGTACAGATCAAAATCTCGTTGGCGGCAACACGTCCAGGTCCATCATCCCGAGGAATTAGCTTTTGGGCGACAATGGCACGCAGTGAGTTCCCCATTCGCTGAGAAATGTGACCTTTTTCGTGAGGCGGGAACATGTTGATGACACGATCCATGGTCTCGTAGGCGCTTGAGGTGTGGACGGTGGAGAAAACAAGGTGACCCGTTTCACCAGCCTGAAGGGCGATGCCCATGGTGGTGGTATCGCGCATTTCTCCGATGAGGATGACGTCCGGGGCCTGTCGCAGAGAAGCGCGAAGCGCGGGCTGGAAGTCGAGGGTGTCGATACCGACTTCACGCTGAGTGACATAGGCCTTCTTGGAAGGGTGGACAAACTCAAGCGGGTCTTCAATCGTGATGAGGTTGCATGGACGGTTCGTGTTGATGATGTCCAGCATCGCGGCCAGAGTCGTCGTCTTACCAGAACCGGTAGGTCCGGTAACGAGGACAAGGCCCGTCTCGTGCTTGGTGAGCTCAGCCAAAACGGGAGGCAGTCCAAGTTGATCCAGAGACTTGATCTTGAGAGGAACAACACGACAGACGCATGCCATGCCGCCTTGCTGCCAGTACACGTTGCAACGCACTCGGCAGATGCCAGGAACGGTAAAGCCAAGGTCCATTTCCAACGTTTCGTCGAAAATTCGCTTTTGGCGATCATTCATCAGGGACAGCAGCATCCTCGAAATTGTCGCCTGGTCGATCACCGGCATTCCCTCACGGAGCGGGGTCACCGTGTCGTACTTTTTCGTCATCGGAACACTGCCGACTTTGACCATCAAGTCCGAGGCGTCGATTTCGGCAGCAATCTCAATGAGGGTTTGCAGCGTCAGGGTTTCGAGCGTATACATAGTTAAAAGATAGTCTCCTGAAAATTGCTGAAGCTAAGGCTAAAAGCGACCGCGCGGACGCCCCCTGAGCAGGAGCGAGTATACCAACGCGCCGAATGAAAGAGCCGCAATGACAAAGACTGCAAGTGTCGTCCAGTCGACGCTGCTTTTTGGCGGTGCGGGAGCCGTGCTGGACGCCTTGTTTGCGCCAGGCTCTGGAATGTCAAATTTTGCGGGGTCCTGAGAAACAAGCTGGATGCGGTATTCGATATCTGAAAGCTTCGGATTGGATGGATTTTCATACCTTCCCTCCACCCGCACCGCTTTCCCCGGATACGATTTGAGGGTCGCAGAGGTGGGAACCTCGGACTGAAACTGAAGGTTCAGCGCATGAATCGTCCATGGCTTTGGAGCTCCGGCGAAAGCCTGCGCAAAAGGATTGAGGCGCACGGAACCTGCCTGGCGGACGATAACCCCATCCACTGCGAACTGCGCCTTGGTGAAATGGCTGTTCGGGCTGGATGGATCGAGAACGTAATCGTAGACCTGAAGTCCGCGCGGGTCGGAGTGAAGGTATTTCCCCAGCTTCTGGATTTGGGATTTGAGAAGCTCGGGCGGATACCCCGCCGGCGTCATGGTGATCTCCACCATGTCTGCTCCAAGCGGATGCTTTTTGATCGTGATCGTCGCGTCTGGAACCTGAGAATTGAACAGACTCTGGGAATCGGTGGGATTGGGTTCGGATTGGGCCATGGCCACCCAAGAGAGTCCGAGCAGCACCAGCATCATCAAAGAGCGCATCTATCACTAATCTACACAACTAACGCCCCAGAACACCGGGCGAAACATGGACGGAAAGAAAATCTCAAAAGTTCGTCCATTACTTGACGACTTAAGGCGAACCTGTACGCCAACAATTCGGTCGAAATCGTATCGCTGCAACCAGAAATCGCAAATGCGGCTGCTAAATAACGTTAAGTCGAACGTTTAGCACTCATCGTGCGTAGGTTGCAGGGAGAGTTTGCGGCTATAATGCCTGCCTGACTCCCCGGAGAGAATCGAATACGCAATGAACGAAGCAGAAATAATCCACGAGCCTATAGGCGGAATCCTGTTGACCCCTCGTGGGTACCAGAAACTTCAAGTAGAGCTTGAGCACCTCACGGTTGTGAAGCGACCCGAAATCGCGGACCGCATTCGCGAGAGCCAGCAGCACGGCGAGTTTAGTGAGGACAACAGCGAACTTGATGAAGTGAAATTTGAGCAGGCGATGGTTGAAAACCGAATCGCGGAACTCAAGGGAATCTTTGGAAACGCCCACGTTCTAGAGATAGAACAGATTCCGACCGAATATGTCGGTATCGGCTCTCTCGTCACGGTTGAAGATCTTCAGTTCGACGACCGATTTGAAATCCGCGTCGTCTCAAGCATCGAGGCCGACCCAACCAGCGACCTGATCAGCAACGAATCCCCGATGGGAACCGCGCTGTACGGAAAGCGAGCGGGCGATGACGTATTGTTCGAGGCTCCTGAAGGCAAGAAGCGCTACAAGGTCATCAGCATCACCCGCTGAGAACCCCTACGCTTCTACCACTTCCTGCTCGGCAACCGTCGTCGCAGCCGTCACCTGATTGGTCTGCTTGGCAACGAGCAGCAGTCTCCTCAGCCATTCATGCCTAGCCTCGGCGAGATACAAAAGATTCTCGTAGGCTAGGTTCCTCATTGGGTCTGGGGTTTTGCTTGTCTCAATGTCCCGTTCCAGTTCGGAGAGGAACTGCTTGCTTTCTTGAATCCAGGTTTTAACGACTTTGACTCGATCTGTCGGCCTGAGACGGCCCAGAAAGTAGCTTCGGGTTCGTAGCGGATCCACAAGAAAGGCCAGCTCCCCCCTGAGAGGCGGTTGAGTCAGCCAGCTGTTTGTCAGGGCCTGACCAGCAGCAGTGAGCTCATACTCAGTCCGTTCCCGATTCGGAACCCCAACTCGGCGCGCTTCGTGGAGAAGTCCGTCACTCTCCAAACGCCTTAAAACGCGATAGACGGATCCGCTTTCGGCGCTCCACCTGCCGCCGCGCATGCGGTTCATTTCCTTACGCATCGCGTATCCGGAATTGATCCCTTCTCCCACCATGGCGAGGATGAGATACTCGAGTTCGCTGTATAGACCTTCGTGATTCATTTTTTTGGGCAATCTCAGGAAGACAACTCGCCCAAGTCGGCAAGTTAGTCGCTGATACTGTAACCGTTATTCGCAAGTTCCGCAATCGTTTGTAAAGAATTCAAACGCGAGAGACCCGAATATCTCCCCGGTCCTACAGAAAAGCGAATCCCCTGCCGCGTCAGCGCGGTATGATTATGCATTCCCCTGCAAGTTGCGCACGGGTAGCTACGTCAATGGCAGTAACGTCGATGTCGAATACAAATCAAAGCGAGCCGAGTAAAGGTCGCGGCTCCGTCCCTGTCCCGAAGTCAAAGCGGGGCGTTAAGGGCTTCTTCAACGAAGTCAACCGCGAAATGAAAAAGGTGAGTTGGCCCACTCGTATTGAGACCAACCGTCTGACTGCAGTCGTTCTCACCGTTTGTGCAGGTCTTGTCGTACTCTTCACCGCACTCAGCTATGTGTTCGACACCGTTGTAACCATTCTAACGAAGGGAACTCACTGAGATGCCAAAAGCCTGGTACGCGGTCCACACAATCGCTGGACACGAGAACAAAGTCAAGGACGTTTTAACACGTCGAGCTATCGTTGAAAACGTTTGGGATTATGATATTTTTCAGATCCTAATTCCCACCGAACAGGAGCTGCAAACCCGAAACGGTAAGCGCTATCTGCGCGATAAGAAGGTTTTCCCCGGATATATTCTCATTCAAATGTCGTTGACAGACGAGACCTACAAGCTGGTCAAATCCACAAGCGGCGTCACTGGATTCGTCCAGAGCGGCAACAAGCCGGTTCCTCTTGAGGAATACGAAGTTCGCCGCATCATGACCAACCTGGAAGCCAGCAAAGAGGCTCCAAAAGTCTCCTGGACCAAGGGAGATGCCATTCGGGTGGTCGAAGGTCCCTTCAGCGACTTTAGCGGCAAGATCGAAGAGGTCAGCCCAGAAAAGGAGAAGCTCAAGGTTCTTATCAACATCTTCGGGCGAGACACGCCGGTCGAGTTGGATTTCAGCCAGGTCGAGAAGCTCTAAACCTTCTCAATCGATCAACAATTTCGGGCTGGGAGGCAGTACCTCCCGGCCCGAACTCCTTAATGTCCTCCGCCTCCGTCCTTACCAACAATGAATTCCGCAGCCGCTCGATGGAACATCTCCACTCGGGACCGTGCCGCCGAGGAGCGACTGCAGCGCGAACTGGGTATCCCTTCCCTGCTTGCGGCACTGCTTGCCCAGCGGGGATATACCGAACCCAGCGCGGCCGATCAGTTCCTGAACCCCTCCCTCGACCAGCTCCACTCTCCAAAGCTTCTGCCTGACTACATTGCTGCCCGCGACGCGATCTTGGGCGCGAGAGAGCGAAAGGATTTGATCTACATCCACGGCGACTACGACGTGGACGGAGTCACGAGCGCCGCCCTCTTCAATCGCTTCCTCGAGGGGATCAAGTGTGAGGTCAAAACGCACGTTCCCCACCGGATGAAGGAAGGGTACGGCATTCATAAGTCTGCCGTTCAGGCAGCCGCCGCCGCTGGAGCGAAGCTTTTTGTCACGTGCGACTGCGGCGTTTCCGCCCACGAGCAGGTTGAACTCGCCAAAGAGGCTGGGATGCAGGTGGTGATTACCGACCATCACTCCATCGGCACTACCCTGCCCGAGGCATGCGCCGTGGTCAATCCTCATCGAGAAGACTCCGATTATCCGTTTGACGAACTGAGCGGTGCCGGAGTGGTCTTCAAGCTGTGCCAGGGCCTTTCTGATGAACTCGACATCAAGACGTCGCAGTACCACCGAGCTTTTCTGGACCTAGCCGCTTTGGGCACGATTGCCGACGTGATGCCTTTGATCGGCGAAAATCGCATCATCGCAAAGTTTGGCCTTCAGTGCCTCGCAGATACGCGCAAACCCGGGCTTAGGGCACTGCTGGAGGCGGCGAACATCTCCGTCGACCCAGGCAAACCCGTTCGAGCGTCTCAAGTAGGATTCCAGCTTGGGCCGCGCCTCAACGCTGCCGGGCGCATCGATGATGCCGCGATGGCACTCAATCTGCTACTGGAAAAGGATCCAGACGCGGCAGGGCTGCTGGCTCGTAAAATCGAAGAAGTCAACTCCAAGCGTCGCGAGGAGCAGCTGCGGGTCATGGAAGAGGCCGTCTCGCTGGTTTTTGCCCAGGGGCTGGATAAGCGCAACTTGATCATGGTTGCCCACGAAGGGTGGCACGCCGGCATCGTCGGAATCGTCGCTGGACGCCTCGTTGAGCAGTTCTGCCGACCAACATTCGTTCTCACCGTAGACGCCGCCACAGGGACCGCCAAGGGCTCCGCAAGAACCATTCCAGGATTCAACCTGGCCGATGCCATACGGGCTTTCCCGGACTTAATGAGCGGCGGAGGGCATGCAATGGCGGCAGGGTGCTCGATGCCTGCAGAAAACGTTCCTTTGGCGCTGGATGCTTTGGATGCCTACGCAGGGGAGCGCCTCAAGCCAGAAGACTTCGTGCCGTCGATACGCGTGGACATGGAAGTGGATGCCGCTGAAGTGAACATGTCCGCTGCGGAGTCACTTTCCAAGCTCGAACCATTCGGCTTTGGGAATCCCGAACCAGTCTTCCTCGCTCGGCACATTGGGGTTGCGCAAATCCTGCCGACAAAAAGCCCCCAGCACGTGCGGTTGACGCTACAGTCTCAGACGGGGTCAACGATGAACGGCATCGCGTTTGGCATCGGCGAGCGGTTCACTCAAGCTGGCTCAGGGATCCACGCCGATTTGCTTTTCCAGGCCAACGTGGATGAGTGGAAGGGTTCCCGCAACCTCAAGTGGCAGGTTAAGGATTTCCAGCCAAACTAGTCCGAGCCGCGGCCTGGTGTGATGTCCACGAGAAGGCGTCGCCCGCCATGCTGGACCATCATCGGAATCGACTTCCCTATTTTCTGCTGAAGCATCACCGTCGCGAACGCCATCTGGTCGGCAATCGTATTGGACGCGACGTTCAGAATCACGTCTCCTGCCCGGAGACCGGAGTGGTCGGCTGGAGATCCTGGAGTGACCTGCTGAATAAGCGCCCCTCCACCCACTGCGTCCACGCAAAAGACTCCCAGCACCGCAAATTCCGGTCGATGCCCTGGGCTCAAAAATCCGTCCAGCACATGCCTGACGAAATCCGGGCTCACCGTGTACGCCACGGTCATCTGAAACGGGCCCGCGTTGGAGTACTGCCGGTTTAGACTGTCGAATGACGAACCAAACTTTTGATTCGAAGACTGGTTTGAGTTATTGGACTGTGGTGCCTGATTCCCCTGGTAGCCGCCCTGATTGCCACCTTGATAGCCGCCTTGGTTGTTCGCGAATCCTGCCTGACCCACATTCTGTGTCTGACTCGGTCCGCCCTGTCCCAACGTCGCATTGAGCGAACCGATCAGTTCACCGGACTCTGAGAAGATAAGCGCGCCACCCACCCATTGTGGGGCAGCCTCAAACCTCATCTCAGTGAGCGGCACAATTCGTCTCGACGGATTCAGAACTCCCAAACGGTGTCTGGAGCCAAAGCTCATCCGAATCGGCCCGGTAGGCAGAGCCGCGATTAGCTGACCGGCGATCTCCTCACCAGCAACCGGGGCATGAAACGGGTGTACGCTTCCCGCAAGCCAATCATTAGTCTTGAGGAGCACCAGCATCGTCGCACGATCCTGGCTGACCAAGCTGAATGAAATCGTCTTGCCCGAGGCGGTGGTTCCAGAGATAGGACCTGTCGTGAGGCTTGAGGAGTGGGCGACGAAGTAGCCCGAGTCATCAATGAGGGCTGCCACACCGGTCTGGCGTCCAGCCGACTCAAGCGTGACGATTCCCGGCCGAATAGAATTCCAAACCGCCATTTCGCGGGTCGGCATTCTTGCCGCCTGAAAGTCCTCACGAACCGAGGCGAGGGTTAAGCTAGCCGCCAACCAATACATTGCTGGAGCTGCCAACCTCCGTGGCTCGACAGGCTCCCGTCTGATCATCCTTATCCTGGTCGATCAAGATGATCGGCTCAGCGGATGCAGGCTTGGGAGAGTTGTTGGATGCGGTCAAAGTTGCGAGATTGCCATCGGTTACCGGCAGCGCAGCGAGATTCGGCCCAGTAGGACGTGAACCCAGATCGGGATCGACAGCGGCATCATCCTCGCCAGAAACGAGGTTGCTGGCCGAAATTCGGGGATCGACCTCATCCGGATCAACGCTCGTCGAGCTCTCTACGGCAGAATGGCCGTGGCCAAGGTTGCTTGCAGTTAGCCCTGCAGATTTGGCGGAGACACCAGATGCCGAGGAATTTGGCGGCAGAATCGAGCTGCCAAGCGAATAGCCTTTGGGTGCGTTGACAACAATATTTGTCGGCCCAGATCGCCGGTGAAGCATCTGCACTGAGAACATCAGGACAAAACCCATTGCGGAAGCCGTTGCCGGCATCCAAAGCCAGTTTCGGTTGTTTCGAACGCGAGTTGGGACCGGCTTGAGACCCTGCGTTAATATGGCGTCTCTGAGCCTATCCTTGGAAAATTGGTCTTCAGGAATCTCGGCAAGGCTCTTGAGGCCGTCTCGCATATCAGCGTAGGCCTGCACAACCGCTTCTGCCTTTCGATCTCCTGCGACCTTTTGTCGCAGCTTCTCTGCCTCTTGAGGATTCATATCCCCAAAAGCTAGGCGTGCCGCTTCGTCTTCTAATTTCCGTCTCATGATCTGTCCTCCCCAAGAAATGGGGAAATTCGGTCTCTCAGAGCCCTTCTTGCCCGCAGGACTCGAAGTTTGGCTCCTCCGACTGTGCATCCCAGGATGGATGCGATTTCTGGATACTCTCTCTCTTCAATATCTCTCAGTACGATCACCGAACGATGGTGGATCGGCAGAGCGTTGAGCGCCTTTCGCAGCACGATCTTTCGGCGATCTGCCTCAAGATTATGCACGGGGTCCTCAATATCTCCCGATGTCATCCAATCCAGGGCTCCCGCCGCTTCCTGCTGCTCTAGAGCCGTCCTTCTCTGGGACATTCTTGCCTGGTCGGTGCACAGGTTAGTCACAATTCGAAGGAGCCATGTCGTGAACTTTGCCTCATCGCGGTAGCGATGTAGGTTTTGATACGCTCGAACGAACGCCTCCTGCACCACATCTTCGGCATCATCTCGCCGCGATGTCATTTGATAGGCAAAACGATACACGAGGGTCCTATGCCGATCGAACAGTTGCTCGAAGGCATGGAAGTCTCCATCGCGGGCTTTCTTGACCAGCGCAACGTCTGTATCCATCTCTACGCGTCCGCTTAAGGACGCATCGTAACCCATGTATGTGCTTTCTACCACGAGAGTTGACCTTTGATTGCGTACACTCTCAATATCCGACGCGTATCTTGCGTTGCCGTTACTTCAGAATTAACGAGCCCGAAGCTTTTTCCCATTTTTCAGACTCCGGTGCTTTTGCCGTATGCCACTGATTGATCCCTTCAATAGGAATATCGACTATCTGAGAATCTCGGTCACTGACCGATGCAATTTCAGATGCGTCTATTGCATGCCGCAAGAGGGTTTCCCCGTTGCGGAAAAGTCTGAACTCTTGACTGCGGATGAATTCATCCGGCTGGCCACGATAGCTGTCGACCTCGGGATCACCAAGATTCGCCTCACTGGCGGAGAACCGTTGGTCAGAAAGGACTTGGAAGTCATTGTCGGCGCGATTGCCAAGCTGCCGGGCCTAACCGATCTCAGCCTCACTACCAACGGCTATATCCTCGACGAGAAGGCTGAGGGACTGGCAAGGGCAGGGTTGACACGGATCAATATCAGCCTGGACACGCTTCGCCCGGACAAATTCAAGGAGATCGCGCGTGGGGGAGATCTCCCTAGAGTCCTCGCCGGGATTCGGGCAGCATCTGACCACGGAATTGGCCCGATCAAGATTAACTGCGTCGCGATGAAGGGTCTCAACGATGACGAGGCAGCGGATTTTGCCGCCTGGACCAAAGACGAGGATATCCATTTTCGCTTCATCGAGCTCATGCCGATTCGATGGAATCTCGACGAGACGTCCGGCTTCGATTCCCTATCGGCTCACGGCGGCAACGGCCTCATCCAGCTCCGCCAGACCCAGGGCAGCATGCTCAGCGATGCTCAGATGCGTCGAATGTATATTTCAGCTGAAGAGCTTAGAAACCGCATTGAATCCGTACACGGCCCGATGGAACCTGCGATGGTGAAGACCAATGGTCCTGCGCGGACGTTCCGGATCCCGGGTGCAAAGGGCACCGTGGGCTTCATCAGTCAGATTTCCAGTGACCTGTGCGCTCAGTGCAATCGTATTCGACTGACTTCAGATGGCTTCTTGAGGCCGTGCCTTATGTCAGACGGTGAGCTTGACCTAAAGTCGGTCATGCGCGGCGGAGCATCCGACGAAGAGCTGGCCGCGCTGATCCGCCACGTGGTCGATCACAAGCCGGAACGTCACTATCTGGCCCAAGGACAAAAGGTTACCGGTCGCGGCATGAGCCAGATTGGCGGCTAAGCGACGAAAAAGACCTTTGAGCTCGCAACTCGTTTGAGGGCGCGAACGCATTCCGGATCAATCGCACCGTTCGCCTCCTCTTCCATGATCGAATAGACCCGATCAAGAGGCATTGCGGAGCGGTAGGGTCGTTCTGCAGAGAGGGCGTCAAATATATCCGCGACAGCAAGGATCCTCATGTCGAGGTCGATGTCAGCGGCACTCAAGCCGCGCCAATACCCACAGCCATTCAGCTTTTCGTGATGGGCGCTGGCAATCTCGGCAATACGCTCAAAACCGCGAATCCTGCCCAAAATTTCGTAGCTGAAGCGTGGGTGTTGCCGGACTGCATCGAACTCCTCTGCGGTGAGACGCCCGGGCTTGTCCAGGATCGCGTTGGAGATGCCCAACTTTCCGATATCGTGGAGGAGCGAGGCTCTACGGAGCGTATTCAGCCTCTCAGAATCAAAACCAAAGTCTTGGGCAATCTGCACGGCGTACTCCGTCACTCTTGAGGAGTGGCTGCCCGTGAAGTCCGACTTCGCGTCGATAATCTCCGAAAACGCCACACAGATCGCATCGATGTCAGCCGGGGCTGCCACGTCAAGCGCCTCGTCATCCCAAAGATGGATTTCGTTTCCGTCCAAGTGGCTGGAATGCATGGACCACAGGTCATGATCGCGCTCCATGGTGGCCATCACCTTGACCAATTCAGGTTCAAACCATTTGCCAGATCGAAGCCGAATCATGCTGAAGGCCGCCTCTGGCGAAAAGGTGCTGGCAAACACCTCCATCGTCTGACAAACGTTGATAATGCGGGCGTAGCGGCTGATCTGCTCACCTTTCAGGTGATCTGCCGCCCCCTTGCCATCCCAATGCTCGTCGACCTGACGGACCGCCTCCGAAACAGCATTCCCGAGGCCAAGCATCGTGGCAATTTGAGCACCGCGTGAGCACCGGGCTCGAGTCAGATCGTTCATCGTGGCTTCGGGTGTCCCTATAGCGGCCGCCATGCGGCGGAGCTTCCCTACCACCGAGCCACCCGGTTCCATATTCACATAGGCAAACTTGACGGATTCCAGGGTGTTGGACCAGTCAATCAACTTGACGCGATGTTTGGTGATGAGGTCATCTCCCCCGAACATCTGATGAATCCGCGCAGAGTTGTCGCTGCATCCGGAGTCCTTGAGGAGGCAGGCGTAAAGCAGATCCTTCTTCTCATCATCGCTAAAGCCAAGAACTGTGGCGAGGCGCATGGCGAGAAACGCGGTTCGCGTGGCATGTCCGCGGGGCTGCCCCTCAACCATGTCCAGGGCATGGCTCAACGAGGACAGGATGTGTGCCATCGTCGGCATTTGCAGGACGGCTGAACTCTCTTCCATGGGTACCCCTCTATTGTCGGCTCAACCTGTTAAATTCGTCAGTGCCATTTTCGGGTGACACAAGAATTCCCGAAGACCACCAAGGCGTTGGTTGGAAGCGACGCATTGGGGCCAGGACAGTTCTAAACCGGTGCGTCAACGTCGACAATCACGGTGACCGGCCCGTCGTTTTCAATCGTCACGAGCATATCGGCGCCAAACACCCCGGTAGGGACTTTGAATCCCTGCGCCCGGAGGTGAATCACGAAACGATCAAACATCAGGGATCCGTGAACAAACGACGCGCTCTCGACAAAGCTCGGACGGCGACTCTTCTTGGTCTCGCCATACACGGTGAAATTGGAGACAGCCAAGGCGTCTGTCCCGGGCACATCCAGCATGGACAGGTTCATCTTTCCATCGCTGTCATTGAAAATCCGCAGGTTGGCGAGCTTCTGAGCGAGTTTCAGTGCCTCGGCCTCGGTATCGTTTTTGTGAATTCCCACCAGAAGCGCCAGCCCTGGCCCGATCTTTCCAACGTGATCGGAATCACGATCCACAACAGTGGCGCTCAGAACCCTTTGAACAATTGCCCGCATCCGGCTACCGACTCAGCATCGAGAAAAGCGTTTTGACGCGATCTCGCCACGGGACGATTCCGTCTGCCGGTGAAAACTCATCAAAGCATTGCAGTGCGAAGCTGGCGAGGCCAACCGAAGTGGCCATTCCCACTGGATGTCCAAGCTTTGTGCCGAGAGTCGGCTCCCCGACCCGCACGCGGTATCTCGGAAGGGTTGCTTCAAAAATCTGACCGGCAAACTTTATGGCACTACCGCCGCCAGTCAGCACAATGCCACCTGGGAGAACGGTGCCTAGGGTGCTGTCCTCAAGCTTTTTGCCGACAAGTGACGCGATTTCGCGCATCCGGCTTTCGATAATCTCACAGAGGACTCGACGCTGCATCGGCCTTGCCACTGGCTGGCCAAGCTGGATAACTTCGACGCTTTCCTTTTCGTCAATTCGCTCTGCCAAGGCGGCACCCGATGCCAGTTTGAGACGCTCCGCCTCTTCAGGGGACGTTTTCAGCAACTGACTGAGATCGCTCGTCACATTACTTCCTCCCACTGGAATGCAGGCGCTGAAAGCGATGGAGCCGTTTACGAAGATAGCGATGTCGGTGGTGCTGCCGCCAATATCCACCACGGCTGTGCCAAGCTGCATTTCTTCGGGAGTCAGCACGCCAATACCGGAGGCCAGCGATTGGATGACCATCTGCTCCACCTTCCATCCCGCTTCGTTCACGGCTTCCTCAACGTTCTGGAGGGACGTAATCGCTCCGGTGGCGATGTAGCTGAGAACCTCGAGTTTGGTGCCGCTCATCCCGACTGGCTGCCGGATATTGCGCTGGCCATCCACGCGAAACTCGCGGGGGAGGCACTGGATTTGCTCGCGATCCTGATCGATCATCACGGATCGGCTGTGGTTAATCACCTCAAGCACATCCTGGTGGGTCAGCTTTCGGCCAGCAGGAATAATCGGCCGCAGACCTTGGGAGTTGATTCCCTCGATGTGGGCTCCGGTGATACCGATTACGAGAGACTCAATATCCTCTTCGAGGTCTTGCTGTACCTTTTGAACGGCTTCTCGGATAGCTCGAGAGACTTCGGGCATGTCCGCCACCTGACCTCGCCTCATTCCGCGACACGGAACCGAAGCAAAGCCATCAATGGCCATTCCCTCACCATCTGAGGAGGCTACAAGACAGGTGACCTTGGTTGAACCGAGGTCTAAAACTGCAATGGATTCGTTATTCATGGATTAGGCTCAGGTTGTGCTGACGCGACCGCCTGAGTCTGAGCCTGCACTTGTAGCCGCCGTCTATCGCGAGCGTCCTGGAATTTTGTAAGACCATACCGCCGAATGAGGCTCAAGTTAGTAAATATTCTTGCGCCAAGTACCAGCGCGACGGCGAGAAAGAGGTTGATGTAGATCTGTTCGCCGAACCAAGCGATGAACGAGGCGATCACTACATTGGAGACGAAGCCGGTGATGAACACCTCTCTCCGGAACTTGTCCTCAAGTCCGGCCCGGATTCCTCCACAAACGGTATCAAACCCCGCAAGACACGCAACTGCCAAGTACTGCCCATAAACGCCTGGAACGGCAGGCAGGTGGATCGCCAACGCAATAAAGGCTCCCAGCAACAGTGCTACGAATGGGATCAGGATCACTTGGCGTCCTTTGGCGGCCGTGCAAACTTGTGAGAGGTATTCCCCACAAATTCAGGCAGCTCCTGCGTTTTCAATGCTTCAATCTGGACCATGCTCTGGTCGGTCTGGCGAATATCTGCCAAGACTCCTCCCGGCATGTTCATCGCCCCAAGCAATGTGTTGGGATCACCGATTGCCCGGATGAGGATTGGCGACGCAATCTTAACATCATTGACCAAAATTGTGGTGCCTACGCACCGAAAGCTTGTGTTGCCGGCGACTCGATGATTGTTGACGGCAACGGCTTCCGCACCCGATGCGATCAGTTCGTTGACCACCTTGAGCACATCGACGTCATGAATAATGGCGTCAGATGGAATGCCGATGGTTCCACCCATCCCAGATCCACCTTTTTGGCTGTCTCGAAGCGTGATCACAACTCCGGGCCCTGTCACCGGGGTCAACCCGGCAAAAACCTTCATCTCCTGAAGGCTTTCGTTCAAAACCTTACTTTGACCACCTTGGCTGGCCAGAGCATTCTCCATGCGGGTTTTGTCGCCCTGAAGCTTTTGGACTTCGCCAGACAGCCGCTGGAATGCGTCGATGTCCACGCTGGCTTCATTCACTCGAATCTGTTGGTCCGGCGAAAGGAAATGCTGGCGACTTGTGCGCGTTCTCTGAGTGACCCACGCAAGAGAGATCATAAATCCGAGGACCAGGCACATCGCAGACACGGGCATAACCCACGACTGCCGATTGAACTGGGATACAAACGGGTTTACGGTTCCTTTCATGGCTTCTTTGGCACAATCGCTGGCGAGGTCGGAGATGTCAGATTCAGCTCCCGGATCTGTTCCAGTTCTTGCGGGTTTCGCTGGAGCCGTTGTTCCAGAGTTTTAAGCTTGAGCTGAAGGTCATCGCAGGAACCGAGAACGACTCGTCCTGAACCTATATTTAAGCACACCGTGCCCGCGTCATCGACGGAGATTTTTGAAAGCGCTCCTGGGTAGTGCTGATGGGCGTAAACAGCAAGCTCCGCAAGCCCGACCCCGGGGAAATTGCCCATAAGGCTGAAATAGGCGGGCACTCCCTTGGATGGCACTTTGATGCTTGGAATTTCCTCGGAATAGCCCGTTGCGACGTAGGTGATCCCATCTGTAGAAAGGACAAGATTGTTGGTTCCATCAATCTTCGCGGCTGGAGTGCGATACACCACCGTGAGGAGGGCGTCTCCGAAAGGATTGCGCGAGAATTCTGCCTTTTCGACGTCTGGAGCCTGCATCACCTGAGTCTCGATTTCGCGACCATTGATCTTGTAGCAGGGGATGTCCTGAATACTGCCAAGGATTCCCTCGATCCTCGCCTTGTCATGTGCCCTCACCCCTTCCGTCCGAACACGAACGATACTAGTCAAACGGCTGCTCGTCATGCCGATCGCCAGATTCCCGAGAAACAGAATCCAGAGGATGGGCGCGGGCTTAAAGGAGAGTCTCTTACGCTTGCGTCGCATGGCGTGCCAAGACCTCCTCGACAAGAGTTTCGCAGAGCTGGTCGAACGAGATGCCCATCCCTGCCGCGCTGTTTGGCAAAAGTGAAGTTCCCGTCATTCCAGGAAGGGTGTTCACTTCAAGAACGAACAGATCCTCCCCTCGAACGATCATGTCGGTTCGGGTTGCTCCTCGGCAGCCAAGCACCGTATGCGCCTTGAGCGCGATTTCCTGTGCCTTGCGGATAAGGTGCTCGGGCAGTCTGGCAGGAACAATCTCCACCGTTGCCCCTGGCGTGTACTTGCTCTCAAAGTCGTACCGCCCGGTATTCGGCGCAATTTCTACAGGGAGCAGGGGGCGGTCAATGAGGACAGGGGTCGAAATCTCCATGCCCTTGATCCACTCCTCGACGAGCACCTGGTCATCGTACTGAAATGCGTTTATGAGGGCGGGGCAAATCTCTCCTCTGTGCTCAACGAAGCTCAAACCCACGGTTGAGCCCTGCGCATTTGGCTTCACAATCAGTGGCGGCTCAATATCGAACGGCATTTCAGGCTCAGAGAGAAGCCTGCCCTTGGGAACCAAGATTCCATGCTGCTGCAGGACCTGCTTGGTCATCGCCTTATCCATCGCAATGGCACTTGCCTGGATGCCCGATCCGGTGTACGGGATATGAAGCAGCTCGAGCAGCCCCTGCAGGGCGCCATCCTCCGCCCGAGTTCCATGAACGGCCAGAAATACCAAGTCAGGCCGATTCGGACCGACAAACTGGCTTAGGTTTCCGCCGGACAGCAAGAGCTCGGTCATATCCAGCAATCGGCTTACGTAGCCCAGCCGAGTCAGGGCACCATGAATGGCCCGTCCAGAGTGAAGACTGACTTCCCTTTCCGCACTCTCACCGCCGTACAGAACCACGATGTTCTTTTGGCGACTGTTTGCTGCGAGGTGGTGAGAAGTCGATGTAGCGGACAAGTCATATCGCCGATTCAGCTCAGCTACAACAGCAGGGGCGAACTCTGAGATGTTGCCTGCGCCCATTCCCACAATCACATCTCCCGGTCTCGCAATTCGAGCGACTTCCATCGGCAAAAGCTGGCGAGCTGGGATGTAGTGGACCGGCTTGCTGATGAGTTCAGCGATTCGGGACGAGCTGATTCCAGGCATCGGATCTTCCCGAGCCCGGTAGATGTCAGTAATCACGATCTCGTCGGCAACGCTCAGAGCCTCGGCAAACTCCGGTATCAGCGACGCTGTTCGACTGTACAAGTGAGGCTGGAAAACGACCACCAGTCGCCCCCCAAGCTTCTGTCGCCGCTCTTCCAGAAAACCAGATCGAATCGCCAGAAGGCTTTCTCGAACTTCGGTGGGATGATGCGCGTAGTCATCAATCACGATGAACGGAGAATCGGCAGTGCCCAGCCAGACCTGTTGCCTGCGTTCAGCCCCACCAAAGTGGGCAATGCCGCTTAAGGCTGCACCCGGCTCTGCTCCTGCGAGTTCGCTAGCTTTCAGAGCTCCAGCGGCGTTCATCTGGTTGTGTCTTCCCTTCTGGGCGATATATAAGGCGGAGCCCACCGTTTGGTCGAGTTGAAGTCCTTCGACCCCGTAGGCAACAGATCGGCGGGTTGAAAGTTCGGCAATCTCAGCCGCCCCTTTGTCATCCCCGCAATAAACCAGGCATCCACCTTCTGGAACCTTCTCCACGAATCGCAGGACACTTCCGCGCAGGTTTTCGTAGTTGCCGTGAAAGTCGATGTGGTCCAGTTCAAGGTTGGTGAGCACCACCATGAACGGGTCCAGGTCATGAAAGCTGTCATACGCTTCGCATGCCTCGACGACGGCGAACGGTCCGTCCCCTTCTCTGACCGGGCCGCTAAATTGAGATATGTTCGCCCCGACGACTACTAACGGGTCCAAGCCAGCGGCAGCCAAGCCACAGCCCAGCATCCCGGTCGTGGTCGTCTTTCCATGGGTTCCGGTGACGGCAATCACTTTTTTGCCCTTTAAGAGCCAGCCCAAAGCCTGAGACCTTCGCACGATTGGGATCCCAAGCACACGAGCGCGATCAAATTCAGGAGAGTTTTGGAGGTCGATGGCATCGGTGAGAATGAGGGCATCTCCAGACTCGATCGAGTCTCCAGAATGCCCCAGATAGACTTCAAAGCCTTCGGCAATTAGGCGATCCGTCTCTACCGACGCGGTGGAGTCCGTACCTCGCACTCGATACCCCCGGTGCATCAGCATCCGAGCAAGAGCGCTCATTCCGGCACCGCCAATTCCTACTAAGAAAAACGACTGCTTGCCATCCAGTTCATCTCGATGCGAGAATTGCGCGCCAATCTCCTCTCTCTTTCTCACCGAGAGGCCTCCAGGATATGCGAGTAGATTCGGTTCGCGGCGTCTGGCACATCCCAGTCCAGAAGAGCTGCCTTCGCGGCATCTCTTCTGGTTCCATCGGAGAGCCATGCGGTCATTTCTGAGCTAAACCGGTCTGGAGTTGCCTCCGATTGAATCAAGAGCGAAGCGGCATTCATGTCAACAAACTCTTCTGCATTATGAAGCTGATGATCGTTAGCAGAGTTGGGCAGCGGCACTAGGATTGAAGGAAGTCCAAACAGGGCAAGTTCCGCCACCGTCCCGCCGCTGCGGGCAATCACCAACCCAGCGGATTTGAACGCCTCAACCATTCCTTCGGTATCCAGGTAGGGCACAACCGTGTACCGATCGCTAAGCCCCAGTTCTTCGACGCGGGCCATGGTGGATTCAAAATTTTTGGGACCTGAGGCATGCATGAATCTCTGAGTTCTCGACGTTTGAACGGCAGCAAGCGGCACGGTTTGATTGAGAAACTCGGATCCCTGCGATCCCCCAACCACAAACACTTGGTTGCCACTCCCTTGAAGTCCCTTTGCTGCAGTTCGCAGTTCCTTGCGAATCGGCTGACCCGTTCGAATGGGCTTCAAAGCCGGGCATTTGGCGACCGTGCTGCGAAATGTGCAGGTGAAAGCCGCTGCTTCCTTCGCGAACATCGAGGACGAACGGGCGGGAACACTGTCCGCGGTGTGGATCGTGTAAGGAATGCGCAAATCACGGGCAGCCGCCACCACGGAGCCTGCGCTATATCCCCCTGTCGAAAAGACGACGTCCGGTGAAACATCCCTTAGCGCCTTTCTCGCCTGAATGCGGGCCTGCTGAAGTTTGACGAGCGCTTTCAGTCCACGGAGAGTTCGAACACTGTAGAGAGGCTCCGAAGGGAAACCTCGAAACGGAATCGAGCGATCCTGACAGAGTTTCGACTCTTGGCCACGAAGCGAGCCGAAGTAGAGGATCTCATCTCCCACCGCAGCGGCGACATCGCCAACCACCAGGGCAGGATAAATGTGTCCCCCAGTCCCTCCGCCAGTCAGAATGAGGCGCATTGACTGCACCTCCGCGAGGAGAGCTGAGCTTTTGATTGAGTCAGTCGATTCATCGGCGAGAGGTCACCGAGTCTGACTGGGCACTCTTACCGCGGTTACCTTCCGCGATCTTAAACCAGATTGGGTCGCGACTCGACGTTTCGGAGTCGGCGGGGTCGGATTGGAACCGCCATCATCATCTGGCCGATCCGGCTTGGACCGGGCGGGAGCCAATGCCGATTGGCATACTCCCACCGCGATCCAAAGCGCGATGAGGCTGGAACCTCCCGAGCTGATAAACGGAAGCGGAATTCCAATTGCTGGCAACATTGCGTTTGCCATCATGACGTTGACGCAGGTTTGGATGCCAATCCAAAATGCGACGCCATAGAATAAGAGCATGCTGAAGCGAGACGTCGCTCGCTTAGCCAGCTGCATGAGGCGAAACACCATGCCACCAAGGACCGCAAGAAAAATTAACGATCCAACCAACCCAAACTCTTCCGAGACCGTTGCCCAGATAAAGTCTGTGGTTGTGGTAGTTACGGGAAGCACCTGCTTAGCCCGCCCGGCACCCGGGCCGACTCCGATGATTCCGCCCTCCGCGATCGCCAGCTCCGATTGAACAGTTTGATACTCCAGGTCATCTACGTTCTCGCTGGACCACCGCTGCGTGTGGTGCATCATTCGAGCCATGCGATAGGGCTCCTTAATGACTGCGACTCCAGCGCCCAAACAGGCCAGAACAAGCGCGGCAATGATCGACTTCTTTGTGACTCCCGCAGGAAGAAACATGAAAAAGGCAGTTGCCGCAACTACGGCACCTGTTCCAAGGTCTGGCTCCAAGATGATTAGGAAGGCCGCCCCAAACACCCAAACCGCCGGCAGACAGCGCTTGACTTTGGGAACCCAGACGTTGTCCACCTGAAGCATCCAGTTTGCACACGGCTTGATCCGCTTGGGCCATGCCTTTCGCTCTGCAAAGTAGCCAGCCAGGTACAGGACCGCCGCCAGTTTGGCAAATTCAGCAGGCTGGATTCCAAGAGGGCTATGTCCCAGCCATCTCTTAGCGCCGTTCACTCTCTGACCGACCAAAGCGACTGCAATCAGCAACGCTATGTTCACGAGCCAAATGAGCTTTGAACCCTTTTTCCAGAAGTCAATTGAGATTCGGGAGCAGACCCAAGCTACACCACAGCCTATCCCTGCGAACAGAATTTGGTGGAAAAACTCATCCGGCATTCCGCCCTTGTCTTTTTGCAGCGTCGTCGCGTAGCCAGCATCAAAAATGAACAGAAACCCTATGCATGTTGCCGCTACGGCAAATGCAAAGAGCCACGGATCATAGATCCTGAGCTTTTTGATCATAAGTTCAGCCACTCCTTGGCCATTGCTTTGAAGACGTTTCCTCTATCCCGGAAGTCTCGGAACTGATCCGTGCTTGCACATCCTGGTGCCAGCATGATGACTTCACCGCTTTTGGCGGCTAGGGTGGCGGCTTCAAAGGCCTCTTGCATTGTAACAAAGATTTGCCATCCGCCCCCAAGCATTTCGTTGAGTTCAGCGGCATTGGAACCAAAAAGATAGGCACAATGCCGATGATTGGCCAGGTAGTGGCGCAACGGACCAAAGTCGAGTCCCTTGTTCACACCGCCAATCAGCAGGTGCACTGGGTCTCTTGCGCTCTGCGCAGACTTAATCACTGCATCCGGGTTGGTGCACATCGAGTTATTGATCACTCGGACGCCATCCTTCTCCCCCAGGCGCTCCATCCGGTGAGCAAGGCCGCCAAACCGCAAGAGTCCGTCGACCACCGCCCTAGGCAAAGCAAGGGGCGTTCCATCCGGAATCTTGGCATCGTAGACGGTTCGCCCAGACTTCAGGCGAGCCAGTTCGGCATCTGTCGCATCGTGCATGAGGATCGCGGCGGACGACGCGGGGTCATGGGCCGCCCTCCACCGAAGCAGTCCGAAGGTGAGCAGCGCCGCCATGCTCGCGTTTAAGTAGTTGTGCGGCTCGTCAAACGGCAAGTCTCTTAATTTGACTCGCTGATTGAGAATGGACATTTCCATTTCCTCGACTCGAGAGTGCTCGCCAGTGGCTCCGAAGGTGAGCACAAGCGGGAATGTTTTCCCCTGCCCGGCTGCCGCCAAGGTTCTTGTCCGGCGAGGTCGATAGGCCAGCCCCTTGCCTCCTGGAGGGATAACGACGGGATCGTTGGCCTTGACCACTGCCGTATCCTCGTCATCCATCTGGGCAAATAGTCGCTGCTTGGTGGCAGCGTATTCATCGAACCCCGTGTACCGGTCGAGATGGTCGGGCCATATGTTCGTGATTCCTGCAGATACAGGCTTAAATTTGGAGACCCACTCCAGCTGAAAAGAACTTATCTCCGCCACGAGAGTTTGGTCCGGCGAGGCGTTGAGAGCGGCTTCGGTGAGTGGAACCTCGGGATAACCCGAACCAAAAATGTTGCCACAGAGCACCGGCTTCTCACCGCAAGCTTCTAGGCATAGATAGGTCATCACTGTCGTCGTGCTCTTGCCATTTGTTCCCGTGATCGCCACGATGGGAGCCTTACTGATCCGGAAGGCAAACTCAACTTCGCTGATCACTTCAAGTCCGTTGCCCACGGCGTCAAGAAGAGCCGGGTGGCGACGACTCACTGCAGGGTTCGAGACAACGAGGTCAACTTCCTGGGGGTCAAACATCCCGTCCCAACCAAGAATAACCGTGGCGCCAGAAGCAATGGCATCATCGTACGCATCTCGCTTTGGCAGGTCATCTAGCTGTTTCTGGTCATATACAACCGGGAAGGCACCAAGCTTCAGACAAGCCTTGGCAATCGCAAGGCCAGAGCGACCAAGCCCAAATATGGCAATCCGCTTTCCCTTCACGATTGGGATGATGCCGTCACCTTAACGGCGTGGCTGAGTCGTGGAAAGGATGGTGAGCTGCCAGCGGTTTCTTGCTTCAAGCTTTGAAAACGTATCGTTGAGCTCGTTGGGACTGGAGCTTCGTGGAGGCCGCTGGAATCAAACCCTGCCGCTATCGAACATGCGAGGACGCTGAGCACCAACTGGCAAACAGCAAAGACGAGTACCACCTTGACCTCCGGCCAGCCCTTTCTCTCAAACGCATGGTGGATTGGGGTGAAGCTGAACAGCTTCTTTTTGCGGAGCTTCACAGACAGAATCTGAAGCGGAACCGGGACCAGTTCTACGATCATCATGCCGCTGGCCAGCAACAAGCACACCAATCGCACCAGCCAAAGGTTGGGACCCACAAATTCGTTGTGGTGGTGTAAGGGAGGGGAGGTGAAATTCATCCCTGGTCCGCTTCGGGGGTAGATAAGGACAGCAACAACCATCCCTAAAACCGCACCAATGGGAAGGGATCCCACGTCGCCCATAAAAACTTTGGCTTTTGGCTTGTTCAAATAGAGGAACGGCAAGATCGCCCCAACCAAAGCCATGAGGTAGAAGCACAGTCCGGATTGGCCGAGCAGCTTGGCAAGGAAGAAGAGTCCTCCCGCAAAACCTAGGAGCAGGAGTGCGGCCAACGAATCAAGTCCGTCTGAAAAGTTGTAGGCGTTCGAGAAAAAGAGGATAAAGAACACCATTCCAAACGCTTCGATGGAGGCATCGCCATACATTGAAAACGCGGTGAAGCCTGCTACAAAGAGCTGCATCAGGATTTTTTGCTTCCATCCAAGCCCGCGCTTCCCAACGAAGACCCTCGGCACAACGAAGTCGTCGACAAATCCGATCACGGCGAATCCTAGGAACAGAAAGAAGATGCTGAGATCCGTTCGGAACAAGACGGACGGCTGAAGCCTTAGCTGGGTCAACAATTGCAGACCGGGCACCAGGAGAAACCCGACCAGCACGATCAGTCCCCCCATCGTGGGCGTTCCCTGCTTCTTTTGATGTCCTTCTGGGGCAAATTGACTGACCGTCTGCCGCGACTTCATCGCCAGCAACAGTCGATAGATCGGGTACGCGGCGACTGCTGCGCCGATAAAGGAGGTCAGAAAGGCTTCGGTGACACGAGACATCATGGGTGCTTTGTTAGGCGAAGACGGCAGAGCCGCGCTCATTGAAGATTTCTATGGCTTTGGCAGCCCCCGCTCAAGCTCCAAGGCGCGACTGCCCTTGATCATCCCTGCATCGCCGGGCCGCATCTCCCCAAGGAACTGCTGAACATCCTCGATGCAGGTGGCGATGGCGACTGCATCTGGGCGCAGTCCGCTCTCAATCGCGGCGTCAATAGATGCTTCCGTGGCTGGTCCGTAGAAGAGCACATGGTCGAGCTTGGAAGATCCAATCTTGGCTCCCACGGAGCGGTGAGCAGCTTCGCTGTACTCGCCCAACTCCCTCATTTCACCAATCACTGCAAAGCGTCTGCCCTCGACGTGAAGGTCGGCGAGAGTCTCAATCGCTGCGATCATGCTTGGTGGGCTCGCATTGTAGGTGTCCAGCAGAATCGTGGCCCCGTTCCATTCCACCACCTCCATTCGCATCGGAGGAAGCTTAACGGACTGAATCTCAGCGGCAGCAAGTCGAGGGTCGAGCCCTAGCACCGCCGCCGTAAGAACGGCCGCGGCGGCATTCAGGGCGATATGCCGTCCGGCAGCCGGCACAATCGCTTCCCACTGTTTTGCATCGCACATCCCGGAGACTCGGGCGGAGTTCCAGCTCAGCACTTCGTAGTCCGTGATCTGGCAATCCGCACTGGGTTCAACGCCAAAAGTCCAAACCTGGGCATTGCTGAGCGGAGTCAGCCAGGCAAGCAGCTCGTCCTCGTTCCAAAGAATCGCCGCCCCTTCGTTCGGTAGAGCTTCCAACAGCTCGCCCTTAGCCTGTGCAATTCCGTGACGAGAACCCACCATTTCCATGTGGGCAAAGCCGATGTTGGTAATGACGCCGACCTGGGGTCGTGAGAACGAAGCGAGGTGGGCGATCTGATCAAATCCACGCATCGCCATCTCAATAACCACCGCTTTGTGCTCCTGCTGAAGCTCGGCCCACACCAAGGGTGCGGTGAATTCAGAGTTGCGGTTACCCGGAGTCTTCAGCACCTGTCCAAGCGGCGATAGGCTGGCGGCAACAAACTCCTTAGTCGTGGTTTTGCCCGCACTGCCCGTGATGCCGACTACAGGCCCTGCGAAGGAGTCCCGAAAGTGAGATCCGAGCTTGGCAAGTGCCTCCACAAGATTCGGAACAAGAATATGTGGGCCATCAACTGGACGTTCCACCAGTGATCCTATTGCGCCGGAAGCCATCGCCGCGGACACAAAATCGTGCCCGTCAACTCGCGCACCTTTTATCGCCAGAAACAGATCGCCGGCATGAACCTGACTGCTGTCCAGCGAGAACGAGGTGACGAATGCACTTTCGGAGAACCCAGTTGGAGTGCCACCCACCCATTGGGCAAACTCTGCCACAGAAGTAGGCGTCAATTCAGAGCCTCCCGCGCCAGTTCTCGATCGTCCATCGAGAGTTTGGTCCGTCCGACGATCTGATAGTTCTCGTGCCCCTTTCCGGCGATCACGACGACGTCGCCAGGATTTGCCATCTTTACGGCCTGGGCAATTGCTTCCCTTCGGTCAACGATTGAGAGAGAATTTGAACCTGCCTGTATGCCCGACTGGATCTCGTTCATGATTTCGATTGGGTCTTCGGTTCGAGGATTGTCACTAGTCACAATAGTGATATCGGAGAGTTGACTCGCAGTCTTTCCCATTACCGGTCGCTTTGTTGAATCTCGATCGCCGCCGCAGCCAAATACGGTGATGATTCTCTTGGGATCGAGTTCGCGTACGGATTCCAGCAGCTTCTCCAACGCATCGGGGGTGTGCGCATAGTCCACCAAAACTCCAATGCCCTTTGAATTCCGCACGGCCTCAAATCGGCCTGGAACCGGTCTCACACTCGCGATTGCAGCTGTAACCTGTTCGAGTGAGTAGCCAAGCGCGAGCATTCCAGCCACGGCACTGAGGCAATTGAATAGGTTGAAATGGCCGCCAACATGGACGTCAACAGCAACGGTCCTTCCGTAGTCCAGCTCCATACGAATATGGTCAACTTCAATCGCTATGGCTCGACCAACCAAGTCTGCCTTTTCGTCGAAGCCGTACGTCAGACTTGGCCCATTCTGCTCCACCGCCCACCGCCTTCCGATGGGGTCATCTACATTAAAGACTCCAACGAATCGCTTGTCAGACTGGAGTGGCAGATCCGTAAAGAGCCGGTGCTTTACTGCTGCGTAGCTCTGCATCGACTGATGAAAGTCCAGGTGATCCTGCGTCAGATTGGTGAAGATGCCTGCGTCAAACTCAATTCCATCAGCACGTCTTTCGGCTAGCGCGTGGCTGCTCACTTCCATAGCCAGTGCTTCCGTTTTTTGACTCCGAGCCTGGTCCAGGAGGTTGTACAGCTCGACGGCGAATGGGGTCGTATTCGCAAGCTCTCGATTCGTTTCCGGAAGCTGGACTCCCAGTGTTCCAATGTATCCCGTCCTAACACCAAGCGCAGCCATCATGTCTCTCAACATCCAGGCGGTGGTGCTCTTGCCGTTTGTGCCGGTCACCCCAATCACCTTCATGTTGTGGGTTGGGCGGTCAAAGAACGTGTTGCAGAGTCGCCAAATCGCTTCGTTATAGCCGATTCGGTCAGAAGCGAACCTCACGTAAGGAATCTGCGCATCGACTGCAGATTCGATTCCTCCTGAGTCGATTACGATTGCGGCGACCGCTCCCTTTTCCGATGCTGCACCAATAAAGGACTGGCTGTCGAAGCTGCCGCCGGGCATGCATACAAACAGGGACCCTGGCTTCGCCTCCCGGGAATCCATGACCAGTGAAGTCACTTCCGCGTCTCCCGCGCTTTCCAGCGGATTCAAATTAGACTTAAGCAGAAGGGTCGAGAGCCTCAAAGAGCCTCGACATCCTTCTTCTCAGTCGGTTCAGTCTTCTTTTTCAGCGAAATGTGCTTGAGAGCATCGCTTGTAATCGGCTCTGTTGGCGGAATGTTGTAGTGTCGAATGACGGACCGAGCCAACTGGTGGAATACCGGCCCAGCCACGTCTGCACCGTAATACCCGCCCAATTTGGGATTATTGACCATCACCAGGATCACAGCTTTCGGATCCTGTGCCGGCACAAACCCGACAAAATTAGAAACGTATCCGTGCTGTCCCTTTCCAACCTTTTGCGCTGTTCCCGTCTTGCCCGCCATACGATAGCCAGGGATACTGAGCTTCTTGCCGGTGCCCTCATCCGATTGGATGACCATTTCCATGCACTTGAGAACGGCATCTGCTGTTTCAGGCTGAACGATCTGGCTCGGCTTTGGCAAGACGACCGGACTGCCGCCAATTTTCGCAATAAGGTGCGGCTGTGCGCGGAAGCCATTATTGCCAATCATTCCAAATGCACCCAGCAGGTCTGTCGGCGTGCAGGTGATCGACTGACCGAATCCAATGGTCGCAAGCTGAAGGCGCTCCGCATATTCATTTCTGCGCAGCAGACCATGGAGCTCTCCTGGAAGATCCAAAGTGCTTAGGTAAAGATCCTTCCTTGCCTTACTGAGAGCAACCAGGTGGAGCTTGTCGATGAAGTCAAACATCGGCTGTCTTCCGATCCGACACGCCCAAATTGCAGCCGACACGTTGCAGCTTCTCGCAATGGCGTCAATGGTTGTGATCGTTCCGTGGGCTCGGTTGCCATGGTGGCTATCGCAGTGAATGGGCTTGGAAGTTTCGGTCGGATGCCACTCTCCTGCGCAGTTGATGGAGTCAGTGAGCTTGATCTTTCCATCGTCAATGCCCTTGGCAAGGGTTAGAACCTTGAACATCGACCCTGGCTCAAGCTGAGCCATGTAAGCCGGATTGAAACCAAAGTTGCCTTGACTGGCAGTTGGGTCGTTCGGCTCAAACGATGGCCAGTTTGCCATCGCAAGAATTTCTCCGGTCTTTGGATTCATGACCATTGCCACGCCGTAATCGGCGTGGTGAGACTCCACAGCAAGCTTGAGTGAGTCAGACGCCACAGTCTGAACGTCCCGATCGATGGTCAATTCGACATCTTTACCGTCTCTCCGCTCGATGTTCCCTTTGCCCAAGCGCATCGGAAGGAAGTCTCCATTGCGATCGGTTAGGCCGACCTTGTGCCCATTAACCCCAGACAGCTCAGCGTTGAGGCTCTTCTCTAGGCCAGTTCTTACAACCTTGACTTCGCCCTTTTTGGCCCCAGCATATTCCCGGATCACGCCAACAAATCCTGCGGCGCCAGAACCAAGCGGATAGGTGCGCCGTCCCGCCGGGGTGAGGGCGATGCCGTTGGCTCGCCACTTCTTCTTTATTGCTTCAACTGCGGCGTGTCGGTCTCCACTGATCGGGTCCAGCCATGACTGCTTCTTAACACCTGAATCAGCTAGGGATTCAAATTCGCCAGCAGGAATTCCGGTTGCTTCCGCCAGTTCCAGGTAGAAGGCGTCGCAATGGGGAACGGCTTTGAACACCACAGTAAGCCCGTACGACTCTTCGTCCTCGGCAAGCGGCTTTGCGTCTGCTGCGAGAATGGCTCCTCGACGCGCTGGCTCCGGCTCGTTGAAAACGAGCTTATGAGAATCTTTCGCAAGTTTGAACGTGCCCGGGCGCTCCCAGGTCTGGAGTTTGACTTGGCTATAAACTGCCCCTACAAACAGGCCGCCTAAGCAGAAGGCGGCCAGTTTGAAGGACTTGGTGTCATCGGTTAGTTGCGACAAGGTTATCTACCTTAGACGTCTGACCCAGCCCATCTGGACTGTGAAAACCGTGGGAGAGCGCCCATTGCTCCAAAGACGCGGATGTCGACATGTAGTCGATGCGATGCTGCGCTTCACGGACCAGCTTGTTTGCCGCCCCTGCTCTGAGTTCAGAATCCCTACTTACAGCGTGAGCCTTATCTGCCATAAATTGCCCGCTGACGCCCGAGATAACGTAAGTCGCAACAAACACGCCGCCGAACATGGCAACCTTGCAGGCAATGACTCCCGCAACGGTGAGACTAGCCTTTCTCTGAACCGTGACGGTCTGTGTTGCCACCGTCGCGTCTCTGTACGGACGCAGTTCTGGCTCGACTCTGCCGCGAGATCGAAGTCGTGACGATGAAGAACCTGGGCGAACCCGAGTTCGAAGCTGTGGCCTTTCAATTACAACGCTCATCCCTAATTACCCTTGCCTTCTCCTGCCTCCAATGCAGAAGCGTGTATCTTTCTAACTAATTTAGAATCCTCCGAATAGCCCGCATCTTGGCGCTGCGGCTCCGTGGATTTCTCGCAATTTCATCTGAAGCCGGCTGTCGCGGCTTCTTGTAAAGCTCTTCAAATTCCCCTGTGGCGGAGAGTTCGCGAAACGCCTGTTTCGCCTGGCGGTCTTCACCGCTGTGGTAAGCGATCGAAATTAATGTCCCACCTGCAACCAGGCAGTTTGCCGCGTCAACTAGCGTCTCATCGATTCCTTCCAACTCCGCATTGACGGCAATTCGAATCGCCTGAAATGTCCGGGTAGCAGGGTGGATCCTCTTATCTCGCGCTCCAGGCGGGATTGCTGCCAGCACCGCGTCGACTAAGTCCCCGGTCGTTTTGAGGGGAGTTGTTTTGCGCCGCTCCACAATCTTTCGAGCGATGGCTCGTGCCCAGCGTTCGTCAGCGTTGTCGTGAAGAATCTGCTCGATTTCGTTTGTGCTGAGGCGATTGAGGAGCGCTCCGGCAGGTTCGCCTCGGCTTCTATCCATCCTCATATCAAGCGGACCATCCTTTGAGAAGGCAATGCCTCGATTGGGGTCTTCGATCTGCCCGCTGTTCAGGCCAAGGTCCAAAAGAATCGCATTGGGGAGGAGGCCCAGCCCGCGAACGCAGCGAGCAAGCTGCCTATAATCGCTATGAACGAAGTGCTTGGTAATGGAATCAAAAGGCTCCAGCCTCAGCCGCGCCTTTTCGAGATAGTCCGCGTCCCAATCGATGCCCAGCAGAGTTCCACCAGGGCGAATCGCCTCCGCAAAGAGCTTGGAGTGACCCGCCAAACCGAGGGTGCCGTCCACCACTGTGTCGCCAGGCTTTAGTTGGAACGCCTCCAATACCTCGCGCACCATGACAGGCTCGTGGTGTGGTGTTGCGGCCTCTCTTTCCTGCGTCATGGCGTCCTTCCTTAAACCTTCAAACTTGAAGGAGGCTCGATCTGCCGACCTGGCCCGTAAGACGCTCTGCCTCATGAGCTTGCCGGAGTTGTCAGCCCCTTCATCTTGCTGTATGCCTGGTTCAGCGGAACTCTCCGCTCCTTTGCATACACTTCCTGATACTTCCAGTACTCCTGGTACTCCTGCGGATCCCACACCTCAATGTGGTCAAAGCAGCCAACCAGCAATACCTTCTCTTTAAGGTGAGCCTTCTTCCGAATGTGCTCCGGAATGACCACCCTTCCCTGTGTATCGCAGCTCAGATCGTCGTCTGCCATCGCGAAAAACAACCGAGCGTAATCCTGTCGTCCAGGATTCATTGGGTCCGTGTTGTTGATTTCGATCAGGCGCTCCTGCCATCTATCCTCTGGGTAGATGCAGATGCACCCAAGTTCGCCAATAGCCATCGCGAACGAGTCGCCAAGACGGTCCCGCTTCTTCTTGCCTAAAAGAATCCGCCCCTTGCTATCAAGGGTGGCCTCGTCGGTTCCAAGAAGCGGTTTGAGATCAATCCTTGTATCTCCGACCGCCGACATATTCGAAAATTCCTTTTTTCGTTGCTGGGGGAATTTGAAGGGCGGGTTAGCATCCGTGCTTCCCCCGCCCTCAGGAACTTTTTAGTGTTCCGCCCCACATCCACTCTGCCTAGCGACCATCCTTTGCCCCGACAGCGTTACGGAGATGAGTATATGGGAATAGATGCCATTTTTATAGTTTGAAATGGCATTGATCACCACAAAACCTCCACTATTTTCCAAGTTCACACCAACCGTCTATCTGAATAGATACATCTGTCTACATATATTCAAGTTGCAGTAGTAGGTGCCTACCCCCGATAACCCTTCAGAGCAATTCACCAGGAGAGGCTAGGAGTCCAAGTCGGGCTAGACCGAGTGCAGATGCACCGTCAGGTCGCCCCGCAACGGCGAGCGCCTGGGGGTGAGGCAGGATTGATGGACCCAGGCGGTCACGGGCAAGCTAATTCCGAGTTGTTCTGAAAATTGGCAAACGCCACGAACCGGCTCCCTTCAACTCTTGGGAGGTTTCAACGAGTCGACCGCCGCACACTGCTCGGCAGGCGGCGACTCAACTTCTCAAAGTAGCCGTCACGCGGCTAGCTGACCGAAAGCGCCATGGTGCCGAAACCGAAATCAAGACGAGTTCCGACCCGTTACTCTCTACTTCTGGGACGGCTTCTGGTCCGCATTGGCAACTGTGAAGAACGCCCGGATGGCTGAAGCCTGATCAATGAGGGCGTATGGGGTGTAGGGCTTTGTTGCCTTCATGTCCCAACGATTTCCGTAGTGCCCCAGACTGTCACGCTGCAGACCATGCACGAATTTCAGCCCTGACTCAATTGCTGGCCACGGGTTGGTCGTCTTTGGCACCTCGGAATAGGCTCGAATCCAATTCTCTAGGAGAAGATGGATGAACTTGCCGTCGTCTTTGAGTCTGCCATCGGAAGTCACCCACCGACGCAGGCTGGCATCCTGCATCTCAATCGCATCCGCAGCGTAGTTTGGCTTTTGAGTGATGCGATAGAGGTCCGCCGCTGACCGCAACATCAGGCCCGTGTTGTACGACCACTTCGATTTTTGAACCTTCCCGCTGAGTGAGATGTTGTCCCAGTAAAGTCCATCTTCCGGATCCCGTAGGTGCGACCTCGTCCAGGCATAGATATCTTCTGCAATTTGTAGGTACCTGGGATTCTGGTCGACGTCGTATAGGGCCAGCGCACATGCCGCGGCAGGTCCGTTGGAACAGGTGTTCTTTGAAGTCTTCTCCTTCTCTCTCCAGTAGATCCCGTCCCCTAAAACCGAATCACGTCCGCTCAGTACGTAGTCAAACGCCTTGCGGGCCCGGTCTAAGACCTTATCTGAATGGAGGATTTTGCTCGCCTCAATAAGGCCTAGAACCATCCATTCGTTGTCGTCATAGTAGCGATCCATCGGTTTTGGGACTGGCCGAACATCAAATCCCGCAACGGGTCCCGTTTTGTTCCAGTAGCGATCCGAGCCCTCGACAATTGATTGAAGTTCCTCAACGTTGCGCTTGTCGGCCACCGAGGCGGCATTGGCCGCCTGAATGAGCACCCCCAGCCCCCAATTGAACACAGGGTCCTTGGCAGTCTTTCCCAGTGTTCGCTCTTCGACGAACAGCCCCGATGAGGGCGTCATCATTTCAGCTTGAATTCGGTCAAAGGCCTCTTGCCCGTAGGCTTTGAAGTGCTCTTTTTGCAACAGTGACCAAAACGCGATAATCCCGGAAGCAATCAAGATCGTTTCACCTTAGGCCCGATTGGCAATTTTAAGATATTTAGACACAAATGAACTTGGAAACATGACAAATGTTTCATAGATAAAACAGCCTCGCAAAGATATCGTGATCGCCCTGCTTCGGTGGTGTTTCTCAAATTACCAGCTATCAAAATCTAACAAATTAGGACCGGTGGTGTTGAGGCCGCTCAAACGTATGCCTACAATATCAGTGTTCGGCATCCCGCTCGAACTACCTCCTCAATGAAGAGCCGCTCAAATGCTTCCGATTTGAATCTGATCTGCCGACTGTCCACTGAACTGTTCGGTGTCAGCGCTGTGGAGGATGTAGCAAGACGCTCCTGGGAGATACTCACCGAGGAAGCGATGGGAGTTCGTGTCGTCAGCCTGGCAACTTTCGAAGGAGACGATCAGACTCTCACTTGGACGTTTCAAGCACCTGATGCCCAAGCCAGATTGGATGGGACAATTCTCCAAAGTCTGATCCAGAAGATTGAGGCTGCTCCAAACCAAGTTCACAAGCTGCAGATTGCGGATCCCATATCGGCTCAAATCGCTGGAATTCCCCTTTCGTTAGGCGAAACCTCTCTTGGAGTCCTGATCTTAGAGATGGAAGTTGGAACTATAGAACCCACCGGTGAGGAGTGGGTGGTTGCGCTCACATCGACAAATTTGATCTCTCTGGCAATTGATCGATGTCGCCTGGAGGATAGGAAAAGACGAGAGGCCGACCGACAAGCGAGTTCCATGGAGCTCACCAAGGCGATCAATGAGAACGCAAATCTCGAAAAGATGCTCTGCATCATTCGAGACACGGTGATCGATAAATGCGGTTTTGACAGGGCTGCGGTATTTCTCTATGAGCGGGAGTCGGGAACTGTCATGTCCACTTGGGGCACCGACCGGGAAGGAAATAGAGTCCACTATCCCAACAGAAAGTTTTCGCCCGGCCCCCACAGCCCCATCACTTGGATTCTCCAGACTGCAGACGAACCCGGTTTCGTACTAACCAAGAATTACTCGGAACGATTTGCCATCGACAAGAACCTTGAAATGAGAGGGGTGACCCATCACGGAATTATCAAGCTCAGGGCTCGAGGCGAAACCCTAGGGTTTATCGCCGTTGACAACCTGCTGACCGGGCGGCCGATCACCGAGCAAGATCTCAGGGACCTTCTGCCTTACGCAGCGCAGGCAGCAGGCGCGATCCTCAAGTCTCAGGTTCATGAAGAGAACCAGAGAGTATTGCTTCAGCAGAAGCGGCTCATGCAGATGGCGAGCATGCTGAACAGTAACCTGGACCTTCGGCAAATATTGCGGCAAGTTCGAGATGCGGCGGTAGAAATAGGTGACTTTGAGCGAGCTGGAGTTCACCTTTATGATCCTAAAACCATGGTGATGCGCGGCACCTGGGGAACGGATCGAACTGGAGACTCAGTCGACATTCACGACGAAGTCCATGTGCTCACTCATGCTGAAGCAATCCGAATAGGGCTTGAAACGCCGACAGGACTGCCCAAACAGGATTACTTGATCGTTCACAACTACTCAGAATCCAGAAACCTGCCAACCGCCGACAAAATGGCTGGCGTACCGCAACTTGCACGAGTATTCATGAGAGTCGGCGATGAAACCGTCGGCTACATCAGCGTCGATAACTTGCTGACGGGAAGGAATTTCACGGAAGAGGAAGTGCGCCACCTCCTCCCCTTTGCCCAACAGGCAGCTGCCGCCATTTACAATGCCAGGCTTCTTGAAGAGCGAGAAGTGATCGTCAGTCGTCAGAAGATGCTTCTTGAGCTTATTGCGACGATCAACTCTACATTTGACCTTAGCCAGGTGCTTCGGCTCGTACGAGATGCAGTGGTAGAAATTGGCGGTTTCGACAGAGCCGGAGTTTTCCTCTACAACGAAGAAAACAAAACCATGGTCGGCTCCTGGGGAACTGACCGGCACGGGGATGCCGAGAGCATTTCGCACGAATGGTTTGATGTAGACCCGATCCAAATTGACCCCCCAGAAGGCAACGAACCAGGATATATAAGAAGTTACGAGCTCTCCGGAGATGCCGGAAGTGAAGGAATGTTTGACCCAACCAGCTCCATGTGGGGAGTCAAGGCACACGCGATGCTGTACCTGCGTGCCAACCGCCGCCTGGTAGGCGCGATAAGCGTCGACAATCTGCTCTCTGATAAGCCCATTACGCAAGAGGAAGTTATCGCTCTCCTCCCATTCGCCCACCAGGCTGCAGCAGCGATTCAAAAGGCCGCCCTTTTGCGAGTGCGTGAAGAAGAGGTTGCGAGAAGAAAAGGAGCTGAGGACGAGCTACGAATTCAAACTCGCGAACTTATCATCGCGCGCGATGCTGCGGTGGCTGCTACACAGGTCAAGAGTGAGTTCTTGGCGAATATGAGCCACGAAATCCGAACTCCGATGAACGGAGTCATCGGGATGACTTCTCTGTTGCTGGAAACAGACCTTTCTGTTCAGCAACGCGAGTTCGCAATCATTATTCAGAACAGTGCGGAAGCCCTTCTCTCCGTAATCAACGACGTTCTCGACTTTTCAAAGATCGAAGCGAACAAGATGCTGATCGAGCAGGAGGATTTTGATCTCCGCGACTGCATTGAGGAAGTTTGCGAGCTGATGGCTACGCGCATCGAGAGCAAGCCCGTGGAGTTGAACTGCTCCATCGATCCAGATTTCCCACCGACAGTTGTCGGCGATCCAACTAGGATCAGGCAGATCGTAACGAACCTTTGCGCCAATGCGGTCAAGTTCACGGAACGAGGCGAGATCGAAGTTTCGCTTCACACAGTTGAGAGAGTCCAAGCCAGTCTTACTGCCAGAATTTCCGTTCGAGACACCGGAATTGGGATTGCGACAGACCGGCAAGAACGCATATTCGAAAGTTTCACTCAAGCCGACGGAAGCATGACGCGGAAGTATGGCGGCACAGGTCTGGGCCTAACGTTGACTCGACAACTGTCTGAGCTTATGGGAGGACAGATTGGAATGACGAGCAGCCAGGGAGAAGGAAGCGAGTTTTGGGTCGAGATTCCCCTTGGACGTTCAGAGTCCACAATTGACACGGTATCGCTCTATGAGCCGCAGAAACCTCTGCGCATCCTCGTTGTGGATGACAATCCGACGGTTCGGACATCTCTTGCGCAGCATTTTCGCCATTGGCACTGCATCGTTTCCGAAGCGGACTCTGCCGACTCGGGATGGCAGCGGCTGATTGACACATCCCCAGCATCCAGATTTGACCTGGTGATCGTCGACAATCAGTTGGCTGGAATCTACGAGGATAGAGTGTGCAATGCGATCAGGCGGGCACCAGGGTACGAGCACGTTCCTGTAATTCGTTTGACTCCTTCCTGGTCAAAGGCGATCCTTCCCGCGTTCTCAATCGCGGCGCCAACCATAACCATCGGGAAGCCTATTCGCCGAACTCGCCTTGCATCAGCAGTCACTGCCATGCTGAAACTTCCTGCCGCTCAGCCCGCTTCAGAGATCACCTCTGATATGGACGAACATGGAACCGAGCTCATGAAGGGCCTAAGGATTCTCATCGCTGAGGACAATGCGGTCAATGTCCTGATCTTGGAGAAGACCTTAGAGGAATATGGGTGTGAGTTCGTTTCGACCGGAAATGGAATCGAGGCTCTTCAAACCTACCGGTCGGAGAGATTCGACTTGATCCTAATGGATGTGCAAATGCCTGAGATGGATGGAATCGCCGCAACTCAACGGATTCGCTACGAGGAAATCAACACGGGACGTCACATTCCCATCATTGCCCTTACCGCTCATGCTCAACAAGGAGACCGGGAAAGATGCCTTGCGGCCGGGATGGACGACTACCTTCCCAAACCTGTGCGGCGTGCAGAAATGGATGTAAAGCTGCGGACCTGGGCCAAGAAGATAAGAGAGCCTGAAGGTGCCCACCATCCGACTTGATCAGGGACGGGCACCTCGGACTGTTCTACTTGTTGGCAGAGAATTTCATCGCGAAGCTATTGGTTGCATCTGCATAGACAACCCAAACACTATGTGTCTTTGGGTCCACGGTAATGCTGTGGCAAGATGAAGGAACCGGCACCGTTCCTATCACGGTCGCAGTCGCACCCTTCACCTGGAGCACCTGAAGGGTCCCGCTTCCAGGAATGTACAGCCTCTTCAATCCAGCATCGTAAGCGATCTGATCGCTGCCCTTGACGACGTCTACCGTTGTCAGCAGCTTCCCTGAATCCGCACTTACAATGGCAAGTTTGCCATTCTTGCCAACCGAGAACAGCTCACCAAGCTTAGTATCTTCCGCAAGGCCATGAGGACTGGTCAGGGAGCCGAGCGTGAACTCTGACACGACCTTCAGGGTCGAAGTGCTGATGACCTGAATGGTGTTGGACGTCTTGATGTTCTGGAATATCTTTCCGCGGCCACTGTCGAACACCATCACTTCAGGCGCTTCTTTAATCGTCACGGTGGATTCCAGTTTGAGACCCTTCGGGTTCACTACCCAGAGGCTTGTGCCGTCATCGTTATCGACGTAGACGACCCCGCGCCTTGGGTCAGCAATGACGGAGTCTCCTGGGCCAGTAAGCGACAGGGTCGCAGTCTGTTTCCAAGTCTTCATGCTGAACTCAACCAGCTTGTTGCCAGGTCCAGCCGCATAAACCATATGCGTCAGAGGGTTTGCATCGATCCCGTTAAACTCGACTCCCGCATCCACGCTCCTGACTTTGTCAGTCCTCAAATCGATCACCGCGAAGGATGACTTGCCCGGATGACAGGCAAATGCCAATCGGTCGACCGCATCGATGTTCATGAAGTCAAACTTGCCGGGACCTCCGGGCACCACGATCGGCGAATGCGCCGTCAAAGGCGCCGAAGCAAGCACCGCACTCAAAGCAATCAGGGCGTTTAGCATACGGACCAGAAGTATATCGGTCTGTCTAGATTGGCTTCCCCTGTCTTAACTGTGAGTTAGCACAGGTCAAAGTCTTAACGGTTTCACCTGCTGGTCACTCATGGATCAGATCGATCGCTCTGGTATTCGGCAATACTCAGTCTTATGAGCGAGCCGCTTCTGAACTGGGCAGGAAATCTGCGCTACTCCGCAGACAAGGTCTACCAACCTACAGAGCTGTCTCAAGTTCAGGAGATCGTGCGGGATTCCCGAAAAGTCAGACCGCTGGGCACGAGGCACTGCTTCAACACAATCGCAGACAGCACCAACAGCCTTGTCTCAATGGAGGGCCTCAATCGAGTGATTAGCCTCGATGAAGAAAGTAGAACGGTCAAGGTTGAAAGCGGTATCCGATACGGAGACCTGGAGAAGTGGCTCTATCCCCACGGCTTCACGCTAAAAAATTTGGCTTCTCTTCCCCACATCTCCGTGGCAGGAGCTTGTGCTACTGCCACCCACGGATCCGGGGTGAGAAATGGGAATCTGGCGACTCACGTTAGTGCCATTCAGTACGTTCTGCCAAATGGAGAATTAAGGGAGTTCACACGAGAAGCCGGTGGAGACTTTGACGGCGCCATTGTCGCGCTTGGGGCGCTCGGCCCGGCGGCAACGGTGACTTTGGACGTCGTCCCAACCTTCGCCGTTGCTCAATCGGTTTACGAAGACCTACCATTCGATGCTCTAAAGGACGGATTCTTCGAGATCATGTCCTGCGCGTACAGTGTGAGCCTATTCACATCGTGGAACTCTGAAGTCATCAACCAAATCTGGGTCAAGTCAACGTCTTCTGATTCTGCAAAGCTTGAACGTTTCGGTGCGCGCGCCGCGAACCGAAAGCGCTCTCCGATTCCAGATGGAGATCCGGAACACTGCACGGAGCAGCTAGGGCAGCCTGGCCCCTCATACGACCGTTTGCCACACTTCAGACTAGGATTCACCCCCAGCAGCGGGGCTGAACTCCAGACAGAGTATTTCGTCCCAATCGAGTTCGCGTGGGCGGCACTTTCTGAAATCCATGCGATGCAAGACAAAATTGCCCCCCTCTTGTTCACGACCGAAGTCCGAACCATCGACTCCGATCAATTGTGGATGAGCCCAAATTTCAAGCGCAAATCTGTCGCGATTCACTTCACCTGGAAGCAGGACTGGGAAAAAGTAAGTGCAATTCTTCCCGAGATTGAAGCCCGCCTCAGCGCATTTGGAGCAAGACCTCATTGGGGCAAGCTCTTTAGGATGTCGGGCGAAACCGTGAAGAGCCTCTATTCGGAAAGGGACCGCTTCTGCGATCTTGTGAATCAAGTCGATCCTGGTGGCAAGTTCCGAAATGAGTTTGTGGATCAGTATCTGCTCTAGGTGCCACTTCCGACTTTTTTGAACTCAAACTTAGCACCCTGCATCTCCTTGAATTTTGCTTTCTGATCGTCGGTAAGCAATTTTTCAAGGTTTGATTTCAGCTCAGTTTGGAGTTTCTCCAGGTCTTTCCGGTTGTCCTGAGGCCCGCCGCCACTCTGGAACAGCTCCATCACCTGCTTCTGGTTCTCTTCCTGTGTCTTCTTTATCTTTGCCTTCTGCTCGTCGGTGATCACGAGTGCCTTGGCGACGAGCGGATATGCAAGAGCATTGCCACCATTAAACTGAACATAAAGTTGCTTAAGCCGCTTCACCTGATCTGCACTGAGCAGCTTAACAAACTCATCATCATAGTTGACGTTAATCTTCTCGATCGTCGCCCTCATCCCTGCGAAGTCGGAGCCTGCGCCTTGAAGCGCCTCTTGTAGCTCCCGTTGGATCTTGGACAGTAGACCGTCTTCCTGCGAGTGAATCTCGGGAGTCGTCTTTAGTTCCGCCCTCACCTCTTCAAACAGGGAGAGGGTCAGCAGGGTTTTTCCCGCAAAAGGGCTCGGACGGTGAAAGAAATCCTGCTGAGCGGCTGCCAGGCAGACCGAGGACAGCATCGTCAAAATGAATAAGGCTCGCTTCATCGTTAAGCTCACTGGGTTCAACGGCATTGTAACCGACTAGTGCTCACGCAAAGATAAGCAAGCACTTACCGGTGCGCCGCCAGGGACGACTATCCAAGATCCGTGTAAGAACTCGACGACCCCAAGGAAGGACCGGGTTCGTCCCGGTCCTTCCTTGCTACTCTCCTTCGCTGCTGCCCCAAGGGGATGAGTAGTTGGGTGGCTCCTTGGTGATCTGAACGTCGTGCGGATGGCTTTCACGAAGCGCTGCATTCGTGATCTTCAGGAATTCTGCCGAATCTCGAAGCACGCCCAAATCTGGTGCGCCCACGTATCCCATCCCGGAACGAAGACCGCCAATGAGCTGGTTCATCGTGTCCACCAAAGCTCCCTTAAATGGAACTCGACCCTCTACGCCTTCTGGGACGATGACTCCGCCGGCTTCCTTGACCTGCATATATCGGTCGGATGAGCCCTGCTTCATGGCGCTGACGCTACCCATGCCTCGATAGACCTTATAGGCTCGATTTCGGTAGATCTCGATTTCACCTGGGCTCTCTTCACATCCGGCGAACATGTTGCCCATCATCACAGTGCTGGCACCAGCGGCAAGACACTTAACGATGTCTCCCGAGCTGCGAATGCCGCCGTCGGCGATGGTCGGAATGCCTAACTTATTGGCTTCCTCACAGCAGTCCATGACAGCCGTGAACTGAGGAACACCGACACCTGCCACGACGCGTGTCGTGCAGATGGAACCGGCTCCAATGCCGAGCCGGAGTCCGTCGGCACCGAGGGCGGCAAGATCCTTGACGCCCTGCTTGGTTGCGACGTTTCCAGCGATGACCTTAAGATCCGGGAGCTTCTCCTTGATCATCTTAAGGCAGTTCATTACACCAGCGGAATGGCCATGCGCTGCATCAATGACGATGAAGTCGACTCCGGCATCCTGGAGGGCTTTGGCCCTTTCGTAAGGCTGCCTTAGGGCACCGATGGCGGCCCCAACAATGAGGCGCCCTTTTCGGTCCTTAGTGGCCAGCGGGTGCTGCTTGACTTTAAGGATGTCTTTGATCGTGATGAGGCCCATCAGATGGCCGGTCTCGTCAACGATCGGGAGCTTTTCAATTCGGTGCTGGGCCAGCATTTCCTGCGCTTGCTCAAGCGTTGTTCCGACTGCTCCCGTGATCAGATGCTCGGTCGTCATCCGCTCAGAGATCTTCTTGGTGAAGTCGGTCTCAAATCGGATATCTCGATTCGTCAGGATTCCAACGAGCTTCCCTTCGGTGTTGACGATGGGAACACCGGAGATGTGAAAGCGCTCCATCAAGTTGAGCGCATCTTTAAGAGTTTTGTCAGCTTCAAGCTTGAATGGCTTGGTGATAACGCCACTCTCAGAACGCTTGACGCGATCGACGGCTTCCGCCTGGAGCTCGATCGACATATTTCGATGGAGAACACCGACGCCGCCTTCTCGAGCAATGGCTATGGCAAGTCTGGCATCGGTGACGGTGTCCATTGGAGCGGACACGATTGGGACGCGCAGGGTGACCCCTGGAAGAATTTGGGTCGAAAGATCGACCTCACTAGGCAGTACGGCAGTTTGTTTTGGAATTAACAGAACGTCGTCGAAGCTGAGACCTTCGCGAAAAGCGGGCATTGGGGCTCCTTGGCTTTTCATTAGATTATGGCTCGGCGGCGAGCCCTCTCGCTAGGCAATGTCGGGGTAAACCCACAGGAATGATCTATCGTCAGCTCGGCCGCACTGGCCTTCAGGTTTCGTCGGCTTGTTTTGGCACCATGACTTTCGGGTGGGAACCCGCAGATTGGGGATCCCACGAGGAAACGTCAATTCAGCTGGCAGACATCGCGATCGACCTCGGAATCAACTTCTTTGACACGGCGGACGTGTACGCTCGGGGCACCAGCGAGAAGATATTGGGCAAAGCCCTCAAGGGAGGAAAGCGAGAGAAGATTGTTTTGGCGACCAAGTGCCACGGAAAAATGGACGATCACGATCCGAATGCCTGGGGCAACAGTGCTCGGCACATCATTGAGGCCTGCGATGCCTCGCTTAAGCGCCTCAAGACGGACTGGATCGACCTCTATCAGATTCACCGTCCACAGCCAACTGTTCCGATCGACGAAACCATTCGTGCCCTGGATGATCTTCGCCGTGCCGGCAAAATTCGCTACGCAGGCTGCTCAACGTTTGCCGCTTGGCAAGTCTGTGAGGCGCACTACATTGCAAAGCAACTGGGAACTTCCGGCTTCGTTACGGAGCAGCCGCCATATAACCTGCTGGATCGGCGCATCGAGCGAGAGTTGCTTCCATTCTGCCGAACATACGAATACGGCGTCATTCCCTGGTCGCCGCTCGCGGGCGGAATGCTCAGCGGGAAGTACATGGACGGCAGCTCGGCAGGCGCTCGCTACTCGGCAAGCGATCCATCCGGTCGGTTGAAGCAAGTTCCACAGCAAAAACTGGTGAAGCTCAAAAAGCTCGCAGAAAAGTTGGAGATCTCGATGACGAGCCTTAGCCTTGCATGGGTCGCGAACCAGCCCGGCATCACGTGCCCGATCATTGGAGCTCGATCTGAGATCCAATTGCGCGAGTCGATCGAGGCTTGTGAACTCACGCTTTCGGAAAAGACGCTCAAGCAGATTGATGAGATCTTTGAGCCGGGCAGCCACAGCGTAAACTACTACTCAGCGAATTTTGGTCCAAACGCCCGGCCGCTCTAGGCGAGGCCGTTTTGTTGGGCAAGAAGAGTCGCTTCGGCGCGGTCATTCACCTGCAGCTTCTTGAAGATGCTGCCGATGTGACTCTTCACCGTCTTTTCGCTGAGGAACAGCTTATCGGCAATCGCCGCGTTCTTCATCCCAGCGGCGATGCACTCCAGTACCTCCACTTCCCGCCGGCTGAGCTCGGCAAATATTTGTCGGTTGTGGAGCGCAGATTTGGAGAGCCGGGTGAATTCCGCCATGACACGCGCAACAAGTGCAGGGCTTAACGCTCCTTCTCCGCTGTGGGCGGCTCGGATCACGCGAGCGATTTCGTCCAATCCAGAATCTTTGAGCAGATAGCCCACCGCTCCGGACTTGATCGCCGAGAAGACGTTTTCGTCATCTCCGAACTTGGTGAGCATCACAACGTGAGCGGTCGGGAGCTTCTCGTGCAAAACCTTGAGTGCCTCGATGCCGGACATGCGCGGCATTTGGATGTCCATGAGGATCACGTCTGGATGAAGGACCATGGCTTCCGCTACCGCTTGCTCACCGTTCGACGCCTCCGAGATCACAAGGATGTCACTCTCAAGTTGAATGAGTTCGATAAGGGTTCGACGGAGGACGCTGTCATCCTCGACGATTTGAATACGAATGCGAGATTCAGACATTGAAGATTCCTATTGTAAACGTCGCCGTCACGGTAGTTCCCTGTTGAGGCTTACTAGAAACGAATACGCTTCCGCCTCCTTCCTTCGCCCTCATCTGCATCCCCTCTAGCCCAACACCGTGGATCGCAGATTCAGGTTCAAATCCATTTCCATTATCTGAGAGAACGAGCTGAATCTTGGTCGGCTCAAAATCCACCTTTACTGCGACAGCACTGGCCCTTGAATGCTTGACGACATTGGCAAGGGATTCCTGGGCGATTCGAAAGAGGGCGTTTTCCGTCTCGGGCGGCATCAGCCGCTCATCGCCTTCCACCGAGAACTCTAGCTGGATTTGGTGCCGGTCACAGATGTTGTGGGCGTACTGTCGCAATGCGGGCACGAAACCTTCTGCGAGTGCCGGAGCTCTTAGCCGCTGGACGAGGAACCTTAGTTCATCCGCCGCCTGCCTCGCTCCTTCCCTGCCTTCTTCGGCCAGTTGAGCGGCGCGGTTGCCATCCAACTTTGCAATTCGAGTGATGAGCTCGAGTTGGGAAGCGATGGAGATGAGATGCCCCTGTACACCGTCGTGCATCTCCATCGCAATCCGATTTCGGTCCGCCGCTATCCCCAGACGCTCCCTAAGCCCAGCAGCAATGAGGGCCTGGTATGCCATCAGGCTGGAGATGATTAAAAGGAAGTAGACGCGGAAAACGACGTTGAGCGGATCCTCAAAGAGGAGACCCCGGATGCTCGTTGGAGCAATGACGATCGGAGCTGCATCCGCGGTGAGAGTCGCGATGGTGGTTCCTACGACAACAAGAAGCCCTATGGTAAACGACCAGCGGACGTTTAGTGCTCCGGATGCCTGAACCATCGGTAAGAAGAAGAGCAGCGTGATGTTGCTCATCGGTCCACGATGGGTTGTGCAAAGGATCAGGGTGATCCATGCAACATCAATCGGGGGAAAGACCAGCCACCACTTCAGCCGATCCGGATCTCGGTAGGCGATCACCGTGCGGCCAACCATGTACAACAGCATCCCTACGATCAGGAGCCGGAGGTTGGCAATTGCGGTATCACCAAAGAGGCTCTTCGTATGCGGATCCAATACCCAGACAAACAGAAAGGGAACGCACAGCCAAACGTGGAGCACATAGACAAGATGCTGGGCACGCCGAGAGGACAGGTCGCGGGTGAACCTCTCGATCAACTTCATCAATCGCTAGCTTAGCGCACAGAACGAAGCGCCTCGCATGCATCGATCACCCGATCTTTCATCGCCAACGTCGGATGGGCGGCACTGAACCGTCGGCGGCACCGCTCAAACATCACGATCTTTTGATCCTGAGCCAAATCGTCCCAGCGATTGGCAGTCTTGGCGATCTCCTCATAAATCAGCGGTCGATTCCTCGTGTGGTCGGCAAAGAACCTCAAAACATCCTTGATCTGCTCGTCGGTTGACATGCCGTCATTATAGTATATCTTTGTCTACTATACAAGGAGGATTTCCACAATGGAGCGTCCGGATCGATCGGGACAGACATGCGAGGTGGGCTTCAACCCAGGATCAGAATGTTGGAATTTTGGAAGTACCTTGGACGTGCGCTGAGTTACTAACCACCAACGCTTTTGGGTTTACCACTCAATTATTTCGAGCTAATGCATCGCTCGGGAGACCGGTCCCGATCGATCGGGACGCTGTATTTTTTAGTTGGCGGCAGGCTGGAGTGCGCTGCGGAACTGTTCTTCGTAGAGGTCCTTGTAGATGCCGGGCCGGTTGCTCAGTTCTTCGTGGGTGCCAATCGCTTCGATCACTCCGCTCTCCATGACCACGATGCGGTCGGCGTGGACTACGGATGAGAGTCGGTGGGCGATGATGAAGGTGGTTCTTCCCTTCATCACTTCATCCAAGGCGTCTTGAACGCGAGCTTCGGTTTCACCGTCGAGTGCGCTGGTGACGTCATCGAGGATGAGAATTCGAGGATCTGTTACGAGAGCTCTCGCAAGCGCCAGGCGCTGCTTTTGGCCACCGCTCAGCTTGATGCCATCTTCCCCGATCATGGTTTGGTAGCCATCGGGCAAGCCCATGACAAATTCGTGAAGGTCGGCGGCTTTGGAAGACGCAATCGCCTGTTCATCTGTCGCGTCCCGATTTCCGTATTTGATGTTCTCAAGCAGCGTCACGCTGAAGAGAACATTCTCCTGAGCGACCATGCTGACCTGGCGGCGAAGGGTTTCCAAGCGCACATCTTCTAGGTCGAATCCATCCACTTTGACGTGCCCCGAAGTGGGATCATAGAACCGCATGAGTAGGTTCATAAGTGTGCTTTTACCCGCGCCGCTGTGACCCACTAGGGCGATGATCTCACCCGCTCGCACATCCAAGTTGAGGCTCTTGATGATCGGCTGGCCATCCATGTAGCCGAACGTCACGTTGTCAAACACGACACGGCCCGCAACTTCAGGCAGAGCGAGCGCATTTGGCTTGTCCTCGATGTCAGGCCGGGTATCGAGTGTCTCGAAGACTCGATCCATGGCCGAAACGGCCCACTGCATGGCCGTGTTGAAGTCCGCCACGCGAACGGCTGGGTTGAACACAAAACCGATATAGAACGTCATGGCGACGAGCTTGCCAGTTGTCATGTCTCCGTGCTCGACCAGATAGCCGCCATACGAGTAAACGGCTCCGGTACCTAGGGCACTCACTACCGCTGAAACAAGGCCAAGGCGACGATTCAGGTGCACCTGGAGCATGTCCACCGCGAATTTGTCGCGAACTTTGCCCATGAACACTTTTCGCTCGTGGCTTTCCCTGACGAACGCCTTTACGACCGCAATGCCGGATATTTTCTCGGCAAGGGTGCCGAGCATTTCATCGTAGAGGCGGCGCTGCTCGTTGCTGGTCTCCCTAATCTTCTTAAGAAAGAACAGGTAGCTGAGAACGTAGAATGGCACCAGAACGAGGATGATGGTGGCGAGACGCCATTCTAGGAAGAACAGCATCGCCAGAACAGTGATCAAGGTGACCACGTCGCTGATGAACGTTACAAGCTGCCCTTGGATAAGGCCCTGAATCAACTCAATGTCCGCCGTTACCCGGGCCATGATCTTGCCGGTTTGAGTTTGATTGTGGAACGCGAGACTCAGCCGCTGGAGGTGCCGCCAGGTTGCAAAGCGCAGATCAAAAACAAATCGGTGGCCAATCCAGGTGACGATATAAGAGTTGGCGTAGCTGAACAGGTTTCTAAAACCGACGACGAGGACCAGTGCCACAGCCGTAATCAGCAGAACTCGCGGCGCATTCTCATCAACCTCCTGCTTCAGCGCCTTCGCTTTAACCTCAACCTGAGGGCTTGGCTTTTCCGTGGCCAACTTCTTGAGATCTGCCTGGGCAGCTAGAGAAGGGCGAATGCTGTTGTCGATGGCAACCTGGTAGAGGCGAGGAGGCACGATCTGGAGCAGCGTGACGAACAGAGTCATGATCACGGCCAGAAAAACGCGCCCTTGGTAGGGCCGCAAAAAACCTAGGGTGCGGCGAAAGGAACGCACGCCTTACGATACCCCCGGGGTGCCGTTTTGGTCGGGCCAAACGGGTGCAGATTGAGGAAGCCTCACAAGCTTGAGTTAGAAATCCCAAACTTGCCTCAACGGGCGACAGACTTCGGCTGCGCAACCGAACTTTGAGAGCCAGCAAACGTATAATTCCTGCAGAACCAATTGGCACGCCGTCAGCGCGTGACTCTACAAACCGATATGACCCAGTTTATTGAAGAAAAGTCTCGCATCATGAGCCTGGCGGCGCCTAACTCTGCGGCGAACCTTTTGGCGATGAAGAACTCGATTGAGCGCCATCTCGTGAGCGGCCAAATCGTTGACTTTTGTGACGTTGAAGCAACCGGCAATCAAAGTTGCATGCTGTATGCCACCGGCGTAAGCCGTCTGACTCTGGATACGGTTGCCGCGCAACTGGACTACGTTTTCAATGAGAACCTCCGCTATGGCGGGGACACCACCTATCAAATTGAGTGCAGCGAGGATACAGTGGTGCTCGACTTCGCAACCTGCGGAAGCGCAAACCTCCTTGTAACTGGCTGCATCGCCATCACCTGTTCCGCCTGATTCCGTAGCACCCCAGTTATAATCTAGGGATGGATTCCCACCTCCTTCACGCCCTTGCCGAACGCGTCCTCGTGTGGGACGGGGCCATGGGGACCCAAATCCAGGCAGCAAATCTCAGCCAGGATGACTTCATTCTTCGTGCGCAGCCACACCAGAGCGAAGCTGTAAATGCCGCTGCACAGCGCATGGAAGGCAAAATCCTGGACGGCTGTAACGAGGCTCTCGTTTTCACTCGCCCCGAAACCATCGAAGCAATCCACGGCGCATACTTCGCGGCTGGGTCAGATATGGTGGAGACGAACACGTTTGGATCCACGAGCATTGTTCTCGCGGAGTACGAGATTCCGGAACTGGTATACGACGTCTCGCTACAAGCCGCCAAGATCGCGCGACGCGCGGCTGACAAGTTCAGCACTCTGGCTAAGCCAAGATTTGTAATCGGAGCCCTAGGACCAGGCACTAAGCTGGTGTCGCTGAGCCAAACGACTTGGGAAGAACTGGAATCCACCTACTGCCAAAGTTTCATCGGCCTGCTTGAAGGCGGGTCGGACGGTCTTCTCTTGGAAACACTCCAGGACCTTCTGATGGTTAAGGCCGGCGTAGTTGCCGCAGAGCGCGCGATGGCTGAAACGGGACGCCAGGTTCCCCTTTTCGTGCAGGTCACGATGGAACAAACAGGCACGATGCTGCTCGGCTCCGAAATGGGCGCCGCACTCAATATGCTGGAATCCTTTGCCAGCGTCAAGGCGATTGGGCTTAACTGCGCTACCGGGCCGGTAGAGATGACGCCGCATATCCGATTCCTGGGTCAAAATTCCACACGTCCGTTGAGCGTTCAGCCGAACGCGGGACTGCCTGTGATGGAAGGCGGAAAGGCAGTCTACAAGCTGACGCCAGACGAGTTGGCCGCCCATCATGTTCGCTTTGCGGAGGAGCATGGGGTTGCAATGGCAGGCGGTTGCTGTGGAACAACCCCCGCTCACCTCAAAGCCGTAGCTGAAGCAGTTGGAGGACGTCCCCACAGTGGAAATGCCCACTGGCAAAAAGTTAGGCACCTCTTCCCTGGGTTCGACTTCGAATTGAGAACGGATGAGCAGGCGGCGGCCCTCAACCTGGTCGGATGCAGCAGCCTGTATCAATTCCAACCTTATCAGCAGGACAACTCCTTCCTGATCGTCGGCGAGAAGACAAACGCGAACGGCTCAAAAGCTTTCCGAGAGATGCTCGCCGCTGAAAACTGGGAAGGGCTGACCGAGCTTGCCCGAGAACTGGAAGGAGAAGGTTCTCACGTCCTAGACGTCTGCGCTGCCTACGTCGGACGAAACGAGGCCAGAGACATGAAGATTCTTCTCGGCTACTATAACCGCCATATCACGGTGCCCCTGATGGTGGACTCCACCGAGTGGCCCGTCGTCGAAGTGGCGCTGCAGACAGTTGCCGGCAAGCCGATCGTCAACAGCATCAACTTTGAGGATGGCGAGGCGCGCACGGAGCGCATTCTTGGCCTGTGTCGCAAATACGGCGCGGCAGTTGTGGCGCTGACCATCGACGAACTCGGCATGGCCAAGACGGTTGAAAAGAAAGTGGAAATCGCAGATCGACTCCTTGCGAAAACGAGGGAGTTCGGGCTGGCCGATCATGATGTGTTCATCGACTGCCTCACGTTCACCCTAGGATCTGGCGATGAAGAATTCCGAGCCTCCGGCGAAGCAACGATTGAGGCGATCAAGGAAATTCGACGACTCCATCCGCGGGTGAACACCATTCTAGGTGTCTCCAATATCAGCTTCGGGCTCAAGCCCGCCGCGCGGCAGATCCTCAACAGTGCTTTCCTACACTTCGCGCAAGAGGCAGGTCTTACCAGCGCGATCGTGCACTTCAGCAAGATCAAGCCACAAAGTCAAATTGCCCCTGAAGTATGGGAAATCGCTTCGGACCTGGTTTACGACCGCCGCAAATTTGCGGTTGCCTAGGGCTACCCCCTTGTCGGGGTACCCTTTTCAGATGCAATTAGCGAGTCTCGTTCTGCCGATGCTGCTGCTCCAAGGCGGCAAACTCGAAATAACGGATGTGAAGAAGGGCACGGGGCCCGCTGCACAGCCAGGCGATTTCCTCACGATGGACTACACCGGCACCTTGACCAACGGCAAGGTATTCGACACATCCAAGAAGCCAGGAAGAGCACCATTCAAGTTCATGATCGGTTCGGGTCAGGTGATCAAAGGTTGGGACGAGGGCATTCTCGGCATGAAGGTTGGCGGTAAGCGCACCCTATCCATTCCTCCCGCTCTCGGCTACGGTGATCGAGCCATGGGGGACGCCATCCCAGCGAACTCCAAACTCCTCTTCACCGTTGAGCTCAAGAGCATTGAGCGAGTCAACTATGTAACCACGAAGCCTGGCAAAGGGCCTGCCGTAAAATTTGGAGACTCCATCTCAGTTCACTATTTGGGCAAGCTGAAGGACGGCAAAAAGTTCGACAGCAGCTACGATCGAAATCAGCCGTTTGACGTTCAGGTGGGCCGCACGGGACTCATTCCTGGATTCACACAGGCCCTGATCGGCATGAAGGTTGGCGAGAAGCGAACCGTTACGATTCCTCCCACCCTCGGGTACGGCGAACGCGGAGCTGGAGCAGCAATCCCACCGAACGCGACCATCGTGTTTGATCTCGAACTGGTGAAGATCAACTAATGATTAAGATCGAAGAGATCGCCGAAGGAAAGGGCGACACGACCGCTATGTCTGGACACACGGTTTCCTTGAACTACAAGGGAACCTTCACGGATGGCAGAGAGTTCGACAGCGGGAAGTTCTCCTTCACCGTTGGCTCCGGTCAGGTGATTCAGGGGTTTGATATGGGTGTGACCGGCATGAAAGTTGGCGGCAAGCGCAAGATCACCGTTCCACCTGAACTCGGTTATGGTGCCAGAGGCGCTGGACCTATTCCAGGCAACACCACGCTGGTGTTTGAACTCGAGATTCTCTCGATCAAGTAGAGCTACGAGGAACAAGCTCCCAATAAATAAAACGAGTCCGCTTGGAGTAATCCAAGCGGACTCGTTTTATTTGTGAGTAGGAACTTAGGCGGCGGCTTTGGCGGCCTTGTTGGCAGCCTTAGCAATTCGCGACTTTCGTCGAGCAGCCTGGTTCTTGTGGATGATGCCGCGCTGAGCAGCTTTGTCCAGGGCGCTGACTGCTGCTACCAGAGCAGATTTCACTGCCGTTGGATCGCCTGCAGCCGAGGTCGTTCTGACCTTCTTGACGTAGGTCTTGAGCGCACTTCGCGTGCTCAGATTGGATGCGCGCTTCTTTGCTGTTCTGCGCAGATCCTTTTTGCTAGATTTCGTGTTTGCCATGATTTCTTAGAGAAAGCTATTATACCCTGGTTGCGGTTACTTCTTGATGAACTTGCGCTTGGTCTTGTCGAAGCCGAGCTCAACCTTCTTGGCATCAAAGTGCCAAACCGGTGAACCGGATCGCTGATAGAAGCATTGGTAGCTGGAAAGCAGCGAGGCGATCAGCCTTCTGCTGGAGCGGCGAACAACATTCACCTCAGCGAGAAGCGTCAGGTAGTCCGCACCCTTTGGCCAGTGGGCCATCACATCGATAAGCAGATCAAGCGTGCTTCGACCCTCACCCTGAATGCCGAGCAGTCGAAGCTCTTCCATTCTCTGGGCGGAGATGAACACAACAGGATCTGGCTGATCGAGCCAGGCGAATTCTAGGACGTTGGGCTTGTTGGTCTTCATTAGAGTGAAGACTGCGCCGCTCTCAACCGGCTGCTCATACCACCAGTCTACGAAACCATAAAGCAGTCGAACGCCGTGATTGACCCAAATCTGAGCCTCACGACCCGCCGGGTCGATAATGATCAGTTCCTGAATCTTTGGTGAAGCGTCCAGCCAATCGGTTGGCAGCTGACACATTGGGAACGTACCGAGTTCTCGGTGAATCGACTTGAGAACAAGTCGCACGCCTTCTGGCATCGTCTTGGGCGCCGGCTGAATGTCCTCGTCGAGAACGTCCGTGGCCAACGGGTGGCCGAGGAGCTTTCGAAGCGAAGAACTCAGACCATCGTCCGTGAGTTCCACGTCAATCAGTTCGCCATCTTCGTCCGTATTCTCCGTCTTCACGAAGTAGAAAGGCTCAGGAACTTCGTTGACGTAGTCAGGAAAATCGTTGACCTTACGGAATCGATCTCCACCAACCCACTGAATAGCTGGGCTGGACTTGAGAGCAACCATGATGTTGTCCAGGTCATCTGGGAACGTCTTGTTGCTGAGAGTGATTTCGTAGTTCTCTTCGAGAAGCTTAATCGCGGTAGTCGAAGCCTCGCTTCCAAGGATCTTGGCAACGAGTTTGTCAACGTCTTCGGGCTTGATCTCGATTGGAGCAGCATCGTCCATCTCGACGCTTGGCGCCAGTTTGTCAGCCAGCTTCACAGCGGCAGAGATCCACTTCTTAGTATCTGCCTCTGGGTAGAGAACGCCATCTGCAGCGTAAACGAATCCTGGGACGGAAAGTGCTGTTGCGAAGAACGCTCGATTGTCAAAAATCAAAACCGTCTTCGGGTCGGCCGAGTTCACAGCGGTATAGGCGACGGCACCCAGGACCTTCATCCGAATCGGAGCAGCCTGCTTAATTGCTTTCTCGATTCCAAGATCGGATCTCCAGTCGATTCCCTCAAGCGCTACTCGAGCAGCTTCGAGATCTTCAACTGAAACCTGGTTCAAAGCGAGCGCACGGGCGTGCACTTCATCGGTTGCTTCAAATCCCCATGCCATGAGGGCGGCTTCATCGTTGGCGGTGAGAACGAAGCGAGGGTCAGTCTTGGCGATTCTGCGAATCACCTCTTCAACCTTCTCTTCCTCCTCGTGCCGAATGCGGGCAATCTCGGTTACCAGCATGGATACCGACATCGGCGCACCGTAGCGGTAGAGAACGATCGCCATAACTTCGGCGAACGGACGTCCCTGCCCCTGCAGTCGAGATGCGGGAATCCACTTTCTCTCGTGGTAGGCGAACCGCTCCGGATTGGAGGCGAGCAGCGAGCGTACGGTCGAGAGTCCGATTCCCTCAGGGGAGAGCATGTCTGCCAGCTCACCGAGCTTGACGGCAGACTCCATCTCGCTCAACTTCCCCAGGATGAGGCGATCGACATAGGATCTTGCGAATTCTTCTTCAGGCTTAATTGCGATAGGTTTGGCCAACGGGATTCCTCGTCAGTCCCTGGCGGGACGCAACCACCTATTATGGCAGGGTAGATGCCATCTTTTCCACAAAAAGTAGACCTACAAACTGTCTTAGGTTGTCGTACCATAATGAAATCTCGTTCTCATGAAGGTTTCTGCCGTGCCATTTGACTCTAGGAAGACCGGTTTCACGCTTGTGGAGCTGCTGACAGTTATTGCGATTTTGGCAATATTGGCCGCGCTGCTCTTTCCAGTATTCGCGAAAGCGAAGTCTGCGGCAAAGAAAACACAGTGCATCAGCAACCTCCGTCAAATCGGAAACGCGATCGTTCTGTATATGAACGATTCAGACGGCATCTTCCCCCACGCACTCGATGCGTCAGATAAGTACGACCCTCAGATCTGGGCGCAATTTCCCGACTATGCCGCACAGATCCCGAATATGCCTTTTCTCAAGGACGTCCTCCAGCCGTATCTAAAGGCTAAGGATGTCTTCCGATGCCCCTCCGATTCAGGAACCACGATTCTGGACAGTCACTTCCCTGATTCGTTCGTTTCTGCGCCGAGCATGTATCTGACTTACGGTTCAAGCTACTTCTTCAGAACCGAAATTGCGTTTCGCTCTTTTGGCGACGCTTCCTTCCAGCTGCCTACGGAGACGAACGTGATGTTTGATGGAGCTGGCCACTGGCACGGAGATGGCCCACCACTGACCATCAACGATGATCCGCAGACGGTTTTTGAACTCCTGCATGGATACCGGTACAACTGTCTCTTTGGAGACATGCACGTAAAGTCACTGACCTACGACCAGCTTCAGACTGCGTGGGCAACCAAGCTTTAGTAGATCAGATCAAATTCTTCAGCCTGCTGAGGAATAACTGTGCTCCAGCCCAACTCTTTTTCGATCTTCGCCTGCAATGCCGCCTGGGCATCGGGCTCACCGTGGACGATGAAGGTTCGTTTCGGCGGAGTCTTGAAGTAGCTCAGCCATCGCATCATCTCGCTCTGGTCAGCATGGGCAGATAGTGCGTTCACTCTTTCAATCTTCGCTCTCACGTCGACTTCTTGGCCATGGATTCTTACAACCGGCGCGCCATCGAGGAGTCGACGCCCAAGCGTTCCTTCAGCCTGGTAACCCGTGAAGAGAACGATTGTGGATGGGTCAGGCATCCGATGCATCAAGTGGTGGGTGACCCTTCCACCGTTTGCCATGCCGCTGCCGCTGATGATCACCATGGGCCCCTTACGGGAATTGAGTGCCTTGGAGGTTTCGCGATCTCGAACAAAATTGATGCCAGCCGGCTCTAGCTCACTCCTGCCGTCCTGGACCGATTCCCGCATTTCATCGTCAATGTCTTCAGGCGAATCGGCATACACCCTCGTCACCGAGACGGCCATCGGCGAGTCGATGTATATCGGAATCCGCGGCATCCTACCCTCGTTCTGAAGAACTCGGAAGTAGTAGAGCAGCTCCTGGGTGCGCCCAATCGCAAAGGATGGAATAACGAGAGTTCCCCCTGTCTCAAACACCGTTCTGAGCACCTCTTCAATCTTTGCGAGGGGATCCTCATGCGAGTGAATCCTGTCGCCATAGGTGCTTTCAATGACCAAGTAGTCGGCCGACTCCATCACGGTTGGATCCTTAATGATCGGGGTGTTGTATCGTCCCAGGTCTCCTGACATGAGGATGTTGCCGCTGTCCTTGAACGTGATCATCGCAAACGCAGATCCAAGAATGTGGCCAGCGGGAGAGAAGGTAAACGATGCGCCGCCAGGAAGTTCATGGGGATTGCCGTAGTGAACCGATTTGAAATACTTCAGCGACTCGTAGGCATCCTTCTCGGTGTACAGCGGTAGCGCCGGTCTATGTTGGGTGAGCTTATGCTTGTTGGCAAAGTGAGCATCTTCTTCCTGGATGCGTCCGCTGTCTGGCAGGGAAATTCTGCAAAGCTCAATCGTGGCGGGGGTTGCATAGATCGGCCCTCTGAAACCTTGAGCGACAAGGCGGGGCAATAGCCCGATGTGATCGGCATGGGCGTGGGTGATGACCACCGCGTCCAATTCGTGGGGAGGGAGCGGAAATTCTTCCCAGTTGCGCTCGCGCAGATGCTTGTTGCCCTGGAAGAGTCCGCAGTCGACGAGAACCTTTTTGCTTCCAATCGTGAGAAGGTGGCGGGAGCCCGTCACGGTCTCGGCTGCTCCATAGAAGCCGATGCTTTGTGCCATATCGCCAGTATACGATTAAGGAATCTTCTCGGTTGTGAGGTTAGTTCCTATAGCAGTTTGACTTCAAGGGGCAGCCTTTCGCATAATCCAAATTGGCATCCACGAGACCGCTAAGGACTAAAAACTGATGATGACTCTGCATGGGGTGGACGTATACCTACGAACCCCTGAAATTCCGGATATTCCGAAGACGTACGGCGCCTTCACTCTTCAAATGATCTCTAACCGAGGCAGCCGGGTTTATCCACCCCCCACACCTGAAATGGAGCTGAGCGACTGGCAGCAGTGCCGCTACCTCAGCGATGCCGAAGTCACCGACGCACAGATCGATGAACTGGTTGGACACCTCTCCAGCCTGGGATGGCAATGGACCAAGTGCCAGAAGCTGTTCAAGATCGACGGCGACAACGCATTCAGCCAACCGTACTAGACCCCGGCTAAGAGAGCCCAAGAGAGAAGAAATGGCACATAAAGTTTGTTTAATTCGAGGAGACGGCGTCGGACCAGAACTGGTCGCTGGCGTCGAAGTGATCTTCAAGGCCGCTAAGGTAGACATCGACTGGATCGATGTCGAAGCTGGTCTCAAGTGCGTCGAGGCTGGCAAGCCGATCGTTCCAGAAGAGACCGTTGCCAAGATCAAAGAGATCGGCGTTGGCCTTAAAGCTCCTATGACGACCCCAATCGGCAAGGGATCGGTGAGCCCGAACGTTACGCTCCGCAAGAAGCTGAACCTTTACGCATGCGTCCGCCCCGTGCGATCGCTGCCCGGCGTTGTAACTCCGTTCACGAATCTTGACATCGTTATTTTCCGTGAGAACACCGAAGACCTGTACACCCAGATCGAGTACATGGCCACCGAGACGGTTGCTCACAGCGTGAAGATTATCAGCGAGCAGGCCAGTGAGCAGATCTGCCGAGCCGCTTTTGAGTACGCCCGAGCCAACGGTCGAAAGAAGGTTGTTGGCGTCCACAAAGCCAACATCATGAAGATCGGCGACGGCCTGTTCCTTCGCACCTTCAAGCGAGTTGCGGCGGAATATCCAGACATTGAGAGCTGGGACAACATCGTGGACAACCAGTGCATGCAGCTGGTGACCAAGTGGAACATCTACGACATGCTCGTCATGCCCAACCTGTACGGCGACATCGTTTCCGACCTCGCTGCTGGAATGATGGGTGGTCTCGGTGTGGCACCTGGTGCCAACTATGGCAAGAATTGCGCGCTGTTTGAAGCCGTGCACGGTTCTGCTCCTAAGTACACCGGCATGAACAAGGTGAACCCCACCGCGCTTCTTCTATCGGCAACCCTGATGCTAGATCACCTCGGCGAGCACGAGGCACGAGTGAACATCGAAGGCGCCCTCGAAGCAACCCTTGGCAAGGGAATCAAAACCTACGACCTCGGCGGCACCGCCACCACTTCCGGTTTCTCGGAAGCGGTTGCGAGCGAGTTGAAGTAAGCCTCCAATCAAAAAGCCCCCGGCCAATTTGGCCGGGGGCTTTTTGCGTTAATGGTTCGACTTTGAGATCAGGCGTTTGATGCATCGGCCAATTGAGCCGCAAACTCAGAAAGCGGGATGACGCCCGGAGGAGCCACGAGCGTTGATTCGAAGGAAAGCTCCCCGAGCCGAGTCATCACGAGGTACTCGCCGAGGATGTGGTCCAAGAAGATGAACCCGAGTTCCGCGACGGTATTCGGTGGGCAACCCGCGGGTGTCGGAACATACACTTTGAGATCGATCAATCCCTCTCGGTTCGGGCTAGGTGCAACCTGAACCGTCGTCGCATCGATGGATTCGCCACTGGCTGCCAACTTAGCTGAGAAGTCCGCAGTGGGTTGCTTGAATGCGACTATTTTCCAACCATCCATTTGCGGCGCGGCGGTGACAAAGTCCTGAACCGCAGGAATGTTCTTTCGGATGCCTCCGGCGCTGACCTCGAACGACCGCACTTGGTCAGCACCGATACCCATTCCCCACGCCAGTTCAGAGTTGACTTGCCTGACCATCTTGCCGATTTTTGCTACTGCTGAACTGGCGCTGGGAGACTCACCCAGCGCGGTAGATAGCGTTTGCTGGCCTTCCGCACTCTGAAACCACGTCCAGAATTCCTCAGCGCCAAAGGCAGACTTCCCGCCCCACGTCAATTTCGACAATAAGCCCATTTGTCTCTCATCATACAGTCGAATTACCGGGAGTCGCAACGGCGATCATCAACATGCAGAAACCACCCCTTTGGGGTTTATGCCCGGGAAAGCCGGAGTGTTTGGCGAAGGAGCGAATTCGATTGACCTTGAAACCCGCCGAAACTGGGCGGACGGGCCCCCAAAGGGGGCGTTTCTGCGAAGCAAAGGGATGCACTCGTGAAACGAGGGCTTCCCTGGGAATCGCGTTGCACCTCTGATATCAACCGCAACGCGGTTGTTTCTCCGGAAAGGCGTATGGACATCCGGTTCATCACATGCACCCACCATGGGTAGCAAATTCAAGGTTCCCAGAGAAACAGCAACGTTGGTGCTGGATATCCTTATCGACTTGTACAACCAGGGTGGATGCCAAAGGCGTCGACCCTTCGCTCCGCAGCAATTGCCCCTTTGGAGTATCTGCTATCGCACGACGACGGCTGTGAATACCTTCTCTGCTGGTGCCAAACATTCCGACTCGGTACACGCTTGGTAACTCACCACCATCTCGAATTCAATGCCACTTTCGCCGGATGGGAGCTGAACCGAGAACACGATTTCGATATTCCCGGTGTACTGCTCATCCACCGACGGCGGATAGCTGATTTCGGCTTTGGCGCCTTGGACCTGAATCTTCGTTGGCGTTAGCCAGCGTGCTGGCGGCGTGTTCGAGTTGATGTGGAAGCCTTCCGGAATGGCGATCGAGATAATTCCATTTCCAACGCCGCTGGCGTTTGCCTGAATTTCCCTCGCTGAAATCTTTACGATAACGTCCGCGCTGAGCTTGGTAGGCACTGGAGCCGCGGATGCCACCGTCGCGGGGACTTCAATGACCGGTGCTTCGGCGGCAGAAGCCCCTTCTGATTCGGGGTCAACCCCTTCGTACAGCAGGGCAATCGCCGCGGTATAGAGCGCTTCTGTGGCTTGCGGCGCCCTCGCCATCCATCCCTTTAGGCTCTGCAGACTCTTGAGCGCACGACCACGGTCGCCCAGTTGGTGCAGACATCGAATCGCAATCGCGTTGGCGCTTGGTGTTGGCTGGTCAAAGACTGGCTTGGTTCGGCCGAATAGTTGCTCATGATCCGAGGAGGTGGCAAAGAATCCTCCGTTTTCCTCATCGTAAAACTTCGTGATCATCTCTCGGCAAAGCCGAACGGCCTGCCCGATAAGCGCCTCGGTGGGAATCCCCTGTTGGGGGAGTTCGCCTTGCTGCTCTAGGTAGGAAACACACACCGCTAGCTTGAGAATGCCCTGAGTGAGGTAGGCGTAGTCGTCCAGGTACCCATATCCGCTCCCCGATCCCTGGGAGATAAGGTGCGGGAGGTGACCCAGCGACTTTTCGGCAGCCAAGATGCCTACCAACGCGTTCTGCGCCAACGGCCACATTCCAGCATCTGCGAGTGCTCCAATCGTCAAACCGTTCCAAGAGACAAGTGCCTTGTCGTCTAGGCCGGGAGCCACGCGCGTTTCGCGCTGGACTCGAAGCATCTCCAGTTCCTGCTCGAACTGGCCGGCGAGGTCCTCTTTGAGGTGAAGGATATTCACACCGGTCTTGAGACCGGTAGCTTCGTCTTCAAAATTTCCGTCGGCTGTGACCTGGAAGGCATCCATGAACACCGGCGCATGGTGTTTGATCAGCGCCTCGACTTCGTCCGCGCGCCATGTGTAGAACTTCCCTTCTTCCCCTTCGCTGTCAGCATCCTGAGCCGAATAGAACACCGACTGCTCGCTCAACATCTCTCGCATCAGCCAGTCGATGATGCTCTGAGCGGCGCGAGCGAACATCTGGGCAAGGGTTGGCTCAATTTCCGCAGCCATCCCCGCCGCCTGAGCAAGGTTGCCAAGGATCAGGGCGTTGTCATACAACATCTTCTCAAAGTGAGGAAGAAGCCATTTCTCATCGGTGGAGTAGCGATGGAATCCGCCACCCACGTGATCGTGAATTCCGCCGAGAACCATCGCACGGAGCGTAAAGAGAGCCATGCTGATCGCCGCTTCCTGAAGGTCCGGCTCCGGGCTTGGGAGCATCGCGTAGCGCAACAGAAACTCAATCGCGGTGTGAGGCGGGAATTTCGGTGCCGCGCCAAAACCACCATTGAGCTGGTCAAAGCTTTCCGCCAGTGACTGAACCGCGATATCGAGAAATGCCTTGTTGAGTTCAACATCAGCTTCTGGGGCAGGCGCTGTGAGTGCTTCCTCAAGCGCAGCCGAGATCTGCGTCGCAGACTCCTCAATGTCCTTTCGGCGTGATTTCCACACGGTTGCGAGTTGGCCAACCACCGTTAGAAATCCAGGGTGTCCCTCTCGGTCCTCTTTCGGCCAATAGGTACCAGTGAAGAAGGGCCGTCGGTCTGGCGTCATAAAGACGCTCATCGGCCAGCCGCCTCGCTGACTCATCAGCTGCACAGCGGTCATATAGACTTCATCAACGTCAGGGCGCTCTTCGCGGTCCACCTTGATGCACACGAACTCCGCATTCAGCAGATTGGCCACCTCTGCGTCCTCGAAAGACTCATGGGCCATCACGTGGCACCAGTGACAGGAGGAGTAACCAACGCTCAAGAAGATCGGGCGATCTAGCTTGCGCGCAAGCTCAAATGCCTCGTCTCCCCAGGGATACCAATCAACGGGATTGTCCTGATGCTGTTTTAAGTAAGGAGACGCGGAAGACGCAAGTCGATTCGGCACGTACCAGTTTAGCGCCCTGGGACAATGTGGGAACGCAGCACGGTTGTTAGGATTTCGGAAAGAGTGTTCATTGATAGATTCCTTACCTATGGGTGTAACCCGTTCACACCATTTCCAGTAATACTGGGAAAAGCTGTGTACTTACTGCTGCTGCTTGTTGGATCGCTTGGATTCCTCGCAATGACGCTGCTTGGTTTTATGCATGGCGGGGGAGCCCGCATGCACCATGCCGCGGTTGGTCACGCCCACGCTGGCTCACATACCGGAGGTGCCCACGCTGGAACCCACTCGGGCAGCCATTCCGGTGGACGCACATCAGCTCCTTCAGGCAAATCGTCTGGGGGCAGATCGCGGAACTTCCCTGCTTGGCTGATGATCTCTCCCATGGATATCTTCGCTTTCTCGCTGGGAGCGGGAGCGGCAGGGCAAATATTCCAGCACATCGTCGGCGCCTCGCTTCTGCCGTTGATCGCTATCATCGGTGCGCTCGCCTTCAACCTGGGACTCGTCAAGCCGATGATGTCCTTTATGATGAAGTTCGTCTCCAAGCCGAGCGATGGACTGGAAAGCGTTGTGGCCCACACCGCTGAAGCGGTGACTCGATTTGACTCCTCAGGACGTGGCCTCGTGCGAATTACGCTCGACGGCCAGGTCATTCAAATTCTGGCTATGCTGGAAGACGCCGATATCCACCACGGCGTTATCGTTAACAAAGGCGACGAGGTGGTCGTCGTCGAAGTCGACGCGGCTAAGAATGTATGCCGCGTTTCTAAGGAGCTGTAGAACGCACTCCGCGCATTCATCTTCTCGCAGACCCTCAAATCGGGGGGAGCAAACCCATGTCTGAAGGAACTATTACCGCCGCTATTTTGATTGTTGTCGCACTGCTGTTGTTGCCGATTATCGCGAGTCGCTTCCTGCGCACCGTTGACGCCGGAACCATTCGCCTCGTTAGCTCGATGGGTGGAAACACGAAAATCTACAAGGGTCCAGGAAAATCCTTTGAGATCCCTCTTCTGACAACAGGAACGACCATCCCCTCGAAGGCGATCAACATCGACCTCGACATTGCCGACCAAACTGCGGACGTCGACCGCAATGGGCAACCTCGTCCTATCAAGGTTCGAGTTCTTGCAAGCGCCATCGTCAGCGTTGGAGATTCCAACGAGACGGTAAAGACCGCCGCGAACCGCTTCTTTGCGAAGCCAGAGAACGAGCAGACGAGCACTCTGACCGACCTGCTGACATCCACAGGCCGCCGTGCTATCAACCTACTGCACCACGACGAGCTGTTCAACGCGAAGGCGAGCTATCCGATCGATGCGGGAGAGACACCGGTTGCGGTGAAGCCGATCACTTCCAACGTAGTGGGTGCCGATGACGATGACCGCCTCGCGATCATTATCAAAAGCGCCTGCTCCCGCGAGCTTCAGGATCTTGGCCTTGTGTTCAATTCCCTGAACATCAAGGAAGTTCAAAGTGAAGTCGCGGAAGCTCGTCGCCGTCAGTCTGCGGTGGAGGCAAAAGCTAATGCCGACATCGTTCAGGCAGACCAGGAACGACGTTCGAAGGAAGCTCAGCTCAGTGCCGAGCAGGCTGTTAACGACAAGCAGCGCGACCTCGAACAGAGACGCGCCGAGAACGCCGCCGTCATTGCCAACGCTGAAGCAAAGAAGCAAGAGGCGCTTGAGTCCCTTCGAACCGCGGAACTTCGTGCCACTCAGATCGCTCAAGCAATTGCTGACGCTGAGAAGATGAAGGTGAATGCAGAGGCTCTCGCCGATGCCGAAGCGATCAAGCTCCGAAAAGTTGCCGCCGCGCAGGCTGATGCTATTCGCTTGGTCAACCAGGCGATCGCAGATGGAGGCGACTCCTACCTGACGCTCCGACAGCTTGAAATGCTGCCCCAGATAGCCCCAGTGATTGCCAACGCGCTGGCTCAGGCTCGCCTGGTCAACATCTCCAGCGATGGCCGCTCGGCCGCAGGCGGTGCTGCCGACCAGATCACGGGTGTGATTCAAACGGTTCTGGCAGCGCAGCTGGTCACCGGCACGCTGAGGATGGATGGGTCCAATCCTGCAGCTCCCGTATCCCAAAGCCCAGTCATCACGGCAGACGCCCCTGCTCCTTCCTCGCCTTCCGTGAGCAGCACGACCACCACGCCCGTCAAGCCGATCATTACCACTCAGGCCCCAAGACCGCCGATTAAGAAAGACATCTGATCGGGTTCATAACGCCCATTCCAAACGGCGATTCTCTTCGGAGAGTCGCCGTTTTCTTTTTGATAGGTTGAGGGTCCTGTGAGCAACTCAGGTGCTTGTGTACACTTGGCACAGCACGAGGTTATTGATTGATGGCAAGTTCGAAGATGAGCGAAGTAAGGGCGGCTGTGATTGGCTACGGCGGCGCGTTTGGCATGGGAAAGTACCACGCCGAGATGATGAATGCTGCTGGCATGCGAACGGTGGCGGCGTGTGACTTAGACCCTATGCGGGTTGAAGTTGCGGCAACGGACTTTCCGGGAATCCAAACTTACACGAGCTCTGAAGAATTGCTGTCCAACCCGGATATCGACCTTGTCGTCGTGATCCTTCCCCACAACCTCCACGCGCCAGTCGCTGTTGAAGCGGCAAAGAAGGGCAAGCACGTCATTGTCGAGAAGCCGATGTGCATCAGCGTTGCGGAGGCGGATGCGATGATCAATGCCGCAAAAGAAAACAGCGTGATGCTCTCCGTTTTCCACAACCGACGTTGGGACGGCGACTTTATGACAATTCGGGACCTGATCGAGAAGGGAGTCATCGGTGATGTGTTCCACATCGAGGCGATGATGGGCGGCCTTCACCCGCTTGGCAACTGGTGGCGCTCCGACAAGAAGATTTCGGGAGGCGCGATGTTTGACTGGGGTGCCCATATCATCGACTGGATTCTTCACCTCGTGCCAAAGCACGTGGTAGCCGTCGAGGGCTACTACCAGAAACTCCGCTGGTTTGAGCACACCAATGAGGACCACACCGATCTCACCATTCGGTTTGAGGGTGGAGCTAAGGCTAGCGTGGAGATCTCAAGTCTCGCCGCGGCATCCAAGGATCGCTGGCGCATCCTCGGCACCAAGGGATCGATTGTAATGAAGGGTTGGGACAAGATTGAGGTTACCGTCGACCACGATGGCTACCTCGCCAAGTTCGATGCGCCGATGCAGAAGACCCATCAGCAGGCGTATTACGACAACATCGCGGGTCACCTCATGCGAGGCGAAGAGCTGATCGTCAAAGGTGAGGAAGCTAGGCGCATCATCAGCATCATTGAGGCGGCCGAGACCTCAAGCGCCGCACAGCACACGGTAAAACCAGCCTACAGCTAATGTCTGATGAGCCTATTCGGTTGAAGGTGGCCTCCTTCAACATTCGGTACGGAACTGCCAACGACGGAGACAACAGTTGGCCATTCCGCCGAGAGTCGGTGTTTGAATTCCTAAAGCACTGCGGCTGTGACGTGATTGGCCTTCAGGAGGTGCTGGCGTTTCAGTTAGCCGAAATCCGTGAGGCCGTGCCCTGGTATGACTGGGTTGGCGTCGGTCGTGAAGATGGGGATGCCGATGGCGAATTTGCCGCCATCCTGTTTGACACACGACGGGTTCATGTCAACTATTCCACGACCTTCTGGTTCTCAGACACCCCCGAGGTTATCGCCTCCACAAGTTGGGGGAACGAGCTCACGAGGATCTGCACGATGGGCGAATTCGTCGTGGACGGGGATGTCTTTCATCTATACAACCTTCATATCGACCACGAGAGCGGTCCGAGCCGGCTCAAAAGTGTGGAGATGCTGGCCTATCGAATTCACCAGTGTCCCATGCCGAAGCCGGTTATTGTCACCGGGGACTTCAACGAGGGCGAGCAGGGTCCAGCGGTTCGGCGGATGCTGGCGGGCGGGTTCATCGATACCTTCCGAGCCATCCACCCTGAGGGTCCAGAGATGACGACCTTCAACGGCTGGGAGGATCTGACTGAAGGGGAGAAAATCGACTACGTATTCACGTTTGGCGGGTGGAAGATTGTCTCGTCTGAGATCCTCCGTGAGAAGCCGTTTGGAAAGTTTTTGTCCGACCACTATCCAATCTCGGCGACCCTTCAGTACCCGCAGAATGTCTCATCTTCCGAACTCCATAAGATGTTCGCGGAGATGGTCTTCCCCGCTCAAAATGCGGAGGAATACGTTCAGTTGCTTAGCCGAACGGCAAATGGCAGTCGCACAAGTCTCACCTGGGCTGACCTGATTCGATTGTCGCACCCGAGACTCGGTGCGGTCGAGGTGAATCCTCGCGACTTAATTGAAGCAATCGTCGCAACTGGCAATGCCCTCTATGAAGATCGAGGGGAGGAACCACGTGGCGGACTCAGCAACTTCAATGCGATTTCAGCGATTCTGGACCGCATGAGGCAGATTGTAGTCGCTCCCGACTTTGACCGGAGCCAGTTCGGCAAGCTAGTTCTGAGTCATATTGAGACCCACCCGGAAGACCTCTCCAACCTTTACATTGTCGAGTTGCTCGCTCCCTTGATTCGTCGCGCCGATCTAGCCGAAGCCGAAGCGTTCTTTGCTCGTCTTGGCGATCGCGGGACGGCGTACGTGCAGCTGATCGCGTCAAAGTTTCGGGACTAGGTATTTGAGTTGACCGATCCGTGGGTGGCGACTAGGCGGGCTTTTGCGCGCTCGAAGAGTTCTTTCTCGCCGAAACCGTAGACTTGTCGAAGCGCTTCGTCGGCGGGGGATTGGCCGGTTAGGGTCATTTTCAGGTCGGTCCAAGTGCTGTTGTCACCAAAGGCGCGGAGAAGTTCGCCGATCTTTCGCTCTCCGCCGATCGACTTCAAATAGTAGCCAAGAGCAGATGATTGGCTGTAGGCCAGCGACCTTGCGTGGGCCCGCTCGGGGTCGTGCTGATCGTTGAAGGCATTTGTAAGGGCAATCGGATCCAGCCACGGCTGTGAGCCCTGGGCGAACTTCACCCAGTCCGCCGTCCTCGGCCAATCCTGGGCCATCATCGTGACGGCCTCGTGAAGATAGGTCGCCGCCTTCCCTGCCGTCAGGTTGAGCACCATCACGTGCGCGTATTCATGGCGCACCACGCTTTGAAACGTTGTCGAGTCGTGGGTGATGTTCCATGGCAGGCAAATCTTGTCGTAGGGGTACTTGTCCATCATGTACCCGGCGCGGCCCACTGTCCAAGGCGCATCGGTGTGCTCGGAGAGCACGCTTACCATCGTCTTTGCTCCCTCTTGCCAACCAAATCTGGCGCGCACATCCGTGCAGGCGTGGAGGATGTCTGAGATTACATGGGAGACGTGAGGAAGCTGGGCGGGTACGTGTTCAAAAGAAACCTGGTCCTGCAACTCGGTGATCTCGCTGACTTCTCGAGTGAGTGCCTCCGCTTCAATGAGTCGATACCACCACTCTTGCCACCCAAAGGTGACGCCTAGCTCGCGGGCGACGTCGTGAGCCTGCTGAAGTTTGTCCCAGTAATAGGCATCGATGGCGACCTTCCAGACGCCGTAGCTGGAAACCCCTCCGTACCTTGCGATCGTCCCTGCCCAGGCGCTGCGGTCGGGTGCGGAGGGAGTTTGCATTTTAGACACTGTGAATTGGGAATCTCGAACAGAGTTCGATGACTCCTTGTTTTACGTTGGCAATGTTCTCCGCGTTGTCGATATCGTGGAGAAGCTGTGAGATCAGGTCTGCCACAGTCTTCATCTCCGCCTCACGCATGCCTCGGGTGGTTAGCGCCGGAGTTCCCAGACGAATGCCGCTGGTGATCAGAGGTGACTTGTCGTCAAACGGCACCGCGTTCTTGTTGCAGGTGATGTTGGCCAGGTCCAGCCCAAGCTGAGCGGCCTTGCCAGTGAGGTTCTTGTTCCGCAGGTCAATCAGCATCAGGTGGTTGTCCGTGCCGCCGGAGATGATCTTGAATCCGTGCGCCTGCAGGGCACTGCTGAGCGCTTGAGCGTTTCGAATGATCTGTTTGCCGTACTCGGTGAAATCTTCGGTGAGGTTTTCGCCAAAGCCGACGGCCTTGGCCGCGATGACATGCATCAGGGGCCCACCCTGGATACCCGGAATCACCATGCTGTCCAGCAGTTCGGACATCCGCTTTATTCGTCCGCTCTTGGGCGCGACGATACCAAATGTGTTGTCGAAGTCCTTACCCATGAGAATCATGCCGCCGCGCGGGCCACGCATGGTCTTGTGGGTTGTCGTAGTGACCACGTGAGCATGAGGGATCGGGCTGGGCAGTAATCCCTTCGCAATGAGGCCAGCGGGGTGGGCAATGTCGGCAAACAGGAACGCGCCTACTGAGTCGGCAATCTCTCGAAAAGCTTTGTAGTCGATGGCTCGCGAATAGGCGCTCGCGCCGACCGTGATCATCTTAGGCTTCACTTTCTTCACCGTATCGGCGACTTGGTTGTAGTCCAGCAGCTCGGTGGTCGGGTCGATGCCGTAGCTGGTGAAGTTGTACAGTTGCCCGGAGAAGTTCACTGGCGAGCCGTGGGTGAGGTGTCCCCCGTGGGACAGATCCATTCCCATAACGGAGTCGCCAGGCTTTAGGAACGTGAAGTAGACCGCCATGTTGGCCGTGCTGCCGCTGTGGGCCTGGACATTGGCGTATTCCGCGCCAAACAGCTCCTTTGCGCGGTCTCGGGCGAGATTCTCGACCTCGTCGACAACTTCGCATCCTCCGTAGTATCGGGCACCCGGATAACCTTCGGCGTACTTGTCGGTCAGCACGCTCATCATCGCCTCACGAACGGCGAGGCTGGCAATGTTCTCGCTGGCAATCAGCTCAAGGTTGTGCTCTTGTCTGGCCTCTTCCTGACCAATAAGCGCACTAATAGCAGGGTCGGACTGAGCAAGGTGACTTCGATGGGCAAGAGACGCCGTCGTCGTGGACATGCTTCTATTATGTTCCGCTCCGCAAGGCAATCCCTTTGGGATTGGGGGAAGGAGCCTACTTCTTGGTCGCCGTGACCTGCGTGGGGGCGACAGGAGTCGTTGCGACCGTCTTAGGCTTCTTCACGGGTAGGGGCGGGAATTTGGCGAAGGCGTACTGGTCTGTTGCGACCGGGTTTGCCACGATGTGGATGGGCTTGGGGAGCTGCGCCAACATCTCGGAAACGGTTTTGAACCCGTAGCCTTGCTTCCGTAAGTTCTCCACGATGGTCGGGAGGGCGGCGGCGGTGACTGGGTTGTCGTGGAGGAGGATGATCACACCTGGCTTCACGTTTTCCAACACTCGCTGAGCGACCTGTGCTGGCGTCGTATTCATGTCATCCAGCATCTCCTGGGTGACCTTGCCAGTGGTTGCGGGGATGAAGTCGTGAGCACCGACGTTCCAGCCAACAGTGGTGTATCCCATCGACTTGAACAAGAGCATATCGTCGTGGGTGGCGCGCATTCCAGGCGGGCGCAACAGCGACGTTCGCCGGCCACAGGCTCTCTCCACATTGATTTCGCAGTTTCTAACTTCAGACTTTACGTTCTGAATCTTGAGCGTGTCCAGCCGGTAGTGATCCTGGGTGTGGTTCCCCACCTCATTCCCCTCGTCAATCATTCGCTTAACGAGTTCAGGATGCTCGCGCACTCGAATGCCGACGACGAAGAATGTGCCGTGGATCTTCTCCTTCTTAAGCGCATCAAGAATGAGCGGTGCTCCCTTGAGGTGAGGGCCATCATCAAACGTAAAGCAAACGTCGCGGTGCTCGTCGTTGCCTCGTGTGAAGTAGGCCACCGACGGTCGATACATTTCGAGACCGCTGAAATGATCCTGCCAGTAGCTGAGGCTGAAGACGTTTCGCAGACCGCCCTCCACCTTTCGGAGGTAGGCCACTGTTCCGACTAGGGCGATCGCGATGACCCCAGTGATGATAATTGCTTTCTGCGTCGACTTTGGTTTTTTGGGCATTCAGCTTGGGCGCCACGCGCAACTTAGGAAACGAAAACGAAGAGAGAAGGACGACCTATCAGCAAAACAGGAACCCGCGTACGCGAGTTCCTGTTCGTTCAAGCAGCTTCCCGCTTTTACTTTTTGCCTTGGTTGGCCATTTGCTGACCGTATCGTCGCATAAACTTCTCGACTCGGCCTGCGGTGTCAACGAGCTTCTTCTGGCCAGTGTAGAACGGGTGGCTGAAAGCGCTGATGTCGACGTTGATGATTGAATACTCGATTCCATCCACAACCTTGGTCTGATTGGTTTTGTGGGTGGATACGCCTGTCCATTCGTTCTCGCCATCGACGAAAAGAACGGGATAAGTCTTTGGATGGATGCCTGTCTTCATAATGCTGCCTGACTCGAACCGTCATTTTGGCATTTTTTAGAGGCTTGCCGCAACACCTCCCTGCGGCAAACCTAAAAACGAAAGCCAAGGTAGACCGAATATCCCTGATAGCCGGCCACTCGAGAGTTCTGCCAACGTGCCTCGATGAAGCTCTCGGGGGTGATATCCACGCCTGCCGTCATCGACCAGACCGTCTGCCAAACCGCGGCACCGAAGTTATCGGTGGTGTTCCCTTCCCCATCAAATGTGAATGAGGCGGTGGAAGATGCCGTGCCGATTCCGGGTCCGAAATAGAACCGGTCTGCTCGTGCAAATGCATCGAGCGAGATCACGCCAATCTGAACTCGACCCAGCGACTCATTGTCATTCGAGAAGTAGGCGCGAGCATGGGTGGAGACGACCAAATCAAACCCCTGACCTGCATAGCGCAATCCCGCAAGCAGCTCTGGACCTATTCCATAGGAGTTATTGGTGTGAGTGACCGTTGGAAAGTATCCGCCGATTCCCAGCATCCAAGGCTTATCGTTGCGGGCATCGGGGCCGAACTGAGCCTGGGCATTGGCAATTGAGGCGGAAATGGCCACTGCGGCCAGGGCGGCGAATCTAACTAGAGATGACTTTTTCATGTTGATCGACCCGAATAGCTTTGGAAATAAAAATTTCAGAGATGTAACGGGTCCTATCGAACTGCACCTAGGGCCCCAAATGACGACACCTGCTCACTCCGTCCGTATGGTTGCTACGACCTAGAAGCGATAGCCAAGGTTGAGGGAATAGCCCTTATAGGCGTCCACGCCGGCCATTTGGTATCGGGCTTCGATGAATAGTCTCGGGCTGATATCGTAGCCGAGCGTTGCGGAGAACACAGTCTGGTTGGCGCCGGAGAAGGTGAACCCGTTCGTGGTGCCTGTCACCGATCCGAGTGCGATTCCCGGTCCGGCGTACAGCCCCTCGAATCGAAACAGGGCGTCGAAAGCGACTTCCGATACGTCGATGGTCGACTGATTGAAGAACGCATCGGTAATGCTGTACTCCTGGCCCCGGACGCTGATGCGGTAATCGGCGATATCTGTGGCGTATCGGTATCCAACCGCAATTTCAGCGCCGGCGCTGTTGCTGGTGTTGTCGCCGGTGAAGCTGGGCACATAGAGGCCAAGTGAGACGAACCAGGGGAATCGCTGACGGGCTTCGGTTGAGAAATCTGGACTCGAGTCGGAGTGATGCCGCTGCATTACCGAAGGTATCGACGGCACCAGGGTGAGCCCGCCTGCGGCGTGGGCTGGAACGGCGAGGGCGGCAGCCAAAATCAGCGGGCAACCAGCTTTTGCCACCAGGCTCCCGTTCATTCGTCGAAAAGAAGGCATCTCTAGCTTCAGACTCACAGTCGAATTCTCCTCCAAGGCATGGGAAGGAACCTGAGAGGCTGCACAAATCAGCCCCCAAACGGCGGTTCACTCACCTTTAATTAGGCTTGTACTGCAGAAAAAACATGGTTGTTCCGGCTCCATTCATTTTTTAAGAGAAATGCAAGGAAGGATTCCGCACTGCGACGGGGTGTCCGTTGACCCACTACGGCGGTAAACTTGGCCGTTTGTCTCAGCATGCAACCGCCAATGGCGACGGGTCTGCAGCACACCGAACACTTAGGAGACCCTGATAATAATGAGTAAAAAGCGCGTGTACCTATTCCGTGAAGCGAACGCCACCATGCGAGACCTGCTTGGCGGTAAGGGCGCCAACCTCGCTGAAATGTCCAATATTGGCCTACCCGTACCTCCTGGCTTCACCATCACCACCGAAGTCTGCACGGAGTACTACGATGAGGGCAAGAAGCTTCCGGAGCCCCTGCACGCTGAAATCAAGGCGGCGATTACCGACGTTGAGAAGCAGATGGAGCGAACGTTCGGAGGATCTGAGAAGCCCCTTCTCGTCTCCGTTCGAAGCGGCGCCAAGTTCTCAATGCCCGGCATGATGGACACCGTCCTCAACCTCGGTCTCAACGATGTCACGCTCAAGGCGCTCATCGCTGAAACGGGCAACCCTCGATTTGTTTACGACTCCTACCGCCGGTTCATCATGATGTTCTCGGACGTAGCGTTCGGCATCAGCAAGCACGGCTTCGATGAGGAGATTTTCGCGAAGTACAAGGCAAAGGTTGGAGCAAAGACTGACCTCGACCTGACGGCTGAGCACCTCGAAGAGATTTGCGGCCTGTTCCTCAAGCACGTTCACGACCATGCCGGTCGAGACTTCCCTTCTGACCCATACGAGCAGCTTGAGCTCTCGGTCGAGGCTGTTTTCCGATCTTGGAACAACGACCGCGCAATTTTCTATCGCCGAACCGAAAAGATTCCTGACGAGATCGGCACCGCCGTCAACATCCAGTCGATGGTTTATGGAAACGCAGGCGAAGACTGCGGCACCGGCGTCGCCTTCACCCGCGACCCATCTACCGGCGAGAAGGCCGTGTTTGGCGAGTACCTGATGAATGCACAGGGCGAAGATGTCGTCGCTGGTGTTCGAACTCCAGTGCCCATCTCCGAGCTCGGCAAGCAGAATCCGGAGGTTTTCCAGCAATTCATGGAGATGTCCACGAAGCTTGAGAACCACTACCGAGACATGCAGGACCTCGAGTTCACCATTGAGCACGGCAAGCTGTTCATGCTCCAGTGCCGAAGCGGTAAGCGCACCGGCCCTGCGGCAGTGAAGATCGCGGTAGACATGGTCCATGAGGGCCTGATCACCACGGACGAGGCTCTCTCCCGCATCACGGGCAGCCACCTCGACCAGCTTCTGCACCCACGAATCAATCCGGATGCTCTCGCAGCCGGTCACCTCCTCGCCACCGGTCTCGCCGCATCGCCAGGTGCTGCGGTTGGTAAGGCCGTCTTTGACGCCGACACGGCTGCCGAACTCGGCAAGCATGGCGGACTCGGAGAGAAGGTCATCCTCGTTCGCGACGAGACCAACCCCGATGATGTGCATGGCATGATGGCCGCCCAGGGCGTTCTCACCGCACGCGGTGGAAAGACTTCCCACGCTGCCGTTGTGGCCCGTGGCTTTGGTATCCCCTGCGTTGCCGGCGCTGAGTCGCTTGCAGTGGACACCAACAACAAGAAGTTCAAGATTGGCGACATCACCGTCAGCGAAGGCGACATCATCACGATGGACGGCTCGACCGGAAAGGTGTATCTCGGCGCGCTCGAACTCATCGCTCCCGAAGTCAGCGGCTCGCTTGGTGAGCTGATGTCTTGGGCCGATGCCGCTCGAACGATGAAGGTTCGCACCAACGCGGACAATCCTCGCGACGCTCAGCAGGCAATCGACTTCGGCGCCGAGGGAATCGGTCTGTGCCGAACCGAGCACATGTTCTTCGAGTCAGACCGACTTCCGATCGTTCAGGAAATGATCCTGACGAAGGACGAGGCCGTTCGACAGGCAGCGCTCGACAAGCTCCAGATCGTTCAGCAGAGCGACTTCGAGGGCATCTTCGAGGTTATGCAGGGCAAGCCGGTTACGGTCCGCCTCATCGACCCACCTCTCCACGAGTTCCTTCCCAACTTCGAGCAGCTGGTCCGCGAGACCACCGAGCTCAAGGTGAAGATCGAGTACGGCGAGAAGGGCCTCGACGAGCAGCTCGCAGAGAAGACGAAGATGTTGCACGCGGTAGAAGGCATGAAGGAATCGAACCCGATGCTAGGTCTGCGCGGAGTTCGGCTCTCCATCGTGTTCCCTGGCCTCGTGGTTATGCAGACCCGAGCCATCCTCCAGGCTGCTGCCAAGCTGATCAAGCAGGGCAAGGAAGTCTATCCGGAGATCATGATCCCGCTCGTCAGCACCGTCAACGAGCTTCGCGTTGTTCAGATCCAGTTGGAAGCTGAAGCCAAGAAGATTGTTGAGGAGCAGGGCGTCGAGATTCCATACACCTTCGGAACGATGATCGAAATCCCACGTGCAGCTCTCACTGCCGGCGAGATCGCTCAGTACGCTCAGTTCTTCTCCTTCGGCACCAACGACTTGACCCAGACGACGTTCGGCTTCAGCCGAGACGACGCCGAGAGCAAGTTCCTTGGCAAGTACGCCGACCAGAAGATCCTCAGCCGCAACCCATTCGAAACGCTCGACCGAACTGGTGTCGGCCGACTGATGCGAATGGCGGTGAAGGAAGGACGAGAGCAGAGAGACGGACTCAAGTGCGGTATCTGTGGCGAGCACGGAGGCGACCCCGAGTCGATCTTCTTCTGCCATGAGATCGGCCTCGACTACGTCAGCTGCTCCCCATTCCGAGTCCCCATCGCCCGACTCGCTGCCGCCCAGGCCGCGATTCAGCACAAGGTCAAGGGAACGAACGACAAGTAAGTCAACCGTTCACGGTTGATCCAAGCCCCCTCCGGTCTGTAACCGGAGGGGGCTTTTTTGTTCTTGTTCCAAGTTGTTCACTTGGGGCGCAATCCGGGTAGCCCAACGAGCTTATCGGATCCAGCGAAGGGCAGCCGCCTTGGCGGATACCCTGGTAACTGCGGTCCCGCCCCGGCATACCGCACCGCGGTTCCCAGACTGTTCAGCGTCTGTTTCCATATCCACACGCCCTTGAGAACTCCAATGCTTCTGTCGCGGGGTGAACCACCGCTCCGCAGGCCGGGTGAACCAAGCGCTCCATTCGTCCTGATACGCTTATAATTTTTCCATGGAATCTCCGGCAATGCGAACGATCGAGCAACAGCTACCAAAACTCAGCGAGGCGGAAATCTTGAGTTTAGCGGCGAGGCTGATCGCAGTTGTCCGGGCCCGGGCAAGTGGACATAACGAAACTGACCTTAGCCACTACAGCGGCATTTTGAGTGCCGGGCCAGATCCTCTAGAGTTCCAGAAACAGATAAGGTCTGAATGGGATCGGGATTGATCCTCGATACGAATGTGGTGCTCTATCACGTTCTAGGGCGTCTCGAGACTCCTTTGGCGAAAGGGCACTACATGGTTTCTTGTATCACCGAAATCTAAGTCTTGTCATTTGCCCAGATATCGAAAAGTGATCTCCGTCAAATGTTTTCGCACGACATTTCAGTCATTGCATTGACCGATGAAATCAAGGAAAGGGCAATCGCAGTTCGCCGCCTGAACAAGCTAAAGTTGCCCGATGCGATCATCGTCGCGACCGCACTCGAACTCTCAGCCGAGCTGGTTACGAACGACTTGGACCTGTTCAAGATCTCTGGACTGAGCTGCAGGTCTGTAAGGATTAAGGGTCAGTAGGGGCAATTAGCCAACTCCGGCATTGCCGGAGTTGGTCCCGTCATGGCTTCTTCAACATCGGATTCCGGTCTCCGCCCGGTGGCGGCGGACCGGGTGGCGGTCCCTTTGATATCGCGTTACGGACAGAATCGGCACCCATGTGCTTCAAGGCTTCCTGGGGATCAGGACCAGGAGCCGGCGGTGACGCCGACTTCCAGCTGATGGCGAATAGAACCGCCCCGGCGACGATGACAATTCCTACCGCCACCTGCCACGAGATCGTTTTCTTCAAGCGACCTCCTCAGAAACTCGCATCCCACCACTTGCCCCAAACCTGTTCGAGGTACAGATCGCCACCTGTCGCCGTCGCCGCGCCGTAGTAGTACGGCGCCCAGTGCTGGTTTTCACAGTCTCCCATGACGTCCGGCTGGCCGGTGACCATGATCTTTGCGGCCGGAATCGACTTGGCATGGCCATCACCTTCCGCCGTGATCACATTGGTGTTGTGGTAATCCTTGGCGCCTTGGTAGAGGCGATTGTAGTCATAGGCCCAATAGGGGTTCGCTTCCCTGTAGTTGTTGATGTCCGGACATGCTGAGCGCTGAGCATCGAACCAGTGCAGCTGTTCCCAGCCACGCCACCAATCGTACGGCGCGGTCGGGTCGCCACCAACGGCGAAGGCGATGCGATCAGACATGTGGTCGATATTGGTCTGCGTGTGATCGCCAGCCCACGAGCCGTTTCCGTAATTGTAAACGTTAATGGCGATAGTGGTATTCCAAGCCCAGTTGCCCACCGAGTCGATTGGCACCCATGGCACCTGCCTCACCGGGTCGAACACGACGCTGGTGCTCTTCAGATAAGGTTGCATCAGCGCGCCCCATCCGGTCCAATAGTTCCATTCGTTGTTCTGATACAGGATGATCTCGTCGTCAAAGTCGGTGGAATACATCACTGACCCGAGTCCGACCTGCTTCAGGTTGGACAGGGTCGACGTGTTTTTGGCGGCTAGCTTTGCCTGGGCAAAAACGGGAAAGAGGATGGCGGCGAGAATCGCGATGATGGCGATAACAACCAGCAATTCGATGAGCGTAAACGCTCTGGCGAGTGCACGAGCAGATTTCATTGACAATTGCCTCCTTTGGCATAATTGCGCGTTGGGTTCCGCTGTAACGAATCACTAGACCCTCGGTCTAACTCAGAAACCTCATCGAAACCATAACGTTCGATCAGTGTACGATAGTATGCCCTACAGTGCAATACCCAGTATATTCATTGCGCGCTCGATAGGATTGCGCTGTTGGGACGCCGTATGTATGGACTTCGCCAACAAAACCCACGATCAACCTTATTGGCGTGTCCATCCAGCAATCCAAACCACGAAAACCGAATTCATGCGTCCCATTCACGTAGGTCGGTGCTGAATCGCCACAGAAATATTGCCCGAGATTTCCAACTGAACCACCTTCCGAGGGTTCTTTATCAAATCACCGAGGTCCATCGGCCAGAGCTTACGTCAGTTCTCGCCAATCCAAACGTAAACGCCTGGTGGGGTGTTATGTGTTTGATCGACGACACTTCTCCTCGGCAGGCATCATCGACCCCGGGCATGGCCATCCACCCAACGGATTCACACAGATATCGAACGCAGCATAGCGAGTTGCCGCTTCTCAATCACGTCGGTTCGGCGGGCGCGAAGGATGAATGCGAGCCGGGATCTCACCTCTGAGCTGGACAGCGACTTCCATGATGCTAACAATTTCGGGTCGCTGTCCAATCCAGTTCGAAGCAAATCTGGAGTGGCCGATGGCCAGTCGATTCTTGCGGTAGCGGGATAATCTCCGTGGGTTGGCACGCCGAACACCTTTGGATTCAGGTCGATACCGGCGCTACAACTGTAGAATTCACCGCCGTTCCCTAGTTGGCAGGTAAACGTAACTCCGCGCGAGGTGACCACCACCGGGACCCATCGGATGATCGAAATTTTCTTCCATTCGCGAGGATGCACGAACACGACGATTGATTCGTTCTGCCAGAGTCTCATCTCACATTGGATGACTGGGTCGTAAGCAGGAGCGTAATCGATGGACAAGCTGCGGATCTCCACAAAATTTGGGATATTAAGGCGGACCCTGTGCAGCGAACGGTGCAGTTCGAAGGGTAAATTTCGATGGTCACTATCGGGATCAACCGTGGATCAGCTGCCACTTTATCCCCGTAACGGTGGTTTCGGCAACCTCTCATCTCTACCACAGAAGAACAACCCCACCGTTGTGACTGGCAGTTTGAGAACGAATCGTGCAGCATGCCAAGCGTTGACATAGTCAACACAATCAGCTATCCGACTCAAAAGATCGTCACCGCTTACAGACCAGCACCCCTCTTGCGGGCAGCCCACGGCATCCATGTCCAACTGATCAAAACACCGCAAAAAGTTAGACAGAAGAGCCCGTTAAAAACCAGGGTGCCCATTCGGTCTGAAAAGCAAGCATGTCGCAAACACCACCCGGCACAGCGCCCACCAGTAGCGGATGTTTGCTGAGAACCAACGAAAGTAAACAGCAAAGAACGCCTTCGACTCGGTGTCGCGCTCCGTAGGCATCTTCCAAGTTTGGATGGTGTTTCTGAGGCAGCGCTTTGCCATGAACACAGCGGTAACGGCGACCACTGCGCTCAGAGCAAAAGGCATAGACATCTCAAGTTCTCGTGCGTCCCACCACTGGATGGCGCTTCGTTAGTCTACGTTCAGCCCTGGGTCCTCGAACTGATCGAACGCCCCACCACCGCGCCGACCATCAGGGCACCCGTTGCAAACCCCGTGAGCATGACAATCTCGACGGGCCATACGGTGTGGTTGCCTTTGTCATGGAGTATCACAAAGGCATCTGCCGCAAAGAAAGCGGCGGCGGCAAGTGCAAGCCGATGTATCATTTCGGCATGCCGCATCCAGGTCCAGACAGCATAACACGTCTTGTTGGCTCCACTGTAATCGTTTCAGGAACCGTGGTGATGGGGCCAGACACTGGTCCTTCCGTCGTTCGAGAAGTAAGCGTATTTATTCCATTCCTGTATGCAAGGAGTCCTGCGGTAGCGACAACCGTTTTCAGTCCAAAAAGCTACGGGGAAGCTTATGCAATATACAATATCCAAGTCATTGAACACCATGCTAGCTCGCATACGCAGATCGCCTTCGCTGCCAGCAACATCCAGAACGGCATATCGACTGACACTGTTTTCCATCTCAGCTATGTGATTGTGGGAGACAGAATTGAGGCTGAGGATTGACGCCAACGTTCTCGCTCGAAGGATCGACCAGCCTTCTTAACTTTCCGGTCATCCCCAACGATGGGGTTTGAGGAACTCTTCTGGAGTCATCGCCTCGATCAGGTTATCAACCAGCATCGTCAGGGATTTGAACGTCCCCCTTGTACACTCCCCAACCTCCGACGGTGTGATAATCGATGAAGATCAGGTTCCCTTCCATGATATGCCCAAGGGAACCGCTTTCATCTATCCGCTACCTGGCCCACTTCTTAAGGAAGGCGAGGACTTTGGCGGGGTCGTGATGGTCTCCAGCCTCTAGTGCGTCCGTCGGCTGAGATCTCAGGAGCTTCCCGGTGGCGTCCAGAATGAACAGGTGAGGATAGCCTTCGATCTTTGGGTACTTGGAGAGAACGCTTGTGTTTTGGCTGTCCGGGCTCCAATTGACTTTGACCACGACGTATTTGTCCTTTAGCAGCTTCGCGATTGCTTGATCGCCTTCCATGCAGGCATTCAGCTTCTTACACCAAATACACCAGTTGCCCCCGACATCAAGGAGCACATGTTTGTGCTGGGCCTTGGCTGTCTTGACTGCAACGGCGATATCCTTTGCGGCATTTCGAGACGGGTCGAATCCGCCTTCGGAAACATTGATTGCCACTGCAGGGGCGCCCCCTATTTGAGGTGCTTGCACACATCCGAGCAGGGACACGAAACTCGCCAACACAGCCATCCCAACCATCTTCTTCGTCATCTTTGTACTCCAGCTTTCAGCTCTGACATTCTAAGCCGTGCTCTGCCGTGTTGTTAGGCGGCGGCACTTAGTTGAGACGAACATCGTCGAAGGTGCGCAAAGTTCCTCGACGTTACAGTTCAAGCAACAAGCGCTGAGCGGCACCATCTGCAACGCCAGTAATTGAGATTTCAGACCTTATCCACCACCTTCCCCCTTGACCTTCACATTCCACATGCACGTCTGACGAACCCAGCCTCGCCTGGACCTCACAAGCTGATAGACTCGGTTTGGGCATGATCGAACCTACCGCTTACCAAAAGGTTAAGACCGAGAGAGCCCTTTTTGCCGTATTCCTGGTGTTGTGTGGTTGCCATCAGTCCAAGGAATCGGCACGTTCAAGAACCGTTGCCAAGGTGGCAGTTCCGAGAACGCTACATCAGCGGCTAGTCGGAAGTTGGGAAAAGATCAAGGGCGATGATGAGACCTCGATTACCTAAACAAAGGATCATTGCTATTCCATGAAGGTTGGTCGTCCTGGCTTCCCTACCGGCTCCTATAACGAGTCGGGTGCCTGGGATATCTACGCAGGCAACCGGATTGAATTGACACCCGAACACAGGATGAACGGTGTGGCAAAGACAGACCGAAAACTCATGGCGACGGTTAAGGAAGACGAGAAGGCGATGGATGAGGGTGCGTGGAAGCCGCTTCAGGATTCGCGGACAAACCAAATGTGTATCGGAGGGTGCGGCCGGAACCCTCGCATCCGGAAGCCCACTCGTATAAGAGTCCGAGTTGCCGCTTTTATCGGAATACGGAGATTCTAAAACCCATGAATGGATGCCCAAATTTTCACACCGCCGACAGAGTGGTCCTGCGTCGCCTTTCGCTTGACGATCTAGCACGCTTTCAGGGGTATCGAACCGATCCCGAAGTTGGCAAGTATCAAGGGTGGTCTCCGTTCTCAAATGAAGAAGCCGCCAACTTCCTCAGCGAAATGAACCGCGCGGACCCGTTCCTCTCGGGCGTGTGGTTTCAACTTGGAATCGCAGATCGCCAGACAAACGACCTTATCGGCGATATTGGCGTCTGCGTGGCACAAGACGAAGAGCATGCAGAAATTGGCCTTACGCTTGACCCCGGCTCCCAGGGACAGGGCTTGGCAACTGAGGCGATCTGCGCGGCAGCGGAACTACTGTTCGCCTCAACCAAAATCGAACGGATTGTGGGAATCATAGACGCTCGAAACACTCCCTCTATCCGACTTTTGGAACGACTTGGAATGAGGCGCGTGCAGACGGTGGCCGCCATCTTCCGAGACCAACCATGTGAGGAGCACTGGTATGAACTGTTGCGGCGGTAGGTGGTCAAGCGCTAAGACGGCTACAATCCGCTAGATTATTCCTACGGTAAACAAAATGAAGCGAAGAGTTCTCCTTGGCTGCACTGCAGTCCTTGTCGTGATCGGGCTGGCGCTGTTTGGCGCGGCAAAGCTACGCGCATTGCGAGAACACGAAGAGCTTGCTCACGAGTTGGAACTGGCCCATAAAGAAGGAATTCCCGTCACCTGGGAGGAATACGCCGCACGAATCCCCACTGCCAAACCGGAAGAAAACGCCGCTCCACTTTACAAGTCGCTGTCTAAGCTTCGCGTGAAGGGCAAAGAGGATCCGACCCAGCTTGGAATTGATCTGTATCAACATCCCGGCCCGTCAACTATCCTGGCGGCAAAGGAAGGGCTTGGTAAGCATTCGGCGTTCGTTTCTGCCGTAGATCAGGGCGCGAAGCTGCCGAAGTGCTGGTTCAACCGCGAGTGGACCAAGGGCCTCGCCGTCTTGATGCCGGAATATGCTGACATGAAGCTTGGCACCAAATGGATCGCCCTCAGGGGCTCCATTGCGGCCGCACAGGGAGATTCTGCGAGCGCCATCCATGATATCGACGAGGTGTTCGTCGTGGGAAGACATGCAGGAGAAGAGGGAACCCTTATTTCGATCCTCGTCAATGAGGCGATTGATGCGATTGGGCTTCACCAACTCGCGCTGTGGGCCTTCTCTCACCGTGATCATCCCGAGTACTTGGCATCGTTCAAGGCTCACCTTAAGGATTGGCCCATGCCGAATGTGTCCTTTACCAACCGCGGGAGTTTGCTTGAGCTCACTAGCGTCTTGACCTTGTCCACAAATCCAGAGGGTCGCCGAGAACTGGGCCTTAAGGAGGAAGATGTGCCTGCGATGGAGAAGGTCATTCCTCTACTCGTCAGTCGCTCTAAGGCTGACATCAAAATTGCGAGAGGAATGCGGGAGATCTGTGGTGCCTATAGCCTTGCACCCAATGAGCGCGTCGCCAAAGTAGATGCCGCTTGGAAATCCCTGTTGCCCTCCTTAGCCGCCTACCCGACCGGTGCGGACATCTATGAGAAGCTCAGCGGAGGGAGTGGAGATTCCAACGGCATGATTGACCATAACTTCGTGCTTGCCGATGTCATTGCGGAAGCCCATAAGCAGGGGTTCGAGGCGCTGGTCTCGATTTTGGAGCGAAGAACCTATCCTAAATCGATTCAGCTCCCCCAATTTCCATCGCCATTCGATGGCTCCCCGGCCACGGCCGAATTCGACGGCAAGCAGATCACGATCACGGTCGCCAGCTCAGACAAAGCCATCGAGATTAAGCCGCTCAAACTTCCAAACGACAAGGAGCTTGGCCGGGCCTCCAAGTAGGACTAGGTGCGAGAGGCGCTGAGTTGACGGGGTATTCCTGCAGAAGCTCGCCGCAATGATTCTTCAGTGGGCAGGGTGAAATCACCGTCTTCCGGTAATCCCCCGCCGAACTAGCCTAACTCCCCGTGTTCGATTAGTTGCTATCGTTCGTAAATAGTAGCTTTCCTAGAATCGGCAGAGCTCCGAAGAGGGACATCGAAGCGATAATGTCACCCATCGAACAGCCCCCTTTCCGCTGATCGTGCTGAGCCGTCAGCCAGTTGGGAAACCAATCTGCCAAATGACAACAATTGAAGTGAACGAGAATGAAGAATCCTCCGACGGCCACAAGGGTGCCGCAAATGAGGATTTCCTTTGCTCGACTTGACACTTCAGCAAGTTCATACGTTGGACAATCCCGCCGGGGATTCGGGCGAACACCGTTCCGTCAATGCAATCCATGAGGTTTTGCCGCTTATCGTGGGACCGCACTGCGGCCCTCGGACTTTTGAAGCGACGAATTCAGATCCACGGGTAGGTGCTTCGTGGCAACCCGTGGCTAGCCTACGAACCCTATCTGAGGTTTTTCGGATCCGGAAGTGAACCGAATTCGGCTTCGGCCCACCGCCGCGCCTTGCGCGGTTGTGACTCGAGAGTTTGAACCTGCGGGAACCTACAACAACGGGGCTAAAACCTCTCGCTAAAAGCGGGCTAACTGCCCGCGCTCCCATCGGCCTGACTGCAACGTAGGTCCATTTCGATCCCAAAGGCTCAAATTGGATGGCATGGGGTGAGGAATCATGGGCCCTCATCCCTCACTGAAGGAGAGAGACGATGCTTCCGAAAGCTCGGCTATTCGGAAGCATTTGGGCTTGTCAGTTCAGTCCTTTCGATTGAACTGATGGTACTGCTGGCCGCCTCTATACACGGTCTTGCGAACGTAGGTGTGACCCTCATGCTGAAATGACGTGTGCCGATCCAACTCGGCTCGTGCCTGCCTGCCGCTATCGCGACTTCGGCTATCGCTCTGCGCGCGACTGCTTGAATAGAGCGCTCCTGCGATACCGGCGATAGCCAGGGTTTTGTTGTGAGTCAGCAATCCGATTGCGCCAACCACTCCGCCTGCCACAGCTCGATTCTTCCATTGGTTAGAAGACTGCGACCGACGCTGGCTGCCACCTCGCATTTGCGCGTTCGCAGTCAGAGGTGCAGCGGTGAATCCCACAACGGCGCAAAATGCAGCGGCCGTTGAGGCGAATTGTTTTAGGTTCATGGTTTGTTTCCATGTCCTCAGACCCGTAAGAGGGCAAGATGTTCGGGCTTCTAGAAAATCTTCTGGATTCTCCGACGAATCCTGGTCAAGCCAGTTATCAGGCTGGACCGATCCACGTGTGAATCTATCTTTCAAATGTCTGATTTCTAGCTTCCAAGCTTGCTGAGAGATTCGGCCCAGGCGGTGAAGCGTCCGGACGGGTTCCGGTCCACATATTCGGCAAATAGCGCGGCACTCTCTTCACGCAGAATGCCGCCTTCGATTGCAGGGACTCGATAGCCGGGAAAGTCTTCTTCCTTCCGCTCCCACGTTTGGACCAAAACGGTGGCTCCATCGCTCGGGGATTCAAGCCCGAACACCACGCGGCCAATAAAGAAAGACATCGCCGCCCCTAGGCACATAAGGCAGGGCTCAAGGGTGACGTATAAAACTGCGTCCCTCCGCCGACCAGGAAACGGATCCAACCGGTCGGCCTCCTCCAGCGCAAGCAGGTCGGCGTGGACGAGGAAGCGACGCTGGGCGACTTCCTGGGTGTAGGCAGAGGCAATCACTTTGCCATCCAAGATCACCACGGCACCAATTGGCAGTTCACCCCGCTCCATCCCTTCTCGTGCAACGGCCAATGCCATCCGCATGATCTCCGTCGTCTCGTCCTTCATCGGGTTCATTCTGGACGCCCCGCGCAATGGAGTCCAGCTTCTAGCCGGGTTGTGCGGCAACAGCCCACTGATTCCTCAGATGCTTTCGTAAGTTTATGGTTTGAGCGCTCATCGTGTAGGTGCTGCGAATGCCGAGAAACTCAAGTGGTCGGACGTCGCAAAGTTTTCAAGTCCCCGGTGAATGAATCAGCTACTTTACAATGCAGTGATGAAGCTCCCTTCCGGACTGCAATTTGCGGTTGTGCTTGTGCTTGTCGGGTGTGCCCGTGAGTCAACCGTTATCGGTAAATGGCAGCTGCAAAAAGGTGCTTCAGATCCGAATTCGGTTGGACAGGACCCCAACCTGGCCAAGAGACTTTATCAGTCTGCCACCTACCCATACGAGTTCAAAGCTGACGGCACCTTTTCGGGACCGATTGGCAACAGCGGTACCTACACAGTGAGCAGCCACACCGTCACCATGATCTCTACTTCGCTGAAAGTTGGGGCGGTGATCACGAAGCTTGACAATGTACGACAGACCGCTGACCTGAGCGGAGACGGCAAAACCCTGACAGCCCACTCCATTCAAATCAAGGGGTTCTTTTATGGCACCGAAGATGTTCCCCTTGAGCGAGTCGATTCGTTCCGATAGCTCGACTTGAGCTTCCTAACCAGACTTAAGCAAGGAAACTTAATGGCGACCTAAGCGTCAGATGGAGCGTGACAACCCTTTCGTGGACCTGCGTCTCTATTGCCTCGATCTGGATGGCTGGAACCACTCCCGCAGACTCGCCCAAGGATGCTTGGCTGATACGTCCCGGTCGCAGCATTGGCACCACGTTCTTGGGAGAGCAGCAGTTAATGGTGTTTGCCAAGTTCGGGATGCAGAGCGCAAAGGCTGGCCACGAGGGTGACACCGCGATGGGTCACAGCTGGATCGTTTGGTCTGGAAAGTCTGGACACGAAATCGACGTGTACACCGTGCGCGGACCACATGATTCCAGCGCCCACCCCGAGCAGTTTGTGCGCCAGATTCGCATTGAATCACCATCCTTTCACACTGCGGGTGGGCTCAGGGTCGGCGCACCGCTGGAATCGATAGGTCAAGGACTGACAGAGGCAAAGATCCCCTCGAAGACAATTAGGTTGTTCGACAATCGCAAAACCGGCATTGCGTTTGAGATGAGGCTAAACGCCAAGGGTCGTTGGCGCTGCTTCGCCATCCTCGTGCATCCGAAAGGCAGAGGCGTTCTAGAGGAGTATCTGCAGTACCAAGCCTACGAATAGCTCTGCATTTCGAAAGAAGCCTGGTCCGATTAAGCCTAGCCTAAAGTGTTGGACCGATTTGCAATTTGGGATTTGGCGAGATCGCCAATATAATTTTGTCGAGATGCAGGAAGTCAATCCAAAATCGGTAAGCCCTCGAATGGGGCCAGAACCATTTTTGACTGTGATCAAGGTAGCCGGCTTCACGACGATCTTCACATTTGCTACCGTCGATTGGATCTTTTCTCTCCAAGCACCGAATTTCCAACGATGGCGAACTATTCGGACGGAGTTCGCCTTTATTCCACCAAGTCACTGCTGCTTGCCCGTCGCGATCATCCTTATTGCCAGCGTGATTGCGTTGCGTGAGAGGAAATGGCACTTGCCCCTTACGGCAGGCGCACTCATCCTACCAACCACTTTGGGTGGCTTCGCCTATTTAGGGCCGGGCTACCTTTACACGGCCGTTCAGCCCCTCGTGCATTTGGGCTACGCGATGCTGGCATTTGCACTTCTGATGAACTTTGCAATCGTGATTTACTGGATTGAGAAATCCAACAGGCGAAGCGCTTCGATCGTGCCTCCGCCAAGAGTCAGCTACTGATAGCGAGGGGCGGTCAGGTTGTAAAGCGCCTGCACTTCACCAGCGGATAACGGCCGGTTATAGATTCGCACATCGGAGATGGAACCATTCCAGCCCATGTTATAAAAGTCGTTCGGAAAGTTGTTGTTGGTTCCGATCCCGATTCCAGGATTCTGGGTTGGGTCGAGGGGAACAACGGGTGTGAGCCCTGGGACCTGAAGCGCCTCGATATCCAGTTTGCCATTGACATACAGGCTCTCAACCCCCGCCGCTGCGTTATAGGTACCTGTGACGAAAACCCACTTATTGAGCGGGAACTGGGCGGTCGCATTGATCCCCAGACCTCGGGTCGCGCTGGAGGTAGCGAACTGCAGAGTTCCGTTCGGATCCACCTGTAGGTAGAAAGGATCGAGTCCATTTCGATCATCTCCACAGAAGATAATAGTCGACCAAAGTTCGGATGGATCAACGAACGCAGTGAGCTTTGCCCAGGCGCTGATGGAGTAGGAACCTTGAAACATCATGTCCCCAGCCGCTGGCAGATTGATTCCAGTGGTGGTGCCGTTGAACACAATTCCCTGCCCCGGAGCGGCGTTGTACGAAACCGGTCCGATCGGTGTGGTGCTTAGGTTTCCGGCCGAATCACTGGCATCGCCGGCGAACTTCCACCAATGAATCAATCCCTTCGTGAGTGCATTCGAGGGGGTCGACGAACCACCGCCACCGCATCCAAGCAAGGCGACCGAAAGCGCAGCTAGGAGGGCAAGCTTCGATTGGGTCCGTCTAACCATGCTGGGAGGTTACCAGTGTTGCCTTGGACGGGATCGCCCAGGTATGGCGCCCAGGATATCGTTCCTATAGGTGCAACCGTTCCAATCCTAGGAGCCTCGTTCACGCAAGTTCTTGATTGCTTCAAGTTGCCGAATGTGATCAAGATCTTTGGGCCGATGGGCGGCTCGCTTCATCGCTATTAAGTCGTCGATGCACGCCACTGAAATTTCCATTTCACCGAGTTGTCGCAACTCCGCGCGACTCCAAAGTGCTTCAAACGATTCAACTCCGGGCTGGATCAGCAGCAAGTCCACGTGCCCCGCATCGGTCACGAGCTCAAGTACAGCGCCGAGGAAGCTTCGTCTATCCCAGACGAACGACTCAGGAGTCCCAACTTGAGGAGGAAACGGATGAAAAGGCGCCAGGGCACGGAGTATTGCATCCACATTTTCGCTATCCGTCGCCACAGCGAAATCGACGTCGAAAGTTACGGTCGTCGCTCCATAGAAGACAAGTGCAAGACCACCGACGACAACAAACCTAACCTTCTCGTTCGTTAGGGCGGTCAATAAACTGTGGAATTCCGGCACGTTCTGTCGCACGCATACACTCTAGTACAAACCGAGCTGCGCGCTGGTGTTGGGCGAGGCGTTCCTCATCGGTGAGGGTCAGATTGTAACGCAGCCGAGCCAAATCGATCCCAGCGGAATCCTGCTCTCCCCACAGTTCGGTCTCGCTCTCACTGCCCATCAATCAAATTATACGGTGAGAATGCCATCAGCCAAAGGATCCTCACTGGGTCTCGGAGTAGCTCGAGTCGATTTTCAGCTCCTTACTCTTGCGTCAGTCCGTCCTCACCGAAAGGCGGTCTCAACTCATGGCAAAGCACTTAACCGAAGAATACAAAAAGATTCAAACAATTCAGGACATTGCGGCAAACAAGATCACGGCGTTCTCCGGAAGCATGATGTTCGTTTACCTTCACGCGATCATCTTTGCAGTTTGGATCTTCGTCAACCTGTATCAGGACAAGAAGGGATTTGATCCATTTCCATTCGGCCTGCTAACGCTCATCGTCAGCCTGGAGGCGATCTTCCTATCCACCTTTGTGATGCTCTCGCAGAATATTGAAGCCAAACAGGCTGACTTGCGAGCGCAAATGGACTATGAAGTCAATGTAAAGGCAGAGAAGGAGGTCGAAGAAATCAAGGCGATGCTGACCGAAATCCGTAACCACCAATTGAACCTGGGCGGCTAGGCAGCAATCCCATTTTTCAACCTCGAGTCTGACGACGTGAGTTCCCTACCATCAGGCTCACTTCCTAAATGGCGAACCTGTTGACGTAGTTTTCACCAGCAAATAAACTTGGGGTGATGGTCGAAACCAATATAAAGGGGCTGGCAAAGCGCCTGACTTCGTAGCCATGAAGTTCTGCATGGGCTACGGGTTCAGCCATCAGCGGGCCCTTTCGGAAGATGAAAGAGGGTTGCTGGAACGCCGCCTCAATCAGACGCGCATCCGCAGAATTGTCACATTGGTGCTGGCTTGGATCGTCCCATTTTCATTCGTACCCCTCTACGCGGCTTGTGAGTCATTCCTGCCAGCACATGCCGTGGAGACATGGGCTGGCGTGACTTTCATGGTAGGGATGCTCATTGCACCAAGTTGGGCAATTCTAGTGGTTAGAGACGCGAAGCGCCGCTATCGATTGGTCAAAGCTTCAACGGAAGCTAACGTAGTAGATGTCTACATTTGGCCCAAATGGCAGGACCACGATCCTTACTTCCCAATTGACCTTGAGGGGGTCGCCGAATTTCAAGGCGAACTGATGCGAATCCCAGAGACGGGACTCCTCCTCAACGGTCTTATGATGGCAAAGCCTAAGTTCATCCAGGCGAATGCCGACAGCGTTGCCCCCCAACCCATGCCTCCGCCGCAGATTGCACCTCCACGGATACCGATCGCGCCGATTGAACTCACGTCTGGACGGTCAGCTTTAGAAGATGCTCCGCAGCCTGACATGGACATCCCGCCTATGGGCATCGTTGGAGAGCGCATGCTGAGTGCCCCGGAAATTGAGGAGCTGAAGATGTTTATGCACCGAATCTCATCACCCAAATGGTGGGCATACGCCCTCGCGATCTACCTAACTGTGGGAAGCTTGGCGTTTTTTTGGATTCCCCATTCTTTGTTCAATGTGATCAGGAGCGCGGTCCATTTTACTGGTCTAGTAGGGATCCTGATTTATCTTGTTCGCGCATACAGGGATCGAAAGAATTTCAGGTTGGACTTAATCCAAGGTGTTGTTGAGGAATTGATCTACCAAGAGCATAAACTTGAGATGTTGCCGAATACAGGATATGTGTGGACAAGCGGCGGTCTCCCGTCACACCATCGACGATTTGGGGCCACCCCTGAGCAGCTCTAGCTTCGTTCGCCGGTAGACATCCACAGTCCAACTTTGCCCTTGCACAACCTGACTCGGGCCGAGCCCAGGTAAGTAAACTCTCAGGTAACGCATCCGCTTCCTTTTTCATCATATTTAGAGCGCCGGGTGCGCGTATTCGAGTTCACACATGAAAATCCCTCTCCTTATTGGATTCGCAGGCATTGCCGCGGCACTTTTGGCCGGGCAGGCTGATTCTCTGTTGGACGGCCATACCAAGGCACTCCAGGGCGCAACATCGCTGGAAGCTGGCTATACCGTTCAAAACCTGCCAGGTGGGCCGGTGGAGTACACACTCAAGCTTGCAAAGCCAGGCAAATTCCGTCTTGAAACGCCTGACGAGATTGTCGTGGCAAACGGCACCACAGTTTGGACCTTTAAGAAGGCAGCCAATTCCTACACGGAAGTGCCTCAAGAGGCTGGAGACATCAAGAAGTTTCTCAAGCGAGACACCGTTCTCCCATGGACAGCATTCTTTGACAAGACTCCCTTCAAGGACGCAACCGGCATCAAGGTGGGCACTGCCCGAGTCATCAAGGGTAAGGCTGTCACCGAAGTTACGGTAACCCTCCCCGGCAAGCCTGACCGAACGGCGACGATTTTCATCGATAAGGAACTGGGTATCGCGCGTGGTCTTAGCTTGCTGACCGGTACAGACAAGCAGACGATCATCATGGCAAAGGAGCTCTCCGTTGCCAAAGACTCCACCAAGGATGCTGACTTCGAGTTTTCTGCACCGGCAAACGCAAAGAAGGTAGACCCAACTGTGGCGTCTGGCGCAGGGTTCGACAAGGTCGCTGCGATCTTCCAGACAAACTGCGGCGGCTGCCATAATGCAACGCGCCCACGATCGGGACTGGATCTCACCTCATATGCGGGAGCCATGGCTGGTGGACGAGGCGGCAAAGATATCATTGCCGGCAACCCAGATGGCAGCCCCATCATTGCTTACATGAAGGGGAACGGCAAGCCGGTGATGCCACCGAACGGCGCGCTGTCCGATAGCGACATTGCCGTCGTAGCCGATTGGATTAAGGCTGGAGCGAACGAAAAGTAAGTCGTTCGGAGCAATTTTCAAACACACTGCAACAAAGGATAGATTCGAGGGGTATTTTATGTTTGTGAAGAACATCATTAGAGTTGGCGTCGCCCTGTCTGCGCTGGCAACACTCGCAGTTTCGGCTATCGCAGCCGGCCCGGTAACGGGAATTTGGCATGGACGAGTCAGCTTCGACACTTCGAAGCTCCCTACTCCATCCGATGCTAACCAGAAGAAAGCTATGCTGGACCAGATCAAGGCTCAGCAGCAGGTTAAGATCACCCTGACCCTCAAAGGAGACGGTACGTTCTCCCTCGTGAGCACAGGTGGTCCGAAGACGGCTGCTCCTGTGTCGGGCACCTACACATCAACCGCTTCCGCGGTAACGATCCAGCCGATTAAGGCGGGCAAGCCACAGCCTCCTCGCACTTTCAACCTTTCAAAGGACGGCCATTCGATGGGCTTCGCTCAGGGTCCTGTTTCCGTAAGCTTCAGCAAGTAATAGATAATTACCTGCTGATCGAAGCGAGCCTGCACCCTAGGGAGCAGGCTCGTTTCTTTTTGAACTCGCCGCACCCCTGCCAAAAAGGAACACGCTCGTGAATCATCTTTATCGCTTCGGAATCGCTATTGGATTGGTATCCTTCGCTTCTCTTGTCCTGGCAGGCCCAGACCTCACCGGCGCCTGGAATGGCAAGTTTACATACGATTACTCGAAGCTCCCGACAAGCCTGACCGCCGACCAGAAAAAGTCGGTAATTGAGATGTCCAAAAAACGGACACAGAGCACTGTCAAGCTAACCCTTCGTGCCAACCACACGTTCACGATGGTCGCTAGCGGGGTTGGAGCAAAGGCACAGCCAGTCACCGGCAAATGGGGTCAGGATGCCAAGACACTTACGCTTCAGCCGGTGAAGAATGGAATGAAGGACGCAATGGTCACCTTCAATCTTCAAAACCAAGGAAAATCCATGTCCTTTACAAACGGGCCCTTGACGATGACTTTCACTAGATAGATCCGGAATCATCCGCGCAGTATGCGTAAAATGACAGCGTGACCCCAGAACTCGACCCGCGCAAAAAGACGATTCTGCAGGCGATCATTATTGAGTATGTGACCGCGGCTGAGCCCATAGGCAGCGAGGCCCTAGTTCAGAAGTATCAGTTGGGCGTCAAGTCGGCCACCGTCCGGAATGAGATGGCGGAAATGTCTGACCTGGGATACCTTGAGCAGCCTCACACCAGCGCAGGAAGGATTCCAAGCGACCTAGGCTACCGCTACTATGTCGATCACCTTATCGTTGGCCGTGATATCGACGAACTCTCCAAGAACAAGGTAAAGACCGCGGCGGATGAAGGGGAGGCGCTTCAGATACTGCTCCGAGATACCGTCCGTGCACTCAGTCGCGTCACTCGGCTCTTAAGTGTGGCAACCACGGTGAGAGACAGCCACGTCGTTGTTCGCAACGCAGTTGTCAGTGTTCTCGGCCCAACCCAGGCGCTTATGGTGCTGGTCCTGAGCAACGGACACGTTGAGAACAGAATGATCGAGGTGCCAGTGGGATTAACCCTTGAGGATGTGGGAAGGGCGAATGAGACCCTAACCAGTGCCCTCGCCGGCAAAGGTTTGCGCAACCTGGTTCGATCGAAGACCCCTACCGGGGTCGGCAGTCCTGCCGTGGACAAACTCGTCAGCACTCTCTGGGCCAATATTCGCTCGATCGCACGTGAACTCACGCGAGGTGTCCTCATCACTGAAGGGGAGGAGTTTATGTACGCCCAGCCAGAGTTCCAGCGCGACCTAGTGTCCCTCCATAGTCTGTTGGAAGAGCTAACGGAATCCGACGTACTTTTCGAAGCGATTTCCCCATCAGAGCCGGCGCAGCCGGTCACCATCGGTCGTGAGAATCGTCATGCATCCATGCAGCAGCTCTCGGTCGTCAGGAAGAGTTTCTACATCGGGGGGCAGGAAGCTGGCGTCATTGCCCTGGTCGGGCCAACTCGAATGAATTATGAGAGGGGGATCCCCCTGGTCAACTACACAGCAAAAGCACTGGGCGATTCCCTCACTCGTTTCTTTGGCTAGTGGCAAAAGCCCTGGGACCTGTCATCCATTGTGTAGCCATAATGAACAATGAGTTCCATATCCCCGCTTCTTGCTGAGGTCGGATCGATCACTAAGAGAGCCGGGGAGATGGCGCAACTTGCCCGAAAAGAGCTGGTTAGGGAGCTCAAGCCAGACGGATCGATCGTGACTAATGGAGATCGATCCGTCGAAGAATTCCTTCGCCCACTTCTCACGGACCTCGTTCCCGGTTCCACCGTGTGGGGTGAGGAATTTGGCTATGCCGCAGACGAAGGAAAGGGCTGGTGGCTAATTGATCCCGTGGACGGTACTACCAACTATGCATTTGGTGGCCCGTACTGGGGTGTCAGCATCGGCTTCATTCTTGATGATCGGATCCAAATGGGAGCGATTGCCCTGCCGGACCTTGGTGAGCTCTACCTCGCCGAGCTATCTCAAGGTGCTTACATGAACGGTAATCGGCTCCAGCCTATTCCTGCTGGGCCCGTTCGACAGGAAGAGATCGTTGTCTACCCAGAGCGATTGCTCCGCAAGATTCCTGCGACCGGACTCCCTGGTCGTATGCGGATCAGCGGCGCCTTTGTGGTGGACGGCACCTTTACGGCAACGCAGAGATTTCGAGGAATGGTTGGCATGTCGGAGAGGCTCTACGACATCGCCGCAAGCATCCTCATCAATCAGGAAGTTGGGGCGGAGATTCGCTATACGAGCGGCGACGCATTCCTGATTTCTGACCTGAAGCGCGATGCCAAGATCGAGTTGCCGTGGATGATGTTCCCACCCGACTCAGGCTTCTTTCTTTAGGAGTCGTCCTCTAGTCTGGGCATCAAAAAGCGGCAGATCCTCATTTTGGATCTGCCGCTTAAGGAATGACTTCTATACGAGAAGTTCGCGAAGCGGAGTGGCTCGAGATGGGTGCTTCAATTTCTTGAGTGCCTTCTGCTCGATTTGCCGGATGCGCTCTCGCGTTACCTGGAAGCACCTGGCAACCTCTTCGAGCGTGTGCGGCTGACCATCCAGAAGCCCATACCGCATTGAGATGACTTCCCTCTCTCGCTCTCCAAGCGTATCGAGAATATCCTCAATCTTCCGGCGCATCACGGACCGAAGGGCGGCGTCTGCAGGCGTTTCTCCAGAGCGGTCGATGATGAATTCACCAAGCGCTGCATCCTCGCTCTCGCCAACCGGCGAATCGAGTGAAAGCGGCTCTGCAATGGCGCGATGAAAGTCCTCCACTCTCTCCGCAGCGATATTAAGGCTTCGGCCAACTTCCGCCGGCGTAACCTCTCTACCCAATTCCTGCTGGAGGTGACTGGTGGCCTTAATCATTCGATTCACGGCTTCCAGGGTGTGTACCGGAACCCGAATCGTCCTACCATGATCACTGATGGCTCTCGAGATGGCTTGGCGAACCCACCAAGTGGCATAGGTGCTAAACCTAAAGCCCTTATCTGGATCGAATTTTTCAACGGCTCGGATGAGCCCCATGTTGCCCTCTTGGATGAGGTCCTGCATGGAAAGTCCACGACCAATAAATCGCTTAGCAATACTGACTACCAATCGAAGGTTCGCTTCGATGAGCACCATCTTGCAGTCGCTGCACCCCAGGCGGGAGTGTTTGGCAAGAGCAACCTCTTGATCCGGTGTTAGAAGAGGAATACGTCCAATGCGCTTAAGCCACATTCGAACGGAGTCCTCGATATGCATTCCCTCTACTTCGAGGATAGCCGGAGCAGCATCCATCTCCAATTCGGATGCTTCTGACTCTTTGAAGACGGGTTTGACAGGTTTGCCATTCCCCTTGGACGATAGCTGGTTTTTGGCAGGACAGGACGTATCATACGTCTTCGAAAACCCGGCTTCCGAATTGCCCTGCGTCAGCCCTAAAAATTGCGGACGCGATCCTGTAACCATATTGTTTGCTAGGGACCCTCTCCCTGCACTTCAAAGCGTCTTCACTATACAAAACCTTTTCAAAATTCCCAAATTATTTGGGAACTTTTTTGAACGATTTGGCATCATTTTGCCTCAACTGAAGAGGTTATCTTCATCTTGTTGCTTCTTGGAGTAGTTTGGCTTCTGTTCACGCAGTCTTAGGAGGTATTCCTGGCGCTTTTGAGTGTCCAGCCCCTCGCTCTTACTCTCGCGCAATTTGCGCTTCTTTTGGTTGAGAGTTAGGAGTTCTACTGTGTCGGCGATGTACGCTTCGTTCAAATTGTCGGCCCTGGCGTCCAGCAACAAATCCGCCATCTTCTGACGAAGCTGCTCGTCTTCGATTTCATGAAGCCACCTCGACGGTTCGCCTTCGGGCGGGGCTGCCGCAAAGGCTTCCGCTACTGCGCCACTCAGAGTTTTGCCAAGTTGGGTCGTAAACAGGTCTTGGACTCTTACAAACATCCATCCGATGCGCCGAAATTCTGCACTCAGAAATGCCCTGAACAGGACGAGTTCTGCGGACGACAAATCCTCAGCAGGAAGCTCAGTACGGATTGTGGTTGGCCGTTCTGGCTGATTTCGATTTGCGGCTGCGGCGCGGCGGATCTTGTTGACCTCACGACGAAGGGCCTGCTGCGCTTTTCCAACATCAGATATTCCAGGATATTTCCCAGCCAATCTCATCAGGTGACGGTCAAGCTCCATCTCGTTAGGAGAGTTGGCTAGGATAGCTACTGCCTGCACCCAATAGTCTTCAGGAATAAGCGTGCTTTGCTTTAGATCCAGCGCCTGCATCTTATAGTCAACCGGAGACAATCCAGTTTCTACGGCTTGCTGTACTGCGGCGGGTCCTGCGCTCTTCAGCAGCGTATCTGGATCCTCTCCCTGCGGCATCAGAGCAACCCGCACACGGAGCCCCTCGGCGCCAAGAATGGTCACCGCTCGATCTGCCGCCTTTTGCCCAGCTGCGTCGCTATCGTAAAGAACCACGACTTCATCAACCCAGCGCTTGAGGAGTTTGGCGTGATCTTCCGAAAGTGCGGTACCCAGCGAAGCAAGGGCGCTTGTGACACCAGCGCGATGACAGGCAATGACGTCGAGGTAGCCCTCAACAAGCACCGCTCGTCTCTGCTTGCCGAAGCTTGTTCGCGCTCGATTCATCCCATAGAGCACTTTGCTCTTGCGATACAGCGGGGTGTCGCTGCTGTTGATGTACTTGGGAACACCGTCTCCAAGGAGCCGACCGCCGAAAGCTACAAGTTGGCCGCGCTCATCTCGGATGGGAAACATGAGACGGCCCTTGAATTTATCGAAATATCCACCTTGGGAATCTTCATCGACCAAAAACAGGGATTTGCACTCAGCCAAGCTAAAGTTCTTCTTTTTGAGGTGTGCGGCCAAGGCGCTGGACACTTCAGGGGCATATCCTATCTCCCAGTCAGCCAGGACTTGGGCGTCAAGTCCGCGGCGCTCACAGTACTCACGGGCCACTGTGCTTTTGCCGAGATGCTCACGGAAGAATTGAAGCGCTTCTTCCATCGCTTCTTCTTGAGCCTGCTTGACGGAAGGTGAAACCTGAGGTCCGCGGGCGTTGATGGTGACCCCCGCCTCTTTCGCTAAGATTCGGATGGCTTCAGCAAAGTCGACGTTCTGCCGCTTCATCACCCAGTTGAAAATGTCACCAGCTTCGCCGCATGACCAGCATTTATACCTGCCAGTCTGGGGACTTACAGTAAAAGAAGGGTTTCTGTCCTGGTGAAATGGACAGAGACCCTTCCAAGTTTTTCCGTGATGAATGAGGTTGACTTCTCGACCTACGAGCTCAACGATGTTGATACGCGACCGTATCTCGTCTCGCTCGTCTGCCAAGGCAGCTTCCTACGACTTACCGGCAGCTACCACGATGCCGGTAACAACCTGAGGCTTCTTCGTGCCAAGGCGCGACAGTCGGAACGCAACGTTGTCGTGAACCAGATACTTAATCATGAGGTTCTCCCCACCAATCTCGTATCCATCTGGCTGCGAATAGCTTCGCATGATCGATGCGAAGGTTGCGCCAAAGCCGATGCCTCGCTTTGTCTTCACACGGCCATTGTCCAATCCGATTGCTTCGATTTGAACCACTCGGCCAGCCTTATCGATGATGAACGCGTACTTGCTTCCATCTCGGTTGTAGACCCAGCGAGTAAAGGTGACTCGATCGCTAGCACCGCCGGTAGTACCCGGAACGCCTGCACCGCCACCAGGGCCACCCGCACCTGGGCCACCAGGACCGCCAGGAACTCCTGGAGGAAATCCGCCGTTTCGTCCTGAACCGCCAGCACCCGAAGGGCCGCCAAATCCTGGAGGAGGTCCGCCAGCTGCACCTGGGCGACCTCTGCCGCCTGGTCGTCCCGCGCCGACCTGATCGAACACAGTGTCACCAAATTCGAATGGATCGGGAATATTGGACGCTGCTGCAGATCCGCCGCTGCTTCCTCCGCTACCACCACCGGCTCGACCGGGAGCACCGCCAAATCCTGGAGGAGGACCGCCAGGGCCACCGGCACCGGGACCTCCGCCGCCTGGGGCACCGCCACCAGCTGCGCCGGAATAATTGAGTGCCTGGATATCGTCTGGCGTTCCGTAAACTTCAATGACTCGGAGACCCGAATCGTACAGCTTGATGCCAACCAGCGAATTCTCTGCTCCAGTCCAAGGCTTAGATGCCTTGGCCTTTGCCTTCACGACTGATTTAGCCTTCTTGTGCTTTCTCTGTGCAGCATCTGCACCAGTCGTTCCCAGCAGCGCCAAGCCGAGCGCTAATGCTATTCCACTCCACCTCATATTCACCGGTTTCAACAAATCCTCCTAAGGCTCGATGTGCGTTCGAGATTTAACAGTAATAGTAGACGAACGCAAAACCCGCCGACGTCACACACCGACACGACGATTTCAAAACTCAATCCGACAACGCCTGAGGTATACCCCTCGTAGACAAGTCGGAGACTTATTCTTAATTATGGCATCTAACCTAGCAGTGACTTCTTCCAGCTTTGAGGAGAGCGTTCTGAAATCAGACGTTCCTGTTCTCGTTGATTTTTGGGCCGAGTGGTGTGGCCCCTGCAAGGCGATTGGACCATCGATCGAGCAGCTCGCAGGCGAATACGCCGGCAAAGCCAAGGTCTTCAAGCTTGATGTCGACACCGAGGGAGAAATCGCTCAGCAGTATGGCGTCATGAGCATCCCAGCCCTTCTCGTTTTCAAGGGCGGCAAAGAGATTGACCGCATGGTCGGAGCCGCACCAAAGGCGACAATCGCCGCTCTGATCGATCGAGCCCTGTAAGGTTCCGCACAGCGGAGACTGAGTCCCACCGCATCTTAGCGGCGAGAATCTGCGTAATGAATTCCATCGCAGATGTTCAGTCTCCGCTTTTTGTTGCCTGCCCCACTCAGGAACGGGCGGGCAATTTCGGGCAGCACTCTTAGTTAAGGTTTACTAGAACTCCTTGTCGGACACATCCTCGCCCCCCGCCCCAACCAGCAATAGTCGCGGCAGCTCCATTGCCAAGGCCAGCTCCATCATGGTCGCCAGCCTTCTGGCGAGCCGAATCCTCGGACTTCTTCGGGATACGGTGATGGCAAGCAAGTTCGGCATTCAGCTGGACACAGACTCCTACCGACTGGCGGTCGCGATCCCTGATACGATTTTCATGCTGATTGCCGGGGGCGGCCTCAGTTCAGCCTTCATCCCTATCTTCAGCGAGTTCATCTACACAGAACGTGAAGAGGATGCCTGGAAGGTATTCAGCGTCGTCACGACGATATGCGCATTGGCGGTCTCCGGCCTCATCGTGATTGCCTGGATTTTGGCGCCACAGATCGCTTCGTTCATGTGCGCGGGAAAAACTACGGAAATTCTTGGCATCCCGCTGGAGGTCGACAAGATCATCGCACCCAGCGTAACCCAGCTGGGACGAATCCTGCTGCCGGCTCAATTTGCCTTCCTTATCGGATCGATTCTGTTGGGCACTCTATACGCAAGAAAGCAATTCGCTGCGCCTGCCCTTGCCCCCAACGTTTATAACGTCGGGATCATCGTGGGCGCCATCGCTGGATCGAGAGCAGGAATCGGGATTGCCGGAATGGCATGGGGTGGACTCATCGGCGCGATGATTGGAAATCTGGTTCTGCCAACCTTCTTTATGATTGGCAAAGGGGGATGGCTAAAGCCCTCCTTAGATATCCATGCGCCGGGCGTACGAAAATTCTTCAACCTGCTTTTGCCTGTGATCCTGGGCTTCTCGCTTCCCAGCGTTTGCGCGCTCATCACGCAAAAGTTTGCTTCAATGTATCCGATGGGGATCAACACGGTGCTCACCCTGTCGAACAACCTGATGATGGCGCCGCTGGGAATCTTCGGTCACTCCCTCGCTCTCGCCGTCTTCCCTGTCCTTTCTCAGTTCTTTGCCCAGAACCGCATGGACCTTTATCGTGATCAGGTCTCGAAGACACTGAGGACAACCATCTACTTAAGCATGCCCGCGAGCGCAGTCATGCTGGCCCTGGCTCCCCAGATCGTAAACCTGACCGTTGGGTGGGGCAAGGCAAACGATGCGGACCGCTTGCCAATGACGGTTTCAGCACTCCAGGTTTTCTCCTTGGCCATCTGGGCATGGTGCATGCAGCCGATCTTGATGAGGGGATTCTTCTCGATCCATCAAACGGCAAGACCCGTGATTATCGGCACCGTGATGACAGTCGTGTTCATCGCCATGTGCTGGTTGGGAACCAATGCAAATCTGGGCTACTTGGTGTTGCCGGCGGCAACCAATGTCGCTGCAATCCTGCTGATCATCGCTCTCTTCTTTGCTTTGGAAAAGCAGGTGGGCAAACTGGACCGCGCAGGAATCGTCCAGACACTCGGCAAGAGCTTCATTGGATCCGTTGTGATGGGTGCGGCAGGCTATGGACTCTTCTACTTCGTTCCACCCCATCCTTCCAAACTCGTGCTGCTAGTTCTGTTCCTGATCGTCTTCTGCACGATTGGCTGGATCTATTATTTTGTGACGAGGAAGCTGGGCATGCCAGAAACCGACTACATTGCACGGGCCATGAACCGCCTTCAACGAAAGCGCCCAGACGCCCCTGCAACACCGTAGCCTGGCGTCCTAAAGGCGGTACCCTGCGACCATGGATGAACAGAACAGCCAGCCAGAAAAACCTTCGCTGCCAAGCGATGAGGATATTACGGCGCGGTTCCAGCGCATCCGCGACGAGTTGGAAGCAATGAAGCTGGCAGACCTCCCAGAAGACCTCGCCACGAAGGCTTCAGAGGCGGGTACAAAGCCGGTGCAGGCGGGAAGAATGCCTGAGGTGCCCAACCTGGAGATTCCAAAGTCGACAAAGAAGCCCACCAACGGTACGCCCGGGAACTACAACTACAAATCGCTGGGCATAGGGATGAGCGCAGCCTATTCCCTTGTCGGAGCTATGATCGTCGGTTTTGGTCTGGGTTGGGTGTATGACCGCTATTTCCACACGATCTATGGCCAGGTCATCGGCGGTCTCTTTGGATCCGTCCTTGGCATCGGCTCTGCTATTTTCTTGATCAACCGTGACGGAGGAAATCAGTAACTAAGCCTCAGCGCATCGTGGTTTGGGTCAATGGGTCGCTACTTGCCGTTGTTGCTGTCGCCGGAACGGTCCTTGGTGGGATTCAAGGCCCTTTAGGAATTCTTCTTGGAGCTTCGCTCTCTGCATTCAGCATTTGGGCACTTGCATTGGTTACCCGATCTTTTTTACAGGTTCCAACCGAACGCAAAGAGGGGGTTCAGCGTACTGTCTTAGCAGGGGTGCTCAAATTCCCCTTTGTCGCAGCAATGCTTTTCTTCGGAACTCGGCTTTCTAAGGCCGGTTTCGGTTGCTTTATCGCGACAATTCTACTGGTATACTTCGGCTTCGTTGCCTACCAGGCGTTTAGCGACGTCTGAGCAACTTGAAGCATCCATGGACTCATTTCTTCACGCAAACCTTCCACTAGCCGAAGCGGCAAAAAGCGAAGGAATCGGCTGGAACATTTTCGTCTACAGCGGTCTGACGTTTGCGATAGTCTTTGGATTTGTCGCCTTAGCCCGGAAAGGGCTGAAAGGTCGAGTTTACACTTCCCTTCCAACTCGACTCGCAGAGCACCTTTTCCTGTTCCTTGAAGGAATGACAGTCAACGTCATCGGCCCGCAGGGCCGCAAGTTTGTCCCGTTCCTGCTTGCACTCTGGTCATTCATCTTTGTGGGCAATCTCATGGGACTGCTTCTCCCTGAGACACCAACCGCAGACTGGAGCCTCAATATCGCCATGGCGGTGATCACTGTGGTTTATGTACAGTGGGAAGGAATCAAGGCAAACGGCCTCGTCGGCCACATCAAGCACTTTGCTGGACCCAAACTGGGAGGAGCAATGGTGGTGATTAGTGGACTCATCTTTGTCGTGGAAATCATCTCTGAGCTGATGAAGCTGGTGTCGCTTTCGCTCAGGCTTTACGGAAACATCCACGGCGGCCACCTCGTCCGCGAAAGCTTGGACACACTGATTGCGGGTATCCCACTTGGAGGGCTTCTTTTGCCCCTCAAGTTCTTCACCTGCATTATTCAGGCGTTCGTTTGGACGATTCTCACGTGCACGTACCTAGCCATCGCAACAGCACATGGCCATGATGACGAGCACGAAGGTGACCACGGCGGTCATGGCCACGAGCCGGAATTGGCACACGCCTAAACACAACGACTTTTACACTCATTAGGAGGAACTTAAAACAATGGAAAGCATCGCAGTAGGAATTGGTCTCGCAGTTGGCATCGCTGGTCTCGGCGTAGGTATCGGTCAGGGTTTGGCCGCTAACGGTGGTCTTCAGGGTATGGCTCGACAGCCAGAAGCAGGCAAGCAGATCAACAATGCCATGCTTCTTGCTCTCGTCTTCCTGGAACTCGTTTTCATTCTCACCTTCGTTATCGGCATCCTCCTCGTTGGTAAGATCCACTAAATTCAATCGCTGGCCAGCCTCACTTTAGAGGTTGGCCAGCGGGTGAAGAATTCTTCGACAATACGGAATGCATTTTTTGAATCCCATCCACCGAGCTATGGACCTTAAGGTGAAGATTTGAACAAGTACGGCCTCATCGGCCTTGGCGTTGTCCTGGTTATCATCGGTTTCGCGGTGAAAGACCAGTCTTGGACTCGACCAGAAATGTTCGCTGGCCTTGAGCTAGACCTGGGCAAGACCATCACCAATATCGGCGTGTTCCTCGTGTTCATTCCGGTAATCACGATGTACTTCTATGTGCCTCTTAAGGAGGCAATGGATGCTCGCAACAACGAACTCGAAACCACGTTTACAGACGTTGAGCAGCTTCGCACCCAAATGCAGACAATGAAGTCAGACTATGAGTCTCGCTTGTCTGCTACGGAAGCAGAGGCGCGCACGCAGATTCAGTCGCAGATCAAGGAAGCTCAGGCTCTCCGACAGCAGCTGGTCAGCGAAGCAACTGAGCGAGCAGACACGATGATCCGACAGGCACAGCTTGAAATCGATCAGGAGAAGGCTCACGCCATCGCCACGATCCGAACTCATGTTGTTGATCTGTCCCTTGCCGCCGCTGAAAAGGTGATTGGCGAGAACATGGATTCTGCGAAGAATCGCCGACTGGTTGAAGAATATATTGACGCCCTCGAGGTGGCTTCCTAAACCATGACCGATCATCGCGTTTCTAGGCGGTACGCCCAGGCGCTGTTTTCGGCAGCCGTCAATCAGAACGTCGTCAACGCTGTTGAGGACGATCTGAATGCGATTGCAGGGATGCTCGAAACAAATGAGGAGTTCCGAAACTTCGTCATCGCACCCTATACCGGTCGCGAAGAGAAGATTAGAATCTCCGAAAAGCTGTTCTCTGATCGTGTTACCGCTTTGACAATGCAGGTGATTCGTCTCATGCTCGTCAAGCGACGCGAAGACGCCATCATAGGCGTTCGAGATGAATTTGTCATTCTGCGAAGAGCACAACAGGGTGTGATCTTCGCTGTGGTCAGCTCTGCTTACGAAATCGAACCGAAGCAGAAGAAGGCCCTCCTGGCCAAGCTCGAAAAGACTCTCGGTAAAACCGTAGAGGCTGAATTCAAGCTCGAGCCCCAACTCGTCGGCGGAATCAAAGTGGCGTACGGAAATTACGTCCTTGATGGAAGCATCCGCGGAACTTTGAGCAACCTCCGCGACAAGCTCAGACATGATCTGCTCAGACAGCAGTAGCTCGCACCCAATACGGGAAATAAAGAGACCTTAATGGCCAGCATCAGACCAGAAGAGATTACAGACATCCTCCGTCAGGAGCTTGAGCGATTCGAGAAGACGGTCGACACCCAGCATGTCGGCACCGTTCTCCAAGTTGGAGACGGCATCGCTCGCGTATACGGCTTGCCCGACTGCCAAATGGGAGAACTTCTTGAGTTCCCCGGCGGCGTTATGGGATTGGCCCTTAACCTGGAAGAGGACTCCGTTGGCGTCGTTCTAATCGGCGACGACACGAAGATTCAAGAAGGCGACTCCGTCAAGCAGACTGGCCGAATCATTGAAATCCCCGTCGGCATGGGCATGCTTGGTCGAGTTGTGAACTCACTGGGTCAGCCCTTGGACAATCAGGGTGCCATCGCCTCTGATTCGTTCAGCCGAATCGAAATGATCGCTCCGGGCGTTGTCGACAGACAGCCAGTTACCCAGCCCCTGCAGACCGGTATCAAGGCTATCGACGCGATGATTCCGATTGGCCGAGGTCAGAGAGAGCTCGTTATCGGCGACCGACAGACCGGCAAGACTTCGATCTGTATCGACACGATCCTCAACCAGAAGTCGACTCACGAGCCGGGAGGCGATCCTGTCTACTGCATCTATGTCGCTTGCGGACAGAAGATGGCCAACGTTGCTCGTGTTGTCCAAACGCTGAACGAGTTTGGAGCAATGTCGTACACCACGATCGTGGTTGCGTCTGCCGCTGACTCGAACGCCATGCAGTATTTGGCTCCGTTCGCCGGTGCAACCATTGGAGAATACTTCCGAGACAACGGCAAGCACGCTTTGGTTATCTACGATGACCTTTCCAAGCACGCACAGGCTTACCGAGCGCTCTCGCTCCTTCTTCGAAGACCGCCAGGACGAGAAGCTTATCCTGGAGACGTTTTCTACCTTCACTCCCGTTTGCTGGAGCGAGCTGCAAAGCTCTCCGACGAGCGAGGCGGCGGTTCGCTGACGGCTCTGCCGATCATCGAAACCCAGTCGGGAGACGTTTCGGCATATATTCCGACCAACGTTATTTCGATTACAGACGGCCAGATCTACCTTGAGCCAGACCTCTTCTTTGCCGGCGTCCGACCTGCTATCAACGTAGGTATCTCGGTCAGCCGTGTTGGAGGAAATGCCCAGATCAAGGCAATGAAGAGCGTCGCCGGAAAGCTGAAGCTAGAAATGGCTCAGTACCGAGATGTTGCCGCATTCAGCCAGTTCGCTTCGGACCTGGACAAGGCCACGCAGATGCAGCTCATCCGAGGCCAGCGCCTTACTGAGCTCCTCAAGCAGGACCTTGCTAGCCCGATGAACGTTACCGACCAGATCATTTCGATCTTTGCCGGAAGCCAGGGCGTTCTGGACGTCATTCAGAACAATCAGGTCAAGGACTTCGAGTTGGGACTGCTCAAGTTCGTCAAGGATAAATATCCAGACGTGGTTGAGAGCATCCGAACGACGAAGGCAGTGGGCAAGGACGTCGAAGAGACGCTCAAGAAGGCGGTTCACGAATTCGCCGGACAGTTCAAGGGTTAAGACCTCAGAATGGCAACACTAAAGGAAATTCGAGCGCGCATCAAAGCGGCTAAGAACATCCAGCAAATCACGAAAGCGATGAAGTTGGTTGCGGCCGCACGTCTCAAAAAGGCTACTGATCGCGTGCTTGAGGCTCGTCCCTACGCGGACAAGATGCGAGGACTGATGGAGTCTCTGGCTGGTGCAGGCGAACTGCCTTCGCACCCTTTAATGGAAAAGCGAGAGATCAACAAAGCCTGCATCCTCCTCCTCACCTCAGATCGAGGATTGGCGGGTGCCTACAACACGGGTCTTATTCGAAAGACTTCCGACTTTATTAAGACTTCTTCGTTCTCAACTTCGCTGATCACTGTTGGCAAGAAAGGAACGCAGTTCTTTGGCAAGCGCGGCTACGACATCAAGCATTCGATGACGGTTCCCTCAAGCGGAGCTCGGCTTCAGGATGCGATCGAGGTCACTCGAACGGCACGCAAACTTTTCGAGTCTGGTGAAGTGGATGCGATCTTCGTTTGCTACTCGAAGTTCTATTCTGCGATCAGGCAGGTTCCGCAAATCGTTCAGCTTTTGCCGATTGAGCCTCCAACCTCAGCAGAGCCAGTGAAGTCGGTAGAGTTCGGCTTCGAGCCTTCAGCAGGCGAGTTGTTGAACAATCTGCTTCCCCGCTACTTCCAAACCCTGGTTTGGCAGTCCTTGCTGGAAGCAACCGCCAGTGAATTTGGCGCACGAATGACTGCAATGACCTCCGCGACGGACAATGCAGGCAAGATGATTCAGGGCCTGACCCTGAAGGCAAACCGCGAACGACAGGCAGCGATCACGAAAGAGATCCTCGAAGTTGTTGGTGGCGCCGAAGCGCTCAAGTAGTTACCAGCCTCTGGTATCTGCCCGCTTCAGCTCAATCTGGGCGACAAAGTCATGAAACTCCTTCATGGCTTTGTCGACTTCACCACTCTGCTTTCCTCTGCCCACTAGGCTGATAAGGACGGTGGTGTTTCCCTTCACCGCAAAGGCAGTTACGTTGACCAAGCCGGGCGTTTCACGTCGAACCAAACGAAAGCTCGCACTGGGAGTGTTCACGAGGTCTTCAATTTTGGCAGTCCAACCCGGCATGTTCGCGCGGGTGTTGTCAATCATCAGTTGGGCGAGATTGTCGCGGTCCAGATCAGGAGTCGGATTGAAGTCAGCGACGGTCTGATTGACTCCACCTGATAATGTGAGCCCACGGTGCTCGTCCTCGTAAGCAAAGAGGTCCATGGGGCTATGTGGCTTTGTCTTCCAACCTACAGGGGGCCTTGGGTACTGAAGATTGAAGTTGTCAACCATCTGCTTATTGCCCCTCGCCCGCATGTACTGGTAGCCCGCGCCAAGAACCAACGCTCCGATGATCAGAGCGGCGACAATGCCGTATGAGAAAGGACGACGCGAGGGTTCCTCATCCACGAGTCCATCATACGCTTTATCCGCTGTGGCATCAACCATTAGGCTAATCGCTCAGCGGCCAGCAGCGCATCCAGCTCATCATCTGTCGAGGAGTTGAACTTCGCTCCAATTCTTGACCTTTCTTCCTGGTGCTTCGCACGAAGTTCGCGGCGAAGTTTTCCTTCCAGGAAGCGGATCTTATCTTCCCTGCTCTCACAAATGAGCCTCGGAACCACCTGAGGCCGCCCATCTTGCAGTGCCACCATGGTTACACGCGCAGTGTTTGTGTGGCGCTTGGTACCAACCAGCACATTCTCCGCATAGATCTCTATCGTCACTTCAATGCTGGTTCGACCAACATAGCTAACTTGCCCCACAAACGTGACAAGTTCGCCCACCTCAATGGGCTCGTGGAAGTCGACTTTATCAAAGCTGGCGGTTACGCAGATCGTTCCCGCAAATCGAGAAGACGTCGCGTAGGCGCAAAGGTCTATCTTGGCGAGAATGGCTCCGCCAAATACCTTCCCCAGGAAGTTGGCATCCTGGGGCTGCATCACTTCGGACATCTCCGTCCGAGTAGAAGAGACTGTTCTTGGGTCGCTGTTCAACGACTCCTATGCGCTCCGCACGATCTTGCTGAACTCTTCGGCATCAAGGCTTGCGCCGCCGACCAGTCCACCGTCAATGTCCGATTGCGAAAACAGTTCTGCCGCATTGCCGGACTTCACGCTTCCGCCGTACAGAATCTGGACGGATTCGGCCGCATCTGCATCAAGAATCTCTGCAACGGCTTTTCGGACCACTCCACAGACTCGATTCGCCTCCGCGCTGTCACAGGTCTTACCAGTTCCAATCGCCCACACCGGTTCGTAGGCAACAACACCTGAGTAGTACTCTGCGGGCTCGATGCCCGCCAGCGCGCCCTTCACCTGATCGTAGATCACCGAGTCAGTGTTCCCGGCCTCTCGCTCGGCAAGAGTCTCTCCAACGCACAGGATCGGTCGAATGGACTGATACAGCAGGGACTTAATCTTCAGGTTGATCGTCTCATCGGTTTCCGAGAAATACCCAAGGGTGCTCTCTGGCACTTCGAGCTTTCCGAAGCGACCACGGGTTTCGCTGTGGCCTACAATGCAGAATGAACATCCGGCATCGGCTAGCATCGTTGCACTGATACTGCCCGTAAAGGCACCGCTGGGCATCCAGAAAACATTCTGAGCACCATAAAGAAAGTGAGATCTTCGGAGGAGATGGGAAACCGTCTCAATTGTGAGATAGGTTGGGCAAATTGCCACCTCTACTTCCGTGTTGGGATCGACGAGGAGAAGAAGGGACTCAATTGCCGCCGAAGCTTGACCGCGGGTCATGTTCATCTTCCAGTTGCCAACAACCAGTTTTTTTCGCATCTGAATTCGTTTTACCCGTGATGGAGTCGCGCCAAGTTGCAGCTGTTACCGGTTCTCTGGAATTGTCGCGAACTCCGAAAATCATGCGGATTCTTTTGCAGGGATATCGAGCGTTCTAGTAATCTTTCCCGGATGGCATCCTATAAGATCACCGCCGAAGGCTTCGAGCCGTTCGAAGTTGAAGAAGGTACAAAACTCGCACTTGCCCTTGAGCAGAATGGCGTCGACGTCAGCCACCGATGTGGCGGACAGGCAAAGTGCACCACATGCAGAGTTTCCATTGAGGGCGAAGACCCTGCAATGGGCGACGTTGAGCGAGATAGCCTCGTGGAAGATGGAGTTCTGGGTCAATTCCGTCTCTCCTGCCAGATCCGTGTCCAATCGGACCTGAATCTTAAGGTTCTGATGCTCGCCAGCGAGAAAGGCTGGGAGCCAGGCGCCGAACTCGAACCTTAGGACATTCACCGCTCGCAAGAGCTACCGCGAGACTCTCACCAAGTTTCAACTAAGGGCCGGCTGTGGCGCGATGCGCCAACACCGGCTTTTTTAATTTTTGAATGGTCAGTCTTATGACTCTAAGCCGACAAGATTTGGTCTTTGTACCGAAATGCCGTGGCTGTTTGGGACTGGCGACGTCAACCAGAAAGCTACTCAAGCCATTCGAATGGCTCGAAATAATAAGCCTCGATGGTTTGCTTCTTGGGGACTGTGATCAACATGTCGCCTTGATCTAGGAATGCCTTCATCACTGACTTTCCTTCTGCGTTAAAGAATTCGACAGTGCCTGGTTCTGGCGACTGAACCCTGAATTGGCGAGCGGCTGGCTTGCCATAGGCTTCGTACTGAAGAATGGTGCCATTGAACACCATTGCTACCTCACCATGCGGGTGGCTTGCCTGGAGACGCTTCAACATCTGGGCAGTGAGGTGAGGAGGCTCCTCAACGGCGAAGTGATAAATCACAAACGCGAGGATGCACGCCATTACAAAGGGGATTGCCTTCAATAGCCGCTGCATAGGACTTAGTCTAACAGCGATTCATTCTCTTTGCCGTCCCCTTTTTGTGTAGGGATAAGCTAGCTAAAGTGGCGTATGGCCGAGTAGGTACCTATTCGTGATTGGCGTCGTATCGATTCATAGCCACCTTGCCAGCGAGCCCTGCCGCTACCAAAAGCACGTAAGGCCAGCCAAGCATGAAGGAAATGATTCCGAGCACAGTAACCGTCGAAAACATCAGGATTTTCTCTGGGGCGGGGGCATCAAGTTCACGACAGATCGGCTCAAGGTCCGAGGTCATGAAGGGGGAGTCTGCGTGGGTCGAGTTGAATTCTGTGGGGCGGAGAAGGGTTGCGCTCATAGTCCGGTACTTCCTTGCGGGCTTGTACCAAATGTATCGGTGCAACTTCTCGGAGTCCTAACCCCTAAATGCAATTTATTGAGTCACCGGACTCAATTGGCAGCCATTGTGCCTACTGATGGTCCAACAATAAAATCGCAGAAGCAGCGGGTCCAGCATGATCCACTCGAAGCACACGTGGTCCTAGCGTGACCCCTCGATCTCCAATAAGCTTGAGTTCGAGCTGAGACCATCCACCTTCCGGTCCGACCACGATTGTCACATCGCCGCTCGAAGCGGAAAGAGATTTACCGAGGCCCTCAACTTCAGAAAGTACCATCGCGTCAGGATAGTGACGCAAGACGGGAGCAAGGCCGCTCATTACCGAGAACTCAGGGATTCTGGTGCGAAAGCTCACTTCAGCGGCTTCGCGTGCGATCGTCTGGAGGCGATTCACACGGTCCATCGTCTTCTTTTCATCCCACTTCACCACGGTTCTGTCGCTAGAGAATAGAACGAAGTGGGCGACTCCGATTTCTGTGCACGCCCTTACGATTTCATCCAGCTTGTCGCCCTTAGGAAGGGCCTGAGCCAATGTGACTCGACGCTTGGCTTCCGTGTTGGGAGCATGGACGTCCAGCGGCTCTGCGTGATGCGGCAGGAGCTTGCATCGGATGAGAGTGCCATTGTCTGGCAACACTGCAATTTCAGCCCCAGGAGATAGCCTTAGAACCTTCCGGAGCTTGTCCAACTCCTCTTTAGGCAACTCAATCAGGCCATCGGCAGATGCGCCAGGAACAAAGACCCTTGGGAGACTTCTAAGCATCAGCAGCTAAAGGTGGCGGCCACCCAGCCATCCTCTTCACGGCGCTCAAGCAGGGTAAATCCAGCTTTTTCAGCAGCTAGCTTGACGTCCGGCCAGTTGTCCACGATGATTCCGCTCACGATCCAGCGACTGTCGTCGTTCAAAACGTCTCGAACATCCCTCGCAATGCGAACCAGGGTTGCGCTGATGATATTGCTGATCGCGACATCCCAGTCTCCCTTAAGACCGCTGAGGCCCTCGCCAGCAATCGCCTCGAACGTGACTCCATTGAGTTCCCGGTTCTCTTTGGCAACTTCAACGGCAATCGGATCAATGTCGATTGCCAGAACGGTTTTGGCACCCAATAGACAGGCGCCAATGGACAGGATCCCACTTCCGCAGCCAATGTCCAAAACTGTCTTGCCACTGATGGCCACATTTTCCATCAGTTCTAGGCACAGCCGGGTCGTCGGATGGTCGCCAGTGCCAAATGCCTGACCGGGATCCAGAACAATGGATAGGTCATCTGGGGAGCTGGCAAATTCTTCCCAAGTGGGTCGAACCACAAACCGGTTGCCAACTCGGCGCGGTTTGAAGAATTGCCGCCAGGCAATCTCCCAGTTCTCTTCGACGAGATCTCGAACCGCGACCTCAATCGCGCCGGCAGATTCCAGCGCTTCTTTGAGTTCCAATATCCGTGATGCAGACCCTTCTACGTCCACCAGACATCCGGTGAGCATCCCCTCTTCTTCGAGGGTGTTCTCAATCCCGAATTCGCCATAAATATCAACGAAGGGAGACAGGTCTGCACCTGATTCAAATTTAGACTTAACCTCGATCCAGCTCATCGCTTTTTGTGGAATAGCCCGCCAAGTATGCCGCCTTTGTCGTCCTCTTTTGGCATGGATTCCCCTCGGAGTTCAGCAAAGTCGCGAATGAGTTTGACCTCGGCCTCGGAGAGCTTTGTTGGCACCTTGACGTTGACTTGAACGATAAGGTCGCCACGACGTCCACCGTGAAGAGGAGGCAGGCCCCCATGTCGAATCGCAATTTGAGTGCCCGGTTGTGTTCCGGGAGGAACCGTCAGTTCGACGGTGTCTTCAACACCATGGATTTCGACTCGATCACCGAGAGCGGCCTGAGCAAAGGTGACGTCTAGAATCGTATAGAGGGTTTGCCCCTGTCTCTGGAATCTTGAATCGGCTGCGACCTGAATGACCACGTATAGGTCACCTGGTCTGCCTTCACCCACTCCATCGCTGCCCTGGCCAGGCACATGGAGCGTAGCCCCGTCATCAAATCCTGGTGGGATCGTAATGGGAACCTTCGCCGTCTCGGGGACAACGGCTCTTCCCTTACAGGTTTTGCAGGGGTCCTTTACGACCGTTCCCGCACCGGAACAGGTGGGACATGTTGTCGACGTTCGGACTTGGCCTATAAAAGTGTTTCTGACGGTGGAAACCTGGCCTTGGCCACGGCACGTACCGCAGGTTTCAGGCGCTTTGCCTCCCTCGCCACCGGTGCCGCCGCAGGCGGAGCACTCAGTCTTTCGGTTGACGACGACATCGGTTTGAATACCGTTGATAACGTCTTTAAGAGTGAGTTCTAGGTCAACGCGAATATCTTCGCCGTCTCTTCCGACGCGTCTTCGACCACCGCCCTGATTGCCGGCGCCAAAGAACACATCAAACAGGTCGGAGATGTTGCCGCCCTGGAAAAACGGATCTTGAGGCGCATCATCGGTTGATCCGGTTTGATCGAATCGTGCGCGCTTGTTAGGGTCAGAGAGCACCGAATAGGCGGCTCCGACTTCTTTGAACTTCTCTTCCGCAGATGGGTCGTTAGGGTTAACGTCGGGGTGATATCGACGCGCAAGACGGCGGTATGCGGACTTTATTTCGTCCGCATCCGCACTTCTTGAAACTCCTAGGACCTCGTAGGGATCCTTGCTCGGCATAGTTTAGGACTCGTCGGACTCTTCTTCGTCTTCAGCGGTTTCCTGTTCGGCAATATCGCTGAGGGAGAGGGTGTCATCATCGCCAGAAATTGCGGCGACTTCATCTTCGTCCTCTTCGACGAGATCAGAGAGGCTGAGGACTTCATCCGAATCAAGATCAGACTCGGCATCATCTTCGCCAACGCTGGTAACGAGAGCGGCTTCCGTCTCATCGAGAGCGGGAAGGAGCATTCCGAGTTCAGCCGGCATGTTCTCATCGATGAGCAGCGGCAGATCGTCCTGCATCGGCAGGGTCTCGGAAAGGCTGGGCATAATCGGCTTAATCTTGCCTGCGGCGATTTCGGCCAGAGCGATTGTCAGCGGGTGAGTGGAATCGCACTGGACGAGTTGAGGAGCTCCTTCACGGAGCTGCTTCGCTCGCTTGGCAGCCAGGTTGGAAAGGACAAACTTTCCGTGCTCGTAATTGTTGAGAATATCTGGACTTGGCAGCATAAGGCATTCTTTCGGAACCTCGCAGTATACCCGTTCGATTCTATGAGCGGACAGAGGCATTCACTGCAATCAAGGAAATTATCGTCTTGCTTAAAAGTAGACGAACATCTACATTTTCGTGTATTGCCTGATTTGTCGCCGCCTGAGTAATTTCTGATTCAATTTATAGTAGACATATATATACTATTCGTCTAACAGAATCAGGAACTCGCTGTGGATTACGTTCTCTTTTGCCGCCTGCCTCACTTCTATATCTCTGTCCTTCAGCTGGATGAGTCACGCCCGACTCTCGTTGTCGACCAGGACCGAGTGCTGGACAGCAACCGGCATGCCGCTCACCGGGGCATCCAAGCGGGAATGCCACTTTCTCAAGCAAAGACCATTCTTCGTGAGGATGGTGTCTACCGAAATCTACGCGCGGAAGAGGGCAGGGAGGCGCAGACAGAATGGCTTGAACTCGCCTCGAACTTTACAGGAGTCATCGAGCCTGAACAGCGTCATACCGCCTACCTGGATCTCAGTTCGCACCCAAGGCCAATTGATGTTGCCCAAAGATTTCTGGAGAGGCTCGCTCGACTGACCGGCTGTGAACCTGTGTTTGGTTCTGGAGCCTCCAAATGGCTGGCACGCCTTTCCGCCGATACCAACGGAGAGCGGCTGCTGGGCCTGGATGAACAATCTCTGCGACCGCTGGACACCCTTTGTCTCACCCCTGTTTCCATCGACCAGAGGGAGAGGCTCCGGTTCTTGGGCTATCACAGCATTGGCGTCGTCGCAGACCTGCCCATGGCTATTTTGAGGAGTCAGTTCGGCGATGGTGCCCTGCGAATCCTGCTTGCTGCAAGAGGGAGCTGGAAAGATCCTGTCGAGGCGCTCTACCCTCCCGATACCCTCTCGGAAAAGCTCATCTTTGACGGTGCCATCAGCAGCACCCTTCAGCTTGATGAGGCCCTGGTATCACTTGGGCATCGCATCGGCCAGCGTCTAGCGGCTAAGGAGCAGCAGGCATCCCAGGCAATTCTAAGCCTCGAGTTGGAGGAAGGAGAGGTGAAAACCTGTACACGCAGCTTCAGCAAACCGCTGAGCGGGCCAAGGTCCTCGATTGCCGCCCTCCGTCTGCTCAACCGAGAGGAGCTTCGATCTCCTGTCATTTCGGTCGGTGTTCGGCTTCCCCACCTAGAACGCGCCCGCTCATCTCAACAGCATCTCATCGGAAGCGTGAGTCGTGTCGAAGCTCAAGACAGCGCTGAGAGTGCCCTCAAGAAAGTGCGCGTGGTGTTTGGAGAAGCCTCGATCCAGGTTGCAGGACACATTGCCCAGCCCAGAAGAATACGGGTCCTTCAGGAGTGGAAGAACGCTACCGGCTGGCGCTGATCTCTTGGCGCTCTGGCGTGAAGCTGGAGAGTGGTGGGCGGGCGAGCCCATGCGTGAAATAAGTCGCTTTGTCGATGCAAAGGGCTGTCGGCGCGAAGTCGAGCGCCTGCTCCCTGCACTTGGGCTGCCACAGCTACAGGAACCAACCGCTTCGGCCCATGAGAATCATCGCGAAGACTACGACGTCCGTCTCCGGAAGGCTCGCGATGAAAAGGTGGCGCGAGCCTGTGGCCTTTCCAAAGATACGGCAAGCCTGCGTTCTGCCCCCAGCAGCCCAACAATGGCGCTCCTGCATGCGACCACAGGCTACTCATTTGGGCGAAGCTGCCTGCGATGTGAAGAGACTCCTGCCTATGCCGCCTATCTTGGCTACAGCTCAGCGCTTCTTGCGGATCGCTTCTCCTTAAGCGGGGTGTACGAATTCACCAAGACCTCTAGGCGTGTAGGGATTAAGCCGCTTATAGGCACCACCCTGGAGTTCAGCGAGGGTGGAGACATTGTCCTCGTGGCAAAGAACCGCATCGGGTTTCGGTCGCTATGTCGCCTGATTTCGGAGTGCCACCTCGATGAGCCCCGACACTACCCACTGCTGAACTGGGAACGATTGGAAAGGCACTCAGAGGGATTGATCGCCCTTACCGGCGGTCACTCCGGCCTGCTCAACCTCCAGCTTCTGCGACGTGGCCTTGAGGCGGCAGGAGACACACTCGATCGACTCATCAGCCTCTATGGCGGCGAAAGCGTGTTCCTCCAAATCGAACGCACCTTTCTACCCTGGGAGCATTCCCTCAACAAACAGCTCTTGGAGTTAGCACGGCAGAAACATATCCTTGCCGTCGCGGGTGCGCCTGCAGCCCACTTGGAGCCTGAAGACTTCCCCGCCCAAGACGTTTTGGTCTGCGTCGAGAGCCTCTGTACCATTGAGGAGATCGATGGACGCAAGCCTAGGCGTGCGGAAGGTCAGCCCGAACCCAAAATGCCACCTAGGCGCGCCCTCAATGCAGAGCGCTTCATCCGATCAGCCAGCTTGATGAGGGAGCTTTATCGCGATCGCCCCGATCTTCTTGAAAACACCCTGCGCGTCAGTGAGCAGTGTGAGGACAAGCTGCTTCCTGGCATGTCCACCCCTCCTAAGTTCTGTGCGGATGAGGATGCCGCCCTCCGCGAGGTGGTGCTGGATGGGGCTCGCTATCGATGCAGAGACTTCAGTCTCCAGCGCCGCAAGCGCTTAGATATGGAACTGGATCGAATCTGTCGTCTAGGCTTTGCCAACCACTTTCTTGTCGCCTGGGATATGTGCCTGTGGGCACGTGAGCAGGAGATCCTGTTCAGTGGCAGGGGCTCTGTTGTGGATTCGGCGGTGGCCTATTGCCTCGGCATATCAAGGATAGACGCCTACGACCACAACCTGCACTTCGACAGATTCTTGCCCTCGGATGGCAGCAAGCGGCCGGACATCGATATCGACTTTGAAGCAGACCGTCGCAATGATGTTCGAAACTACATGACCTACAAGTACGGCAGGGAGCATGTGGCCACCGTTGCCGCCTTTGGCTCCTACCGGTCTCGGGGGATTGTTCGCGATGTCGGCAAGGTCCTTGGCATCCCCCCCGCCGCTCTGGAGTATCTCTCCAAACGACTGCACGGAAGCGTGACTCCAGAGAAGCTTCGTGAGGCGATCAACACCAAGCCGGAACTTCGTGACAGCGGCATCTCCCCCGAGCGGTTTGAGTGGGTGTTCCGTTTGGGCGAGCAACTTGCCGATGTGCCGACAAACATTCGGTCCCACTCCTCAGGCGTTGTCATCGCCAGCGAACCGATCCGTGATTTCTGCCCCGTGATGCTTTCTGCCGATGAGGATGTGCGCATCCTTCAATGGGATAAGCGAAGCGCCAAGTTTGTCTTTGACAAGTTCGATGTGCTTTGCCTTCGCGGAAACGATGTACTCTCCGGCACCCAGTCCCGAATCCGGGTTCATGATCTCGATTTTCATGTTGAAAAACTGCCCCTAGATGATCCAGAGACTTTCCGGACCATGCGCAGCGGAGAGCTTATTGGCATCCCTCAATCTGCTTCGCCTGCCATGCGGCAGGCTCACATAAGGTTAAAGACCCAGAATCTCAAAGATGCCAGCCTGGTCCAAGCTGGCATCCGACCCGGCGTCGGTGGAGCGGTCAAGATCAACGAACTGATCGCCAGACGCAGGGGCAAGCCGTACTCCTTTAATCACCCTCATCTTGCCGAGATCCTTGAGGCAACCTACGGCATCATCGTCTTTCAGGAGCAGGTGGATCGGCTCCTTCAAACGTTTGGCGGATACACCTCTGATGAGGCTGAAGCGATCCGTGAGGGGATCCACAAAAAGCGGCGCGACAACTACGTCCGCTCGATTCAAGACGATGTGGTGGACCGAATCATGGGACGGGGCTACACCCGCCAGGTTGCCAATGACGTGTATGAACTGGTTGGCGGCTTTCAAGGCTACGGCTTTGCCGAAGGGCACGCGCTTGCGTTTGCCGAAGTCTCGATCCGCTCCGTGTGGTGCCAGCAGAACTTCCCTTCCCCGTACTTTGCCGCCCTCCTTGATGCCCAGCCAGCCGGCTACTATGGCCCGTGTACGATTGCCAACGAGGCAAGGGTGCGCGGCGTACAGATACTTCCCCCCGACATCAATCGCAGCGGGCTGAAATTCCAAACGGAAAGCGTCCTCGCCCATCAGGACCCCAACCTCATCGTGCCGGATGGCGGAATCCGAACTTCGCTGCGGCAGATTGGGGGACTTTCTCGAGAGCTTCTCGCACGCATCTTGGACGCTAGGGAGAGTGGGCCCTTCGAGTCGTTCTATGATTTCGTCGCGAAGGCGCGTCCTCACCGCAATGAGCTCGAACTGCTCATCCTGTGCGGGGCATTTGACTCGCTTGAGTCAAATCGACGTCGTCTGCTTTGGGCGATTCCAGCAGCAATGGATTTCGCTTCGGTATGCGACCTCTCGGGAGCCTGTCTGCCACTTACTCTCCCAGAACCGCCACTTCCAGCCCCCATGGCGGACTTCACTCAGGTCGAAAAGGCGATACGAGAGCGCGCCATTCTAGGGATGGATGTTCAGCACCATCTCATGGCGTTTGAACGTGAGCGTGTCCTCTCAAAAGGGGGCATCACCGCAGCGGAAGCGGGACGGATGCCGGCAGGAACCCAGATCATCGTGGTAGGCAACCCCATTCGCCTGCGCTTTCCGCCAACAGCCAGCGGCAGACGCGTGATGTTCTTTGACCTTGAGGATGAAACCGGACTCCTGAATGTGACCTGTTTCGACGAGACTTACCAGCGGGACGGGCATAAGATCATATGCTCCCCTTACGTCACACTTCGTGGCGTCGCTCAGGATCGTGATGGTCATATCGCTTTCCTTGCTCATCGCGCCTACCCATATCAGCCTCAGCTTCATGTCGAACTCAGCCAGGCAAACCCGATGCCAATCGTCGTTGCGGATTTCCTCGTCAGTTGAGTCGATCTCCCCGGTATCCTCCAATCAAACAAAGAGGTTTTAACCACTCATGCTGGATACTGTCATTCTCTCCGGAGCCCGCACCCCAATCGGCTCATTCTTAGGCTCACTCTCAACATTCTCTGCTCCGCAACTGGGCGCCATCGCCATTGGCGAAGCAATCTCAAGGGCAGGTGTTCGCCCCGATGAAGTAGACGAGGTGATCATGGGCTGCGTCCTAACTGGAGGCATCGGCCAAGCGCCCGCTCGCCAAGCGCTCATTGCTGCCGGACTGCCAACCTCCGTCCCCGCCCTCACCATCAACAAAGTGTGCGGATCGGGAATGAAATCCGTGATGCTGGCTGCGCAGGCGGTTCAGCTTGGAGACAGCCAGATCGTGGTCGCCGGCGGTATGGAATCCATGAGTTCAGCCCCTTACCTGCTGGATAAGGCACGTACTGGCTACCGAATGGGGCATGCCAAGGTCATCGACTCGATGATCCATGATGGCCTCTGGGACCCCTACAACGACTGCCACATGGGAAGTTGCGGAGACAGCACCGCCAAAGATCTGGGATTTAGCCGAGAGCAACTGGACGAATACTCTGCAGAAAGCTACCGCAGAGCCCTAGACGCACAGCAAAATGGCCGATTTGACGCGGAGATTGTGTCGGTTGAAGTTCCTCAGCGAAAGGGCGATCCTATCCTCATCTCCCAGGATGAAGAGCCTGGAAAAGGGAATCCGGCAAAGCTTGCCTCTCTAAAGCCAGCCTTCAGTAAAGACGGAGTTACTACCGCTGGAAACGCCAGTTCCCTCAATGATGGCGGGGCTGCTCTCGTGGTCACCAACCTCAAACAAGCAGAAAGGCTCGGTAAAACCCCGCTCGGACGTCTCCGCGGCTACACAACTTACGCTCAAGAACCCACCCAGTTCACCACAGCACCCGGCATTGCGATTGAGCGGCTTCTCAATCAAGCTGGACTCACAGTTTCAGATATTGATCTCTTCGAAGTAAACGAGGCGTTTGCAGTCGTCGCCATGGCCGCGATGCAGAAGCTGGATATTCCTCACGAAAAGGTCAACGTCAACGGCGGTGCGGTTGCCATCGGGCATCCCATCGGCATGACAGGGACACGACTGATTCTCACCGCACTTCTTGAACTAGAGCGACGCGGCGGTCGCTACGCAATCGCGTCTCCGTGCATTGGCGGAGGAGAGGCAACCGCCGTCCTCCTGGAGCGAATCTAGGTTATCCACAACATAAAGCTTCAGAAAGGACCTAATTTGCATAGGCCACAATCCTCTGCGTGGTCCCACCGTAGATCACATTGAGCCAGGGGTGAGATAATGTCTTGGCTGAGAACCCGTATTTCTCACGGAATACGATCTCCCCTGGATTACGAATGAGAATTCTGTTCGTTTCGGTTGAAGTGGCCCCATTCGCCAAAGTAGGAGGACTCGCCGACGTGGCGGGTGCACTGCCAAAAGCGCTCCGCAGGCTCGGACACGATGCGCGAGTGGTGATGCCGCTCTATCGCATGATTGAGGATGACCCTCGCTGGACACTCGTCAACACCCTTGATGAGTTTGACGTGGAGATGAATCCGCACTGGACCAAGACGGCGACCTTCAAGGAAACCGAACTGGACGGATTGCCCGTTGGCTTCATCGGTACCGATGAATGGTACGGAGCCTCCGTCAACAGCGAAAGCGTTTACCAGCCAGGTGGCACTCAGCACCTATTCTTCTGCCAGGCAGTTATCGCGGCAATGGAACAGCTGGATTGGATACCGGACGTGATCCACTGCAATGACTGGCACACCGGCTTCCTGCCTGTTCTCCTTCGCGAAAAGGCGAGCCACGTTTGGGATGAAGTTGCCAGCATCTACACGATCCACAACCTGGCCTACCAGGGCGAATTTGGCACCGAGGTCTTGGATGCCCTCGATCTTCCCCACAGCATCTATAACTCCGAGCAGGTGGAAGCGTACGGTAGCGTCAACTTCCTCAAAGCAGGGTGCGTGTATTCGGACCAAGTGAATACCGTGAGCAAGAACTACGCCAACGAGATTCAAACACCTGAGTTTGGATGCTCGCTGGAGGGGCTAATGGCTCATCTTGAGCGCCAAGGCAGACTATCCGGCATTGTGAACGGCATTGATCTTGACGTGTTCAATCCCAGTACCGACCAAGACTTGCCCGCACACTTCTCGGCCCGCGCCCATCAAGGAAAGGCGATCTGCCGGTCGAAACTCCTTGCCGAAGTTGGCCTTCCAGAAATCCCAGGCGCCCCTCTGTTTGGTGTCGTGAGCCGGCTGAGTAGCCAGAAAGGCATGGACCTGATGCTCAATGCGGCAGAGACGATGTTCAACTTCCCCATCCAGCTCATCGTGCAGGGCCTAGGCGACCCAGCGCTGGCTCAAGCCTTTACCCACTTGGAAGCGAGATACCCGCAGAATTTCCGATTCATCCAGCGGTTCGATGCCCCCATCGCGCAGCGTATCTACGCTGGCTGTGATGCCTTCCTCATGCCCAGCGCCTTTGAGCCGTGTGGGCTCGGACAGATGATCGCCATGCGGTACGGCACAGTTCCCGTCGTACGAGCCACCGGTGGCCTTGCGGACACAGTCTTTGAAGGCAAGAACGGATTCCGATTCCAACGCCGAGATACCGAAGACTTTCTCGCCGCGGTCAAGCGTGCAAGGGATGTGTTCCAGCACCTGGATCAGTGGCGTGAGCTGATGATGAACGGTATGAACGGCGACTACAGTTGGGAGAAGAGTGCAGAGGAGTACGTAGACGTCTACAACAAGGCTCGCCTCTCTCGACAGCTAGTTGGCGTCAAGTCCGCCTAGGCATCAAGGTTCTCAAGATTTGCCCTTGCATTTCGGCGAATCCCTTCCAGCCCAGTGCGGCGAATTGCACTTCCCGAGGAAAGAGCATCCCAATCGTCTTCGCCCAGTCGTGCCAGTTCAACGAGGGACGGCCATTTTCTGGACTGCAGGATGTCAGGATCCTGACTTGATGCGGCGCGCATCGGTTGATTGGGCCTGCTGTGATTAAATGGGCAGACGTCCTGGCAGACGTCGCAGCCAAAGGTCCACGAACCAATCCGTTTCGCTAATTTAGCGTCAAATTCGCCCCGATGCTCGATCGTGAGGTAGCTGATGCAGCTCCGAGAATCCACTTGCCACCGGCCATCCTCAAAGATAATCGCCCCTGTTGGGCATGCGTCGATACAGTCACGGCAGGTTCCACAGCCGCCAACCGCCGCAATGTCTGGCTCGAGATCCGCTGTGGTCAGCAGGAGTCCAATGAAGAACCAGCTGCCGCGCTTGGAGTTGATCAGGCATGTGTTCTTACCAAACCAACCGAGACCGGCAAGACGTGCGTAGTCCCGCTCAAAAATAGGTGCCGAATCGACGCAGGCACGAGTTTGGACTCCCGGTACCTGAGCTTCCATCCAAGCCGAAAGGCGCTTGAGCCTGGCGCGCAGAATCCGGTGGTAATCCCTTCCCAAAGCATAGCTCGCAATCCTAGGCTCTCCGGGCTCATATGGAGCGGCTTGCTTGTAGTTGAGACCCACTGCGATGATGGATCTGCATCCAGGGAGCAGATTCTCGGGTGTCGCTTTGAGGGATTCGTGCCTTTGGAGATACTCCATCCCGGCATGATTGCCTCGGTCAATCCAGCGCTTGTAGAAGTCGAGATGAGGTGCTGGCTGGGCGGCGCAGATGCCAACGAGATCAAAGCCCAGACGCGTCGCCTCCGCCTTCAAGATTGACTGGACGTCTTCAGAGACGCTCATAGCCCCTCTTAAGCTCCGGAGATCGTTTCGCGAAGGATCGTCGAGACATTCAGCCATTCAGTCTGACTCATGTCATGCGGTCGAATCTTTTCTTCCAGATTTGCGCGCTCAACGATGTCCGCCGCCTGCTCCCGGTCAATGTGGAAGCCAGCCATGAGGTTATTGGCCAACGTCTTTCTCGGCTGGGCAAAACCCATCCTCACCGTCTTAAAGAAGAACTTCGCAGACTCTTCATCAAGATTCAGCGGCTTCGGCACAAACCGCAGCACCGTACTGTCAACCTTAGGCGGAGGCATAAAGTCGCGAGCTGGCACGTGGATCACCAGGGAGATATCAAATACAGACTGTAGATAAACCGAAAGGGAGCCACGATCTCGATTGCCTGGCTTAGCCAGAATGCGATACGCGACCTCTCGCTGCATCATGAGGACGGCAACCTCGAAGTGCTGACGCACATCGGCAATACGGTTGATGAGTGGACCGGTGATGTAATAAGGAAGGTTGCTGACAATTCCCCGAGGCTCGGGAAGCTCGCAGAGAATCGAGGCTAGGTCTGCCTGGAGGGCATCAATCGTTCGCACGTCCGCTTTTGGCGAAGAGTCTTTTAGGGCCCCAACCATGGAAGTGTCCACCTCTAGCGCGATGACCTGCGCGCACTGAATGGAAATGGGAGATGTGAGAACACCCGGACCGGGGCCAATCTCACAGACGCCACAAAACGCAACAAATTCAGCGACGATCGCTTCTACGGCTGCCTGCGAACACAGGAAATGCTGGCCTAAGCCTTTTGAGGTAGCGATTCCATGCTTTTTCAGGAACGCCTTGAGCGTTCCTGAGTTATAAAGCTTCAACGTATGCCGAGAACGTGAACTCGGACCCGCTGCCGGCCGAAGATATCGACGGTACGGCTGGAATCATAGCAAAGGTCGATTCGGTTGCCTTTAATCGCGCTTCCTGTGTCACATGCAAGCGCAAGACCGTAACCTTCGACAAACACAACGGATCCGAGAGGAATGACGCGAGGATCTACCGCGACCACGCCGTAAGTTGCGCGTGCGCCCGTCCTCGTTCTACCATGGCTTCCGCGACCGTTCGAGCGTGGGCTGGGATCGTAGGCCGTAGCCTCCATATCCATCACCTTTTTACGCGTAAACGAACCTCGGTCCGATGGCATACCGCCTCGACCCATCAAAAACAGAGTTGGCTTAGGATCTTTTCGAACTTCCGCAATCAGCTCTTTTTCAACTGGCTTGCTGTCGATATATGTGATTCGAAAGGTCTTCTTAATTGACCCATCGACTCCATCCTGAGCTCGTACCAACCGTCCTGGTCTCAGGTTACGGCTGAACTCATATTGGATTCCCGGCCGGATCTTCTCCGTATGGGTCTCCACCTGAATTTCTTTCTGCCTTTTCCCACCCGCGAGCGCCGATGCGGCGACCACTGATAAGGCCAAGGCCATACTCACTTTGTGTGAGCAGTTGCGCATTTGGAACCTCCTCTTGCCTGGCTGCGACGGGTTGTTATACCCCCGAAACGCAACTATAGACCTTCTGGCAAAGGGTTCAATGAGGCATTTTGACCGAAATAGGCAAGTTTTGAACCTAAACTTGCCTATTTATCAATTAGGAAATATTTACGAAAAGGGTTGACAAGACTCTTGTAAATATGAGTCTCAACACCTGAAATCAGGTCCCTTTTTGGCGAGATCGCCAATTCTGCATGTTGTCCACAAAGAGATACTGTTGGGCCCAGCCACCGTAGCCGCCAAACCTCGCTCTTAGGTCTGAAGCCGCCTCACGGTAGCGGGCATCCGTGAGCGCCTTGTCTTTCAAATCGGGTCGATAGAGGCGTGTGTACGCCTGCCAAATGTGGGTATCAATCGGGATGACGTCGGTGTGGTGCAGGCCAAACAGGGCAATACAGTCGGCCAGCTTGGGTCCGATGCCCTTGATTTCGCACAATTGCCGATGAGCGGACTCATACGTCTCCGAGCGCAGTCCATCCAACCAAAGACTGCCTCGACTAAGAATGGAACTCGCTGCTCCAGGAATCGTGGCGGCACGGTAACCAAATCCCTTGGCCCGGAGCTCCTGTTCTGGAATACCGGCAATGAATTCGGCACTCGGGAATCGGTGAACAGTCCTTCCCTCGATTTCGGTTAGGATCGGTCCATACGAAGCAAGGTGCCGCACCATCTGAATGATGCGTGTGATGTTGTTGTTCGGCGTGCACATAAAGCTAAAGAAGAGCTCTTCGGTACAGCCCGCCTTCATTAGCCGAAGCCCATCCAAACCGACTAGGTAGGGTGCTAGTTCGGGAGAACTCTCACGCAGCTTCTCCTCAATCGCCTCAGAATCCCAGTCAAGCCGAAAGAGCTGTTCAAAGTCTGATTGCGAGCCGTTGCTGAGGACCACCGCGCTGCGTCGAGTCACATCGCTGACCCGATACCAGTGATCGCCATCGACTCCAAGCCAGATCCCTTCGCTAAGCTGCTCCCACCGGAAAACCTGACCGCTGGTGACGCACCGCGCAAGGTTAAACCTTCCCTCTGGATACTCAATTAAGAACTGATTCAGAGGGAGCCCTCGGGGACCATTTCAAGGAACTCCTCCTCGGACTTAACGGGTACGCCGAGCGACTCCGCCTTCTGCAGCTTTGAGCCGGCTCCCGGACCCGCAACGACGAAAGCAGTCTGTTTGCTCACGCTGCCTGCGGACTTACCGCCCATCTTGGCCACAAACGCTTCCGCTGCCTCACGGGTGAATCGCTCAAGCTTTCCGGTGAACACTATTGTCTGTCCCGCGAACAGATCGCTAATGGGTGCCTCACCTTCGACTGGGGCGACACCGAGCGCCAACAATTCATCAACAATCCGCCGATTCTCTGGGTCCTCAAACCACTCCTGGACTTCGCTGGCCGTCGATGGGCCCACGTTCGGAATGGCGATCAGCGTATCGTAGTCAGCACTTCGAACTGCGTCCAGCGTCCGAAGCTCCCTGGCGAGGTCTTGCCCGCCCTTTTCTCCGACGCTGGGGATGCCCAATGCAAATAGGAAGCGGCCCAGCGGGCGTTCCTTACATCCTTCGATCGACGCCAGCAAGTTGTCGATGCTGAGTTCGCCGAGTCGTTCAAGCCCAACAAGCTCCTCTCTGCGGGACTGAAGGCGGAAGATACTTGGGAGGTCAGTGAGAATTCCTAACTCAAGAAATCGATCGATGAGCTTTTCGCCCATTCCGTCGATATCCATCATCTTTCTGCCCACGAAGTGGCGTAGCTTTGCGGCAATCTGCGCGGGGCAGCTTAGGTTGGTGCATCGAATATCGACCTCCGCCTGCTTCCTCGCCACCTCCGCGCCGCACTCTGGACAAACGGTGGGCTCAGGGGTGGGCAATGCACCCTCTGGACGCTTCTCGAGTACCGGCCCAACAACCTCTGGAATGACGTCCCCCGCCCGCTGGACGATGACGGTGTCGCCTTCCCGCACATCTTTGCGAGAAAGGTCCTCATAGTTGTGAAGGGTTGCCCGACTGACCGTCACTCCGCCCACAGACACCGGTTCAAGATCAGCTACTGGCGTGATTTTGCCTGTCCGCCCAACTTGAGCGAAGATCCGATTGAGGGTTGTGAACGCCTGCTCTGCCGGGAATTTGTAGGCAATCGCCCATCGTGGACCGCGTGCGGTGAACCCGAGTGCCTCTTGCTGATCGAGGCTGTTCACCTTGATGACCACGCCGTCGATGCCAAACGGCAGACTTGCACGCGCTTCCTGAATCCGGTCCACGAACGCCACGAGTTGATCAGGGCCTGAAAGAACCGTTGCCTCCGACCGAGCCGGGAAACCGAGATCCCTCAATCGAGAAAGTCCCGCACTCTGAGTGTCGGCAAGCCTTCTCCCACTCGACAGATCCACGAGGCCGACGCCGTACGTGAAGAAATTCAGTTTTCGGGCCGCAGTTTGTCGACTATCGAGTTGACGGAGCCCACCTGCCGCCGCATTTCGAGGGTTGGCAAACAGTTGCTCTCCTCTCTCCGATTTTGCCAAATTGATTTCCGCAAAGACAGATTTGAGCATCACCACTTCGCCGCGAATCTCAATTCTGCCAGGCAGTGGCTGCATAAGCCGCAGAGGAATGCCTCGTACCGTTTTGGCGTTGTGGGTGACCTCTTCACCCGTCGTGCCATCTCCACGAGTGGCAGCCGACTCAAGCACTCCATCTACGTAGGTGAGGGAAAGTGAAGCGCCGTCAAACTTGAGTTCCGCGAAGTACTCAACCTGCTCGGCAGTCTCCAGCCCTTTTCGCACCCGATCATCAAAAGCGCGCAGCTCATCGTGCCCAAACGCGTTGTCCAGCGACAGCATCGGCACCGCGTGCCGGAAAGAGGTGAGGCCAGCTACAGGAGGGGCACCAACGCTCTGGGTAGGACTATCAGGTCGGGCTAGCTCGGGATGGGCAGACTCCAATTCAACCAGCTCTCGGAAGAGTCGGTCGTATTCAGAGTCGCTGATCTCCGGGCTATCCAGCACGTGATAGCGGTAGTTGTGATGCTCGATCAGCGATCGCAGCTCTTCTGCGCGCAGCACCGGGTCCATGGCCGGAGAGATTACCGCCAGGGGACCCCTCCAACCGAAATTCTAGGCCCTACAAAACTTTGATCCGCTCATCAGCCGAAACATTGACGCCAGTTGGCTCAAGCTGAGGCACACCCCGCTTTGGCTCTGTTCGATGGCCACGCCGCAGAATGGGTCGCTCGATCACCACCCACATCACGATCGAGTATGCCAGCGTCATTCCAAGCGCCAGGGCCCATCCGTGAGGTGGCGCAAGCTGAAGGGCGGTCATATGGATCAGATAAAAGGAGTAGCTGATTCGTCCCAGCCCGGTCAATCCCTTGGAACTTAGGCCACGGACACCAACTCCCATAAGGCTGAGCAGCAGCAGTCCCACCGAAATCATCAACGTCGCTTCCAAAAGAGCCGTATTGGCAAGCTGGCTACCCATCGTCGGCTTTAGCCCCTTCGCGTTGAGTGCGATCGCGAGGGTAGCTCCTGCGACAAGGAGCAGGAGTGCGTGAACCCGATATGGTCTCAGATTGACCTGGACAACCGAAGCCTGCATCGGTACTCCCGACATATACAGTGCCACCAGCGCTCCCGCAGCGAGCGTATCCATGCGGAACGGCAACAACATATAGGTCGCAAAGCCGCTTGAAAAATATGGTGTGCAGACCCACCGAAGGACGGGTGCGAGGATCAACAAAGCCCAGGCTAGGATTATCAACCGTCGCTTGTCCAGAAAGAAGACCGCTAGGGGCCAAAGTAGGTAGAACTGCTCCTCAACCGCAAGCGACCAAAGGGGCTGAGTGGAAAGGTGCGGCAGGTTGAGTGGAATGAGGAAGTTCATCCCGCCCAGATACAGGTACCAGTAGCTCAGCCAGCCGGTTCCAAAGAGAAGAACGGAGACAGCGAGAAACACGGAGTAGGCGGGCAGGATCCTGCGTGAGCGCTGGATGTAGAAGCCGCCCAAGTAGTTGAGAAAGCTTTTCCTTTTCTGTCTCAGTAGGATGCCGGTGATGAGGAAGCCAGACAGAACGAAGAAGATGTCCACGCCCATCCAGAGCAAGTTTGCGTTGAATGCGTGAAAGACGAACACGAACAAGATCGCGATGCCTCGAAGTCCATCCAAGGCAACAACGTGCCCTCCCGTCGCTGCGCGTTCCTCCTTCTCCACAAAATCTCCCCTTAAACCAAAACCAGATAAAATCATCTAGCCAGGACCCCGTTCATTTACGGGGTATTGAGCAGACAGACGCCTCACACAGGCGCCTGTTGAGACTCTAAGGGAATTGCGTGCAAAAAAAGCGTGTAATTAGGACTTTCACACCTAAACGTTCACACATTCCCTGGGGACCCTAAGCACTAGGTCCCATTTGAATGCGTAATCACTTAATCGTTAAGTTTGCGGAGACTTTCGCACTGCTAAGGCTGGCCGAGATGCTGGCGGTCGTCTGAGAGGTGACCTTCTTGGTCTTCACGGTGAAGGTGCCGTTCGCCTTTCCAGAGGCAAGCACCAGTGTTGCCGGCACGGTCGCCGAGGCACTGCTTGAGCCCAGCGTGAGCGTGAGCCCGCCCTTGGGCGCAGCACCGATGAGCGTGACAGTCGCGGTCGAACTGGATCCGCCAATGACCGAAGCCGGCTTGAGAACAAGCGAGCTGAGGACAGGGGCTAGAATCTTCAGCGTCGCGGACTGGCTGGTGCCGTTCAGGCTCGCTGAGATTGATGTGCCGGTATCTGAAGCCACTGCGGTCGTCTTTACCATAAATGTGGCCGAGGTCTTCCCTGCCGGAACCGTGATACTTGCTGGAACCGTTGCGGCCGCGCTGCGGCTGGTCAGCTTCAGCGAGATGCCACCCGTTGGTGCCGCACCGCTTAGAGTCACCGTTCCCGTGGAGCTGGTGCCGCCTGTGACTGAAGCTGGACTCAGAGTCACAGCGGTCAGGGTTGGCGGAAGAAGCGTGACGGTCGTCGTGACCGAGGTGCTGCCCCACGTCGCCGTTATCGTCGAGGACTTTTCAGATGCCGTCCCAATCGTCGTCACCGTAAAGCTCGCGCTGCTCTGACCGGATGGAATCTTGACGCTGGCAGGAACCTTTACACCGGCAAGGCTGCTCTTGAGCAGCACCGTTACACCGCCAGAAGGAGCATTGCCGTTCAGGCTCACCGTTCCAACACCAGAGGCGCCGCCCTGAATGCGGTTGGGCGAAACGGACACACCGGAGAGCGTCAAAGGAAGCAGAGTCAGATTCACGGACTTTGTCACTGAACCAAATGATGCGGATATCGCAGCCGTCGTCTGGGAAGTGACCGCTGAGGCGGAGACGGTGAACGTCGATGAGGTGCTTCCTGCAGGAATCGTTACCGAGGCGGGGACCGTGACAGCCGGCACCGCACTGCGAAGTGACACAGCCGCACCACCGCTTGAAGCGGGACCGCTCAGCGTCACCGTACCCGTCGAGGTGCCAATGCCGGCGATCGTTGCCGGACTGAGCGTGAGACCAGTGAGAATCGGAGCCGTCACCGTGAGGCTCGCCGTGGCAGACGAGCCGTTCGCCGATGCCGTGATCGTGGCCGAAGTTGCCGATGAGACCGTCGCGGTCTGAATTGAAAATGTCCCACTGGCCTGTCCAGTTGGAATCGTGATGGAGGCGGGAACTCCGGCAGAGCCGTTGGAGCTGGACAGCGAGACAGTCGTTCCGCCAACAGCCGCAGGTCCGTTCAAAGTGACGGTCCCTGTCGCAGATGTTCCGCCCTGAACGGATGTAGGGCTGACTGACAGCGTGGAGATCTGAACGGGCGTGATGGAAAGATTCGCCTGGGCGCTCGTGCCCCCAAAGGAGGCAGCAACAACGGCGCTTGTAAGGGTGTTGACTCCAGTTGTCGTCACGGTGAACGTGGCGGATGTATTGCCAAACGGGATCTTGACGGAAACAGGGACCTTCGCTGACTGACTACTGGAGGTCAGGGTCACAACGGCTCCACTTGGGCCCGCAGGACCTGACAGATTAACCGTTCCGGTGGACGGACCTCCGCCGAGAACCGTGGTCGGATTCAGGCTCACGCCGCTTAAAGTCGAGGCGTCAACGGTGAGAGTCGCGGTCTGCTTTAAGCCCGCCAGACTCGCCGTTATCGTAGCAGTGGTCGTCGCATCGACTCCAGTTGTGCTCACAGTGAATGCCGCTGAAGTCGCCCCACCTGCAACCGTCACAGTGCCGGGCACAGATGCAGAAGTTGAAGAACTGGAAAGAGACACGGGGAGGCCAGCGGTCGGTGCGGGACCGGATACCGTGACAGTGCCAGTGGAAGTAGTCCCGGCTGGAACCGAAGTCGGATTCAGAACAAGAGACACCAGGGCCGGTGCTGTCACGGTCAGTGTCGCGGCCTGAATCACCGAGTTGAGCGTCCCTGACACCTGAAGAGTCGTATCTGAAGCGACGGGAACCGTCGTCACGGTGAACGTGGCCGTGCTCTTCCCAGCTGGAACAGTCACGGAAGCGGGAACCGTCGCCGCATTGGCGTTCGAGGTCTTCAGGGCTACCGCTGTCCCGGAAGGGCCGGCGATTCCAGAAAGCGTCACCGTACCGGTGGAAGTCTTGCCGCCCTGCACCGAGGCTGGGGCCAGCGTCAGTGATGCCAGCGAGGCCGGACTAATCGTAAGACCCTGGGTGAAAGATGCGCTGCCCAGGATCGCGGTGATATTTGCCGTTGTTTGGGTGTCGACACCCTTCGTGGATGCAGCAAATGACGCCGACGTCTTGCCAGAGGCAACCGTAACCGTCGCGGGAACCGTCGCAGAAGCACTGTCGCTCTTAAGCGTCACCACCGATCCAGCTGGGCCGGCCGGACCAGAAAGCGTCACTGTTCCAGTCGACGCCGAACCGCCGCCAACAGCAGCAGGAGACAGGGACAGACCAGCGAGATTGGCGGGGACCACCGTGAGGGTTGCCGTCTGATTGACCCCTGGCATCGCGGTCAGGGTGATGCTCGCGGAGACATCGACGGGCTCCGTCGTCACCTGAAACATCGCGGTTGTGGCTCCGGCAGGAATCGTCACCGTTGCAGGTGCGGCGGCAATACCGGTGTTGGGCGAGAGCTGAACCGCAAAGCCACCAGCAGGAGCCGCCATGTTCACTGTCGCCGTCCCCGTTGCGGACGTCCCGCCTTGAACTGTGGCTGGATTCACCGCGAGGCTCACTACGTGAACGCTCTCGAAGCAATAGATGTAATTAGGAGCTACGAGAATAAGGGAACCATCAACGCCAATCGCCATCGTTGGGCTGTGGTCGTCCCCGCCGTCACCAATCCCAGAAAATGGAAACGTATAGCTCCACAGAAGGCTTCCGTCCTTTCCGTTGATCGCTAATAATTCGGCAGAAATTCCGTCATTAAGCGAACCGGGTAATTCCTCGTAAAGCGTCCCGTCTCCAGCGCAAACGAAGAATGGGGGTCCGTTGGCGGGGCGAGTCCACTTTATGATTCCAGTGGCCGGATCGATCGCGGCAACCCCCACGAGCGAGCCACCCTCGTAACCCACATAAACAGTGCCATCCGGTCCTATAGCGGTGTTCGAAATCCGTTCGACATATCCAACTTCTCCGGGCAGTTGGCACGTCCACTTCGCGATCCCGGAAGTCGAATCCAAACAGACGATCCAAGCCTGAAAATTCGCATCGTCGAAGCACTGGTACACGTTCCCATCTGGAGAAGCCATCGGATTTGAAATCCATTGATTGTAAGTGGGGATCGGTCCAACTCGATACGACCATTTTATGTTCCCGGTTCTGGAATCCACGGCATCAAATTCTTTGGACGCCAATTGATTCACGTAGATCGTGCCGCGTGGCCCAATCGCACAGGTCTCGACCGAAAAATTGTCTGCAGGTGTTGACCAGATGACATCACCTGTCTTGTGGTTGATCGCCTGAACCGAGTACGAAGGCGAAGGCCCTCCTTCTGAAGTAAGAAGCAGAGACTGATCGAAATTGACGTTTAGAGGGTACGTGGTTGAAGGCACGGGAATAGACCAGACGAGCTTCTGGGTGGAGAGATCCACGGCCCTCAGGTATCCATACCAATTCGTGTTGTTTGCAAGCTGATTCGTGTAAATAAAACCGTTTGCGTCTATCGCCGGTCTGCCGTAGGACCCTAAATGCGCTGCGGTCCAGTTGATCGAACCATCTGCCGGATTCAGGGCGAGCAGGTCGGAGTCTGTGGCGAGATGAAAATGGGAGATGTAAATGGTGCCGTCTGGACCAATGATTGGAGAATTCGTGCCCGTGAATGGCACCCTCCAGCGGACATTGGGTGTTGCCCCATATTGCGAGCTACTGGAAGTATTTGCCCCATTTCCAAACGCACTTGGCCAACCAACGGTTGGTAGCTGTGCCAAGGCGTGACCAATAAGCGTGCACGTTAGCAACGCGGCTGAAAATCGGGTTGCCAGGCGAAACTTGTCGAATGAGTTCATGGCCGAGCGTCAAGAAGAATGCAAGAACACTCCCTTGACGCCAATTCCAAATGAGAAAGTTGTCGGGGCTCATCTCAAGCTGAGATGAGCCCCGGGAGCGGGACTTTAGACCCACTGAGCCCTAACCAAAGGACCTTCCCTACTCTTCAATGACTGCGTCGAGGATCCCCTCGGCAACGAAGATCGGGGCTCCGAATCGCATCGCCAACGCGATAGAGTCAGATGGACGGGCGTCGATTTCGAACTCTTCGCGGTTGTGCTTGATGTAAAGCTTGGCGTAATACACCGAGTTCCAAAAATCGTCGATCACTACACGGTCCAAGGTGATTTCCACCCGCTCCAAAATGGTGCGGATGAGGTCGTGGGTCATCGGCCGGTCAGCGCGAGATCCCTCGTGCTCCAGCAAAATCGCCTGCGCCTCAAACGGCCCGATCTGGATCGGAAGCTTTCGCTCTCCATCGGTGACCAGCACAAACCGCGATATCTGACCGTTGTTCTCGACTGCGTAAACACCGTCGACGTTAACTTCGATCAATTCGCCCATCTGACCAGGCACACGAATGGGCGAATCTGCCTCGTACGGGAAGAAAGGTGGCGGCTCGTCCAGGTTGTCTGAACGTTCGGGCTCTTCGTACTCTTCAGGCATTACAGAAAGATACCCGTGGCCCCCAAGGAAGTGAGGCGGCCGTCATCAGACGGTCGCCTTGGTGCGTGCCACAACGCTTTCCAGGAACGCAGCATTGGTGGGCGTTCGCTTGAGCAGCTTGATGAGAGATTCGGTTGCTTCCACTGAATTCGTCTGGTTGGCGAGAAGCCGGTGAAGCTGAACAACACCCTCCAGATCTTCCTTCTTGAAGAGCAGTTCCTCATGCCTCGTCGAGCTTCGCTTAACGTCGACAGCGGGCCAGATTCGGCGCTCGGCAAGCTCACGGTCCAGAACAATTTCCATGTTGCCGGTACCTTTCAGCTCTTCGAAAATCGCGTCGTCCATCTTACTTCCCGTATCCACGAGAACGCTGGAAATGATCGTGAGAGATCCTCCCTCTTCGATGTTTCGGGCGGCGCCAAAGAAACGGCGCGGGCGATAGAGAGCGCCGGGATCAAGACCTCCAGAGAGCGTTCGACCGGATGGATTGATCGTCAAATTGCTTGCACGAGAAAGTCGTGTTAGGGAGTCGAGAAGAATCACAACATCTCGGCCCGCTTCGACCAGGCGCTTAGCCTGTTCCAAACACAGATCAGCCACACGCATGTGGTTTTCCGGCGGCTCATCAAACGTAGACCAGATCACTTGTCCACGAACGGATCGTCGCATGTCCGTAACTTCTTCGGGTCGCTCATCCACCAGCAGCACCATCAGGTAGCACTCAGGGTGGTTGGCTGTAATCGCGTTGGCGATCGTCTTGAGCATCGACGTCTTACCGGCTTTGGGAGGGGAGACGATGAGTCCGCGCTGGCCCTTACCTATCGGTGAGATGAGGTCGACAATTCGAGCCGGAATATTCTCCGACACGGTCTCCTGCACGAGCCGCTCATTGGGATAAAGCGGTGTCAGCTCATCAAAATTCTTGCGCTTCTGCATCTCGGGAGAAGCTGTTCCGCAACCGTTGATGCTCTCAACTCGGAGCATTCCCTGATACTTCTCACCCTCTTTAGGGAGTCGGACAAGTCCGAGCACGAGGTCTCCGCCCCTCAGGTTGAATTTCTTGACCTGACTCTGGGAAACGTACGTGTCCTGGGGAGATGGGATGTAGTTCTCGCGGCGGAGAAAGCCCCAGCCGTCCGACATAAGCTCAAGGATTCCCTTGGCATAAATTGCATCCGCATTGGCAGCGAGAAGAAGCTTCTCGACGAGTTCGTGGCGAAGAAGCGACTTGGGATCGATCTTAGCTGCTTTTGCCTCTTTGAGGAGGGCTGCCGGGACCATTTGGTCAAAATGGTTATAGTCGAATTCCGGCAGACTCTCGAGATCCACTTGGGGATCATTTTTGGGCAAGCCTTCGCGGTTCCTGCCGCGCTGGCGTCGCATGCCGTTGTTGCCGCCGCCGCCGTCTGGCGACTTGCGAGGTCGAAACTGATGGGTCATAAAGCTCCTAAAGCTGAGATCCTGACGTGGAGATAGGCTGAGGTGGACTTAGCCATTTCGGGAGAAGAATTACTCTTCGTGCAGGATTGCGATGTACGGGAGGTTTCTAAACCTATCCTCGTAATCTAAGCCATATCCTACCACGAACTCATTCGGAATTTCGAAACCAATATATTCGACTTCAGGATGGACCTTTCTGCTTCCCTTTTTTGAGAGCAGAGCGGCAACCTTTAGCGACTTTGGTTTTCGAGTGGAGAGCAGCTCCCTCAAGTGACTCAGGGTAATCCCCGTGTCCACGATGTCTTCAACTATGATGACGTTTTTTCCTTCGATATTGATGTCCAAATCTTTGCGAATTTGAACAACTCCAGAAGAAGATTTTCCGCCATGGTAGCTGCTAGTCTGCAAAAAGTCCAGGAGCGAGTCCGAATTGATCTCCCGGGAGAGATCAGAAAGAAAGTGAACGGCTCCATTAAGAACACCTAACAGCAACACTGGCTCGCCGGCCAGATCAGCCTCAATCTGTCTCGCCATCTCTGCTGTTCGGGCGCGGATTTGTTCAGTTGAGATGAGGATAGAGAGCGTGGAGGTCTGGGGCATGTGTGATCCACTGTACCGAAATGAACCTGCCGAGCGAAATGCTGCAACCCAATTCGGCAGGCAAAGTATATTTAGATGCTTGGCTAAGTGTCTCAAGAACCGATAAGATGGCGATCGACGAAGTATTCAAGGCATTGGCAGACCCCACACGCCGACGTATCCTCAGGATGCTGGCTCACGGCGAAATGACGGCGGGCCAAATTGCGGAGAGCTTCTCCATCAGTGCACCATCCATGTCGCATCACTTCAATGTGCTGAAAAGTGCAGACCTCATCCGAGGTCGACGAGATGGCCAACAGATCCTGTACTCACTGGACACTACCGTTGTCCAGGACGCGATGACCCTGATGCTGGACGTTTTCCAAAAGCAGGACAAATCGGAGCAGACCGATGAAAATTAAGACGAGTCTACAAATTCAGGCCGCAATGTTGGCCGCCTCCATCGCTTTCAGTGCTTATTACGTGTCCCGACTTCCGGACAGGGTGCCAACCCACTGGAACATCCACAACCAAGTGGATCAGTACGGCAGCAAGTGGACCGCCATTCTGATGGGGCCGTTGATGATTCTGTTCGGAATGCTTCTCACTGTGGCACTCCCGAAATTGAGCCCTAAGAAATATGAGATCGAGAAGTTTGAAGCGACATACAGCTATTCGATGGTTCTTGTTTCCGGTCTCTTCCTATTCATCAGCGTTCTCATCCTCAAAGCGACCGCAGGCGGAATCAAGGATATTGGCGGCATCATGATGACGGGAATGTTCCTGTTCTTCGCGTTCCTCGGAAATGTGTTGGGCAAAGTCCGCAGGAACTTCTACATGGGAATTCGAACACCGTGGACCCTGGCCAGCGAGGCAACCTGGGACGCCACCCACCGTCTGGCCGGGAAGCTTTATTTCTACGGAGGCATCGCAGGAGCCATCTTGGCCGCCGTCGGCATGCCAGTTGTCGGCTCCATCGTCCTCCTCCTGGTCATGTCCCTTTGGCCGGTAGTTCAGTCGTACTTCTTCTATAAAAAACTAGGCTGAGAGCGCTGGACGCGGAGGCTCTCTCCCTCTCGCCAGGCGAAAGGGAGAGAGCCCCGGATCCGAACCTAGAGCTTGAGAATCCGCGCGGCGGACTCCATGTCCTTATCGCCTCGACCGCTCATGTTCACCAGAACCCTGCTTCCCTTCGGGAGGAATTCGGGGAACTTCAGAGGAGCGAAGGCGTGTGCACTTTCGAATGCGGGGATCAGACCTTCTGACCGGGCGACCCAGGTCAAGGCGTCTAGCGCTTCGTCATCGGTCACAGAGATGTATTCTGCCCGACCAATGTCCTTCAAGTAGCTGTGCTCGGCACCAACCCCGGGATAGTCAAGGCCGGCGCTCACACTGTGTGTGCCCAAAACCTGACCGTACTCATCCTGCATCAGGTAGCTGTAGCTGCCATGGAGAACGCCGGGGGAGCCGGAGGATAGCGGGGCCGCATGCTGACCGCTGGCCAAACCGAGTCCGCCTGCTTCGACTCCAATGAGCCTAACTTCAGGGTCCGAAACAAATCCCGTGAAGAAGCCAATCGCGTTGCTGCCACCACCCACGCAGGCCAGGCAGACGTCGGGAAGGCGACCGTAGCGTCCTAAATACTGCTCACGCGACTCATCGCCAATCACGCGCTGAAACTCTCGCACCATATAGGGATATGGATGGGGGCCAGCGGCGGTACCGATGATGTAATGGGTGTCTCCGACGTTGGTGACCCAGTCCCTCATCGCCTCGTTGAGCGCATCCTTCAACGTTCGAGTTCCGCTTGAAACCGGGTTGACCTTGGCCCCCAAAAGCTTCATTCGGAAGACGTTGAGCTGCTGGCGGGCAATATCGTCCACGCCCATATAGACTTCGCATTCAAGGCCAAACAAAGCGCAGACGGTTGCAGTCGCCACTCCATGCTGACCCGCTCCCGTTTCGGCAATGATTCGCTTCTTGCCCATTCGAAGGGCTAGAAGGCACTGGCCGAGGGCGTTGTTGATCTTGTGGGCCCCGGTGTGGTTGAGGTCTTCTCGCTTGACAACAACGTGATAGCCGGTGGCGTCGCTTAAGCGTCGAGCTTCTGTGATCGGGGTCGGCCTGCCTACGTACTCGGTGAGATACCGATCGAACTCGGCTCTGAACTCAGGGTCCGCCCAGGCTCTGTCGAACTCGCGATCCAATTCATCGAGAGCCGGAATCAGCGTTTCCGGAACATATCGGCCACCGAAGGCACCGAATCTGCCTTTTGTATCTGGGCGAGTAAGCATGGGTCTTTGATTCTACAGCGGGAGCTTTCGATTTGATGCGGACAGTGGCGGAGGGAAATTGGAATACAGTAATCGCCTCGCAGAATTCACGGGAATTCAGATTTGAATTCGCCACAATGTTCGGGTGAGCGAAATCCTCATTCTTGCCCGGGTCCGGATCCCAGTGTCCGACCTTTCGGTTATGGCCGACTACTACTTTGAAGTGAGCCGCCGACTTGCGGAGATTGATGGGTTTTTAGGACTCAGCGTGTGGCGAGACCCGAAGGACAACCATTCTTTTCTGGTTGCTTACGACTACTCCAACTTGGACGCAGTCGAAAAGGGCCTGGTCGCAGTTACAGAAGTGCGCGCTCAGGTGGAGTCGGAAATCACGACCCTAACTCCAGCCGATGTGCTGCGCGTGCGCATCGTCAACCGGTCGCACCAGATTCTTCATGAGGCTCCATCCACTGCGTACCTTTCCATGAGCCTGCGGATTGCCGATCCTGGATATAGCCCAGAGCTAGTTGAGGACCTGGAACAGACGTTTGGCGAACTCCAGCTATTGAACGGCTACGTCGGATCGACGATTGGAATCAACGATGCATTGGAAGAGGAAGTCGTCGGCCTCGTGACATGGTCGAGTCTCGCCGCCTTTGAAACTTCCCTGCCCCCTGGCAAAAAGATTCGACAGGTCCAGGTCTACGCAAGATTCTTCTAAGGCGAAGTTTGTTTTGCGCAGCTCGCAGACCTGCTGTACACTGACTGGGTGCGGCTGTGCCTATCTGCTCTGAGTGCGCTTCTGCTCGCCTCGTCTTTGTCTGCCGGATCTCGCCTAGACGCATTTCGCCCAAGCCCGAATCAGCAGGTTCAGCTGGGGAAGCGAGCCTCTCTACAGCTTAGGAAGCAGGAGCATGTTTTACCCGCCTCTGACCCTCGGGTGAAGCTTCTCAGGAAGGTCGCTCGGCGCATTTTGTCCACCTTCGACGACAAGGATGCCCCGTGGGAGTACTCCTTTGATGTCATCGACAGCAAAGAGATCAACGCATTCGCCTTGCCCGGCGGTGCCACTTTCTTTTACACCGGCCTGCTGGACAGGTTGAAGACTGAAGATGAGTTGGCAGGCGTCCTCGGGCATGAGCTCACCCACGTTCGCAAGCAGCACTGGGCGATTGCCTATGCGGACGGACAGAAACGAAACCTCGGAATATCTATCGTCCTGCTCGCGGTGCGGGCGAACAGCAACCTCTCCAGTCTTGCCGGAATCAGCGACGACTTGATGTTCGAACTTCCGTTCTCAAGGCACCATGAGTCAGAAGCAGATGACGGCGGATTTGATGCCTGCATCAGCTGTGGATACAACCCTCAGGGCTTGGCAGACACGTTCATCATGCTTAGAGAAGCGATCAAAGATGGCACCCCGCCCGAGTTCATGAGCGACCACCCCGACGACAAAAATCGGATCAAGCGAATCGAGGAAAAGATCAAAGCCACCGGCGTCACCTATCCCGCCCAAGTGCCAATTCAATTGGACGGCTCGTAGCCGCCTTAAAGCGATCCCGACTCTGTTGGGGACGGCTTGGTTAGTCTTACTTCTCGTGACACCGGTCTAAAACGCATTTGGAGTGCTCAAAGACCATCCGCGTGAGGTCGTTCCACAAGTGATACATCTCTGGAAGTTCCGCCATCGTCACTAGCTTTCGGCCCTGAGACTCTTCCTTCATCCCGATTTCGCCCAAACATTCGATTCTGGCGACGTAGCAGTCTGCCCATCGCACTTCTTGCCGCTCGCTGATTTGATAGCAGCCGATGTATTGAATGTCCTTGAGGGTTGCGCCTGCCTCTTCTTGGGCTTCACGGCGAACAGCGTCCAGCGACGTTTCGGTGGGTTCCACTCTGCCAGAAGGGATGCACCAGCCTCGGCCTAAAATGTCGGCGACTAGCACTCTGTCCCCCTGCCACGGGAAAACTAGGCCGGCAAAGGCGCGAATAGGCGCTCTAAAGGGTGCAGCAAAAAACTGGAGGCGCTGCCGACCATATTGACCGGCCGGAAATCGCTTCACCGATAGACAACCACCTTCCCAAGGATCTTTGAGGCATCCACAAATCCAAATTTGCGGCTGTCTTCGGAGCCCGGGCGATTGTCGCCCAAAACATAGAAGCATCCCTGCGGGACGGTGTACTTGTATCGAGGGCCGGGCCCGGTCTCTGGTCGCCAAAACACGCTGACATCTTCGCCTGGGCTGTAGATAACGCGCTTGATGATCTCTCCGGGTCCATGGGGATCTGGGAGAACAACGATATCCTTATCCTTAATCGATCCAACCAACCAGTACGCCTTGCTGACAAGTACCCGCTGATGGTCTTTCAGAGTTGGCACCATGGAAGTTCCAGACACCTGGATCGTTTTAAAATTGAAGTAGAAGAAGATCGCAAAAAACAGCACCACGATCAAAAACCCACCAAAACCGGTAATCCATCGCTTCTTGCCTTTCTTCATAGATCCACTTTTTCTACGGACGTGTGCCTCAACAGTTTGGCGGGTCCAGGAAATCTCGTCCGCTATACTGAGTGATCGCCATCCACCGGCGCATATCCCATGGATGAAGTCTTCAAGATCTTAACCCAACACAGCAGTGAGATTCTGCTGTTTCTGTTGCTTACGGTCATCGTAATGGCCATCTTTGTCGTAAGAATGGCTTCAACGCAGAATCGTAGCCAACAGCGCTGGAGAACCCTGCTGTCTGGCACCAACGGAGACAACCTCGAAAAGATGCTCTACGACCATCTCAGAGAGCGTTTGCGGATGGAAGAAGAGATCGAAGCGCTTCGAAACCGGGCAAAAGACCTGGAACGCAGGCTGAATGAGAACAAAGGGCACCTCGGACTCGTCCGATTCGATGCATTTGACGATGTCAGCGGAAATCAGAGTTTTGCGCTGGCTCTGTATGATGATCAGGGCAACGGAGCCGTACTAAACAGCATTGTCGGTCGTTCCGACTGCCGGGTGTATTGCAAGCCGCTTCTAAACGGAAGGTCTGAAAGAGACCTTTCACAAGAAGAGCAGCGGGCCATACGCGAGGCAAAGTCGACTGGACCCAAGTCAATCATTTCACCCTGACCAACATGAGCGAAAGCTTCCTCGACGACCAAATGCTTATCTCCCGTGCTCAGCAGGGAGATAAGAGTGCGTTCAACACACTCATCCGAAAGCATGAGGCCCGAGCCTATCAGTACGCCTTTCGCCTCACGCGTCGCCCAGAAGAAGCGGCGGATATCGTGGCAGACGGTTTTGTCCGTGTGTTCAACGCCCTCCATAACTTCAAAGGACAGAGCGCATTCAGTACTTGGCTGTATCGCATCCTTACCAACTGCTATCTGGATGCACGCAAGAAGGAGCGCAACCGCGTCACCACCTCGCTGGAGTCGGTTCTCCAGACACCAGACGGAGAACTGGAGCGCCAGATCGAGGATCCCAGTCCAAGTCCATACCAAGATGTCGAGAAGGGTTTCCGAGAGCGAACGGTCGAGGAGGCAGTTGCGATGTTGCCTGAGTATCAGCGGGCCATGATCGTGATGTACCACTCAGAGTCTTTGACTTATGAGGAGATCGCCGCTGCGCTTGACCTCCCGGTGGGCACCGTAAAAAGCCGACTAAATCGCGCAAGAATCAGCCTTCGCGAACTTCTCGTCCAGAACGAGGAACTTTTTCGGCTCTAAATAGTCGAACAACCTGGATCTCCACTATGAATCAGGACAAAGCAAAGGAACTGTTCTCCGCCTACTACGAAGGCTCGCTCGATGGCGGACTGCGTCAGTCGCTGGAGATGAACTTCCAAACGGATACTTCTCTGCGAGAGGACTACTCCGCGTTTGTCGAAACGATGGAAGGACTCGACGCCCTTCGATTTGAACAGATTGAAATACCACTTTATCTGAGCGACCGAATTGCAACTCGCCTTGAAACGGTGCAGTCGAAGCAGAAATTCGGGCTCCCACTTTTCTCGAACTGGATTCGAGGACTTGCGGTTGGTGGAGTAGCGATCGCTGCGCTTGCGTTTGCCGTCCCCATTTTCCGAGGAGACAAAACTGCATCGACAGCTGGCTTCAGCGGTGGCGGAAGCGCGGATCATCTGACGTTCCGAGCCGAGGGATCTGGCGCCGTCCTTGTCTTCCAGCCTTCAGGAAAGAAGACGGTAGTCGTCTCCTCGCCACTGTCGGGCACTGAAGTCCAGCGCTTTAACCTCGATTCCCAAAAGCTTGAAAGCCCCATCGTCAACACTGCGGCCACACCGGCCCTGTTTAAGGTGGAAGTCCTCAACGATAAGGCGTCCAGCATTGTCATCGTCCCCGGAACCGCTACCCTGAAGGCAAAAGCTGGAGAAGGGACCATTCAAGAACTCGGCGTAGCACTCGCCGGGAAGTACCACATCCCGGTGGTTATCGAGGCCGGAGACCTTCAGCACCACGTCTCTTGGAACTTCTCCTCCTCAGATGCGCTCACCTCCGCGGCAAAGGCAGTTTCAACAGAAGGATTCTCCGTTGATCAGCGTCCAGGTGGCCTGATCAAAATTCTTGACCGCTGAGCAATCTTCAAACACACCCCTGAAAGCCCGCCTCCCACCCGGGAGCGGGCTTTTTTGTGCCTTAGCCTAGGCACAATGGCCCACCCCACTTTCGAGGCGCTGGGTCACCACTTAAGGTAACAAGAATTGATTTTCTTCAATTTTTTATAAGATTTTCTAAAATCTTCTTAAATTTTCTTAAATCCATGTACAATGTTTTTCGTCTCGAGTTGAGGAGATTGCAAAAGGAAATGAATACAAGCCGAGTTCTGAGTTGGGAATCCCATTTGATCGTTCGAGCATCCGCTGGCGATCAGGCAGCGTTTGAGCTGCTTTCCGACATGTACCGGCCGATGCTGATGAGCCAGGCGATGAGGATGTTGCGCAATGCCGATGATGCCAACGACGCGGTCCAAGACACCCTGCTTAAGGCTTTTCGTGCGATACACGATTTCGACCCGGAGAGGCCACTCAAGCCGTGGCTCTGCCGAATCTGTTCCAACTGCTGCGTCGACGCCGTACGTTCGCGAAAGCGAGACGGTGATTCCCTCGATCAGCACGAATACATGCTCGCCGATTCTTCCGAAGCCGACGGCACCGCAACGGGATCGATCCGACAGGGTCAGGTCATCGAAGCGATTGAGCGACTTCCGGAAAAGTACAAGAAGATCATCTTTATGCGCCACTTCAGGCACATGGATGTCAATGAGATCGCTGAGGCGCTTGACAAGCCGGAAGGCACGATCAAGAGCTGGCTCTTCCGAGCCAGAGCCCTTCTTAAGAAGGACCTGCACTTGGCCCTCAACTAATCGATCTTCAGATCTCATATTCGGCCCCCTCTCGCACTTGCGCCGAGGGGGCCTTGTTGTTTGCGGACTTGGCGGAAGTCGCCCGAGAGCGGGGGTACCCTATCCTCAATGCCAATCACAGAATCGCAGGTTCTTGAGACGCTCAAGGGAGTCATTGACCCAGACCTGCACCGGGACATCGTCACCCTAGGCTTCGTGAAGGATGTCGAAATTGAAGGTGGGCGTGTTTCCCTAAAAGTTCAGCTCACCACACCAGCCTGTCCTGTCAAGGATCTTTTGCATCAGCAGTGCCTCGACTTGCTGAACGCGATGGAGGGAGTTACTGAAGCGGTCGTGGAAATGACTGCTCAAGTTCGCCAGCGCGATACGAAGCAGGATGACCTCATCCCCGGCGTCAAGCACTGCATCGCCATTGCAAGCGGCAAAGGTGGAGTCGGCAAAAGCACCTGCTCTGTCAACCTCGCCATCGCCCTAGCCCAAACCGGTGCGCGGGTCGGGCTGATGGATGCGGATGTCTACGGCCCATCGATTCCACTGATGATGGGCGCCCAAGATGAGAAGCCGTACACGCTTGGAAACAAGATCATTCCCATCCAACGGTATGGCATCCACATGATGTCCCTTGGCTTCCTCCTTGAGGAGGGCCAGGCCGTCCTTTGGCGCGGCCCGATGGTCGCGGGAACGGTCCGCCAGCTTCTCGCTGACGTCGAGTGGGGCGATTTGGACTACCTGCTGGTGGATCTCCCCCCTGGAACAGGTGATGCGCCGATGTCGCTGGCTCAGTTGGCACCAATTTCTGGGGTCGTCATCGTCACGACGCCGCACCACATCGCCGCCAATATCGCCGGCAAATCGGTTCAGCTTTTCCGTCGTCTGAATGCGCCAATCATGGGCGTCATCGAGAATATGGCCGGCTTTGCGTGCCCCAAGTGCGGCGAGGTCACTCAGATCTTTGCCGGTACAACCGGAGAAGAGCTTGCCACCCAGCTTAAGGTTCCTTATTTAGGTTCGGTACCCCTCGACCCCACCGTAAGTGAAGCAGGTGACTTGGGTGTTCCGTCCATCGTTTCTGCGCCTGAAAGAGCCCAGTCTGCAGCCTTCCGAGAGATCGCTGGAAAGCTGGCTCAGCAGGCCTCGATCCTCTCTATGACCCGCAAGGACCTCATCAAGCCGGGCGACGTCGCGACGCTGCCTAAATTTAAGCCCGCAGAGTAGGCCCCAGTAGGGGCACTCTGCGGTAACCTCCCGTTCCCATGGACGACTTCGGCATCGATCGGCAAGAGCTGACAGGTTCCATGATGTCAATGGAATTTGGCCAGGGTGGCCGAATCCAACAGCTGTGGACAACTGACCCCAGTTCGCCTGAGGACAGTGAAGAGTTCCAGTTCATCGCCCCGCCCTTGATGATGGGTGAGGAGACGACTGAGGACTACTTCCCTGGCACGATTCTCATCGGCGCCCGTACTCATCCTGAAGACCCTTGGATTGTCAGCCGAAATGCGCGCGCTGAGGTGATCTCGGATGAAGAGGATGCGTCAGTTGTTGCGTTCGAGTACGAATTCAGCTTTCTAGACGAGATTCGCGCGACGGGCAAGTTCTATGAAATCCCTGGGATCGTTCCTCAAATTGCCTGGGATGTTGAGATTACGAACCGAAGTCGACGAAGCGTCGAAATCGGCGAGCTCGGATTTCCGCTTGCACTCAACAACGTGCTCGAGGGCTTCAACGGCACCGATAACGGGATCCGCGAGCTGTGGAACGATCGGGTCTATGTGCACAAGTTTTTTGGCGGCGCAGCCAGCTACGTGTTTGCACAGCGGATGACGGGCAGGCCACCGGGCGTCGTCATCTTCCCAGGTGGAGACACCAAGTGGGAATTCTTCAACCACGTTCCTGCCTCATTGGCCACACCTTTCCGATGGGAAGGGATTCCCGTGGTGTATGTGCACAGCCAAGCCGCCATTGAGAGAGAGGGCTGGGGTGAGTGGTTTGGCGGCCACACCGCACTCGTCCTTGAGCCAGGAGAGTCCCGCAAGTACGAAATGCGCTTTGCCCCTGCCGACCGAGAGATGCAGGATAACCTCAGCAGCACGCTGGCGGCATGCGGGCGGCCGGCGCTCAAGGTGTTCCCCGGCGCAGTGGCGCCAATCGACGTAGGAATCGGCATTGAAGTTGGAGGGGCTACACCAACTCGGTTCTTTACCGATGTTGAGCTAGAGCTCGAAACCGACGCGGACGAGGAGGGCGGATTCTGCTTCCTTAAGCCATCCACTCCTGGCGCGATCCGGTTGGGCTTCGAAGACACTCAGGACAGGGAGTCCGAGGCACACCTCCTATTCATAGAGCCGATCACAGACCTTATTCAGAAGCGGGCAGATTGGATCATGGAGCACCAAGTGTGCAGCGAGGCTGGGCCGTTTTATAAGGCGATTTTGCCAGCCGACCTGGGCACTGCGCTGCCGATCACCGATCCAGAAGCCTATACTGGGTCGTTCGGAGTCGAAGCCAGCCTCAGCGATGCGCTCTTCCTAGCAGAAAAGAACAGAATCTATCCAGAGAGAGCTCAGGTCGAAGCCCTGGACGACTACATTGACGAGTTCCTTCAGGAGCGGTTACAGAACCCTGGAGACGGAAGTGTAGGCTCCACATTGTCGGACACTCGCTCCGTTGCGTCGAACTACGGGCGTCCCCAGGTGTACCCATTGGTGACCTGTCTCTACCATTCCATGGCCCGGGTTGCTTCGTCCTATGGATTCACTCGGCACGGTGCTGAGGACTACCTTAGGATGGCGGCAAAGTCAATCACGGCGATGTTCCAGTTCTCCAACGAGGCCTCCCTCAACGGAACCGGCATCCCGCTGATGTCCTACATCCCAGAATTGGTGCGCGACCTCCGTGAAGCGGGGCTTCGTGCCGAGGCCGATGCTCTGAGTCGGCTTATGGACCGCCGAGATATTGAGATGAGTCGGAGGAGGTATCCATTCTTCGCCGATGGCCAGTGGAGCACAAACGGGTTTGAGGAGGCGTTTGCCATTGCGCGACGCCGCGGAAACGAAGAGTTGGAGGAACGGGTCCTCAGGTGCGCCTATGCCGCCCGGTCCCTATCGCTGGACTGGTGGTGGTACGGCAGCGACAAGCGCTGGATCGAGGACGTGGACAACGGCAATCCCGCCGTTTTCGATAAGGGCGAACTCTGCCTGGGTGCGTCAACTGCGGCAAACTCGCTGATCTTCTTCAAGGGGCTGGAGCGAGACTATTCTTCCCTGCATGAATCCACGATGCGGATGGCCTTTGGGGGACTGCTTGGTCCCTGGGCACTGGTTCGATCAGATGGAGCGGCAAGCATGGCATTCTGCCCGGATGCCGCCTCGAAGCAGTTTGGAATGTCTGCCGTCACCGGTGACATTGGGACTTCCCTATTCAACTACCTTCGAGGAGTCGGCTCTTACGTTCTTCCAAGCCGCAGCTCGGGTGTCTCTACGTTCGGCTGTCACTTTGAATCCGAAAGCGACGGGGGCAAGGAGTACTTCACGGTAAAGCCGTGGGATGGAGTTGGAAGGCGCGTTGTGGTTCGGCAGTTTGGGCTGGATGTCCAGGCTTCAGTCGGTCAAATCACAGAAGTGCGAATCGATTCTCGCAAGCGACATGCATCTGTGACGATGAAGAATCATTCAGACTTGGAACTAGTGGCCGAGTTTAGAGTCCGAGGAATGTGGGGGAGCGTATTTACGGTGGCAGGACATGAGCTTGCTGCCGAAAATGGAGAGCTGAAGGCAACCGCCTTGATTCCTGCAAATGGCTCGGTGCGTACCGATATCGTGGTGAAGAGATGAGTAGTGGAATTCCCGTGATTTGGCTCTGGGTATCAGGCCTGTTTTTCTTTGTTGGCATCGCTGTTTTTGCGGCGACGCTGGCCCTGCTCCTGAAGATCCTCAAGATGGCGGAGGAACTCCAACCGAAAGTGGATTCCCTGACCACGAAGGTGGAAGTACTCGTGGTCAAGCTCGACAAGGTTGCGGACCGAGTCGAAGAAACCATGGTGTCAGTCAAGACGACGGTTGACGGAGTCGGCGGACGAGCGACGGGAATCATGGGTAGCGTCGAAACCTTCACCCGCGGCACATCAACCCGACTCGAGGGCTTTGCCCCCATTATTACCGGGGTGATGGCTGCCTACAAATTGTTCACAGTGTTCAAGGCGGCACGCAGCCATGCCAAGCCAAAAACGAAGTCGAAGGCTCTCCTCGTGAAGAAGAAGTAGCCACCAGTTCTCGCTCAGAAGACGGCTGTCCGATATTGTCATCTGACCCCGCCATTCTGGTCAATTAAGAAGAATAACGGTTAGTTCTGCCACTTTCCTTGACATTTCAGGTTCAAATAGGGATACTCAATCCTTGTACCGCGGGGTGGAGCAGTCTGGTAGCTCGTCGGGCTCATAACCCGGAGGTCATAGGTTCAAATCCTATCCCCGCACCCAAGAAACTCTTACCAGAAGACCTCAATCGAGGTTTAGAGTATCTTGACTACCTCCTCAAATTGATCTTTGTAGACAATTTGTTTTGTCAGTCGCACGACTGATCCGGCCAGAGTTACAAACAACTTACTCTGTGCGCCTTCACAGCTAACACCGGGCTCCCCTACGGCAGTCTAAATGCGTTGGAGGACCTTATGAAGAACCTTAAGAGATCGTTCGCTTGTGCGGCCGTAGCTGTGGTTGCCGTGGCTGGATTTGCACTTCCCCGCCACATCGATGCGGAGTACCGCGTGACGAATACCGCGAAGGTGGGCGGCGACGGTGGCTGGGATTACGTTTACGCTGATTCCGTGGGCAGAAAGCTTTATATTCCGCGCACCGGTCCCAATCCAAGAATCACTATCTTCGATCTGGACACATTGGCGCCTGCCGGGGAGATTCCCAAAACCAACGCTCGCGGTGCAGCCGTAGATTCAAAGTCCCATCACGGATTCAGTTCCAGCAAGCCCGTCGCTATGTGGGACACCGAGTCGATGAACCTCATCAAGACAATTGATGTCGACGGTCGCCCAGATGGGATCCTCGCCGATGATTTTGACGAGCACGTTTACATCTTCAGCCATTCCGCCCCTAACGTCACTGTGATTGATGGCAAGGATGGAAAGGTGCTCGGCACGATCGACCTGGGCGGACAGCCGGAGCAGGCTGCGTCTGACGGTGCCGGCCACATTTACGTGGACCTCGAAGACAAGGATTCCGTCGCCGTGATCGATTCGGCAACGATGAAGGTCACCAACAAGTTCGAACTCAGCGGAAAAGGCGGCGGACCTGGTGGACTCGCCCTCGACTCAAAGAACCATGTGCTCTTTGTCGCCTGCCACGAGCCTCAGACGATGGTGATGCTCGACTCCCGAGACGGTAAGTTCCTTGCCAGCCTTCCAATCGGAAACGGAGTAGACGGCGCCGGCTTCAATCCGGACACCTTGGAGGCATTCAGCTCGCAAGGCGACGGCACCGTGACGATCATCAAAGAGAAGAGCCCAACCGAATTTGTGGTTGAGCAGACCGTGAAGACACAACCTGGTGCCCGTACCATGACGGTCGATGCAAAGACGGGCAAAGTCTTCACCATCGTCGCCCAATTCGGCCCCGCCCCCGAGCCGCCAGCCCCTGCCGGTCAGCGCCCACGCCGAGGCCCGATGATTCCCGGTTCCTTCTCGATCATCACGGTTGGCAAGTAGGAGCCTAAGGAGCATGCCAATCCTAAAGGGATTGTTTAACACAGCGAAGGATTGGTCACTCCTGCGGCCTACCCTGGGCGCGTTCACAGGCTAGGCCCGCCCTGGCCCCGCTACATTTGACATGCGCCTTCGCATTCCCCAAAGGAAACGCTATGAAAAACCAAACGACATCCTTCGCCACTGTGACGGCCGCCCTCGCTCTTGTCTCCTTCGTGCTGATGGGTCAGCGAGCAGTAGCCCGAGCTATAGCCGACCCTATTTCTCCAATCAAGGCGATGAAGATCGCTGAGGGCTCTGCCGGCGGAAAGGCAGGCATGGCCATTTACGAGTTTGATGATGGCAAGTGGATCTACTCGGTGCCCGTTGCAAAGGCAGGAAAGCTGTCGGAGGTTGAGATCGATCCGACCACTGGTAAGGTTCTAGAGACCGAAGCGGTCGACGCTAACGCGGAAGCAAAGGAATTTGCGGCCGCCCTCAACAAGCTGGCCAAAGCCCACAGCTAGTTCCGCCCAGGGAGAACCCTCCTGCTGGCGCATACTGGCGGGAGGGGAATCACATTGTGAATCGGATACTCATTGTCGAAGACGAACGAGAAATGGCCGACCTGCTCTGCCAGATTCTCTCTGAGAGCGGCTACACCTGCACGCGAGCGTCCACAGGTGCAGAAGGTCTCTCCAAGGCCGGAAATGCGGACCTGATCCTTGCCGACGTTATGATGCCGGTGATGAACGGATTCGAGATGGTTGCCGAGCTGAGGCAACAGGGCAATACGACCCCCATCATTTTCCTGACGGCCAAAGATTCCACGAAGGACCTGGTTCAGGGGCTCGAGATGGGAGGAGACGACTACCTGGTGAAGCCATTTAAGCTTGAGGAACTTCTCGCTCGAGTCAAGGCCAATCTTCGCCGCGCCCGAGACACAAGCACCACGCTAAGGTGGAACGAGTTCTTCCTCGACTGCTCCAAGCGGACGGCTTTTCGCGGGGAATCTGAGCTCTTTCTCTCCCCCACCCAGTTCGCGCTGCTCGAAGCGTTTATGCGCCGACCAGGCGTCATTATTTCCAAATCGCAGCTGCTGGAATGGGTGTGGGCAGACGAAGGCTACCGACGGGAAAACATTGTCGAAACGTACGTAAACTACGTTCGCTCTAAAACCGAAGTGCGCGGCTCTGCCCGCGTGATTCACACCGTACGCCGCAAAGGCTACGTCCTGGCCGATGCTGAACCTGAGTCATAGATCCAAACTGACCCTCACCATCACGGTGACCGTCTCTTTGGCAATCGCCCTGGTGCTCGCTGGAGTTTTGCTTGTCGTCCGGAATCAGGCGCTGGAGCGGCGACGCCTTGATCTGTTCCACTGCGTGGACCGAGTCGCCCATGAGTACACGGGACCCGAGAGCCTTGCCGACGAGCAGGTCGACTTCCCGGACATAGCGATTTACGTGTTCACCGCATCCGGCCGACTCATTGACACCAATGGTGGACATACGCCCAGGCCCCAATCGGGATTTCGCAAAGTCAAGGAAGAGCTTCAGCTTGGCCTTGAATATCACCAGCTCCTCTTCCTGGGTGTTGCCTCATGGAAAGAAACCGAGGCCGGGCTCCAACAAATCGGGCTCGTGCTTGGGCTCCTGTGGCTCCCTCTCACCGCTCTTACCGCCTTGAGTGCTTGGATTGCGGGCGGATTGGCACTTCGGCCTGTAAAGGAACTTATCAAGTCGGCGGAACGGCTCTCATCCAGTGGCGACGAACTGGATTTGAGCACGAGCGACACGGCCGAATACGCAGAACTGGTCACCAGCCTTAACCGCCTCCTCACTCGCGTTCGCTATGCTGCCCACCTGCAGGAGCAGTTCGCGGCGGATGCCGCCCACGAACTTCGCAGTCCATTGGCAATCCTGAGAACCCGTATAGAAGCCAATCTCATGCGAGACCGGGAGCCTGCAGAGCATGTGCAATCTCAGCAGAAGATGCTGGTTCAAGTGGATCGCCTCACATCCATCGTCGAGGCGCTTCTCCGCTCCGCTAGACATGAGCATGGATCCGCAGAAGCGCTGGACCTGTTCGAGGCCTGCAGGAGCTTTTGCGTCGAGTGGTCGGAGGAAATGGAATTGGAACCGGGGCAGCTTGCGCTGACGGGCACAAAGGCTTTTGCCGCCATCGCGCAAGATGAACTCTCCGTGATCCTCGCAAACCTGTTGGAGAACGCCAAGCGTTACACGCCACCGGGCACGAAGATAGAGCTACAGATTCGACAGGACTCCGACTGGTCGACTCTCACTGTGCGAGATTTAGGTCCTGGCATCCCTGTCGAACATCGACAGCGCGTGTTCGAGCGCTTCTATCGTCCCGAGGACAGTCGCAATTCGGAGTCCGGCGGCGCTGGAATAGGGCTCGCCATTGTGAGGCGGATTGCCGAGATGCGAGGTGGACGCGTCCAATTGGACGAGGTGGCCACTGGCACCAGCATCACCATGCTGCTGCCAGTGGTCAAGTCAGCCTAGAAGTCCTTCTGTGCGCCGGGGTTTGGCGTGTGAAGGTCAATGTTCCCTGCTGGGCTCCATGTCTGAGTCCAGTTGAGATGCTTGCAGTGGCCCTCTGCAAAGGTGAAGTTGGAGCCGGTGTTGTGACGTGCGGTAGCGATCGCACCGACGTTGGCATCCATTTCGTCATCCACCCCATTGCCGTTACCCAGGTTCGGGTTCAGCGAGTTGTACCAAGGGTGGTAGATGTCGTCGCAATAAGGCGTCACACCGTTGACGGTTGTGCTTCGGCGCTCGGCATATTCAATGACGCTTGCGGGGGCGCCAATGGAGGACTCATTGAGCCCCCAGACGAAATAGCCATTGATGAGATAGGAGATCACGTGAGGACCGCCGATATTCAAAACATCGGGGCAGCTCGTGTCAAACGGATTCGGATCGGCCGGGCACATGAATAGCTTCTGCTGGAACAGGACATCTTCTGAGGTTGAGCCGCCATGACCGGTATACGGCAACAGCTTAGCGAAGACCGAACCGTTGTCGGGATTTTCGATGCTGCCATCATAGTCGTCAATCTGCGGACTGCCGTCCGTCTGCTTCGACTGGGGATAGACCGAATCATTGTCCCCAATGTACATCTGCGTCGCAATGCCGATCTGACGCGTATTCGAAAGGCATGCAGTGCTCTTTGCGGCAGCCTTTGCCTGAGAAAACACTGGGAACAGAATCGCAGCTAGAATCGCGATAATCGCGATGACAACCAGCAGCTCGATAAGGGTAAAGGCTTTTGATTTCATGTGAATTTTCCGGTGCCTACTAGGATATCAGTAAATTGACCGGTCGTGTTTAAGGATGGGCTAACAAAGGCTTAACGTTCGCATCGGTATCCTTAACGTTATGAAATGGATTGCCGGAGCGGCCGTTCTTGCCATGTGCGGAGCTGCAGCCGCCCAGTCGAAGATTGGAATTAAGCCTCCAAAGCTAGTACTCCTGATCAGCATCGACCAGTTCCGAGCTGACTACACTGAACGACTGTATCCGTACTTCCTCCCCGTGAAATCCGGCAGCAAAATCGGAGGCTTTCGGTTCCTAATGGAGACGGGTGCCAGATACCTAGACGCCCACCACAACCACGTCCCCACCGCAACCGGTCCAGGCCATGCGACGCTGATGACCGGCTCCGAACCTGCCATCGACGGAATCATCGGAAACGACTGGTTCGACAGAAAGACCGGCAAGCCCGTGTATTGCGTGGATGATGCATCGGTGAAGACGATCGGTGGCACCAGCAAGCCGATGAGCCCCAAGAACCTTAAAGTCACCACCGTTGGCGACGAGCTAAAGATGGCCACGGCGGGCAAATCAAAGGTCGTCGGCGTCTCGTTCAAGGACCGCGCCGCTATCCTGATGGCTGGGCACGCAGCCGACACCGTCATCTGGTTTGACAGCTCCAACGGAAATTGGGTGACCAGCAGCTTTTTCGCTCCGTCCGGCAGCCTTCCGGGATGGGTTCAAGAATTCAACCAGGGCCGGTCAGTTGATAAGCCGGTCAACGAAGCTTGGGAGCCGCTTCTGCCGAACGAGGCTTACGGCATCACTCGCAGGAATCCAGGTGAGCCAACCTCCTCCGAGACCAAGCCTTTTTCACATAAGCTGAGCACCACCGGCACTCCGGGCAAGACCTACTACTCGCAGTTCACCACAAGCGGTCAGGGCCAGGCATTTCTGTTCAAAGCAGCCGAGCGAGCGATTGAAGCAGAGGCTCTGGGAACCCATGATGTGCCGGACATCCTTGTGGTCAACCTCGCCACAAATGACTACGTCGGTCACCGTTACGGGCCCAACAGCCCCGAAGCGATGGACATCACAGTCCGCACCGACAGGCTCCTCAGCGAACTCTTTAACGATCTCGATCATCGTCTGGGAATCGACAATGTCGACATCGTCGTCACCGCTGACCACGGTGTGCTTCCGGTGCCGGAGGAGTCTGGAAATACCTACCGAACCAGTTCCAAGCGAATCGTAGATCTGCCTGCAAAGGGAATCGCAAAGGCCCTCTCCAAGACATACGGAGAGGGGTCGTGGCTCTTGGGAGATGGCATCTACGAGCAGAACCTCTTCCTCAATCACGCGCTGATTGAGCAGAAGGGGTTGAAGCTTGAGGAAGTCGAGAAGACGGCAGCGGAAGCGGCTGCCGCCCAACCGGGAGTCTTTGCCTCCTTCACTAGAACCCAGATCCTCAACAATCAGCTCCCCCAATGGGATTGGACCAAGTTGGTCCTCAACGGCTACCACCCCCAGCTAGGCGGGGATGCGATGGTGCTGGAAGCACCTGGCATCTACTTTGGCGATGGCACCGGAACCGGACACGGTTCAGCCTGGGCGTATGACAGCCATGTGCCCCTGCTGCTGAGAGGCCCCGGTATCACAAAGGGAGTTTACGGAAGGCGCGTTCACACCGCCGATATCGCCTCCACCCTGTGCCACCTGCTCGGCGTGGAGTACCCAACTGGAAACGTAGGGCAGCCGCTGTTTGAGGCGCTGGAAGCTCACCGCTAGTTGGCGAGCTTCGGTACTAAGAAGGCGGCTGAGCAGCAGACGATTGCGGCCAGCAGATAAGGCGCGGCGGGGTTCCAGTCGAATAGGGACCCGCCGACGAGGGGACCGATGACGAAGCCGGCAGATCTCGTCCCCTGCAGGAGTCCAAACAATTCCCCCTGGCGGTCTTCAGGGGCAAGGCGACTGCACTGGCTATTCACTGTGGGATTCGCGATTCCCGCGCCAATTGCATACAACGTGCTGGCGGCCAGCAGAAGAACGAAGGGGATAACCGCGGGCGCCAGTGCACCGGCAAACGGGTTCAGCCCCAGCCCCACTCCTTGGACACAATAGGCGCATCGCAATAGAGTTCGGGGATTTAGCCTCTTGGCCGCCCATCCCACAAGCAGTGCCTGAACCGCGACGCCGAGAATCGACTCGAAGCCAAAGATGACGCCAAAGTGGCGCTGGTCATAGTGAAACAGATGTTCGATGAGCCGGGCAAACGTCCCTTCGAGGGTGGCAAGTGAGAGCCATGCGACCACGGCAATCAAAACGAGCGGCCTAAGTCTTGGCACGTCTGCCAGCAGCCCCAGATTAAAGCGGGATCGCTTGGTAGCGGCCTTCGCTAGCGTCGGTGGCGCTGACGGAACCCCCAGAGCCATCCAAAGTGCACCGGCCATGGAAGCGGCACCGGCGGTGAGGCCCACGTATAGGTTTCCTCCAGCGGCGGCTAGGAATCCGCCCAGAGCGGGGCCGACCACTAAGCCGGCGGAGGTTGCCGCCCCAAACCGTCCCATGATCGCGGTTCGGCTATCGGGATCGCTCGAATCGGAGAGGTAAGCCTGAGCCACAGCAACGTTGGCAGCCCCAAAACCCGAAAGCACCCTGCTGAGAAGCAGCACCCATAGGCTCCCCGCTAAACCGTACACCAGCATCGCCGCCGCAGACAGCAGCGTGCATGCGATCATGATCGGCTTGCGCCCCTTCGCGTCGCTGAGTCGGCCCCAGATTGGGGAGACAATGAGCTGGATCACAAAAGTGCTGGCAAGTAAGCCGCCAACCAACAGACCGATCGGCCAGCCCTTGGGGACAAGAGACTCGGCTCGCAGCTGAATATCGGCCACGATCATGCCGAATCCCAAGAGGTCTAAAAATGCCGCCGCGAGAATGGGCAGCTCTCTTCTGGCGACGGTCATCCCCTCGAGTTTGGCACGGCTGTGTCAGCCGCTAGCTTGACTTCCAGAGGCCAATGACGTTGCCACCCGGATCGGAGATCCACGCAAAGGTGCCGGTGGGAATCGGAACCGGTCCGACAATCAGCTTTCCACCCAGTTCCTTCACTTTTTCAATGCTGGCGGCGACGTCGTCCACTTGGACATAGAACGTTGTGTACTGGTGCGGCTCATGCCCCAGCGAGTTGATTTGTCCAGGGATGCCTTCATCTGGGGTGATGAGCGCTCCCGTAGGCATCGGCGACATATTCCAATCAAACAGTTTTTGATAGAACTCGGTGGTTCCCGCCGCGTCTGCGCAGCCAATTTCGAAGAAGACGATAGGGTTCGGCATGACCACACTTTATCAGTGTTTGCCGTTCGTGAGAACTCTCTGGCGCAGTTAAGGAACTTGGGCCGAAATCGACGGTCAAAGCCACTGTCAGAATCGCTGCAATCGGCGTTCGGTGAGTCTAAAGACCGAGGAAATCTAAGTTTATTCTAACCTGGGAACGCCGTTTAACCTAATCCCGTACCACCAGATAAGATTTATGAAGAAACGGAGAACCAATCAAGGCTAAAAACCGTTTTAACTATCGGACGAACAAGATTCACGACCATAAAGGCATTCCCGAAGATTTCTTACGGGGAGCCGCAAAGCCCTACTCATGGTAGGAAGTGGCATCGGCTGCTGAGACTAAGCAACTCGGCAGCCTTTTTCTTTTTTGGCCGGGGTTCCTCCCTCAGGTAGGATTTCACAATGCCCTGGCTCAATATCGTCTTGTTGCTCTATTCCCTGCTGAACGTCGTGATGGGCATTCTTGGCTTCGTCAACAAGGGAAGCATCATCAGCCTCATCGCAGGCACCCTTGCCGCTGTGGTCACCCTCGGGGCGCTGGCCTACACGAAAAAGAATCCACGCACAGGACGAATCACCTGCCTGGTGGTTGCAGTACTGTTGCTAGGCCGGTTTGCCCCAGGAGCATTCAAGAATCAGCTTTATCCCGCCGGGATTATGTTTGTCAGTTCCCTGATCGTCATCGTCTGCCTGTTGGCGGGCCACATGATGGGAATGAAGGCCAAAAAGGCTCGCGAAGGCGAAGAGAAGTAGGACCCCTATCGAAGCAGCGGCATGAGCCGCACTTCGGCATCGACGGGTCCGGATTCGGTCTGGACCTGGACGATTTCGCCGTCGAACACGAACTCATTTCGAAGCATTGCGCCCGCAATGTGGCCATAGTCCGGCGAGAATCGGGAACTGGTTACGATTCCAGCGTCTGACCGACGGTTTTGGGCGAGAACGGCACCGGCCGGAATCGGTGATTCCGACGTGAGCCCCACCCAGGTTCGGTTGGTGTGCCCCCGGCTGTGAATGCGCATCAGCACTTCCTGGCCCATGTAGCACCCTTTGCTGTAGCTTACGTGGCGCTCCTCAAAGGCTTTCCCCATTTCTGGTGGAAATGTCTTCTCAGTCATGTCGGTGCCAAACATGGGGATTCCCGCCTCAAGCCGCGCAATGTCGTATGACTCATAGTTGGCGGTTGCAAACTCGCTTCGGACAGCTTCAAGTGCCTTGGCCGCATCCGTCGGAATCCAGAGATCCCACCCACCCATTCCTGTCCTGTTTGAGCGAAGGACGTAGATGGCAGATCCTTCAATTTCCGCTTCGCCCGTATCAAGGCTCGGAAGACTGACCAGTTTGGAGAGGCGCTGGGTGGCAGAGGGCCCCTGAACGCTGAGAAGGGTGTACTGCTGACCGGCATCTTCTGCCGTGACGTCCTCCATGATCACCATTTGCTCCACTCGGCGCAGAACGGCTTCCTTGGTGGATTCGGGGCAGGTGATCAGGATTCGGTCTGGAGCCGCCCAGGCTTCACAAACACTCATGAGATGCCCTGTCACCGTTGTGAAGCAGAACAAAGAAGACGTCCCGCCTTCGAGCTTTCGAACGTCGTTCGTTGCCTGCCCTTGGAGCCAGCCCTTTCGGTCCTCTCCCAAAAGCCACAGGCGGGCAAGGTGAGGAAGTTCAACCAATCCTGAGTCATCACGCAGAAGCTCATAACCCTGAAGTGTCTCTGCGTCGACCAGCGTTTCCAAATCAATCATCGAACCGAATTCCAAAAGAGGCAAATGCCTTAACTTCATTATGGAATACGTCATCAAGCGCCTGACTGTCTTCATGGCAAGCCGAGACATTTCGAGAGGGTTTAGCGGAATCGGTACATCTTTTTGCGAACCTTGGGCACAAAAGCCGCATGCATCCGGTTGCTATGGGCATGTCATATGCGATGACGCATCCAACGGAGTATCCTCTGCCAAATATGCCACAGCTTGGCGGGCCAGAGGTGACGGTCCTTGTACCCGCGCTCAACGAAGAGCACACTATAGCGGAAGTTGTGGATCGCGTCCTCGCGTTGCCGCTCAAGGTGGAAGTCATCGTCATCGATGATGGCAGCACCGACAACACGACAGCCATTCTCGCTGCCTACAAGGACCGTGTGACCGTGCTTCGAAACGAGAAGCCAACCGGTAAAGGCAGCGCCATCCGGCAGGCCCTTCCCTTTGCAACCGGCGCGACGGTGATCGTGCAGGATGCCGACCTTGAATACTCCCCGGAGGAGATTCCCAAGCTCATTCGTCCCATTCTGGACGGCAAGGCGAAGGTGGTCTACGGCACACGATTCGCGCAGGGTTTGCCCAGCGGTATGGCGCTGCCCAACAAACTCGTCAACGTCCTCCTCGCATGGAGCGTTCGCCTGCTGTTCATGCAGCGCATCACAGACGAAGCCACCTGTTATAAGGCATTTGATACCGAGTTCATCCGCCGCATGAATCTCACCTGCCGCCGGTTTGAATTCTGCCCTGAGGTCACCGCCAAGTCGATTCGTCTCGGCGAGAAGATCCTAGAGATGCCGATATCCTACGTCCCACGGTCAAAGGAAGCTGGCAAGAAGATTCGCTGGACAGATGCCCCTGACGCCTTTTGGACGCTGGCAAAGCATCGCTTTTCCAAGTTCTAATCTAGACTGCCAGCGGTAGAATGATCCGCATGAGCACCGGACGTCGCGCCTATGACATGTTGCGCGGCTATGTCAACCAGGAGTGGGAGCGGATTCGTGGCGTCGACGACAAGGACGCCGAAACGGAACTCCGCGAGTCGATGAGCATCTCTGCCATTCGAGTGGAGCGCACGGAGGTCACAACCCGTGAAGCGACTCCCGAAGAGTCAAGAAGCTGGGCCATGAAAATCCTGGGAATCGCCGAGGCCTCAGACTTCACAGAGATTCGCAAGGCATTCGAGCGACTCAACACCCGAAGCGACCCCGCCAACTTCCCCGCCGGCTCCCCCGAAGCCAAACAAGCCGGCGAAATCCAAGCAAAGGTACGGCAGGCTTACTCCATCCTGACGGATGAGATGGACTCAACCGAGAAGCGATTCAAGTCGCTCGAGATTGACTGAGGGTCCGAACCGACAATCGGACAGAGGGCGTAAGCCCTAGCCAATAAGTGCCTTGGTCCCATGTAGCCATGTCACTTTAGCCCGTCTACGCCAACAATGCTGAAAGCGCCTGTTGACAAACCTGCGTACTTGGCTTAACATTACTTTTACCATCCACAGGCGAATTTCCCAGCGAAGAACACGCATTGCATTCAAACTACCTTTAGCGATAGCGACGTTCCATTGGCGATAATTGCCGTACGAGACGAACGTCTCTCTTAGCGTTACAGATCAAAATGGCGGCGGAGCTTCGCTGAGCTTACTTTACAAGCTCAGGATTCACAATCTGTATGATACGTGGACTGTCAAGCAACAGCTACCCCCAAATTCTGTGGATATGCAATTAACTACTCCAACTCCGCATGTCGCGAAAGGTGGAGGAACGATCGCATGCCAGTGGGTTGAACCTGGTCCGGAATGGTCATACATGACTGGACAGATGAGCAGTTTGCTATCTGTGGCAAGCGCTGCTTGTACGAATCCCTACTTTGTGGCAGGCTTTGCGGCCGCTGGAATTGGTATTGCTACGCTAGGTCCGAAGGCAAATAGCAATAATTGCCAATGGGCATGGCACGCTGATTACACTTCATACGGCGGACCCGCAAGTACAATTACTGGAGGCACTTGGAGCGATTTGCAAAGCGATTACCAGATGGTGCCTCACCTTGCACTCGGATATTCAAACACCTTATGGCAGGCAGATAACTATGGACCGAATGGATTCATCGGTGAAGCACTTGATATCAAGTCAAAACCAAATGGAAACTACTTCTGGACGGGTGCCTTTTCCCCGAATGTAGGAATATAGCGAATGCACCTCCTACCCGCAATATATCTTATTGTTCTGAGCTATGGCCAATCGAACTATTTACGACACTCTGCGACCATCGAAAGCTTGATTTCACGAGCTCGCTCAGAATCTAAATGTGGGTTGATTTGGAAGGCACCTGAGACCCTATTCGGTGTGAGTTGGACTAGAGAGCCCTTACCCAGCGGAGACGCGTACCAGCGCGCATGGAATTTGCTCAGCACCAAGTTTGCCAAGGATGGTGAGCACATGGAGCACTACGTCAACGAACTCGCGAGAGATGTTCTCACCGACAGATCAAAGAGTTCGATGAAGATCTTTATGTTCGCATCTGCCTCTTGGCTTCAGTATGACCATTTACGAAACGTAGGCTTTAGGTGGTGGGCACCGACGCAGTGACTAGTCCCCGGATTCTGACCCACCTAGAGTGTTAGTGCCTCTGCCTCCATTTTAGTCTTTAGATTTGCCTTATAGGTCGCGGGAGAGAGCCCTCCGAGTGCCGAGTGAGGACGACGGTTGTTGTAGAACTCCGAGAA